>CAWFIB010000025.1:0-432407 GCA_963815775.1 uncultured Acidobacteriaceae bacterium | reverse complement strand
GGTCAATGCAGCGGAGGTGAGTTATTGGTGAGTTTTTGGTGAAGGTGCACGAGGGGACATAACCTGCTGATTTCAAGGCGGCAGGTGCGAGACTTTCGCTTAACTAAAAATGCCCATGAGCCATATCCTGCTTGGTTCTATGGCCCAAACGTGGCTGTTGGCCACGTTGCTGTAGTAGTACACTTTCCCCGATTCCAACCAACCCCGATGGACAATACCCTGCGGACCCATGTCCGCTTTGGAGAGTTCGGGCTCGACCTCACGAGCGGACGATTGCGCGGGCCAGACCAGACTGTCTACCTTCCGGAAAAGCCGCTTCGAATTCTCACCATCCTGATTGAATTCGAGGGGGGACTGGTCGGCCGCGAGGACATCAAGAAGAGGCTCTGGCCCAACGACACTGCCGTCGATTTCGAGCACGGGATCAATACCGCGATCAAG
The DNA here is from genome assembly GCA_963815775.1 of uncultured Acidobacteriaceae bacterium. Taxonomy (GTDB): domain Bacteria; phylum Acidobacteriota; class Terriglobia; order Terriglobales; family Acidobacteriaceae; genus CAVVDY01. The sequence continues at coordinate 431,966 of CAWFIB010000025.1, read as the reverse complement.
AGCCTGCGGCGAGCGCTAGGCGATTCTGCCGACGGGCCAACCTACATCGAGACTGTACCGCGACGTGGCTACCGCCTAATGGTGCCGGTAGAGCGGGTGGAGGATGGTAGCTCCGGCGGGGAGCAACTCGATGCCCAGTCCGATGGCGACACCGTCGGGCTTGCAGCGAAGGTCAGCCGGGGATCACTCATCGGCAGAACCGTGTCACATTACCGTGTGCTTCAGGTCATCGGTGGTGGCGGCATGGGGATCGTCTATCGTGCAGAAGACCTGAAGCTGGGCCGCGCTGTGGCGTTGAAGTTTCTGCCGGAAGAGGTGGGCAGCGACCTTTCGGCGCTGGAGCGTTTCAGCCGGGAGGCGCGCGCTGCTTCGTCACTGGACCACTCCAATATCTGCGCCATCCACGAATTCGGGGAGCACGAAGGACATCCGTTCATCGTGATGCAGCTGCTGGAAGGACAAACCTTGCGGGACAGGCTGGCGGCGAGTCAGGGGCCGCTCCCACTGCCGGAGTTGCTGGATATTGCCTTGCAAGTGAGCGAAGGCCTGCAGGCGGCCCACGAGCAGGGCATTATTCATCGCGACATCAAGCCGGCAAACATCTTTATTACCGCCAAAGGCACCTGCAAGATTCTCGATTTCGGATTAGCCAAGCTACTTGAGGCTGAGGAGGAGGAAGCTGCCATGTCAGAGCCGACCCCTCCACCCTCTTCGGGAGCGGCTGTGCCGACGGTCATGACTCTTACGCGTACCGGCACCGCGATGGGGACAGCGGGCTATATGTCGCCAGAGCAGATTCGGGGCGAGAGGCTGGACGGTCGTACCGACATTTATTCATTCGGTCTGATTCTGTACGAAATGGCCACCGGGCAGCGCGCCTTTGGCGGAGGAACGGTTGCCGCCGTACAAGATGCCATTCTGCATAAGACCGCGGTTCCATTGAAGGAACAAAACGCTTGCCTTCCGGCGAAGCTGGTCTCGATCATTGACAAGGCAATGGAGAAAGACCGGGAGGCAAGGTACCGGTCAGCCGCAGAGCTGCTTGGCGACCTCATCAGCCTTAGGCTCGAAACTAGACCGCAGCGGTCCTCCGCTCTCTGGACCCGGCACAAAAGCGTTGCTTGCAGTGGGCAGCCTAGTTGCGATCGCGATGGTGGCAGCTTTGCTCTATTGGCGCTTTCACAAAACTGTGCCAGCCTTCGCCGCGCGAGGCACAGTGGTCATTGCCGACTTCTCTAATACCACAGGAGACCCTGTACTCGACGGTTCTCTGACACAGGCCTTGACGTTGCAAATGGAGCAGTCTCCTTATTTGAACGTCCTTGCTGCCGACAAGGTGCGAACAACCCTGAAGGAGATGGAGAAATCGCCGGAGCAGCCGGTAACGCCGGCCATTGCTACGGAGATCTGTATCCGAAACCAGAGCAATGCGGTGCTGGCCGGATCGATCGGCCGGACCGGCAACTCGTACGACCTTACGCTCAAAGCTTTGACCTGCGAGACGGGAACTCCGTTCGCAGTAGTGGAGGCACAGGCCAACAACCGCAATGCAGTATTGCCTGCGCTGGCTAATGCTGTGAGCCAGATGCGTGCCAGGTTGGGTGAATCCCTGGCCTCCGTGAACAGATATGACCAACGATTGGTGGAAGCGACCACTTCATCCCTCGAAGCATTGCAAGTCTTCTCGAAAACGAGACAGTACGGATCTCCGACTGAGAACATTCCATATGTTAAGCGGGCACTCGAACTGGACCCCAACTTTGCCTATGCCTACGCTCAACTGGGCGCCGCTTACTGGAATGTAGGCGAAGAGGCACTTGGAGCAAAGAATATTACCCGGGCCTTCGAGCTGCGGGACAGGGTAAGTCTACGAGAACGGTTTTATATCGAGACCTCCTACTATTGTCTGGTAACGCGGGAGCTGGAGAAGGCAGAACAGTCGGCGAAAGAGTGGGCGCAAAGTTATCCGGGGAGTTGGCAACCACACAATAGCTTGTCGATCATTTACGCCGAGTTGGGACAGCCTGACGAAGCGGTTCGTGAGATCCAGGAAGTTATTCGGATTGTTCCAGAGAATCCAGGCGCCTACGCCAACCTTGTGGGCATGGCAAGCGCAGCCAATCAGTTAAACGTGGCCCAGGCTGCCTATGATCAGGCACGGGCTCGAAATCTCGATAGTCCCTATCTGCGAGAGTATCGGTACAATCTCGCGTTTTTACAGGGCAACGAAGCAGCAATGCAAGAGCAACTAAAGTGGGCTGCCGGGAAGCCCCGAAGCGAAGACGTGATGCTCGCGCAGCAGGCCGACACGGAGGCGTACTATGGCCGGATTCGGCAATCGCGGGAGCTTTCCCAGCGCGCAGTTGGGTCGGCAAGAAGTGCTGACGCGATGGAGTCGGCAGCGCTCTGGACGCTGAAGCATGCCATGGTGGAGGCGGAGTTGGGAAACTCCGCGGCAGCGCGACGTCAGGTCGAGGAGGGCCTTGCAGTCAACCAGGGGCGGGACGCCCGCATCAACGCTGCACTCATTTTTGCTCGTGCTGGAGATGTTGCTAGAGCGGAAACTCTCAGTCGTGAACTGAATGAGCAATATCCTCTGGACACCGTGCTTCAGAATGTTGCGCTTCCCTGTATTCGGGCGGCCATTCTGTTGCAACACGACAAGCCTCTACAGGCCCTCGAGATCCTTGAAATGAGTCGGAAATATGAGTTGAGCCAAGGAGCCATCACCTTTGTCTATCCGGCCTATCTACGCGGTGAGGCGTATTTGAAATCAGGCCAGCCAGAGCGGGCGGGCGCCGAGTTTCAAATGTTGCTGACGAACCGTGGAATCGTGGGCAACTTCGTTACGGGCGCGCTGGCGCATCTCCAACTTGGTCGTGCGCAGGCCAGGAGTGGGGACAAGGAAACCGCTCGCACTTCGTATCACGACTTCTTCACTATCTGGAAAGATGCCGATCCCGACCTCCCGATCTACCGCCAAGCCAAAGCGGAGTATGAACAGCTGCGCTAGTTGGATCTTGGCCTGCTATCTGAGTCAACGGCAGCTCTGGCTTTAGACAACTTGCCAAGTTTTGCGCTTTAAAATGCTGCGCTCAGACGAAGGGAAACACTACGTGGTGGGCCGATGGCATTACCGGAAAACACCCCGCCAAAATCGATCAGATCGAGCAGGTTGTTCAGGTTTTGACCGTCGACCTGGGCACGAACGTATGGGCGAATGAATATCGACTGTCTGTGAAACCGGCGCAAAGCCGGTTGCTTCGAGGGTTAGTTGGTAGATCCCATACGAGAGGCGTTGCACGTTTAACTTGCCTTCATCGTTGGTTGTCAAAAGGTTGTTATATTGATTGCCTTCACTTTGCAGGTGAACGGACGCCTTAGCCCCGAGCCCAGTCGGATCGGTAACCGTAATTCGTAGCTCACCTCGATTGCTCTGCGCACGGGCGAGAATGCTCGAAATGAGAACAAGACCACAAAAAAGAAGGACCAGACGCAGCGCATTATTCATGCGTCTGTTCCCCGATCAGAAGCTGCCGACATGATCATCATAAGGTTCAGCCGCTTCATTCTGGTCCTAGTCAGAATATTCCAAAGCTCTAAAATCGGTCCCCGGGTCTCATTGCAGGAGAGGTTAACATCTGGCCCACGGAAGCTGGCTAAACAGAGTTCTAACATCACAAGCCATCAGCGGCGATCGGCGTGGACACCCTTCCGGAGCTGATGATAGGCTTACTTTTCGCGAGGTTGCCGTGCGAAACGGCGATATTCCGGACTTAGCATTGGTTTTACAAAGCGAGCCGGGGTGCTCGCTACGATGCGCCCATGACCTCTAAGCCCATCAGAGTGGCGGCACCGGCCGTCGCACAAACAGTAGCCGGCTCCCTGACTCGCGCCGCGATCTTCCTCGTAGTGACAATCAATCCGGGTCCTGAGAATTACGCGACAGTTCGGTCTTTCTGCGGAGACTTATCTGCCCTGTTGCGCGCGGTGGGTTTCCGTGACATTGACGGCAGGCTCTCTTGCGTTATGGGCATCGGGTCAGAAGCATGGGACGGTCTATTTGGATCACCACGACCGGCGGAGCTACATCCCTTCCGTGAGATCCAGGCAGGAAACAGACATGCCGTGGCGACTCCGGGCGATTTGCTGTTTCACATCCGCGCGGAGCGCATCGATTTGTGCTTCGAGCTGGCAACGCAAATCATGGCAAGCCTCGGTTCAGCCGTCGCGGTGGAGGATGAGGTGCACGGATTCCGCTACTTCGATACCCGCGACCTCCTTGGCTTTGTCGATGGAACGGAGAATCCTACCGGACAAGCGGCAGTGGACTCCGTGCTCATCGGCGAGGAGGACCCCGCGTTCGCAGGTGGCAGCTATGTCATCGTGCAAAAGTATCTTCACGACCTGGCAGGATGGAACGCGCTGAGCACCGAGGCGCAAGAGCGCATTATTGGGCGCACCAAACTATCTGATATTGAATTGGACGATTCCGTGAAACCAACCTCGGCGCACAACGCGCTCACAACCATCGTCAAGGATGGGCAGGAGGTCCAGATCCTGCGCGATAATATGCCCTTCGGCCGGGTTGGCGAAGCTGAGTTTGGCACCTATTTCATCGGCTACAGCCGATCGCCCGGCACGATTGAGGAAATGCTGGAGAACATGTTCATTGGCCGTCCACCGGGCAATTACGACCGGCTGCTCGACTTCAGTCGTGCTGTGACTGGAAACCTGTTCTTTGTGCCCTCTCTAACGTTTCTGGAAGGTACCGCGAATGATCAGCCTGCGACAGCTCCCACCGAGCAGCAGGCCCAAGCCGCTGCTCCCGGGCGCAAGAGTGACGGCTCGCTGGGTATTGGTTCCCTGAAAGGAGAGATCCCTCATGAATAATCTGCATCGAGAGCTTGCCCCGATCTCCGACGCCGCCTGGGCGCAGATCGAAGAGGAAGTATCGCGCACCTTCAAGCGTCACATCGCAGGACGGCGAGTGGTGGATGTGCATGGGCCCTCGGGCACAGGTCTCTCCGCGGTTGGCACCGGACATCTGCTCACGATCACGACTCCGGGAGACGGTGTCCTCTCCCGGCAACGCGAGGTAAAGGCACTGGTCGAGCTGCGTGTTCCGTTTGAACTGGATCGCCAGGCAATTGACGATGTCGAGCGTGGCGCGAACGACTCTGACTGGGAGCCGGCAAAGATTGGTGCGCGCCGGCTCGCCTATGCTGAAGACGGCGCCATATTTGAAGGCTATTCCGCCGCTGGAATCGTCGGCGTTCGGCAAGGGAGCAGCAATCCTGCCATCCCGCTCCCCTCCGATGTGCGAGCCTACCCAGACGCCATCGCACAGGGCCTGAGCCGCTTGCGGCTGCAGGGCGTCAACGGGCCGTATGCGGTGCTACTGGATGCCAATGTTTATACGGCGCTGGCCGAGACCAGTGACCAAGGCTACCCGGTGCTGGAACATGTCAGACGGCTGGTCGAGGACAAGATCGTCTGGGCGCCGGGCATTCGGGGCGCTTGCGTGTTGACCACGCGCGGCGGCGATTTCGACTTGCACATTGGACAGGACGTCTCCGTCGGCTACCTGAAGCATACTGATGCGGCCGTCACCCTATATTTGCAGGAGACGTTTACCTTCCTCTTCCTCACGTCAGAGGCGGCGGTCATGCTGAATCCTCCTGCGAAGTCGAAGAAGGGCTGATTCTTCGCTGGCGACAGGTAGCCGACCGACTGCCGAGATGTCAGACTGAATCGCAACACGGTCGGCATAGATCGCGCCACCCAATCGGTCTCCTTGCCCCATCTGCATATTTTTACGAAGGGTCTGTTTTCAAACTGACCCTTTGCCGGCCACGACCATCGCTATGGTTGGCGACCCTGGCTCAACCATCGTCTCAGTCAGGCCGATAAGAAAGAGGACGGCCGACGGATTGGCACGCCGCTTCCATATCGGTGTGTCATGCCAGAGGCCGATAGTGGATTGGAGAAGGTACTGCGATCCAAGGAGCAGTGTCCGGAGGTCTGGAGTGGGCCCCGCGAAGGCAGCTCATCGGTCAGATCCCCTGAGGTGAGTTTCCGATGCTTAAGAACCGCACAGCACGGTTAATCACACTGGGGCTGGCTACGGCCTGCGGGATGTCCCTGTATGAGACGGTAAAGCAGCTGATCAACCCCAGTGTCAGAATTTGGACTTCTCACCTGATCACGATCGCATTTGTCACCATTCTGACGGTATTGTTGAGCCTCATTCTGCAGCGCCGCGATGAGCGGTTGCAATTGGCGTTGAGTGTCGAGGCGAACCAGCGCCAGCAAGCCATAGCGAAGGCCCGCTCTGAGACTGTGGCACGGGGAGAGATTGAAGATCAGCTTCGCAGAAGTGAAGAGCGGATTGCGATGGCGGTCGAGGCCGCCAGGATAGGGTTTTTTGAATGGGACTGTGTACACGACCAACAGGTCTGGTCCAGCACCGCAAAGCAGCTTTTGGGCCTGAGGCCCAATTCGCCAGCGGACATGGCGGTTTTGATGAATGCAGTTCATCCTGAGGACAGAGAAGGAATGGCCAAGGCCCTGGCGGGGCCTTCTCCGGACCACCCGGAGTTTACCTATGAGCATCGCGCGTTATGGAGCGACGGTTCCGTGCACTGGATCTGGATCAGGGGGCGAGCTTTCTTTGGCTTGGAGGGGCAGCGGCTCAAGGTTTCGGGTATTGCAATGGATATTGACGAGCGCAAGCAGGCGGAGGAACGCCTTCGCCTGCATGCGACTGCACTTCAGGAAGCAGGCAATGCGGTAGTGCTCACCGACAATCGGGGGGCCATACTGTGGGTGAATCGGGCGTTCACGCATATGACGGGCTATGCGGCGGAAGAGGTAATCGGAACAAATCCGCGGATTCTGAACTCCGGTGAGCAGGACGCTGCCTTCTATGCGTCGCTTTGGAATACGATTACAGCCGGAAAGGTCTGGCACGGGGAAATCGTCAATCGCAAAAAGGATGGGAGCCTATATCCCGCGGAAATGACCATTGCCCCTGTCCGTTCGCAGAGGGGAGCGATCAGTCACTACGTGGCGATTAAGCAAGATGTTAGTGAGAGGAAACTGGCCGAGAAAGCACTTCAGGCTGCCGAAGCAAAGTATCGCGGCATCTTCGAAAATGCCGTGCTCGGTATTTGGCAGACGAGGCCCAACGGAGACTTCATCTCGGTGAACCCGGCGGTCGCGAGAATGGCCGGCTTCTCATCGCCCGAAGAATTCCAAAGGCATTGTCGTTCGGCAATTCAACTCTACAGCGATTTGCGGCGGCGCGACGAATTGCTCCACCAGCTCAAAACGCATACCGAGGTCCATGATTTCGAGTTAAACGTAAAGGTCAGAGATGGCCGGCAGCGTACTATCTTGCTGAACATGCGCGCGCTGACCGATGCGAAAGGGGAGATCTATCACGAAGGCACGGTGCAGGACATAAGCGACCGTAAGGCGGCCGAGGAGCGAGTGCGGTTCCTGGCTTACCACGATGCGCTTACCGGGCTGCCCAATCGCACTTGGCTTGAGGAGCTGCTGGCCAATGCCCTGGTCAAGGCGAAGGCTCGCGGAGAAGCCCTCGCGGTGCTTTGGATTGACCTGGACAACTTCAAGATCATCAACGATTCGCTCGGGCACGCCATCGGAGATCTTCTGCTGAAGGAGGTCGGCCAACGATTACAGGATTGTCTCAACCAGCCCCATGGTGTCGCTCGGGTGGGAGGAGACGAGTTTGCCTGCGTCTTGACGGGTTCCACCGGGGCTTCCCATGCAAAGGCAGCAGCGAATCGCATTCGGGAAGAACTCAAGCGTGAATTCGTGATCCAAGGCCACTTACTTCCTACCAGCTGCAGCATCGGCATCAGCCTGTTCCCTGATCATGGGCCGGATAGTGAAACTCTTCTCAGAAATGCCGATCTGGCGATGTACAGCGCTAAAGAGAGCGGGCGGAATAGTGTTCAGTTCTTCGTGCCGGAGCTGAATGCTCGGGTAGTGGAACGCCTGGGCATGGAAAGGCAACTGCAGGCTGCGCTTGGGAAGCACGAGTTTTCTCTCGTCTACCAGCCGCTGGTGAACATTGCCACGGAAGAAATTATCGGAGCAGAAGCATTGCTACGGTGGTACAACGCCGAACTCGGACAGGTCGCGCCGAGCCGATTCATCGAGTTGGCGGAAAACAACGGCCTAATCATTCCCATCGGCGAATGGGTACTCAATGCGGCTTGCGCGCAGCTCCGTCAATGGCACGAGCAGGATCTTCCGATTCCATCCATCGCGGTGAACGTATCAGCAGCCCAACTGCTGGACGACCGGTTTCTTCAGGTGGTGCGGAAAGTGCTGGCAGCAAACCGGCTCGCTGCTCAACATCTGGAATTGGAGATCACAGAAGGCATACTGCTTTCAAATACCCGCAAAACCCTTTCCGTGCTGGAAGCTTTAGCCGGGATGGGGCTGCGATTATCCATCGATGACTTTGGCACCGGATATTCCAGTCTGAGCTATCTGAAAGACCTTCCCGTCTATAAATTGAAAATTGATCGTTCGTTTATTCGAACCATGGCAGAGACCCCGCGCAACGCAGAGCTCGCCGCAACCATCATCCGCATGGGAAAAGGCCTGAACCTAAAGGTCATTGCCGAAGGAGTGGAGAGTAAGGAGCAGCTTGCGTTTCTGCGTGCCCATCAGTGCGACGAGGCACAAGGCTACTATTTCAGTAGGCCCCTGCCTGCTGACGAGTTCGCCAGCCTGCTGCTTAGCAGGTCCTTTTCGCCTTCCATGCTGCAGCCACACATTGAACCCGCAACGCTGGTTTACGAAACCAGTACGCGCGCTCGGTGAACCTAAATCCGAGTACCGTCTAGGGAACAGCGGCATTAACCTCCAGGCGCCACACAATCAACAGCAATCAAGGGGCTTAGCTAGTCGTTGCAATAGTTTGCAACCGGTTGCAAAAACTAACAGTCTTGACAGCCCAGGGCTTTGAAGCGAACGTACAAACGGGGCCATGCGCGAACAGGGCAAGGAGGAGCCTCGTAGAGAGAACGCCCCCTCGCAAGACGAATGCAGAGAGGCAGGATATGAGAGGCGCAATGGATCTGTTAGGAGCTTGGCAGCCTGTTGCAGGCATTTCGCGGGCGAATACCACGGCCTGCTCATTGGGCTTGTCGGCTTATCCGGCTAACGGTCGCCCGCGGCTCCATCCTTACAGGGAGCGATTTAGGCCTCGCCCAACCAATCTCCTGCTCCGGGGAATCTCCTCGCTGCTGGTACTGTTTTTCTTTCTGACGCTCTACTCGTCCTCGGCGCCCGCCCAGTCCGGCCAACCGGGCTTTCAGGATTCGGTAGTTCTTGGCGGCCTCGACCACCCAACCTCCTTCCAGTTCGCCTCAGATGGTCGCGTCTTTGTGGCCGAGAAGAGCGGATTGATTCTGGTGTTTGACAACCTCGGAGCTCAGACCCCTACCACCTTTGCCGACCTGCGATCGAATGTGGACGGCTCTGGCAATGGCGGTTTGCTGGGCATGGCACTGGCCCCAGGGTTTCCGAACGTGCCCTATGTCTACGTTCTGTATAGCCATCAGGGCCAGGTGGGTGGTGGCCGCCTGTCGCGCCTTCAGGCAGACGGAAATGTCATGACCGGGGCTGAGCAGGTTCTCATCGAGGATTGGTATCAACACTACCCCGATCAACCGGTGGGTAACCTGGTTTTTGGTCCCGACGGCGCTCTGTACGCAGGAGGCGGCGACGGAGCCAGTTCGACCATCGTGGACATCGGGCAAACCGACGTTCCCAGCCCCGATCCTCCGAACGAAGGAGGAGCCTTGCGCAGCCAGGACCTGCGCACCCCCGCGGATCCGATAACGCTAGATGGGGCGATCATCAGAGTGCAGCCGGACACGGGCCAGCCGCTGCGTGAGAAAACAGCGATGACGGTCGGTGAGCCCACTGTCGACGCCAACGGGGTCAAGAGTTATTCGGTAACCTCTGTGTTCCAGGGATCACAACCTCTGACGGTCAGGGTCCTGGAACCTGACAATCCAGCGCCGGGACGGCCGCGGCGCTTCCTTTATGTACTGCCGGTGGAAGCCGGGGTCACCAATCTGAACTCCAACTGGAGCGATGGGCTGGAAGAACTCCGCTTGCTGGACATTCCCAATCGTTTCAATCTCACCCTCATCGCTCCCTCTTTCAACTACGAGCCATGGTATGGGGACAACACAACGGATCCAACGCGCCGGATGGAGAGCTTCATTATTCAGGACCTTGTGCCGTTCGGCGACAGCTTTGCAACGGACGATAAGATTCCGCAACGCTTTGTTTTGGGATTCAGCAAATCGGGCAACGGCGCTCTGTTCCTGATCCTCCGCCACCCGAATGTGTTCAGTGAGGCCGCAGCCTGGGATGCTCCGGCCCAGCTCACCAACATGTCGAACTTTCCCAACATGCTTTTGAACTTCGGCACCGAGGAGAACTTCGACAATTATGAGATTCCCACTCTCATAACGACAAATGGCGCGCCGTTTACCTCGAAGAACCGCTTGTGGATCAGTGGAGATGACAGCGCCTGGACGACGGATATGGTGCAACTGCACGACCAGTTGACGGCGGCATCCATTCCGCATACCTGGGTGCAAGGAGGCTACCGGCAGCACAGTTGGGGCAGCGGCTGGCTGGAAGGGGCCGTCACCGCACTCGACGCGAACGCCGAGTTGGATGCACCGGTGGATACCAATGAACAGCGCATAATCGCGTATGGGCTCAGGAGCCCACATCTGACTTTCCGTCCTGACACGCACGAGATGTGGGTCGCTGACAGGGGCTGGAACGGATACGAGGAGATTGACCGGATTCCGGACTCTACCGATGGCATCGTGGAGAACTTCGGATGGCCTTGCTACGAAGGAGATGCCATCACCGGCTACTCTGGATCGAGTATTTGTACTTCGCTGTATTCACAAACCGGCGCGGTCACGCTTCCCTACTTCCAGTACGGCCACCAGCAGCACGTCGTAGACGGTGATGATGAGCAGATAGGCAAGGGGGCTATCTCCGGCCTAGCCTTCTACGACTCGGGTAGCTATCCCCCGGCGTACCAGGGAGCGCTTTTCTTTTCCGACTACCTCAGGAACCGTATCTGGGTAATGTTCAAAGGAACGGGCGGCTTGCCGGATCCGTCGACCCGTGCGAACTTTCTCTCCAGCGCCGGCAATCCGGTGGATATCAAGAGCGGGCCGGGCGGAGACCTGTTCTACGCCGATTTGAATGGTGGCACGATCCGCCGAGTTTCGTATACCAATCGCCCGCGACGATCGAACGGTCAGCCCAGCGGATCGCTGGAAGCAGGAACGAGCCAGACAACCCTAAGCCTCGACACAGACGAGGATGCCACCTGCCGTTATGCGGCAGCCGCAGGATTATCATTCGAGGCCATGCCCAACCTGTTCGGCGTCACCGGGGGGACAAACCACTCCACGACCGTGACTGGTCTGAGCGATGGCAACGAGTACAGCTATTACGTGCGCTGCAAGACCACCGACGGCAACACTAATGCCGATGATTATCTAATCAATTTTTCTGTCGCCCGGGCGGGCGACCAGACACCACCGGTGCGCTCCAATGGGCAGCCCGCAGGCGAACTGAATGAGGGCACCAGACAGACCACGCTCAGCTTGAGCACCGACGAGAACGCCTCTTGCCGCTATGCCACCACTCCGGGCGTCGCCTTTGCTTCGATGCCCAACCTGTTCAGCAACACCGGCAGTGTGGCCCACTCGACCACAGTCAGCGGACTGGCGGACGGCAACGGCTACAGCTTCTACGTGCGTTGCCAGGACGCCAGCAGCAATGCCAATACCGACGACTTTGTGATCCATTTCTCCGTGGCTGGCGGGCAGGGAGCGAGCAGCAACTTCCTGGGCGTAGAGAGTCCGCTCCGCGAGGGTGGGATCTGGGACACGCCGGGCTCCTGGGGTGCGCTGCGCAAAAATGACGGGGCCTATGCGGTGGATCTGCTGGACGGAGCTCGGCTGGTGCAGCCGGTGCTGGGAGCCGACCAGTTTGCCGAGATCACCTACGATCAGGACCCGGGGGCCAATAGTTGGGTAGGGGTGATGACGCGGGTGCAGAGCGCCAGCAATGGCAGCGGCTACCTGGCCATCGCCTATGCCGGCCAGGTGCGGCTATACCGCACCGATGACACGGGCGGGTTGAACTTTAGCTTGCTGGCCTCGGCGAATGCCTCGGTGGGCACGGCGCCGCGAGGCTTGCGGATGGAATCGGAGGGCAGCACGCACCGGGTGTACTTCAACGGAGTGCTGCTGATCAACTTCAACGATGCCCGCTACACAATTGGGCAGCCGGGCATTGCGGCCGCGATCTTCGGCGGACCGACGATGAAGATTCTCAGCTTTGCGGCGGGCAGCCTGGCCGAGGGCGACCGGACACCACCGGTGCGCTCCAATGGGCAGCCCACAGGCGAACTGAATGAGGGCACCAGACAGACCACGCTCAGCTTGAGCACCGACGAGAATGCCTCTTGCCGCTATGCCACCACTCCGGGCGTCGCCTTTGCTTCGATGCCCAACCTGTTCAGCAACACCGGCAGCGTGGCCCACTCGACCACAGTCAGCGGACTGGCGGACGGCAACGGCTACAGCTTCTACGTGCGTTGCCAGGACGCCAGCGGCAATGCCAATACCGACGACTTTGTGATCCATTTCTCCGTGGCCGGCGGGCAGGCAGCGAGCAGCAGCTTCCTGGGCGTAGAGAGTCCGCTCCGCGAGGGTGGGATGTGGGACACGCCGGGCTCCTGGGGTGCGCTGCGCAAGAATGACGGGGCCTATGCGGTGGACCTGCTGGACGGAGCTCGCCTGGTACAGCCGGTGCTGGGAGCCGACCAGTTTGCCGAGATCACCTACGATCAGGACCCGGGAGCTAGCAGCTGGGTGGGAGTAATGACGCGGGTGCAGGGCGCCAGCAACGGCAGCGGCTACCTGGCTATCGCCTACGCCGGCCAGGTGCGGCTATACCGCACGGATGACACGGGCGGGTTGAACTTTAGCTTGCTGGCCTCGGCGAATGCCTCGGTGGGCACGGCGCCGCGACGGCTTGCGAATGGAATCGGAGGGCAGCACGCACCGGGTGTACTTCAACGGAGTGCTGCTGATCAACTTCACCGACGCCCGCTACACGGTCGGGCAGCCGGGGATTGCGGCTGCGATCTTCGGCGGACCGACGATGAAGATTCTCACCTTTGCGGCGGGCAGCCTGGCCGAAGGCGACCGGACACCACCGGTGCGCTCCAATGGGCAGCCCACAGGCGAACTGAATGAGGGCACCAGACAGACCACGCTCAGCTTGAGCACCGACGAGAATGCCTCTTGCCGCTATGCCACCACTCCGGGCGTCGCCTTTGCTTCGATGCCCAACCTGTTCAGCAACACTGGTGGCGTAGCCCACTCGACCACAGTGAGCGGACTGGCGGACGGCAACGGCTACAGCTTCTACGTGCGTTGCCAGGACGCCAGCAGCAATGCCAATGCCGACGACTTTGTGATCCATTTCTCCGTGGCCGGCGGGCAGGCAGCGAGCAGCAACTTCCTGGGCGTAGAGAGTCCGCTCCGCGAGGGTGGGATGTGGGACACGCCGGGCTCCTGGGGTGCGCTGCGCAAGAATGACGGGGCCTATGCGGTGGACCTGCTGGACGGAGCTCGCCTGGTACAGCCGGTGCTGGGAGCCGACCAGTTTGCCGAGATCACCTACGATCAGGACCCGGGGGCCAGCAGTTGGGTGGGAGTGATGACGCGGGTGCAGGGCGCCAGCAATGGCAGCGGGTACCTGGCCATCGCCTATGCCGGCCAGGTGCGGCTATACCGCACCGATGACACGGGCGGGTTGAACTTTAGCTTGCTGGCCTCGGCGAATGCCTCGGTGGGCACGGCGCCGCGAGGCTTGCGGATGGAATCGGAGGGCAGCACGCACCGGGTGTACTTCAACGGAGTGCTGCTGATCAACTTCAACGATGCCCGCTACACGATTGGGCAGCCGGGCATTGCGGCTGCGATCTTCGGCGGACCGACGATGAAGATTCTCACCTTTGCGGCGGGCAGCGTCGGCCCGTAGGCGTCAGTTTTCGGCCTTACGGCGGAGGACGTCGTAGGCGGAGATCAATCTGGCTACGACAACCGCCAGATAGAAAATGCCAGTGATGCTCTCAAAGGCAGCCACCATGCGGACATAAGGGTTAATGGGCGCAATGACTCCGTAGCCGACCGTGCTGATGGTGACCATGCTGAAATACAACAGCGTGCTGATCTCGTGCGGGGAGACATACTGACTAAACGGTCTCACCAGAGATTGATTCAGCAGCCAGTAAAGCTGGCCGAAGGCGATCGCGATCAGGAGATAGGCAATGAACGACTCCGCAACCGCGGTGCCGGGCGAGACCTGGCTCCGGCGCTCACTGATGCCCCACAGCAGGGCGCAGGAGAGTGCGAGCCCCATCAGCGGCGCCAACCGCGTATAAAACTGTGCGGGATTGCCAAAGGCTTCGAGCAAGCGCGCGACGACCCACAAGCCGGCGAAGGGCAAAATTGCCCATCGCACCACTCCACGGCCCGCCATGTAGCGTGCGGCCAGGATCACCACCAACCACATCGAGCCGGCCAGTACCGCTCCTATGTAGGGGTGAAAGTCCGCCGCCGGGGAGATCAACATTTCGGCAATCAGGACGCCGGCAAGCAAATGGGAACGGTGAGTCTGCAGGAATCGGTGGAGCTTGGAATGCTTCTTCATACGAGCGCTGGGAACATTATCAGAACGGATTGTTAGACCGAATCCCCGCCAAGATAATAAAAGAGAAGTGGGCTGCTGTGAACCGATCGCCGTGGCAGAGTGTCGCGGCCTTGCTACCTGGCGATCACGCCGCAGGCGATGCGGTCACCGGCGTTGCCTGCCGGATCGGTCTTCATGTCGTCGGCCTTGGCGTGGATGACCAGCGCGGTCCCACCGTTGGCAAACAGCGAGTTCGGCGCGGAGCCGTCGCCCAGCACCACATCGGCATTTTTGATGGTCTGTTTGGCCTTGCCGTCAGGCTGGACGGTGAAGTTCACCATGTCGCCAGCGTGATGGCCTTCGGGGTTTTCCAGGCCGTGCTTCTTGCCGGTGGGATTGAAGTGCGGGCCAGCCGACTTGAAGTCCGGGGCATCACACTTGGCGTTCTGATGAATGTGGATCGCGTGCTGGCCGGGAGGAAGGTCCTTCAGGTCAAGCTTCAGTTCGACGCCGGTCTTCTCGGCGAGGATCATGACATGACCGACGCTCTCGCCCTTGGCGTTCTGCATTTCGACCACGGTCTTCCTGGTTTGTGCCAGGCATAACAACGATGCGGCAAGGAGTGCGAAGGCCCCGGTGAGTCGAATCAGCGTGCGGCTTCTCATGCCGACTTTTGTATCACAGTCTCGGCGGTGAGCAGATCATAGAAATGAGCCAACTCGGACGATACGCCGAGTGGGCATGCATCCTCAGGTACAACTATTGGACATGGTATGTCCAGAATCTGGACAAGGAATCCTGCGCCGTCATGTTTCGAAAATGGCTAAGAGTCTGAATTCTAAGACAATTTCTCGTACGTTCTCTCGATCCCTCTTTGGCCCAAAAAGTGCCATACCCTCGGTGTCACTATAAGGTGTTTCCCTTACAACTTAAGTGACATAAAGACAAGTCAAACGCATCTTCTCGATGGGGGCCACAGAGTAATGGGACTGGCAATGGCGGAGCCACGGGCGATTCTGAACGTATGTTCCAAGGGAAACCTGAAGCAGGACCAGTCGTCTCGATGCTGGCTGGCCGCGTACACCAGGTCGCGGCATGAGTCGGTGGTTGTGCGGCAGCTTGAGCAGAAGGGACTGGATACGCTGCTGCCGACGTATCGCCGGCTAAGTCGATGGAGCGACCGCATTCGGCGGACCAATACGCCGTTGTTTCCCGGCTACGTTTTTGTTCGGGTAACGGAGCGGGAACGCCACGGCATCCTGCAAACCGCCGGGGTCGTCAGCATTGTATGTTGCGGCGGCACGCCGGTCCCCTTGTCCCAGGACGACATTGAGAAGTTGCGCTTCTGTACCGCGAATCCTTCAGCGGTGGAGCCTCACCCGTACCTTCGTGTGGGGCAACGAGTGCGAGTGAAGCACGGACCGTTCCAGGGCTGGGAAGGCGTGCTGGTGGAGAAAAAGAACTCCACCCGGCTGGTGATTACGGTGGACCAGATCATGAAGTCGGTGTCCATCGACCTGAATGGCGCCGATGTGGAACCACTCGGTTAGGCGTGTGCCGTTAATGCATGATTCCGCGCAGCAAAGCATGAAGAACGATCTCCTCCCCCAGGCGGCGGAATGGGAATTGTAGTTTCGTTCCCATCAGCGGCTTCGAATGGTCGACAGGGCGCTGTAGCGGTCAGCGCCCCCCGCCGCCTTTCCTCCAGAATTGCATTCGCTGAGCGGTTGCTGGACTGGGTTGCCGTCGTGGGCGGCGTGTTGTTGCCATTTGAGAGCTATCGCGCTGCGGGGATGCAGCGTCTTGCAAACTTTTCCAGCACATCAATCCTTGAAGCAGCAGCGCTGTTCGCACTAATGGTCGTCCTTCTGCTGGAGAAGCACGGAGAATACCGTCCTTTCTTGAGCCTGCTGGCGGTCCGTGAAACCGAGCGCATGCTGCGGGTGGGGGCGGAGTGCCTGCTGGTGGCCCTGCCCTTTGCCTTTCTGGCGGCACCAGGGCTGCCAGTGACGTTACTGATGATCTCCCTTTGCACAGTGCCGCTGGCTCTGACAGTTGAGAAGGCGGGCCTTCGTCTCGCCATCCGGCGCTTCCGAATGGCAGGGCATGGCAACCGGAGAGCGGTGATTCTGGGAGGCGGTCCGCTGGCCAAGAGCATTTACTCCGCACTGCTGCGCTCGCCCATGCTTGGGCTTGATCCCGTGGCCATCGTGGATGAAGAGGCGGCACTGAGCGGAACGGAAATCCACGCAAGCTCTTACTGGCGGAGCAAGCCGGCGATTGTGCTGGCCGGTCCGTTGTCAGGCAGACTTTTTCGCAATCTGGCAGCGTCAGTGTTAATCATCGCCGATCCCGATATGGAGAACGCCGAGTCGCTGGAGATCATGGCAAACGCGGCCGCGCACGGGGTTAGTACCTACATCGTTTCCCGCGATTATCTCGATCCCGGCTACTGGCTGGAGTATTCCGAGATCGACGGCATGATGTTGGCCAGCCTGGCTGCAGAACCACAACAGAGCGTCAGCGATTGCTCAAAGCGCTGCGCGGACATCGTACTGGCCAGCTTCGCGCTGCTGCTGCTGGCGCTGCCGTGCGCCCTGGCTGGGCTGCTGATTCGACTGACGTCCCAGGGGCCGGCCCTCTTCCGCCAACTGCGGGTAGGGCACAAAGGACATCTTTTTTATCTGTACAAGTTCCGTTCGATGTATGTAGAGAGCCCGGTGTATGCGTTCTCTCCGACATCGGGCTTTGACAGCCGTATCACCCCCATCGGGCGATTTCTCCGCCGCACTTGCTTCGACGAGGTGCCGCAACTGTTGAATGTGCTGCGGGGAGAGATGTCGCTGGTGGGGCCGCGGCCGGAGATGCCATTCATCGTCGACCGCTACAACGCGCTGCAGCTACGCAGGCTGGAGGTGAAGCCGGGAATCACCGGACTATGGCAGTTGAGCGGCGACCGCAAATGCCTGATCCACGAAAATCTGGAATATGACCTGTACTACCTGCGGCACAGGAACCTCTTCATGGACTTCGCGGTGTTGCTGCACACGGTGGTATTCGCAGCGCGAGGAATTTAATGTTGCCGCCAGTTGAGCAGATCACGACAGCCGATGGACAACTCCGGCGCGGGTATCCGGCAATGGAGCCTCCCCAGGAGCTGCTCGTGCCGGAGATCCTGCAAGTTCTTCGGCGACGAAGATGGGTGATTGCAGGCTGCACGCTGGCGGGCCTGCTGCTGGCGATTTTCTATGTACTGCTGTGTAGTCCCAGCTACGAGGCGCTGTCGCAGATTGAAGTCTCTGCCGCCAACACCAATGGTCTGGGCCTGGATGATGCCGCCAAGACCCTGAACTCCAACGACTCGACGTTACGGCTGCAGGCCGGGGTGAAGATACTGCAAAGCAATAGCCTGGCACTGGAGGTGATGGACAGGCTCGGACTAGGCCAAGATAAAGCTTTCGCAGGACGCTGGGCGCAGCCGGGCGACACTAAGCCCTCAGAATGGCCGGCCGATGTTCGTGACCACCTGCTGCGTCGCTTTCAGAAGGGCCTGAGCGTGGAGCTGATTCCGAAGACGGATATCGTGGCCATTCACTTCCGTGCCCGGGACCCGGAATTGGCAGCAGCGGTGGTCAATGTGGTGGTGGAGAAGTTCCGCGAGCGCAGCCTGCGTACCAGTTACGAGTCGGCCAGCCAGGTTTCGGAGTGGCTGTCGAAGCAGATGGAAGGCCTGAAAACCAAGGTGCGCGTTTCGCAGGAACAATTGGCGACGCTGGACCGGACCAGTGGACTGCTCGGACAGGATGAAACCGACAACATTGTCTTTGGCAAGCTGAAGCAGTTGGACGAGCAGCTCACCGACCAGGAATCTGACCGCATCGTCAAAGAGGCGCGTTATAGGATCGCGGCCTCGGGCGATCCGGGGCTGCTGGCGTCGACCGTGCCCGATATCACGTTGCAGGCGCTGCGAACCCAACAGGTCGGACTGCGCGCACAGTATGCCCAGCTCAGCTCGAAGTACGGCAGCGGCTATCCCAAGATAATCGAGCTGGCCGATCAGATGGCCGCCGCCGATGCTGCGGTGGATCGGGAACTGACGGAGTTGAGGCAGCGTTATCGCAATGATTACGAAGCGGCATTGCGCTCCGAGCGCATGTTGCGGGCCAGCTTCGAGGAACAGAAGCAGAAGGCTTACCGACTGAATGAAGACGCGGCGCAGCACGCAATTATGAAGCGCGATGTCGAGTCCACACAGCAGCTCTACGAGACGTTGCAGATCAAGCTGAAACAGGCGGGAATTGCGGCTGGGCTGGCATCAGCCAACATCGAGGTGATCGACCCGGCACAGATTCCTTCGGAACCATCGGAGCCGAGGCCGCTCTCGGCAACGGTGTTTGGGCTGGGGATAGGACTAATCTGTGGCGTGGTCTTGGGGTTGGGATTGGAGTCGGCCGACGATTCTGTGCGTACTCAGGAAGACGCCGAGCAGGCTGCCGGCCTGCCGGCACTGGGAGCGATTCCGCGTTGGCATCGGCCTGCGCCGGGCTTGTTTGCCTCGCGCAGAGTAGCGCTCGATCTCGCCGGGGAGCGATGGCACGACCGGGCGCTCATGTTGCGTGAGCCGGGATCCATGGCGGCGGAGGCTTATCGCGCGGTATGTCACAGCTTGCTGCTTACATCTCAGGTTCCCACGCCAAAGGTCATCGCCATTGCGAGCGCTTTACCGCTCGAAGGCAAAACTACGACGGCAGCCAACTGCGCTATCGCACTGGCGCAGCATGGGGCCAAAGTCCTGCTGGTGGATGCCGACCTGCGGCAGCCTTCGCTGCACGAATATTTCGGCTTGGGCTTGCAGCCGGGGCTGCGCGACCAACTACATGACGCTGGAGGTCTGGATCTGGCGTGCGAGATCGCGCAACAGCCAGGGCTCTGGGTGCTGCCTGCGGGAAGCAGTGACACCGGCGGCTCCCGCGCCCTGGACAACAAAGCGATACAACATCTCATAGTGCAGTGGCGGGAGGCCTATGAGTACGTGGTCATCGATACCCCGCCGGTCTCGCTGGTCAGTGACGCTTTGGTTCTTTCCACCTGCGCCGACGCTGTCGTGCTCGTGGTCCGCTGCGAGCGGACTTCCCGGCGTGCGATCCGCCGGACCTGTGACGCCCTGCAGCGGGCGCACGCCAATGTGAACGGATTCCTTCTTAACGCCATCGAAGGGGCGTCCTACTACGGATACCCCGCAGCCGGACTGCGACGGAGCACGGCCGCCTATTATGCAAAAAATGACCTGTCCTAGCGGGTTGGGGAAAAACGCAGATACGCTCACACTTCACGGACTGAAGCTCGCGAGGAGTGAGAGAAATAAGGGGGCTGCGATGGCACAGCTAAGGCTGCACCCATTCAAGAGGGCCTTACACGGAGTTCTTCAGCAACCAATAAAGCAGCGCCCGTTGAAGACTTATCCTGGCTGGATTTTTCCGCAGCCTGCCGGTTGCTGGCTCGTGCTGTGGCTGGCGTTCAACAGTTTAAGTTTTGCTCAACAGTTGCCACCTACGCTGGCCTCGGCACCGGCGCGCACGGAGCAGACGACTGCGCTCAACGCAGGGAGCATCCGATCAGCGCCGGTGCCGGCTAGCGCTCCGCTTACGCGAATCGCTCCCGGGGATTTGCTGGAGGTTACCGTTTTCGACACACCTGAACTCTCACAAAAGACGCGTGTCGACAACGATGGGGACGTCGAGCTGGTGGTAGGTGGGAAGGTACACACGGCGGGGCTGACGGCGTCCGAGGCGGGGCAGGCCATTGAGACGCGGCTCACCGATGCGAAGGTCCTGCGCAATCCTCACGTATCCGTCAACCTGGTGGAAAGCGCCACGCAGACGGTGACCGTGCTGGGCGAGGTGAGAAATCCCGGGAGCTATTCCCTGTGGGGCCAGCAGCAGGTTGTCGATGCGATTGCCTTAGCGGGCGGCGTCACCCAGTTTGCATCGCACACGGTGACGCTTACGCACAAGGACTCAAGCACCGTATCAACCGTCGACCTGAATAGCTCGGCACAAAGCGCGGATACGGTGCTGCTGCCGGGGGACCGCGTCGTAGTCGGGCGGACGGGCACGGTTTACGTCCTGGGCGACGTCGGAAAGCCGGGCGGGTTCGCCCTGGATGACCGGACGCCGATCACTGTACTGCAAGGATTGGCGCTGGCGCAGGGCTTGAACCACACCGCGAACTTCCACGGTAGCCTGATCCGCCAGACAGAGACCGGCCCGCAACAGCAGCCGCTCGACCTGAAGAAGATTCTTGCGAACCAGATGGCCGACTCGACGCTGCATGACGGCGACATTGTCTACTTTCCGGTGAACGGCGCCAAGGAGTGGGCCAGCCGTAGTTTGAATTCCATTTTGCAGATGGCGGTCGGGGTCGTCATCTATGGCAGATATAACTAGAGGCGGTCTCGAACCAGGAACGTAACTATTGCTTTCCCTTGGGACTGAAACCCTTATTCTTGGCGGCCTGAACGGCAGGGCTCAAGTTGTCCGCCTTCAAAACCAATTTATGAGAACGCTTCTGACAGCACCGCCTTACGCGTCTGACAAATCACGATGAGACCCGCAACGACAACTAAAGGCAAGGAACCAGGACTGTGGATTGCGCTCTATGGTCCGGACGGCGCCGGAAAATCGGCGATAGCGAAAGGGTTAAGCCTGGCGCTTGCTCCTTCCTTCCGCGGAGTTACGGTTCATCACTTGCGTATTTCGCTGGGGAGCGTGAAGGCGCAGCCGGCGCCGGTAACACATCCACACGCACAGATACCGAGAGGAGTCGCATTTAGCTCTCTGAAGTTGATCTACATGCTGGTTCACGACTGGCTGGGGTACTGGCTGGTCACGCTTCCCTCCGTTGCGGAGGGCCAGCTGGTCATCTTCGATCGCTACTTTGCGGACTATGCAATCGATCCACGCCGCTACCGGGTGGACGGGTCGACGGCCAGGTTTGCCTCCTTGCTTGGCCGAGGAGCTCCGCGGCCGGACTTACAGTTTGTACTGGATGTTCCGGCCGGGGAGCTGCAACGAAGAAAAGACGAGGTGATGCCGAACGAATCGGAGCGGCAACGAAGAGAGTATGTGGCGCAGCTCGGCGCCATGCCCAATGCGAGGGTGGTGGACGGTGGCAGACCAATTGCCGAGGTTGTCGACGAAATCGCCATCGCAATTTTGAAGTTTGCCCAACTGACAACCGACAGCCCCAGGGAGGTGGACTTTGCCAAAGCCTGAAGGGGGGATGGGTTGTTGCCTGAATACGGTGGAAGACGACGCGTCCAAACCGATCGGCCCGTGCTTTCACGCCGTGGGACGAGCAGACTGTCCGCGCTGGCTGGTGCCCGCCGGGCGACGCCTTTACGGCGACGCATTCCTGGGATGGCGTCCCTATCGGGCAACTTCGCGCATGGCCTGGGCTGCGATGAAGTCGGTCATGCGCTGGAGTGGAGCGCGCAGCCTGCCGGTGGTCGATCCCAAGCATGTCGACTGGATCACGGATCTGGACTGGAGAGAGCTGGGGTGGTGCCGGCCTGCTCTACCGGAGCCGCTAGTCTACCTCGGAACACCTGGGCCGAGGCGCAAAGCGGTGGTCCACTTGATCGATGCCGCGTCGCATGCGTGCGAGCTGATTGTGAAAGTGCCTCTGACGGAAGACGCTAAGGCGGCCATCGAGCACGAGGCGGAGACGTTGTTTGAATTGCGGGAGCTAGGCTTTGAGGCTGCGCCACGGCTGGTGGCCTTCGACGCAAGCCGGTGTGTCTCGTCGCAGACGGTAGTACGCGGCGTGGGCTGCGGGATGACGTTGACTCGTGAGGTCGCGGAGTTGCTGCGGTCGCTGATGCGTCCTGACGAGACCATCACCCTGCGCGAAGTTATGCCTCCTCTGGAGAAAAAGCTGGACCACTTCGAGTTGAGTACGGCGGATGCAGGCATGGTGAGACGTGCTCTGGAGGAAGTCGACGATGCGAGCGAGCTGCCGGCCATGCGAATCCATGGCGACTTTGCTCCGTGGAACATCCGGTTGCGGAACGGTTCGGCAGTGCTGGTGGACTGGGAAGATTCCGAGCCTCGTGGTCTGCCCTTCCACGATGTCTATCACTTCGTTCACATGACCCGGTACCTGTTCGGACGATCGCCGCGCCCCGCGTTTCCCGGCATGTGCCTTCCCCGTCCGGCTGCCCTGAACTTCGTGCTACGTCGCAAGCTGGAGCTTGCGTACCTGCTGCAAAGGCTGTTGCGGGAGCTGGCGGCTGCTGACGATGCGCACGCTGCTTTTCTCCTAGCCACCCTGCGGATGACGGTGGAGTCCCGGCCGTGACGGCTTGCCTATCCTCAGGGCTGGCCGCTGCAGCCGATCAGCACCAGCCGATTGCGCTCGCGGACCGTGCAAGCCATGAGCCTCAGGCTGAGTTGCGCCGCGAACTTTTCTCCGCCGTCATGCGGGGCATG
This sequence comes from uncultured Acidobacteriaceae bacterium, assembly GCA_963815775.1. GTDB lineage: Bacteria > Acidobacteriota > Terriglobia > Terriglobales > Acidobacteriaceae > CAVVDY01. The sequence goes on along the minus strand of CAWFIB010000025.1, from coordinate 408,681 downwards.
GGTAATTCGGGAGTTCCCTACTGCCTGCTGGGCGCTGCAAATGATTCGGCAGTGCTTGGCGGGTCGGACCTGGATTTTGCGGTGAGCCCATCGGATTATGGCAGAGTTCCGCACCTTCTCGCCGACGCTGCGGCGCGTGCCGGAGGGCAGTTGATCCAGGCGATCCGGCATGAGACGACGGCGACATACTTTGTGATCGCCAAGGCACGAGCCGGCACGGCCGCCTTCCTCAATCCAGATTGCATCAGCGACTATCGCCGGGAAGGCAGGCTGTGGATGCGGGCGAAAGGGCTTTTGCGCGACCGATGTTTCGGTGCGGGTGGCTTCTACGTTCCCGCGCCCGATGTGGACTTCAAGTATTACCTCATCAAGCAGGTACTCAAGCAAACACTCACGGATGCGCAATGGGCCAAGCTGGCGACGCTCTACCGCCACAGCCCCGATCCGGAGCTTGCCCTCAGCCTCTGGCAGCAACCTAGCAACCTGCAGATGGAGTCGGCCCTGCTACGCAACGATCGCGCCGCCTTTCGTGCGCTGTTGCCTCGGCTGCGCAGTGAACTGGAGTCGATGCCTCATGAAGAAGACACTGTCGCACGGGCATCGGCCTTCGTCGCCAACGGCGCTCGCTTGATCTCTCGTGTGGCGCATCCGACCGGTCTCTTCGTACGAATCCTCAATGGGCGTCTCGCCGACCGAATCAATCTGGCCCTCAAGTTGGGGCAGTCAATGGCGCCTGCGTTTCGCCGCACCTGGATCGACTGCGAATTCTCACTGGCAGGCATCAACTGTGCCCTGATCGCATCCACGCTGGTGGTGTGTCCGAACAAGGGACTCCTGGGGCGCGCACCCGCCGGCGTGGACATCGCCTGGCAGCACACCTTGTCAGCAACAGAAAATCTTGAGCGAGCCATAGCGGTGGTCATTTCTCATCTTGCAGACAGGACAATGCGGCGGCTGAAGCTGTCGTCGTCCCTGCGGCCACGTCCCACTGCGTCGGAGTTGGCCACTGTGGGTAACGGAGCGTTGTGATGTCGCGCATCCTGCTTTCTGCCTACGCGTGCGAGCCGGGCAAGGGGTCGGAGCCGGCCGTGGGCTGGATGTGGGCATCCGGGCTGGCTTCGCTGAAGCATGAGGTCTGGGTCATCACTCGGGCGGCCAATCGCAGCGCTATTGAGCACAGTCTCCGGCCGAGCAAGACAGACAACCTGCACTTTGTGTACTGCGACCTTCCCGCTTGGGCGCGCCGATGGAAGAAGCTTCCCGGCGCGATCTATCTTTATTACCTATTGTGGCAGGGGCTGGCATTTCTGGCGGCGCGGCGGCTCAATCGCGCGCAACGCTTTGACTACGTTCACCACGTCACCTTCGTCAGCCTGCGCGCTCCCAGTTTCATGGGATGGCTGGGGATTCCCTTCTATTTCGGGCCGGTCTGCGGCGGGGAGCGAGTGCCGTGGGGGTTGCGGCGGTCGATGACATGGCGGGCGCAAGGGATCGAAGTCGTGCGCGACTGCGCCAACCTGCTGGCCCGCTTCGATCCGCTGTTGCATCTCGCCTACCGGCGCGCCCAGCGGATCTACCTGACGTCCCGCGATTCGCTCACGCTGGTGCCACGCCGCTTCCGCCATAAATGCGAGGTGCAGTTGGCCATCGGGATCACATCGGAGCAACTCGGGTTCAGCCACCGCCGCGCGGCAAAAGGCGGCACAGTGCTGCACTGCCTCTACGTGGGGCGCCTGCTGGAATGGAAGGGCCTGGAGATCGCGCTGCTAGCAATGCAGCGGATGAAGACTCTTGACGTGCCCACCCATTTGACACTGATCGGGGACGGCCCGGCGCGGGCGCCAATGCTTTCTCTGGCATGGCGACTGGGAATCGTCGATTCAGTCACCTGGGTGGCGTGGCTCGACCACGAGCAAGTGCAATGGCATTTCCATCAGCACGATGTATTTCTGTTTCCCAGCCTGCGCGACTCCGGGGGCATGGCGGTGCTGGAGGCATTGGCGCATGGATTGCCAGTGATCTGCGCCGACCTTGGAGGGCCAGCACATATCGTCAATAACCGATGTGGACGCGTGGTTCCTGCGGCGGGTCGCACGAGTGACGTCGTCGCCTATGACATCGCCCAGCATCTGAGCCAGCTCGCACGCAATCGTGGACTGCGACAGTCCTTGAGCATTCAGGCGCGGCGCCGCGCGTGGGATTTCGAGTTCCGGCGAGTCATCGAAACTGTGTACGGAGCGCAGGACACAGCCAGCGCCGAAATGGTGTCCGCGTGAGCGCAACCGCCTGGATCGCAGATTCGGTGCTGCGAACGCAGTGGCGGGAGGCGGTCCCACAACGGCGGGCGATCGTGCGCGTGGCTCGCGCGGTCGTACTCTGCTCCCTACTGTCGCTGGTTTTCATTGCCGAATACTCGCAGGGGAACGGCGAGACGGCTCCCAAGAGCTTTCTCTACACCACCCTGGCAGGCGGGTTCCGCGTGGTTGACGTCGCGGTGCTTGTCCTGGCTCTGGCTCACGGGTTCACTCTGGGTTGCGGGCGCGAACGGGGCCCGAGTTTTCCGCGCAGGCTCGCCTTATTGATGGCGGGTTTTGCTATAGCGATCATGATCAGCCTCGTCTACGGCATGGAGCGCGGCGGGCAGAATTTATTCTTCGACTGGCGCGCGCTGGCTCTGGGCGTGGCGTTCTACATTGTCTACCGCTTCTGGATCCAGGACCCTTCCGATGCTCGCATTGCGGTTTTTCTCTTCGGCGCGGTAGCTGCGACGCATATTGCGATGCTGCTCCTGGCATATGTGCAGGGAAAAGGGACGAGTCTGCTGGGACTGCGCATTCCGCTATTTGATGGGCCTTCGCTGTCGGCGCTGGTGTTGGTTTCGATTCTGGGGCTGTCATTGTCCGGCTCCGCGTGGGCGAGGAGGCATCGCGCGCTATGGCTGCTGCTCAGCGCCGGCTCGATGTTGCTGGTCGCCTTATGTTTTCGACGCACCTATTGGGCGGAACTGGCTGTTGGCGTGACATTGCTCGTGTTGATCAGCCGCGGAAGGCGGATTCGGATTGTTGCTGTGCCGCTATGCATTGCAGGAATCGCGTTCCTTATGCTGGGCGCGTCGCTGCCGGCGCGGCTATCCAGCATCAATGTCACCCAAGAGGACGCGCTGTACGGCAAGGACAATGCCGACCACGTCGGCGATGTGCTGGACGCCTGGACGCAGGTCCGCGCGGCGCCGCTCATGGGAATCGGCCTGGGCCGCTCGTATCCCACGTGGCATATCCGCAACTGGAAAGAGGAGTCAGTGATGGTGCACAACGCGCCATTGCATGTCTGGCTGAAATACGGCCTGCTAGGGCTCGCTCTCTACCTCGCTTATCATCTTTATCTTTTCCGTTGCCTGCGCGGACAGGCGAGACGTGCACCCCCCGGCAATCGGGCAGTGGTGAGCGCGGTACTTGCGTATCTGGCCGCACAATTCATCGTCTCTCTGGGATTCACCCCCTGGCCCTATTCGGCTGTTCAATCCACCAACCTTATCGCCTTTCTATTGGCCGTTGCTTTTATTCGAGAACCTTTATGTCCCGACCGAGCATTTCCGTCGTCACCCCAAGTTTCAACGGCGCCACTTACCTGCAAGATGCAATCCTCAGTGTGAACCGGCAAAGCGGCGTGGTGGCGGAACACATCGTCATCGACGCGGCTTCGACCGACGGCACACTGGAGATTCTGCAACAACACTCGCATCTGCGCTGGATCTCCGAGCCGGACCAGGGCCAGTCGGATGCCATCAACAAAGGCTTCTTGATGGCGACTGGCGACCTCGTTGGCTGGCTGAACGCCGATGACTACTACTTGCCGGGCGGGCTGGAGGCGATTGCGCAGGCGGCCGAGGCGCATCCGGAGGCGGACGTCATTTACGGCGATTGCGTGTTCGTCGATCGGGTGGGGCGCGTGGTGCGCTCGAAGGTGGAGCACGACTTCGATTTCCAGGTGCTGCTGTACTTCGGCTGCTATATCCCTTCGACCTCGACGTTCTTCCGCCGCCGGCTGATCGAACGCGGCCTACTGCTCGACTGCGATTACCGGGTGGCGATGGACTTCGAGTTCTTTACGCGCCTGGCGCGCCTGGGCTGTGCGTTCCACTATGTGCCGCAATTCATCGCCGCTTTTCGCTGGCACCGGGACAACGTCAGCCTGTGCAACACCGAGCGCAGAGCGTACGAGCGCCACCTGGTGCAGAACGCTGCCGGCTGCGAGCATCGCGGGTGGGACCTCGAAGCCCGCCGCTATTGGGCGCGAGCACGCCGTTTCACCAGGAAAATCGTCAGCGGAAACATTGCTCGCGAGTTGCAGATCCGGCGAAGAGTTGGCTTCAACACACGATGGATGAGTGCCCCGGAGACATTGCCATGGCAAGACTTGCCATCCTGGTAATTCACAATCGATACCTCGAGCCTGGCGGCGAGGACACGGTGGCCAACGCCGAGATCCAACTGCTGCGCAGCCATGGGCACCGAGTATTGCAGTATGCACGGCACAATCGCGAGATCGCGCGCTTCAGCGTGCTGCGCAAGGCTGCTTTGCCGCTTACCACAACGTGGGACCAGGAATCGTATCTGGAACTGCGCGCCCTGATCCGGCAGGAGCGGCCCGCCATCGTGCATTGCCATAACCTGCTGCCGCTGCTGAGCCCAGCCGTGTATTACGCCTGCGCCGCCGAGGGCGTCCCGGTGGTGCAGACGGTGCACAACTACCGGCTGGCCTGCGTGGGCGGAAACTTTTTTCGCAATGGAGCGCCCTGCGACGATTGCGGCGGCAGCCTGGTAAAGGCATCGTCGCGTGGCTGCTATCGCGATTCGCGGGGACAGACGGCGACAGTGGCGATGATGTTGGGCACTCATCGTGCGCTGGGAACATGGCGGGAGCGTGTGGCTACCTATGTCGCTCCCAGCGAGTTCTGCCGGGCTGTTTTGTGCCAACACGGCTTGCCGGCAAGCAAGATTGTGGTGAAGCCTCATTTCGCCGCTGAAATTGTTCCGCAAAAGGAGGGCGTGGGCGAGTACGGAATCTTCGTTGGCCGGCTCAGCGAAGAGAAAGGCATACTTCCGCTGCTCGAAGTCTGGCGCGAGATGAAGAACGTTCCGTTGCTGGTGGTTGGATCAGGTCCGCTGGAAGAAGCTGCGCGGAAGCTAGTACGCGAGTCAGATGCACGCCACATCAGCTTCAGCGGTCACCTATCGCATGACGAGACTTTGGGACGAATTCGTGAGGCGCGGTTCCTGGTTGCTCCCAGCCGCTGCTACGAGACCTTCGGATTGTCGGTGCTGGAGGCCATGGCCTGCGGCGTTCCGTCTATTGTTCCGCGCGCCGGCGCACTGCGCGAACTGGTTGCTGACCGGCGCACGGGCTTGGTGGTCCAGATCGAAGATGCGCTGCAGCTTTCCATCGCGATCCGCCGGGCGTGGTCGCGTCCGCTGGAAACCAAAGAAATGGGGCGGGCAGCACGCTACCACTGCCTGGAGCATTACTCGCCTGCGAGCAACTACCACAAGCTGATTGCGATCTACCAAGCCGCATTAGGCGCAAATGCGGGGTTCGACCTTCCCCAACCGGCGTTCGAGACGATCACACCGGCCTATGACGCAAACACGTTTCGGGGGCCTGCTGCCACAGGCGCTGCTCGTACGGCCTTTCCTCGGCTGACGAATTTTCTGCAAGGAATCTGGGGCTGAAATGTTTCGCCGGGTGACGGCGGCTTCTGTCTTCATATCTGCACACACCACTCTGAGGGCAATCATGAAATCGCAAACTCGCGTGTTAGTTACCGGGGCCGGAGGGTTCATCGGCCACAATCTGGTCAAGCGGCTCAAACAGGAAGGCTACTGGGTACGCGGCGCCGACCTCAAGGAGCCTGAGTTCGAGCCCACGGTCGCCGACGAATTCGAGCTGCTCGATCTGCGCCACTGGGCCAACTGCCTGCAAGCCACACGCAGCATCGATCAGGCGTACAGCCTCGCCGCCGACATGGGAGGCATCGGCTACATCACGGCCAGCCTGGCCGACATCGCGCGCAACAACATTCTTATCAACGCGCACATGCTGGAGGCAGCCCGCATCAACAGCGTGCGGCGTTACCTGTTCTCGTCGTCGGCCTGCGTGTATGCAGGATATAAGCAGAACGATGCGGATGTGACTCCGCTGCGGGAAGAGGACTCGCATCCCGCCGATCCGGAAGCGGGTTACGGCTGGGAGAAGCTCTTCACGGAACAACTTTGCCGCTACTACTTTCACGATTACCTGATGGAGACGCGCATCGTTCGCTTCCACAATGTCTATGGGCCGCTGGGAACGTTCGAGGGCGGCAAGGAAAAGGCGCCGGCAGCGATCTCGCGCAAGGTGGTGCTGACGCCGGATGGTGGTGACATTGAAGTCTGGGGCGACGGAAAGCAGACGCGGTCGTTCATGTATATCGACGATTGCCTCGACGGCCTGCTTCGCCTGATGGCCAGCAGTTATCGTGAGCCGCTCAACCTGGGCACAGATGAGCTCATCAGCGTCGATGGTCTGGTGGACCTGGTGTGCGAGATCGCCAACAAGCGGCTGGCCAAGCATCACGACCTCAGCAAACCGCAGGGCGTCCGTGGGCGCAACAGCGACAACTCGCGGCTGCGCGAGGTGCTGGGATGGGAGCCGCAGATTCGCTTGCGCGATGGCCTGCGCGTCACCTACATGTGGATCGAGCGCGAACTGCGCAAGGCGGGACGGCTCGCGCCGGTATTGGCTTATGCCGCCGATTAGCTTTGCCGGGCTGCCGCGCGCGAATGTTCTTGGAGTGGGCGTACACGCCACAACTCTGGAGGAGGCTGTCCGGCTGTCCGGCTGTTTCCTCCAGAGCGGGGCGCGCGGTTACGTCTGCCTGACGGGCGTACACGGAGTGATGGAGGCGCGGCGCGATATGCAACTGCGACGCATCCTGAATGACGCTGTGTTGTGCCTCCCCGACGGCATGCCGACGGTATGGGTTGGGCGAATGCAGGGACATCGGCAGATGGACCGCGTCTACGGGCCGGACTACATGCTCGCGATGTGCGGGTCGCCAGTGCAGTGCGGGTGTCGGCACTTCCTATATGGGGGCAGGCCGGGAGTGGCGGAGCTTCTTCAACAAAAACTTCAACAAAGGCTTACAAACCTGCAGATTGTTGGGGTGTATACCCCGCCATTCGGGGAGCTGTCGGAGCCTCAGGAAATCGAGCTGCGGCAGCGGGTTACCGAGTGCAAGCCAGACATTCTCTGGGTGGGGCTGAGCACACCCAGGCAGGAAAGGTTCATGGCTGAGCACCTGGGCAAGCTGGACGTACGCCTAATGGCGGGAGTGGGTGCGGCGTTCGATATTCACGCAGGGCTGGTTTCCGATTCACCCCAGTGGATCAAGACATGTGGCTTGCAATGGCTTGATCGGCTGCGCAAGGAACCGCGACGGTTGTGGCGGCGATATCTGAGGAACAATCCAGCATTTGTGTGGGAGATTGCCTTGCAGGCGGCGGGGATGAGGAGGGTCGGGGTGGAGTAGTCCGCCATGCGGCCCGAATCTTGCCTATCGAGTCCCTACTTTTTCTCTTGAGGGTCAAAAGCGCTGGAAGTACCCTAGTGGCAATCCCAATGCGAGTGGCCAGAGGGTGAGCCAATGCGAGTGCTCCTAGTAGTCCTCTTTTCCGCCATCGCCGTCTTTGCTGAAGATCCGCAAGCGGTCACTACAGTTGCGCAAGTTCCTGACAACCTCAGCATCCCTGCCCGGCTTGCCAAAACCATTGACACGAAAAAGTGCAAAGCTGGGGATGTTGTCGAAATGGAAACCCTGGAACCGGTGCTGGTCGGCAATGGCCTGGTCATGCCGGAGAACGCAAAGTTGCACGGGAAGATTGCGGGGGCAGCCTCTCGTCAAAATGACAAGCCTTCCTGGGTAGTGCTGGTGGTGGAAAGCGCGGAGTGGAAGCACCACACGATTGCTCTACACGCGTTCATTGCTTCGCAGATCACGATGAAAGCTGAGGTATCTGGACGGAACGACAGCGCTTTTGAGGCGGCCATCAATCGGGTGGACGTTGAACACGCGCGCTACGCCTCGCGTTCAAGGTCAATCGGCCATCCCCCGCGAGATGCAACGGATGGGGGGAACGACGCTCCGGAGTTGAGCTATCAGCGACTGGACGATGTGTACATCCAGCAAGCCAAGAACGGGGTCGTGTTTCTGCTTTCGCCCAAGCCCCACCTGAGGCTGCCATCGGGCACGATGTTCATGTTGCGCAATCAGCCGGCAGTGACCCCAGGCCCGGGAAACGCCAAACATGTGTCCGGCAGTGCGCAATAAGGCAAACAAGGTGAGACGGCTGCTTGCACGCACTGTGGCAAAGCAGACTGGCAACGGACAGCTCCCAGCATCCCATTAATTGCTCCGGCCTCCCCCCGTCAATTACACTTACCAGTTCCATCCTGTAGCCATCTTTCAAGGAGATAATCGGCCCTTCGGGCCAGAGTGGCGGAGCTTTTTGGCGTTCGCTCGCCTTGCTAAATCATGAAAATTCACGAGTACCAGGCAAAAGCCATACTGTCGAAGTACGGAGTGGCGGTGCCTCGGGGACAGATGGTCGAAAGCGTCGAAGAAGCCGACACTGCTGCTCGATCACTGCTCCACGAAGGCGCCACCGGAATCGTAGTCAAAGCCCAGATCCATGCCGGAGGACGCGGCAAGGGGGGCGGCGTGAAACTGGCCAAATCCGCTGAGGAGGCCACGCTGCTGGCCGGCAGGATCCTGGGCATGCAACTGGTCACGCACCAGACCGGCCCCGAGGGCAAGAAGGTGCAGCGGCTGCTGATCGAAGAAACCTTGCCTATCGCGCGGGAGCTGTATCTGGGCATCGTGCTGGATCGCCAGGTCGGGCGCAACGTATTCATGGCGTCGGCAGCGGGCGGCATGGAGATCGAAGAGGTCGCGGCCAAAGACCCGGACGCCATCATCAAGGAACACCTTGTCCCCGGTCTTGGCCTGCAAGCCTACCAGGCGCGCAAGATCGCGTTCCGGCTGGGGCTCGAGCCAAAGTACGTTAGCGGCGCGGTAAAGTTCATGATGGCCCTGGCGCGGGCGGCGGAAGACACCGACGCCTCGCTGGTGGAGATCAATCCTTTCATAACAACGACTGACGGAAGGCTGTTCGCGCTGGACGCGAAGATGAACTTCGACGACAACGCGCTGTATCGCCATCCCGACATCCGCGACCTACGCGACATCAGCGAAGAAGACCCGCTAGAAGTCGAAGCCAGCAAGTATGCGCTGAACTACATCAAGCTCGACGGCAACGTGGGCTGCATGGTCAATGGCGCAGGCCTGGCGATGGCGACCATGGACATCATCCAGTATGCGGGCGGCATGCCGGCGAACTTCCTTGACGTAGGCGGCGGCGCCAACGAAGAGCAGGTCACACACGCATTTGAAATTCTGCTGGCCGACAAGAACGTGAAGGCGGTGCTCATCAACATCTTCGGCGGCATTCTGCGCGTGGACACGCTGGCCAACGGAGTGGTGAGCGCGGCGCGCAAGACCAACATCCAATTGCCCATCGTGCTGCGGCTGGAAGGAACCAACGTGGAGCAGGGCCGCGAGATCCTGAAGAACAGCGGACTGAATTTCATCGTGGCGCAGACCATGAAAGACGCAGCCGAGAAGGTTGTCGCCGCTGCCAAGGGGGTCAAATGAGCATACTGGTCGACAAGTCGACGCGGTTGCTGGTACAGGGACTGACGGGACGCGAAGGCACATTTCACGCCAAGAATTCGGCTGCCTACGGAACCCAGGTGGTGGGAGGCGTGACTCCCGGCAAGGGCGGTACCACGCATGAAGGCTGGCCCATCTTCAACACGGTGAGCGAAGCGGTCGCGAAGACAGGCGCGAACGCGACGGTGATCTTTGTTCCACCTCCGGGCGCCGCAGATGCCATCATGGAAGCTGCGGATGCGGGCCTTCCGCTCATCGTGTGCATCACCGAAGGCATCCCGGCGATGGACATGGTGAAGACCTGGGAGTTCCTGAAGACGAAGAATTCGCGGCTCATCGGACCGAACTGCCCGGGCATCATCTCGCCGGGCAAGTGCAAGATCGGCATCATGCCGGCGAACATTCACAAGGAAGGCAATGTGGGCATTGTGTCGCGCTCGGGCACGCTGACGTATGAAGCGGTCTATCAGCTCACAACGCGCGGCATAGGACAGTCGACGGCCATCGGCATCGGCGGCGACCCGATTATCGGCACCAACTTCGTGGACGCCATCGATCTGTTCAATAAGGACCCCGAGACGGAAGCCATCATCATGATCGGCGAGATCGGCGGCAGTGCCGAGGAGACGGCGGCCGAGTTCATCAAGGCGAAGGTGAAAAAGCCTGTGGTGGGATTCATCGCCGGGCAGACCGCGCCTCCAGGACGCCGCATGGGACACGCGGGCGCGATCATCTCCGGCGGCAAAGGCACGGCCAAGGAGAAGATCAAGGCGATGGAGGCGGCGGGCATCCACGTGGCGAATTCTCCGGCGGAGATCGGCGAGACGCTGGTGCAAGCGAGGAAGTAAGACCGCTCTGCGCCTTTCGCTATTCGCTTTTCGCCAGACACCTTGGAGCGTTTGGCAATCCTGAAAAGCGAAAGAGAGAGGCGAGGAGATTCAGTTACGATCGAACGAATAGCGAAAGGCGAATAGCAAAAAGCGTACTCATGAAGACACTGCAACGCACTCTATCCATCATTAAGCCCGATGCGGTCGCCAAGCACGCCTCCGGCGACATCATCAGCACTTTGCTGCAAAATAACTTTCGCATCATCGGCATGAAGATGCTGCACATCACTAAAGCGCAGGCGGAAGGCTTCTACGCCGTGCACGTACATCGGTCGTTCTTCGAGTCGCTGACCAACTTCATGTCGAGCGGCCCGATCATTGTCATCGCGCTGGAAAAGGAAGAGGCCATTGCCGACTATCGCAAGCTGATGGGAGCAACCGACCCGGCCAAGGCCGATGACGGAACCATACGCAAGAAGTGGGCTGACAACATCGAACACAATGCTGTCCACGGTTCCGATGCGGACGACACGGCGCGCTTCGAGCTGAGCTACTTTTTTGCCGGGTACGAACTGGCGAAGTAATTTACCGCCCTGAAGGACACTTGGCACAGAAGGGCCGCCGGAACAAGGCTGTTACGAAAATCGTGCTGTCCGCTGAAGCGGACTCGGGATTTCCCACTTGCGCTCTCCCAGCGATAAATCGCTGGGCTTAGATATGCTGTCCCGGCGGACGGGCGTGTGGTTTGTCCCAACATCATCGCTCAGCACCGAGTTCCGTAACAGCCTCGAACGGGCGGCCTTCCGTCGCGACTGCCGGTGCTAGTGCTGCGGAGAGCTGCCCGTTCCGGTTCCGCTACTCGATTTCTCGGACTTATTCGGGCCGAGGTTCTCGGATCCCTTCATCTGCTCGGCCAATTGCAGATGTTCCTTCAGCGTCGGTAAAGTCTGGCCGGCCCAGTTCTTGACTTCAGGGTTGTTGCCGGAGTCGGCCTCGCGCTGAAACTCGGCAACGTCTTTCTTGTGATCGCTCACCATCAGCTTCGCGTAGGCATCATCAAACGCATCGCCATGCAGTTTGGAGAGCCGCTTGTACTCAGCCTTCTGCTTCGCGCTTGGTGAGTCGGGCAGCTGTACGCCCTGCTGCTGAGCCACCTGCTTGAGCTCATCGTTTGCCTTCGAATGATCGGTCACCATCCGCTGACCGAACTCCTTCACCTGCTGGCTCTGGCCGTTCTGTTGCGCTAACTGGCCCATCTGCACCTCGGCCATACCTCCTTCGGCTGCTTTCTTCATGAAGGCATGATCCGCCATCTGGGCGCTCGTCGTCCCCATCTGACCTGTCTGAGCGTCGTTCATCGTCCCCATTTGGCCTGGAACGCCTGGTTGGGCGGGAGCACCCATCGGATTGCTCTGGCCGGGCGCGCCCGTGGTGCCGTTCTGGGGGTAAGGCTCACGATTCTGTGCAAAGCACAATGCGCCTAGCAGGACGATTGAAACCCATGCCGCAAAGCGGCAAAGCTGTCGTATGTTCTGCATTGCTGATCTCCTTTCGTAAGGCCGAGCCCACTGAAAGCTTTCCGTGCATCGAGCCATCAGTTCTGCAACCGCAGAGGGATAGCCGTCCAGCCTGTCGTTGTTGCTTGCGGCCTTCACAATAGGAGGAAGAAGCGGCCCGCTGGGTTGTCAGGCTATTTGGGGACACAGACGGGTCCTTGGATTGAGCTTAGCTGGCGAGTAGCTTCACTGCGCTCAGGCGCCCACCCTGTTGGCGGGTAATTCGGTGGGACAGCAAGAGCGCGTGAAACTTCTCTCCCATCTCTTCCGGCGAGAGCAGGTGGCGAAGCTGCAGCGCGACCTTGGCGCGCTCCTGGGGCAGTTGGCACTCCTGAAAAGCATCGGCGAATTGGGTTTCTTCTCCGATGCCGATCAAGAGCTGGGTCTGGGTTACGAGCCCGATCTCATCGAGAGCCTGCGCGGCGGCATGGCAGCGTAGCGCGGTGAAGTTCACGTGGGCCGTGATGTCCTGCTCGCCCGGAGCATCGTAGGGCGACGCACTCGCGCGATGACGGTGATAGGTCATCAGGGTATCGCGATGGCGGCCGGCGAGCTGCTCTTCACGCGTGTAGCCATAGTCGATAAACATGGCGAAGCCGGGACGATTGTGAAAGAGCTGCGCCACGCGATCTACGCAGGCGAGGGCTGCAAAGGAGACTTCGACGCGCTCGCCCTCTTCGGGATGCACGCTGTAATGGTCGATGTAGTCAAACTCGTTAGCAGCTGGAGAAGCGAATTGTTCGACGAATCTTCCCTGCTCTTCGGCGATTCGGACGGCGCCGCGATGATCGATGATGTCCACTGGCAACGCGTCGAAGAATTCGTTGGCGAAGACGATCAACGGTGTGCCGTCGCTACGCGACTGGAACGTATCTGTTGGCGACGTTCCCAGCACTCCGGCTTCGCCTCCGTGCTGGGCTAGACTATGGCGTCCCCTTCGGGAGCTTACATCTTCGTTCAGGTGGTGCGGACCTTCAGAGCCTGGTAACGTCGCCTCCTTCGAAACAGCAGCTTCACCTCTGACTGCCTCCAGAGAATCGAAAATCCCTGCGCGTCCCGCCGCAACGTGTTCTGACAACCGCTCCTGCAAACGGGCTCGCAGGTGCGCCGACTGCTCCACCAGGGAATAGCGCAGCGCGCGTGCAAAATCCGGGAACTGTTTGGCCGACCAGTCGAGCACGTCGGCGGCAAACAGGCCACGGCCCGGTCCCAGTTCGATCAGGTCGATACGGTCAGGCGAGCCGAGCAGGCGCCACATCTCCTCAAACTGGCGGGCCAGCAGCCGTCCGAAGACCGCATGCACGTCGCTCGCAGTGTAGAAGTCTCCCCCCTTGCCGAACTGCTCGCGCGGGCGAGCGTAGTAGCCCAGTTCTGGCTCGTAGAGGCACATCTCCATGTAGCGCGAGAACGGAATCGGCCCGCAGCGGAGTATCTCTGCGGCGATGCGCTCACGCAATGGATTCCCACTCATGCCAACCCCGGGAATGGCCGGGCACCCCGCGAGGCGTTGGGCCGGCTGCTCACAACTTGCCTTCGCGCTGCATCTGGGCGTGCTCCTTGCGATGCTGTGGGGTGCGGATGAACATCTCGACCAGGTAATCGTGCAGGCAGTCAAAGAGCTGCCGCTGGAAGGTCCACTCGAATTGCGGATCGTCCAGGTCGCGGGGGTGCAGGTCGTAGTAGTAGGTGTGAACCCTGGGTTCGGTGAACCGAGGACGGAGAATGACTTCGACGCCATCGCCCTTGGCCCGGGCGGCGAACTCCACCAGCGGATGTTCGTAGAGTTTGAGTTGATCGAGCACGCGGCTGAGCCGGTCACAGGTCACAGAGGGATTGTAAACGTGGCGCTGCGCGCACCCACGTCCATGCGAAGATTAACAGCGCATGATAGTGGTCGATTCTTCGCCTCAGCCCACAACCGCTCCTCGTATCCAGTCCGTCGATGCGCTTCGCGGAGCCATCATGATGCTGATGGCAATCGATCACCTCCGCGACTTCGTTGCGCGGAGCGCCATGCAGTTCTCACCCACGGACCTCACGCGCACGACGACGGCGATTTTCTTCACCCGCTGGATCACGCACTTCTGCGCGCCGGTGTTCATGCTCACCGCCGGCCTGGGCGCGTTTTTCTGGATGCAGCGCGGAAAGCACAACAAGACACAGCTCTCACTGTTTCTCTCGACTCGCGGGCTCTGGCTGATCGTGCTGGAACTCACGATTCTGCGGGTAATCATGTTTTCGCAAGTCGCCTACCGCGGGAGCCTGGTCATCCTGCTCATTCTGTGGGCGATTGGGCTGTCGATGATCGCGCTCGCGGGACTGGTATATCTGCCGAGACGTGTGCTGCTCGTTCTCAGCGTTGCCATCATCGCGTTACACAATCTGCTGGATGGCATTTCCGCCGACCGCTTCGGGAAAGCGGCATGGCTGTGGGATATCCTCCATCAGCAAGCTGTGTTCTCTTTCGCGGGGATTAACTTCCTCACCGCTTATCCCGTGCTGCCATGGATCGGAGTGATGGCAGCCGGCTATTGTCTGGGCAGTGTTTTCACCTGGGACGCAGTCCGTCGCCGGCGATTCCTGTTGCGCCTGGGGCTGGCGCTCACGGTTGGATTTCTGGTGCTGCGCACCATCAATGTTTACGGAGACCCGAATCCGTGGACCCATCAGCCGTCGCCCTGGTTCACTGTGCTGTCATTTCTCGACACCACGAAATATCCGCCATCGCTGGCGTTTCTGCTGATGACGCTGGGACCGGCCCTCATCGCCCTTGCCTGGCTGGAGGGTCCGCGATTCTCGTCTGACAACCCGCTCATCGTCTTCGGCCGCGTGCCGTTCTTTTTCTACGCAATGCATTTGCTGGCGGCGCACCTGATCGCCATTGCCATGAACTTTGTCCGCTACGGCCCGCAACCGTTTCTTCTCATGGCACCGCCCTCCATGGGCAGCCCGGACAAGCTGTTCCCCGCCAATTACGGATATCCTCTGTGGACGGTGTACGCCGTCTGGGTCGTGGTGTTGTTGCTGCTTTACCCAATGTGCCGCTGGTTCGCACGCCTGAAGCAGCGCCGCCACACCTGGTGGCTGAGCTATCTGTGAGTGCAGAAAAAGAGCGATGCCTATTCGTAGCGCAGGGCTTCGATGGGATCGAGGCGTGAGGCCTTAATGGCAGGCAGCATGCCGCTGACCAGGCCGACCAGTGCGAGGATCACCGTCGCCACCACAACCGTTGTGGGGTCGATGATCAGGCGGATGTCGGCAGCTTCGGCGTTTTTGGCGACTGCGCTGTAGAACGTCAGACGGCCGACGGAGAATGAAATGATGTAGGCGATGGCGATTCCGGCGATGCCGCCAATCGCGGTGATGGTAAGTGCTTCGGCCAGGAACTGGAATAGGATGTGACTGCGCCGACCGCCCAGCGCCTTCTCGACGCCGATTTCGCGGGTGCGCTGGGTGACCGAGACCAGCATGATATTCATCAGACCGACGCCGCCGATGCCGAGCGTCAACGTGCCGATGAAGCCCAGCAGGACCTTCAGCCCGACGGTAATGATCTGGAACTGGTGCAACTGCTTCATCATATTGAAGACGGAGACCGCACGCTTGTCGTCGGGATTGAAGTTGTATTGACTGGCCAGCACCTGGCGCACCTGGCGTTCGACCTGTTCATACTGACCGCCCTCATAGTCGAGCCAGATGCCATCGAGATAATGTGTGTCCTTCAGTTGGCTCATGGTGGTGAAGGGCACATAGATCATCTTGTTGATGCTGTCATCGCTCTCCTGCATGCGGGGCTGCATGACGCCGATCACCGTGTAGCTGATACCGTCGATGCGGATGGATTGTCCGAGCGCATATTCGCCGGAGAAGAGTTTTGTCTTGGCCTCCGAGCCAATCACCGCGACACGCCGACGCGAAGTAACGTCCTGGCTATCGAAGAAGCGTCCCTCAGCAATCTTCATTGCCTGAATCTTGAACATGCTGTCGTAGCAGCCTTCGATGGGCAACGTGTAGGTGCGCACATCTTGCTGCACTGTGGACTGCTTGTCAGCGACGGGCGTGATACGCTGCACCAGGGGAGCCGCATTCACGATGCGATCGATGTCATCGATGGTGAACCTGATCTGAGTGCCTGCCTTCTGCCCTCCTGCCTGCATCGAGGTACGGCCGGGAAAAACGCCGATGATGCGCGTGCCCCAGTTGGCGAAGATCACCTCAATGGCGCGTCCGAAACCTGCTCCATAGGCAAGCAGAAGCACAACGGTAGCGATGCCCCAGGCCATGCCCAGCATGGTGAGAGTGGTGCGCCGGCGGTTGTAGCGCATGGCTTCGTAGGCTTGCGAGAACAGATCTTTGACCATGGCTACTCCTGCCTCAGGGCCTCGACTGGCTCAAGCATCGCCGCTTTGCGGGCGGGATAGAGTCCAGCGACGATTCCGGCCAAGGCCAGCGTTCCGATAGCCACGGTGGCGGAGATCAGGGACAGCTTCGGTGGATCAAAGCCTTCCGGGGACGGTAGCGTGCTCAAGGCGTGCATGAAGAGGCCGGCGCCAGCCATTCCAATACCACCGCTCAGCAAGGTGAGGAATGCCCCTTCGAGGAAGAACTGGAGCAGGATGCTGCGGTTGGTGGCGCCTAGCGCCTTGCGCAGTCCAATTTCACGTGTGCGCTCACTTACTGACACCAGCATGATATTGATGATGCCGATTGCGCCCAGGCCCAGGGTTACCAGTCCCACACCACCCAGGAAGAGGTCCATAACGTCGAAGATCACGCCCACGGTCTCGGCGGATTTCACGGTGTCCCAGTCCTCAAAGGCATCCGTGTTCTTGGGATCGAAGCCATGATTGCGGGCTATGATCTTGCGTACTTCATCGCGCGCCAGCAGGTGGTCCTGGCGAGTACGCGGACGATAATTCAGGAAGGAGACGGCATCGTTTTCCTCTTCGCCCTTGAGCGGGAAGTACTGATGCATGGTGGAAAACGGCATGAAAACACGGTTGTTGGTGGAGTTGTTGTCGCCGTGCCCGATGCGATCGGTTTGTCCGATGACCTCGAAGCGGACGCCGTTGAGCAAGACGATGGCACCGATCTGCGGAGGCCTGCCGGGAAAGAGGTTCTTCGCCATCTCGTCGCCGATAACGGCGACATTACGCTTCTGGGCTTCATCCGCTTCGTTGATCCAGCGTCCCGCTACCAAGGGCAGATAACGGATCTGGTTGAAAATCGGAGGAACGCCGACCACCTGCCCGTTCGAGTTGCCGAACTCGCTGACCTCGCGGATGTCCTCGCGCATCAGCACCGGGGCAATGGCTCGGACGTGCGGCGACTCATTCTTGATGTCGAGGTAGTCACGGTAGGTGATGCGATACTCGTGGCTGGAGCTCATGTTTCCGGCCACGGCGGGGGCGCGGCCAGGAAAGGTGAACATGATGTCCTCACCAATGGAGTTCAGCTCGCGGCGATTGCCGGAGCGAAAGCCCTCTCCCAAGCCGACAAGCAGCAGCAGCGACCCGACACCCCAGGCGATGCCGAACATGGTGAGGAATGAGCGCAGCTTGTGCGCCCAGAGGCTGCGCAGCATCTGCCGGATTATGTCGAAGAAAATCATCCTTAAGGACCCGGACCCGGATCCGGGCTCATTCCGATATACGTCACTGGCCCGGCTGTAGTTCCAGACGTATCTGCTTCTCGTTGGTCGGTCTACCTATATTGGACACGCCAAGTCGGTAAGCGGAAGCAAGTTGCGGCCAGTTGCAAACTTGTGTTCCAAGTTGCGTAAAGTTGTGGATAAGCGCTATTTGGCCACCAATACGTTAGTAAAGTTCGCTATAGTGAGAGTACACTGTCGGCTGCGACCGCAGCTTTGGGCGCTGACCGCAGTGAAATCGATTTGAGCTTAGGAGTGACGTTACAATGCCGAAAGCAACACGGGCCAAGACCGACGAAGAAACGCCGAAAAAACGGACCCGCAAGGCCAAACCCGCCGAGGGAACTGGCACCGATGCGCCGGAGCCGGTGACGACGGCGCCCGCCATTGCTGCGATGACTTCGGAAGCGGTTGCGACGGAAATAGCAGCTTCGCCCGCTCCCCGGAGAGTGGGAGTGCCGGAAGAACTGGTGCGACGCCGGGCCTATGAGATCTACCTGCGGCGTCGCGGCCGTGGAGGCTCCCCCGAACAGGACTGGTTCCAGGCATTGCAGGAGATTTCAGAGCAGCACGTCGCCTAAGCTCCACACAATTCGATTCGGGCTGCCGGCAAACCGCCGACTCAAAGCCTACGTCTTTCCTTGAGGACGTTGGTTGGCTGAGCCGGTTGCATAATCGGGGGGCTGGCGTAAGGGGGGACACGCGTGGGCCAAGTGCTACTGATCGACGACAATCCTCTGCAACTGAGGGTGCGTGAGACGGTGTTGCGCAATGCCGGTTTCACGATTTGTCTGGCGACTAGGGCAGAGACTGCGCTGGCCACGCTGCGGGCTCTGAGCGAGCGTATCGGCCTGGTCATCACAGACCACGTCATGCCAGGGTGCGATGGAGCGGAATTTGTACGGAAGTTGCGGCAGGAGAATTCCTGGCTTCCAGTGATCGTTCTTAGCGGGATGGCTGAAGCCGAGCCCGAGTACGATGGGCTGGACGTCGTATTCCGCGTCAAGCCTGTGCCCCCACTGGAGCTCATCGAGTTGGTGCGCACCTGCATGGAAAGTTGCGGAAACCATCAGGCCGGAGCAGCCTAGGCAGCCTGGGCCCGGGACCCTGTCGGCTGAGAATTCTCTTTCTGCGGGAAATTGGGCTGTATGTGACCTACGTCACATGGTGCCGGGTTGCCGAAAGGTTTATCCTTAGCGTGATGCGGGCTACGCCTTGTAATCGGCCTGCCAGGTTGAGGAATGTCGGAACAAACTCGCAGATATGTTCGCTTCGGAGCGGTCATCGCTCTAATCGTGGTCGCGCTCGGCTACCTCGCCTTCACCGGTGTGCAAGATAGCAAGAGCTACTATGTAACCATCAAAGAGCTCAATGGCATGGGTCCCAGCGCCTATAGCAAGCGCCTGCGGGTGGCGGGAAGCGTTGCGCCCGGCTCCATCAAGCGCCAGGGCACCCATGCAGAATTTCTGCTGGTCGAGCAGGACCGCACCTTGCCTGTGGTCTATAGCGGAAGCGAGGCGCTGCCCGATACCTTCAAAGACGACGCCCAGGCCCTGGCCGAAGGCAAGTTCGGACACGATGGCGTCTTCCATGCCACCAATATTCAGGCGAAGTGCGCGTCCAAGTATGCACCTAAGCAGCCGGGACAGCCGGGAGCCGCTCCCGCCGCCGCGAGTCAGACGAAGGCAGAGCTGAACGGAGCGCGACCAACCAGCGCGAGCAGATAGCGTTGCCCGAGCCCATCTTTTCGGAAACGACCGATCTCCGCCCGGCCGGCGCACAGCAGCCCACAATTATCGTCGACAAGCTGGTCAAGTTCTTTGGGCGCTTTGCCGCCCTGCGCGGCGCTTCGTACAGCTTTGTCGCCGGCCATCTTTACGTCGTCCTTGGCGACAATGGCGCAGGTAAGAGCACAATGCTGCGGGTCATCGCGGGATTGACCCAGCCCAGTCAAGGCAGGGTCAGCGTCCTGGGATCGGATTCCCTACACGCAGTTGCCCGGCGGATGGGATACATGGCGCACGCTGCGCTGCTCTATGACGAACTCAATGGCATGGAGAACCTGCGCTACTTTGCCGGACTCTACGGCATTCACGATTTGGCTGTCTGTCGCAGGGCGATGCAGATGGTCGCGCTCGATCCGGAACTCACGCGGCGCGTGGGCCAGTACTCACAGGGTATGCGCCAGCGGCTTTCGTTGGCGCGGGCGGTAGTGCATGACCCGGAAGTGATCCTGCTCGACGAACCATTCTCCAACGTCGATGTGCACTCGGCGGCGGAGATGGCAGCAGTGCTCGGGCGGCTGCGCGACTCGGGCAAGACCATTCTGGTTGTCACCCACCAGGCCGCAGTGATGGAGCCGCTCGCCGACGAGTTTGTGCACATGGCGGCGGGTCTGATCGTATCCACCTCGCAACGTTCGTCAGCGCGACAAGACAGGCTTGAAGCCTCGACTGCGAGGACGCTGTGACCACCCTTGCCATGACGCGCGCGACGCTGGTCAAAGACCTGCGCATGGAGTGGCGCTCCAAGGACGCTATCAACTCCATGCTGTTCTTCGCGTTGCTGGTGGTGGTGATCTTCAGCTTCGCGTTCAATCCCAATGCGGAAGAATCGCGCCATATAGCCGGCGGTCTCATTTGGGTAGCGTTTTTGTTTGCTGCGGTCGTAGCCCTCAACCAGACGTGGGCCCGCGAGTTACACAACCAAGTGCTGGATGCCTATCGGGTTTCGCCGGCGCCGCCGAACGCATTGTTCCTGGCGAAAGCCTTTGGCAACTTTCTGTTCGTCACCCTGCTGGAAGCGCTGATGGCGCCGCTGTTCATCGTTTTTTACAACCTGCGTTCCGTCGGCCCAGTGTGGCAACTTGTGGTGGTTGCCCTGCTCGGTACGTGGGCGCTGGTGGTCAACGGCACGTTTTTCGCAGCGCTTTCGATTCGCACTCGCAGCCGCGAGATCATGTTGCCGCTGATTCTCTTCCCCATTTCCATTCCAGCGCTGCTGGCGATGGTTGATTCCACCACCTCGATCCTGACCGGCGACGCCTCGCCCGACTTCTGGATCAAGATGCTGCTGGTTTACGATGTTGTGTTTACTGCGGTATGTCTTCTTCTTTTTGAAAGCGTGCTGAACGCCGAATGAAGCTGTCATTTCGAATTTTTCTCGCGCTCACGGTCGCCGCTCTCGCCTTCGCGGCTTATGAAGGACTGGTGGTAGCTCCGACGGAGCAGACCATGGGCGATGTGCAACGTATTTTTTACTACCATGTGCCATCGGCATGGACGGCATTCCTGCTGTTCTTCGCCAACTTCCTGGCATCGATCGCGTACCTGGTCAAGCGCCAGGAGGCGGCGGATGCTGTGGCGGCCGCTACCGCCGAAGTCGGTGTGGTGTTCTGCACCGTGGTGCTGGTGACGGGTCCGATCTGGGCGCGTCCGGTGTGGGGCATCTGGTGGACGTGGGATGCGCGCCTGACCACCACGCTGGTGCTGTGGCTGATTTACGTGAGCTATCTGGTGTTGCGGCGCTATTCCACCGGGAGCCAGACCTCTCTGCTGGCGGCCGCGCTGGCCATTTTCGGATTTGTCGATGTGCCAATCGTCTACATGTCGATTCGCTGGTTCCGCACGCAACATCCATCACCGGTCATCGGCGGTGGCGCGAATTCGGGACTTGATCCCAGCATGTGGCCTCCGCTGCTATGGAACTGGCTGGCGTTCTCGATGCTCGCCATCATCCTGGTGGTCGCGCGATATCGGCTGCAGAGGATGGAGCAGGAAGTCGAAGGCCGCCATGCGCAAGCCGCACTACAGGGGAGTGTGCAGTGAAGGGCATATTTGCATTAAAGCTGGCCTACGTCGTGACCTGGGTCATCCAGTTCGGATACATCGGATATCTCCTCAGCCGCTTCAAGCGAGTGCGCGAAGAGCTGAAAGACCTTGAACGCGGGAAGTGAGTGTGATCGAGCAACGTCGCGGCATATTGCAGGCCATCGGCGTAGCCAACCTGATTATCGGCGTCATTCTGCTGATTTTCAGCCTGCCGTTCTTCTGGCACCAAATTGACGTCCTGCGCACCTGGCCCACCACCGATGCCCAGGTGCTCCACAGCGACGTTGTCGTGGAGCGCATCTCGCAGCACGAGCAGTTCTATTCGGCGCGCCTCGGGTTGCTCTACACCATCGACGGCAAGCCGATTACAACTGAGGTCACCAGCTTTCAGGACAACAACTACAGGAAGACACGCGCACGGGCCGACGAGTACGCCGTCGGCAGCCATCACGAGATCCGGTACGATCCCCACAATCCGTCGCAGGCGCGCATTGGCGCGGGTTGGAACCTGCGATTCTTCGCCCTGCCGCTGACCCTCTTCGGCTGCGGAGCGGTGTTTGGACTCATTACAGCGGCATTGGTTATAGTCGCCCGGCGAAGATAACCAGCCGTTGCTGGATATTTGAGCTCTCCAGGAATCGCAAGCTCCAGCAAGCTGGCTGCAATTGCAGGCGTAAAATAGCGAACAGCTAGTTGAGTCCGCTGCGTAACCGCAACGGACGACCCCGGAGGTATTCCATCCTTGAGCGATTTCCCGCAGAGCCTAGGCGAGCTTCGCCGCAGCCGCCATTTTTCCGAGGAGAAACTGAAAACCCGTCGCGTGAAGGACGAGATGCGCGAAAACTTGATGCATCGCTTGCACTCCGACGGCCCAGTGTTTGAAGGAATTGTCGGGTATGACGATACCGTCGTTCCTCAGATCGTGAATGCCATCCTCTCGCGTCATAACTTCATTCTTCTCGGACTGCGAGGCCAGGCGAAGAGCCGCATCCTGCGAGCGCTTACCACTCTGCTGGATCCGAAGATTCCGTACCTTACAGGCTGCGAGATTCATGACAATCCCTATGCTCCGCTGTGCCCGCGCTGCAAGCAGCTGGTGGCCGAGGATCCCGAGGGCGCGTTGATTTCGTATCTCACGCCTGCGCGGCGCTACGTTGAAAAACTGGCGACGCCGGACGTTACCATTGCTGACCTCATCGGAGACATCGATCCCATCAAGGCCGCCAAGGGCGGACACGAACTGGGCAGTGAATTCACGGTGCACTATGGACTGCTGCCGCGCGCCAATCGCGGCATCTTTGCGGTGAACGAACTTCCCGATCTCGCGGGAAAAATTCAGGTCGGCTTGTTCAACATCATGCAGGAAGGCGATGTGCAGATTAAGGGCTATCCGGTGTGCTTGCCGCTGGATGTGGCCATCGTGTTCACCGCCAACCCGGAGGATTACACCGCGCGCGGCAAGATCATCACTCCGCTGAAAGATCGCATCGGGTCGGAGATTCGCACGCATTATCCCGCGACCTTGCAGGAAGGGCTCACTATCACCGCCCAGGAAGCATGGACCGAGCGCAATGGCCAGCAGTTGCAGGTACCCGCATTCGTCAACGAGGTGATCGAGCAGATCGCGTTTGTCGCGCGCGAGGACAAGCGCATCGACAAGCGCTCGGGCGTGAGCCAGCGTTTGCCGATCAGCGCGATGGAGAACGTGATTTCGAACGCTGAGCGCCGGGCAATTCGCTCCGGCGAGAAGATGGTGGTTCCGCGCATCGGCGACATCTATGCCGCGCTGCCAGCCATCACCGGCAAACTGGAGCTCGAGTATGAGGGCGAGCTGAAGGGTGCCGATAATGTGTGCCGCGAGATCATTCGCACGGCGATCGCGCGTACCTATGACGGCTACTTTCACGGAAGCGGCAACATGAACCAGATCGTGCAGTGGTTCGATCTGGGCGGCGAAATTCAGATGCGCGACTCGGCGGGCGCGCAGGAAATGTTGCATAAACTGCGCGGCATCCAGGGCCTGCTCGACAAGCTGAGCGCGCTGGGGCTGAACGGTAAAGAGCCTGCGGAGGTGCTGGTCTCGGGGGCGGAGTTCATTCTGGAAGGCCTCTATGCGCACAAGAAGATCGGCCGCAGCGAAGAGCGCACGTTTACGGCGGGAGAGAAGCAGCCACGCCGCGAGAAGCAGCCGCTTCGCGATGAGGATGACGAGCGGGAATTCCGCAGACAAAGAAGGCCGTTTAACTAGCGGCGAGCAACGAGCCGCTGGCGTCGAGTGCCAGCTAGCAGCTCGAAGCTTGTAGCTCGTGGCTACCCATGAAGTTCATCAAGTACAAGAAATACGTTCCCGAGCCCGCCTCCGAGATGAGTCTGGAGGACCTGCTCAGCGCGCTGTCGGACTATCTGCTGCAAAGCGGGTTCCAGCAGCAGTACACGAACTACTACGACCTCGACGATGGTCAGCAGTCGCTTGAAGACCTGAAGCAGGCGATTGCGGATGCGCTGATGAACAGCGACCTGCTTGACGAGCAGATGCGCGAGCAGATCGAAAACATGAGCAGCGAGCAACTGGAGCAGCTCATCGATCAGCTACTTGATCGCATGCAGCAGGAGGAATACATCAGCATCGATCAGCCGCACGACCCGGCGCGGCAGTCGAGCGTGGGCGGGCAGGTGGGTGAGTCACAGGCCCAGGCGAAGTTTGAGATCACCGACAAGAGCCTGGATTTCCTGGGATTCAAGGCGCTGCGCGACCTGCTGGGATCGCTGGGGAAGTCAAGCTTCGGCCGCCACGATACGCGCGATACAGCCACGGGCATCGAGGCCAGCGGAGCGTCGAAGACCTATGAGTTTGGCGACACGCTGAACCTCGACATCACGGCGACGTTGTCGAGCGCGATTCAGCGC
Organism: uncultured Acidobacteriaceae bacterium; assembly: GCA_963815775.1. Classification (GTDB taxonomy): domain Bacteria; phylum Acidobacteriota; class Terriglobia; order Terriglobales; family Acidobacteriaceae; genus CAVVDY01. Next base: position 384,142 of record CAWFIB010000025.1, on the reverse strand, counting down.
GAGGGGTTGCACCTGCCGCTGAACATCGAGTACAGCGACCTGCAAGTGAATCAGTGCGAGTATCAGTCGTCGTGTGCGACGGTGCTGATGCTCGACTGCTCGCACTCGATGATTCTGTACGGTGAGGACCGCTTCACGCCGGCGAAAAAAGTTGCCATGGCGCTGTCGCACCTGATCCGCACGCAGTATCCCGGCGACTCGCTTTCGCTGGTGCTGTTCCATGACTCTGCGGAAGAGCTGCCGCTTTCGCAGTTGGCACGGGTGAAGGTCGGTCCCTACTACACCAACACGCGCGAGGGTCTGCGGATGGCACAGCGTATTTTGCAACGCCAGCGCAAGGACATGAAGCAGATCGTGATGATTACTGACGGCAAGCCCTCGGCGCTCACATTGGAGGACGGTCGCATTTACAAGAATGCGTTTGGACTTGATCCGCTGGTGGTGAGCGAAACGCTGAAGGAAGTGTCGAAGTGCAAGCGCGCCGGAGTGCTCATCAACACGTTCATGCTGGCATCCGATTACGGACTGGTCCAGTTCGTGCAGAAGGTCACAGAGATGTGCCGCGGCAAGGCCTACTTCACCACACCCTATACGCTTGGGCAGTACCTGCTGATGGATTACATGTCGCGCAAGACGAAGACGGTTCACTAGGGCACAAGGGGATTGGCCTCTCGGTTGGGCTCATGCAGAAATCGCGCGAAAACTTCATTCGATAACAGGCGACCCCGAGCTGTGAGTTTCAAGCGGTTGTCGCGTTCCTCCAATAAACCGTCTTCTATGAGTTCGACAATCGTGCGGTCGAGTTCACGCACGCACTCGCCCCCATGGCGCGCGGCGATCTCGGCGAGCGAAATGCCTCGATTCAAACGCAGGCCGAGGAAAAACTCTTCTTCCAACCCTGCCTGAATATCGACCAGCGTACGAGAGGCCAGGAGCGACGAAATGCGCGCGTTACCCGGCTGGAGCTGCATGCCTGCTGCGGAATACGCCTCCAGCGAATCGGGGGTAGCAAAGCGAATCGCCTGCACGCCTTGCTGAGAGAGTTCGTCATCAGCGAGCAGCATGGAGTGCGCATCGACGCCGAATCCGAGATATGGCTGCCGCTTCCAGTACTTCAGGTTGTGGCGCGAGTCGCGCAGCCCGATGCCGTGCGTAATGGCGCACGCAAAGTTGGAAATTTCGTACTGATGAAGGCCACCGCGCTTCAGCTTCTCGCACGCGGCAAGGTAGAGGTCGGCGGTCAAGTCTTCGTCGGGAACACAGTGCGCGTGATACCTGCCGCCACCGGCGAGCAACTCGTTGCCCAGCCGCGAGTCTTCGTCCACCTCGAGCATGTAGACGCTGACGTGTGGCACGCCGGTGGCGAGGGCTTCGCGCAGCGAATATTGCCAGCTTTCCGCTGTCTGGTGGGGCAATCCAGCGATGAGATCAATGCTGATATTGCCGATGCCCGCCCGGCGCAGACGAGCGATGTCGGCCAGCGTGGTCTCGCGGGTGTGAAGGCGGCCGACGGAGGAACATTCTTTGTCCACGAACGACTGGACGCCGAGGCTAACACGGTTGACGCGGCCGGCAAGCAAGGCTTCGAGGATCGGCTCGGAAAGCGTTCCGGGCGCACACTCGACGGTAATTTCGGCAACCCGTTCTACGTCGAAGTTGTCTGCCACCGCATGAAAAAGCGCCGTGAGCTGATCAGGAGCAAGGACCGAGGGGGTGCCCCCGCCAAGATAGATCGAATCGACGCTACGCTCAATTCGTCCGCCCAGGCTTTGCGCGATTTGCCCAGCCGAGGCAATGTCAGCGGCAACCTGTTCAACATAGCGATCGAACACAGTCCGAGAGAAAACTCCTGAGGCAAAGTTGCAGAAACTGCACTTGGTGCGGCAGAAGGGGACGGAGATGTAAATTCCGAGTGACAAATTCGTGACCAAGTTTCAGGCGAGCGGCGTTCCTCCCACCATGTACCATTATTACGCGCCGCTTGCCGAGAGAACCTATCGCCTGATCAGTAGAGGTGTCGCGTTTCCCGCATGTGGGCTGACGCATCACGAGAGCAATGATGAAGAAGCGAGTCGTTATTACCGGCATTGGCGTGGTCAGCCCGAACGGAATTGGCCGCGAAGAATTTTGCCGCGCAATTCTCGCCGGGGCCAGTGGGGTCAGGCGCATCAGCCGCTTCGACGCCAGCGATCTTCCGGTGCAGATTGCCGGCGAGGTCCGCGGCTTCGACGAACACGCATGGATCAGCGCCCACGAACGCAAACACGTTTCACGCGTCGTTCCTCTCGCCCTGGCAGCATCTTCCGAGGCGCTGGCCCAGGCTGGCCTAGACACAGCCAACCTGCCGTTGAAGGAACAGCGCGACATTGGAGTGGTCCTCGGGACGGGTGGTGGAGCGCAGGAATTCACCGAAGAAATGTATCGCCTGTACTTCGCCGGCAAGTCGAAACAAGCAAGCCTGTATTCGATTCCCAGCGGCACGGCAGGCACGCTGGCCAGTGAGTTGAGCATGCGCTTCGGCTTTCGCGGCCTGAGCCACGTGATCAGCACCGGCTGCACCTCGTCCACGGATGCGCTGGGTTATGCGCTGCGGCAGATTCAGCATGGCTATCTGCCGATGATGCTGGCGGGCGGAGCGGATGCGCCCATCGCGCCAGGAATCATGAAGGGCTTCACGCTGATGAAGATCATGACCGCGTCCTGGAACGACGCCCCCGAGCGCGCGTCGCGTCCCTTCTCGGCCGACCGTGACGGCTTCGTGCTTGCCGAGGGCTCATGGATGTTCGTGGTCGAGGAATACGAACATGCGTTGGCGAGAGGCGCGCCGATACTGGCTGAAGTTGCCGGCTACGGCTCAACCTGCGAAGCGTTCCATCGGGTCCGCCTGCAGGAAGACGGTGAAGAACCGGCACGCGCGATTCAGATGGCCATGGAGGATGCGGGAATCTCGGCAGCCGAGGTGGACTACGTAAACCTGCACGGGACCTCCACCGAACTGAACGACCGTATCGAGACGCGCGCGCTCAAGCTGGCACTCAATTGCCGGGCGCATGCCATTCCGATGTCGAGCCTGAAGTCGCAGATTGGACATCCCCAGGGAGCGTCCGGCGCCGCGGGTGTGGCGGCCACGCTCTTCGCGATGCGGCATGGGAGAGTTCCACCGACCATCAACTTGGAAAAGCCCGATCCCGACTGTGATCTGGATTACGTTCCCGACATTGGCCGCGGCGCGTCGATCGAGCACGCGGTGTGCAACTGTATTGGGTTCGGGTCCAAAAATTCAGCGCTGGTGCTGCGGAGCCTGGGCGTCTAGGCGAGCAGGCGTCCCGCAATGTGGTAGGCGGCGAAGGCGGCGATGTAAGCCACGACAGTCATGTAGGTGAACTGTATAATCGGCCACTTCCAGCCGTTGGTTTCGCGGCGCACCACGGCAATGGTTGACATGCACTGCATGGCGAAGGCGAAGAAGACGAGCAACGCCACGGCTGCGGCAGGCGTGAGGTCCTGGCGCAAAGCGGCCTGCAAGTCGGTGGCGTGCGACTGCGGATCGACTCCATGCAAGGTCCCAAGTGTCGCGATAATGACTTCACGCGCAGCAATGGACGTCAGCAATCCGACGCCAATCTTCCAGTCGAAACCAAGAGGACGAATCACCGGCTCAATGCTGTGGCCCACGGTAGCGACCACGCTGTCCTGCACCGCCGGCGGCTGACCGTTATGCATGGGGAAGTTTGTGGCTGCCCAGAGTATGAGCGTCACCAGCATGATGATGGTTCCAGCGCGATAGACAAACGCCTTGCCGCGATCGACCAATCGCAGCCCAAGCGATACGGCGCGCGGCCAACGGTAAGGCGGCATCTCCAGCACAAACGGCGTGTCAGTGCTGCGCAGGACAGTGGAATTCAGCAGCTTCGCAGTCGCCACCGCCATCAGGAAGCCAAGCACGTAGAGGCTGAGCATGGCCACTGCGCGGGTGCCGAGAAACGGCCCCAACAGCGGGTGATTCGGAAGGAACGCGGCGATCACCATGGTGTACACAGGCAGCCGCGCCGAGCAGGTCATGAACGGGGCGATCAGGATGGTCGCAATGCGGTCACGCTTGCTCTCGATGGTGCGCGTCGCCATGATCGCCGGCACCGCGCAGGCATAGGCCGAAAGCAGGGGAATAAAGCTCTTGCCGTTCAACCCCGCACGCGACATGGTCTTATCGGCGATGATGGCGGCACGCGCCAGATAGCCGGAGTCTTCCAGGATGCCGATCACCAGAAACAGCAGCAGAATCTGCGGCAGGAAGACCAGCACCGAACCGGTTCCCTTCCACACTCCATTAATCAGCAGCGATCGAAAATAGCCATCGGGAAGGAGGTTCCCCAGGCGAATGCCAGTGGCGTCGAGCCCAGCCTGCATGAGGTCCGATAGCGGTTGCCCGAGGGCGAAGATGATCTGGAAAACCACAATCACAACCAGCGCGAAGATCACCGGCCCCCAGAAGCGATGCAAGAAGATGCCGTCGAGGCGGTGCGTCCAGGCGGGCGTGGCCGGGCGGCGGTAGTTCGCGTTTTCGCCTACCCGCACGGCCCACTCGCGCGTGCTGCGGGTGCTGCCGATAACCGGCAGTTCCAGCGGCTCGGGAACCGGAGCAGCGGACGAAAGAAAGTTGGTTACCGCAAACAATCCCTCGCCAGTTACCGCACTGACCAGCGCAACCGGTGTTCCCAACTGACGGGCGAGGAGCAACACATCTATGTGACCGCCCTGACAACGTAGCTCGTCGGCCATGTTGAGCAGTACCAGCGTGGGCAGGCCGAGCGCGATCACTCGCGCCGCCAGCACCAGGTGACTGCTGAGATTATTAGAGTTCAACACCAGGATGACGGCCTCGGGCCGGCCGATGCCGGGCATCTGGCCAAGCAGCACGTCTACGGCAACTTTTTCGTCTTCGGACTTTGGATTAAGGCTATAAACGCCGGGCAGATCGATGAGGGCAACTTCGTTGCCGGAGGCGTCTTTGATGTATCCGGTGTGGTGCTCAACCGTAACGCCGGGGAAGTTTCCCACCTTCTGGCGCAGTCCCGTGAGGCGATTGAACAGTGTACTTTTGCCTGAATTCGGGGGACCAACGACCGCGACGGTGCGAAGCGCCGTCAGAGTTTCTTCTTCAGGACGGGCCACCGCATGGCAGGTCATCGGCGTGGCTCTGAAAGGTTAATCACCGAAGGCAGGAGCTCCCAGTAACTCCACACGGATGTGCTGCGAAAGGTCGCGGCGCATGGCGATCTCGGTCCCATCCACGCGATAGACACGAGGGTCGCCGCCTGGACCGCTGCGCGCAACCGTGACTTCAAAGCCCGGAACCAGGCCGAGGTCCATGAGGCGTTCAGCCAGCGAGGGCGACATTTCCAGAGCACCGACGATGGCGCGCTCGCCGACTTCCAGATCGGAGAGAGAGTTGGCTCCCCGGTTCCGCCGCGGCTTACGTCCGAACATGAAGTTGAAAATCATTTTCAATTCCGAGTTCTATTCTAATCCTTCGCGCCCGGGGATCAACGACCAAAGTCACACCTGATTGTGACGACCGAACAACTCGGGAAACGGCCCATTTTCCGGGAAAGGTGCCGGCCGACCAGACCCTTGGGCCGGACCGCCCTTCCCATACATGCCACCTTACGGCGGCTTTTTCCCGCCCGCCAGCGGGTCTCAGCAAGCTGCGCAAATCTCTGCCCGAAAGGCAGTTCACCGCAGGGGAGAGAGCTGACGCGAACCATTTACGTCACGTTCTGCCCCCTCCCGCAGGGAGATCAAGCCGCTTTGAAGATGCGGGCTGATAATCAGCGCTAATAGCGGGCATAAGAACTTTGAATTTCTCTTTTTCACCCGCAGGCGATATCAGTTACTCATACATCGCGATCGCTGTGGGAGCGTCGCGCTGGTCATCCGGAAATCCGAACCCGACAAATTGGCTTTGAGTTCTTCACCATTGGAGTTGGTTTATGCGACTGTTTCGCAATTGCCTGACCGTTGCAGCAATGCTGTTCCTTATCGGTTCCCTGGCAGCACAAACCACGCCGGCGAGCGGTACTCCGACCATGGCACAGTTGCAGCAGCAGATTGCCGACGCTAAAGGTGCGGCCGATAACGCCTGGATGCTGGTGAGCGCGGCGCTGGTGCTGATGATGACGGGTCCCGGGCTGGCGCTGTTCTACGGCGGACTGGTGCGCAAGAAGAACGTTCTCGCCACCATGATGCAGAGTTTCGCCATGATGGCGGTCATCACCGTGTTGTGGGCGCTGGTTCTGTACAGCCTCTGCTTCGCCTCGGGGACAAGCTTCATTGGCGGGCTGAGCCATGTCTTCATGCACGGCGTAGGGGCGCAACCGGACCCGGATTACGCCGCTACCATCCCCTTGCAAACCTTCATGGTCTATCAGCTCATGTTCGCCATCATTACCCCGGCGCTGATCAGCGGCGCCTTCGCCGAGCGCATGAAGTTCAGCGCCATGCTGGCCTTTTTGGTGCTATGGTCGGTCGTAGTTTATGCGCCCATGGCGCACATGGTCTGGGGTAAGGGCGGGATACTGAATGCCGCCCTGGGCGGACGCTTTCCCACACTCGACTTTGCCGGCGGCACGGTGGTCCACATCACGTCAGGGGTCTCGGCGCTGGTCTGTGCGCTGGTTCTCGGCAGACGATTGGGATACGCCGAAGAATCCATTCAGCCGCACAGCGTGGTCCTCAGCTTTGTCGGTGCCTGTCTGCTGTGGGTGGGTTGGTTCGGCTTCAACGCAGGTAGCGCCTTAAGCGCGGGCAGCCTCGCCACCAGTGCTTTCGTCGCGACCCACTTCGGAGCGGCGGCGGCAGCCATAGGCTGGGCGTTGGCGGAATGGCTCCGAATCGGCAAGCCAAGCGCCTTGGGAGCCATCTCGGGCTGCGTCGCCGGACTGGTGGCGATTACTCCCGCGGCAGGATTCGTTGGCCCCATGTCGGCACTGATCATCGGCTTCGTCGCCGGCGTTGTCTGCTACTTCATGGTGACCAAGGTGAAAGCCGTGTTCGGCTATGACGATTCTCTCGACGCCTTCGGCGTTCATGGGGCGGGCGGCACGATCGGGGCTCTGCTGACGGGGGTCTTCGCCACGAGGCTGGTCAATCCCATCTTCAAGGACGGGCAGGGCAATCCCCTGCCGGTTGGCCTGATCGACGGCAATGCTCATCAAATGCTGAATCAGCTCGTGGGCGTGGGAACGGCCATAGCGCTCGCCGTCATCGGCACGGTTGTCGTACTGAAAGTTGTCGATGCGGTCATCGGACTGCGGGTGCCGGCCGAGCACGAGGTCGAAGGTCTAGACCTAACGCAGCATGGCGAAGAGGGCTATTCCTGGGAGCCATCGACGCCGTAAGGCAGTGTGGCGCTTCAGCGCCGCGTCGAGCGATTCCTTGATTACCAACGAGCCGTCCGAAGTCGGCCCAGTCTATAAGACAGCCGTGACGCGGGCCTTCCCCTTAAGGCCCGCACTACCATTTCACCTCGTACAATGAAAAACGTGCGGGATTGCTACATCCTGGGAATCGAAAGCTCCTGTGACGAAACTGCGGCAGCGGTAGTCCGTTCCGGCGAAGAGCTTATCTCCAACGTCGTCTATTCTCAGATTGCCACTCATCAAGCCTACGGAGGAGTCGTTCCCGAGCTGGCTTCACGCGAACACCTGCGCGCCATCGTCCCGGTGGTGCACAAGGCCCTCGAAGATGCCGGCAAGAGCTACAACACGATCGACGCCATCGCAGTGACGCAGGGTCCCGGCTTGGCCGGGTCGTTGCTGGTAGGGCTGAGCTTCGCCAAAGCCCTCGCCTTCTCCACAGGTAAGCCACTGATTGCCGTCAATCATCTTGAAGGACACATACATGCCGTCTTGCTCGAGGAACGGCTGAAGGGCAACAGCGAACTCGAGTTCCCGGTACTCGCGCTGGTGGTCAGCGGGGGGCACACGCATCTGTATCTCGCCGAGTCACGCGAGGATGGCTGGGTCTACCATAATGTAGGACAGACGCGCGACGATGCGGCCGGCGAGGCCTTTGACAAGGTGGCCAAGCTGCTGGAACTGGGCTATCCGGGTGGCCCGATCATTGACTTCCTGGCACCACACGGCAATGCGAATGCCGTGAAGTTCCCTTTCTCCCAGATCAAGCATCGCGACCGGAATCCCCAGAACCGGCACGACCCCGATGCCCAGCGAATCGATTTCTCCTACAGCGGAATCAAGACAGCGGTGCTTCGCTACACGGAGTTGCACGACATGGGCCCGACGATTGAGAAGCGCCGTGAAGCGCTTCGCGCTACCGCGAATCCCAAGCCCGAAGACCATCTGGCGCTTTGCGACAAGGTGACGCTGGACCTGGTGGCATCGTTCCAGCGGGCGATGGTCAATGATCTGATCAGCAAGACGCTGGCGGCAGCACGCGAATACAGCGTTTCCACGCTGCTGGTCACGGGCGGTGTGGCGGCGAACTCGGAGCTGCGCTCCAGCTTCGAGCGCAGGGCCAAGTCCGAGGGCTTGGCGGTCTACTTCCCTTCCCGTCAGCTCGCCACCGATAACGCCGCCATGATCGCCGCGGCCGCCTATCCGCGCTTCCTGGCGGGAGAGTTCGCCGATCCTGAGCTGTCGGCTGACGCTGCTCTGCGGCTGCGCTAGAGCCGGACTGACACACCAAGGCAGGTTCATGCAAGGACTGTGCTGGGTCGCCAGAGGTGCCTATTCATCGTCTTCGGTGGGAATCTTCGCTTCGATGTCCATATCGCGGAACTCGCTGGAATCGAACACCTCGCGGCATTCCAGGCACTCCACAAATTCCGAGTCCTCGTCTCGCGAGACGATTTGGACACGAGGGTGAAGACATACATTAGGCATAGAGCTGCTCGGAAGAAGATTGCTTATGGCCGCAGCCGACTGGATTGCATTCACGAACCCGCCTGGGGCGGGCCGTCCTAAGAATTGGCGGTTATTTTAGACCGAGCTGAGGCGAAGTCAAGTATTTCCCGCACCCGAAATGTTAAATCTGGAGCAACCTTCACCAGTTGGGACCGCTGCGGCTCCAGATATCCGACGTATTTGATCGCCAATGGCTAAGTCATTCGCTGCCAGTAATCTGCAGCCGAATGCTTGAATCTCCCGTTCGCTGGAAAACTTGCCTTGAAGGCTTTCCAAGCCGTAGAATCGATTTACGACCTAATCGGTCGGATATGCATCAGAAGAATGCGTCATGTTGAAGCTCACCAAGAAGGCGGATTACGGCTTGATCGCCATGCGGCATCTCGCCGAGCACGCGGACCTGGGAGCCTGCAGCGCCAAAGATCTGGCGGAGATGTACAGCATTCCGCAGGAGGCGCTGGCGAAGATTTTGCAGCGGCTGACAAAGGCGGGGTTGCTGGTCTCGCAGTACGGCACTAATGGCGGCTACAGCCTGTCGCGTGACCCGCGGCAGATCAGCGCCTTCGAGGTGATTCGCGCGATTGAAGGTCCGCTGTTCATCACCTCGTGCAGCGCGCGCGACGACTGCGAGCAGAGTGACTATTGCACCATTCGCCGTCCGTTGCTCAAGGTGAGCCGCAGCATCGAAGAGGTTTTGAACCGGCTGACCATCTGGGAGATGACGGAGCCGGACCACGAAAACGAGATTGCGACAGAACTGGTAACACTGGGCCTGGGGCGAAACGACCCCGCCAAAGTTTAGGAGAAGGCATTTCATTATGAGCACTACTGCTATTGCCCCGGAAAACGTAGTTGTGAGCAAAGACGTGAAGCTGCCGATCTACATGGACAACCATGCCACCACGCGCACCGATCCGCGCGTGTTGCAGGAGATGCTGCCTTACTTCACGGACACATTCGGCAACGCTGCCAGCCGTAATCACGAATTTGGCTGGCTCGCCGAGCAGGCCGTGGAGCAGGCGCGCGACCGCATCGCCAAGCTGATCGGCGCAACCGCGAAGGAAGTCATCTTCACCTCGGGCGCCACCGAGAGCGACAACCTCGCAATCAAGGGCGTGGCCGAGATGTATCGCGAGAAGGGCAACCACATCATCACTCAGGCCACCGAGCACAAGGCGGTGCTCGACACCTGCAAGCGGCTGGAGAAGTACGGATTCCGCGTGACCTATCTGCCAGTGCAGAAGGACGGCCGCATCGACCTCGAGGACCTGAAGCGGGCCATGGATGACAAGACGATCCTGGTTACGATCATGACGGCCAACAACGAGATCGGCGTGCTGCAGCCCATCCGCGAAATCGGGGCGCTATGCCATGAGCGCGGAGTGCTGTTCCATACCGATGCGGTGCAGGCGGTCGGCAAGGTGCCGTTCAACGTAATTCAGGACAATGTCGACCTGGCTTCGATCTCGGCACACAAGCTCTACGGTCCCAAGGGGGTGGGTGCACTGTACGTTCGCCGCAAGAATCCGCGGGTGCAGTTGGTGGCGCAGATCGATGGCGGCGGCCACGAGCGTGGCATGCGTTCCGGCACGCTGAATGTTCCGGGAATTGCGGGACTCGGCAAGGCCTGCGCCATCGCCAGCGAAGAGATGGCTACGGAAGCGGTCCATCTCGCGGCGCTCCGCGATCGCCTGAAGGACAAGATCATGGGCGAGCTCGACGAGGTGTACATCAACGGCACGATGGAGCATCACCTGCCGGGCAACCTGAACATCAGCTTCGCCTATGTGGAAGGCGAGTCGCTGCTGATGGGCATCAACGATATTGCGGTGTCGAGCGGCTCAGCGTGCACCTCTGCGACGCTGGAGCCATCTTATGTATTGAAGGCGCTGGGCGCGGGAGATGATCTGGCGCACAGCTCGATCCGCTTCGGCATTGGACGCTTCAACACGGAAGCGGAAGTTGATTACGTGGCAGAGCGTGTGGTGGATACGGTCAACCGTTTGCGCGAGCTGTCGCCTTTGTATGAGATGGCCAAGGAAGGCGTCGATCTGACGAAGGTGCAGTGGGCGGCTGAGCCGTCGGCGCACTAATTCTCACCACGGAGGTCACGGAGAAGATGGGGATGAATCGGATTTCCTCTACGTTACCTGGGTCCTTCGCGGTGAACACAAGCTTCAGCGTCGGATAGGCGCTGAACAGAGATTGAGACGTACGAAGAGGCATAAAGCGCGGCGAAAAGCATTCAGGATTACTTTCCTCCGTGTTCTCGGTGCCTCCGTGGTGAACGAATTTCTGGGCTTGAGCCCCTGAGGAGAAGAAGTAAATGGCATACAGCGACAAGGTTCTCGATCACTACACCAATCCGCGCAACGTGGGCTCGCTCGACAAGAGCAGCTCCGAAGTAGGCACCGGCCTGGTGGGCGCGCCGGAGTGCGGCGACGTGATGAAGCTGCAGATCAAGGTGAACCCGGCGACAAACGTCATCGAAGACGCCAAGTTCAAGACCTTCGGCTGCGGCTCGGCCATCGCTTCGTCTTCGCTTGCCACCGAGTGGGTTAAGGGCAAGACGGTGGACGAGGCACTGCAGATCAAGAACACCGACATCGTCAAAGAGCTGTCTCTGCCTCCGGTGAAGATCCACTGCTCGGTGCTGGCGGAAGACGCGATCCGCGCGGCCATCGGCGACTGGAAGAAGAAGCAGGGCCAGGGCCAGGCGGAAGCCGCGACGGTGGCACAGCAATCCTAAGGCTGTAGATGAGGACTGGCGCTTCGGGCCTATGACCGGCCTATGGCGCCGGGAGAACCATGAGCACAATCGAAATCGAAAATCCCGCACAAGCGGCTGCCCAACCTGCTAAAGGCATTCAGGTCACGGAGAAGGCGCTGGCGCGTATTCGCGCAGCGATAGCCAAAGAAAACATTTCGCCGACCGAAGGCGGCCTGCGACTCGGGGTGCAGGGCGGCGGCTGCTCGGGCCTGAGCTACAACATTCGCTTCGACACCCAGCCGCGCGAACGCGACCGGGTGTTCCAGTTCGAAGATGTGCGGGTGTTCGTCGATCCAAAGTCCTTCATCTACCTGCACGGCATGATCCTCGATTACGAGGAGACGCTCATGCATCAGGGCTTCGTGTTCCAGAACCCGAATGCCAAGAAGTCCTGCGGCTGCGGCACCTCGTTCTCGTAGATGCTGCGCCTTTCATCGGCAATCAAGCTTATGGCTGGGAGGGTTGCTCGCGTTGCTGCGGGCGTACACCCATGGTGAATATGGTGAAGACAAAGCGCGACAAATCGGGCGAGAGCGGCATCCTGGTTGTGAGCCAGGACAAGCCGCTCAAGGCGAATTGCTGGTCCTGCGGGGCAATGCGCGCCGCCCACTTTTGCCAAGAGTGTGGCAAAGTGCAGCCGCCGGTTCCGGTGGACTACTTCACCTTCTTCGGCTTGCCTTATCGGCTGAATATCGACACCAAGCAACTGGAGCGCGACTTCTACGATCTCAGCCGCCATCTGCATCCTGACATCAATGCCGGTAGCACTGGCCGTGAGCAGGAATGGAGCCTGGAAAAAAGCTCGCAGCTCAACGACGCCTATCGCACGCTGCGCGATCCCATCACGCGCACTGAGTACCTGCTGCGCTTGCAGGGCCTGCAACTGGAAGAGCAGTCGCAAGCAGCGACCGAAGAGGCGCGTCGCACCGGCGGTGTGAAGAAGCAGACGGTCCCACCCGACCTGCTGGAAGAAGTCTTCGAGCTCAACATGCAACTGGAAGAGTTGCGCATGAACAAGAAGATGGGGGAAGACGATCGCACACTTGAGCATGAGGTAGAAAACACCAAGCAGCACCTGCAGACCAAACACGACAACCTGATTGAAGAATTGCGCTCTGCCTGGAATGACTGGGACGCGCTGATTGACCGCAGCGAGCGCGGTGAAAACGTGCTGGAGAGCGATCGCGCGCAAGTGCGCAACCGGATGGTCGACGTGCTGAATCGCCGCTCCTACATTCGTAATCTGCTGCGCGAACTGGACGCGGTGCTAGAGATCTGAGCATAGCTCAAGCCGTCTCAGGACGACAAACCAGGGAAGGGCAGCTTCGGCACGGCTAAAGCCGTGCCTCTTCAAAACCCAGGGGTGGATTGCTGGCACGCATGAATGCGTGCTCCACCCGGCAGTGAAACAGAATTGCATGGCATCTGACCGCATCATCGGAATCGACCTGGGCACCACCAACTCGCTGGTGGCATACATGGAAAACGACCGCCCGGTCGTCATCCCCGCAGAGGACGGCGCGAACCTGGTTCCCTCGGTTGTCGCGCTGGACGAAAAGGACCAGGTGGTTGTCGGCAACGCTGCGCGCAAGTATCTGATCGAGACTCCGGAACGCGCGGTCTATAGCGTGAAGCGGCTGATGGGTCGTGGCGTCGAAGACATTCAGGAAGAGTTGAAACTCTTCCCTTTCCGCCTGGCAGACGACCTAGCTGCGGGCGAGGTGCTGCGCATCAAGCTGGGCAGTAAGACCTTCACGCCACCAGAGATTTCTGCGTTCATCCTCCGCCAACTCAGGCGTAATGCCGAGCGCTACTTCGCTGCCCCGGTGAGCAAAGCAGTGATCACCGTGCCGGCCTATTTCAATGATGCGCAGCGTCAGGCCACGAAGGACGCCGGCCGCATTGCCGGCCTGGATGTTCTACGCCTGGTGAATGAACCGACCGCGGCAGCGCTCGCCTATGGTCTCGACGAGCACAACGATGTTACGGTCGCGGTCTACGATCTTGGCGGCGGGACCTTCGACATCTCGATTCTCAGGCTGCATGAAGGCATCTTCGAGGTCATCGCCACTAACGGCGATACCCACCTCGGCGGCGACGATATCGACAATCTGCTCATGGCAATAGCGATCGACGATATTCAGGGCGACCTGGGTGTCAGCGTTCGCCACAATGCCGAAATCGTCCAAGCCATCCGCAAGGCGGTCATCGATGCCAAGATTGCCTTGAGCGCCAGCGCGGCAACGGCGCTGGACGTCGAGCTTCCCGGGGGCAAGCGTTATCAGCGGCAGATTACACGCGAGCAGTTTGAGCAGTTGATTCAGCCAGTGATCAACCGCACTGTCGGCCCCGTGAAGCAGGCCATGAAAGACGCTGTGCTGACCGCGCAACAGATTGATGAAGCGGTACTGGTGGGCGGGTCGACGCGGATTCCGCTGGTGCGCGGACTGGTCGAAGAGATGTTCCAGCGCAGGCCGCACGCCGACCTGAACCCTGACGAAGTCGTCGCGCTGGGTGCAGCCGTGCAAGCCAATATTCTCGCCGGAGGCTCGGAAGCAACCAGCAACATGCTGCTGCTCGACGTAACGCCGCTGTCGCTGGGCATCGAGTCGCTGGGCGGGGGGGTGGCGAAGATCATTCATCGCAACTCGACGATTCCGGCGTCGGCAACCGAGCACTTCACAACCGGCGTGGAGGGCCAGACGAACGTGGCGATCCACGTTGTGCAGGGCGAGCGCGAGATGGCCAAGGATAATCGCTCGCTGGCGCGCTTCGACCTGAAGGGCATTCCTCCCATGCCCGCCGGGCTGCCGCGTATCGAAGTGAAATTCCTCATCGATGCGAACGGCATTCTGCACGTCACCGCGCGCGAGCTGCGCAGCGCCAAGGAAGCCGAGATCGAAGTTCAGCCCAGCTACGGGCTCACCGACGAGCAGGTCGAGAACATGATTCTCGAATCCTTCGACTACGCGGAGGAAGATTTTCGCCGGCGGCAGCTTGTGGAAGCGCGCAATGAAGCCGACACGATTCTCACGGCGCTGGAGAAGGGTCGGAAGAATCCGGCGTGGGAGCAGCTCACTTCACATGAGCGCACGAACATTGACAAGCTGGAAAAGGCGCTGCGCGCCGTGATGCCGCAAGACGACTACCAGGCAGTGCGCGACGGAGTCGAAGCCTTGAACCAGGGCACCATGCGGCTGGCCGAGCTGATGATGGACTCCGCTGTCGGAGCGGCGCTCAAGGGCAAGACCATGGACAACGCCGGTGTGGGCGAGGGCCCCGAAGCGCCTCACCCGATCGCGCAGGCAGAGATCAAGAACTGAGGAATTATGTCAGACGAGAAGACCCAAGGCGGCAGCGCTGCCACGATTGAAGCACCCGGAGCCAACACCGTTCGGGTCACCTTCCTTCCCGACAACAAGACGGTCGAGTTCGAGCACGGCAAGCTCCCATATCTCGATCACGGCAAGCCGGAATCGATTCTCGACGTTGCGCTGAACTTTGGCGTCCATCTGGACCACGCCTGCGGCGGCAATTGCGCCTGCACGACCTGCCACGTCGTGGTGAAGAAAGGCAAGGAACTGCTCAGCGAGATGGAAGACGACGAAGCCGACCGCCTCGACATGGCCGCTGACCTGCAACTCGAATCTCGGCTGGGCTGCCAGTCGATCATCGAGAAGCCGGGCGAGGTTGTGGTTGAGATTCCGGCCTGGAACCGCAACTACGTTTCTGAAGGACACTGATCTTCTTCACCACGGAGAACACAGAGGCCACGGAGGACAGATAAGTAAACAGCCTGACTCCGTGCGCTCGGTGATTTCGGTGGTTAATTGGTTCGTGTTGAGTGTGAAGGATCGCTGGCCTGAGCCAGTTGAGAAAGGAACTGCATGGCTGCCGAACTACGCTGGGATGACGCCGAAGATCTGGGCATCGCGTTGGCTGATAAATATCCCGACCAGAATCCCCTGGAAGTGCGCTTCACTGACCTGCACCGTTACGTCACCGAGCTGCCTACATTCGTGGACGACGATAAGGGGTCGAATGAGTCGAAGCTGGAAGCCATCCAGATGGCCTGGTACGAGGAATATCAGGACCGCAACGAGTAGACCGCAGACCAACCTCTCCTACACTTCGACCGGCTGCGGCGCGACAATCTTCGCTTCGCGCAGGAACTTCGCCGCTTCTTCGGGCGGCGTGGGGTTCTGATAGAAGCCGGTTCCCCATTCAAAGCCGGCAGTCTTAGTCAGCCGCGGCATGAATTCAATGTGCCAGTGATAGTAGTCCAGTGGGCCTTCCTGCACGGGGGCGGTGTGGATCACCAGATTGTAGGAGGGGCTGTTGAGCACTTGGTCAGCGCGGGTCAGCAGATTCTTGAGCGACTTTGCCAGACCTTCATAGACCTGGGACGACGAGTTCTCAAAAGCGGATTCATGCCGCTTTGGCAGAACCCAGGTTTCGAATGGGAAACGCGGAGCGTAGGGAGCGACTGTCAGGAAGTTTTCATTCTCACCGACGACGCGGATGCCAGCTTCAGTCTCCTGCCGAACGATGTCGCAGAACACGCAGCGCTCTTTGTAGATGAAGTACTGCTTCGCACCCTCCATCTCTTCGACCACATACTTGGGGACAATGGGCAGCGCGATCAGCTGCGCATGTGAGTGCTCCAGTGTGGCACCCGCCGCCGTGCCGTGGTTCTTGAAGATAAGGATGTACTTAAAGCGCTTGTCCTTCTTCAGATCGAGGATGCGGTCGCGAAAGGCCCACAGCACGTCTTCGATACGCTTCTCAGTGAGATCTGCCAGGGTGACGTCGTGCTCCGGTGTCTCGATGACGACTTCATGGGCGCCAATCCCATTCATTTTGTCGAACATGCCTTCTGCCTGGCGGCCCAAGCTGCCTTCGATTCCCAGGGCAGGAAATTTGTTAGGGACGACGCGGACGGTCCAGCCCGGGCCATCGTGGCCGGTGCCATTAGGACGGTAAGCCAGCACCTCGTTAGGCGTCTTGTCCTCGTTGCCCGGACAGAATGGGCAGAAACCGCCCTTCCTGGTCACCGGCTCGCGCACAAAGTCTGTCGGCCGCTTGGCGCGGTCATTGGAAACAATTACCCAGCGTCCAACAATCGGGTCTTTCCTCAGTTCAGGCACTGCAACCCTCTTTCAGAGCGTCTGTGATTCGCTCCACCATGTTCCTTGTTCTTCACCTTGTTTACATCGATAAAGAGCATCGACACGTGAAGTAGTGTGGATAAGCGAGCACAGTTGCCAATAATTCGGCACTGCGCGCGAACCGTCACCCGGAGGGAACGATGGCTCACAAGGCATAGAGATTGTACAAAATCCACCGGCACCAGAGCGACGAAAGTCAGCGGGTCTGATACCTTGTTTCAACGCAGATACGTGCGGGAGGTTTGCGATGTCATCCTCTTCTCCAGTCTCGGGAGCAGGCCATACTCCGACCATCGTCTGCCTCGCCAGCTACTACAAAGGGACTGAATTCCTCCAGGAGTGCCGTCGCCAAGGCTGCCGAGTGTTGCTCGTCACCTCGCATAGCCTGGAGCACGCCGCCTGGCCGCGCGAGAGCATCGACGAAATCTTCTACGTGCCTGACGTCGACAAGGTCTGGAACATTAACGATGTCCTGCTCGGCCTCAGTCATACCGCAAAGACGGAAACCATCGACAGCATCGTCGCTCTTGACGAGTTCGATGTAGAGACGGCGGCGATCCTGCGCGAGCACTTGCGCGTGCCGGGCATGGGACAGACCAGCGCCCGCTACTTCCGCGACAAGCTGGCCATGCGCACGCGCGCGGCCTCCCAGGGGCTACCAATCCCAGCATTCATCCACGTTCTGAATCACCGCAAGCTGAATGAGTTTATGGAGCGCATTCCTGCTCCCTGGGTTCTGAAGCCGCGCTCCATCGCCGGCTCCATTGGGATTAAGAAGCTTCACAACGCCGGCGAGTTCTGGGAGGCGGTGAACGCGCTGGGCGATCAGCAATCTTTCTATCTGCTGGAGCAGTACATACCCGGCGAGATCTATCACGTCGACGCAATTATTTACGACAGGAAGGTAGTGTTTTCAGTAGCCAGCAAGTATGGCCGTCCGCCGATGGAGGTTTCGCAGAGCGGCGACGTATTCACCACCCGGACTCTGGCTCCGGGATCGAGCGAGGAACTGGAGCTGCGCGCGTTGAACGAGCAGGTTTTGCTTGCGTTGGGGATGCTGCGCGGCGTTTCGCATAGCGAATTCATTCGCGGGCACGATGGCAAGCTGTACTTCCTGGAAACGGCGGCCCGGGTCGGTGGAGCGCATATCAGTGAACTGGTGGAGGCTGCCACCGAAATCAACCTATGGGTGGAGTGGGCCAAAGTTGAGATCGCCGGGGGAAAAGCGCCTTACACGGTTGCGCCTCTTCGCAACGATTATGCGGGACTGCTGATCTCCCTTGCCCGCCAGGAATGCCCCGACACCTCGGCCTACAACGATCCTGAAATCGTATGGCGCATGAATGACAAGCCGCACCATGCCGGGCTGATCGTACGCTCGCGAGACCCCATCCGCATTGAGCAGCTCATCCGCGAGTATGCGCAGCGCTTCCATCAGGATTTCTTTGCCTACGCCCCGCCGCGAGACAGACCGACGGCATAGCGGGTTCGCGGCTTTCTTCGGATTGGCGAGCCGCGCAAGCGCACTCGTCACTTACAGAACGTTGATGGCGCGCGCTGCGAGAATCACCAGCACCGACAATGAGATTAGCGACTGCAGCATGGTCAGGATCTTCGCCCAGCGATCGAGAATCGCAGTGTCGGTTGGCGAGAAAGCCGTGCTGGTGTTGAAGGCAAGAAAAAGGTAGTCGATAAATTGCGGCGACCAATGCGTATCGGGCTGGCGGACCATCTGCGGAAACAAGAACGCGCTAGCTACTGGTCCGGCACAGTTATCACGCCCGACCGGACCGCCCGCGTCCAGTTTCCAATACCAGAGGGCAAAGACCAGGATGTTCGTTACCCATAGCACACCGGCAGAGCGCAGAAGGGCTTGCGGAGTATCTTTGTGAGTCGGCAGTCCTTGAATCAGAAGGGCAAGCGAGGCCACCAGCGCCAGCGTCAGAGCTCCGGTGGCCACGAAGGTCAGCAATCGCGCCACAGCATAGGCCCCACGCCGGTGGGACGCCATGATAGGGACCAGCAGTGCCGCCATGATTGCCGGCAAAAACCAGTTTGGCCCCACGGACAGACGCGACGGCAACACAAAATGCAAACAAGCGCCAGCCATCAAGGCCACGAAGCCGGGCCAGCGCGGCTCCTGTGTCCCCTTGAGAGCCGCAGTGGTGGCGCGATTCACTCCCTTGGCTAGTGACTTCACACCCATATTCATGCAAGCGCCCCTCGCAGTCGCGAGGTGCGGGAGGCAATCGCTATTATGACGCAGAACCTGCCTTCCTCGACAATCGTAAAGCCATCCAGCTATAAAGGACGCTACATTCTCTCCGAGGTGCTACGCCCCGTGCGCAGACTTGTCGGCTTATTCGTTTTGCTTCTCGTCACAACCAGCCCATTCGTAATCGCTCAGACCAAGCGCCCGATCACCGAGAAAGATCTCTTCCGCTTTCAGTGGATCGGAGACCCCCAGGTATCACCCGATGGCTCGCACGTCGTTTTCGTCAAGGTAACGGTCAACGAGAAGAAGGAAGGCTACGATACGTCGCTCTGGAACGTCACTACCAGCGGGCAATCGGCCCCCATGCGCCTGACCAATGGCAAACACGACTCCCAGCCGCGCTGGTCGCCCGACGGCAAGTGGATCGCCTTTGTCCGCGGCAGTGGCGAAGCGCCAAAAGACGGTAAACCTCCGGCATCGCAACTGGCACTGCTCTCGATGAGCGGCGGCGAGGCATGGACAATCACCGACCTGCCCCGCTCGGTCGGAGACCCGGTCTGGTCTCCCGATGGCAAGCGCATTGCGTTCCTTTGTGATGCGAATCCTGACGATCTCGCCAAGCAGCAGAAGAAGGAAACCGGCGGCGAGCCGGAGCACGAGAGTGACGTGAAGATCATCACCCGAGCTGTCTACCGCTTCAATGGCGCGGGCTATCTGGACCCCAAGCACCACCGGCATATCTGGATCATTGACGTGCCGTTATCCAGTGACGCGAAGAGCACGCCCAAGCAGCTGACGACTGGTGAGTTCGACGAGCAGGAACCCAGCTTCCTGCCCGATGGTAGCCGGATCATCTTCCACGCCAACCGCATTATCGAGCCTTACTATGAGCTGCCCCACACCGACATCTTGTCAGTGCCATCGGCGGGGGGCGCAGTCGAACTGATCTCGACGGTTAAAATGGGGGGCCTACTGGGCGGCATCAACAGCATGGTGCTCTCGCCGGATGGCAAGCAGGTGGCCTTTGTCGGCGCTGTGCAAAATCCTGTACGCTCCTACGCTGAGCCTGATCTCTGGACCCTCGATCTGACTCCGGGAGCCACCGCGAAGAACCTCACCGCCGATTACGACTACGACATTAACAGCGGGCTACTTGGTGACAACGAGCCTCCGCGCGGAGGCCGCAGACTCGAACCGATGTGGTCAAAAGACGGCGCACACCTCATCGACGTCGCTGCCAAACAGGGCCGCGCAATTCTGGTCAGCGTTGACGCGGCCTCCGGAAAGGTCCAGGAGCTCTCCCACGGCGACCAAGCTGTCGTACAGTTCACCGAGTCCAATGACCGCAAGGTTGTCGTCCTGAACGTCTCTACGCCGACCATGATTGACGAGCTTTTCGTCTTGCAGCCCAACGGCACGCAGCGGCAGATCACCAATCTGAACGGGCCGCTATTCAGCGAGCTGAATCTCACGGTTCCGGAAGACTTCTGGTATACCAGCTTCGACGGCAGGAAGATTGAAGCCTGGATCCAGAAGCCGCCTGACTTCGATCCCTCGAAGAAGTATCCGCTTATTCTCAATATTCACGGCGGACCGCACACCGCCTACGGGTATATCTTCGACCACGAATTTCAATGGATGGCCGCCAAGGGATACGTGGTGCTCTATCCCAATCCACGCGGCAGCACCAGCTATGGGCAAGAGTTCGGCAACATCATTCAGTACAAGTATCCCGGCGACGACTACAAGGACTTGATGGTCGGCGTCGATGAGATGCTGAAGCGCGGGTACATCGATCAGAACAAACTCGGCGTAACCGGCGGCAGCGGCGGCGGCCTGCTGACCGACTGGACGGTTGGACACACCCATCGCTTTGAAGCCGCCGTCTCCCAGCGTGACATTGCCGATTGGGCTTCCTGGTGGTACACCGCTGATTTCACACTGTTCCAGCCGAACTGGTTCAAGGCGCCGCCGTTCGACGATTTCCAGGATTACGTGCAGCGCTCACCCATCACCTACATCAAGAATGTCGATACCCCTATGATGTTTATTCTTGGCGACGCTGATTACCGCACGCCTCCCACCTCCGGCGGCGAGCAGATGTTTCGTGCGCTGAAATACCTGCACAAGCCAACCGTCATGGTGCGCTTCCCCGGCGAATCGCACGAGTTGTCGCGCTCAGGGCAACCGTGGCACCGCATTGAGCGGCTGGAGAACATCGTCGGCTGGTTTGACATGTACCTGATGGGCAAGCCGAATCCCGAGTATGCGATGCCGGCGGAGAGAGCGTCCGTACAGTCGGCGACACGGCCGCCTGCGGGCGAGCGTTCGCAGAAATGGTAGGCGGCCCTGCGCTTTTCGCTCTTCGCTCCTCGCAAAATGTTGGGGTGGCTCAATTGGAAAGCCCACTTGAAGTTTGAGCATGTCCCATTCTGGCGGGAGGGGGCGTGCTGTCTTGACCATTATTTCGTAGGGATAGCGAAACTTTGGCGCTTCTTCGGCATCCACTTGCTTGAGTTGATCGCGTGAGCTCTTGTGACCAATACCCTCCAATTCATTCAGCTATACGGCTACTTGCTGGTGTTTGTGTGGGTGATGGGCGAGCAGGCAGGACTGCCGGTGCCGGTGGCACCGCTGCTGATGACTTGCGGCGCTCTCGCCGGGCAGGGTCAGACGAGTCTTTTTCTGACCGTTCTGGCCGCGGCCCTGGGCTCAATCACCAGCGATTCACTCTGGTACTACATCGGTAAGCGGCGGGGCTTGACCGTGTTGCGCCTGCTCTGCAAGATCTCCCTCGAGCCCGACACCTGCGTTCGTCAGACAGAAGCCAAGTTTGCCAAGTTCGGGGTGCGAACTTTGCTGTTCGCCAAGTTCGTGCCTGGCCTGAACACCGCCGCTGCTCCACTGTCCGCCGTCGTGGGCATCCCCTATCCCCGGTTTGCAGTCTTTGCCCTTGCCGGCGCGTCCCTCTGGGCGGCGGCATTCACCCTGATCGGATTCTTCTTCACCAGGCAGATTGCCCGCATCACGGACGGCCTGCAGCGCCTGGGCGCATGGGCGTTCCTGATGTTCGTGGGGGCTTTTGTCGCATATATCGGCTACCGCTACTATGACCGGATGCGCTTCCTCAATCAGGTGAAAGGGGACCGCATCACGCCTGAGGAATTGAAAGTCAAGCTCGACCTAGGCGAGCCAGTAAGCATCATCGACCTGCGCCATCCACTCGATCTGCTACCTGATCCTCATACCCTTCCCACGGCGCTACGCATTTCTCCTGAGACACTGGAAAGTCGTCACGGCGAGATTTCTCGCGATGGCGAGATCGTGTTGTTCTGTACTTGACCGAACGAGGCCACCAGCGCCCGTGTGGCGCTGCAACTCAGAAGGCACGGTATACGCCACGTGCGTCCGCTGCTGGGCGGGTATTATGCCTGGAAGGAACTCGGCTATCCGCTTGAGGCTGTGATTCCTGACGAAGATCCCGGGCAGGAATTAGGAGCGATGGCGACTGGGGGCGCTGCCTGATCAGCTCACCAGGTAGTCCAACGCCTCTTCACGAGTAGAGAATACAGCGATCTCCCGCGCTGAAAATGTCCGGATCGATTCCAGCAATACCTTGTGCAGGTTCTCGCTCAGCACCCAGGCCGACTTGGCTATGTGGGGACGGTCAAATACAGTCGCGACCTTGAGGCGCTCAATGGTTTCCTTGGTAAATTGCGCGCCGGTGAAATCGCCGAGCAGAAGCACGGAATGGTCCGGCTGTTTCGTCACATGCTGCGGAACCAACCTGGTGTACTCCAGTAACTGGTCCGCTGTGCATCCGCTTATGTCGACCAGCAGTACCCGCTTGCCTGCATATTCGATATAGCGTATGCGCTCGAGGTTCGGGTCAGGGTCCGCCGATTTCAGAATATTGGGAATGCCCTGACCAGCAGAAGTATCAGCTCGATGTTGTTGCATAAAGGCCCCCGAAACATCCTGGATTGCCAAGAGCTTACTTCTTCGCCGCAGGCCATGGCAATCATATTGCAGCCGCTCTTGTTATCTTTGATTGTCGGTTTGCGGTTCGGGATGGATCAGCACTCGAAATAACTCCGGCACCTCCTGCCGGAAGCGGCCCTCCATGGCGGTCTGAATGTCATGGACGCGCGACAGCGGAAGATCGTCCTTCATTGTGCAATGCAGTGAAAGATATAGCCTGCCTCCCACTCGCTTGAATACCAGGTCATGCATGTCGACTACTTCCGGAAAGCTCTCCGTCACCCCCAGCAATTTGCGCTCGAAGCCAGGCACCCGCACCAGGCCATCTCCGGTTTCGATCCTCGCCGGTTCGCTCTCGATATGGGTGAGAATTGTCGAGATCTCCGGCATATCGTTCTTCATCTCGGCTTCCAGCTCGGTAATCCTCTCATGCGCTTCCTTTAGCCTGAGCGTCTCGTCTAGTTCCACATGCTGCTCGAGGTGCAGGTGGCCGTCCAAGTCCTGCACGCTGATGTCGTGAACGTTCAGGTTGTGGCGGGTGGCAACCGCCCGCACCCGGTCGAAAATGCTTTCGCGGAGGTGAGCGCGAGACACGGCGTTTACCACTACATCGGCTCCGGGAAGGATGTCTCGAATCCGGCCGGCGACTTCGGTTGAGACCTGCTCGGACTTCTGGAAGGTGACGGTCCGCGACATGGCCACGGAAACGTCAACGAAGTAACTGCTGCCACCACGGCGCGTGCGCACCCGGTCGACTTCCAACACTCCGTCAACTCCATACAACGCGGAGATGATCCGGGTACGAACTCCGGAGGGCGCAGCGTCGAGCAAGGAGTCGATGGTTTGCCGCGCCAGTCTCCAGCTCACTTGCACGACAATGCCCGCCACTGCAAGCGCGGCAACCGCGTCGGCCTTCGCCAGCCAGGGAACGGACCAGCGTTCGGCGGCCACCACCAGGGCCAATCCAAGCACCACCACGGAACTCGACCAGACGTCTGTGCTGAAGTGCAACGCATCCGCCCGCAGTGCCTGGCTGTCATACTTGTCGGCGATCGTACGCAACCGGCGCGACCGCCAACGATCAATCACAATGGAAGCGCCCATTACGAGGAAAGCCCAAACCGAGGGGTTGATGTGGATATCGTGAAAAAAGAGCCGCTTCCCGGCTTCGTAAACAATCCACAAGCAGGTGAGCAGCAGCAGCCCGGTCTCGATAAAGGCGGAGAAGTTTTCGACCTTACCGTGCCCATACTGGTGGTCGGCATCAGCAGGCTTGTCGGAAACGCTAACTGAGAAATAGGTTATGGCAGCGGCGACGAGGTCCAAGCCTGAATGCGCTGCCTCGGAAAGGATGCCCAGGCTTCGCGTCGTCACGCCGACGACGATCTTGAGGACAGTGATCGCGATCGCAGCCCATATGGAATTCAGGGCCACCGCCTTCTTTTCGCGTTGCATGCTTTGGATGTGCACAGGATATGTCTGAGGACGATTATTCACTGGAAACCGCACCGCCGCAAAACAGAATGCGGGTTATCAGGGCCAGGGCTGCAAACCGGAAGGCTGGCGGGGAGTGAGGTCCCTTTCTCTGAAACTAGCACGCAGTCTGGCTCCCCGCATTGGCTGGCCCAGCAGATATGATAGGATTTCGGTTACTAACCACTAACCTGCTTGATTCTTCCGGAGGTTGAACTTCATGCGATTTCACTCTATCAGCGTGCTTGCGCTTACGTGTGCCCTGGCGCCGCTTGCGGCCGCACAGACTCCCACGGAAACGGTGAGGCATTTACCCCGGCCAGGTCAAAGCACCGAGCTTCCGGCGAGCGCTGCGAGCGTCAAACCCACCGACACCGTAATTACCGTTGCCGGGGGCTGCAAAAGTGGCAGTCAAACTGACTGCGTGAACTCGGTCAGCCGCGAGCAGTTCGAGAAAATGGCGACTGCAATCAAGCCCCAGATGACCACGAACGCGCGGCGCAACTTCGCCGTCCAATACGCCCGAATACTGGCCTTCTCCGACCAGGCGCGGGCGCTGGGCCTGGAGAACGAACCCCGCTTCAAAGAGATCATGAAGTTCGTGACCGACCAGTTACTGGTCGAGGCCCTCAATCAGCACTACTCCGACGAGTACGCCAATCCTTCGGACCAGAAGATTGAGGACTACTACAAAGAAAATAGCAGCAAGTTCCGGGAAGCCGACCTCGAGCGCATCATCATTCCCAGCCAGCCTGCCGCGGCGGAAGTAAAAAAACCTAGCGAAGACGAAGAGAAAGCCTACGTCGAAAAGGTACGCAAGGAATGGGTTGGTGGGGCCGATCCTGCAACCTTGCAGAAAGAAGCTCTGGCGCGCATGGGACTAAACGGCTCCGTACCCGACGTTGAGTTGAAAAACCAGACTCCCGCCATGATCCCGTCAACGCACGCGAGTGTCTTCGATCTGAAGCCGGGTGAGATCTCGCAACCCTTTGTTGACGCCGGCGCAGCCTACATCTACAAGATGATTTCGGAGAAGGAGAAGCCTCTCAGCGACGTCAAAACACAGATCGCCCACATCCTGCATGACCAGATGATGCGGGACAAGATACAAGAGCTGAGCGAGTCCGTGAAGCCCACGCTGAATGACGCCTATTTCGGCCCCGAACCTAAACCGGAAGCGCCGGAGCAGGGCACCGGAGCCCATGAGCCGCATCCTGGTGAATCGGCGGGACAGAACAACTCAGCACCCGCGGCTCCGCCCAAGAAATGAGCCTGCGGGGGAGGACGGTTCTGGTTACCGGTATATCGGGTGATCTTGGAACTCGCCTTCGGCCTCTCCTTACCGACTTTCACGTGGTGGGCGTCGATGTGCGCCCACCTTCCTATTCCGCCGACTTGGAATTTCACTCCCTGGACTTGGGGCGCGAGGCCAGTTGTACAGCGCTCACCCGTCTGCTTCGCGAAAGCGGAGCCAGTTCCGTCATTCACCTCGCCTGCATTCTCGATCCTCAACGTAGCGGCGTCCTGGACCTGGAGAAGATGTGGCAGATCAATGTCGCCGGTACTGCCCGGGTAATGGAGGCTATCAGTGTGGTCAACCGCACCGGTGGCGATGTACAACGCTTCATTTTCCCCAGCAGCGTATCGGTGTACGGACCTGAGACGCCTGGTCCGGTGCGGGAAGATGCACCCCTTAAAGCCCATACCCTGCCCTACGCCATTCACAAAAGGGAAAGCGATGAGGTGGTGCGCTATCGCTCCGAGAGTATGGGCAATTGCCGCATCTACATCCTGCGACCGCACATTTACGCCGGCGCCACCATGCAGAACTACATGGTCGGCGCGTTGCGAGGAACTCCTTTAGGCAAAAGCAAACGGGCCGCCCGCATGCGCGCCGAAGGCAAACGCCTGCCGTTCATGCTGCCTCGTGGCAAGGAGTATCTGACGAAACAAGTACAGTTCGTCCATGTGGACGACATGGCAAGGTTGGTGGCCTATCTGTTGTACCGTCCGGCTTCCGATCCAGCGCTGACGATTCTCAATGTTACGGGAGGGGGAGAGCCTCTCACCATCGAGGGCTGCGCTCGAATCGCCCATTCCACAATCAAACGAGCACCCAGCCGGGCTGCTTATGCCCTGGTTTTGCGGACTCTGTGGAGGTGGGGCATTTCCTCGATTCCACCTGAGGCCTTGCCATACCTGATCGGCTCCTACACGATGGACACATCGCGCCTGCGGGAGTTCCTCGGCCCCCTGTATCCTGACGTGATCCGCTACACCAGCGAGCAGGCCTTGCAGGACACCTTCGCGCGCAATTAGGCTCGCGCTTTCTTCTTTCCCCGGTACAGGCCGGCAATGCCGAAGGTGTATGGCGCCCAGGCGACGTCACCGAAGCCGGCGTCACGCATGCGTTGCAGCATCTCATCCGGCGGCGGAAATCGCCGGACCGAAGCAGGCAGATACTTGTACGGACCGCTGACGCCGGAAATGACGGTCCCGACGGCGGGAAGAACTCGATGGAAATAGAAGCGGTAGATTCGGCCGATGAGGCCTTTCGGCTCACCAAAATCCAGAATGCCCACTTCCCCTCCCGGAGCCAGCACCCGGTAAATCTCGGCCAGTCCACGATTGTAATTCGCCAGGTTGCGGAACCCGAAGGCCGCAGTTACCAGATCGAACTCGCCCGAACCAAACGGCAACTGCAACGCGTCGGCTTCGATCCAGCGGATCTTCCTGCCCCCGGACTTCTCCCGCGCGCGCACCAGCATAGCGTGCGAGAAGTCGGCTCCCGTGAAGCTCGCTCCACTCCCCTTGGCCCGACGGTACAAGGCGAAGGTCATGTCTCCCGTACCGCAGCACAAATCAAGGACCCGGACCCCGGGTCGTCGCAAGATGCCGGCGAACGTTCTGGCCGCCCGGTTCCACCACAGCCGGTCCACATTCATCGACAGGACGTGATTCAGCAGATCGTAGCGCGGAGCGATTGAGCTGAACATCTCGCGGACAGCTACGGCAGCCGATGCTTCATCGGCTGAACCTTCCGGCGCCGCCCCGACGATGTGCGCTTCCTGGGCTTTATTCGATTCGGTTGTCATTTGGAGAAGGCGAAGCTGTTGATCTCTTCCACGGCCCGCAAGATCACGCGCTCGGGCACGTCGCTCACGATGTCGACCATCCCCATCGTCCG
This sequence comes from uncultured Acidobacteriaceae bacterium, assembly GCA_963815775.1. Classification (GTDB taxonomy): domain Bacteria; phylum Acidobacteriota; class Terriglobia; order Terriglobales; family Acidobacteriaceae; genus CAVVDY01. The sequence goes on along the minus strand of CAWFIB010000025.1, from coordinate 356,424 downwards.
CGCAAGCACGAAATGTGGGACCCCTCCGACGCTCTTCTTGTCGCTGATTAGCCGTTTCAGGATTCGCTTGGGCTTGACCTTCAGGTTCGGCAATGGACCATAAGCGTTCACCAGGGCCCGTATGCGTCCAGCAGTTTGTTTGTCTGAAATCCCGGTGTCCTCGCCAATTCTTGATGCGGCGATCATGCCCCATCCCACCGCCTCGCCGTGCAGGAGTCCTTCGTAGGCGGCCTCTGCTTCGAGGGCATGCCCAATCGTGTGCCCGAAATTGAGGATGCGCCGCTCGCCCCCCTCCCGCTCATCAGCGCTGACCACCTCGGACTTGACCTCAATGCACTCGGCGATAAGTGTCTCCAGCAGCTCGGGATCTCGTTTGAGCAAAGCGTCCCGACACTCTTCCATGATCTCGAAGATCTTCGGATTGCGAATGACCCCGTACTTCATCGCCTCGAACAATCCTGAACGGTACTCCCGCGTAGGCAAAGTCGACAGCACATCCGGATCCACCAGCACGCACAGCGGCTGATGGAAGGTACCCAGCAGATTCTTGCCGGAGGAGAGATTCACTCCGGTCTTGCCGCCGATGGCGGAATCCACCTGCGCCACCAGGGTTGTAGGAAGCTGCACTACGGGGATTCCACGCATGAAGATTGACGCCAGGAATCCGCCCACGTCGCCGACTACGCCCCCACCCAGCGCAATTACGACCGACTGGCGATCGGCCCCTTCGCTGATCAGATTTTCGGCGAGCTTTTCCAGATTCACAAGTCGTTTAGCACGCTCACCGTCCGGCATCTCGAAGACGAGCGTCTTTTCCGCTAATGGCCGAAGGCCTCGTTGCAGCGCTCTGCCCCAGTGTTTACGAACCGGCTTGGAGGTTACAACCAGCAACCGCGTACGCTTCGGCAACAGGTCTCCCAGCGCCTGCGCAGCTCTGGAGAGCAAGCCACGCTCTACCAGCACTTCGTACGACCGGGAAGCGGTTCTGACGGGAATTCGGATCAAGCAATCAGTGTAAAGGATTGCCATCCAGCCTGTGTGGCAGGTTTCCCAATACGAGAATGCAGGCTTCTCTTGCGAAATAGTAGCGGATTTTGGGTGTTACCATTAGCAACAGAAGCAGGCAAGTCGAGGCTTCCGCGATGACAAACTTACCTTCGGATACGGACTTCATCGTCGTAGGGGCTGGCATTGCCGGGTTACGTGCTTCGGTGGAGCTGGCGTCTACCGGCCGCGTTCTTTGTCTCGCCAAGCGTGAAGTCACTGAATCCAACACGCAATATGCACAGGGCGGAATCGCTGCGGCGCTGAGTGATGAAGACGAGGTCCGGCTTCATCTCGAAGACACGATCAGAGCCGGTGACGGCCTGGTGAATGAGGAAGCCGCGCGCATCCTGGTTGAGGAAGGCCCACATCGCATCGAGGAGTTGATCGAGTGGGGAACGGAGTTCGATCGCGCTGGCACCAAGATCGCCTTCACCCGCGAAGGCGCGCATAGCCGCAGCCGCGTCTTACACGCGCACGGAGATTCCACCGGCCGCGAAATCGGTCGCGCTTTGTATCTGAAAGCGGCGGCGCTGAAGAACATTTCCTTCGGCGAGTTCGAGTTCACCACAGAACTGCTCATGCACGACGGTCAGGTATGCGGCGTTCGCGTGCTTGATCAGGATGGCAACATCCATCAGATCTATGCTTCCGCCGTCTTGCTTGCCACCGGAGGGCTGGGACAGGTCTACAGCAATACGACAAATCCCGCGGTAGCAACCGGTGATGGGGTCGCTATGGCCTATCGTGCCGGAGCCGAGATCAGTGACATGGAATTCGTGCAGTTCCATCCCACGGCACTGTATGTCAAGAACGCTCCCCGTTTCCTACTGTCGGAGGCGCTGCGTGGCGAGGGAGCTTACCTCCGCAACATCGAGCTGAAGCGCTTCATGCCGAAGTACCACGAGTTGGCAGAACTGGCACCGCGAGATGTTGTCGCCCGGGCGATCGCCCACGAACTGGAGCTGCAACATCGTCCCGATGCGACCGTCTATCTTGATCTCTCCCATCTCAACCCCGAAAAAGTGCGCCAGCGCTTCCCCACGATCTATGCCACCTGCCTGCAATACAACATCGACATCACGACGGAACTGGTTCCCATTCGGCCGGCGGCCCACTACGCGATGGGAGGCGTACGCACCGATCTGGAAGGGCGCACGTCGCTCGGCGGTCTCTACGCTGCCGGTGAGGTTGCCTGCACCGGGGTGCATGGCGCCAATCGCTTGGCGAGCAATTCCCTGCTTGAGGGGCTGGTCTATGGCGCGCGGGCTGCCAGAGCGATACGCGAGGAAGCCGAACCAATTCGACATGGCAGCGATTCTGTTCCAGCTCGAATCCGGTCCAGCAACGGCAGTGCCACGGAGGCTGAAAGCTTTATCCGCCAGGTTCAATCACTGATGTGGCAGAACGTCGGAGTCGTTCGCGGTGGCAATTCGCTCCGTCAGGTCGTGGCCGAATTGACTCACCTGCAACAGCATGTCCCTCAGCCAGGAAGCCGTCTGGCGCGTGAAGCGGCGAACATTGTGGAGACCGGACTATTGATCGCTCGCTCGGCGCTGGCGCGCGAGGAAAGCCGCGGGGCACACTATCGCGTCGACTTCCCTCTGAAGAACGAAGCCAGGTTTCACAAGCACTCGGTGGTCTGCGGAGGCTCCATCACCTTCGAGTAGCCGCTCACGAGCCGGCATGTGCCTTGGCCGGGAACAACAGCGACCCCGCAATCGACGCCAGCAGCACCCCCGCCACCACTCCCAGCGCAATGCCAATCGGAATTTTGACGTAGTGCGACGCCAGCATCTTCACCCCGATGAAGATCAGGATGAGCGATAGTCCATAGTGCAGCAGGTGGAAGGTCTCGATCATGCCGGCCAGCGCAAAATAGAGCGATCGCAATCCCAGAATGGCGAAGACATTCGAGGTATACACAATGAAGGGTTCGCGGGTCACCGCCAGCACTGCCGGAATGGAATCGGCAGCGAAAAGCAGGTCGGTGGTTTCGATGATAATCAGCACGACTGCCAGGGGCGTCGCATAACGAATCCGGCCACGCCGCACGAAGAACTTGTCATCCTCATACGTCTTGGTGACCGGAAATATCTTGCGAAAGGCACGCAGGACGATGTTCTTTTCCGGCTCAATCTTTTGGTCATGCTGACCGAAGAGTTTGATGCCGCTATAAATCAGGATCGCGCCGAAGATGTAGATCACCCACTCGAAGCGCTTGAGGAGCTGGATGCCCGCGAGGATGAAGATCGCGCGCATCACCAGCGCTCCCAGCACGCCCCAAAATAGTACGGTGTGCTGATAGTGCTTCGGTACCTGAAAGTAGCGAAAGATCAGCAGGAAGACGAAAAGGTTGTCGACGCTCAGCGACTCTTCGATCAGATAGCCGGTAACGAATTCCAGCGAAAGCTCGTAGTTCGGACGGCCCAGGTGTCCGACAAGCGTGTGCCCAAAGAAGTACAGGACCACGGCAAAAATGCCTGCCAGGGATACCCATACAAATGTCCAGCCGATGGCCTCGCTGAAGCGGACGACGTGCTTCCGGCGATGAAAGACGCCGAGGTCCAGCGCCAGCATGGCCAGTACAAACAAATTGAACAGAACCCAGAAAATCCAGTTTGATGGCATTCGCGCGATCTCAGAAAGGCCATTCTATCGGAGGAGCACGTAACCGTACGCACTGGCCCGTCTCAGTTAGAATTGACCTTTGGCATCATCTACTCCCATCGCCGCAATGAAAGGATCTTCATGGCCCGTGAATCCGGCACTTATGCTCGCTTCGATACCAGTGAAGGCAGTATCGTCGTCCGACTCTTTGAGCAGGACGCGCCCGTAACCGTCAAGAACTTCATCGACCTCGCCGAGGGCACTCGGGAATGGACTGACCCGCGCGACCGCCAGAAGAAAACAGCCCCGCTGTACAACGGCACGATCTTTCACCGTGTCATCCCCAACTTCATGATTCAGGGAGGCGACCCTGCGGGCACCGGAATGGGCGGTCCCGGCTATCAGTTTCAGGACGAAACCAAAGGCTCGCGGCACAAGTTTGACAAGGCCGGAAAGCTCGCCATGGCGAACGCCGGGCCGAATACCAACGGCTCGCAGTTTTTTATTACCGTCGCTCCCACCGACTGGCTCACCGGTAACCACACCATCTTCGGCGAGGTCGTCGAAGGCCAGGAGGTTGCGGATAAGATCACCAAGCTCCCGCGTAACCGCCAGGACAGGCCTGACCAGGACGTGGTGCTGAAGTCGGTCACCATCGAGCGCGTCAGCTAGCCCGCGGCTCTCATTTCTGATTCCGCGCAAGAGAAATCCCGCTCGCTGGAGAACGAGCGGGATTCGCTTTGCATGCGCGCCTCACGCATGCAGTGCAGTCCCCGGAGGAGGGACCGTGCGCTACAGCCTCACAGCGGCTTCCAAGAGCCCGAAAGTTGCCGCCATCCAGAGAGCGAACGCCACCGTGTTCAGGGTGACGCGGATCGCAACGTTGTCCATCAGCCAGTTATAGTTCGCGTTCATACGTTTCTCCTTCTGGTTGCGTCCGGCACGCTCCGTGGCGCTTCACCGGGTACAACTTCTGTGGACATATACGGCCCAGAGCGGGAAAGGTTCGTTACGAACTGGTTAACTGGTGGCAGGTCGCGGTTATTCGGGACGAAACGCCCTGGGGGAGAAGCAATTGCAGCCGGTTGGGGTGTGCCAGGACATAAGTTACCGCATTGGAGCTCGCCCCGCCCGGCCTCTGGATTTGCCGGTGCGGCCAAAACACCGGGGTAACGCCGGCCGCGACTCGCCGGTTGCACCCGGTTAAGTGCTTGTCGCCGGTTTTTCCGCGATCTCCCCTAGCTCCCAATACTTCTTCACCAACAGCTCTGGAACCTTCACCGGTCCGCGCTTCAGCATGCTTTTGAGCTGCAACGCGTTCACCGCGGCTTTGCCCTCAAAGTGATTATTGGCAATAACGAACGTCTTCTTCGCCTTTTCAGCGATGGCGTCGATGCGCGTCTTCCAGCTTTCCAGTTCCCGCTCGGTGTACAGATAGTTGTAGCGGTCGTTGCGTGAATCGCTGTCGAACCACTGTTCGTAATTGCGCCCATGCAACCGAACGTAGCCGATGGATGCCGTCACATGATCGCTCGGCCGAACTGCCTCGCCCAGCTTTGGCTGATCGATGTTGCAGAAGGCAATCCCCTTTTCGGCGAAGTAGCGCAGCGTGTCTTCGTTGGTCCAACTGTTGTGGCGGACTTCCACCACCAGGGGATACTGTTTGAACTTTTCAGTCACGCCGTCGAGATAGTCGCGGTTGCCATTTGTGTTCTTGAACGAGATCGGAAACTGTATCAGCAGGGCGCCGAGCATGTTCTGGTTCGCCACCGAATCAAGCCCTTCCTTCGCTAGCTGCTCGTCCTTCTCCGTCGCACGAATCGTCTTCGCCGAGGTGCTTTCCAGCACCGCAATCGGCGAATGTGTAAAAGCCCGGTTCAGCTTGGCAGTGAAGAGGAAGTTAGGGTTGACGGCCCGCGCCATTCGGCTCCAGAGCTTGCCCCACTCCGGCTTGATGTGACCATAAAAGGAAGTGTTGATCTCCAACAGGTCGATATACTGCGCCAGGTACTCGACGGGGTGTTGCGACTTCTTGATCTGTACTGGATAAACAATTCCCTCCCAGTCCTTGTACGACCACCCGGCGGTACCGACGTAAATACCCGCGCCTTGTTCCATTCGAGGCAGGTTAGCACGTCGAATCAGAGATAAAGATTCGCGTGAAAAGGAAAAGGCCACCCGGCAACAGGGCGGCCTTCTCTTCAAGGGAGAATAGTTCCAACGGAGGCTAGACCGTCAAAACTTTCTGAAACAAATACTAGGGACACGGGGAGAGAGTGTCAAGCACTTTTTGGGACTTAAATTGCTGTATTTTCAATAAGTTACAGTGCAAGCCAATAGCCAGGAGAAATTTACCGAAAACCATCAAATCTCCATCGCCACGGCATAAAGCATAGCAAAATAAACTACTTACGTGAGGTTGCCTCCTGCTCCAGGTGGAGCTGAATAATCTCCACGCCTTCGGGCCGGTCGAAGACCCGGTGCGGAAACAGGCGTTGCATCAGAATGCGAAATCCCCCAAAGAAAACTCCAAAGATCAACATGATAAGCAGGAGAATTCCAATCAGACCGAAGATGCCGACAATCAGGTTGCCGATATTGTCGCGTTTCGAAATCGATGTTGCTTCATCCCATGTCACTTCTGCTTCGTAGTTAACGGAACCAAGTAGCGAACGCGCTTCGCCGTTGTCGACGCTACCGCCTTCCACAACTAGAATCGGTCCCGAGCGGCGCAGCGCCAGCGCATCTGGGCTTGCCTTGGCGATGGGTTCGAGCGCGCGCAAGCGGTCGCCCGCGATCTGCGGCGTGGGGTACTGCACGAGCATCAGCGTTACGGCACCATCCGGAAGCGAGTACTGCTGCGTCAGGATCTCCGGATCATACTGAAAGTCAACCTGTTCCGCCGTCAGCGGAGCGCCAATTGCGGTTAGCGCCTGCGAACCGAGGATGTATTTTGCCGAGTTTTCCACCGCGTTCTGCCTCGGCAGATACTGCGGCAGGGTGGGGAGCTTGTCGTAGGTACCGGTAGCCGCCGGCAGAGAGGCAGCAAGTTCGCGAAGCTCAGCCGCCGACATCCCGGTAAGCCGGCCGAAGGTGGCGTCCACCAGAATATTGCTGCGGAAGAACAGTATGCGTTCGTTGGCCGAGGCAGCCTTGGTACCTATCTGCTCCAACCGCATCGTCGGTTGGCGGTAGAAGGTGAAGGCACCATAGGCGCCGGTCGCATCCTTGAATCGAGCCGCCTTGATGGTGAGCTTTCGGCCATCGTCCCGAGTGTAGGTGGCGGTTTCCGCCTCGATGAAGCCGTATTCCTTCAATACCGCAGGATAGGCGCTGTCCGCCTTGGCCGGATCGCGAGCGGTCTGCGGCGTCCCGGTCAAGCTCCAGCCGGCGAATGCCTTGGGCAGGAAATCGCCGTCAGCAGCGCACGCCATCGCCGTCAAGGCCAACAAAACCAGCAGTAGATGCAGACAGCGTCTCATGGAATAGAAGCTCAGCCCAGGGAGCGATACACCTCGCCCCTTTGCAACAGGCTACTCTCTTTAGACTGTACCGCGTGGGCAGAAGTTTCGGGATTGGCGGCTGCGTTCTACTCGTCGGCTTCTTTGCTGATCTTACTGGCGACCTTGACTCCACTAAGCCCGCCTACGTACTTGGCAATGCCACGATAGAGCGCCTCTGCGATCTTTTGGCGATAGGCCTCCGATTCCAGGCGCCTCTCGTCGGTCGGATTAGAGACGAAGGAGATCTCCGCCAGGATGCTGGGCATGTTCGCTCCGATCAGCACTACGAATGGTGCCTTTTTGACTCCCCGATCGTGAAGGCCCGGGTTCTTCGTCGACAAGCTTGAGTACAGCGACTGCTGCACATCCGAGGCCAGCTCGCGCGATTCTTCGATCTTTTCCTTTAGTGCGATTTTTTTCACCAGGTCCTGCAGCTCGTGAATCGATTTTTGCGAGACGGCATTCTCGCGGGCTGCGACTTCCAGGGCATCCGGGTCCGATGTGAAATTCAGATAGTAAGTTTCGACGCCGCGAGCCGCGGGGTCCGGGCTTGAGTTGGCATGTATGGATATGAACAGGTCGGCCTGTTTCTCGTTGGCGATCGCGGTGCGCGTTTCCAAAGGAATGAAGGTATCGTCGTCACGGGTGTAAATCACATCGGCCCCGAGCCGCGATTCCAGAAGGCGCCCCAGGCGCAACGACACGTCGAGAACTAAGTCTTTCTCCAAGAGTCCGGTGGGACCGATAGTTCCGGTATCGTGGCCGCCATGACCAGCATCGATCACGATGCGCCCGATCTTCAGCCCGAGAGCTCGAATGAGACTGCGGTCGCCGTCTGAGGTTGGGGCCGCCTCGCGCACTGCGGCACTCTGAGTCACGGGTGGCTTGGTGTTCTTCTTTCTCGGCTGGCCGCGCGGCGCAACCGCGACTGCAGTCGGAGCCGAAGTCGGTCGGGATGTCGCCTTTACTCCCGTGCCTTCACCAGCGGCTGGGCTAGTCATCAGGTCGTCGTCATCATCGCTCTCCAGCTTCGGACCAGAGGCACTCGCGATCAGACTTGACTCGGTCCTTCCTGATCTGTCATCTGCCTCCGTTCTGACTCTTGCGCTCCCCTTCGAAGGGCCCGCCGACTTTGTTGTCCGTGCCCCACGGTATGCCGATCCAACCGTTTCCCCAGGCGCGTTTGCGCCCGCCGGCCCGATGGACGACGAGTGGCCTTCGGTGCCGAGCGAAACATTTCCCGAGATGATGGACCGCGAGACGCTCGCACCGCTTTCGTCTTTCGAGTTTGTGCCGGACTCCCGCGCCGGCTGCTCTGTTGTCGATCCTTGCCGGCCGTGGACATCGATGATCAACCGATACGGGTTTGGCAGAACAAATGCCGAATATTCCGACAGGTTGTCCACATCGAGCACGATCCGGGTTGAATCAGGTTGGTACTGCCCAACCCTGATCTTCTTTAGAAAGCCGTCCTCTATGTCGAAGCTCTTCCCGACCAGTGTCGAAGCCAGCTTGGTGTTGGACAGGTCGAAAAAGATGCGGTCGGGATTCGACACCCGGCCCGCCTGGTACTCCACCGGGCCGTCCACATCGATTGCCACACGGATGGAGTCGGGGGACGACCAATGCCGGATGCCTGTGACTAGCTCCAAATCTGTCTTCTTGCCGGTGGCTGAAGCGGAAGTGTCCGTCGCTGTTGGCTGCGATGTCGAAAGAGAGCTGGGTGGCTTGGATGCACGGGCCTCCTCCGTTCTCTGTTTCTTCTTTGGATGGTCAATTTCCGCCAGCGCTTGCGTCGCCTTTGGCGCGCGCTCATCGTGGGGATAGCGCCGCAGAAATTCCTCGAAAGTCGCGCGCGCGTTCTTGGGATCGTCGAGGTCCTCTGCATAGATCTGCCCGATGGCAAAGAGAGCCTCCATGCGATACCTGCTGCCGGGATACTCCCGGCGCAGGAACAGATACTGGCCGATAGCGGAATGTAAGTCTGTGTCCCCGGGTGGAAATTGCCGTCCCATGGCTGCTAGTAGTTCGGCCACCGCCATGACGCTGTCGTCGGCCTTCGATGAGACGGGCGATAGGTAATAGACATGGCGATACGCCTCGATCACGTGCTGGTAGTCACGGCGGGTGCGCGCCGCTCCGGGTCTTCCGTTCAGCGCCTCACGCACCTTTTCGGCTTTCTTGAAAAGAAGAAGGGCTTCCTGCTTCTTCGATTGCACACTAGCCCGGGACATTCCGACGGTCACGAAACAGGTCAGGACAACCAGAAAGACAATCCGAAAATAGAGCGAGGAAAGGAAGTGGGCGCGGCGGCAAAGCGGCGCGCGGCGGCAAACTTCAGAGGCCGAGCTTGCGATTGCGGACAATTCACCGCCGACGCCGACGGAGCGGCGTAAGCCGGCAGAAAACCAATCCAGAGCACTTTGATTATAGGTGTTCGGGCAGGCTTCCAAGATCACACAAACGGGACGGAATCAGGGGAGTGAACCTGTGAAAACTTGCTGCCACATCGAGGTTTGCACTTCCCTGAATCCAGCGGTGCGATGCGGGGCCCTTCTTATTGGCCGCGCTTGGAAGAGGCGATCTCCTGCACCATTCGGTTCGAGGTCCCAGGCTCATATACGCAGAATGGCTCCTCGGCCAGGTAGTCACCCGAAGCGGCGTAAGCGCGGGCGCGGCAGCCCATGCAGACATGACGAAACTCGCAGCAGCCGCACTTCCCTTTCAGGTTGTCATCGTCACGAAGCGACTGGAATACCGCGGAGTTGTCCCATATTTCGGTAAAGCTCTGATTGCGCAGGTCGCCGGCGAGGGCGGGCAGGTATCCGCAGGGGAAAACCTCGCCTTCATGCGAGATAAAGCAGACCCCGGTTCCGGCCAGGCAGCCCTTGGTCATCGCGTTCATGTCGCTGGGATGGCCGGGCGGATGGCCCGTATGTCCCGCCGGAGCACCCCCGTTAGGCTTGAGCGAGATTCCGGTTGAGCCAGGCATGGTCATCTCACTCGGCCCGATCTCGGTCGGAGGATGATGCTGTATGGGAGGTGGGACTTCGCGCCCCGCCATCTTGTCGGCCGCCCGGCGCTGGCGAGCTACCCGGAAATAATGTGGCGCGCAGGTTGCCTTCAGCTCGATATCTCCGCTGAGCGACTGGTCATAGAACCAGTTCAGCATGCGCTCATACTCCTCCGGTGGCACCATCTGCTCCGCAGCTATGTCGACACCGCAGCCGACGGGCACCAGCAGGAAGGTATGCAACGCGTCGGCTCCCAGTCGCCGCGCCATAGCCAGAATGTCAGGCAGTTGGTGAGCATTGTGCCGCGCGATTGTGGTATTGATCTGCACCGAAACCCCAATTCGCTGCAGATTCTTCATGCCGTAAATCGCAGCATCGAATGCTCCCGGAATGCCGCGGAAGGAATCATGGGTGGCGGCATCGGAGCCATCGAGAGAAATGGAGACTCGCTTGATCCCCGAATCCTTGATGCGCTGGGCGATGTCGGCTGTCACCAGCGTGCCATTGGTCGCCAGCGCCGTGCGCAAGCCGCGGCTGTTGGCGTATTCAGCAAGCTGGAAGATGTCGTGACGATACAGTGGCTCGCCTCCACTTAGCACCAGGATGGGGTTTCCGTAGTCGGCGATCTGCGAAATGATGTTCAGCGCCTTCTCGGTCGGCAGGTCGTCCGGCGACATCAGCTCCGTCGCGGTCGCCCGGCAATGGATACAGCGCAGGTTGCAGCCTTTCGTTACTTCCCAGAAGATGAGGCGCGGCTTGAACTGTTTGCCGGCCGCTGGGCTCACGCTGGCGCTCTCTGTCATCATTTCTTCCCTCCCCACAGTTACGGATGGCTCTTTGCTACTGATGTAACGATAGGATTTCCGCAACCCGAAGGGCCGTGCGTCGTATCACCGGCCCTTGTGACGGGCGTCACTTGTCGGGGAAAACTGTCTTTGCCTTCGTGAAGAGCTAGTTTCCGCCTCCACCGCTGTGGCAGTCGGAGCAGGTCACCGCGCCCAGGTCGCCGATGTCGACCGGGTGCTGGAACGACTGATTGGGAATCGCGGTGAGCTTCTCCTTGCCCTCTTCCTGGGCAGCGAGAGTATGGCACGAGTTGCAGTCTTTGCTGATCACTTTGCCATCGGCGCTGACGTGGTTGCCGTCATGGCAACGGAAACAGCCGAGTGAATAGAAGTGCCCGATGTTGTTGGGATGGGTCTGCCAATTGACCTTCATTTCGGGGAAGAAAGTCGTGCCGTAGATGCGCTCCAATTCCGCCGCTGCAGCATTAACTGCGGTCGCCTTCGAACTGGCAATCTGGGGATATTTCTCCTGGTAGAAGGCCTTGATCTTCTCGGGAATTTCCTGCTGTGCTTCCGCAGAAGTCTTGTAGCTGGCGGTCAGGACCTGCACACCCTGCTGCTTGATATAGGGCAGGGATGGGTCGATGATATTGAGCGCCATGGCGCGATCGACCGAGGAATCCGGCGGGACATAGATATGGGTTGGCCGGTTGTGGCAATCGACGCAATCCATGCGCCGCTTCTCCGCCTTCGCGATCTCCTCCGGCTTCGGCGGATTGTCCTTGGTCGTGTACACCGTGACTTTGCCGGCCGGATCCGTCACCTGTACCCATGGAATGTTCTGGCGTTGCTCATCAGTCGCGAAGTACTCGATCTTGTTGGCGATGTTCATGTGCCAGTGAATTCCGCCACCAGCGGGGCCGAGGCTGGGATCGCCACCTCCAACCTTGATCAGCATCCGCAAAACCCGCGGAGTGTTGGCTTCGTCCGAGCCGAAGTGGGTAAAGGTCTTCAACTGCGCGCCCCAGAACTTCCTGGGCCAGTGACACTGTTCGCAGGTTTCCTGCGCCGGGCGAAGGTTCGCTACTGGTGAAGGAATCGGGCGTGGATAGGTGCCGCGAATGGTGTAGTACACCTGCCGCAAGCCCGACAGCTTGGAGCGCACGTACCAGCCGGCGCCCGGACCGACGTGGCAATCCACACAGGCGACCCGCGCGTGCGGAGACGCCTGGTAGGCCACGAATTCAGGGTGCATCACGGTATGGCAGAGCTGGCCGCAGAAGCTGACCGAATCGGTGAACTGGTAGGCCTTATAACTGCCTACCGCGCTCAGCAGTGCGAAGATGACGACAAAGCTGAACACGAACGCAACCGAGCTGCGCTGTCTCGGATTGTTCAGATCGATGCGTGGAAACGGTGTGGCATCCGGCAGGTGGCGAGCGAGACGATGCCGCTCCAGCATCATCCCCACTACCATCAGAAGCAGGCCCAGAATCAGGAAGCCCGGCATGATCATGTAAGCCAGAATCCCGATGTAGGGACTGGCCTTGGTGGAGATCATGTCAATGAGAAACAGGAAGATGATGTTGGCCAGTGCAACCACCGCCAAGGCAAGCCCGACGAGGCTGACTGTGTTCTTGATGAGTTTGCCCGGAATGAAACTGTTTAAGTCAGAAGACTTCCCTTGCTGCTCTTCGGCCATGGAAAACCATTCTCCTGTTCAGTTGGTTCTCGAACGGGCTCCTGCTCTTATAACACCTCGCATGACCCGCCAAGCTGTGATTTTCGTCACACCCAATGGGGTAGTGAGTATAAGAGCTTCTGCGCTCTCATGTGTGGTTACTTGGCAGTGCCCACCTCGTCGGCGACTTCCTCATCTTTCGCGGAAGGTTCCTCTTCCGCCGCCGAGGAATCCTCTTCCGGTCCCCGCGCCCGCTCGATGGCAAGTGTGTCCAGGGGATGCTCGTGCTCGTACTGTTCGATCGACATCTTGCCGTCGAACCATGCCCAGTTCATGGGATAGGCATCGGGATCGAACATGACCGCGTAGATGTGCCAAACGATGATAGCCAGCGTTGCCAGAACCGCCTCGTACCAGTGGACCAGGATGGCAACATCGATCCACCATCCCGGTACACGATCGGCAACCAGCATCTTGAACCAGATCATCAGGCCGGTGCCCACCATGACGAACATACCCCAAACCAGCGCCCAATACTCCGCTTTCTCGGCGTAGGAGAAGCGGCGGAACATCGGTCTCTGATCGCTCAATCCCAGGTAGTAACGCATGGCATCCCGCACATCGGTAACGTCCTTCCAGTCGGGCAGCATGTCGCGCACCAACTGCCGGCCGTCAGGGTCGGCGCTCACGTAGTACAGGTGATAAAGGCTGACAACGATAAGCACTACGCCCGCCACCCGGTGAACCACGCTGCGCACCGCTTCATTGATGAATGCCATAGCCAGCCACGAGTTGGGATACTTCAACGCGAAGCCAGTGAGCACCAGGGTGAAGAAACTGATGAGCAGGGTTAAGTGCTGCACGCGCTGCTTCCGGCTCATCCGGAACAGGATCCGCGGCTGTCCTATGCGGTGCAGCTTCAGTTTTTTGCGGAAGATCATCAGGTTGTGCAGCACCATGCCGCCGATTACGGCGATGATCATCCAGATATAAAACCTGCTGACGAAACCGATGACCTTGGAGCCAAAGTCCGCTTTTTGCGTTCCGTCGAAGTGGACCTTTGCCCGAATGAACTTCTGGTTGGCGCCGGGATGGCACTTGCCGCAGGTGGCGGCAAGGTTCGCAGGGTTGATCTTCGACCGCGGATCGCTGGAGGGGAGGATGTCATGCACGCCGTGGCAACTGGCGCAGTTGGCTACCGTATTGGATCCCACCTTCGACGCCATGCCGTGATAACTCGCGAGGTACGAGGAAACCCGGTCGCCCGGTATCCCGAATTCGCTGGTGAGCCGAACACTCGCATGGCAAGAGGCACAGGTATTGGCGACGTTGGCCGCCGCGACTGCCGACTTGGGATCGCTGGGAGCCTTGATGGTGTGAATTCCGTGGCAATCGGTACAAACCGGGGCTTGCCAGTTGCCCTGCGCGACTTGTTGCCCGTGAATGCTTTCCTTGTACTTCTGGGCAACGTCAGCGTGACACTTGGCGCAAGTATTGGGAACGTTGAACTTGAATACCGACGACTTGGGATCGCCGCCGCCAAGAATATCGTGTGCTCCGTGGCAATCGGTGCAGACTGCCGCTTTCTCTGAGCCCCCAGTGACGGCTTTACCGTGCACGCTTTGTTCGTATGAGCTGAAGGTCGCAGAGCTGACGCCGCTGGAACTCATCACCAGCTTTTGTCCGTGGCATGCCCCGCAAGTCTGAGGAATGTTCCCGTGAGCCACCTTCGATTTCGGATCGCTGGCAGGAAGGATCGTGTGTACGTTACCGTGGCAATCCTGGCACTTTGCTACGTTGGTGTTCCCGGCAGCCCCAGCCTTAGCGTGAATGCCGTGATCGTATGCGGCCTGCTCCTCGGAGTGGCAGGTGGCGCACTTGGGCATGACCGGTGTTGGATCGTGCGGGAAGGCCTTGATGTCACTGTGGCAGTCGGTGCAACCAAAGGCACTGTGGATCGATGCCTTGAAGGCAGCGTCATCGACGTGCAGGCTGACCTGTTTTCCATTCTCATCTTTCGTCAGGGTTGCGTCATTGTGACAGGCCAGGCATTCCTCGTTGCTCATCTTGCCGGCAGCCTTGGGCTTTTCACCCGCAGCACCGGCAATCGCGAACAACAGGACAATTGCTATGAGAAAACCGCGACGCTTCAAGACCTACCTCGCTTTCAGCGAATCAGTCAACTCTTCACGATGGCTGAAAGACGGGCCGAGGGGCAGTGAGTGGCCTCACGAGGTGGGGTGACTGTCGTCACATTGGGAAGGTTCATGCCAACGCCGTCAGGTACTCAGGGTAGATGGCGCTGCCGGCAGGGAATCAGATGCGCACGGAATTCAGTTCAAAGTAACCCTTCCCGCGGAAACAAGTGTAGAATGTTTGCCATTCGGGGATGGGGTTTCAAAGCAAATCCCGAATGTCTCCAGAGTCGAGCGCGGAATTCGTCGCGCTCGTAACCAGTCATCTCGTTCGCCAGAAGCTGTTGTTGCGGGAGTGGCCATGGTTGGGATCACGGGCTGCAGATTCCGTTTGCTGGTGCTTTTGCTCGCGGGGTGCGCAATCGCCGCGAGCGCGACAGGAAGAGGTCAGGCGGGGAGCCCGCCTCCGCAAGCCGCGGCGGCAGTTTCGGGTGCGACGCCTGGGCAGTACGCCGAGACCGACGTCTGCCAGACCTGTCACCAGGAGATTTGGGAGAAACACTTTGCCGGCACCCCTCACGCTGCGCTGCTTAAAGGGGGCGAACACGGCTGCCAGTCTTGTCATGGCCCGGGACAGGCGCACGTTGACGCGGGCGGCGATCCTACCAAGATCATTCGCTTCGAGACTTTAAGCCCGTCGCAGACGGCAGTCATCTGCCTCAAATGCCACCAGTCCACCATGGAGACTCAGAAGTTCTCCACCTCGGTGCATCTGGCGAATGGCGTGAGTTGCACTACTTGCCACAGCCCACACCATTCCACCGACGTCAACTTCATGCTGGTGAAGCCGCAAACCAGCTTGTGTTTCGGGTGTCACAAACAGCAGCAGGCGGAATTTGCCAGGCCCTTCCGGCATCGGGTCGACGTTGGCCTGGTTCAGTGCAGTGATTGCCACAACCCGCACGGAACCGAGCGGGGTGGCCAGGTCCGCTCGGCGGCCGGCCAGTTCGCCGTCTGTACCAAGTGCCACACCGACACCATGGGCCCCTTCGTCTTCGAGCACGCCCCGGTGAAAACGGATGAGGGCTGCCTCTCCTGCCACACGCCTCACGGCTCGACTAATCCTCGTCTGTTGCAGGTCAATAACGTCAACTTCCTCTGCCTGCGATGCCATACGCCGAACATGAACGGGGCAGCCGGCAGGCCTGTGGGACCGAACCACGATCAATCGGCGAAGTACCAGGCGTGTACAACGTGCCACACGCAGATTCACGGCTCTAACTTCAGTCCGGTGTTTTTCCGCTAAAGAGGACGCTATGCGATTCCCAATGATTCACCGGTCGCATCTATGGCTCGGACTCGCAGTGGCCGGGCTCGCGTTGGCAACGCCAGGCTTAGCGCAGGCTCCGTCAGCATCCTCGTCGCCTGCCGCGGCGTCGCCGGATTCGCAGGAAGGTAAGGATATTGGTGGCTTCCACGTGACCCAATCCATCGAAATTGGCGGGCGTATCAACGCCACCACGGGAAGCGAGGCGATGTATGACACTTTGGTGAATTATCAAAGTGGGGCGCGCATCCTCGATCAGTCGCTGACGATGCAGGCCAAGGACCACGAAGAAATCTTCGACACACTCACCCTGTCGAGTTTTGGGTGGGGTGGCGATCCCGAGCAGGCGGCGCGGCTGCGGATTGCGAAGTATCGCTGGTACAACTTCAGCGGCAGCTACCAGCACATGCAGAACTATTTCGACTACGACCTGTTTGCCAATCCGCTGAACCCGGCCCCGCCTGCGGGCAACCCCGCGGTTCCGGTTCTGTTTTCGCCGCACAGCTACTTCGACCGGCAGAATCTCTATAACTTCGATCTCGTCGTGCTGCCGATGCACAAGCTATCATTTCGCGCCGGCTATAACCGCAACCGCATCATCGGGCCCGCCTTCAACAGCCAGCATGAGGGAACGGACGCACTGCTTTATCAAGACTGGAACAACCAGTTAAATGGATTTCGCTTTGGCGCCGACTGGCGTGCGAACGATAAAACGACAATCAGCTACACGCAGCTTTTGCAGTACTACACCGGCGGGACCAACTACGCCCTGAACCCCTACAACTCCTGGCAGCTGTCAAACGGGAGTTTCGTCAGCTTTGGACTGCCCTGGTTCAACGGCGGCAGTCCATGCTCGGCGCCGTTGAAGAATGGGCTCGCCAACCCGTCTTGCAATGGATACTTCAACTACAGCCTGTATCAGCACGAGCACACCTTCATTCCTACCGAGCAGCTCAACATGCGCTCGACGTCCTTGAAATGGCTCGACTTCAATGGCCAATGGCAGTACAGCCATGCGCAGATGAACACGCCGCTGACGGCTATCTACAGCGGCTTGACCACGCGCACCGGGTTGTTGGGCTACAACACCGCCGGCAGCAGTTCGAGCGCAAAGTGGAATTCTTCATCCGCTGATGTTTCCGCCACGATATACATCAGCGATCGCCTGCGTCTGGTCGACGGCTTCCACTTCCGCAACTTCAGTGTGGCAGGCAACTTTCTCGATTTCGAAAACAGCTTCTTCTCCGCCGCGCCGACAACAGCTTCGTTACTGACTCCAGTGGGGTCCTTCCCCGGCAGTATCTTGACCCACACCACGAGTTCGCCGGCTGACATCATCAATGACCTGTATGCCAGCCTGCTTGGGCAGTCGTCGTATAGGAATGACTTCCAGGTGCAGTACGACATCACGCACAGCTTTGGCGTGCGCGCCGGATTCAACTGGACACAATTGACCATTCAGCCCGGTGACAGTTATGAAGCGGCCCTCGGGGACATCTATTATCCCAACAATCCCAACCGCGGCGAATGCGCAGGACAGCCCCTGAATGCAAATGGCAGTTGCACGTTCACCGGCGTGCTTACTCCCTGGGACGATCCTGTGAGCACCGCGACGCAGCTCAACCGCTACAGCGGTGTGCTTGGCGCCTGGTATCGCAAGGGAAGCCTGCACACCGACGTCAGCGCTGAATATGGGGCGGCCGATAACTGGATCTACCGTACCGATCCCCTGAACTTCTTCAACTTTCGGGGAAATGTCTCGTATGCTCCGCGGCCGTGGCTAATGCTGGGGGGCTATTTTACCTATCAGAAGGCGAGCAACAACACGCCTGGTATCAACCTCGGACAGCACAATTACTCCACCATGGTGAATGCCACCATCATGCCCAACAAAAAATGGGGGCTCGACCTGGCCTACAGCTTCGATGCTATCCAACAGAACCTGTTTCTCTGTTTTCAGGACAGCACCCCTCCGGCTGGTTCAACCACTTGCGCGGGCGACAGCTCACTGCTGCAGACCTTTGGCCTGTACCAGACGCACACGCAGTACGGATACTTCGCATTCACATTGTCGCCAGTGGAGCGCGTGAATATGCGTGTGGGATACAGTATCGTGGACAACCAGGGCAACACCACAGACTTCAACGCCCTATTGCCGCTTGGCCCACTGTCCTCGACGTATCAGACTCCCCTGGCCACGGTGGACGTCAAACTGTACAAGAACGTGACATTCAAGGGTGCCTGGAATTACTACCAATACGGTGAGGGATCTTTCGTGGGCCCAACGGCAGCCCGCTACTTTCATGCCAATAACACAACCCTGGCTGTGCAGTACGCCTTTTGAGGAGAGGTGGAAGGACACGGCTTCACGGGCTTTGAAAGAACTCTGTGAAGAGGCATTTTGAAGGGGCGCAGCTTCAGCGGCACCGTCCTGAATCATTTATATTTCTCATCCCGAGGAGGCCCTTAGGCCGACGAGGGATCTGTCTTTGACTTTTCCCAGCGGCCTCGTCAGCCGTCTCGAAAAGTTCCTCTTGACGAAGCCATTCGCCGAACTGGCGCCCGGCGCTTCTACCGCGAGTAGGTCTTTTCTTTCGCAGTGCTCAATAGCCAGATTGGCTGACTGGATTTCCTGCTTCCACACCTTTCGGAAGGTCCAAAAGGTGATCCGAGTGACCACCCCCGGCTGACAGATATCATGAATAGAGTAGTCGCGGGCGAGGCAGTAACCGCGGGTGGCGCGGTCGAATCGTGCCGATATTCCTGACGCGCTCATACGCGCCATGCAGATCCTGGCTCAACATGCATACCACTTGCATGCAGATCGCTCGGTGCTCGCGCAGGAACTTCAACAGCTGTTTCCGGCGCACGAACACGACCTGCGAATCATCCAGAACTTCCGCCGTCACTTCATACGGAGTATTGGACATCGCCGCACCAAGTCCCAGCAGTTCTCCCGGGCCGGCAATACGCAGAGTCAGCCTCTTGCCATTCTCGGCACAGATGGAAAGCTTGGCGCGGCCGTCGCAGAGGATATAAATCCCGCGCACTGGGCGTCCCTCCGCAAACAGCACGCTACGCTTGGGGTAAAAGGCAATGGACTTGATCGCCTCGAAGTCCATGAGTGCGTCCGTAGACATATCGCAGAATGGACGGTCGGGCCGGAAATCACAAGTCAAGCAACTCGTGGACTGCGGCATGCTTTCCATGATGTTCAGGTAATACTTCTCCCGGCTGGTGCGTCGCAGTGATTGCAGTCACCCGTTGTCGTGACCCTCTTCACATGGCAAGCGAATTGCATCACAGATCAGCTCGTCGAGCGCACCTACGCTGCCGATTTCCCAAGGGAACCAATGAGGACTTTATTGGGAAAGTGCCATTGCTTTCAGTGCTGATTTGTTGCGGATCAGCAGCGTCGACCCTTTTGCCTGTACGATTTGTCTCTTCTTTAAATCGGCAAACAGACGAGTCACCGTCTCCCGCGAAGTGCCTATCATCTGCGCAATTTCTTCATGGGTGAGAGCAAGTTTGACGCGCGGCTCCGCCTTGGCCGTCTCGCCGGCCTTTGCGCTCCAGTCCAGCAGAAGCTTGGCTAACTTTTCACTGGCGGAGTGCGACAGCCCCAGGGAGCGTATCTCGCGACACGCCGTGTTGTATTTGTCGCTCAACTGCTCGGCTACCCGCAGGCAAGCGTCGCTATGCTCTTTCAAGAAGCGCAGAAAGTCCTCGCGCTTGACGAAATTCACCTGACAGGGGTCAGCGGTTTCAGCCGTGAGCTCATACGGCTTGCCGCTCACGGTGGCACTCAATCCAAGCACCTCTCCAGGCTCGGCAATCTTGAGAATTAAAGTCTTGCCGTCCGTGGAACAGATCGAGAGCTTGACGCGGCCTTTACACAGAACGAAGATGCCTCGTGGGGATTGGCCCTCGACGAAAAGGACGGCACCCTTGGGATAGGCGGTTGCGTATTTTATGTGTTCGAACGATTGCAATGCGGCCGCAGGAAGATCACAAAAAATATGTTCGGCCCGCATCTTGCAAGTGAGGCAATTCTCGATGATATCGAGACCGTATGGTGTCAGCACAACGCCCCCTTGATTACAGCCGTATCACCGCTTTGCGGTCGGAGCGCGTTTGCGCGTTTCCGTGGCAGGTAAGCCCGGCTCCACTCCAGGCGCGCCAGGCACCCGCGGCAGGTCACAATGAGCGGTGACGACATCGCGGTTTTGCTACCTCCTGGCATGGAGTCGTTTGCATCGCGTTCTTGCGCCGTCGCGAAGATTAGGTTCTGCTCCCAGATACCCTCCAGCAGACCGCTAAAGCGCACATGGAACAAGTGCAGAAATCACAATCCGGTGTGATACAAGGCACTAGCGTCGCAGAAGGGCCAGGAAATTCAATAACTTAGAGAAACATAGGACACACCGTAGGAAGGTACCGGAATACCGACACTTCAGTGCCGAGGATCACAGACGATCGGTTTGCGCTGTGACGCACTTGATTGGGGTAAAGGAACTTACATCAGGGGCGGGCCGTCTTTTCATGCTCCGGGCCCACTTGTCTTGCAGTGGCCTTGGAATACTTGAAGAGATTCAAATCCGACACCTAACCGCCGGCGATCGCTGCTCTGCGGGTATACGTCGCTTATTCTTGGAATCGGTGTCGGGAATTGGAAAGAGAGCACGTTGGTTGGCGTATGTGCTTCGAAGTCGAGTCGCTTTTCCTCAACGCCCGGCGCGGTAAATACCATAGTTTTGGACTCGTCTCCCAAACTCACTTCGACCGATTTACCAATTTCAGTTGGCGATGACTGCGCACGAATGTCGATACAGACGGGCCCCTTGATCGCATCCTTGAATTGAATACTGGCTACCGGTGTAAGATCAGCATCCGTCCATCTCCCCCAGTCTTCCGTAAAGCTTACCCCTTTGGTCGAACTCACGAACTCAGGCCAACCTGGCCGGCTGAATGCTATTCCCTCTTCCAAACTGGCGCGATAGTGAATATTTCGCCAGTCGGTTGTCTTCTGGTCGATGTAGTACGCTCGATATTCAGGAGTAATATGCGGGTTCAAAACGGCGTACACAGAAGCCAATTCGATAGCCAGCAATGTGATAACCACCAAGACCCTCAGGAGAAATCGCATCTCTGCTCAATACCTACCTTCTGGTTCACTCAGGTAACGAAAGGGTTCAGCGTAAACCACTGAAACAGCATAACGGAAGCCATGCCACCCGCAAACATATAGTATGCCGTCCAGACGAACGGCCGGTCTCTTAAACAAATCCAAACCGCGTACAGAAAGGGCGGTTGCCACCAAATATACCGCGGCATTCCATCCACCGTGCCCGAAGCCATTGGTATCACTACAGCCAATGCCAGGAAAATGCCATACTCCGGCCGTTTCTTGATTAGCCAAAAGCTTATCCCCAAGGCCACGCACGCCATTAGTGCACGTACTCGCAGCCAATGATGTTGGCCTAAAGAAAAGGCCAGGGCGACAATAGGGTTGCTGACGCTGCGGCTCCATGCAACTTGAATATGGGTGAACGCCAGGGCATCTCCCGTCACATGGTAGAGATAAAGCGAGAAGCCCACCAATCCCAGGGGACAAAGCAACAAACCGATCGGAACAGCGAGAGACCGATCACGCAAGATATTGCGCAATCCCATTTCTCTGATCGACGCGACCAGATAAGATACCGCAAATATAAGACCAACCAGCCGGGTAGCGGACAGGAAAGCTCCTGCCAGCCCGGCGCCAATCCATCGATAGCGCTGTAACAAGATGAATCCAACACAAACCAGGGTAAAGTAGAGTGGTTCGCTATATCCGGTATATGCGTAGATTAGATACGGATTAAATGCTACCAAGGAGCCAGCCAGCAGGTACTCGCGCGCTCCATTCAGTTCGCGACGCATCAAAACGAGAAAGGAAAGAATTGCAAAAAAAAATTCTATTCTGCTGGCTACTACGACTGCAACTTGCTGGCGGAGGTTGAAGGCTCGCAGCAGCAGCCTTCCCGATAGCGGAAAGAGCGGGAAAAAGGCCCAATTGGCGGCATCGCCTCTCTGCTGGCGATGCGGATAGTTGTCGTAGCCCTCTCCCGCAATGGTCCCGTACCAATTGCAATCCCAGCTGCAGAAGCTTGCCACATGTTGACTGTCAACCTGTGTCGTCCAGTTGGCAATTTTGGAGAAAGAGGTTACGAAGAGGTAGCTGGATAGGAACAGAACTATCGTAACCCAAGTCTCCGGATGCCGCCTGATCCACTGGACGAACGCAGAGGACCCAGATGGAGCCGAGTACCCTTCGTTCGTTAAAATTTCCTTCATCCGACGATTGATTCTCCGTCCAAAACTGTAACACATCGTCATCGGAGCGACAGCTTGCGGTAGCACGGGGCGCGCCTAGAGACATCGACCTCACGGTTCGCACCACGAATGCTAGAATATGTGATCAGCGCGGTGTTGTCTCGCTATGCCAACGACAGTTAAGAGCAGCGTTCTGCTGCAGGGACGATCCTATCCTGAGCTCTTGTCCCTTGTGATCCCCGTGTATAACGAGGCCGCAGCACTCCCGCACCTTCGGGAAGCCCTCGAGCGATTCATGCTGGAGGTCCGGTTTGAGACGGAAATCATTCTGGTGAATGACGGCAGTATTGACGCCACCCTGAGCCAGATCATTGCCTGGGCACAGCAGGACCCACGCATCAAAGTGATTAACTTGTCCAGAAACTTCGGCCATCAGAGCGCTTCAACCGCGGGGTTGGACTACGCCCATGGGGATGCCGTCGTACTGCTCGATGCCGATTTGCAGGATCCGTTGGCAGTGGTGCACACCATGATCGAGCGGTTCATGGAAGGATACGACGTAGTCTACGGGCAGCGGGTCGCAAGACAAGGTGAGACGTGGCTTAAGCGCTTCACGGCTTGGTTCTTTTACCGTCTCATGAGCAACCTTGTCTATAAGGATTTGCCAGTCGATACGGGAGATTTTCGCCTGATTTCACGGAAATGCCTCACCGCGCTTAGGCAGTTACGCGAGACACACCGATTCTTGCGTGGGATGGTGGCTTGGGTCGGCTTCCCCCAAATTGCGGTACCTTACGAGCGGGCTCCCCGGGTGGCGGGAGAGACCAAGTACCCATTGCGCAAGATGGTGCGCTTTGCCTGGACGGCGGCAACTTCATTTTCCGCTCTGCCGCTAAGAGCCAGCATCTGGTTGGGATTCATGGCAACCCTGGTAGGGATCGAGGAGGCGATTCGCGCCGTTCTTGCCCATATCTTCCACTGGTACGCCGTGCCAGGATGGTCGTCGCTCACTGTTCTGGTTAGTCTTCTTGGCGGGGCAACGCTAATGAGCATCGGGATTGTCGGCGACTATATCGGGAAAATCTACGAGCAAACAAAGGGTCGGCCATTGTATCTGGTCTCCCAGACCATCAACATCGACGGGGCAGATTGTGAAAACACGGCTCTCTCTGTCGTACGGAGTCATCGGTCATGAAGGAGCGAGAATTTGACCGATTTTCCGCCACCTACGATGAACTGCTGGAGGACCCTATTCGGGACCGGTTCTCTGCTGGCGAATCAGCCTTTTTCCACGAGCGCAAACGTGATCTCATCCGACGCTATCTCCAGCGTGCACAGCTGCCTGCCAGCACAATGTCATATCTGGACCTAGGCTGTGGAAAAGGCGAGCTGCTTTCGATGCTGCGAAATGATTTCGGGCGGGTCACAGGATGTGATCCCTCGCAAGCTATGCTCAGTTCGATTCAAGACATTCCTACTCGAGTACAAGAGCAACCCAATGAGCTCCCATTCGAATCGGAGGAATTCGACTTTGTAACTGCCGTCTGCGTATTTCACCATGTTCCACTTGCGGCCCGCGTTGGCCTGGTCCAGGAGGTGTCGCGGATCCTAAAGCCCGGAGGGACATTCGCCATCATTGAACATAATCCGAAAAATCCTGTCACGCGGCTTATTGTCAGCCGAACTCCGGTTGACGCAGATGCGATCCTGTTAGAAGCTCATGACGCGGGCGGTCTCATGAAGGTCGCAGGATTCATGCCTCAGCCGCCGATATATTTTCTCTATTTTCCCGGTCCCATTTATCGTCGGGGAGGGAGACATGTCGAGTCTCTGTTAAGCAGCATTCCTTTGGGTGGTCAATATGCGATCTTTGGAACAAAAAACGGGAGATCGAGTCTTTGATTAAGTTGCTGCGTCCTATCCTGAATCTTCCTTTTTTTTACGAGTCCTACCATAGTCTCATTGGCGCGGACTATCGCAGTCAGGTGCTCGTACACGACTACATTCGGCCTCGACCCGGAGACCGCATCCTCGACATCGGGTGCGGCCCAGGCAACATGTTGCCCTACCTGCCTGAATGCGGCTATCTAGGATTTGATATGAACGAGTCGTATATTGCTACGGCTCGAGAACGCTACGGACAGCGGGGCGAATTCCGGTGCGAACGCGTGAGCCATCATTCCGTGCATCAATTCGGTACATTTGATATCGTCCTGGCATTAGGCCTGACTCATCACTTGGATGACGCCGAGGCACAGGATCTTTTTCACCTCGGCTATAATGCCTTGAGGCCAGGTGGCCGCATGATTACCAATGATGGCTGCTACCTTGCAAACCAATCGGCAATCAAGAAGTACCTCCTGTCGCGGGACCGCGGCAGATACGTTCGCACTCAGCCGGAATATGAGAGACTTGCGAGGACGTCTTTCCAGAATGTACGCGCCAACCTACGCGAAGATGTGCTTCGCATTCCTTACACGCACCTGATTCTGGAGTGCACGCGGTAACCAACCAGCATCGGAAGGGTATCACTGACCTTCGACAGCAAGCGGCGGTTGTGCCGCCACAACTTCCGGGTCGAGCATGGTGGCGATGGCCTGCAAATCCGACGTCACCCGTACTGCCGACACGACTTTCTCCTCTGCGAATCCCTTATTCCGAAGCAATTTCTCGTGCGAATCGACGCCAGCGCCACAGGCATGGATGGCCGCCGTCGGTACCGCAAAAGCTGGAGGTGTCTGGTGCGACGCGGCTTCTTCCAGCACCGTCGCGGTCAGATCCTGATTCCGCGAGGCCATCGCGCCGGCGACGATTGTTTCCCAGCCTGCTGTTCGTTCAGGTCCGTCTCGCCACGGTCGCATCAAGACTGATAACATCATAGCGGGAGCTGGTTGCTGCGGATGAATCGTTTCCCGCCGGCAATCGTCTATATCTATTTGAAAGCAATTGTCTAAGGAGTGGGTACATGGCAGGAAGCTCAAGAACCAGCTTCAGTAAGCGACAGAAAGAGCGCGCTCGCCAGGAAAAGCGGGCAGAAAAAGCTCAACGCAAAGCGCAGCGTAAACAAGAAGGCGGTCCTCCAACCGAGACTCCGGCAGAGCTGACCGTCACGCACGACGAAGAAGGTCAGCCGGTTGGATTCGACTTCCACGACTTCCAACAGTGAGACGTTTTCCCCCAGCGCGTCTGGAAGCAGCGCCGATTAAACCGGATTCATGAAAAAAGGCCCCGACGCAGCGGGCCTTTTGCTTTCCCGTTCCGATCCCAACCTCACTGAATCTCGATCACAGGCCCTGTGGAGGTCTGAACTTCGCTCACCCGCTCGATCACGTGCCGCGCAAATTTGAACAGCGATCGTGCATGCGGAGACTGGTCCCCTTCCAGCACGATGGGTTGGCCGGAATCGCCGCCCTTGCGAATGTCGGGATCAAGCTCAATGCTGCCCAGGAAGGGAACGCCGAACTGCTGCGCCGTGCGCTCGCCTCCTCCCTTGGAGAAGATGTCGATTTCCCTGCCGCAATGCGGGCACAGGAAAGAGCTCATGTTCTCAATGATGCCCAGAACGTCCACCTTCACCTGCTTGAACATCTCAATCGCCTTGCGCGCGTCCTGAAGCGAGACATCACTTGGTGTCGTGACAACCACCGCACCCGTGACCGGGACTGTCTGCACCAGCGAGATGACAACGTCGCCTGTTCCCGGCGGCAGATCGATGATGAGGTAGTCGAGCTGCCCCCATTCCACTTGTCCGAGAAACTGCCGGATGATGGAGTGCAACATGGGTCCGCGCCAAACCAGTGGCTTGTCCCCGGGGCTGAGGAAGCCAACCGAGATCACCTTCAGCCCGTAGCGCTCCGGTGGCAGAATGCGGTCCTCACCCAGAACGCTGGGCGCGACCGTCGTGCCCAGCATCAGCGGAACGTTTGGCCCGTACACATCGGCATCGAGAAGGCCGACCTTGAAACCCATGCGGGCCAGTGCAATGGCCAGGTTCACAGCTAGAGTCGTTTTACCGACTCCGCCCTTGCCTGACCCCACTGCGATGATGGCGTCAACTCCGGGCAGTGGCTGCGGCCCGGCGGGCTGCTGGCCCGGTGGATGAACATGAGAACTCACGTGTGATTACCTGCTGTGTGGATTCAAAGACGTAACCCTCGATTATAGACGCCGCTTCAGCACGACGCCGTGCGCTCAGTCCCGCCGCTACGCATTTCGCGGCGATATGAATAGGCGGCAAAAGTCCGAATCCTCGGCCGCAGCATCCAAATAGACAACAATCAGGCATGGGGAGACGCATGAAGATCGCGAATGATGTCACGGAACTTATCGGCCATACCCCGCTGGTGCGATTGAACAAAGTTGCTGCCGGCTCGAAGGCGACCGTCGTTGCCAAGCTGGAAAGCTTCAACCCTTGTGCCAGCGTCAAGGACCGCATCGGCGTCAGCATGATCGCTGAAGCCGAGAGGGCTGGCAAGATCAGCCCCGGTAAGACGGTCCTAATCGAGCCTACCAGCGGCAACACCGGCATCGGCCTGGCATTCGTGGCCGCGGTGAAGGGTTACAAACTGATCGTGACCATGCCCGATTCCGTCAGTCTGGAGCGCCGCGTCCTGTTGCGCGCCTTCGGCGCTGACGTCGTGCTCACTCCCGGCCCCAAGGGCATGAAAGCCGCTATTGCCAAAGCCAACGAATTGCTTGAGAAGACGCCCAACAGTTACATGCTTCAGCAATTCGATAACCCGGCCAATCCCAAGATTCACTTCGAGACCACCGGGCCCGAGATCTGGGAAGACACCGATGGCAAAGTGGACATCCTCGTCTCCGGCGTCGGCACGGGCGGAACGCTCACCGGCGTGAGCAACTACATCAAGCCGAAGAAGCCATCGTTCAAAGTCGTCGCGGTTGAGCCGGAGGAGAGCCCGGTGCTTTCCGGCGGCCAGCCCGCCCCGCACAAGATCCAGGGTATAGGCGCGGGATTCATTCCCAGCATTCTGCGGACGGACTACATCGACGAAGTCCTAAAGGTCAATGCTGACGATGCGATCGCCATGGCGCGCCGCCTCTCCACCGAAGAAGGTCTTTTGATGGGTATTTCTTCCGGGGCGGCAGTCGTGGCTGCTCTCCGCGTCGGTCAGCGCGAGGAGAATGCCGGCAAGCTGATCGTGGTTGTGCTGCCCTCGTTCGGCGAGCGTTATCTGAGCAGCCCGCTGTTCCAGCCGTTGCGCGACGAAGCTGCAGCCATGACGGCAGAACCGGTTACCATCTAAGGCCATGCGCTCGTTCTTCTTTCACATGCGCGAGGACATCAACGCGGTGCTGGAGCGCGATCCCGCGGCGACTTCGGCACTAGAAGTGGTCCTGCTTTACTCGGGATTGCACGCGCTCTGGTGGTGGCGCATCTATCACTGGCTGTGGACGCACGGTATGCGCTTCCCGGCGCGCTTCCTCTCTCAGGTCGCACGTTGGATCACCGGAATCGAGATCCACCCCGGCGCTCAGATCGGCCGCCGCTTCTTCATCGATCACGGTATGGGCGTTGTCATTGGCGAGACCACGGAGATCGGTGACGATGTCACACTGTATCAGGGCGTAACCCTGGGAGGTACGGGCAAGGAAACTGGGAAACGGCATCCCACAGTGTGTGACAACGTGGTGATCGGCGCGGGAGCGAGGATCCTGGGCTCGATCACCATCGGGGCCAACTGCCGCATCGGTGCCGGCTCCGTGGTGCTACGCAACGTCCCGCCGGACTCCACCGTGGTGGGCGTGCCGGGACATATTGTTCTGCACAACGGCCACCGTGTGGTTATCACCGATCCCAAGCAGATCAACGATCCCTTGTCCGAAGCGCTGGCGGCGGTCGCCATGGAAGTCAAGATGCTCCGCACTGAAGTCCGCAGATTGCAAGGCCAGGAAGCGGAACCCGGGAGGAAAGACGGTCTGGACCGGGCAATAGAGATTGAGATTGAGTACCAGATTTAGCTGCGAGCGGCTAGCTCTTCAGCAGAAGCCTCAGCAACAGAGCGTCTTCTTCCGGCTGTGCATAGTAACGCGGGCGTCGGCCCTCTTCTCTAAAACCCAGCTTCTTGTATAACCCAAGCGCTGCCAAGTTCGATTCACGCACTTCGAGCAGGATCGCAGCCACGCCGCAGCGCCTTGCTTCACCCAGCAACTCTTCGATCATCGCCAGAGCAAATCCCTGCCGTCTGGATTCTGCTTCGACGACGATGTTCTCAATTTCCCACTCGTCGGCGGCGCACCGGGCAACAACAAAAGCGGCAAGCTTCTCCTGCGGCTGCTCCGCAACGAGCGCCACGCGCTTCGCCGTTTCCGGCGCGAATAAAGCCCCATACTCACGCTCACTCCAGTGAGCCGCCGTATCGGACTTTTGCCCCAGCGCCATGATTTGCGGAATGTCATCAGGAGTCGCCGCCCGTATTAGCATCGCTAGCGTTTCGGAGCGGCAAAGATTTCCGCGTCGGAGCGCCGTATGTAATTGGCGTCGAGCGTCGCAGGGTCGGCGACTTCGCCGGCAAGAAGTTTTGTCAGGCCGAATCGTCCTATGTCGCCGGCTTGCAGGGGCTTGACCAGCCGCGCCGCTACACTCCCAGCACGCAGTGTTTCGATGACTTTGCCGTCTGGGCTCAGGACAGCCAGCTCGGTCGACGCCGATTCACGAGCAAACACATCAAGCTTTGCAATGTACTCACGCACGACAGTCGCACGGGAATTCGTGACCTTGAACTCCCCGACGTAGACTTCGCCCCGACCAGCATCAAGCGCGACGGCAACCCTACCATTGGCCCGGCTTCGAACAACCGCCACCGCTTCCAGCATGGAAACCGCCACCAGCGGCTTACGCAGCACTTCGCACAAGGCTTTGACCGTCGCGAGCCCAACCCGCAGGCCGGTAAACGATCCCGGCCCAGAGACCACCACAAATGCGTCAATCTGCTCTTTGCCGACCTGCTGCCCGGCAAGCAACTCGGTGATCGCCGGCATCAGGCGCGCCGAGTAGGTCCCGCCCTCCAGCGGAGTCAGTTGCACAGTTTCGAAGGAATTCTCGTCGCCCCGGCAGAGGGCCACGCTGCCATTGCGTCCCGAGCTGTCAATAGAGATAAACAACATCTTCAGACGCCGATTGGTGCCTCTTCCACCAATTCCAGCAATATTCCTCCCGTGCTCGCAGGGTGCACGAACACGTACATATGCCCGCCGGCGCCGATCTTCACTTCCTCGTTGATCAGTCTTGTGCCTGCGGCTTTCAGCTCTTCAACGCGTTCCACCAGGTTCGTCACCTGCAAGGCGACATGATGTAGTCCCGGCCCGCGCTTCTCAAGGAACTTGGCGATGGTCGAATCGGGCGAGGTCGGCTCCAGCAACTCGATGCGGCTTTCGCCCAGCGGCACCATCGCCACCCGCACCTTCTCCGCCTCGACGGTCTCCTCCGGCATGATGTCCAGCCCAAGCATCTCGTAAAACTTCTTCGCCTCCGCCAACGACTTCACGGCAATACCAAGATGATCGATTTGCGTCATGCCTGCTTCCCCAACTCTCCCACAATCTCTTCCACCAGAGAATACGGATCGCGTTTGTGTTCGGCAACTTCCGCTGCGTAGTGTTCGGCCTTGCCGTTGTCCAGGAAGTTTGAGAGCACTCGCTCATAGAGCGCATCGCGCAGCATCTCGGTCAGGCGTTTGCGCCAGTTTTCTGCACGCCGCTCACGCGCCAGCCCGCTCTGCTGCAAATACGCCCGATATTTCTCAATCACCTCGACCAGTTCTGTGGTACCTGTGCCTTCGCTGGCTACGGTCTTCACAATCGGTGGGACCCAGTTGTCGTGGCGGGTTGCAAGCGACTGCATCGCCCGGATCTCGCGCTCCACGCGCTCAGCGCCTTCGCGGTCCGACTTATTGATGACGAAGATGTCGGCAATCTCCATGATGCCGGCCTTAATCGTCTGCACATCGTCGCCCATGCCAGGCACGAGAATGACGATGGTCACGTCGGCGAGACGCACGATATCGACTTCGTCCTGTCCGACTCCGACCGTCTCGATCATCACCAGGTCGCGCCCACTGGCATCGAGAACCGTCGCAACATCGGAGGTGGTACTCGCAAGTCCACCCAGCGAACCCCGTGTCGCCATGCTGCGAATGTAGATGCCTGCATCGGCGTAATGCGCCTGCATGCGAATGCGGTCTCCTAAGATCGCTCCCCCGCTGAAGGGACTGGTCGGGTCAACCGCAATGATGCCGATGGTCTTGCCCTGCTTGCGATATTCGCGAGCGATCTGATCGACCAGCGTGCTCTTGCCTGCGCCGGGAGAGCCGGTAAGGCCGATCAGCAGCGCATTCCCGCTGAATGGGAATACGGCCTTCAGCAGCTCGGTGGACTCGGGCGTGCGATTCTCCACCATCGAGATGGCGCGGGCCAGCGCACGAGGATTTCCGGCACGCAGGTTGGCTACGAGTTGCTCAACATTGGGTTCGGTGTACACGGACACAACAGATTATCAGGAAGGACAAGGCCGTTGTGGCACTTCGACAAACCTATCGATTTGTCATCACGAGCGAAGCGAGGGATCTGTTCTCCTCCGACCCACTATTTTGCACTTTGCGTCCGACCAGCTTGAATGCGGCCAGCGCGGCGAAGCAGTGAGAATGCAGTGAGCAGTACCACGAGAATCAAACCGACCAAGACCTGCGGATTGCCCCTTATCGGAAGGAGGGTTGCAATAGACAGCATCAGGGCCAGTAGCACGATATTCGCGATCACCGATACCACGTGGACGCCCTTTGCAACAGAGCTATACGCCACCCGGAGTAGGTTGATCGCCCCAATTGCGACTATCAGCAGGCCGCCACTTACGAACCAAATGGCGTTGATGTCGATGTCGGGGTGTACCCTCCGCGTAAGCGACAGGTGAACTGCACCGAACGCGATCAGTAGCCAGCCAACAACAACGTCGAGTGTTCGCAACCTTCCCTCCTGAACCATGCGCTGTTCCTGGCCATTCCCGCTGTGCTGTATCTGCTTTGCAGTTGAGCAGAGACGTTATGATAAGCGATCCGCCGTCCGATTACTTACGATATGGCGATTTAACGCCAATTGACACGAATAAGACTGAGGGCGCCTCCCATGACACCGCCAAACGCTCCGAACACCAAACCGTTCAATGGTGCCAACCATACAAGCACTGACACGAATGACCAACCGACAGCGACGCCTATCTCACACGCGGGACACATAAAGTTAATCAGCATGATTACAGGGTTGTTGAACGAACGGAGTGGCACTATACGGAGGATTACCACCAGCAATGCTCCCATGGCAGCGAAACTCAGAAGGAACTTCAGGCGGAGAGTAAGCCGTCCGTCGTTATCCTCCGCCGTGGCGCGCAGAAGCCACGACTTCGGCAACAACCCAATGCCAGCGGCAAGAACACCTACTGCAATCAGCGAAATGCCGAAGGAAAACGAGTAGATTTCTTGCGTAAGCCGAGCATGAACCCGTCCTATCAGAATGGCAGCGAGTCCGCATATCAAGAATGCTGTTCGTTCGACCATGCGATTCTATAACTCCGCTCCGATTAGTTGCGATCGGGAGTTCAACGTTGTTCGCGCGACTAGTCTTACTTTCGACGTTTTTTAGGATTATACCGTTTGCTCTGCTGCAGTTGACGGCGAGCAGTTCCCGAACTCATTCGAAACCATTTCGGGAAGAGAATTTACATAGAGCGCATTCGATAGCCATTCTTACCCATTCTGTTGAAAATGTTCGTGGTTTAGGCAGGTGTGCATCTGTTCTCTTGCCGTACTCGCCACGTTAGTGCCCTTGCCAGCTTCTTGGATGGGTTCTAGAGTCATCCGTGTCCCAAGTAATTCTCCATATCTGGTCTTACTTAACACTTGTAAGCGGAGATCATCCTGATGTCAGCAACAAAGAATCCGTGCCCATGTCAATTCGTGGTTATGCTTGCATTCCTGCTTCTGACAGCGACCGCGACGTTTGCCCAAAACCAGAAGCAGCAAGGCAGTCATTCTGAGGCGTGGGAGCATGAACTCCAGGGCGCAACCTCAAAACGCCAGTTCGAGCCGACGGCGAAGCATTCCCCCATCGTCATCGACCTTGATGGCACCGACTTCCCGCCCGGCTCGTTTACTGATCTGGAGGGCGGTATCCTGTTCGACTTCGATGGCAACGGCAAGAAGATTCAGATGGCTTGGACGACCAAGAACCGCAACATCGGCTTCCTGTGGCTCGACCGTACAGGATTGGTAGACCCTGACGGCTCGGACAACTACGATCCGTGCGGAATTACGGTGAATGGCTTTTTGGCTGATACGACTACCTGCAATGGCAGAGTCGATAGCGCGCGGGAGTTGTTCGGCAACGTCACGCGGCAGGAGTACAACCCGGCCTTGAAAACGGCAAAAGGCGTCCCGTATCCCTCCAACGGCTTCGAGGCGCTTAGGGTGTTCGACTACAACCACGATGGTGTAGTCGACGAGAAGGATGTCGACGAAAAAGGCGTCAAGGTGTGGGACAAGCTGCACGTCTGGGTAGACACCTGCCACTGTGGAGACTCGACGCTCGGCAAGAACTACACGCTGACGGAGCTCGGCATCAAGGGCATTTCGCTAAGTTACGCCAGCAGCAATCGCACAGACGAGAACGGGAACCAGTTCCGGTTCACCGGAAATCTGATCATGACCGCACCAACTTCGAAGTCAACGCACATCTACGATGTGTTTTTTCTTTCACGACCGCCAGTCACCTCGTCGATGACCGGGCGGCCGCATGCTATTTCGACGCACTAGGAGAAAAACGAAATGAACAAGTTGCTTTTGATTGTAGTTGTCGTCGTGTGCCTATCGATCAGCAGTCTGGCTCAGTTTAGCTGCCAGTCTTACAACAACGCCTTCAACCGCAGCAATGGGAATACGTCCTTAGATACAACACTGCACATCAATGGGGGCAGACACTGGCAGTCGGTTTTGATTTCTAATACCTGCAGATATCGCACACAGGGCCAGAGGTGCTTGCCGACAGCCCAAAGCTATGTCACTGGGAACCACGGTGACGACGATACGAACACAATAGTGAACAATCAGGGTCAACTGGACGGACACAATCACTGGTTGGGCTTCAACAATTACAACCTAACCAAAACGATGATGGGGGATGGCGATGATGAGCCCACTACCTGGGCGACGGCAGCGGTTTCGGCAAACGATTGCTATTACCAGGATCAAGGCTGTAAACCTATCGGCATCGGATTCGATTCATTAGGCAGGCCGCTTTGGACTCTGCATGAGGGCACGACAGGAACCCCGGTGTGGCTGCATTACTACATGGAGCCGCCGTTTACGTGCCCGTATGAGCAGCTTACGACATATTCGCCTATCGTGATTGACCTGAACGCTACGAACTTCCCGGCAGGGTCGTTCACGAACGTCCAGAATGGTGTTCAGTTCGACTATGAGGGCACCGGAACTCCTGTACAGACCAGTTGGACGGCGCAGGGCCGCAACATCGGCTTCCTGTGGCTCGACCGTACTGGATTAGTAGACCCTGACGGCTCGGATAACTACGACCCCTGCACAATCACGGTGAATGGCTTTTTGGCTGATACGACTACCTGCAACGGCAAGGTGGACAGCGCACGCGAGTTGTTCGGCAACTTGACACGCCAGGACGAAACGCCCGTTCTGAAGACTCCCGGCAGTTCGTATCCGGCCAATGGGTTTGAAGCCTTGCGAGTGTTCGACTTCAACAACGATGGGCAGATCGACATCAACGACGTGGATTCGAATGGCGTCCACCCATTCAACCTGTTGAAAGTTTGGGTTGATACCTGTCACTGCGGAGACTCGACGCAAGGTATGAACTACAGCATGGCAGACTTAGGTATCAGAGCGATCTCTCTCAGTTATACGTCGAGCAGCCGAGTAGACGAGTTCGGCAACCAGTTTCGCTATCAAGGCAGCATCGTCCCATCCAGTCCAACGGCTGCAGCCGCTCAGATTTACGATGTGTTCTTCCAGCAGTAATAACATCAAAACGAGATAAGAGTCGGAGGGGGACCCGGGCTGCCTGGTCCCCGATTAGCCCCTCCCGCTTTCCCCAAAAAAGATGCAGCACGAATCGACACCACGTGAAATTGCGGAGGGACGATAATCGTTGGCGATAACAGGCGATTACGCTCAAAATCCCCCAAATGGCACCATGCCTCTAATCCTTCAATATCTGCCGCGCGATCACCAGCCGCTGAATCTCACTCGTCCCTTCGCCGATGGTGCAGAGCTTTACGTCGCGATAGAACTTCTCTGCCGGATAATCCTTGATAAACCCGTACCCGCCGTGAATCTGCACGCCTTCGTTCGCGGCCTTCACCGCGACCTCGCTTGTATACAGCTTCGCCATTGACGACTCTAGCGTGGTCTTCATGCCGGCATCTTTCATCGCGGCGGCGCGCATGGTCAGCAGGCGAGCGGCATCGATCTCAGTCGCCAGGTCGGCCAGCTTGAAACCGATGGCCTGAAACTCGCTGATCGCCTGGCCGAACTGCTTGCGTTCTTTCGAATAGTCCCGCGCTGCTTCGTACGCCCCCTGGGCCATGCCCAGCCCGAGCGCCGCAATCGAAATGCGGCCGCCGTCAAGGACGCGCATGGCATCGATGAAACCGTCACCTTCTTTGCCAAGCAGGTTTTCGCCCGGAATCTCGCAGTCCTCAAAGATCAGCTCCGAGGTGTCGCTGGCACGCAAACCAAGCTTGTTTTCTTTCTTGCCCGCGCGAAAGCCCTTGGTTCCCTTCTCCACCACAAATGCGGAGAGCCCGTGCGTGTGCGCTGCCTTGTCCGTCACCGCGACCACCACCGCAACGTCGGCGTAGTGCCCGTTGGTGATAAACGTCTTGGTGCCATTCAGCACCCAGTTCTTCCCCTTCCGCACCGCCGAGCAGCGCGCCCCACCAGCATCCGATCCCGAGCCCGGTTCGGTCAGCCCCCAGGCGCCGATGAACTCTCCCGTCGCAAGCTTGGGGATGTACTTCCGCCTCTGGTCTTCGTTGCCAGCGATGAAGATGTGGTTGCTGCCCAGCGACGTGTGCGCTGCGACGATGATGCCCACCGAGCCGTCCACCCGCGACAGTTCCTCAATGGCGATGACGTACTCGACATAGCCCATGCCCGAGCCGCCATATTCCGCCGGGAAAATAATTCCCATCAGTCCGAGCTTGCCTAGCTCCTTCACTGTTTCCATGGGAAACTCGCTGGCCTCGTCCCATGTCATCACGTTGGGAGCGATCTCGCGCTGGGCAAAGTCGCGCACCATCTTCTTCAGTTGCAGTTGCTCGTCAGTGAGCTGGAAGTCCACGCTGTCTCCTCATGTTGGGGCGCCCGCCCAGCCTGGCTAGTTCGGAAGGCGGCAAGCAAACTAGTGGTTATAACACACGGCGGCGCCGCATTCAGTGACCGGGGTTCCGGCGTATAGCGAAGAGCGAGAGGCGAAGAGCGATAATAAGCCATGGACAGCGTCCGCATGGACATGTGGTTGTGGGCCGCGCGCTTCTTCAAGACCCGTGCGCTGGCCAAGAAAGCCTGCGACCTCGGCCGCATTCAATCGAATGGCCATTCCGCCAAGGCCGCTCGTGAAGTGCGCGTCGGCGATCAACTGAAGATCAGCAACGACAGCGGAGACTTCCAGGTGGAAGTGCTCATCGCGAGCGATGTGCGCGGCCCGGCCGCAGTGGCGCAGACCATGTATCACGAGTCGGACGAGAGCCGCGCCCTGCGCCAGAAAGCCGCCGAGGAGCGCAAGGCCATGCGCCAGTTCGAGCCCGTGCCACAGCAACGACCCTCGAAGCGCGACCGGAGAAAAATCATCCAGTTCCGCGACGGAAGGTGATTAGCTTCCGTCCCCACCGCCTCATTTCCCGACCACCGGCAGCACAATGCTCGACGCCGCATCCTTCGAGCGGTAGATCTTCTGCGTGGCTTTGATGTAATCCGCGTCCGTAGCTTTATAAATGTTGGGCACAAACTTCTGCGGATTGCGGTCGTACAGCGGGAACCATGTGCTCTGCACCTGCACCATGATGCGGTGGCCCTTGCGGAAGACGTGATCGTTGGGGTGGAGGTCGATCTTGTACTCTGTCACCCTGTTGGGCGTAATCGGCTCCGGCGTTTCCAGGCTGTTACGGTAGCGGCCACGAAAGATGTCGTCGGCCACCATCAGCTCGTAGCCATTCAGCACCGGGCCGGCATTCTTCGCGGCGTCCTCTTCGCTGATCTTCTGGTAGTCCTCGGGATAGACGTCGATCAGCTTCACCACCCAGTCGCTGTCGCTGCCGCTGGTTGCCGCGAACAGGTCGGCGACAATGTCGCCGGTGACCGTGATGTCTTCCGTCAGCGGATCCGTCTCCCACGCCAGCACATCCGGGCGGTGCTCGGCAAAACGCTGGTCCTCCACCAGCCAGGTCGTCCACGTCGGGTTGGGATACGTTGGCGTCACCGGACGATGGCGGTACGGCACCGGATTCGCCGGATCGGAGATGTATGCGTCGAAGGCGTCGCTCTCAGCGGGCGGTTCAAAGGACAGCGCACCATTCGAGTGAAAGTAGAGCTTTTTATCGCTAACTCCCTGAGACGGTGGCCACTTATCGTAGCTCTTCCATTCGTTCGATCCGGTCTCGAAGGTGATCGCCTCTGGTTCCGTCAGCGGCTTGTCGTGCAGCCAGTGGGCAAACCATGGCGCCAGGATGTGGGCGCGATAGTAGCGCGAGATGTCGCTGCCCCAGTCGATATCGCCCAGCATACGTCCGCTCTCGCCCATCCAACCGCCATGGTTCCAAGGCCCCGCGATGAAGTAGTTCAGGTGATCGGTGTCGGTCTGCTCCAGCGTCGCATAGATACGCGTGGGGCCGACGAAGTCTTCCTGGTCGTACCACCCGGCGACATTCAGGTTGGGAACAGTTGTATGCTTTAGATACTTTGTAACTGAGCGCTGCTTCCAGAAGTCGTGATTGGGGTGCTCGGCGAAATCGTCCCACGTGCGCAGCGAGCCATGAAAGTAACGCGCGTTGGCATTCGACAGCGCACCCAGCTTCAGATACCACGAGTAGGTGTCGTACCGGTCGAATGCGAAATTGGTGTTGCTGTCTTTCGCGGTTTCCAGCAGCGCCGAGTACTCGAAGCCGTAGCTCAGGCGGAATGCGCCATTATGATGGAAGTCGTCGTTGATGAACATGTCGTCGGGTGACGCCTGCTCGCTCGCGGCCTTCAGCGCCGGATGCGGCTCCAGCAACGCCTGCGTCACCAGCCATCCCGGATAGGAGATGCCCCAGATGCCGACGCGCCCGTTGTTATTGGGCACGTTCTTGATCAGCCAGTCGATGGTGTCATAGGCATCGGTGCCTTCGTCGATGGACTTTGGATTGCTCTTGTCGCGCGGCGGCCGCTGCATGACGAACGTACCTTCGGACTTGAAGCGCCCACGAATGTTCTGGATGACGAAGATGTATCCATCAGCGATCAGATCATCCAAACGGCCTGCCTGATTGAAGTGTTCCCCGTTCTCGGGAACGCCGTAGGGGGTTCTCGTCAACAGGATCGGCAGCGGTCCGCTGGCATTCTTGGGCGTCAGGAGCACCGTCTGCAGGCGGACCCCATCGCGCATCGGAATCATGACTTCCTGATAGGTGAAATATTCCGCTTTGTACTTTTGCTGGACCGGCGGAGCTTGCGACTCGACCTGCGAGACCAGCGGGGTAATGAGAAAAGAGACGAGCAGCAGAGGCAGGGTGGCAAGTTTAACCCGCACGATCAACCAACCTGGACGAGACATGCGCGACAGTATACAGGCAAATCAACGTCGCACCTCAAAACCCATAGCCGCCAACAATCCGTCCAACGTAGGGATCTTGTGCGCCGTTGAGTAGCGATAGACGCTGCGCCCATCCACCAAGACCTCCAGTTCGTGGTAGGCGTGCTTCATTTTCGGATGAATGCCGTATTTGGTTTTCAGTTCGCGCTTCAGGCTCCCGGCCAAGCGTCGCAGGCCCATTCATATCAGACAGCGGCGAATTTCGACCTGCATGTTTTTACCTTTTGTTGCTCCCTGTGTCCCAGCGCCCTTGTGGTGTCGAAGCCCTTCACGCTCGCTGCGCTACCACGAGGCATGCTGACGCTGCGATCTCCAACGCCTTCGCGCACTGCTCGCGCGAGACGTCAAGGTGCGTAACGAAGCGCATCGCCTGCGGACCGACGCCGTTGGCCAGAACCCCGCGCTCACGCAGCCGCTTCGACAGCTCCGCGGAAGTCATTCCCGTGCCGCTGATATCGCAGATCAGAATGTTCGTCTGCACCTTCGCAGGATCGATCTTGAATCCCGGAATCTGTGCCAGCCCCTGCGCCAGAAATTTTGCGTTGGCGTGATCGGTCTTCAGCTTCGCCGGACCCTGCTCCAGCGCGATCAAGCCCGCAGCGGCAAGAATGCCCGCCTGGCGCATGCCTCCGCCGAGCGCCTTACGGTAGATGCGCCCACGATCGATTTGATCGGCACCTCCGACCAGCATCGAGCCGACCGGAGCACCAAGGCCTTTCGACAAACAAAACATCACGGTGTCGGCCTTCGCCGTAAGCTGATCCACCGGGATTCCCAGCGCGACCGAAGCGTTAAAAACGCGCGCGCCATCAAGATGGACCGGCAGTCCGGCCTCGTGCGCATGGTCGCAGACCTCATTCAGAACTTCTGCTGGAGTCACCGTTCCACCGGCCATGTTGTGGGTGTTCTCCAGCGAGATGAGCCCTGTCTTTGCAGAGTGGTAGCTCTTGCCGCGCAGTTTCGGCTGGATGAGTTCCCAGGTGAGGACGCCAGCTTCGGCGAAAACCGTCCGCGGGACCACTCCGGAGAAGTGCGCCATCATCGCCATCTCATAGTTGAAGACGTGGCCGCGCTCCTCGCAGATGACTTCCTGCCCATGCGTGGTGTGCAGTTTGATCGCGATCTGGTTGCCCATAGTGCCGCTGGGCACGAACAGCGCCGCCTCGCGCCCGAAGATCTCGGCTGCACGCTTCTCCAGGCGATTGATGGTCGGATCTTCGCCGTAAACGTCGTCGCCGACTTCAGCCTCGAACATGGCGCGCCGCATCTCGGGCGAAGGCTTGGTTACGGTGTCGGAGCGGAGGTCGATAAGAACGTCCGTGGTCTTGCCGCCGTTGTCATTTGAGGATGAATACATAAGCGTCTCTGAGTTTCGAGTTTAGCAGTGTTTGGCTACCTCCGAGGTAGCTCGCTTTAGGCATGGTGTTTACCAAAGCATAATCTTGGCACCACTAAGGCCACGGGTGACCAGTTGCACCGTTTCAAGTGCATTGCCCGGAGTACCCCCCTCCCCCCTGCATCTCGCAAAATCTTGAAAACAAGAGGCCATTTTGAGAATGCTCCGCAAAATCTTGAGCGCGTGGGGTTTAGAGGCAAAATATTCCGGAATAAGGAGTTAGCGGCGATTTTTTCAGAGATGGAAAGTTTGGAATGTTTTCGAAGTGGTTAACAGCGGCGATGCGAAGAAGGAACCTGTCACTCCTGCAATCACGCTCCTAGGGGATGAGCGTTGGCGCGAGAGACACCACTCCTCTGCATCCCTTAGCTGACAATGTACTGAATTCGTCGAGCACGAGCTAGTGCGTGCGTCACAGATGCGTGTGATAAAGGATAGCCCAGATTTGCGTGCGGGCGGCAAATGCAGCTGCGCGAGGAGTTCGCTAAGAACTTGACATCCCCACGTCTCCCAACAGGGGGAGAGGTAGGCCGCCCGTGGAATGAAATCCTTATTCTCCCAAGTTGACTGGCCGCCCAGGTTTAGCTTCGCCCAGGTTAGGCCAACCGAAGGCCTAACCTGGTGCACCGGGCTCCGACCAAACGAAGGTCAGATCGGGCACCAGAATGTTCTTCAGGAACTTGGAAAGGCTTGCATGGGCCAGTCTCATAGGGACAATTTGCGAAAGTTCAATTACTGTTGGGTGTAGAACCACCAAAGGACAATTCCGAATGGCCAAATCGTCCAAGAAACTGGAAGTGATCGATCACGCACTTGTCGCGAGAGGTCACTCGCCGATGTACGTGATGCACAAGTATTGGGCTAGGAAGCCTCACAACGTCGTCGCTGAATACATTCGGCGTCACTCACTGGAAGGCGAAATCGTGCTTGACCCCTTTGTGGGGTCGGGAGTAACGGCTCTTGAGGCGATCAAACTTGGGCGCAAAGGAGTGGGAATTGACCTTGCCCGCGAAAAACGTATCCCTTAGCTGAGTGATTAATATCAGTAAGGGAGATGAAGATGACGAATGGGAAGCGGGCACGATACACGCTGGCGTTCAAGCAGGAGGCGGTGCGGTTGGTGGAGTCGGGCCAGAGCATAGCCGCCGCGGCACGCAGCCTGGGGATGGTGGATCAGACACTATTCAACTGGGTCAAGGCCTCACGGGAGGGCAAGCTGAAGGGGGCTGACAGCGCTTCGAAGGTGAGCGCCGAGCAGATGGAGATCAGCCGGTTGCGGGCTGAGTTGGCGCGGGTCAAGATGGAGCGCGACATCCTGGAAAAAGCGACGGCGTACTTCGCGAAAGGCCAGAAATGAAGTACGCCTTTATCTACCGGAACAAGCGGGTATGGCCGATCAGCGTGCAATGCCGGGTTCTACGCGTGAGCGTGGCTGGCTATCATGAACACTTTGTCCGCCGTCGAAATATGGCTGAGCGTCGGCACCTGAGCGAGGAGGCACTGCTGGCTCATATCCGTGCCGTGTTTGCCGAGAACCGGGGAGCGTACGGTTGGCCGCGCCTGTGGCGGGAGCTGCGGGCCCGGGGCATCCGCGTAGGCAAGCTGCGGGTGCAACGAGTGATGCAGCGGAACGGTATCCGAGCACGCGGCAAGCGCCGTTTCCGAATCACCACCACGGACAGCCGGCACGGTCTGCCGATTGCACCCAACCTGCTGGATCGCAACTTCACCGCGGCGGCACCGAATCAGGTCTGGGTCGGCGACGTAACCTACATCGCAACCGACGAAGGCTGGCTGTTTCTGGCTGTGGTCATGGACCTGTTCAGCCGCCGCATCGTAGGCTGGTCGCTGCGGGAGCAGATCACCAGCGAGATCGTCATCGATGCCCTGCGGATGGCCTGGTTCCTACGCTTCCCGGACCGCGAGGCAAGACTGATCTTTCACAGCGATCGAGGCAGTCAGTATGCCAGCTATGAGTTCGCCAAGCTGCTGCAAGAGTGCGGAATTACACCCTCGATGAGTCGCAAAGGCAACTGCTGGGATAACGCCTGCAGCGAGACGTTGTTCGGATCGCTAAAGGTGGAACGGTTGCATGGTCAGCACTTCGAAACGCGGTGTCAGGGCCAGGATGAAGCCCTCGACTGGCTGCACTGGTATAACCAAACCAGACTGCACTCGACTCTGAATTACGTCAGTCCGATGCAGTTCGAACAAAACTCGGCGTTGAGCGCGGAAGCATACGCGAACTGAACGCACCGGCAATCAAAGCAGGCCATGGAAAAGTAGGAAAGCAAAAAGCGCTTTCCAACTTTCCCACAGCCACGACGACTACGAAGTACATTCAGTTATGGGATACGGATTCTAGGGGCAAGGC
Organism: uncultured Acidobacteriaceae bacterium; assembly: GCA_963815775.1. Taxonomy (GTDB): domain Bacteria; phylum Acidobacteriota; class Terriglobia; order Terriglobales; family Acidobacteriaceae; genus CAVVDY01. The sequence goes on along the minus strand of CAWFIB010000025.1, from coordinate 314,352 downwards.
CAAATTGATCTGAACCCCGTCTCAATTTTCATCTCGGAAATGACAGGGCGGCCAGCCGACATTGAGGAAATCGAAAACTGTTTCGATGAGATCGCAGGTTGCGTGGAACAGCGCATCAGTTCCTTGTACATCACCACTTGCAAGAGGTGTGGGCAAGAGGCGAGAATACTCGCCGCCATATGGAACAGGGACGAGAACCAAGTAACTGAATTGCGGTACGCTTGTGCACGTTGCAAGAAGAGATCGTCAAAGAAACCAGACACCGAAGACCTCAGGCTTCTTCAAAAAGTAGAAAAGCTGCCCATCAAAGACTGGTATCCCAAGGACAAGTTCCCGGACGGCATCACTTTTGCCCAAGGGAAACGCGAGGCGGGCGAGTACTTCAGCGATTTGTTCACACATAGAAACCTCCTATCGCTGAGTATTCTGTGGAACGAGATTGCGGGTATCAAGGACAAGGCACTGAGGGAGACATTCTCGTTCACATTCACGAGCATGGTTCACTTGGCCAGCAAGATGACGCCAGTCCGACCAAGCAGACCCTTCAGCTCTTTCTGGGCGATCAACAGCTATTGGGTGCCCCCTTTGTATATGGAGTCGAATGTTTGGATGCTGTTCCAGAGCGCGGCCAAAGGGCGACAAGGACTCATTGCTGCCAAGGAAGACGCGAATGAGAGCATTACTCAATGGAAGCCAGCGAAGAGATTTTCGGATTTAACGAAAGGCGCCAATATATTCTTGAAGGTCCATAACGCGTTAGAGCTCTCCAAGATCTTGCCTGAAAACAGCGTCGACTATGTGTTCACTGACCCGCCCTACGGCGGAGCAGTTCCCTACGCGGAGCTCACTACCCTTTGGGCATTATGGTTGGGTTTCAAGATCGACTATGACGATGAAATCACAATCGATAACAGGAAGAATTTCGAGTATTACCACAAGATGCTGCAAGCCGCATTCAGGCAGGTGTTCCGAGTGCTGAGAAATGGACGTTATCTCACCGTGACGTTTCATAGTACGGACATTAAGGTTTGGAACTCCATCATCAGGGCCGTTGTGTTGGCGGGCTTCGATTTGGAAAAGATCATCTATCAACCGCCAGCGCGAGCATCGGCAAAAGGTCTTCTCGTCCCCTACGGCAGCGCGGTCGGAGACTACTACATTCGATTCAAAAAGCCCGAAACCGCGCACCCCGTCGAGTCGATGGACATTAGCGAGGATCAATACGAACATGCTGTGGTTGAGGCTGCAAAGAAGATTTTGGCGGAACGCGGCGAGCCGACAGCTTATACCTACATACTGAACGGCATCATCGTAGAGTTGAAGAAAGCTGGTGCCCTTCTTGCCGCTGGTAAGAATCCCGACAAGGTGATGAGGGCGCACATTGACAGGGAATTCGTTTTGCAGCCGGCTGTTGATGAAAAAGGTAAGACCGTGGGACAGCGTTGGTGGTTTGCTGACCCCTCCTCAATTCCCTATCTGGAACAAATTCCGCTAACTGACCGTCTGGAAACCGCGGTGGTGGATGTCCTGCACAGAAATGTCAAAGTTAGTTTTGACGACGTGTTGCAGCAGATTTTCCTCAAATTCCCAAACGCCCTCACTCCGGAAACCCAGAGGGTCGGCGACCTGCTGGAGGAGTATGCAACCCAGACGAGTGACGGCCATTGGGCGCTGAAACCGATCGTTCACACGCGTGAGAGCGAACACACCAAAATCATTTCAATATTGGCGGAATTGGGCAAGAAGGCCGGGCTGCATGTTGCTATAGGGGCGCGGGAGCAAGGCGAAGTATACGCCGGGAAGAAATTGGCCGCGCTTGCGAGCAAAACGCCTCCCAATCTTGCGAAGGTGCCCCAGGCAAATGTGGATCGCATTCGGCAGATTGACGTGCTCTGGCACAACGGGCGTAGCATCACCGCCGCCTTTGAGGTTGAGAATACGACGGCGATCACCGAGGCGATTGTACGGTGCTCAAATATCCCTTCTCATTCAGTGAAACGGTTCATCGTGTTGCCTGAGGAACGTGAAAGACTGCTCCATCGCAAGCTGCGAGAACCGATGATCGCGGACCGAATGAAAGACGAGGAATGGGATTTCGTGTTCTACGGTGATCTGGACGACCTTTACCGTCATTTCGAGCACAAGAAAACCTTTGCCATGAATGACCTTCTCGCCATTTCGAGGGAGCCCACAGCGCGTAATCGAAACCAAATGGAGATGGACTTCTCCTGAGAAGGGGGCGGGCGGTGGGACGGGCGGCCCACAATTGCCGGGTGCCCCACACATTCCTTCGTTCGGAATGTGTGGGATTGAAGGGGTACGCACCACGAAGCCCTGATCGATGTTCCAAGTCCTTCGATCCCACTCATCCGAACCGAACGGATGAGTGGGGCACCCGTGCGGGACTCGTAACGACTTAACTCGCTCACCCAGCCTTGAAAGGCTGGGCTTCCTTCTGTCGTCCCTACGGGGCTCGGGACGTATTGAGGAGCCATTTCGGCACGACTGGAAGTCGTGCCCCTTCGACGGGCTCAGAGCGGGCCCTGACGTGGTGATTCGCAGAGTGTCGTCCCTACAGGACTGTAGACTTATTGTCTGCGCTACCCAGCACTCCGGCCAAAGGATGGCCTGCGTGCTGGGCTAAGCTATTTCGCGCCTCCGGCGCTGGCATTTGACTGAGTTCCCGCATATCTCAACAGAGTAAAAATATTGGCCACCCGCCCGTCGCTATCTTAGCGGCTAAGCTCCCACATTTCCCAACCGAAGGGAAATGTGGCCACCCATCGAGCCGGGCTCAAAGCATCGCGCCGCAGCGCGAGGTTCACGACGTCGCCACCGCTTCCCGTATCGCCTTGCGCAGGAAGCGGGTTGGACGGTCGGCAATGTGCTGGTCGCGGATAAGCTGCGGATTCAGCCACTCAATCACCGCGGCATAGCCCAAGCTCTCCGGATCGTCGGTGAGATAGTGCGGCACCACCGCGACCACGTGGAAGCCTTCCTTCAGTTGAAAGCTCAGCGTCGGGTCGTACTCGTGTCCCTCGACGACCGCAACCACGTAGTCCTGCGGCTTGAGCCTGGCGGCGCAATGGCAATAACCTCGCAGCCGTGAACCGGCGCGGATGCGAAGCAGCTTGTGCGATTCCGTCAGGGCGCGGCGAGCGCTGTAGATTTTGTCGCCAATGCCATGATGCTGCAACGCCGGGTCGACAATGACCTCCGCGCCGTACAACGTCCGGCCGCGATGGGGATCGTGATTGCTGAACATGCCGTCGGCGGTGAATCTCTCCCAGTCGTCGAGCGTCTTGTAATCTTCCCAATCGACGATCAGACTGGCGCTCATGCCGACAACATTTTCCTCCGGGCCATGCACCGCCACGAATTGGCCCTCGGGAAAGACGCTCAGATGCGAGGAAAGCTGTTGGGCATTCCATGGCGGAGTGTCGGGATAGATGCGCGAACACAATTCCGTTATGGCGGTGAAGTCACGCGGCTCTGTATTTCGCACCAGGACCGGTTGGTCGGAAGCAGACGACATTCGCTTTTACCTTATCGCACTGCGGATCAATGGCGATAACGAATTCAGCAGCAAAAACTGTGAAAGCTATTACGCAGCTCGAGCCGAACTGCGGGGGCCAGGGCTAACTTCCTGTTGCCAATGCGAGCGCCTTGATTCGCATAAACAGAGATGCTCCGAATCGCTCCGGAGCATTTTCTTCAAATCACGAAAGGCCTACTTCGGACTCGGGCCTCCACGCGCTGCGTGGCTGGCGCCCGCACCGGCTGGATGACCGCCTCCACCGCCTGGTCCCATGGGATGGAATGAGCCAGCCGAGGGTCGCGGCCCCATGGCTGGCCCGGGAGCGCTGCCCCACGTTCTGGGAGCTACAGTGGGCCTGGCCATGTGTGACGGACTCGCATACACGTGCCCGGAGGAATACGGCCCATAGATCGAGCGCGTGTCGCTGCCGCGAGTTCCTTGGAGGGCACTGGCCGACCCGTAGCCCTGTGGACCTGGATGAGGCGCGTAGATAGCTCTATCCCTCGCGGCATAAGGAGCTCTGCCGGCCGCTGTATTAGCGGGAACCACACTGCGGAAGTTTGGCGGCACGCGTCCGCCCGGAATCGTCGCCGGCAAACTGCCGATGGTTCCTACCCTCACAGTCGGCGCATAGGCAGCGCTCGGAGGTAGTGTCGGACGGGCCGGTGGCCGCCATCCGTTCGGGCCGTGTACTACTGGCGCGGCCTGGAATCCGTTCGCATACCAGCCGCCGTTTCGATAGCCTCGCCCGGACCCTGGGAACCAGAACCAGCCGCCATTCACGAACGACCATGCCCCGTAGTGGTATGGCAGCCATCCCCAGGGATACGCAGAGGCCCACATGTAGCCAAAGCCAGGGCAGAACGACCACGCGCCGGAGAGATACGGGTTCCATCCAACCCAGGAGGAAACGCCATAGGGCTGCCAGCCGTAGCCGGCTCCCGGCAGGTAAGACCAGCCGCCATAGTAACTCAGGTCCGAGTAGCCATAGCCGTTGAGGTTTGGCCCATATCCGACGTTGTTGTACGAATAAGCCGTCTGGTAGGAGGCGCGCTCGTTGTTCCACTGGTCGAGTGGTGCGGAATCCACGCCCTTGGCGATGTCGTAGCCATTGGAGCTATTGGGATCAACGGTGAGCGTCTCTTTCTTCGAGACCTTCACTTCGTGCGCCTGGTTCTCGAGCTGAACCTCGCCCTTCATGACCGCCAGCCGCGGACTGCCGGAATCATCACTGAGTCGGACCTGGGTGTCGCGATGCACCAGGAAAGCCGAGTCGCCCACCGTAGCGCGGTAGATCTCGTCCTTGCCGGACTTGGTATCGAAATAAACGGTTCCCCTGACCAACTCAACTTCGTTCACCTTGTCGCCGGCATCGTTGATCAGCAGCTTGCTGAAGAGCACCTCGGAGTTCTCGCCCACACGCACGGTGCTATTGTTTTCAAACTCCACCTCGGCCAGGCCATCGTTGCCCGTCACCAGCCGTACACCTTCGCTGATGGGCATGTTTAGGATGGCCTTCTCCAGCCCTTGCCCTGTCGCTCGGTCGATCTCAACGGAACCGTCGACATAGCTCAAGCGGATGATGCGAACGTGCGACTCGGCTTGCGCACGCACGCCGGCCAGCACAAATACCATGGCCAACATCACGGATAATGCGTTTCCCATGCGCCTTGCCATCACTGTACCTCAGAACTCTAACTTGGTGGTCGGGCGCTTCGAATCCGGGGCTCTCGATATACCACGGGAGCTACGCGAGGCCACTCTTCCTATACGTATTTAACACCCGTTTTGACGCAAAGTTGCCGGAAATCGGCGTCCGTCGGCCAGCCTGTTGCCGCCTTGGGAGCGTCCCTACGGCTTGCCGTTGCCCGGCTTGGCGGCGACGGCATCCGGGCCTGCCGATTTCAGCAATTGCTGGGCCTCAAGGCGTGCCACATGCATGATTTCGTCATCGTCGGCGATCTTGCGCAGAATGGGTTCGATGACCTGAATCTCGTCCGCCATCCCACTGGCCCGTAAGTCTAGAAGTTCCTTGAGCCTGGCATCCATCCCCAGCTTGTCGAACCTGTACTGATACGCGAGTTTGCGGCCATAATCGATGGTCACCGCGATCGACTGAAACAGCTTCGTAAGCTGCTGAATGTTGGGATTGGGCGAGAAGTTGTAGGTGGTCGAGTTGTCGATTCCGGGCCCGTGGAACTCCAGCGTCTTGGTCCCGGTCCTGGCGATGTTCTTCGTCCTGGTCTCGAACTGGCCCTGAAAGTAGTCGGTCGCTTTGGCCCACTGAAAGACCTTTTGGGTGCCGGCGGCTGACAGGGTGAAATCCTGCCGGAAGCTGTCGTTGTCGCCATCATCTGCGGCATCGCCCGTTCCGCTGAAGTGGGTGGCGCCGTTCTCTTGCACGGTGAAGACGTAGTTCACCCAGGGCTGCCCCAGGTTCCAATTGAACTTGAAAACGACGGTCGGGCCCTCTGCCGGAGCGGGGCGCTGCTCTGCCTGCATGCCAAACGCCAGGCAGAACAGGCAAACGGTGCACAGCAAAATACGGTGGGGCGCCATCTTCAAGAAAAAATTCTAATCGATTCTAGCGGCCAACTCCCGCGGATTGGCGCTGAAGGGTCGCTGCAGTATGCAAATGACAGATAGCGATGGCGAGTGCATCGGCCACGTCGGGCGGCTCAGGCGGTTCAGCCAGATTGAGAAGGCGGGCTACCATGAGCTGAACCTGGGACTTTTCCGCCCGGCCATAACCCACGACGGCAGACTTGATCGACAACGGAGAATAGGCGACCACCGACAGCCGAGCCTGGGCTGCGGCCAGCATAGCCACGCCCCGCACATGTCCGAGCTTTAAAGCCGACTTGGCGTTCACCGCGTAAAACACGTCTTCGATCGCGACCGTCTCGGGACGATGCAGAGCGATGATTTGGTCCAGACCATCGCTGATGGCTTTCAGACGAAGCTCGAGGGCGTCGCGCGTCATAAGCCGAATGGCCCCGCTGCAGACATGGTGAAGCGTGCCGGCATCGTCCTGCTCGACCACGCCATAGCCGGTGTACTCCCCGCCGCAATCGATGCCCAGTACGCGCATGATCTTGCGCTGAGTGTAGCAGGAGGCCGCGACGATGGCTGGCATAAATCGCTGGTCCGAAGCAAGGGAATCAACGCTCGCCTGGGCTCGAAATCTTCAGGGCTCCATTGACTTACCTACGCCCGAGGAGCGATTGCCTGTTTGTCCTGAAGCGGCGCGGCCTCAGGCGCGCCGTAGCCACCGCATTGCAGCCGGCGTCAGCCGCTGCGGGCACTCGTCCTTGACAGGGGGACGCCTGCATTGACTCCGATTCGGTTAACGTTTAGCTTCATCCAGTTAAGTGCTGGAAGGTTTGAGGCCGGAGATCGCTCATGCGAGGCTGGAAATTCTTTGCGCTGTCAGTGCTTTCTTGCAGCGGCCTGACGCCGCTGCTCTCAGCGCAGAGCCCTTTCGCCCCGAAGGTCAGCGGACCGCTGTCGCAGCGCGTGGTTGCCTACGTTATCGACGCCAAATACGACCCTGACACGCATTCCGTCGACGCCACAGAGACGCTCACTTATCACAACCTGAGCCTTCAGCCGCTGGATCGCTTCCCCTTTCACCTTTACCTGAACGGTTTCCAGCCGAAATCGACGTGGGTGCACGAAGCACATCGCGACGGCAGCTTTCGCACCACAACGTTTGAGGACGCCTGGGACCCGAAAGACAACGGATCCAACGACGTCACTTCGTTGGAAGTTGTCGGCATGGGAGACCTGACCAAGCAGATGAAGTTTGTCTCACCTGACGACGGGAATCCTGATGACAAGACGGTTTTCGAAGTGCAGCTTCCCCGCCCCGTGGCTCCCGGTGAGAAGGTTGTTTTCAAGATGAAGTTCCACGCCGTCTTTCCTGAGGTGATCGCCCGCACCGGCTACAAGCGCACGTTCCTGCTGGCGGGACAGTGGTTCCCCAAGGTCGGTGTCTGGTGGCACGGCGCGTGGAATTGCCACCAGTTCCACGCCATGACGGAGTTCTTTGCCGACTTCGGAACGTATGACGTGAAGATCACGCTGCCCAAGAACTACATCATCGGAGCAACCGGCGTGCAGGTCGGCGAGACCCCAAATAGCGATGGCACCAAGACCGTCGCCTTCCACGCAGAAGATGTCCACGACTTCGCCTGGACCGCCGATCCCAATTTCAAAGTCGTCAACAGCGAATTCGATGGCAGCGTGGGAGCCGTTAAGATTCGCCTGCTGACCTACCAAGGCCACAAGAGTTCATGGGAGCGCTACATCCGCATCATGCAGCAGACCATGAAGCGCTTTGACGACTGGTATGGTCCTTATCCCTACGCGCAAATCACCGTGGTCGATCCGCCGCATGGTGCCCTGGAAGCCGGCGGCATGGAGTATCCCACGTTCATCACCGGTGACACCACCTGGTGGGCGCCTAAGGGGCAGTACCTGTTTCCTGAAGGCGTGACGGAACATGAGTTCGGGCACCAGTACTGGTACGGAATGGTGGCCAGCAACGAATTTGAGAATGCATGGCTCGACGAAGGGATCAACAGCTACACCGAAGCCAAGGTCCTGGATGACATTTATGGACGCGATACCAGCGTATTGAATATGTTAGGCTCCCAACTCGGCGAGCCTGCATTGCAGCGTGAGCAGTACCTGGGGCGTCCCGACTTTGATCCCCTCGCCCGGCCGAGCTACACCGACATGAGCTTCGGATCCTATGGCTCCATCAGCTATGGCAAAACGGCTAGCATGCTGTTGACGCTGGAGAACGTTGTCGGCGAAAAGACATTGCGCGAGGCGCTGCACAACTACTTCATGAAGTATCGCTTCACCCATCCCACGCAAGAGGACTTCCTGCGCGAGGTGAACGAGACCGCGCAACAAGACTTGGGCTGGTACTGGCAGCAGGCGGTGTACGGCACGCAGATGCTGGACTATGAAGTGCTGCGCGCCGATTCCACTCCGGTGAACTGGTATGACCCCAACCTGGAGGAAAAGAAAGGCGAGACGGAGTACGAGAGCCAGGTCGTTCTGCACCGTAAGGGCGACTTCATCTTCCCGGTTGAGGCCGAGATCAAGTTTGACAATGGCGAGTCGACCCGCGTGCGCTGGGATGGCCGCGAGCGATGGGTGCGTTACGTCTACGTAAAGAAGGCGAAGGTTGTGTCGGTACAGATCGATCCTGATTATCGCGTGACCATGGACCGCGATTACCTGAATAACAGCTACACCGAGGACACCCAGAACCTTGCAGTTATGAAGTTGACTACATACTGGACGTTCTTTTCGCAGTTCCTCGGCCAGATGCTGGGCTGGCTGACATAGACATTGGGGCACGCAATTGGCGACTGAGAGCACAGGAGTTTTGGCGCGCGGTTTCACGCTGACGACACGGCATCAGCGCATTCTATGGTGGGTATTCGCGGCCAACTTCGTCTTGGGCGGCCTGGGCTCAAGCGGCGCAGCACGTGCTTTGGGCGGTGCGCTTCATCACAGCCTGGCCGGCGAGAGGCTCGCAAATCGCTTCGACGTCGGCATGTTCCTGGAGCTGGTGACCCAGCCCGGCGTGAAGCTGTTCAGCCACTCCGGCGGAATCGTTCTCTTCGCCGCGCTCTACTTTCTGTTCCTGCTGTTCGTCACGCCGGGGATTATCGCGGTCTATCTCGAGGACCGCAAATTCACTACTGGAGAATTCTTTGGAGCGGTCGGCAGCTTCTTCTGGGCGTTTGTGCGGCTGGCACTCTGGTCGCTGATTCCCTTCCTCCTCGTGGACCTGCTGTTTCAGCTTGTGAAAGAACTGTCCAGCTATGTCGGAGACCGCGTGGTCGCCGACCAAACCAGCTTCTATATCCTGGTGATTGGCGCGATTCCGGTTCTTTTGCTGACAGTGTGGGTGAGGTTCTGGTTTGATCTGGCGCAGGCGCGCTCTGTTTCACTGAAGAGTCGAGCCATGCGGCGCAATGCGCTCCATATGTTCGGCATCGCCATTCGCGACGCCTGGCGTGGGTACTGGGCTTACATTGTGATCAGCGCACTGGTGTGGATCATCACCCTCATCGCCCTGCTGATCTGGAGCAAGGTGCCGGGAAGGGCTGTCTGGCTCACTACTGTGCTGCTCGAGATTGTCATGCTAACCCACATCTTCGGCCGCCTGTGGCAGAAGGCATGCGCCACAACGTGGTACAGGCTGAATCCTGAGCCGGAACCTTTGCTGCCGGTGCCTCCGCCCTGGGAGTCGCCGAAGCCCGCGCCACTTGAATGGCCTTACAGCGAGGTTGTGGACGTCAACCCCTCCCTGACACCCGAGGTCGAGGCTGCGCCGAAGGTGCCAAGCGAAACTCCAGCATCGCCAAATAAAACTACGAACAGCTAGCCGAGAATATGGTCTCCCCAAGCCCAGCGAGGGACCCTGCCTAATACTGTTAAAAGCAGCTCCCCTGACCTGGGGCTTACCTCCGATTCGGACCGGCAATAAACTTATCCGGACGGCCCTATGCTTCCTCTTCCTTCAGCCTGGAGATGACGTTGAAATCTTCCAGCGTTGTGATGTCGCCTTTTACGTCGCCACTGGAAGCCAGCTCACGCAGCAGCCGCCGCATGATCTTGCCGGAGCGCGTCTTGGGCAACTGATCGGTAAAGCGTATGTCATCCGGCTTCGCCATGGCTCCGATTTCCTTGGCCACCCACTGCCGCAACTCTTCCTTCAGTTCCGGCGATGGTGCGTGGCCCATTTCGAGCGTGACGAACGCGGCGACCGCCTGTCCCTTCATGTCGTCGGGACGACCAACCACAGCTGCCTCGGCAACCTTGTCGTGGGCGACCAGCGCCGATTCGATTTCCATCGTGCTGAGACGGTGGCCGGACACGTTAAGCACATCATCGACGCGGCCCATGATCCAGAAGTATCCGTCCTTGTCCTCACGCGCGCCGTCGCCGGTGAAGTACATGCCCGGAATATCGGACCAGTACTGCCGCACGTAGCGGTCAGGATCGCCGTAAACCGTGCGCAGCATCGAGGGCCATGGCTTCTTGATCACCAGGAAGCCGCCCGATCCGAGCGGAACCTTTTCGCCCTGGCGGGTGACGACCTCGGCCTGAATTCCCGGCAGGGGCTTGGTCGCCGATCCCGGCTTGGTTGCGACAGCGCCTGGGACTGGCGAAATTAAGATGGAGCCAGTCTCGGTCTGCCACCAGGTATCAACGATCGGGCAGCGGTTTCCGCCGATGACTTCGCGATACCACATCCACGCCTCAGGATTGATCGGCTCCCCGACCGTGCCCAGCAAGCGCAGGCTGCTCAGGTCATACTTCTTCGGCCACTCATCGCCCCATTTGATGAAGGTGCGGATCGCAGTAGGCGCCGTGTACAGCACGTTGACCTTGTGCTTCTCGACAATCGACCAGAAGCGGCCAAAGTCGGGCCAGTTGGGCGCTCCTTCATACATCAGAACAGTTGCGCCATTCTGCAACGGTCCATAGACGATGTAGCTGTGCCCAGTCACCCAACCGATGTCAGCGGTACACCAGAAGGTGTCGTCTTCCTTCAGGTCGAAGACCCACTTGGTGGTGATGAAGGTCTGCACCGCATAGCCGCCGGTGGTATGCACGATGCCCTTCGGCTTGCCGGTCGTGCCCGACGTGTACAGGATGTACAGTGGATGTTCAGAATCGAGCGGCACCGCCTCGCAGTTGTCGTCGACCTTGGCCATCTCCTCGTGCCACCAGTAGTCGCGGCCCTCTTGCCACGTCACTTCGCAGCCGGTGCGCTGGTAAACCAGCACATGCTTCACCGTGGGACAACGGTCCAGCGCTTCATCGACCGCAGCCTTCAGCTTGACCTCGCCGCCACGGCGATAGGAGCTGTCCTGCGTGATGACCGCCACTGCTTCCTGATCGGTGATGCGGTCGACCAGAGCATTGGCTGAGAATCCGCCGAACACTACGGAGTGTGTCGCGCCGATACGCGCGCAGGCCAGCATGGCAATTGGCAGCTCCGGACACATGCCCATGTAGATGGCGACGCGATCGCCCTTCTGGATTCCGAGGGACTTGAGCACGTTGGCGCACTTCTTCACCTCCTGCAGCAGTTGCTGGTAAGTGAGCGTGCGCACTTCGCCCGGCTCGCTCTCCCAAATAATGGCGGCCTTATTCTTGCGGAAGGTTGCAACATGACGGTCAAGACAGTTGTAGGAGATGTTGATCTGGCCGCCGAGGAACCACTTTACCCAAGGAACATTCCACTCCAGCACCTTGTCCCACGGTTTAAACCAGTGGAGCTCACGGGCAATGTCGGACCAGAAGGCCTCCGGGTCGGCGGCAGCCTTTGCGCACAGGCGGTTGTAGTCTTCCTCGGTGCGGATGTGTGCATTTTTGCTGAACTCCGGCGGAGGAGCAAAAGACCGAGTTTCAGTAAGAATCGAGTCGATATTCTGGTTGGGTGTAACCTGTTGCGACGACATGAATCCCTCCGAGAAGAGTCTGCTGCTGATCGGTGCGCCTAAATACTCTAATGCATTCGCCCTGGGTTTTGCCGCGGCTCAGGCCAGGACTCGCCCTACCCCATGGATGATTCCTGCCAACGGCCATCTACCGCTCTAATGTGGACAAATCGCCGATTTCCGCTCCTGTCTCCTGCGCTTTTAGCAACCAGCGCATAATCTTGCCGGAACGCATCTTCGGCAACGCTGCAACAAACCTTATGGCCGAGTGGAGTCGCAACCCCCCCGTCGCGGAATTGGATACGAAGCCATCCGCAACCTAAACATGCCTGGGGCGACGTGCCAGCAATTCGGCGATCAACGCTATCAATGCCAGCACCGCAGCGGTATAAAACGCCATCTGGTAATTGTGATACTTGTCGTAGAGCTTGCCCCCGATACGTCCTCCCAGCAGACCGGCGACGCCCCACGCCGTGAATAGCAACCCATAGTTGATACCCACGTTTTTGGTGCCCCAGAAATCCGCCGAGGTTGCCGCGTTAACCGAAAGCTGCGTGCCATAGCACCAGTACACGATGAACAGCATAAGAAACAGTGCCGCCACGTTGCCGCCGACGCTATACAAAATGGGCATCGCCACCATGGAGATTCCTATCATGAGGCGCAAGACGTTCATCCGGCCCAGGTGATCCGACATCCAGCCCGAAAGGATGCGGCCTGAGGCATTGCCCACAGCGCCGACGACAAGCCCCAGAGACGCCAGGGTGATACTTGGTATTCCCACGCTTTTCGCGAACGGCACCAATTGGCTGATGACCATCAGACCGGCCGCACAACCAAAGGCGTACGCGATCCACATGAAGTAGAAGGCCGGCGTGCGCAGCATTTCACCCGGCGTGAAGTCGTAGGTAGTTGCAACCGCCTTGGAGGTGGCAGCCGGAGTCCAGCCCGCAGGCCTGTATCCCGCGGGCGGGTTCTTCAGGAGGAACGCGCCGATGACCGTCATCACAAAAAAGATCACACCCAGCACCTGGAAGGTGGTGCGCCAGCCCAGGCTCGGGATGAGATAGCTGGCCGACAGCGGTCCAAAGATCGCCGATCCGGCGCCGTAGCCGCCGACCGCCAGACCGACCGCTAAGCCGCGCTTATCGGGGAACCACTTGGCCATTACCGGAATCGGCGTGGCATAGCCGAAGCCGTTGCCCAGCCCTCCGATCACACCAAAACAGATGAAGAGATAGGTCAGGCTGTTGGTATAGGAGCATAGGAAGAAACCCAGACTTACCAGGATGGCGCCGGTAAGGGATATCCAGAACGGCCCCAGTTTGTCCTGTAACCGCCCGGCGACGATGAACGACAAGGCAAATACCACCACCGCAATGGTGAATACCGTCGAGGTATCGGTGCGCTTCCAGCCAAACTCCTTTTCCAGCGGAGCCACAAATACGCTCCAGGCGTAGAGGGTACCGAGGGCAAGGTTCATCATCAAGCCGCCGATTACTCGCCACCACCGATTGAGCCCTGCACTGCCTACTTCGACCGAATCCACCTTGGTTGTAGCGGTTGCGCTCATCTCAATCCCCCTCTGGCGCGGAGAACCTTAACACACGGTTTTGCCAGCAACAATTGGAAATTTCAAAAAACGATTAAATTTTGGTTAAAAGCTACTTCCCTGTCCTTCAGCCTCGCCATGTGCTTACAAACATCCCGTTGCACGAACCTGTCTTCGCCTTGTTTCGGATCACAACGGCCTCGGTCGCCCCGGGCTTGGGTCAACCAACATCACCAAGGGCGGGAAGCGTTGGGGTAGAGGAGAGTGGTCATCTTTCGCCGCCTGCTTCGCTGCGAGCACAGACCGGAACCGAGGTCCCGGCGCCTGGGTCGTGACGGAGGTCAAACAACCAGGCCCAGCCATGCGGCACAAGACCGGGCGCTTCCCGCCTTTCTTGAGCCGTTGTGGGCGTGATTCTCAGGCTTGAGACGTACACCGGTCTGTGACGCCGAATACTGGCGCTTGTGATGGTCGTCACTCAGGGTAGGAAAGCTGCAAGGCCGGGCCGCAAAGGCAAGCTCACCTGACCTTGGCGTAGATCAGCTGATCGAGCACTGCGCCGTTCTTGATGGCACTATGGCGCAGCAGTCCTTCCCGCTGAAAGCCGGCCTTCTCCAGAACCCGAATCGATGCCTGGTTGTGGGAAAAGACCAGGGCGAAGACCCGGGTGAGTCTGTATTCGGCAAAAGCCCACTCCGACGCCGCTTGGGCGGCACGAGTGGCGAATCCCCGTCCCCAAAAAGTCTCGCTCACCCAGTACCCCATTTCGGCGCTTACCCGTGCAATGTCGACGCCAACCTGAAAGCCCAGGCCGCCAATCGCTTCTCCCTGATACTGGAGCGCGAAGGAGCGCTCAGGCTTTTGCCCGCGCACGAAATCGAGGTACTCCAGCCCGTCGCGCCGGGTGTAGGGATAGGGGAACTGATCGCGAAGGTTCGCCGCGATCCTGGGGTTGTTGGCGTGGCGAAGCAGGGCATCGAGGTCCGCCTTTCGCCACGAGCGCAACTGGAGGTCGCCGAGATCGAGCAGCATTGAAAATCATGTTGCTTCACCAACGCCGATTGCGCAACTCGGTAACGAAAAAAGGAGCGCGACACGCGCCCCCGTTTGCTCAAACTTCGCTGCCGCTAGACCGACATGACTTCCTTTTCTTTGGCCTTGGCCATCTCTTCCATCTTCCTGATCTCGTCGTCGGTCAGCTTCTGGATCTGGTCCATCGCGCCGTGCTCTTCGTCTTCCGTGATCTTCTTGTCCTTCATCGCCTTCTTGATGGCGTCATTGCCGTCACGGCGAATGTTGCGCACGGCGGTGCGATGTTCCTCCAGTATCTTATGCAGGTGCTTCACCATGTCCTTGCGGCGGTCTTCGGTCAGCGCGGGTACCGGCACGCGCACCAGCTTGCCGTCATTCATCGGATTCAAGCCCAGATCGGCACTGCGGATGGCCTTCTCGATGGCCCCAATCTGGCTTACGTCCCACGGCTGCACAGTAATAAGCTGCGGCTCAGGAGCGCTCACGTTGGCGAGTTGGTTCAGCGGCATCTGCGAGCCGTAGGCATCCACAGTCACGCTGTCCAGCATGTGCACCGAGGCTCGCCCGGTGCGCTGTGAAGACATTTCTTTGCGGAAGTCTTCTACCGCCTTGTCCATTCGTGTTTTGAGCTGCGTAAAGCTGTCTTTAAGAGCGGGAATTGCTGCCATCGAGACTTGTGCCATATCCAGTCCGCCTATCGGTAAGATCGCAAACTTGTGATTATAAACCCGCAGCTGGGGAGCTCTAACCCTGATTGACCAGCGAGCCCACCTTCTCGCCCATCGCCACTCGGGCGATGTTGCCATACCGATTGAGGTTGAAGACGACGATAGGCAGGTTATTCTCGCGGCACATGGCGATGGCCGTGGCATCCATGACTCGCAGCCCAAGGCGCAGGATGTCCATGTAGCTAATGGTCTCGAACATGGTGGCGTCCTTCACCAGCACCGGATCGTCGGAGTAGATGCCGTCAACCTTGGTCGCCTTCAAGATCGCATCCGCCTTGATCTCCATGGCCCGGAGTGAAGCGGCCGTATCGGTCGAGAAGTACGGGTTACCCGTGCCGGCCGCAAAGACGACCACGCGGCCCTTCTCCAGATGGCGAATCGCGCGCCGGCGAATGAAAGGCTCAGCCACCTGGTTCATCTCGATGGCGGACATGACGCGCGTCCACACGCTTTGCTTCTCCAGCGCGTCTTGCAATGCGAGCGCATTGATCACCGTGGCCAGCATGCCCATGTGATCGGCCGAGACGCGGTCCATGGTCTTGGCTTGCTCGGCCACGCCGCGGAAGAAGTTGCCGCCGCCGACCACGATGGCAATCTCGACGCCAAGCTGATGCACTTCGGCGATCTCAGCCGCAATCTCATGCACGCGAATGTTGTCGACGCCGAATCCCTGGCCAGCGGCCAGCGCCTCGCCGGAGAGTTTCAGCAGGATTCGCTTGTAAGCAGGAGTGGACATCGTTAGCAGGAAATGAAAAAGCCCGTTCCAGTGTAGCAGGGAGGTGGCCTCGCCGGGCGATTAGGCACTCTGCCTCTTCCGGCACGCCGCACCCAAGACGTAGCCGATGCATCCGGCGAGGGGAGCAGTCAAGAGTGTCTCATCCAGACAAGCAGTGCAGCGTGACTGAGGTCCGAATTCGTTCAGCCAAATCTGCCCCCGCTCGTACGAGCTGGTCAGCGCACCCCCTATGTTCACGATCAGCAAGACTGCAGGAACTACCCACACCCAACGCGCTCCATCGCGCGGTAGTGACGTCGAGAACAACTATCCGAGGAGAACACCCGCGAGTATCGGGATTGAGAAGGAGGGACCGAGAGCGAGCATCGAGACGACATTGCGAGGTGCGACGAAGGACAGCAGAAACGAGAGAATCACCGTGATCAAAAGGGTCCCGATCGACGCAATCAGGAAATGCAAAAGGAATGAGCTGAACTTCCCGCTTTCTCTGATCTGTTGTTCGAACATCAGGCGCTCACCTGCATTCTGCTCTTGACGGCACCAGGATCGTAACTCCTACAGCCATGGGCTTCCACTGCGCGGGTTTAGGATCTGGTGCTCAGGCGCGGCCAGGGGTCTTGTTCAAGTCCCGTTGCATTGCCTCACGCAAAAGAGCATTGATTCGCGTCAGATGGCCTTTGCCCTTGGATTTCAGCCAATCGAGCACGTCAGCATCGATGCGTGCGGTGACGGGCTTCTTGATGGGCCGAAAAAACTCCTCCCGGCGCATAGCGTGGGCCCATTTGTAGGGGGGGAGCGGCCGCGCCTCGGGGTCCTTGTCCAGGCTCCGATCGCGTTGTTTGTAGAGTTCTCGAGTTCGGCGGCTTATTTTGATTCCCTTTCTAGAATTGGTCGATGTACGCTGACTCTTCATAGGCGATGGCCTTTCTGGCTGAAATGATGTGAACCCTCTCGAGGTTTCTGCTTGACCGATCGACGAATACGACAACCAGTAAAAGGTGTGGGGCCGCGTATCCAATGGCGTGATACCGCATTTCGCCGTGTTCGTCTACGCAATCCTCAACAATGACCAGGTGGGGATCAGCAAACGCTTCTCTGGCGATGTTGAAAGATATCCCGTGTTTTGCAAGATTGCGCCTTGCCTTCGCGGCGTCCCACGAGAATTCCCTCTCATTCATCGATATTGTACATACAAATATGTATTACGCAAACAGATTCCCGAAGGACGGGCCTGCTTGAAGATTCCACATTCGTCTTCCCCTCCGACGTCATAAACTGGTAGCAGTGCCTCACCAGCTCACAGCCTCCCCCGCGGTGAACTCCGTCGACCGGCTCCTGACGGATATATTCGGGCTGCCACAATTTCGTCCGCGTCAGCGCGAGGTGATCCAGGACGTAGCTGGCCGGCCACGACGTGATGTGCGTCATGCCCACCGGCGCGGGGAAGAGCCTGTGTTTCCAATTGCCGGCCACCCTGCTCGGCGGTCTCACGCTGGTCGTCTCGCCTCTGATTGCGTTGATGGCCGACCAGGTGGCGCAACTGAATGCGTTGCAGATACCGGCTCTCCTGCTGAATAGCTCGCAGCAGCCGGCGCAACAGCGTGAGGTCCTGCAAAGGCTCCGCAGCGGGTTCGAAGGCATTCTGTACATCGCCCCGGAGCGCTTCGCCGCGCCCTCTTTCCAGACGCTCCTGGGCCAGCTCAAGCCGCATCTGTTCGTAGTGGACGAGGCGCACTGCGTCAGCTTCTGGGGACACGACTTCCGCCCCGACTATATGCGTCTTGCCGAAATCCGCGAGGCCCTGGGTATGCCGGCGACCATCGCGCTCACCGCCACTGCCACGCCGCAGGTGCGTACCGACATCGCAACCTGCCTGAAACTGCGCTCGCCCAAGGTGCATGTCACCGGCTTTGACCGGCCTAACCTGCGCTACGCTACCCGCTTCTTCCGCAATGACGGCGAAAAGAGCGCAGCGCTCGTCCACGCACTCCCGCTGGCGCTAGGCACGGGAATCATCTATTGCGCGACGCGTAAAACCGTGGGGGAGATCACGGCCCTGCTGCAACAGAACTTCCCGCAGCGGGTCGTCTGCGCCTATCACGCCGGCATGGACCAGTCGCAGCGCAGGACCGCCCAGGAGCGTTTCATGCGCGAGCCGGGCGCGATCATCGTAGCAACCAACGCGTTTGGAATGGGTATCAACAAGCCGGACATCCGCTTCGTATTGCACTACAACTTACCCGGCAGTGTAGAGGCCTATTACCAGGAAGCGGGCCGCGCGGGCCGCGATGGCAGAACCGCTGATTGTGCGCTTTATCATTCGCCGCGCGACTTCGGCATCCAGGAATTTTTTATCGATAAGATCGGTGACAACAACCCGGAATTGAAAGCAGGTCAGATCGCTCAACTCCAGGCCAACGCAGCGCGCAAGCTGGAAGCCATGATGCAATACGCCAAGTCGCGCTATTGCCGGCGCTGGAACATCCTGAAATACTTCGGTGAATCCAGCCGCGTCAACAACTGCGCCTGCGATGTCTGCCGCGGCGCGGTGAAGCAGCCGCCCCCAAAGGCAGCCGATGCATTGCAGCGCCGCGATCACAGGCCGCGGAAACCTCCAAACTCCGATCAACCCCTGGATACCGCCGCTGAAGCCCGGTACGAAATTCTGCGGCAAGTGCGAAGCAAGTTGGCCAAGCGCGATAAGATTGTCAGTTTCGCCGTGCTGCACAACAGTACTCTTCGTGAAATTGCACGGCGTGCGCCGACCAACCTGCCAGGCCTGCTCGCCATCTCCGGCATTGGGCCGCAGAAAGCGGAGAAGTACGGCGCTGAGTTGTTGGCGGCCTTGCACAAGCTGCCCAATTAAAAGGGCGGGAACTTGTCCCGCCCAGCACCCTTCGGTCGAAATAATAGCTTCTACTATTGCTTCATCATCTCCAATAGGCATCGCGGACATGATTGAAGTTAAGCGCATCGATCCCTGCTGCCTGTAAAGACTGCGACAACCGAAAGTCATCAGTCAGCACCAAATATTTCTTTGCGGCGATCTCGGCGATCGCCGCATCTGTGAGTCCAAACTTAGCAAATTGGTTCTGCATTGCCCGCGACGAAGGAACATATTCTTCTTCCAGCAGCGCTACCGTGGTCGCAAAGGACCTGAAGTATGCGCCGATGTAATTTTCCGAAATTGCACTAGAAAGGTTACTGACTTCTGTAAGGATATTAGAGCATTTCTAATTTAGGCATATACATTCTGTGAGATAATGCTTCTGCCGGTAAGGAGAGGCAAGGGATGCACTCTTATTCCCAGGATTTGCGCGAGCGGGTATTGCGGGCACTGGATCGCGGGGAGCGCCCCAGCGAAATTGCGCGCCGCTTCGAGGTCAGCCGGGTGTGGGTCTACCAAGTGCGGGACCGGCTGCGACAGACGGGGGAGCGCAGCAGTTATCCCATCGGTGGTCATCGCCGCTCACGGCTGGCGGGACTGGAATCGGTGCTGCGCGGCTGGATCGAAGCCGAGCCCGATCTTACCCTGGCCGAGATGCAGCACCGGCTGCGGCAACGAGACGTTGCCATCAAGGTGGGCGCCTTGTGGCATCAGTTAAATAAATGGAATCTCAGCTTTAAAAAAAACCCTGCACGCCAGCGAGCAAGAGCGCGAGGACGTGCAAGCGGCGCGCCGCGCCTGGACTGAGGCGCTGGCCGAGGTGGACATTACCAAGCTGGTGTTTATCGACGAAACTTGGATTTCCACCAACATGACGCGCGGCTATGGACGCGCCCCCAAGGGCCAGCGCTGCGTTGCCTCAGCGCCGCTCAGCCACTGGGAAACGACTACCTTCGTCGCCGCCTTACGTCACCAGCAACTGACCGCGCCGATGCTCACCGACGGACCCATGGACGGTGATATCTTTCTGGCTTACCTGCACAGCTTCTTATGTCCCACCCTCACCCCTGGAGACCTGGTGATCGTGGACAATCTGAGCAGCCACAAGGTGGCCGGGGTGCAACAGGCCATCACTGCGGCCGGCGCCACCCTGCTCTACTTACCGCCCTATTCTCCGGACCTGAATCCCATCGAAAAGCTCTTCGCCAAGCTCAAAGCCCTGCTCCGCAAAGCCGCCACCCGCACCACCGCTGTTCTCTGGGATGAGTTCGGTCAATTACTCACCAGCTTCTCGCCCCAAGAGTGCACCAACTATTTCGCCTCTTCTGGTTATGTATATACTTAAATTGAAAATGCTCTAGGGGTCGTAACGACCTGACGGAAATTCGCCAGCGCCATTGAGAGGAGGTCAAAATCAGAGCGGGTGAATCTGGACAGTCGCTTATAGGTTTCGATCTGAGATGGTTGGTACCGGCCAAGAAACAGGAGCAGGAGAAGATTGGAATCTACTACTACTCCCCGTTCCCGGTACGCGATCAGTTGCCGAGATGGCTCCGTCATAACTGTCGGATCTTTAGCGATTCGAAGCCACCAGTAACAGCATCGACCTTTACTGTCTTGAACACCTTGCCCCTCAATGCCTCCTGAAGAGGGGAACCGGCAACAGGAGCGTAGCTGAACGTGACCAACCAAGACTGCTCATCAGGAGTTGGTTCGACCTCCTCAAGCAACAGCTCTTGCGCGGGAACTTGCATTATTTCTGATAGATAGGCTCGCGCCTTTGCTACCGCGTCTTTGACATGAACAAGCGCGTCTGACTTAGTTGCCATCTCGAACTCCCTAACTGGGACGCAGGCCCTACTCTATTCGGCGCTCTGCTCCTGCGCCTTGCTGACGGCGATGGTCTCGCCGACGTCACCCACCTTGAAGCGGGCGAAGCGCTTCACCGAGATGTTTTCACCCAGGTTGCCGATGACTGTAGCGATGAGCTGCAACACCGAGACGGTCTGGTCCTTGATGAAAGGCTGCTCGTACAGGCAGACCTCCTCATAGAACTTGCCCATCTTGCCCTCGACGATCTTCTCCACCACCGCAGGTGGCTTGCCGGTCTCGGCAGCCTGCGCCCGGTAGATCTCCTTTTCCTTCTCGAAGGCCTCGGGGCTCACGTCCTCCTTACGGATGAAGCGTGGATCGGTAGCCGCGATGTGCATCGCAATGTCGTGCACCAGGTTCTTGAAGTCGTCGGTGCGGGCTACGAAGTCGCTCTCGCAATTCACTTCCACCAGCACGCCGATCTTTCCCCCGGCATGGATGTAGCTGGCGACGGAGCCTTCGCTGGTGACGCGCGTGGCCTTCTTCGCCGCGGTCGCAACCCCCTTCTTACGGAGAATGACGATGGCCTCTTCGACATTGCCGTTGGCTTCCGTCAGCGCCTGCTTGCAGGCCATCATGGGAGCATTAGTCTTGTCGCGAAGTTCCTTTACCTGTGCGGCGTTGATGTTTACGGATGTAGTGCTCATTGTGTCGCTGATTCCTTTTCTCGCTACCCTCTTATCGCTATTCGCTTTATCGCTATTCGCTTTGGGCTATTCGCTTTTCGCCGGATGATCGTGGCAAAATCAAATCCGATCGTACTTATTATCCGATGCTGACCGTCGCTTCCCGATTCACGGCGCGCCCATCCGTCTGGCGAAGAGCGAACAGCGAATAGCGCGCTTTACAAAAAACCCGCGCCGTCGGCCAGTGCGGGTCACGAAAATATTCGAACCTCTACCGCTGTCTCTTATAGGCGCGTGTCGGAAGCTGCCCGTCGTCCGCCCTTGCCCAGGACTTCTTCCATGCTGACTTCTTCCAGTTCGCTGGCGTCCAGGCCGGGCGCTTGGCCCTCCACGCCCTCGCCTTCCGGAGCGCTGGCAGCAGTCTCTTCGGTGCCCTCGGCATAGCTGACGCCGGCAGCCATCTCTGCGCCTTCCTTGTCGGTCGCGGCCTGTGAACCTTCCACCACGGAGTCGGCAATCTTCGAGGCAAACAGGCGAATCGCGCGCAGCGCGTCGTCGTTGCCCGGAATGACGTAATCGACTTCTGTCGGATCGCAGTTGGTATCGACCACGGCCACCACTGGAATGCCCAGCTTGCGCGCTTCCTTCACCGCGATCTGCTCCTTGTTCGAGTCGATCACGAAGATGGTGTCAGGCAGACGGCTCAGATTCTTGATGCCGGCCAGGTTGGCCTGAAGATGCTTGCGCTCGCGCTCCAGCTTGATGACTTCCTTCTTGGGAAGCAGCTCATAACGGCCATCGGTGGCCATCTCGTCGAGCTCTTTCAGACGCTTCACCGACTTCTGCACCGTCACCCAGTTGGTGAGCAATCCGCCCAGCCAACGCGAGTTGACGTAAAACATACCGCAGCGGTTCGCCTCTTCGGCGATGGCGTCCTGCGCCTGGCGCTTGGTGCCGACGAACAGCACCAGCTTGCCCTGCGCGGCCATGTCAGTCACGAACTTCGACGCTTCCTTGAACATCTTCAGCGTCTTCTGCAGGTCGATGATGTAAATTCCATTGCGTTCGCCGAAGATGTACTCCTTCATCTTCGGGTTCCAGCGCTTGGTCTGGTGCCCGAAGTGAACGCCTGCTTCGAGCAACTCCTTCATGG
The DNA here is from genome assembly GCA_963815775.1 of uncultured Acidobacteriaceae bacterium. GTDB lineage: Bacteria > Acidobacteriota > Terriglobia > Terriglobales > Acidobacteriaceae > CAVVDY01. The sequence continues at coordinate 291,751 of CAWFIB010000025.1, read as the reverse complement.
TGATATTTGCCAAATTTCCTCCGTTTGGCGGTGCATCCCTCGCGGCGGCTGATACCGGTCGTTCAGGATTACTTCCCGTACCCCGCGCCGTTTGCAGGTGCGGGAATTTCGTTCCGGTGATGTTGCCCTCACGCTCGCCCCCGGAACCATAAGGCGAGTGGTCAGTTACCAGTTGTCGGTTGTCCGTTCTCATCTTTCAGAGCTAGACAACCATGTAACGTTGCAAGCGGCTGTCGTGTGCCAGCGACCAGCTGACAACTGATCACTGACAACTCAAGCGCTTTAGCGCTTCGAGAACTGGAATCTCTTACGCGCACCCTTCTGGCCGTACTTCTTGCGTTCCTTGCCGCGAGCATCGCGACGCAGAAAGCCTTCTGCCTTCAGCTTGGCGCGCAGTTCAGGATTGAACTCCTGCAGCGCACGGGCCATGCCCATGCGCACCGCTCCGGCCTGCCCATTTACTCCGCCGCCGTTGGTGCCGACCACGACGTTGAAGGTGCCTGCGGTCTCCGTCAGAATCAGCGGAGACTTCGCCATGGTGCGCTGTGCTTCCGTCACGAAATACTCTTCGAACGGCTTGCCGTTAACTGTGAAGTCGCCGCTGCCGGGGCGCAGAAACACGCGCGCCACGCTCGACTTGCGGCGTCCCGTACCGTAATACTGAACCAGTTCTGCCATCGACTCTCTCTACAGCTGTCAGCTATCTGCTGTCAGCCATCAGTGACAAATTTCAGAATGTCGCGTACCCCATCCTTATGCCTTCCTTTGGCAAAAGGTGGGATTTAAGGCTAAACAACCGCTGCGATCTGTTCCGGCTTCTGAGCCGCGTGCGGATGCTGGTCGCCTCTGTACACCTTCAGCTTTTTGGCCATAGCGCGGCCCAGCTTGGTGTGCGGCAGCATGCCGACGATCGCTTCTTCCAGCACCTGCTCCGGCTTGCGCTCCAAGCGCTTCTTATACTGCTCGGAGCGAATACCGCCGGGAAAGCCGGTGTAGTGGTAGTAGACTTTGTCGTCCGCCTTCATACCGGTGATACGCACTTGGCCAGCGTTAATGACGATCACGTGATCGCCGGTGTCGATGAACGGCGTGTACTTCGGGCTATCTTTGCCCGAGAGGATGCGCGCCACACGTGTCGCCACCCGGCCCAGGGTCTGGCCCGAGGCGTCGACAACAAACCACTTGCGCGCAATTTCCCCTTTGGGGAAATACGTTGACATCTTGCAATCTCCCTGATGTATGAAAACCGCGAAAGAGCCGCTGAGTTCGTTGGCGCTGAAACGCGCAGAGAACCTCTAGACGGGCAGACGCAGAACTACCAAAGAACTAGCAAAGATTAGAGCATAGACCAGACAAACCGCCGCTGTCAACGAAGCGACGCCAAGACAATGGGTTGCGGTCTACGGTCTGTCAAGTATACCTCATATTGGATGATCGCCGAGGAGTTGCTCCGGATGGGATTGGGACGACCGAAACCCCATTCTGCCCATCAGCGCAGCTCGCTGGGGTCTGGGCAAGCATAGACCTGGCAATCCTTTCGGGCGAAACGTGATACTCGCCCCTTACCACGGCCCCGCGCAGCGCCTCGACGCGCTCATGGCGTACATCAGGTGAAGAATGAAGCACGGCGGCCAGGGCGCTCATCGAGTACGTGGCGCCGGATATGCAGGCCGCAGTTCCATCCTGCTGGAGCTTTCTCTGCACCTGCTGCTCATTGGCCGAAGCTACGGTCGCACCATGGTAATTGTCGTCGGTCTGGATGGGGCAACACCTCTCCTACGAAGTTGTGCTCCCCTACCTGATCGGCTGTACCTAAGAAAACTTTAATCTCGGCCTCGCTTATGCCGCCACCAGCCGGGCATTGGCCGAACTCGGCATCGATAGCGTCCGGCGAATCGTAGGCGATGCTGAAGCCGGCACCGCGCTGGACGGGTGCAACTGGATTCGGTCGGACGGGGCCGATGGCAACATCGCGCTTCATCAAGCCACCATTGGGGATCCGGCCCTCCGCCGGAGGGTTGATCTTCTTTCTGTCTCCAGCTTTACGGGCGGAATAGGCGCCCGCCACCAGGGCGCCCCGAGCCTGGCCATAAACCTGCCCGTCAGCCGCATAGAGCGACGTGAGCAGCAGCATGCCCCCGGCAAGACTGGTCGCGTCCCCAAGCGAGAACACCGTCACATCAATCTGCGCTGCTGAATGCGCAGACGGCGGCAGAGCAGCGGTAACCAGCACGGTGGCGACATTCTTCGCGCTCACCGCCGTCACCGGGATGTTCACACCTAACTGTTGCAGGACAGTCGTTAGCGTCTGCGCGGCGAACGGTGTCTGCCGGCTGTCTCCTGTGCCCGCCAGGCCGACCACCAGACCATAGCCAATCAGCGCGTTGTCAGGGACGCCCGCAACGGCGCTTTGCTCGGGGACGGAAGTGCTTGAGCCTTGAGAAGTCTCAGCGCCATTGGCCGTCAGCCACGGCACTACTGCCACCACCAGAACTGCGATCCACGTCTTCATTCTCATCCCACCCTCCCGGTCTTTAATCGCCAGCGCATGAACATCGTCGGCTGGCACTGGGTATCAGCCGCTACTTGATCAGGACCTCTTCCATCTTCCATCTCGGAGCGCGCCAGGATTGGCCGTCATGACCGCTCTCCGCGACTTGCCCATCTCGGCCAGGATGGTGCGCAGCCGCGCCACGGCCAGAGAGTGGATCTGCGATACCCGCGATTCGCCCACGCCCATGACCTCGCCGGTCTCCTTCATCGTCAGCTCTTCCTGGTAGTACAAGGCCAGCACCTGCTGCTCGCGCGGAGGCAACCGGGTGATCGCTTTGGCCAGCATCTGGCGGCGCTCCCGTTCGAGAAAGATATGCAGCGGATCCAGCTCGCTGGGCCCGGCAATCATGTCGGCCAGGTTGGTCTCCCGGCCATCTTCCAGCGATTCGACCTGCAAGCTGCCGAGGTCGAGGCCGCGGATCTCGTCCAGCAAATGCTGGAAGTCTTCCAGAGACAGCTCCATGGCCTGGGCCAGCTCGATTTCCGACGGCGCGTGCCCCAACTGCCCCTGCAACTGCAGGATCGTGTCCTCTACCTTTCGCGCCTTGCGGCGCAGGTCACGCGGACTCCAGTCCATCTCCCGCAGGCTGTCGAGGATCGCCCCTCGAATGCGGAACTTGGCATAGGAGGCGAAACGCACATTCTTGTTGGCGTCGTACTTGTGCATGGCATCGATCAGCCCCACGATGCCGGCATGCACCAGGTCATCGAAGGGAACATGTTGGGGCAGGCGCTCGTGAATACGCCGCGCAATGAACTTCACTTGCGGCAACTGCTCCAGCAGCAGTTCATCGAACTGTTTTTCGCTCTGACTTACCTCCTCACAGGCTTGGGTTTCGATCATGACTTTCTCCTCGGGGTTCGTTTTTGCCAGGTCTCAGTAAGGGCACGCGCCGGCGACCCCAGGAGGACGGGGAGTGCAAAGCGGGTGACTGGCGGATCCAGAGCGATGTCATGCAATAGCAAGTCCAGCGGGCGCCCCCCTTTTGCTCGGAGAGTTTCGTCGAAAACCGACTCAGCTCGCGGCCGGCCACTCGTCATCTCAGGACCACGCGATTGATACCTCGCAGTGCAAGCAGTGCAAGAATCCTGCCGATGTGCGTTAGAGAGAAAGCCATTGGCCGGAGGCCACCTAATGGGGACTAAACTGCTGAGGGCAAACAGCTAGCGGCGGCCAGGCAAGAAGTAGAGCTCGGTGACGACTGCTTCGCCCGAGGGATACGAAGGCCGAGATGAGAGGAGGTTAATGAGGAGGCTCTGGGATTCATTGAGATTCGAAGGGTAAAGCTCGCGGGCACGTTCTGCGGGAAGGCGCGATTGCACGTCGCACCTGTTTCACACGGCAAGCTGTCAGACTGCAACAGAGCTTTACTTAGGCAAAGTGGCCGCTGGCGGCGAGCGCACCTGCTAATCCCAGATGCTCCGGCTCTATCGGACCATCCTCGGCCAGAATCCGGGCCCTCTCCATCACATGCTGCAGTTCGCGAACGTTGCCCGGCCAGCTATGCAGCTCCAGCAGCGCGACAGCCTCCTGCGAGATATGGCCGCGGCCGCCGGTAAGCTTCCGCACGAAGTGCTCGGCCAGCAACCGCACATCCCCGCGGCGCTGCGCCAGCGGGGGCAACTCAATGGGAAACACCGCCAGCCGGTAGTACAAATCTTCGCGAAAAAGCCTTTGCCGCGAAAGCTCAGCCAGGTCCACGTTCGTAGCTGCAATCACCCGCACATCAACACGAACGGTGTCCGAGCTGCCCAGCCGCTGGATCTCACCGCGATCGACGAAGCGCAACAGTTTGGCCTGCATGCCCAGGGGCATCTCCCCGACCTCGTCGAGGAACAGCGTACCCCCATGAGCGGCATGAATCCGTCCCATGTGCGACTGTACCGCTCCGGTAAACGCTCCGCGGATGTAGCCGAACAACTCGGCCTCCAGCAGGGCCTCCGGAATTGCGGCGCAATTGATGGTGACCATGCGCTTGCTGGAGCGCGTACTCAGCTCGTGAACGGCGTTGGCTACCAGCTCCTTTCCCGTTCCCGTGGGACCGGTGAGCAACACAGGTGTATCGTGGCGCGCTACCAGACGAACCAGGCGCTGTACTCGATGCATGGAAGCCGACTGGCCCACCATTCCGGGCAAGGTCTCAAGCGGCACGACGTCAGGCTGGGTTGCCTCCGCCAAGGCTGGAGCCTGCCACGCGGAGACAGTCTGAAAGAGCTGCCGCGCGTCGGCACTGCGCCACTGCTCAGGAACCAAAGGCTCTCCGGTCTCATCCAGCAGAAGGACATCGATGCCGGGGAAGCGGGAATTGATAGTGCGCAGCAGGTCCTGGGTGTCCAGGTCGGGCAGCTTACCGTCCAGCAGTAAGAGTTGGCACTCGCTGCACTCCAGTTGGCCGATGGCGTCGGCGCCTCCGAAGGCCTCTGCGGCCTGAATGCGCGAGGACTGAAATCGTTCCAGAATCTGTTTCCGAACCGCCGCATTGGCACTGGCAACAATCACAGCCGGATCGGGGGCGTCGAAGCTCTGCTCTGCCGTGTTCATGCTTCCGGTTTTACAGGCGGCAAGTTAGAACGCGATTAGCAGGAGATTAGAAGTTGTTCAGATACCTGTGGAATCGCAGCTTCTCTGTCGATAGCGCTGGCGGCGGATTTTTTTTGCCCACTGTCCAAGTTGAGCTCCAGCTGCACATGGGCGGCGCGCAGATAGACGTGACACATGGGTTCCCCTTCTGAATCATCGGCCAGCAATAAGCGTCCGCCGGTAGCTTCAATCGTCTTGCCGGCTACCTCCAGCTGAGGCGCCAGCCCGGACCGGCCCAGATTCATTGGGGCAACAAATCCTCGGAAGTCGACCACGACCCACTCAGCTTCATGCCTGACGCTCACCACTTTCGCACCGGGCACAGGCGCTGGCAGGCTGTCGGCGGGACTCAGGCTCTGCAAGATATAGAGGAAGGCACGCAGCAGTCGACGGTGCTCGCCTGCGACTTCTATCCGCTCGCAGCAAAGCTGCGGCATGTCGCCGGCGGTTTCGAACAAAGGCTGCAGTTGTTCCAGGGCTTGCTGTAGCAGCGATTGCAGCTCAACCGATTGGACTGCGGTACTGCCATCGTCGGCCTCGGCCATCTCGCGGGCCAGCGACAACCGCGAACGCAGCCGCTCCGAGCTTTCCAATGCGCATTCCACCCAGGTTTGACGCTGCTCGGGATCTTCCTTCGCGTTCAGCGCAAACTCCAGCGAGCACTGCAACGCTGTCATGGGCTGGCTGATCAGATGGAAGACCTGCGACAACAGCTCACGCTGGCCTTCCTTGTTTCCGGAATCGCTGCTCACGCGTGATACTCCGGGTGACAACCCAACTCGTATCCCACTCCGCGAACGGTGTGAATTAGCCGCGGGCTAAAGCCGTCGTCGATCTTTCTGCGCAAATAGTTCACGTAGACATCGACGATGTTGGTGGATGTGTCAAATGACAGGTTCCAGACGTGTTCGATGATCATGCTGCGAGTAACCCGGCGGCCCGCATTGCGCAGCAGATACTCCAGCAAGGCAAACTCTTTGGAGGTCAATTCGATGTTCTTGCCACCGCGTTTGACCTTGCGCTCTACCCGGTCCAACTCCAGATCGGCGACTTGCAGTACGGTGTCCACCGTGTGGGGCCCGCGCCGCAACAAAGCGCGGATGCGTGCAGAAAGTTCGGTGAAGGAAAATGGTTTGATCAGGCAATCATCGGCGCCCGAATCCAGGGACAAAACCCGGTCTTCAATGCGGCTCCTGGCAGTCAGCACCAGCACCGGCAGAGATGTCTTCTTGGCCCGCACCGCGGCCAGAACCTCGATGCCGTCAACCTTAGGCAGATTGAGATCAAGGACGAGCAGGTCATAGTCACTTTCCAGCGCCATATCGCGTGCCTGCTGTCCGTCGCTCGCGGTGTCAACGGCGTAGTGCTCGGCCTCAAGGCCCTTCCTTACGAAAGTGGCCAGAGGACCATCATCTTCGACCACCAGAATTCGCATGTCGCATCCGCAAACCCTGCCCGAGGGACAGGGTAACAGCCTAAGGTAACATTGAAACTATTACTCCGAACGGTCGCCAGGTATGAAAAATCGACCCTGTGTTCTAAATCGGGAATTGCTTTCAGATCAGGAACCTGCAGCATTTTGCCCGCGCCCGGTGGGATCCCTCTCCACCAGCCGGACTCCGATCGCGGCTGGAACTATAATCGGAACATGGCACGTGGTTGGGAGAGTAAGTCTGTAGAAGCTCAAATCGAAGAGCGCAAGTCCGAGCCGTCAACCCAAAACAATTCCAAGCCTGCTTCGCAGGCAGAAGTCCACCAAAGGATCCGCAGGGACAACCTGCAGCTTTCGCGCAAGCGAATTCTGCAGCAACTGGAAGCCAGCACCAATGAGCGCTACTCCGAACTGTTGCGCCGTTCACTGGCCGAATTGGATGGGCAGTTAGGGTCGGCATAGCCTCGGGCGGCCATCGCGGTCTTACCTGCCGCGCCGCTCCTCACCTCACTCTGTGATTGCGGTCACAGAAGTCAGGGTCATGCCGCTCCACAATGGTCGCGAGGTGAGTTATGCCAGTCCTCGTGATTGCCGTCGTCTTCTTCGCCATCTTCCTGGTCATGGGAATCATGGGCATCAGCGCCATGGTGTCGGAACACAAAGGGCACCTGTTCAGCGGGCACTGGGCCGACTACCCTACGTCCAAGCGAAGAAGATGATTGCTAACGCGGGTGCACCAGTGAGAGTCTCGCGGACAGAACGAGTATGTGATTCTTCCTCCGGGAGCTAACGCGCCGCTTCCAAGACCTGCGACAAGCACGACTCGCAGTATCCGCTGTCCTTGATGTCAATCCACTCTACCGAATGTGATGCTGCCATGGCGCAGCGGTAATCGTCGCAGTGCGTCAGGCGGAGGGTATGTCCCAGTTCGTGGACGGCTTCTATCAGAACCCGGTTGGCCAGCAGGTCCAGGTCCTCGGGAAGGCCATAGAACTCCTGCCGCAGGCGGTGATAGGAAATGATTGCCGACGTACCCCCAACCTGCGCTTCTCCAAAGACAAAGGTCAGAATCGGAATGTACAGATCCAGACTGGTAACGGCCAACAGCTTCCAAGTCTCCCGCTGCACGTAGGGGTGCATGGCTGAGAGGATCTCGGAAGAGTGATACTGCTGACGCTCGGCGTGCAGCGCAAAGGCGACATCCAGGGGCGGCGAAAGGGCCTCCGCCTTGATCCTGAACTTCTCCTCCAGAGACTGGCCCAGCCAGTCCAGCAGGCGGAGGTCAACCTTGCCCACCGGCAACAGTTGCAGTTTCTTCATTGCGATTCGACAGCGGCGAGTTCCCGGTCGCGGCGACTCCAGCCGTATTTCTTCAGCTTATGATGCAGGGTTACGCGGTCGATACCGAGTACTTCTGCTGCGCGCGTCTGATTCCCGCCGCACTCCTCGAGAACACGCAGGATGTGGTTTTTCTCTACCTCGTCCAGGCTGCGCACTTCAGGGCTCGCGGCCCCATTGCGCGCCTTCAAAGTGAAGTCGGCCTCCCGTAGTTCGGGCTCCTGCCCGACCACCATGGCACGTTCCACTGCATTCTCCAGTTCGCGGATGTTGCCCGGCCACTGCTGCTGCTGAAGCACTGCCATGGCGGTGGGAGACACTCGCGTGACCTTCTTGTTCATCTCCCGCGAAAACTTCTGCACGAAGTGGTTGACCAGCGGAGGAATGTCCTCCCGCCGCTCCCGCAGCGGAGGCAGCTCAATATGGAACACATTTAGCCGGTAATAAAGATCGGGACGGAATTTCCCTTCTTCGATCAGCTGCTCCAGGTTCTTGTTCGTGGCGGCTACACAGCGGAAGTCGACCTTGATGGTCTGGTTGCCTCCTACGCGGACAATCTCCCGCTCCTGCAAAACCCGCAGCAGGTCCGTCTGGGTCTTCAGGCTGATGTCGCCGATTTCGTCGAGAAAGACAGTTCCACCTTCGGCGATCTCGAACTTCCCCTTCTTTCTGTACTGCGCTCCGGTGAATGCACCTTTCTCGTGGCCGAACAACTCGCTCTCCAGCAGGCTTTCGGTCAGCGCTCCGCAATGAATCACCACCAGCGGGTGAAACCGCCGCGTACTGCCGGCATGAACGGCGCGCGCGACCAGCTCTTTTCCCGTACCGCTCTCGCCGGTGATCAGCACCGTGGCATCGGTGGGCGCAACCGTCTCGATGGCGTCGAAGATGTGCTTCATGGCGGTGCTCTGTCCCACGATTTCAGAAGGACGGGCTATTTCAGCCACGGTTTCCTTCAGGCGAGCATTCTCCTGCTGGGTGCGACGCAGGGCCATGGCTTTTGCAATCAAATGCGCGATCTCGTCCGGATCGAGTGGCTTGTTGACATAGTCATAGGCGCCGTTCTTAAGGGCAGCAACGGCGGTCTCGACGGAAGCGTAGCCGGTCATGATGATGACCAGCATGTCGGGATAGATCTCATGCAATCGCCGCTGCAACTCGATGCCGTCCGTGCCTCGCATCTTGATGTCGACCAGGGCAACGTCATAGCTGGTCTCGGCGACACGGGTCAACGCCTCGTTGGCGCTCTCGGCAGTGCCGATCTCGTATCCTTCTTCACCAAACCACTTGGCGAGCGAATCGCGTACGCTCAACTCGTCATCGACGATCAGCAATTTGCCTTTGTCCACGGCTCTTACCTCACTTCCACTGGGCTACGATTCTCTTCCAGGTTCACGACGGACTTCTGGCTGTCGACCGGCAAAAGTATCTTGAAGGTGGTCCCCCGGCCGACAACGGATTCAACTTCGATCACGCCTCCATGGCGCTCAACAATGTTCTGGCTGATCGCCAGACCCAAGCCTGACCCGCCGGACTCCTTGGTGGTGTAGAACGGCTCGAAGATGTGGGCCATGTGCTCGTCGGGAATGCCGATCCCGTCGTCACGGACGGTCAACAGGATCTGCGCCTCCCGAGCTTCCGTGCTGATCCACAGGTTGCCGCCTTGCGGCAGGGCGTCGATGGCGTTGATCACCATGGCCAGCACGACCTGCTCTATCTGCGCGGGGTCGCAATGCACCGGGGGCAGCTCGGGTGCGAGTTCCAGGTTGAGCTGTACTCCTGCCAGGTCCATCTTGTGCTGCACCAGCTTCACGCAGCGGTCAATGACCTGTGCCAGGTCACACCACGCCAGGTTCATCGGAGAAACCCGCGAGAAGCTCAGCAGGTTCTGCACCAGATCGCCGCACCGTTTGCTTTCGGTGGCGATGATGTCGAGAGACCCTACCATCTCTTCCTGCTTGGGTACAGGCGTCGAGATTTTCAGAATCCAGCGCTTCACCAGGCGCGCATAAGTGAGGATTCCGGAGAGCGGGTTGTTGATTTCGTGCGCGACCACGGCCGCCATCTTGCCGATGGTCGCCATCTTCTCGACGTGCAGCATGCGCTGGTGCGCTTGCTTAAGCTCACGGGTCTTCTCCTCAACCCGTTCCTCCAGAGTGCGTGCCCAGGCGGTGATCTCGGCTTGCGCAAGCTGAAGCTTGGCGCTCATTTCGTTGAACGATTGCGCTACTTCTCCGATTTCGTCGTTGGAGATTATGGGAATCTGCGTTCCCAGCTCGCCCTTGGCCAGGTGCTCGGTTCCGGCATGCAGCATTCGCACCGGGTTGTGCACCACCTTGCGCACAAAGATTCCGCATAGAAGCAGCAGGCTGGTAAGAGCAAAAGTGAAATACGCCAACATGCGGCGGCGGTCCTGCTCCAGACTCTGGTCTACCTTGGCCAGGGAGAGGTTGGTGTCGAGCACACCCAGGATTTGTGTGCTCGCAGGATGTGCATGGCAGACGGCGTTGGAGCAGGCCGGCTGGTTCTCAATGGGGGTAATAATGCCGAGTACGCGAGTGCCATCCGCGCGGTAAATCCGGAATCGATCGGAGCGCTTCAATAGCGACAACGGCTTGGACTGCTCGTGGCAGCCGTAACAAGCTTCGGAGGCTTTGTCCACGTTGTTGCCGACCTCGTTGGGCTGGGTCGAATAACTGATCACTCCTTCCGAGTTCATGATCCGAAGTCGGACCATGCCCGGCTGATCAGCCATGTTGATCATCATTTCGTACAGTCCGCCCCGGTCGTTCCTCAGCATGTAGTGCGAGGCGCTGCGACGCAGCACTTCACTCTGCTGCTCTGCGCTGACCAGCGCCGCGGCTTCCAGGTGCTTCCGGTGCTGATCGATGGTGAGATACATCAACAACCCGAAGATGGCGGTCATGACCACAAACATGAACGCCATTAACTTGAAGCTAATGCTATGACCGTTCAGCCACTCCCAGGCAGGATGAGGGACCGAGGTGGTCGCATCGGATTGATCAGTCTCCCGCATGTACCAGCTCCGCCAGTTCGGCAGAAAGCGTCTCCTTCTCCGGCAGGCTGGCGGCCGGAGCGTGAGCTTCTTCCTCGGGGAAGATGGGCAGGTAGCGTGTGGCCAGTCCAAAGATGGCGAAGCCCAGCGCCACGAACATCGCCGTGATTACGACTTCCGTCCACCTCGGGGTGTAGCGTCCACCCACTGCGTTCTCGACGCCGGTGATCGCCACATTGAGGCGGTTGGTGACAAATCCCAGCAGGACCAGTACCGCAACAAGGTAGAGCCCCTGCGCGCTATTTCGTATCTTCGGGATCAACAGCAGCGTGAGCGGAATAATCACCGAGAGGAAGATCTCCAGCAGGAAGAAGCGTTGCTCGTACCCCGGTATAAATACCTGTCGCAAGACGCCGCGGGTGAGCAAATCCTCGAAGCGCAAGATGCCGTAAATCGCGAGCACCACGACCAGCACTCGGCCCATGTCGCGGAGGATGAAGAGCTCAAGCTGGCGGCCGAAGTATTTTGAGCTCATCGACGATTCGAAGATCATCATCGCCAGACCTACCGCAATCGCCGAGATAAAAAAGAACACCGGCAGCAGTGGGCTGTACCAGAAAGGATGCAGCTTGTTGGGCATGATCATGTACAGCGTTCCCAGCGAAGACTGGTGCAGGGTGGAGAGAATCACGCCCAGAATGACAAAGACCAGCATCAGCCGTCGCACGATGGTCAGCGCCTTCTTCCATCCCAGGCGTTCAAAGACGATGGGAGAGAACTCCAGCGCCAGCACCGCGGTGTAGAACATTACGCAGTAGGCGACCTCGAACATGACCGAATGCGGATTGCGCATGATGAGCGGATGCCAGATGTTCCATGGCAGTCCCAGGTCATACATCAACGCGGCGCACACCAGCAGGTAGCCCATGAAAGCGGTAAGGATCGTGGGCCGCATGATGGAATGCCAGCGCTTGATGTTGAAGATTTCGACGGCGGCGGTCAGGGTAAAGCCGCCGGCAGCCAGCATGACGCCGCACATGACGTCGAATCCAATCCACAGGCCCCAGGGGAATTGGTCGCTCAGGTTCGTTGAAGCGCCCAGGCCGTGGAAGAACCGCAGGTACGTGCAGTAGGCCCCGGCGGCCATGATGACCAGGAAGACCGCCTTCCAGAATGTAAAGCGCATTTTGGGAATGTCGCGGAAGGTCATTGCGCGCCGCCTTTCTTCTCGTTCTCTTCCGCCTCGGCAACTTCTTCCCGGCGGTGCGTGATCCAGTAAATGCCGCCCAGCAAAGTTCCAAACAGAGGGACGAAGTCAGGAATGCGCGAGAGCACCTGGTAGGTGTACATGGGAAGCGCCCTCTGGGTGAGGTCGTCGCGGTAGCCGAAGTTGGTGAAATCAACCGACGACAACAACAGCACTGAAGTGCCGCCAACCTCGGTCTCGCCGTAGATGTGGTGGACATACTTGTCCGGGTTGTCATGAATGCGCTGCCGCGCTTCTTTCAGCAACTCGTCGCGGTCGCCAAACTTGGTTGCCCCTGTCGGGCACGCTTCGGCGCAGGCGGTCTGTTTGCCCTCCTGCACACGCGATGAGCACATGATGCACTTGCGCACACCAGGCACGGCTTTGTCCCATTCGTACTTCGGAATGCCGAAGGGGCAGGCCGCCATGCAGTAACGGCACCCCATGCATTTATGCTTGTCGTAGGTGACGGGCCCGAGTGCGGTCTTTTGCAAAGCTCCTACCGGACAGACGGAGGCGCAGGCCGGGTCATCGCAGTTCATGCACAGACGGCGCATGTATTTATCGTCCTTGGCCAGCACCGTCGTGTACTTGTGCGCCGAGGTGAAATCCTGCCCGGCTATTTTGTCGTCGTAGGGCAAGCCATTTTCAGTGGCACAGGCCTGCTCACACTGTTTGCAGTCGATGCATAAAGTCGCATCGTAAAGAATCCCCTTGCTCATTTCTCTGGTCTCCCCGATTGGCAGCCGCCAGCCCACTGGATACCCACCCCGCAACTTGGCTCAAACGTCCGAAGCCGCAATGCATGCAATCTGGGTGCAGAGGGAGGGTTGGGCTGGAACTGCCTTTTTCGGATTAGGCTCCGCCCCGAGAGGCACGGACCGCTGATTCGTGCCCGAGACTCTTGGTGGCGAATCCCGGTGCAAGCGTTCATTTGTATGGCCCTACTCATCTCCTGGGTTGCCGGAGGTGGCAACCCAGGGGCAGTTTGGAGGAGAGGAGAGACTACTTGCCCAGACTCTTTACATAGGTTGCCAGCTTCTGCGCTTCTGCCGAGCTGACTCCTTTGTTGCCGAATGCGTGCGAGGCCTTCTTCTGCGGACCGCCATTCTCAATAAAGTCAGCGAGATCAGCATCGGAGGCCTTCTGGACCTTGGCAGACGAGAACGCGGGCGCGCCCATTTTCTGGCCGACCGCAGTTCCCTTCCCGTCGGGCCCGTGACAGCCGGCGCATTTCGCCTTGTAGACGTCAGCCTGGGCCCACGACAAATTGGGCAGAACGAGGAACAGCGCAATTGCAACTAGAAAAACCGCAAAGATGACCTTTTTCATTCCATCCTCCTGAAGCAAGAACGTATTACCGCGGGCAGCGCAAGTAACGATTGTTATGAAACCGGCCCGCACAGACCTTAGTGCATCTGCAATGCCAGTTTCGTTTGTAAGCGGGGAAGCCTTCAGTGACCTCTGTCACTTTTGGGCGTGATGCGTTTCGCAACGGCAGGAGCGGACTTAGGGCGGTTTGCCGTAGTGTTTTTAAGCAGTTGAAGTTGCAGCGCGCTAACCATCATGGAAGTTCACATCGGAGGGATTGACGCAGGCAGATGACTGAGGCGAATTGCCGCAGGGCGATTTCACCCTACTCAGGAGAGGAAACACGCAGGATTACTCCACGCCACCCAAGTTCCATAATTCCTTGCAACTGGCGTGAGGGTCGAGACGCCTATCAGTCGGTGCCAGTGGCGGGGGCGAAGGCATGGGCTCGCCCTTCTTTCGGCCGTAATCTGGCGGGATCGAAGAAATGCAAGATCCCGAAGATTGCCCAGCGGCCCAGCACGATGCCGATCGCAAACCCAAACACGATTGTTAGCAGTAGTAATGTCGACAGCAGCATGGAAGTTATCACCTAAGGTCTCATCCACGGCGGCGGCTGGTCAATCCCCTGGAACCCCAAACCACTTACCCGGCATCAATAGACAGCAGCCGCTAACGACTCTGAGTGCAACTTTACCGCGCGTTGACGCCCGCGGATATTGGCAACTAGGATACATAAGTAAAACTGCGCACACCTTCTCGCCAAGAGTTCCAGAGCGGCACCGACAGGATTGGGCCGGATTTTGCCCGAGCGGGGGTACCTTTGCCCGATCCATTCCCCGCAGGACGGGGTGCCTGAATTAAGCGCAGCGAAGCGAGCCGATGGGTATTAGCCATATCACTGTGCGTGGAGCACGGCAGCACAACCTCAAGAACATAGACGTCGCGATCCCCCGGAACAAGCTGACCGTCATTACCGGCCTGAGCGGTTCCGGAAAATCGTCGCTGGCTTTCGACACCATCTACGCCGAAGGACAGCGCCGCTATGTAGAGACGCTGTCTGCCTACGCTCGCCAGTTTCTCGACCAGATGGAGCGGCCCGATGTCGACAGCATCGACGGGCTGAGCCCCTCCATCGCCATCGAACAGAAAACGACCAGCCGTAGCCCACGCTCCACGGTGGGAACGATCACGGAGATCTACGACTACCTCCGCTTGCTGTATTCCTCCGTCGGGGTGCCCCATTGTCCGCAATGCGGACGCGAGATCTCACGCCAGTCGGCTGACCAGATCGTGCAGCGAGTGATGGACCTGAAGCCGGAAGAGCGGGTAATGATCATGGCCCCGATCGTTCGCGGGCGCAAGGGCGAGTTCAAGAAAGATCTGGATAAGCTTGTACAGCAGGGGTTTACTCGTGCGCGCATCGATGGCGAACTACGCAACATTGCGGACGATGAGATCAAGCTCGACAAGCGCAAGAACCACACCATCGAGCTGGTGGTCGACCGGCTGCTGGTAAAACCGGGCATCGAGCGGCGGCTGGTGCAGTCGGTTGAGCTGGCAATGAAGCTGGCGACTGGCCTGGTGCTGGTCGCCATCATCGAGGGCGAAGAGCGGTTATATTCTTCGAAGCTGGCGTGTCCGGAATGCGGCATTAATGTGCCCGTGCTGGAGCCGCGCTCGTTTTCCTTCAACAGCGTGTACGGCGCATGCCCGGAGTGCAACGGGTTAGGCAGCAAGTACGATTTCGACCCGGCCAAGGTGGTAACGGACTGGTCCAAGCCGCTGCTGGAAGGCGGACTGGGACCGGGTTCCGCTTCACAGAACCTGATTCACACCCTTCAGCTCGCCGCCGCGGCCTACGGGTTCGATCTGTCGAAACCTTTCGAACAGCTTCCCCGAAAAACGCAAAATCTGATTCTCTATGGACCGGAGCCAGGCGAACGGCGGAAAAGCGGCTTTCTTGGCGTGTTCGCTTATCTTCGCCGAGCGATGGAAGACAGCAGTTCCGAAACTTATCGCGAGTGGCTACTGGACCATATGTCCGCCACAACCTGCCCGGCTTGTGGCGGCAAGCGTCTGCGGCCCGAGAGCCTGGCCGTAACGGTGAACGGCATGTCAATCGCAGACTTCACGGCTTTGCCAGTGTCGCGTGCCGTCGCGGCCGCCTCTCAGATCAGACTCAGCCAACGGGAGACGCGCATCGCCGGGAGGATCCTCAAAGAAGTAGCCGAACGACTGGGGTTTCTGAATGCCGTTGGCTTGGGCTACATCTCGCTCGATCGCTCGGCGGCGACGCTCAGCGGCGGCGAAGGACAGCGTATCCGCCTGGCCACCCAGATCGGTTCGCGCTTGCGTGGCGTGCTGTATGTGCTGGATGAACCGTCGATCGGGCTGCACCATCGCGACAACGAACGCTTGCTGGAGGCGTTGGAGTCCTTACGCGATTTAGGCAACACCGTGCTCGTGGTCGAGCACGATGAGGATACGATTCGCCGCGCGGACTACGTGGTCGATCTTGGTCCCGGAGCGGGACGCCACGGCGGAGAGTTGGTTGCCAGCGGCACGCCTGAGCAAATCGAATCCGAGCCGCGCTCGCTCACCGGGCAATACATCTCGGGCGCCAAGCAGGTAGCTTATCGATATGGGCGCCGCGTGCCGAATGGCAACGCTATCGCAATCCTGGGCGCCACCCAAAACAACCTGAATCATCTGGACGTGAGCTTCCCGCTCGGCGTCATGACCGTTGTGACCGGAGTTTCGGGCTCGGGCAAGTCGACCCTGGTGAACGACATCCTGTATCGCGCACTGGCGAGGGCATTGTATGGTTCGCGGGAGGAGGCTGGGGAGCACAAGTCGATCAGCGGAACCGAGCACATCGACAAGGTGATCCGCATTGATCAGTCTCCCATAGGCAGGACGCCGCGCTCCAATCCGGCGACGTATACCGGAGTCTTCACCGCCATCCGCGACCTGTTCGCCATGCTGCCGGAGTCGCGCGAGCGCGGATACAAGGCCGGCCGCTTCTCGTTCAATGTCGCCGGCGGGCGCTGCGAAGCCTGTCAGGGTGAGGGCGAGCGGCGCATCGAGATGAACTTCCTGCCCGACGTGTACGTCTTATGTGAAGTATGCGGCGGAAGGCGCTACAACCACGAGACGCTGGCTGTTCGCTACAAGGGCTATTCCATCGCCGACATACTGGAGATGCCGGTAGCGGACGCGCTGCCGTTGCTGGAGAACATCCCACAAATCAAACAAAAGCTGCAAACCCTGGTCGATGTCGGGCTAGGCTATATTCATCTTGGGCAGTCAGCGGTGACCCTATCCGGCGGGGAAGCGCAACGCATCAAACTAGCGCGTGAGTTGAGCAAGCGCCAGACGGGCAAAACCCTGTACCTGCTGGACGAGCCGACAACCGGGCTGCACTTCGATGACGTCAGCAAGCTGCTTGAGGTCTTGCATCGTCTAACTGATTTGGGCAACAGCATCATCATCATCGAGCACAACATGGACGTCGTCCGAAATGCCGACTGGATCATCGACCTGGGCCCCGAGGGTGGCGAGGACGGCGGTCGCATTGTGGCCCAGGGCACTCCCGAACAAGTTGCGCGCGTGAAAAAGTCATACACCGGGCAAGCGCTGGCGAAGGTACTGCTGGGCCATCCAAGGCCGGGTGTGGAAGTTATTGCCCATCCAGCAGGTGCCAATGGCTGAAGGGGAGCGCTGGCCAGTGCCTCAGTTCGACGCTGACTCCGTCTCGCCCGAGCTGCGCGTGGTGGAGGAGAACGTAATTCCAGATCCTCACTTCCCGCTACCTCCTCCCAAACCGACTTTTCCCTATTGGACGATCTGGGACGTGGCGGTAATCCCATGCGTAACCGTGCTGGCGATCTTCGTGTGCAGCGCAATAGCACTCCTGATCGCTCATAGCCTACCCGCGTTCCATAAGCTGTCCTTTGGGACGTTGGCACAGGAACCGCTGATCGTCGTCGGCTCTCAGATTGCGAGCTATCCCCTGGTGATCGCCTTCATGGCTGCAATCGTCCGCCGCCGGAGCACCTTGCCATTTCTGACGGCGATTCGCTGGAAGTGGCCGAAGCGCAATGCAATTTTGTTCTACTTCTCGGGATTTGTATTGGCGTTCTCGGTTGAAGGCCTGGCGCGCTTTCTGCCGATTCCCAAGTCGCTGCCCATGGACAAGTTCTTCAACGACGCCACCAGCGCGTATCTGATGGCCTTCTTCGGCATGCTGGTCGCGCCGGTGTTGGAGGAACTGTTCTTTCGCGGAATGCTGTACCCGACGCTTCGTCGCGCAATGGGCATCTTGCCGGGTCTGATACTGACCGCGGCAGCTTTTGCTGCGATCCATGGGGCGCAACTGGGATACGCCTGGGCGCCGATCCTGAGCATCTTCGTGGTGGGTCTGGCATTGACCGTCGTTCGCCAACTCACCGACTCGGTGGCCGCCGGCGTTCTTATGCATTCGGGATACAATTCCACGCTGTTCGTACTGCTTTGGATCGGAAGCGACCATTTTCGCCATCTGGATAAACTAGGGAGCTAGACCTGACTCCTATGTCGAGCGCGCGTGACCAACTGCTTCAAATGCTGGCTGAAAAATCCTTTCGGCTGGGAAACTTCAAATTATCGAGCGGCGGAAGCAGCGACTATTACATCGACTGCCGACTGACGACGTTGGACGCCAAGGGAGCCTGGCTGACCGGCCAGGCGGTTCTGGCGGAAATGGAAACCAGGGGCTGGAGGCCAAATGCAATCGGCGGTCTTACAATGGGCGCCGATCCCATCGTTGTCGCCACATCGGTGATCAGCGCGCAACAGGGCAAGCCGGTTAACGGCTTCCTGGTGCGCAAGGCGGAGAAGACTCACGGCACGGGCCAGCGCATTGAGGGCTTTCGCGAGAAGCCGGCGCGCGTGGTCATTGTCGATGACGTGTGCACGACCGGCGCCTCCACTATTCAGGCCATCGAGGCTGCGCGCGAGTATGGATTCGAGATCGTTGGGGTAATGTGCCTGGTAGAGCGCGAAGAAGCGGGCGGGCGACCGAATGTGGAACGAGCGGCATCTCCAGCGCCGTTTGTGTCGTTGTTCACTGCCAATGACGTCCGCGCTGAGCACGTCAAAATGTAATCTTCCAGAGACGGGAAAACATGAGCACAATCAAAACCCTGGAATGGACAACCGGCGGCGTGCGCTTCATTGATCAGACGAAGCTGCCGACCGAAGAAGTCTATGTAACCTGTAAGAGCTATCATGAGGTCGCTGACGCGATCAAAACCATGATCGTTCGCGGGGCTCCTGCGATCGGCGTGGCCGCGGCGATGGGAATCGCCCTCGGCGTGCGCGACTCCAAGGCTCAGACCGGAGAAGCACTTGCGCCAGAGTTCGAAGAGATATGCCGCGTCCTGGGCGCCACCCGGCCGACGGCGGTGAATCTCTTTTGGGCAATCCGCCGCATGCAGGCGAAGTTTGCCGAGGTGCGCAACCAGCCCATCGAGCAGATTAAGCAAGAGATCATCAGGGAAGCGCAGCATATCCTGGTGGAAGACATCGCCGCCAATGAAGCCATGGGCCGGCACGGTGCCGTGTTGTTGCCGGCCAGCGGTGGCGTACTGACCCATTGCAATGCTGGTGCGCTGGCTACGGCCGGCTACGGGACCGCACTGGGCGTAATCCGCGCAGCCGTCGATTCGGGCAAGCAACTGCACGTCTTCGCCGACGAGACCCGGCCTTTTCTGCAAGGTTCACGGTTGACGGCTTGGGAGCTGATGAAGGACAACATCCCTACCACCCTCATCACCGACAACATGGCAGGCAGCATCATGCGCCAAGGGAAGATTAATGCCGTGGTTGTGGGCGCTGACCGAATCGCTGCCAACGGCGACGTTGCCAACAAGGTCGGCACCTACACTGTGGCCATCCTGGCAAAGGAGCACGGTATCCCCTTCTACGTCGCGGCCCCCATATCCACGGTCGATCTCGGAACCGCCGACGGCAGCAAGATTCCGATCGAGCAGCGCTCTTCAATCGAGGTCACTCATATGGCCGGCAAGCAGATCGCTCCAGATGGCGTACAGGTCGAGAACCCCGCCTTCGACGTGACACCACATCAGTACGTCACGGCCATTGTCACGGAGCGCGGCGTAGCCCGCGAGCCGTATTCCGAATCGCTCAAAGCGCTGGTCGCCGGATAGCCTGGCGCGACAACGGAAAGGGAGAAGGCCAGGAACCCGGCCAGCGATCCCCTGCCCTCGTTTCTATTCCTGCTCTTGCGGCTTGTAGTTCTGCTGCAGATTCCGGTTCGCGGGGTTCAACTGCTGCTGGTACAACTGCTGCTGTTGCTGCAGTCGCTGAAGTTCCTGCAGCAATTGCTCCGGAGTCTTCACGCCCTGTTGAGGCTCTCCGTTAGTGCCTATTTGCGGTTGCTGGCCGGGGAATCCGGGCCGGTAGGGTTCCTGCGGCGGCTGATTCTGATTCTCAACTGCCGTATTATCCTCGACCGGCGTAGGTTCTGGGGGCGGTGGCTCCGGCGCGCTGTAGTCTTCTTCCTGGGGCTCGGGTGGCGGCTGCCGTACGGCCACGTTCTGCGCCGTAATGGGCGCGTTCGTCCGCGGAGTAAGAATCAACTTCTGGACCGCGCCCGGCTCGTTGGGGACCCCCAGAATTATGTAGTTGAACTTCGATCCGTTGAGCAGGCTGGCCAGAATATCTTTCGGCTGTCCCGGCCCGAGCTGCGCAACCACGCGATCGTTGTTCGCGCTGGCGGGTATGTCGAATGCCCCGCCAGTCTTCTCCTGCACCGACCTAAGCACCTGAGCGAGCGTGGCGTTCTTGGACTCGATAGTCAACTGGCCCGCCTGATAGGAGACAGTGGGTGCGACTGGGGCCATCTCTCCCGGAGTGAGAGTGCGAGGCGGCGTCTGGACGACCGGTTGTTCAGGCTCTTTGGCCTTCCGCTTGGCCGAATGATGCAGCCCTGATTTGGCCGCCGTTCCAGTGGTCGCAGGACTAGCGGTCGCTTGGGCAGGACTGGCCGTGGCTTGCGCCGGCATGCCCGACGGCTGGGCCAGCGAATTCCCCGTAAGCAGGAGAAGCGCCGAGCAAGTCAGCACCACGCTCATCTGAACAAGGCGTACCATAACAGTTGGACGCGACGACCGAGCCGTCGTTTACACGGTTATTCTACTCTGACTGGCCTTCGGCGCATTGCTTGAAATATTGCAAGGTTTGCTGAACATCGGGCGGAGGCGGCGTTCGCATCCAAGCATAGGAAGTTTGGAAGCAGTTTTCTGCCAGCACTTTCAGAAGGAGCGCGGCCATGGAAGCCACGCCGTCACTTACTCCACGCTTTCGGGCACCGATAGCACTATTGCTCATTTTGATCGCCGTTTCAGGCTCCTGCGCACTCGCCCAGACCTGCAACTCGGGAAATGAGCTTGATGCGGCCACGAAATCTGCCATCGACAATGCGGCCCAGCGCTACTTCAGCATGTCGGTGCAGGGTGACATGGCAGGACTGAAGGCCAATGCGATTCCTGCTGTCGCCGACAACTTCACGAGCATCGAGCAGGCGGTGGTCGACAACAAGCATTACTTTGCGGAAGGCCCGCCCTCGGTCACGGCAACGTACTTATTGGACGCTTCGCAGAGCAAGGGCACGTTGCAACACGCAGACTTTTACTGTGGTATCTACAATTCGCCGCAGCGAGTGTCTTTCTCCATTCCCAACCTGCCCGCCGCGCGCTATGCCATTGTCATTCAGCAGGTCTCCGGGGAGAAGGATGCCATCACCCTGACCATGATCCTGCAGGACGCTGGAGGATCGTGGAAGCTGGCGGGGTATTATCCCCGCCTCAGCTCCATCGGAGGGCATGACGGGCAATGGTTTCTCAGTAAGGCGCGCGATTTCAAGACGCAGGGTCAGCCACACAATGCGTGGTTCTACTATCTGACAGCGTGGGACCTGCTGGCTCCGGTCAATTTCATGAGCACCCCGCAACTCGACAAGATTGCCGACGAAATGCAGCCCGTGCGGCCTGGCGACCTGCCGTCGGAGAGCTCGCCCATGAACCTGCCGGCCAATGGAAAAGTCTATCGCGTCACCGAGATGGCGGCTGTGCCTGCGGCCGATAATCTGGCTCTGCGGGTTCGCTATCAATCGGCGGACGCTGCGAATAACGCCGTTGCGTATGGGGACAACATGGCAGTCATCAAGGCTATCGTTGCCAAGTATCCGGAGCTACGCGACGCGTTTGGCGCGGTTATCGCGCGCGCCGTCGACAATAGCGGCCACGATTACGGGTCGTTGGTAGCTATGAAGGACGTGAAGTAGCAGGCTCTCGCCACGAATCTTCAGTAAGCGTTCTTGCCGAAAAGGCCGGACCAGATCGTCATCCAAACGATACGAAAGTCAAACCATAGACTCCAATTCTGAAGATAATACAGGTCGAATTCGAAGCGCTTTGCGATGGACGTGTCCCCTCTCCAGCCATTGACCTGCGCCCACCCGGTTATGCCAACCTTCAGACGGTGGCGGGAATTGTAGTAGGAGATCTCCTCCAGGAACTGACCAACAAAGTAAGGACGCTCAGGCCGAGGTCCCACGACACTCATATCGCCCTCAAGAACATTGAAGAACTGTGGAAGCTCATCGAGGCTCGTTTTGCGCAGAAAGGCCCCGAAGCGGGTTCGGCGCTGATCGTCCGGCGTAGTCCACTTTGTGTCGCTTTCCGAAGTACTGGCTGGCCGCATCGTGCGGAATTTGTACATCCAGAACTCCTGCCCATTGAGGCCGACTCTTCGTTGTTTGAACAGGACCGGACCCGGTGATGTGATCTTCACTGCCACGGCAATCAGAAGCATCAACGGGCTGACCAGGATAAGCGCCAGGGTCGAGAAGGTGACGTCGAAAGCGCGCTTTGCCAGGAAATAGTACGGCGACTCAACCGGAGTGGTTGCGACGTCCAGCATCTGAAGATCGCCATACTGGAACCAACGCTCGCGCAGCACCGCAACATCGCCCAAGTCGAGCACCGTACGGACCGGAGCCGAGATGGTCCCGAGCTGTCGGATCACCTTCGACAGTTGATGAAGGCGTTCCGGTGGAAGCGCAATAATCACGTCATCGACTGAAACCGGCAAGCCCTTGCGCAAGTCCTCCATCTGGTACAGCTCGACATCGGTTACCGCCGGGACCTGACCCTCGAGGGCGACATGCGCCACCACCTGACAGGGAATCGGAGGAATATTGAGCAGGCGCTTGGCGATATTGGCTGCGTACTGGTCCGCTCCCACAATCAGAATCCTCAGCTTGCGATCGGCACCGAATCTTCGTTGCAACACGTACCGGAAAAGTACGCGCGTCAGTACGGCCCCTCCAAACAGCAATACCGCACTCGAAGCCAGCGCGATGCGCGACATGCTCTCGTGGCGGTAGAAAAATAACATGCAGGTCATGGCCAGATATGTCTCCGCGCAAGCCGACAAACACTTCGACACTCCGGTCTCTTCGCGAAATAGATCTTCCAGCTGGCACAGATTCTTACCCTCGCACGCAATCACCCAAACGCTGGAGGCGAACAGGATGGCGCCAACATAGAAACTCCATCCCTGGTCCAGAAAGGCCTCTACGTCATTATGAAAACGGATATAGATGGCGGTCCCGAACGCGAGCAACGGAAGCAGGTAGAAGCACGCCCGCAGATAAAACCGCTGAGAACTTAGCCGTAGACTCATACACCCAGTTCGCTTTCGACGGATCGGTTGACTTTTAAGCAGCGCATGAACTAAGTCGGAGGGAGGACGTACTCTTGCGGCACAGTCCGCCGCAGAAACACATAGTAGAAGTGGCCAAGCAATCTTTCCGGCAATAGACGGCAAGGGATACGCAGGGCCAAGTTAGCGACAAAGTAAAATCGGGTCAGAAACCCGATACGGTACATTTTCTTCAGAAAATCAATTTCCGAGCGGATGTACTTCATTCCGCGTCTGCGGCCCAGCATTCCATCGCCGCAGCGGATGTAGGCAAGCACCTCCGGCATGTTAAAAACCTGAGATCCCTTCATCATCATGCGGACCCACAGGTCGTAGTCCTCAAAGAAGAGGCAAGGTTGATAGCCCCCCGCCTCGACGGCTGGAGCCCTGCGAAATACCACCGTGGACTGATAGGTGATCGGATTCCTGAACTTTGCGTACCACTTCAGGCGGGCGCCTGAAACCGGAGCGCGCCGCACGCAGACGGGCTTTTCAGGATCACGCTCGAACTCGGCTCCGGATGCGCTCACGATGTCAATCTCCGGATGCTGTGCCAGAAACTGGACCTGCTTCTCAAACCGTGTTGGATGGTAAATATCATCCGAATCCGCACGCGCGATCAAATCTCCCGTGCAATACGACATACCAAGCTCGACCGCTTCGCCCGTTCCCTTGTTGCAGGGCAGAGCGGGTGTCACCAGCGGCAGCCGTTCTGCAAAGCGCGCGAGTACTTCATCCAGTTCCGCGGTCAGAGGACCATCTTTTACGACCACGACCTGATCCGCTTTGAGGGTCTGCGAGGCAATGCTTTCAAGGCAGACAGAGAGGAACTCCGGTTTCTCTCTCTTGTAAACCGCCATCAATACCGAAAGCATTCCAGACATCCCCTCCTGACTTCTCACTCTATCCCGATCTTTCACAGAGTCAGGACAGAAATTAGAGAATTATGACCCTGGTTTCCCATTCTGGCCGGCTCGCTGCGTGGTGTCCCGAAGTTCTCTTTTAGCGTTGAAGCGACCTTATTTTACGCCCGGCTCGCCGGTTCGTATATTTCGAAACCATCTTTGTAGGACACCCCGGGGAGCGCCGAGAAGCGTCGCACGCCGGCAATGCTGATCGTTCCTTGACTTTACCACGGCTGGTAGCCGGGCCGGATTGACGGCGCGGCCACCAGTGTAAAATCAGATTTATTCGCTCAAGACCTGCCGGATGCGCGTTCTCTATGTCGCTACTCGAGTTTGCTGGCCCATAACCTCGGGCGCGCATTTGCGCGATTTTTACATCGCGTCCTATCTCGCTCATCATACGAACTTGACTTACCTCGGCATGGATTCGGGCGATGGCGGCGCCCAGTTCCAATCCGTGAGTGAGGCCCCCATCGAGCCATTTGGCGAGGCCAAGGTCATTCGGGTTCGCCGGAGCGCCGGATATACGCCGGCCAAGATCGTGCGTGGCGTCATCGGTCCCCAGCCTTTGAACCTTCTGCATTACATGTCCGCCCTCGTAATGCAACAACTGGAAAAAGCCCTGACCAACGACTCGTTCGACGTCATTCAGATCGAAGGAGTCTACATCCGCGCTTACATCGAACGAATTCGCCAACTGGCGCCGCACGCACTGCTCAATTGCGATTGGCACAACATTGAGTCGGAAATCATGTCGCGCTACGCGGACAACACGCCTGGACTTCCGCGCCGCTTATACGCCAGGCGAACGGCTTACCTATTACGGCGCCAGGAAGACCTCCTACTGCCGGCGTGCGACACTCATACCGTCTGCAGCGAACGCGAGCGCGCGGTGTTGCTGAGCCGCAACCTCAACTCGCACATTGAGGTCATTCCCAATGGAGTAGACGTGGAGTCGTTCCGGCCGTCACCCGAGCCGGGCCCTCCACGGAGGAATCTGATTTTCGTAGGCGCCATGCACTATCACGCGAACGTGGATGCCGCCCTCTTCTTTGCCCGCGAAGTATGGCCTACCGTTTACCGCCAACGCCCCGACCTGCAGTTCGTGATAGTTGGCGCAGAGCCCACGCCCGAGATTCTGAAGTTGCGGGAACAGCCCGGCATTACCGTAACCGGAACCGTCGCCGATGTTCGCCCCTTCTACCACAACGCGCTGGCGGCGGTTGTGCCGCTGCGCGTCGGTGGAGGCACACGCTTGAAAATCCTGGAGGCGATGGCCGCGGGCGTTCCTGTCATATCGACAACCTTAGGGGCCGAGGGACTCCCAGTCGCAAACGGAACAAATATTATGCTCGCCGATGACCCCAGGGACTTTGCCGAGTGTGCCACAACTCTGGCGCCTGATTCAGGCCTATGGAAAGCCCTTGCGGAGGCAGGAAGGAAACTGGCGCGCAACTATGACTGGAGCGTCATCGGTGACAAGCTCCTGCGTTTTTACGATTTGCATCGCTCCATCGCATCCTGAGAATGCGACAGCAAAAGGCAGCCTTCCCCCACCTGAGTAGGTTTCGCAGAATAAGCAAAGGCGCTGCGTTGCGCAGACGCCTTATGCCGTTGCCCTTGTCTTGGTCTCAGACCGACCCCCACTACGACTTGCTGCTGGAATATCCGTATCCGAAGTGGTCATACGCCACCTGTTGCGATGCTGCGTCGTTCAACACCAGCCCCAACAGCTTTTTCCGCTCGATGGAATCCAACGCCTTGTTGAGTAGCTTCCGCCGCGTATGGCCCTCGCGTACCACAACCAGGACCCCGTCACTGAGCCGCGCCAGCGAGGCGGCGTCGGCCATGGGCAACATCGGAGTCGAATCCAGCACAACCCAATCAAAGTGCGCTGACACCGCTTCCACCATGTTGGCGAATTCGAGCGACTCGAGGATCGGCAGTGGCTCCTCCATACCATGGCCGGCCGAAATAAACCAAAGAGGCAAATCGCCGACCCGATACAGAGCGTCCTGTATTGCCAGCTCGCCGCGGTGCCATTCCGTGATCCCCTTGGTGGGGGAGGAGGAAAGCAGTGCGCTGGCGGTTGGCCGGCGGAGGTCCACTTCCATCAAAAGAACGCGCTCCCCTGGGCGCTGCGCAAGTGCGATGGCAAGGTTGACCGCCACCACCGACTTGCCCTCGTCGACCACGGAGCTGCTTACCAATAACTTAGACAAGGGACGCTTGTCTTTCATATGCGCCAGCCGCGTACTGAGCACGCGGAACATCTCGGCGCCAGCTCCGTTGTTGCTGGTGAGAGTTACAATCCGTTGCTCCGGTGTCGGCTCAGGATGTAGAACGCGCTCAGGAGGAACCGAAAGCCAGTCAGGGGCTTGAACACCAACCGCAGAGGCGGCTTCGGGCGAGACCTCTGCGTCCGACAGCCCTTCGGGCGGCATAGGTTGGTTAGGCGTTGCCGCCCGGGGTAAGGGACTATCTCCTTGGGAACGTTGCAACGCATCAAAGATTCGGCTCATGACTAGGCTCTCCTTACGGCGTTCGACGGTATGGGCTTTTCAAGACTCTCATTATCCATGGTGCGCAAGGCGCGGAAAAGTGATCGCAGCATGCTTTCTCCGTTTTCCTGACCTTCGCGCTCCGAACTGCGGGTTTCTTCCGGTATTCCTGACCCCGGTGTCAACCGGAAATCTGCCGCCACTTCCGCAATGATGTCCGAAGTGACCGGCTTTTGCTGGCGCGCATAGGCGCTGACCATCGCGTTTTCACACAAATTATTGATGATGCGCGGAATGCCGCGCGAATACTCGTACAGGGTAGACAAGCCGTCGTCAGAAAACACCGCGGATGCCGGCTTGGCGCCGGCGCGCTCCAACCGTGAAAGAACATAGGAGCGGGTCTGGTTTTCATCCAGCGGCTGCAGTTGGCATCGCAGGGCAACGCGTTGCTTCAACTGGCGAAGCTCGGGTGAATCGAGAAGCGTTTCCAACTCCGGTTGCCCCAACAACACAATCTGCAGAAGCTTCTGCTGCGAGGTTTCAAGATTCGTGAGCAGGCGAATCTCTTCCAGCAATTCCGGGGTAAGGTCCTGCGCCTCGTCAACCACCAATGCCGTGATCAACCCACGCGCATGCCGCTGAATGAGAAACCGGTTCAGATCGAGCAATATTTCCGTCTTGCTGCGTCCCGCGTAGGGAAGACCCAAGTCGGCCATGATGTATTGGAAAAACTCCATGGTCGACAAGAGCGGGTTGAATACATAGCCGAAGGCGATATTCCCCTTCCGCAGTTCGGCCAGCAGGCAGCGGACAAGCAGGGTCTTTCCCGTCCCCACTTCTCCGGTGATGACGATGAAGCCCTTCCGTCTGCCCACTCCGTAGTGCAGATTGGCCAGCGCCTCGTTATGCCGGGGCGTCGGGTGGTAGAAAAAGGGATCCGGACTGATCTCGAACGGATTCCGGTTCATCCCAAAGAATTGCTTGTACATTCCTTATCCCCAGTAGAACGCGTAGAAGATTCCGGTGGGGATAATGATCATCACCAGAACTACCACTGCCAAAGCAATCCACGGCTTCCATCGTGCTGCCGCGAGCTCGCCTTCTGTCCGGATCGGTGGTATTTCGACCAGTACGGGCAGCGGTGTGGCTTCGGCCAAGTCCTGTTCGTTGCGAATACGATCGTCCAGATACTCGGTACCGGCGCCGAACAGCACCGCCAGTCCAAGACCAACGGCGAGACCGGCCAGTGAAAACCTAAACCGGTCTGGGAATGAGGCTTTTTCCGGCAAACTCGGCGGATCGATAATGCGGAAGTTCTCGCCCTGCTGCTGCCGCTGCAGGTTGGTCGCCAGTTCTGAAGCGTTCTTCTTGGCCATCAGCAGCTCATAACCCTGCTGCGTCATCTGGTAGTCGCGCGTCAGATTGAGCATCTCCGACTGAATGCCCGGGGTGCCACTCAGACGCTGCTGCAACTCTGCAATCTTGGCTTCCAGGCTGCGGATTTCGCTCTCGCGACTCTGGATCTCCATCCGGTTGGCCTTGAGCTGGCTCTGAAGCTGCATCACCGGGGCCATGGCGGACAATTGGGCAGCGGTTGTTCCCGTGCGAATGTCGGAGAGGTCCGCACTGGCATCTGCATTGGTATCTGCATCGTTATTGCTGGGCGCAGCGCCACCGGCTTTTGTACCTTGGTCGGGAGGAGAAGGGTTGCCGGCAGAGGCCGTGGTCGCCGCCGCCTTGTTCTTGTCGTCCGAGGACTGGTCGGAGTCGAGGTTGCCGCCACCCTGCTGATCTTTGAGGGCCTGCAATTTGGCGATCGTGTCCTTCATCCTCTTGACGTCAGGGTGATCCGGCGTATATCGCGCTTGCAAGTCCGCCAAAGCGGATTTGGCAGCCTCGATTTGCTGATCGATGGATTGCGGCGCCCCGCTCTGGAGGTTATCCACGCCGGCCGCCTCGTACTGCGCCGCGAGGGAGCTTAAGTAAGCTTGCTGCTGTAGCGCGCGATTGCGCGCGTCGACCAACGCCCCCAGTTGCTGCTGGGCGCCGTTGAGCATCTGAATATTCGCCTGCACCTGCTGCGGCAACTCTCCCGCATGCTCTTTCTCGAATTGGCGCAGCTTGTTCTCCAGCCCGGCCAAGGTCTCTCCAGCGTTCTTCAGCTGTGAATCCAGAAATTGCGTCGTGCTTTCGGACTGTTCCTGGCTGGCCTTGACGTTCTCGTCAATAAAGTAGGACACCATGCTGCTGTTGACCTGTTGGGCGACCGAAGCATCGTCCGCCGTGTACTGCAGCTTGAACGCGGTCAGTTCCCGCTTGCCGCTTTCACTGGTCGAGGGCGTTTGTATCAGATCGATCTTGATGTCACTCCGCATCTTCTTCAGCTGGTCATCGGGAGTGGGGGTGAGAAAGCTCTGATACAGGTGGAACTTGTTGATGATGGTGAGCAGGCGAGAACGGCTCAACACCTCCTGGGTGATGGCTTCCAGGCGCTCACCCATGTCCACATCGACGTTTGACATCACGTAGTGCTCCGGCACCTTCTGCTTTTCGATCAGGATGACCGATTCTGAGGTGTAGCGCGCCGGGATAATCCAGGCTGATACAAACACCAGCAGCCAACCACAAAACAACGGTCCGATAATCCACCACTTGCGGCGGCGCACTATGGCCCAATACTCGTCAATTCCTCGAGCTGATTTCTGCTCTTCCAATTCCTGCATTGTGTCCTACCTTCTACTGTCCAAGTGGGTGATTCCAGGTGTACTGGAGTAAAATCGAAACTCTGTTGTCGTTGAATGTCCCGGCAGCATCTACGATGTAAATGTTCTTCTGCGTTTCGCGAACATAGCTGTATGCAAGATGGGCCGTCAATTGAGGAGTAATTGTCCTATCCAGTTGAATCAGAGTTGTCAATAACGTGTACTTGCGATCGGGAAACAGCTGCTTGTTCAGGTTGCTGGCTGCAAAGGAAGCATTATTGCCATACTGAGCGCTCAAAAGACCATCCCAGCGAGCCGACAGTTGCCGATGGTAGGCCATGTTGACGCTGTAGACCGTGGTCGTAGCCAGCAATCCGCCTCCGTCGCTAACCTGCCTGGAAAGGCCAGCTGTAAACGACTGGCGCAACCCCTGCCATCCCAGATTGATACCGAACGCCGGCACCCAGTCATTCTGCAACAACGTGTAATACTTGCCCGAAAATAGAAGCAGTGTTTTCGCGGTGATGTATTCAGGCCCGGCCCATCCCGACACACTAAAGCTCCGCGACATCTGATAATTCACGAAACCCTGAATGGCACTGATGCCCGAGCGCTGCTGGCCGTGACTAAAGTCGAGAGAAGTAAAGTTATAGCCCCCTCCCAACGATAGGCGGGCAGATAACTTGTGCGAGTAATTTGCGCCGCCTGAGTAGCTGATCAGGTTGTAGAGACCAGCTTGAAATGAGTAATTAGGGCTGTAGTTACTGTAGCGACGAAAGGTCTCGTTGCCGGTAAAGGTTATCGTGTCATAGCGGCTGAGTTGATAAGCCATGTCCATCTCCGCTTCGTTCTGATTTGTGATCGCGAATGGGACATAGGTGTTCGGGTTGGGATTGCTGGGCGACGGCTGCCCCACGATGGTGTAGTACGACCCGAACGGATCGGCCGAATAGCTGTAGCGATCACTGGCATGTGCCTGCCAATGCGAGGAGATCTGATAGAGGATGTCCCCTGTTGCCGACTGCGAATAGGCATTCGAGTTGGACAACTGGCTATAGATTCCCAAGCCGCCATCGTAAGCCAGGTTCAATGCGAGCTTAGGGCGATATTGCGCAATCCCGATATGAGGCCCAAACAGATAGGACATCTGCGGCTGGCGCGTCTGCGCAAAGGTCGCTACATTCGTGTCGTAAGCCGCCAGTACCAACATGCCTAGGTTCAGGTTGGAGCGCCCCACCACCTCGCCCAGGAAATCCAGAGACTTCCCAGGATCGACTTTCGTATATTGGGGTTTCGGACCGGGCGATGGCGCTGACTCCTGGGACGACGTTGAGTCCTGCGAAGGGGCGGGAGCAGAACTCGGCGGGGGCGTGTTGTCCTGCGCCCAGGCACCCAGAGACACTCCTAGCGTAAAGACAAGAAACACGAGGCACGGCCTCACCCGACGTTTCATGGTGTCCTCCCCCCTTTAGGGCACAACTATGGTGTCACGCGGCTCTAACTCAATATTCTCTTGCGCATCCTTGCCCTTGATCACATTCTTGTAG
Source organism: uncultured Acidobacteriaceae bacterium (assembly GCA_963815775.1). GTDB lineage: Bacteria > Acidobacteriota > Terriglobia > Terriglobales > Acidobacteriaceae > CAVVDY01. The sequence continues at coordinate 260,848 of CAWFIB010000025.1, read as the reverse complement.
TTGAATTTCAGCTTTGCCTGCTGCCCGTTGGCCTGGGTACGCAACACATAAATCTTCTTCACATTCGCGAAGTCCCGAAAGCCCCCCGACAACGCGATCGCATCCAGAACGGTCATGCGGCGAGTCAGAGGATAATAGCCGGGCCGCATTACTTCGCCCACCACGTTAAAGGTCATGCTGTGGACTTCACCGACGATCACCGTCACCTGCGGATCGGAGATGTATTTTTTGAGTTCGGTGGTCAGCTGATCCTGCAACTGGAGCGGTGTAAGGCCCGCCGCCTTGACGTCTCCCAGCAGCGGCAGCGAGATCATGCCGTCGGGACGGACCGGCACCTGGCGGGACATCTCAGGCTCCTTCCAGACATTTATGCCGAGAACGTCTTCTGCACCGATTACGTAATTTTCCACTCTCGGAGGAGAGACCTGCGGAGCGGTCGTGTCTGGAGTCGGCGGAGTGGACGGTTGTGCCTTCGCCACGTCGGCGGCGGGAGGATTGGAAGAAGAACTAGATGTGGAATCCCCTTCTTGGGCGTTCGCTTGGCGCCCCCATGGACTCACCAGAAGCAGCAGTATCCCAACTGCCAACCAACTTGTTCTCACACTACGTTGCATGATTCACCCTTTTTGTTTTCACCCCTGCGCCTTGTCTTCGTGGTCCTGCTTCGGCGAAGAAACGGAGCGCCGTTTCGGGATTCCTACGTCCTTCAATTTGTAAAGCAGGGCGCGGTAACTGATGTCCAGCGACCGTGCCGCTTTCTTGCGGTTCCAGTTGTTCGCGTGCAAGGCGTTCAGAATGATTTTCGCTTCGACCCTACGCACTGTTTGACGAGTCAATTTCTTTAACGAAATCGGGCCGTTGAAGATCAGGCCCTCCAGCAGATCATTTTCCGCTGGTTGCAGCAATTCGCTAAGGATAACGTCCTCGGTCCCCATCACAACATAGCGTCGGATCAGATTCTCCAGCTGGCGGATATTCCCCGGCCAAGCATAATGCTGCATCTTGGCCAGCAAGGCCGGCCGCAGCATCGGCGCTTTTTCGTTCAACTTGTCATTGTAGTACTGAAGAAGATATTTACAAATTACCGGTAAATCAACAACCCGTTCTCGCAGAGGAGGTAAATCGATGGTCATGCCCGCGATGCGATAGAACAAGTCCTGGCGAAATCTTCCCCGCTCAATTTCGCTATGCAGATGCCGGTTCGTCGCACAAACGACCCTCACCTCGACTTTCTTGTCTTCCTCCGCCCCAATCCGGCTGAACTGGCCGTCCTGCAGCACCTGCAGTAACTTGGCCTGCAGCATGCCGTCGAGCTCCGCGATTTCGTCCAGAAACAGCGTCCCGCGGTGTGCCATCTCCACCCGCCCGGGTTTGGCGCCATACGCGCCCGTAAAAGCACCCTTCTCGTACCCAAAAAGCTCACTTTCCAGAAGCGTACCAGGGATGGCTGGACAGTTCACCTTAACAAAAGGTCCCTTCGCCCAAGGGGAGTACAGATGCAGCAATTGGGCGACGATTTCCTTACCGGTTCCGCTCTCTCCTGAAATCAATACCGAGATATTGGCTCCGGCGACGCGCTCCAGTTTCCTCCGCACCTCGCCCATTACAGCCGTCTGCCCGAAAATGACCTCGTCCGGGGGAAGCTGTGGAGCCGCACTCAAGCCTTGACGATTCCCACCAACTAGCGACGCCATTGCGGGCCCAACTCCTCGCACAGGGAACTACATACCAAAGGCTTGCATTTGTTGCGCCACCCGGGTCAGGGCCGCAGCAAAACGCAGTTGGCGACGGTAAGCCGCTGAACCAAAGACCATTAATCTATCACAGGTGATGTGCAACTTGTTTACGAAATCGCTAAAAAGAGGGCACCCCGAACCCGCCTGTATGAAAATCATTTCATCTTCAGGGCGAATGCTGCTGCGCGAATTCGTCAGCTGCGCGCTTCGACCGTGGATTTGGTCAACAGCGGCGGGCTGAACTCCAACCCCAATAGGAAGTATTGGCGGTCGGCACTACATCGCAAGACGGTGGCGCGAAGCAGCGAGACAGACCGGGGCAGCTGCGCTTTGTTGACCAGGGAAACCGGAATCTCTAGCTTGAGGCTGGTGCCGGGGTCGAGATATCGCCGTGTTGCCAGCAACGCTCCTCCCGCGGACAAGTTCAGCGCCGTGGCAAAGTCCAGAAATTCCTCTCCGGTGGATTTCTTACCCCTCATGAAGAACGGAACCGAAATCGGCAATCGATCCCATTTGCGGCGCTCATTATTACCAGCAGTGTTGCTCAAGTCAACCTCGTACGTTCACTTCTAAGCAAATCAACCGCCAACTCCAGTTCGAGCCCCGGTAATCGCTAACTTGCTCTCTCTTCGGCAACTTGCGAGTTGTTTGCCCCGGCTTCCCTCGCACCAGACCGCAATTCGTTGCGCTTTGTGGGACAAGAAGTGGTGAACTCTGTCACATGCAGGGCTAAACTCTTTCACTTTCCCTGTCGAGAGAAAGCTTGTACGCCTCGATTGGCGGAAGCGCCAAGTCCAGGGGAGAGCGTTGCAGACAGTCTATTCTAATCGCTCCGACTTATCCACCAGCAGGCACAACCTCGAATTGTCGGCCGATGACGGTCAGTCTGCCGATTCTCGAGAGGCCTTGGCCACGGCCGCGCATGAGTTGAAAACGCCGTTGTCCATCATGGCAGGATATCTGCAACTCCTTCTGGCGCAGAAGCTCGGCCCATTGACGCCCAAACAAGTCGAGGTTCTGACCGAGATACAAGCGAACGGTGCACGACTTTTAAACTTCGTGCACAACCTGCTCGCCTACGCGTCGATGAAGGTCGAGCGTCTCGAGATGCAGTATGAAGTGGGCGACATGAACGGCTGCATTCGCGAGATCGCGGAATTGTGGTCACCGCGATTTCACGAGAAGGCCATCGCCTTCTACTTTCTCCCGGCTGAGAATCTTCCACCATTTCCATTCGACTGGTTCAAGGTCCAACACGTCGTCTCCAACCTGCTCGACAATGCGATGAAGTACACTCCCGCCTGCGGCACGGTCTGGCTGCATGTCGAGCCATATTTTTGGGAACGCCGTGCGGGCAAAGACCAGCGACCGGTGGACCGACGGCACTGCCGCCTGGCGGCACCGAATTGCTGCCGCATCACAATTGCCGACACCGGTCCTGGAATTGAGCCGCAATATCAGCAGGAGATCTTCGACGAGTATTTCCGCTTGACCCACGCAGGATCTCGGACCGAGGGCTACGGCCTCGGTTTGGCCATCGCGCGCAAACTGGTACAGGCCGCCGGCGGCAAGATCTGGGTCGAAAGCGAGCCGGGTAACGGCAGCAAGTTTTGCTTTCTCGTCTTGTTGGGCCCGCAGCGCATCCCGCAAAGGCTGGAGACAAGATGAGCGCCGGCCGCATCCTGATCGTCGACGATGAGCCCAGCATGCGGCGATATCTGCAGACCGCGTTGGAGCTCGACTCCTACCTGGTGGACACTGCCGCCAGCGGTGAAGAGGCGGTCGAAAAAGTCCGCCAGAACACCCCGGACGTCATCCTGCTGGACCTCGTCCTCCCCGGATGGGACGGCCTGGAAACTCTAAGGCGAATCCGGAAGGCGTCCCCGCTTACGAAAATCGTGATGATTTCCTGCGTGCGTGACACTCGCAAAGTGGTGCAGGCTATGCGGCTGGGGGCCCAGGACTACCTTGCGAAACCAATTCAGAAAGAGGAGATGGACGAAGTCCTGCGCTTCTGCTTGCAGCATTCTGCTCCCAACCCACCGGGAAGTGGCGATGCGGTTGACCTGGGGAATGGAGTGCTGTTCTTCTCTGCCACGCCGCAGATGCAGACTCTGCGCGCGCAGGCCATTCAGGTGGCCCGCTTTGACTTTCCGGTACTGCTGCTGGGGGAGAGCGGCACCGGAAAAGAGGTGCTGGCGCATCTGATTCACAAGTCTTCGCCGCGCTCGGATCGGGTGTTTCTCAAGGTAAATTGCGCCGCGGTTCCCAGCGAATTACTGGAGAGTGAGCTGTTTGGCTACGAACCCGGGGCCTTCACCGGCGCCAATCGTTCGAAGCCGGGCAAGTTCGAGCTGTGCAATCGAGGCACCCTTCTCCTGGACGAGATCGGTGAGATGTCCCCGGCCTTACAGGCGAAGCTGCTTCAGGTTTTGCAGGACGGGCAGTTCTGCCGGCTGGGGGCGCGCAGCTCAATGAAGGTCGACGTACGAGTGCTCGCCGCGACCAATATCAACATGGCGGAGTCAATCGCCGAGAAGAGTTTTCGCGAGGACCTTTACTACCGTCTGAGCAGCTTCGTGTTGCGCATACCCTCGTTGCGCGAGCGCAGGGAAGAAATCCCCATGATGCTGCGCCACTTCCTGTTGCGCGTTGCAGAACGCTACGCCTGTCCCATCCTGCCGCTCTCGCCCCGCTTGCTTCGCGCCTGCGAGAGCTATTCCTGGCCCGGCAACATTCGCCAACTGGAGAACTTTGTGAAGCGGTATCTGGTGCTGGGGGACGAGGAGTCCGCAATCCGGGAACTTGAAGAAGAGGCGAACCACCCCGATTCACTCAGGGCGACTTTGCGCCAGCGCGAAGCGCCTGACCTCAAACAGATCGCACACAGCGTCAAGAGCGTGGCTGAAATGGAAGCCATCGAGAAGGCCCTCGAAAAGACATCCTGGAACCGCAAGCGAGCGGCGATGATGCTCAACATCAGCTACAAAGCACTGCTCTACAAAATCCGCCAGTACGACATTCGGCCGCGCCCCGTCTTGTAACAACAAAATCGCCTTGGAATTTTCATTGCCACTCGACCCGATTCAATTCAGTACAATCAACTTTTAGCAAGCATTGCCGCGTTCTAAGCCGCGCTGGCCGCCGACAAAGTACCATGAATCGATGACGAGAAAGGAAGCGCAGCGGGCGATGCTTGCCAGATAACGATCGCTAGAACTTAGGCACTTGCAGAACACACGGAGGAATAGGTTGTCGCAATCGGAACGGGTAGTGATCACTGGTGGTGCTGGCTTTATCGGTAAGCGGCTGACCGACTTGCTTGCCGACGCCGGCTGTCATGTCGTGGTTGTGAGTCGTTCTTCGGGCGCAAGGCGCAGTACCGATTCTCGCGTCGAATATCAGGCCGGGGCAGTCTCCAACAAAGCTCGCATGATGGAACTGATTGCGGGCGCTTCTGTGGTCTACGACCTGGCAATGACCGCGGCAATCGCATGGGAAGACTGGGAGCGCGAAGTCATTGCGGGTGCCATCAACGTGGCCGAGGCGTGCCTCGCCAATGGGGTCCGACGTCTCATCTATGCCAGCAGCACTGCGGCTCTTTATCTGGGTAAGCCGGGAACGGTCACCGAGGCGACCCTAAGCAACGACGCTGGCCGCAAGGACCGCGGCGACTATTGCAAGTCCAAGAGCATCATCGAAAACAAACTGCTGGAGATGCACCGCACCCAAAAACTGCCGGTGGTGATTACCCGCCCTGCGGTGGTCATGGGACCGGGCAGGATGGTGCACGCCGCACTGGGAGAGCGAGTCTCGGATATTTGCCTGCTGGGCTTTGGTCGCGGCAACGCCCCTCTACCCTGCGTGCTGGTCGACGATCTCGCGCAGGCACTTTTTCTGGCCAAAGACGCGCCTGACATAGAAGGGCTGACGTTCAACCTCGCGGGCGATGTTCGACCTTCCGCCGCAGAATTTGTCTCCGTGCTCCGGGAACGGACTCACCGTAATTTCCGCTTTTATCCCAGAAGCATGTGGAAGATCTGCGGGGCGGAACTTAGCCGGTACCTGATCAAGAAAGCCGTGCGAAAACCCAACAACATGATGGTGCCCCTCCGCGACTTAAGAAGCGCCGCCCTCGTCACCCAACTCGACTGTTCCCTGGCCAAACAAAAGTTGGGATGGAGGCCGGTTTCGGACCGTGAAGAGTTCTATCGTCAGTCGGTCGACGTTTTTGTGAAACCTTTAGCGCCTGGCGATGTGCGACTGGAGACGTTAGATTAGGATCGCATCTCCGCTCTCATCACGCTCAGTGCGTGAGATTTTTCTTAGGAGAACTGTTACGTGAGCAGAAATCGGGTACAGCCGTGCAAGGCGGTTTGTGTATCATGACGGCAAGGCTCACGGCTCAGCCAAACTCTGACCTATGAACGAACAAACCCAAACGGCACTAACGGATATTTTCCACAGCGTCTTCGATGATGACACGATCATGCTCCGGCCGGATCTAACCGCGGCCGACGTGGATGGCTGGGACAGCCTGGCGCATGTCCGCCTGTTGCTTACGGTGGAGCGTAAGTTCGGCATCAAGTTCAATGCCATCGAGGCGGGAAAGCTGAAGAACGTCGGCGAGCTGATCGAGCTGATTGACAGCAAACTTTCAGCCTCTCCCAGGAAATAACCAATGTCGGTTCTCTACTCGGAATTGTCTTGGCTGCCACGTCCCGCGGAAGACTTTAGCACTCAATGCCGATCTGCTTTGCAGGGTCAAGAGTTCTTGGGCACGCGTATCCGCGCACTTGCCTCTGCCGGCCTCGATGAAAACCAGTTGATTCGGCTGGCGAAAGTAATCTCGTCGGCAAGGGCAGAAGGCCGGTCGCTGGAGCCGCTCACCGAGTATCGCCTTGCGGTGATCAGCAACGCCACGGTGGATTTCATCGTGCCTGCGCTGACCGCTACAGCCGCGCGTTACGGCATTGCCCTCGACTGTGTTGCCGCAGGCTATGACCAGGGGGTTCAAGAGAGCTTGAACCCGGACTCCGCGATCAATCGCTGCAAGCCACATGGAGTACTCATTGCGCTCGATTGGCGTGGCGTGCCATTGCAGCTTGCCTTGGGAAAAGCAGAGGTTGCTCGCGCTACAGTGAACACCGTTCTGGCTCATATTCAGCTCATCCGCAATGCCATCCAGCAAAACAGCGGTGCGACCTGCATCGTGCAAAACTTGGCTGCTCCTCCAGAATCGCTGATGGGTTCGCTCGATCGCGTGCTTCCCGGAGCACAGCGCAATCTGATCGATTCGGTAAATCGGGGCCTGGCGGAGGCCATTCTTGACAGCGGCGACGTGCTGCTCGATATCGCCGGGCTTGCTGAAACTGTAGGACTTGCTGACTGGTTCTCCCCTTCCGAATGGAATCTGGCCAAGCTTCCCTTCTCTCAAGCATATCTGCCTCTGTATGCCGATCACGTTTGCCGCACGATTGCGGCGCTGCGCGGCAAGAGCCGGCGCTGCCTGGTTTTGGATCTCGACAACACTCTCTGGGGTGGAGTGATTGGCGATGACGGCCTGAAGGGGATCCAAATCGCCCAGGGTGATGCGGCCGGAGAAGCCTACCTCACCTTCCAGCGTTATTGTTTGTCGCTTCGTGAGCGGGGCGTCGTTCTGGCCGTCTCCTCGAAGAATGAGGATGAAACCGCTCGCCTGCCTTTCCGCGAACATCCGGAGATGCTCTTGCGCGAGGAGCACTTCGCTGTGTTCCAGGCAAACTGGAGCGATAAGGCGACCAACATCAAGTCCATATCTGAAGAACTCGCGCTGGGGTTGGAGTCGCTGGTTTTCGTGGACGACAATCCCTTCGAACGTGAACTGGTTCGCCAGGCCCTGCCTCAGGTCGCTATTCCCGAGATGCCGGCCGATCCGGCGCTTTACGCCCGAATCTTGGCCGCTGCCGGATATTTCGAGCTTCCAGCTTTCTCCCGGGAGGACCTGAGCCGCGCCGCTTACTACGATGGCAATGCCCGGCGTGCTGCGTTGCAAAAGCAAGTTGGCGACCTGAATGAGTATCTTGCGTCGCTGGATATGGAGATCACGTTCCAGCCATTCAACGAGACGGGACGCGCTCGCATCGCACAGCTTATCAACAAGTCGAATCAGTTCAACCTTACGACCCGGCGATACACCGAGACCGAAGTGGCCGAGATGGAAAATGACTCCACCTGCTTTACCATGCAGGTTCGCCTTACCGATACTTTCGGTGACAACGGCATGATCAGCGTGATCATCTGCAAGCCCACAGCCGATGGCAATTGGGAGATCGATACCTGGCTTATGAGTTGTCGCGTCCTGGGCCGCGGAGTTGAGAAAATGGTGCTTCGGCACATGCTGGAGCATGCTTCGGAGCGTGGTGTCGCCAAACTGATTGGCGTTTATCGGCCGACGGATCGAAACAAGCTGGTAGAGCAGCACTATGGCAAGCTGGGATTTACCGAGGTCGAGCACCGTTCCGATGGCACTACGGTGTGGGAGTTGGACGTGGCTACGGCCAATGTCGAGCCGTGTCCGATGCGCGTTCGTTCAGACGGCTTCCTGAGCCGGGCCCCGGTCGCAGTCCAGGGTCAGTAGAAAGCTGCTGTCGCAATCTATAGGAATTCTTCCACCCATAGCCAAATGAGTTCAACCTCCACCGCACTGCAACAGAAAGCAACTGCAAACAGGCCGTTGATTCGGGCTGCGAACCTCGTTCTTATTTTTGCGGCGGCTGTCTTTCTCTTGTTATCGGCTTACTTTTTCATCGCACACAAGCCGCTCTACGCAAGAGTTGGGCCGGCTTTGCTTGCCGGCGGTTGTCTCGCCCTGCTGGCACTGGCTCCCACGATTCGAATCCTCACCGCTTCGGTTCTGATCGGCGCGTTCGCCGGGCTCTATGCCACCGAGGTGGCTTCGCGGGTGCTGTATAACAACGATCTTCCCTATCAGCGCCAAGTACGTAAAGCTGCGGCACAGGCCGGAATCCAGTACGATCCGCGGACTCGACTGCAGGCCATCCTTGATTACCGCAGCCGGGGAGTTGATGCCTATCCGCCGTTCTATCCCTACCTTCTGCTCGACAGCCCGCTGAAGGTGGACGGGCAACCCAGCATTCCTTTGGGAGGACACTCCAACGTTTTCGTGGTGGTGTGTAACGAAGGCGGGCAATACCTCACCTATAACACCGACGAGCACGGCTTTCCCAATCCTCACGGAAGCTGGCAGCGCGCTTCGATTGACGTTGCCATGGTGGGCGATTCCAATGCGGTGGGCGAGTGCGTCCCGCAGGCCGACAGCGTTGCTGGCCAGTTACGAACAGTGTTCCCCTCCACCATCACGCTTGGCGCAGGCGGCCACGGACCAGTTTTTGCGCTGGCCTCCATCCGCGAGTATCTGCATTACCTCAAGCCGAAGCACGTGCTCTGGATCTACTCCGAATCCCACACTCCGCAATATCTGGATATCGAGAGCCACTCCCCTTTTCTGACGCGCTACCTCGATGATCCGAAGTTTTCGCAAAAGCTAATCGACAAACAGCCGGCACTCGATTCCGCCATTGCAGCCTACGTTGGGAGCGGCATTCGAGAACAACTCCACGAACACAGTTGGGTGGTAACCCTGCGAAACATCGCACTTCTCACCAACGTTCGGCTCCTGGTTTATGATTTGCGCGCCCAGCTCCACCCGCCTAAGCCTGTAGAGTTGAACGCACCCCTGTTGGAGCGCGCCTTGCGTGAGGGTTCCGAGGAGGTCAAGAGCTGGGGCGGGGATCTTGCGCTGGTTTATTGGCCCGACGCGGCACGCTATCCGGGAATTGCGAATTACACTCCCGCGCTTCGCCGCAAAGACGATGCTGTGCACCAGATTGTACTGGACATGGCATCGCGCCTCGGCATCAGGGTCATTGACCTCACGCCGGCGTTCCCCGACCTGCCGGCGGCACGGGCGGGGGAGAATGCCAAGTATTTCTATTCCTTCCCGGCACATTACACGCCGGCGGGTTATCTGGTCGCGGGAAAAGCAATCCTGTCGGCCCTGCAAAACCAACCTTAGCGAGGACCGGCGGCTTTGGATGCTTCCTTCCCATTCCTGATCTTTTCGGTAGCCGTCATTGTCGCCTACAACCTTAGCCGGTCGTCCGCCTGGCGCCAGGTGGTGCTGTTGCTGGCGAACCTCGCCTTCCTGGCCACCTTCTCGTTGCAGCCCAGGACCTATATTCCCCTGGTCGGCTTCCTGATATTCGGCTACATCGGCGTACTGTTGGTTCGTGCTTATGGACGGTTCACTTTCTGGCCGATCTTGCTCGCCACCATCGGCATTTTCGTCTGGCTCAAGAAGTACACGTTTCTTCCCGAGTCCTCGTTTTTGCACTTCGCCTACGTCACCATCGGACTTTCTTACATTTTTTTTCGTGTTCTACACCTGCAGATTGACGTGAATTCCGCCGAGATCACGGAGCCGATCGGGCCCATCTCCTACTTCAATTACACCTGCAGCTTCGCGACCCTGGTCACTGGCCCGATCCAGCTCTATCAGGACTTCAAGGACTCACCCGGACTCAACGGCAACAGCGGGCTGAATTTCACTGTCATTGCGGCATCCTCGGAGCGCATCCTTCGAGGAATCGTCAAGACCAATGTCCTCGCTCTGGTCGCATCCCGGATGCGCGACAACGCCATGGATGTGCTGCTGACCACCTCGCACCCTTGGGAAAAACTCTCTTCCGCAAGTTTGGTATTTGCCCTCTATCCGATCTTTCTGTACTGCAACTTCTCGGGCTACATCGACATTGTGATCGGCGTCGGGGAGCTACTTGGTTTCCATCTTCCCGAGAACTTCAATCGGCCGTTCTCGGCTAGAAACTGGCTCGATTTCTGGGGACAGTGGCACATCACACTTTCAAATTGGCTGAAGCGCTACGTCTTTAACCCCATGATGCTGACCCTGATGCGCCGTTATCCTTCCATCAGGATGGAACCCTTCTGGGCCGTACTGGCCTATTTCGTCACATTTTTCCTGATCGGCGTATGGCACGGGCAGACCTCGGAATTCCTCTTTTACGGCCTCCTGTTGGGATTGGCAATGAGTTTGAACAAGCTCTACCAGATTCTGCTCGCCATGTGGCTGGGCCGCCAGCGCTACCGGAAACTCGCCAAAGACCCGGTCTATCGCGCCTTGGCCCGGGGCTTGACCTTTACCTACTTCACCCTGTCACTGTTGTGGTTCTGGTCAAACTGGAAGGAGATGGGCGTCTTCTACTTGCGCCTTGGCCTGCTGCCAATGCTGGAGGTCTGGTTAGCGATCTTTGTGGTTGCGACGATTGTGCTGGCCATCTGGGAAGCAGCCTATGGACGCGTCGTCTCCGCACACTGGGATGGGGCCCCCATCATCACGTCGTGGTATGCCCGCGCAGCCTGGATCTCTGGTCTGGCCGTAGTCCTGATCGCGGTGACGCTCTTGATGCACCAAGCCGCACCCGAAATGGTGTATAAGGCGTTCTAAAGAGGATTTGGCCTTAGGGCGCGACCTCGAGGAATTCGATCAGCCCCAACTCGAGAAAGTACACGAAAGCAATCCGGCGTCCACCGAAAGCCACAGCAGGCGCGATCTCCCGCACTAAGGCACCACCTTTGCCAAGCGATTCCTCGACGGTTCTCTCGATATCTGTCGTCTCGTAACAGAGGTGATCCAGCCCCCCACCCTTCTTGCAGGAACGCCATACGGGCGAGTCCTCGCCCGCCGGCTCGATCAGCTCGATCAAACTCTCCGCTTCGCCACCGCCCCAGAACTGTACCCTGACTTTTTGGATCGGGTCGTGGAAGACCTCAGACTTTGCCGACAAGCCAAGGCCCGCTGCATACGCGGCGCCGTATGACCTCAAATCGCTGACGACAATCCCTGTGTGATGTAAACGCATTCGTTATCGGCGGAGCTTATCCCAGTAACTTGGCGGCATCTTTGGCGAAGTAGGTCAGAGTGATGGAGGCTCCGGCGCGTTGGATGCATAACAGCGACTCCATCATGACGCGCTCGTAGTCGATCCATCCATTGAGCGCCGCCGCCTTGATCATGGCGTACTCGCCGCTGACCTGATATGCCGCCAGGGGCACATCGTATCGCATGCGGGCCTCGTGGATTACATCGAGGTATGGCATCGCCGGCTTCACCATGATCATGTCGGCGCCTTCCTCCAGATCGAGCTCGATCTCGCGCATGGCCTCGCGCAGATTGGCGGGATCCATCTGATACGAGCGGCGGTCTCCGAAGTGAGGGGCGGAATCGGCTGCCTCGCGGAAGGGTCCGTAAAATCCGCTGGCGAATTTCGCCGCATACGAAAGCACCGGCACATTCTCGAAGCCGGCCTCGTCCAGCCCAGTGCGAATGGCCTGCACCCGCCCGTCCATCATGTCGCTGGGGGCGATGATGTCCATGCCCGCCTCCGCCTGGGACACCGCTGTCTTGGCCAGCAACTCCAGGGTGGCGTCGTTCATGATTTCGTAGTCTTCCGCTGACTCCGATGCAACTTCGGTCGCTGTCGCACTTCCCGACTCTCCGGCCTTGAGGACAGTCTTGCCCTTCGCCTCCAACTCGCGAACAAATGCATCGGCCTCGCGGCGCGCCTTGGAGCCCGTCGTATCGACAATGCCACAGTGTCCATGCGACATGTACTCGCAAAGACAGACATCTCCCATCAGGAGAAGACCGGGGACCTCGCGCTTGATGGCGCGGGCGGCGCGCTGGACAATCCCGTTGCGCTCCCAGGCGCCAGTGGCCATCTCGTCTTTCTCTTCCGGAAGCCCGAAGAGGATCACGCTGGGAATGCCCAGCGCCTTGACTTCGCTACACTCCTTCACCGCTTCGTCGACGGAAAGGTTATAGACGCCCGGCATCGAGCGCACTTCCTTGCGCACTCCCTCACCGGGACACACGAAGAGCGGATAAACGAAGCCTTCAGGATTGAGCCGAGTTTCGCGAACAAACGAGCGCATTATTTCGCTGCGACGCAGGCGGCGGGGCCGATCAATAGGGAATGCCATAACAGAAAATTCTAGCAGGATGCCGAAAGCACTGGGCAAGCAGTTAACGAACAAACGGTAAAGACGCTCAGATCTTCTGCGGAGGCGCGGGAAGCTGCGTGCCAATTCGACGCGACTTTGGCTCCGGATCTCATCCTTGAAACGAGCCTGTCTCAGGATCAGCAGCCGGGCCTTGCGTCGATTCCATTGACCCTGACCTTCGCGCTGGTTAGACTCAAAGAGTTGTCCGCTGCGCCAAGTGCATGCGCGGAGGGCGGTTAGCTCAGTTGGTTAGAGCGTCTGGTTTACACCCAGAAGGTCGCAGGTTCGAGTCCTGCACTGCCCACCATCCTTCTCCCGTGCGATCAAGCATTTAGCGATTGGGACATTGCCCGTCCTGTTGGGCACAATCGACGTAAACGAGCGATGATGTAGGCTGGACAAAATGCCGGAACCGTCGACTCGCTCGCGAACCGCAGCGCGTTTTCTGTTCTCCACAATCCTGCTCGGGCTCACCCTGACTGCCTATTTCATCCCCTACTACGACTGGGACCTGGTCGCGTACATCGGTTCTGCCATTGCACTGCACGACCACGATGCAAAATCCATTCAAGCACAGGCATACAGCGCTATACGAGCCGAGCTTCCCCAGGACGAGTATGGGGACATCGCCAACGAATCAGACTTCCGCCGCAATGTTGCACGGAACGCCGACCACTTTTCCCAGCAGTTGCGGTTTTATCAGGTCCGTCCGCTCTATATCCGCCTGCTAGCCGGCATTCACGACGCTGGGATCGGGTACGTGAAGGCCACTCGCCTGATCTCCTCAGGCTCGTTCGCCCTGATTGGCCTTGTGCTTTTCGTGTGGGCCAGCAAGTATATCGACGAAGGGCGCGCAGCGATTTGTATTCCTTTGCTCTTGATCGCTCCCATCTTGTTCACAAGTGCCAGAACGGGATCGCCTGACGCACTATCGGCATTCGTGGTTCTGCTCGGCACATTTGAGCTTGTGGAGCATCGACGTTTAGCACTTGGAGCCACCCTTCTTCTGCTTTCGCTGTTTCTGCGCACGGACAATGTCATCTTTGTAGCTTTGCTCCTAATTGGATGTGCCATTCGCGGGCAGGAAATCCACGCCCGAGTTATCGCCGTTTCCTTAGCAGTCTTTAGCGCCGTGATTGTCTTGGGAATCAACCACGTCTGGCACAGTTACAGCTGGCCTGTGCTCATGATGAATACGGCAAATCCTATCCCGAATCCTGCAGAAGTCAGCCCTCAATTTGGGCTGACAGGCTACTTCCAGGCGATGCACGATATGGTCGATGAAGCCCGCCAGAGCAGCGTGCTGGTCTTTCCTTTCGTCGCGGCGTTATCGCTTTTCTCCTCCCGAACGGCCAGAGTCCTCAAACAACTTGTGACAGTTGTTCTTCTCTCTTGGGCGACGCACATCGTGTTGTTCCCGCATATTGAGGATCGATATTTCGTCGCGGGATCAGCGCTGGTCGGCATCGCTATAATCTCCGCTTTGCTCGGTAGATCGAGCCTTTCAGCAGACAGCCAGCGTTGCGACCATCTCGAAAAAACCTGAAATTGCGACTGAAATCAAGTGTAATCCTCTACACTTTCTACTGTTTCGAGCCTGTCAGACTGATCGAAATCAAAGGGCAATCAAAATCGAATCACGTCCGACTCGTGGTAACCGGGGCGCGTGGTAGCCGACTCGCACCACGCTCAAAACATTTCTTGCAGAACTCCGCAAGTGCGCCAATCGCAGATTGTCTCAATGGAGGGGTTCACCCCACACGGCTGTGCCCAATTTGTCTCCCCTCTGCCTAGCTTACGTGTTCCGAAGTGATACGGGCTTGGTCGCAACCCGCTCCAAACCCGCATGAATACAGCATCGTGACACTTTGTGATACTTGTGCTAAGTTGTTGATTTGCCGTGGGTGCAATCCTTGCAAGCAGGAGATCTCAGGTTCGAGTCCTGCACTGCCCACCATTCAATTCGGCTCAGGAATGAATTCTCGTCGCACTCTTTATATCGTTGGGCTAGCTGTAGTCATCGCAAGTCTGCTCTTCTGGTACGCCGCTTCCAACCGGCCCACAGCAGTCCCGGTCGGCACGGTCGTCGAAATCAAAGCCCCGCTCGGACTTCCTCCGGTTCCGGTGCCCGCCGATAATCCGCCCACGGCGGAGACCATCGCGCTCGGCCGGCGCCTTTATTTCGAGACCGGACTCTCGATCGACAACACGGTTTCCTGCGCCACCTGTCACATGCCGCCCATGGGATTTGTTGACGGCGCACCTGTCTCCACGGGAGTCGGCGGCCAGCATGGTACCCGCAACGCTCCGACTGTACTGAACTCGGCTTACTGGACCTCCGATTTCTGGGATGGACGCGCCGGTTCGCTGGAGAAGCAGACGGAGGGCCCGGTTACGAATCCTGTCGAAATGGCGCACACGCTGCGCGGAGTCGCGCAGCGGCTATCGCGCGATCCCAGCTATGTTGCTGCATTTCAGAAGGCCTTCGGTCCAGGGCCCATTACGTATGCCAAAGTTGAAAAGTGCATCGCCTCGTTTGAACGCACGCTGCTGAGCGGCAACTCTCCGTTTGATCGCTATTACTATGGCGGCGACAAATCCGCGATGACGGAAGCTCAGATTCGCGGCTTCGAGGTCTTCCGCGATCCCAGGAAAGGCAATTGTGCGGTTTGCCATACCATTGGCGAGCACTACGCTCTGTTCACCGACAACAAGTTTCACAACATCGGTGTCGGCTTCGACAACGGCAAGACCAACGATCGCGGGCGGGCCACCGTCTCCGGAGACATTCACGACACCGGCGCGTTTCGCACCCCAACTCTGCGAAACGTCGCGATCACCGGCCCCTACATGCACGACGGCAGCCTGAAAACGCTCAAGGACGTGATGGACTTCTATGTCGGTGGGGGAAATTCCAACCCTTACATGGACAAGGAAATGCACTCGCTCGACTTTCTTAACGGACAGGAGCGGCAGGACCTGATCGAATTCATGAAAGCGCTGACCGGCGACATGCCGCCCAACAGCGACGCGCCGCCGCGACCGACACAACAGGCGACAAAGTAGCGGAAACCAAAAGGGCGCGACCGAAGCCGCACCCTTTTGAATCACGGCTGCACTCGGGAAGTCTCAGCGCAGCCGGTTAGAGTTGTAGATGCTGCTTAGTACCGCGCGCGCGACATCCTGCTTTCGATTCCCAGCGAGCAATCCGGATTGATGTTCTGAATGTAGATGTCCGAGTTGCCGCTTCGGTAATCCTGAAATGCGATGACGGTATTCATATTGGAGGACATCGCCGTCCAGGGGCGTGACTTCTGGGCGAGCACGGAGCTGACCGGGAACTGCGCGCAATAAAGCGTGCCGTCGTTGTTCAGCCGGACGCCTTGGATCGTACCCACCTGGGTCACTTGCTGGTCGACCCAGAACACGAATGCGCCGTCGCCGATCTGCACCGTGCGCTCGAAGATCTCGTCCTCATTGTTTCCCTGCAAAGGAAGGATGACCAGTCCGCTGTCGCCCCACTGCCGGTTGCCGGCGGAGTCAAACTTCTGCGCGTAAACACCCCTCATGCTCTGCAACGAATCCTCTTCTTCGTAAGAGACAAAGATTTCCTGGGTTGAGGGCCGGTACGCTACCGAGGGCGATACACGAATTTGCGAGGCGTTGGTGGAAGCCACCACCCCGTTGTGGGGGAACACTTCCGTCCCGGCGGAGTTGATGTGCTGCACGTAAACTTGCAGCGACGGGCTGCTGCTGTACCAGGAAAAGACTGCGCCGCCATTGCCGTCAGGAACGAAGCTGGGATAGTTGCCCAGTTGCAGTGAGCCGCCGTCCCACACATGCACGTGGCTTGCTCCCCAAAGCAGTTTGCCCGAAGCCGAAATTTTATTGGCGTAGAGATACCGATTGCTGCGGAATCCCGTGTCGCGGCTGAACGAGACGATGACGGATCCATTGTCGGAGGCGTGCAAATCCGACACCTGGTAGTCTGCCTTGTTCTCGCTCAGAATAATGCCGTTATTCACCAGCGTGTTCGAAGCCCACTGGGGCTTTCCGTTGGCATCGAACTTCTGCAGCACGATAAACGAATATTTCGGGCCGTAGGCGGTCCAGGCCACCACCACTCCACCGTCGCTGGTGCCTGCCACTTTTGGCTGATGAGCGTTGGGAGCGCCGGCGGTAAGTTGGATCCCGTTCGGCCCCCATAGCTGCTCGCCACTGGGACTCACCTTGGTCACGGTTACCTGCTGGTTGTCGCCTTCGCGCGTGTCAAGAAAGGCCAGCAGTGCGTTGCCCTGGGTGTCAATGTCCAGACCGTAGTCTTCTGTGGAGCTGTTGGTCAGTTTAGCAATTTGAATGCCGTCATGCATGAACTGCTCGTATCCATCGGCGTTCAAGCGCTGCAGATAAGTGTCGTAGCCGTGCGGCGGCGGATCGTTAGGATTGTTGTTGAACCAGCTTACAAAGAAACCGTTGTCGGCCAGCGGCACGACTTTGGCCTGCACCTGATCGGCGTCCGGGATGTCGGAAAGTGCGAGATTCTGGTTGGGATCGCTCGACCACTGCGCCCATGCTGTGGCCGTGAAAGTCAAAGCGATTACAGTTGCAATGAAGAACAGCTGCAGATGGCGTTTCATCTTGTCTCCTATGGATTTCATCCAGGCTGTGGGGTAGGCCTGACAACAGGCCATTTCTGAATGCAGACAAGCCGGTTCTGTGGGGGGCAGGATGGCTCGACAGCTTGGACTCGGCGGCAACGATAACACAGCGCCGGAACCTCCGAGCAAGTTTTTACGGTCAGGCCGCGCGAGCCACTCCGTATTCCAGTTTTCCAAACTACTTTTGAATAAAGGTGCACTACTACGCCGCTCCCCGCAGAGCGGCAGCCTCTATCGGGCAGGTTCGCCCGGCTCGTCGATTTCTGCCAGCGGCGCAATCGCCTCATTGAAACGCTCCGGGGGATCAGCCTCGGCGGGCGGCTGGTTCCCGCTGTTCTCCGGGCTGACCAACGCCGGATCGGCCTCGGTCACAGTCTCACTCTCGTCAGGCCCACTGCCTTCCCCTGCAGCAGGAGCGTTGATAGGAGTTTCGCCCGCAGGCTCGAACAGCTCCGCCTGCGGATCACCCAATTTCTCGAACTCCTCCATGCTGGGCAGTTCGTTGACATCGTTCAGGCCAAAGCGCAGCAGGAATTCTTTCGTCGTCTTGTAGAGAATGGGCCGCCCGATCACCTGCTTGCGTCCGGCGGTCGTGATGAGCTTGCGGTCGAGCAGCGTAGCAATGACCCCTGCAGAATCGACGCCGCGAATCTCGCTGATCTCCGGCACCGTGACCGGCTGTTTGTAGGCGATGACAGACAGGGTCTCAAGCGCC
Organism: uncultured Acidobacteriaceae bacterium; assembly: GCA_963815775.1. GTDB lineage: Bacteria > Acidobacteriota > Terriglobia > Terriglobales > Acidobacteriaceae > CAVVDY01. The sequence continues at coordinate 242,657 of CAWFIB010000025.1, read as the reverse complement.
TGCATCGACAAGCGCACGGGAGGTTTCAGACTCTTGGCAAAGGTCACCACCACATCGTGGTGCTCGGGCTTGGTTGCCATACGATAACCGCCGGCGATCTGGCGGATCTCCATGCCGCGACCGGCTGACGAATACTCGGCAACCAGCTCGTCCAGCAAAAAGGTTATGCGGTCCTTCACCCGGCGCAGTTCTTCCTTCTCGGACGGCTTGTCGCTCGCAGCCTCCGGCTGTTCCGCGACCGGCGCTTCCGGCAGCGCGGCCTCTGTTGCTGGTGCCTCCTGCAGCACTTCCTCGTTATCGTCTGCGCTCTCTTCGACATCCGTCTCCAGCGGCGTGGGCTCGGAGACAACTTCATTCAGCGCCAGCCGCGCCTGCTCCTCGGCGTGCAGCTCCGCCACTACGGCATCCTTCAGGAGTCCCGCAAGTTGATTCAGAGTGACCGGCTCTTCGGTCGCGTAAATGATGGCTTCAAGTTTGGCTTTAATGCTCATTCTGTGTAGCGGAACTCGGGTCCCGCGATTGCTCTTCTCCTCGTTCTATCGCCAGTCGTCCTTCACCGGCGAACTCTCACCCATCAGGCTGTCGAAACTCGTGTGTTTCTTAAGCATGATCTCGCCGAAGACGCTGTCCTGCCGCGCCAATACCGCTTGCAACCGGATCAGCTCGAGGATCGCCAGAAAAGCGCACACTAGCGCCGTTTGCGAGTTCAAATTGCGCAGCAGTTGCTTCAGGCGGACGGGCCCCTCTTCCAGCGACAACCGCCGCCGAATGTAGTCGATCATCTGCGAGACGGTGACATTTTCCTCGGCTACGTCGAAGGTCGGTCGGCTGCGCGCGCGGTCCAGGATCTTCTGAAATGTCTTGACCAGGTCAACCACGTCGGCTGCCAATTCCGGCTCGGTGCCGTCGGCGTCGCGAAATTCCTTCAGCGCCGGGTTCGACCATACCGCCTCTTCGATCTGTTGTTTCTGCAGCAGCATCTGGGCGGCGGTCTTGAAGCGCTCATGCTCGAGCAGCCGGTTCACCAGCTCCATGCGCGGGTCTTCAGCTTCGGCGGCCATATCCGGGTCGCGCGGCAGCAGCATCTTCGACTTGATGTGAATCAGCAGCGAGGCGGTGTAGATGAATTCGGCAGCGACGTCGACATCCAGTTGCTTCATGCCCTCGACATACTTCAGGTACTGCTCCGTGATCTTCGCGATCGGAATGTCGTAAATGTCGATGTCCTGCTTGCGGATCAGGTCCAGCAGCAGGTCGAGCGGGCCGTCATACACCAGGCCGACAACGACCGAAAATGGCGACTCGTCGTCCTTGCGCGGCATCGTCTTCGGCGCAGCCGGAGAGCCCGCTGTGCTTGCTTGTGGGGCTTGGCTCATCTTTTGCCATCATCTCACAAGCTTGGCTTCAGGCCTGTTGATCAGGCTGGGTAGTGGAAGTGCACCATGTGCTGCGATGCGATATTGAACCCGTTGCGGGTAGCAGGCCGGAAGTGCCAGCGCCGAAGAACTGCCAACACCTTCTGATCGATGCCATAGCCGATTCCCTGCGTGAGCTTCATATCGCTGACATTGCCCTGCGCGTCAATGGTGACTTCGACAATGACATCGCCTTCGACACCCGGGGGCAAGTCAGTGCGGGCGACCGGTGGATCGGGGAAAACCTCAGGTAGCGCTGGTATTACCGCAGGCCCGGTTAACGGTGTTCCCGGAATGTGTACGCCGTAGGGCGAGCCGGCACTGGCGGTAACCTCAGCAGCATCGACTGCCGTCTTGCTTGGCTCCTCCCGTTTGCGCTCCGCCGGCTTCGACCTCACAGCGAGCTCTCGCTTGGGCGCAACGGCCTTGGCAAGATGAAGCGGCGCCGAGTCGCGTGCCCGCTCCGGACCCAGCGGCGCGAGATAGATGACGCTGCCGGAAGAGTACGGAGTTCCCAGCGCCACTTCATGAGGCAATGACGTTGCCGCCGACGGCTGCCGCGTCATCAGCACCAGGACCAGGCCGTGCGCGGCAAACGACAGCAGTAGCGCCGTGTTCCATGCTCTGCGGGATGTCGGTCTCAGTTCTTGAAACATGGCCTGCCAGAGATATGGGTTCGACTCTTACGGCGAATCAGCGTGAGCACCAAAAGGCGGAAGGCCTCTCGCTGTCAGCCACTGGAATACTGGCGTCAGGGCACGACTTCCAGTCGTGCCGAAGAGCCCCTTCTTGGAAATTCGAGTCCCTTCAGGGGCGACAGAAATCAGATCGATCTACGGCTCTGGTCGGCACGACCAAGGTCATGCCCTGACGCGAAACCTCACCTCGCCGAGTTAGTTACCGCCCTGTCGCCCATGTTAGTCGATGCCGATTGAGTCCAGCAGGGCGCAAATCTCCGATGCCTCCACCCGCAGCCGCCTGCCCGATTGCAGCATATTGGCGATCTCGTCGAAGCCCTGCATCAGTCGCAGCTTTACTGCGGCATAACCTTCGGGCTCGCTGAGATTGCGTCCACGGGCGGCCGACCAGGCCTGGACCGCCCCCGGACCAAGAAACACACTCACTGCGAAGGTGGTTTTGCGGTCCGAGGTTACGTCGAAGACATACTCCGTCGCCGGCGCTTCCGAGTCCGAAGCCAGCGCCTCTCGCTTTCCCACAAAGTAGTACTGATATACGTAGCCGGTCTGTGCAGTGTACGTCTTGATCCGGCGGACCGTCATGGCGCTCAGGGCTCCGCCGGCGCCTCTCGTAGCCGTGCCGCCGCGGCCTCCGGTGTCACCGGTGACGAGTAGACTTCCTTGAAGGTGTACGACTTTTCCTTGGAACCAAGGATCGGCAGGATCTCGATGTGCCAGTGGTAGTCGTCCTCGATCGTCTTCCAGAAGCCGAGCGACTCAGACCGGTGCAGGGTGTTCGGCGAGGTATGCAACACCATGTGGAACCCATCGGCGATGTTGCGAATGCGATGAAGCGTGCGGCGCAGCACTGCCGCCAGATCACGTAAGGCGCCGGACTTGGTTGCGGTGCGTTCAAAGTATGCCTCGTGCGAGCGAGGCGCAATCCAGGTCTCGTAAGGCACACGCGGGGCGTAGGGGCAGGAGGCCGCATAGTCGCCGCGAATCTCGATCAGACGAAGCTTCTGCTGTTGTTCCTGGGTCATGATGTCGCAAAATACGCAACGCTCTTTCACGCGGTAGTGCTCGCGGGCCGCGCGCAGTTCATAGAGAACGCGGCGAGGTACAAACGTTGTGGCGACGATCTCGGTGGTGGGATGGTCCCAGCGCTGCCCGGAGAGCCCCCCGAAGTTCTTGAATACCGTGACGTACTTGAAGCGCAGGTCTTTCTTCAGATCGTCGATGCGGCTGCCGAGCAAGGCCAGATATTCCTCAATCTCGCGATCGTCGGCATTCCACAGGTGACGGTCATGGCGCGTGTTTTCGACGATGACCTCGTGCGCCCCCACCGCTTGCATGCGGTCGTACAGTCCATTGCCGGCCCGCTCAGGCTCGCCTTCTATGCGATAGATTGGGCGTGGATGCACTACCGCACGCGCCGCCCACGGATTGCCGTTGGCGCTGGGCACGAACTCCACTACTTGCAGGTGCTGGCCGCCTTCGGGACAGAACGGGCAGCCGTAGTCGGGCGCACCACCCTCGTCAGGCTCGTCACCCGTGATCACCCAGGAACGCGTGATTGGATCTTTGCGAAGTTCCATCTCCTCATTACTTTAATCGGCTTCGACGGCGGATGGCTAGAGCCACTGATAAACTGAACTCGTGTCCCGCCCCATACGGCTCATCGCCATCGATATCGATGGCACCCTGCTCGGCACCAAGGTGCAGCTCTCGGAAGAAAACCGCGCTGCCCTGATACGCGCGCATGAGGCCGGCATTGAGATCGTTCTTGGCACGGGACGCCGCCATCACTTTGCCCTGCCCATCGCACAGTCGCTCGGCTTCGACCTTTGGCTCATCAGTTCCAATGGAGGGATAACGCGCTCCACCCAGGGCGAGCTCTTTCATCGCGACTTGATGCCGGTGCAGACAGCGCTGAAAATCTCCCGCCTGATGAGCCGGTTTCACGATTACATGGTTCTGACCTTCGATCGCGAGGGAAAAGGCGCCATTATCTGCGAGAACGACCAGCGTCTTTATGGGGTGATTCAGCGCTGGATGGAAAAGAACTCACCTTACATCGAGTACATCAGTCCAATCGAAAAGGCGCTGGTCACCGATCCCATCCAGACCATGTTCTGCGGGCCGATTGATCTGGCCAAGACTATGGTGGAAGAGCTCGAATCGTGCGATTTCCGCTCCGAATTCACCCTGTCGCGGACGCAATACGACTACCGTGACCTGTGCATCGTCGACCTGCTGAACGCCGGATGCTCCAAGGGACATGCTCTGCAACGCTGGGCCAACTATCGTGGCATCGACCGTTCTCAGGTGATGGCCATCGGCGATAACTACAACGATGTCGAGATGTTGACCTTTGCCGGGTACCCGGTCATCATGCAGAATGCCGCCGACGATCTGAAGCAGAGCGGCTGGACCGTCACCCGCCATTGCGATGAGCATGGGGTGGCCGCGGCCATCGAGCAGGCACTGGAAAGGAATGCTGCCATCACGAATGCGTAACTTATTGCCACACCTGCTCCTGCTGATGTTCGCCCTGGCCCCGCTGCACGCAGCGGAGATCGCCAATCTCAGCAACGGCTTCAGCATTCGTCTTCAGCGTCACGAGATCGTCGGCGACATCATCCGCCTGTACACCGGCGCCGACGATAGCAGCTACATCGACGTGCCGACCAGGCAGGTTACAAGTTTCGAGCCGGCGCCACCGGAGCCCCAGATCGTCGAAGCTGCCAAGAGCGTTGACCTGAACGAAGTGATTCGCGAGGTCAGCCGCCGCAGCCGGCTTGACGCCGACTTCATTGCCAGTGTGATTCGAGCCGAGAGTGGCGGCGATGCCAAGGCGGTTTCCTCTAAAGGCGCCCGCGGGCTGATGCAGCTAATGCCCGGCACCGCCGACCAACTCGGAGTGAAGAACAGCTTCGACGCTGCTCAGAACGTCGACGGCGGCGTTCGCTATCTGCTGCAACTCTTGCAGCAATTTGACTATGATGTGCCCAAGGCGCTGGCGGCATATAACGCCGGGCCGGGGCGAGTTGTGCAGTACAAGGGCGTGCCGCCCTATCGCGAAACCCGGGCTTACGTGGCGCGCATCATTCGTGACTACAACCGTAAGAAGCTGGCGGAGCAGAAACAGTCGCAGATCGCGGCGACACAGAAACATAAGGCCGATGGCGCAGATTAGGTGCTTCGGCCGTGACCGATCAGCGGTTCCCATTTCGTCGCAGGTACAACGCCCGTGCCGTCCCTGAATTTTCTGAATGAATAAGAAGCGCATCCTGATCACGCTCGCCGTTCTTGCCCTGCTATGCCTGCTGGTGTATTTGCAGATACGCACCTGGAAACAGTTTGACTGGCATACCTTCTGGCGGGAGACCGAGCACGTCAACTGGCTCCTGATCCTTGCCGGAGTCGCGCTGACCTATGCTTCGTACGCCTTGCGCGCCGTACGCTGGAAGATCTTCCTCAAGCCCGTGTGTGACACCACCAGCGCGCGGCTGATGGCTCCCCAGTTCATCGGCTTCACCGCGCTGGCGCTGCTGGGCCGAGCCGGAGAGGTGGTGCGGCCCTACATCATCGCTCGCAAAGAAAACTTGACCTTTGCTTCGCAAATGGCGGTCTGGACCGTAGAGCGCATCTTCGACATGGGCGGCTTCGCCGTACTGCTGGCGCTGAGCTTTCTTTCCCCCGACCTGCGGGCCCTGCCCTTCTACCACGGGCTGCGCCAGGGGGCCTTCGCACTGATCGTTTTGGTCGTGGGGTTGGTCATCGCCATGGTGGTGATTCGCAGATCAGGAGAGCGGGTGGGAAACATTCTCCATGGTATGTTTGCCCGGACGGCTCCCCGCTTTGCCCATCATCTGCGCGAGAAGATCATCAGCTTCAGCATCGGGCTGGAGACGATTCAGGGTCTCGGCGAGGCGCTGCAGCTGACGGCTATCAGCCTCTTCATGTGGATGTTGATTGCCGTGGATTACATCGCCGTCACCCATGCTTACCCGGGAACTTTGCGTGAGACCACTCTGCCCATGGCGATTCTGTTGATGGGAGCGAGCATGGTCGGGTCCTTGTTGCAACTGCCCGGGGTCGGCGGCGGCTCGCAACTGGCGACCATCGGAATGCTAAGCGCCGGGTTCGGCGTCTCCCACGAACTGGCCGTGAGCTGCGGCATGCTGCTCTGGGCCGTGACCTTCATGTCGGTGATCCCGACAGGTCTGCTGCTGGCGCGCCGTGAGCACGTCTCACTGCGTGCCGTCGAAGAAGCCGAACAGAAAGCAGCCGCCCTGACGCAGTGAGGTGGGTAGAGCGGGTCTTTTAGCTTGGATTACTCATGGCGAGTCGCACGCTTTGAAAGGGCACGGCTTCAGCCGTGCCGGCGGGTGCTCCTTTTCAGAGGTAGCTTTTAGCCACTGAGGGGATTTCGTTCTTGCGACCAACGGCGAATTACCTCAGAGGCTAAAGCCTGCCCTCAGGCCTGATTACGGCGCGGCTGAAGCCGCGCCCCTTCCAAGACCATGAGCTTTATGAACAATCCGGATTAGGCCCGCGTCAAGCCGGCTTCTGACTCCGGCAGCGCTCCGCTCCAGCCCGCCATCTCCAACCGGTCGCGAATTGCTTCCGGCGAGCTGGCGCAGATTCCGGCAATGCCAAGTTCCTCCGCCGCACGGATGTTGCGCTCCTTGTCGTCGATGAAGAGCGCTTCCTTGGCCGCAACGTTCAGGCAAGCAAGGCAGTGGTGGAAGATCTCCGGATCGGGCTTGGCAAACCCCAGCTCAGCCGAGAGCACGAAGCACTGGAAGTCGGCAATCCACGCAAAGTCTGAGCGCACTACCTTGGCCATGTCAGCATGCATGTTCGACAGCACCGCCGTCTGAAAGCCCTCCCCGCGCAGCCGTGCGGCCCAGCGCAGCATCCGCGGGTCGAGGTTACTCCACATCGCAACATCAGTTCGGCGGAGCCAGTCGATATGCCCGGGAGACAGTTGCATCCCTGCGTCTTTGGCGATGGCTGTCCAGTATTCCTCCGCCGAAATCTCGCCGCGATCGTAGCGATATCGCTCCGCGTAGTAATACTCGCGAAACTTCTCAGGCGAAATGCGCAGCAGGTCCGCCATGGCAGTCAGGGTCTCGGGCGCAGGCGGATAAGAAAGCACTTCCCCAAAGTCCAGGATCACAGCACGAATCGCACGACCATCCAATTGGGCTGGAGCAGGCGCCATGTCTCGAAGTTATCAGACCCGGGCCCTTTTCCTGCCGCAAACTCCCAGATGTGACCTACATCACAAAGGCGTGTGATGTCCGGTATAGGCTCGCGTTGGCTATCGGAGTATTTCTATTCTCGTACAACAAATTCAATTCTGTCGGGAAGCAGAAAATGAAAGACCTAACCAAGAAGTGCTGGCGGGAAAAAGTTACTGCGGAAATTACTTTGACGCACCTGCAACAGTTCGCCGCCGAATCCGGAAGCCACATGAGCACGGATGAAGTAGCGGCGTTCCTCAACCAGGACGGCCGGGCCCACGATATGTGGCTCCGCATGATGCAGGCCGGCGAAGATTACATGAAGTCGGTTCTGGAACAAAAGCTCGAACAGAAGGTGGTCGCATTACATGTCGTGAAACAAGCGCCGACGCACACAGCGCTGATTCAATGAGCCTAATCCTCCTCTCATAACGCCACGACTATTCATAACGTCCACCTCCTCCCGAAGGGCTGCCACTGGCAGCCCTTTTCGGCTTTCTGCTCACGCGCCAGGCTCGTAGTCGTGCGACAGATTGGCCGCTGTGCGCACCTCGCGCATCGTGGCCTCAGCGGCATCACGCGCCTTCGCTGAGCCCTGCTCCAGCAGCTCCCAGGCCAGCTTGGGATTGGCCTCGTACTTGGCCCGCCGCTCCTGAATGGGGCCGAGCACCTTCCACAAATTGTCGGCCGCCCACTTCTTGCACTCGATGCAGCCGATGCCCGCGCTGCGGCAACCTTCATTCACCTTCGCCATCGTCTCGCTATCGCTGAAGATTTTGTGCAGGTCACCCACAGGACACACATCAGGATTGCCCGGATCGGTGCGGCGAATGCGTGCCGGGTCGGTCACCATGGTCTTGAGCTTGGCGCGCATCGATTCTTCCGGCTCGCTCAACAGCAGCGTATTGCCATACGACTTCGACATCTTGCGGCCATCGGTGCCGGGCAGCTTGGCGGCCGGCGTGAGCAGAGGCTTGGGCTCGGGGAAGACCACATCGCGCCGGGGATCTTTGGCGCCGTCGCGCAGCTTGCGCGGATAGAACTGGTTGAACCGGCGCGCCACTTCGCGCGTCAGCTCTACGTGCGGCACCTGGTCTTCCCCGACGGGCACGAAGTTGGCTTGATAGATCAGGATGTCCGCCGACTGCAACAGCGGATAGCCGAGAAATCCGTAGGTGCTGAGGTCCTTGTCTTTGATGTTCTCGCGCTGCTCTTTGTAGGTAGGAACGCGTTCCAGCCAGCCCAGCGGCGTAATCATGCTGAACAGCAAATGCAGCTCTGCGTGTTGCGGCACGTGCGACTGGATGAACAACACACTGCGTTCCGGGTCGAGCCCGGCTGCGAGGTAGTCGATCATCACCTCCAGCGAATTCTGCTTCACCATGGTGGTATCGGCGTAATCAGTAGTCAAGGCATGCCAGTCGGCGATGAAGAAAAAGCAATCGTAGTCGTCCTGCAGGCTGACCCAGTTGCGCAGCGCGCCAACGTAGTTGCCGAGGTGCAGTTTTCCGGTGGGCCGCATGCCGCTCAGGATGCGGCCTTTCTTAGCTGTTGTGGGATCGGGCATTAGAGTCTCAGGAAGAAGTTCAGCAATGCATAGTAAAAGCCGAGGAATGGAGAGATCAGCAGGCTGATGATATCCAGGTGCAGATACGGCAGCACGAACATCATGATGATGAGCCCGAAATAACCAATCCGGTCGTAGATCTTCAACGTCTGGTACGACAGGAAATGGCGGATCACGTGGCTGCCATCCAGCGGCGGCAAGGGAATCAGGTTGAAGACAGCCAGCACCACATTGATGAGGATGGCCAGCTCGAACATCTGCGCCAGCGGCCCAGCCACATCGGTGCCGCGAAACAGGCCGCCCGCCCCGCTCATCGGGGCATGCACCAGAAAGGTCAGCACAATCACCGCAATGAAAGCCGTGAGGAAGTTGCTGACCGGCCCGGCAACCGCCGTCAGGATGTCATCCCGCACCACGTTCTTGAAGTTGCGCGTGTCCACGGGAGTGGGTTTGGCCCATCCGAACGCGGGAAATCCGAACAGCACCAGCAGCGCCGGTACCAGGATGGTTCCAAAGGGATCGATATGGACAATGGGATTAAGCGAAACCCGGCCCAGCATCTTGGCGGTGGGATCGCCTAGGCGGTTGGCCATCCACGCGTGGGCCGACTCATGTACGCTGATGGCGAACAGCAGCACCACAATTTGGAAGAAGATGTTAACAGCATCGAAGTGCATCGTGGGATAACCTCGATACTACCATGCTGCGGCGGCGGAGCCGGGGCCCGGTTATGATGCCTACTCCGCCATGAACGCTCGCCTGATTATGCCCTCGTCGGCCGGGCCGCTGACATCCGCTGCATCCTTCGGCGTGGTTGTGGGAACTCTGATCGGCAAAACAATCCTGGGCTGGATTCCCGAGCCGACCTTTCGCCGGCTCATCGCCGCGGTGGTCCTTACGCTCGGTCTCTGGATGCTCGTTCACCCCGGCGCCTGAGCCGGCGACCTCCGGAAGCCAGGTTTACAACCCATTCGCCGCGGCTTTGGTTGACCACGGCAAGGCGTCGGCCTAACATCAAGTCGGCGTGATCGGGACCATTGACATGGTCGGCCAGACGATATCCCACTATCACGTTCTGGGCAAACTCGGTGGTGGTGGGATGGGCGTGGTATACGAGGCGGAAGACACGCGCCTCGGGCGTCGCGTTGCGCTAAAGTTCATCCCCGACAATTTGATGGGCGATCATATATCGCTCGAACGCTTCCTCCGCGAGGCGCGCATCGCCTCGCAGCTCAACCATCCCAACATCTGCACCATCCATGACATCGACGACCTCGACGGCCATCCTTACATCGTGATGGAGAAGCTCGAAGGCCAAAGCCTTCGTGACATGCTGAACGGCCAGCCCATGGACGTGGAGAAGGTGCTGGACGTAGGCGTTCAGGTCGCGGATGCGCTGGCTGCCTGCCACGCCAAGGGCATCATTCATCGCGACATCAAGCCGGCCAACATCTTCGTTACACCCTCGGGACAAGCGAAAATTCTCGACTTCGGCCTGGTCAAGCTGGCTCCGGAGTTCGGCGATCCACTCGACGATCTCACCATCGCCGGCGAGATCTTTGGCACCACGGTTTACATGTCGCCGGAGCAGGCGCGCGGCGAGGAGTTGGATCCGCGCACCGATCTGTTTTCGCTGGGAGTGGTGCTCTACGAGATGGCAACTGGTCACAAGCCATTTCGCAAAAATAACTCTGTCACCTCGCTGAACGCACTGCTGAATGAGAAGCCGCCGTCGCCGCGCCGGCTGAATCCCGCCGTACCGGAAGACCTCGAGGGAATCCTCGGGCGCGCCATGGAGAAAGACCGTGGCGTTCGCTATCAGACCGCGATGGCGATGAAGGGCGACCTGCAATCGCTCAAGAAGGATAGCGAGCCCGGACTCACAACCACAGCGCGCATGCGGCCGGAGCTTCCTTACAAGCTGCGGACCGCCACCTTCGAAACCGCCTCCCGCCGCTGGCAGGTCTATGCCCTGCTCGGAGTGATTGCGCTTCTGCTCACCATTCTCATTCCCATCGGAGCGTACTACCTCAAGCATCGCCCGGGAGCTGCCGGGGCGAAGAATACCATCGCCGTGTTGCCGCTGCGGAATCTCAACAACGACATAAGTGTGGATTTTCTGCGTTTTGCCCTGGCTGACGAACTCAGCAACACCCTGGCACAGAACCGTTCTCTGGATGTGCGTCCCAGCTCCATGACCCAGAACTACTCAGGGACAGACGTGGACATTCAGAAGGCCGCGCGCGCCCTGCACGCCGCCACCATCCTCACCGGACATTTCGTCGAGCGCGGAACGAATCTGGTCGTCACCCTGGAAGCCATCCAGGTCAGCGACAATCGCCTGATCTGGCAAACCACGTTTACCGCTCCCACGCAGGACCTCATTGCCCTGCAGTCGGACCTGTCGGCACAAGTACGCCAGGGACTGCTTCCGATTCTCGGCGTTGCCAAGGAGGCAGAAGAGGCAGGCTCACGTCCCAGGAATCCCGAGGCTTACGACCTCTACCTGCACAGCCTGGCCATTCCGCACGACCCGATAGCCAACAAGGACGCGTTGGCCGTGCTGCAGCAGGTGGTGCAGATGGATCCTACGTACGCCCCGGCATGGCAGGAGCTGGGGTTGCGCAGTTACTTCGACGCCACCTACTCTGACGGCGGCGAAAAGATGCTGGAGCAGTCGAACGCTGCTTACGCTCGCGCCCTCCAGCTTGATCCTAATTTGACGGTTGCACTCGGCCAGCAAATTACCAATAGCGTGGAGCGCGGAGAGCTGGGCAAGGCTTATGACTCGGCTGCGGCGCTGATCAAGAGCCGTCCTCAGAGTGCACAAGCCCACTTCGCGTTGAGCTACGTTTTCCGCTACGCGGGAATGCTGGAGCGATCGGCACACGAATGCGACAAGGCACTTAGTCTCGATCCGGGCAACTACATGTTCCGCTCCTGCGCCTGGGCCTTCATGGAGTTGGGCCAGACCCAGCGTGCCTTGGACTTCGTACGGCTGGATGCAGGTTCGGAATGGGCGAATTATGTCATGCCTTCCCTTTTGTTGCGTGAAGGCAAGGTAGCGGAAGCTCGCCAAGCGGTCGAGCACATGCCGGCCGCGCAGCGTTATCACCGTGATCTGCTTGAGGCTTGTCTTGGGATGCGACCCGAGGCAGATCTGGATCGCATTGCCCATGATCTTGTGACCAACCAGGTCAGCGAACTGGATCCAGAGCTTCTGTATTACGAGGGTTCCTGGCTGGGATATTGCGGCAAGAACCAGGCGGCCTTGCAGTTGTTGCAAAGCGCGGTCGAGCGTAATTACTGTGCCTACGCCAACCTGCTGAATGACCCCTTGCTCGCCAAGCTGCGGGCCGACCAGGATTTCGACAAAGTGCTCACCGCCGCCAGCGCCTGCCAGGAAACCGTCAAATCGAAGCTTCAGAGCAACCCTGCGAAATAACCACTGACCAGACTCCTATGCAGCACGCTGGCGCCCCCAGCGCCTGATTTTCACCTTGGTTTTTTCCTCCCTTCCCGAGCTGTCCCTGAATAGCGCCAGCGCCGCACTCCCGAAAGCCACACCTGCCGCCGCGGCCAGCCATTGCCAATGCGTCTCAGCCCACGCCTCCCTGCTGGTGTAGGACGCCCGGTTGTCAAAGGCGCCATGCGCGCCGTGATCTCCGGGTACCGGTTCGTAGAGATTGTTGGGACGGGTTGGATCTTCGTGCCCATCGTATAGCTGCGCGTCGTACCCTGTGCGGGCCAGGTAGTGATCGGCAAGCGAGGGAGCAAGCTTGTTGCCGAAGATTGCTTCCACCGCCGACCACGCTGGATAGTACTCCCGCCGCCCGGCATGATGTGCCGCATAGTAGATGACGCGCGCCCCGACTTCGGGCTGATAGATGGGCGGCACCGGCTGGGCTTTGCGGGTCAGCCGGCTTTTGCACCAACCGAACTGAGGAGTGTTTAGCGCCGGCATCTGGACCATAGTAGTTTGCACATTGCTCTGATCGTGAAGCAGCTCGCAGCGAAGAGACGCAAAGAATCCGAGGATAGCGTGCTTCGAAGCGCAGTAGGCAGCCTGCAACGGAATGCTGCGGTAAGCCAGCGCCGAGCCCACATGTACGATCGTGCCTCGGTCGCGTGGCAGCATTCGCTTCAGTGCGGCGAGGGTTCCATAAACGTAGCCCAGGTAGGTTACTTCGGTGACGCGCCTGAAGTCGTCGGGCGTCATCTCCTTGATGGGCGAGAAGACCGAGGTCATCGCGTCGTTCACCCAGATGTCGATCGGGCCAAGCTCCTGTTCCACGCGCTCGGCCGCAGCTTCCACCTGCGCGGCATCAGCCACGTCGGTAGGCAGCACCAGCGCTTTACCGCCTGCCTTCTCTACTTCGCGGCGAGCGCCTTCCAGACCATCCTTGCCGCGCGCTAACAATCCGATCCATGCGCCGTGCCGGGCAAACTCGCGCACCGTTGCGCGACCGAGTCCCGCCGACGCACCGGTAATGACCACGATCTCTCTGCTCTTGTTCCTCACTCAGATCCTCCCGATGTGTTGACTTCGTGTGCGAGAGCGCGCCGCGTGTGCTAGTATGCCCGCGCCGGCACTCGACGTTAACTGGAATGCTCTCGTTAAGATGGATGCGGCAATCCCAGCCTCCGTTTGCCGTATCGCACGGGGGGAAGTGGCCGGGCTGCGAATAAACCCGGCTTGATATCGCGTTCCAACTCTTCCTGTTGGAACAGCTTCTCATCAATATGCCTGTAATGACTGCTCGCATTGAGGACTACGCACTTATCGGCGACTGCGAAACTGCCGCACTGGTCAGCAAGCAAGGTTCTATCGACTGGCTCTGCTGGCCCACCTTCTCCTCCGCCGCATGCATGGCCGCCCTTCTGGGGAACGAAGACCAGGGACACTGGTGCATTGCACCGGTGGGCAAAGCCCGCAGCACCCGCACCTACCGCGATGGCACGCTGGTCCTGGAGACTACCTTCGAGAACGACGAAGGCGCTGTCCTGCTTATCGATTTCATGCCCATCCGCGGCAAGTATCCCGATCTGGTGCGAATTGTGCGCGGCCTTCGTGGCAAGGTCCGCATGCACATGGAACTGGTTCTGCGCTTCGACTATGGCTTCACCGTTCCTTGGGTAACGACTCTGGAGGATGGGACGCTGCGCGCCATCGCAGGTCCCGACATGGTCGTCCTCCGTTCCGATACTCCGTTCCACGGCGAGAACATGAAGACGGTCAGCGACTTTACCCTTGCTGAGGGACAATCGACCTCCTTCGTACTCGCCTATGGGGCGTCTTACGGCGAGCTTCCGCCTCCCATCGAGCCCCAGCACGAACTGGAAATGACCACCGAGTTCTGGACAGGGTGGATAAAAAAACTGACCGCCGACAACAACTACGAAGGGGATTACACCGATGCCGTGCGCCGTTCCCTCATCACCCTCAAGGCCCTAACCTTCGGCCCTACAGGAGGTATCGTTGCGGCGCCAACCACCTCTCTTCCTGAACAGATTGGCGGAAAACGCAACTGGGACTACCGCTATTGCTGGTTGCGTGACGCGACGTTCACCTTGTTGGCTCTGATGAACGCCGGCTACTACGAAGAGGCGGGTGCCTGGCGCGATTGGTTGCTGCGCGCCTGTGCGGGCCGGCCCGACCAGGTGCAGATCATGTACGGCATTCGTGGCGAGCGGAACCTCCTGGAGTGGGAGGTTGGCTGGCTTTCGGGATATGAAGGCTCCACTCCAGTACGCGTGGGTAACGCCGCCTCCAGCCAGCTTCAGCTCGACGTTTATGGCGAAGTGGCTGATGCTCTTTTCCACGCCGAGCTTGGGGGATTGCCCTCCCGCAAAACCGATATCGACCTTCAGGATGCCCTTACCGATCATCTGGCCAATATCTGGCAGCAGCCCGATGAAGGCATCTGGGAAGTGCGCAGCGGACGGCAGCAGTTCACTTACTCGAAGGTGATGGCTTGGGTGGCTTTCGACCGTGCCGTCAAATATGCCGAGCGCTGTGGCGGAAATGGGAATGTCGACCTCTGGCGCAAGTTGCGCCAAACCGTCCATCAGGAGGTTTGCGAGAAAGGATTCGATACCGAGCTCAACAGTTTCACCCAGACCTTCGCCTCCAAGCGCCTGGATGCCTCGCTTCTATTGATCCCTCTGGTTGGTTTTCTCCCGCCGGATGACAAACGAGTCCGGGGAACGGTCGAGGCTATCGAAAAACATTTAATGTCCGGTGGCTTCGTGCGCCGTTACGACCCGTCGCAGATGGACGATGGCGTTCGCGGAGAGGAAGGTCGTTTCCTGGCTTGCAGCTTCTGGCTGGTGAGCGCCCTGCATCTCATGGGACAGCGCGATAAGGCCCGTAAACTGTTCGAGCGGCTGCTTTCGCTTCGTAACGATGTGGGATTGCTGTCGGAGGAATACGACCCCGAGGCCGGACGTCTGGTCGGTAATTTCCCGCAGGCGCTTTCCCATATTGCGCTCGTCAATTCAGCTTTCGAGGTCTCGCGGGTCAGCGGTCCGGGCAAGCAGCGCGCCGAGTCCACCCCCGCTCCGGCGCCTTCAAAGAAGGGTTGAGCGCAGCCCTTCCTCCGCGGTTGGCACGAACTCCACCTTGCCCGACCTGACACTGCGAAAAGCTGCGTCCAGCACCAGTTGATTGCGCAATCCCTCTTCCCCGCTGACCTCGAAATCCCGGCCTTCCTCGAAAGCGGTGGCGAACCCGTCTACCTGCAGCGTGTAAGCATCGCCGTTCATCACTTCCACCCGCTCGACGATCTCAAAGCCGCGGCGCAGCTCTAACCTCACCGGACGTTCGACGTTGAGAGCGTTCACCGCCGAGAGCACACCACTCTCGCCGATGATCTCCACGACCGTCTGATAGGTCGCCCGACCTGAGACCGCCATGCTCGCCAAGGTTCCGCGCGAAAAGTGCAACACGCCTATGGCCGAGGCCTCCAGCACCGAATGCGAATCATATTGCGCCTGTACGGTCACGCTCTCAATTTGATCGCCGAGGATGTACCGTAATGTGTCGATGCAGTGGACCCCGATGTCTGCCAGCGGGCCGCCCGTCGCAAGCTTCGGATCATTCACCCAGGTGCGCCGACTACTGAGCATAGGCGCAACGAAGCTCGCACGTGCCAGTACTGGATGGCCAATGGCTCCTTCCCGCACTCTCTGACCGAACCATTGCACGCTCTGCTCGAAACGCATGTTGTGAGCGACTCCCAGCAGAACTCCGGCATCTCGCGCCGCGCGCACCATTTGCGCGGCCTCAGCGCCGTTTCTTGCCATTGGCTTTTCCACCAACACCGGCTTGCCATGGCGGACGGCTTCCAGAACGTCGGCGAGATGCAAGGCGTCTGGCGAAGTGATGAAAACCGCATCCACTTCGGGACAGGCGCAAAGCTCAGCCGCAGAACTGAAAGCGTGAGCAATCCCGAATTGCCGTGCCGAATCCTGCGCCCGCTGTGGATCGCGGCGAGACAAAGCCGTTACGCGGCATCGCTGTGCTTTGGCGAATGCCGGCATCAGGCGCTTGACTGCATGCTGACCAAACCCTGCGATCCCGAATCGCACCATATTCCCGTCTCACCCCCGCCTTCTGTTTTCGATGTTAAGAAATGTGACCGGATAAAACCCGCCGCTGCCGTCGGTGTTTCTTATTGTAGGAGGCCGAGATTTTAACCGGTTCGACACCAGCTAGACGGCCTTCCGCAACTCCAGCCGAAAGGAGACTCCAATGCGAATGTCCGACATCAAATGGTTGCTGATCGTGCTGGCGGCGGCATTCCTTTTTACGATCATCATCCTGCCTTACTTTTCGCGCTTTGGATATGGCCTGTTGACCGTGCCGATTTACGTCTTCTTTTTCGTGGCCTTTCTTTACGGGCGCAACAATCGGCACCACAAACACCCGAGGCAACACGTAAGATAGCCTCTGCGTCTTCGCAGAGGGACCAGCTTGCCATCTACCCATGCCGCGATTCAGTCGCTCTTTATCGACGGCCCGGCCGGGCGGCTCGAAGCGCTGCTGAACGTCGGCGCCGCTAATGCGACCCACTCCGCCCTGGTCTGTCATCCCCATCCTCTCTTCGGCGGAACCATGCACAACAAGGTCGCATTTCAGGCGATGAAGGCCTTACACTCCTTCGGCTTCCCGGTACTGCGCTTCAACTTCCGTGGAACCGGGCTGAGTCAGGGCACGCACGACGAGGGCTTGGGCGAGCAGGATGACGTGCGCGCCGCTCTTGCCTGGATCAAGAATAAGTTCTCACTGCCGCTGATCTTCGCCGGCTTCTCGTTCGGGGCTGCGGTTGGCACCCGCGTGGCGTGCGCCGATCCCGACGTGCGTGGCATCATCTCGCTGGGCACACCGGTGGCCGCCGAAGGCCGGGCTTATTCCTTCGACTTTCTGAAAAATTGTCGCAAGCCCAAGCTTTTCCTCAGCGGCGATCACGATCAGTTCGGGCCGCAGGATGAGCTGGAGAGCGTCGTCGCCAATGCCGCCGATCCCAAAGAATTGGTCTTCCTGCCCGGTGATCATTTCTTCGCCGGGCACCTCCACGAGATGCGCCTGACGATCGAGAGCTGGCTGGCCGAATTGCTCTCCCATCCTTGACCGCATCAATCATTGCGTCTGCCCTTCGCAGATAATAGAATCGCAACAATTTCGAAACCCACAATGCGCCACTTGTGGCAATCTCCGAGGCTGAGTGAAACAGATCGTTGCTATCTACCCCGGCTCGTTCGATCCAGTAACCAACGGGCATCTGGATCTGATTCAGCGGGCCAGTAAACTCTTCAACGAGTTGATCGTCGCCATTGCGCACAATCCCGAAAAGGATGCGGCGCTGTTTGACCTGGAAGAACGCAAAGAGATGTTGCAGGCGATGACCGCGGAGTGGACAAATGTCCGGGTCGACTCCTTCGATGGGCTGCTGGTGAGCTATGTCGTCCAGAAGAACGCCAACGTGGTGCTGCGTGGAATTCGCGCCGTGAGTGACTACGAGTTCGAGTTGCAGATGGCGCTCATGAATCGCAAACTCGATCAGCGGGTGGAAACCATCTTCATGTTGCCGGCGGAGAAGTATTCTTACCTCAGCTCTCGCATTGTGCGTGAGATTGCACACCTGGGCGGCCCGCTGACCGGCTTCGTACCGGAACTGGTTGAGCAAAGACTACGGCAGAAAGTAAAGTCAAAGAAGGCCTGAAGGGGCCGAATCCAAGCAAGGGGACTTAGGATGACAGCAAGCGCAACCCAACTCTCCTCCTCACTGACCAATCGCATTCAGCGCATCGAGGTTTCTGCCACTATGGCGGTGTCGGCCGAGGCGGAGAAGCTTCGCGCTACTGGTGCTGACCTGGTGGATCTGGGCGCGGGAGAACCCCACTTCTCTACCCCCCAGCACATCAAAGACGCGGCCATTGCTGCCATCCATAACAACTTCACCAGGTACACCGCTGTCGGCGGCATCGCTGAGTTGCGCGATGCCATCGTGAAGCGCCACGCAACCGACTTCGGCTCGCAATACAAGCGCGAGGAGTGCATTGCCTCAGTCGGCGGCAAGCATGCTCTGTTCAACGCCATTCAGGTGCTGGTGGACCACGGTGATGAAGTCATTCTGCCGGTGCCGTACTGGGTCTCGTTCAAGGACATCATCCGCTTTGCCGGCGGCGAGCCAGTCTACGTCCCCACCGATGAAGCCCGCGACTTCCAACTCACTGCCCAAATGGTCGAGCGCGCCATTACGCCTCAGACCAAGATGATCATTCTGAATTCGCCGAACAACCCGTCGGGCTCGGTGATGAGTCCTGAGGACATCACCGCGGTCCTCCGGCTGGCCCATGAGCGCGGAATCTACGTCATCTCCGATGAGTGCTACGTCTACCTGAACTTCACCGGGAAGCTGTTCTCAGCGGGGGAGATCACCGACGTGAAAGAGCGGCTGCTGATCATCGGCTCGCTGTCGAAGACCTATGCGATGACCGGCTGGCGTCTGGGTTATGCCCTGGGCCCGGCGCCGATCGTCGCGGCCATGCAAAAGCTGCAAAGCCAGAGCACGTCGAACCCGACCTCCATCGTGCAGAAGGCCGCAGTGGCAGCGCTGAACGGTCCGCAGGATTGCCTGGGCGAGATGCGCAAGGAGTACATCAAGCTGCGCGACAAGGTCGTTGCCGGGTTGCGCGCAATTCCTGGCTTGACCTGTGCCGCTCCCAATGGCGCTTTCTACGCCTATCCCAATGTCAGCCATTACTTCGGTCGCGGCGGCATGAATTCGGCGTCCGATGCTGCCCGCAAGCTGCTGCATGAGGCACATGTCGTCGTCGTGCCGGGTGAAGCATTCGGCACCCAGGAGCATGTGCGCGTCTCCTACGCCGTTCCCGAGCAGCAACTGGAGCGCGGCCTCGACCGCATGCGCCAGTTCTTTGCCGGGCTGTAAGGTGGCGCAAGCATTTTGGGACTGTATTGCGACCTCACCTGTGCGCTGCGAATTGGCACAACTGACCCAGGAAACCGCGCCGTAGGCGCAGCATATCTTAGCCCAGCGCCTTCAGCGCTGGGTGTGGTTGAATAAGGCGATCGGAGCCCCGTAGGGGCGGCACAGACAGGATTGGTGGTGCAATGGCCTGTCACGGACTGGAAACGTATTAACGGGCCGCGAAACGGAATGGAACCAATCGGATACGTATTGTTTGCTGTTGCGGCAGTTTTCTATGTTCGCACGTGGAAGTATATCCACACGCTCGTGAAGGACGTGAACCGAGCGCAAACAGAACGACGTTTCACGACGCTGGGCTGGGGAAGGCATCGCTACGAAGCGCGGAAGCTGCACGCACTACTTTATCCATCGAGCGCAGTGCGAAAACAGATTGTCT
Source organism: uncultured Acidobacteriaceae bacterium (assembly GCA_963815775.1). GTDB lineage: Bacteria > Acidobacteriota > Terriglobia > Terriglobales > Acidobacteriaceae > CAVVDY01. The sequence continues at coordinate 222,853 of CAWFIB010000025.1, read as the reverse complement.
GGAGTATTGCAGTGACATTAGCATTCATGCTGGGCATCCTGTTCGTTCAGGTGCGTTCGTTTGCGATGAAGCATCCATAAGCCGCACCGAATCGCCCGATTGGTGGCGCAATATCCCCATAAGACCCCCGAACCGACCTCGAATGGACAATTAACTAGGGAACAACCTGTTGAAACTTCACAGCTAAGTTCTGCTGTCCCTCCGGGACGGGTAAATATTCTGTTTCACTTGTGTCGTTCAGCGAGGTGTTTCGTAACTGCGGCTAAAGGATAGAATTTCACGTTTCCTTTTATGTGTCCTTTTCCGGGCGACACTCCCCATCCGCCGGTTCTCTGAGTACACTGGTCTATTCATGCCCGACCTCTATCCCCTACTCCTGATCCCCAGCTTTGACGAGCGGCCGTGGGGTGCTCGCGACTTGCGTCCCGTGTACACCAAGGTCGTCAAGGAGCCCATTGGCGAGGCGTGGCTCACGTGGAACGACAATGTCATCGCTAATGGTCCTTTTAACGGGCGTACGCTCGGGGAACTGGCCAAGCAATTTCGACGCGACCTGGTGGGCAAGGCTGCACCCTACGAAGATCGTTTTCCCTTGCTGGTAAAGTTTCTCTTCCCTGCCGACAAGCTCTCGGTGCAAGTACACCCTGACGACGAAGGCGCGCGCCGCGTCGGCCAGCCCTTCGGCAAAACCGAGTGCTGGTATGTGCTCGACGCCCAGCCGGGCGCGCAGGTGGCACTGGGCCTCAAGCCCGGCGTCACGATCGATGAGTTCGAGCAATCGATTCACGGCACCAAAGCCGAAGATCTGCTCAACTGGATCGACGTTCACCCGGGCGACATGTTGTATGTTGCCGCGGGCACCGTGCACACCATCGGCGGCGGCATGGTTTTGCTGGAGACCCAGCAGTCGTCGGACATCACCTATCGCCTGTATGATTACGGCCGCCCGCGCGAGCTGCATATTGACGAAGGCCTGGCGGCCATCAAGCTGCACAATCGCGCCGGCAAGATCGTCCGCAAGGCTGGCGATGATTCCCGCTTTCTGGTACGCTCACCGTTCTTTCAGGTGGAGAAGTTCAACCTGAAACAGTCGCTTGACGCGCAAATGTCGCCGGCGTCGCCGCACATTGTGGTGGCAACTGGCGGTTCAGGCATACTGCAATCGTCGGGCATGGAGCCTGTAAGCTTCGCCTGTGGTGACGCGGTAGTGATTCCGGCCTGCGTGGCGCGCTACAGCGTGCGTCCGCAGTGGGAACTGGAGATGATGCGCATGTCGCTCCCAGCAGAGCCGGTCGCCGAGCCGGAGACTACGATGGACACCGCGCTATCGCGCGGCGGGTGAGGAGCTGATTGAAGGGGCGCGCCTTTAGGCGCGCCATAACGTCACCCCAGATCATCGGCTTTAGCCGCGGATGGGGCAAGGATCGATCTCGACCATTGGCCAAATCACGGAAAACCGACTTCTACCCTGTAATCCTGGCTGGCGGGCGCGGCACGCGCTTCTGGCCGCTGAGCCGCAAGCGCCGAGCCAAGCAACTCCTGCCGCTGAACAGCGACAAAAGCATGATCCAGGAAACCTTCGAGCGCCTGCTGCCACTGGCCAGGGCAAGGAACTTCTGGGTCATCACCAATGACGATCTGCGCGCGCCGATCATTCGCCAGCTGGGCAAGCTCAGCAAGAAGCAGATTCTGGCCGAGCCGGCCGGGCGCAACACTGCACCGGCCATCGGGCTGGCCGCATTCCTCCTGCTCCGCGAAGATCCCAAAGCTGTGCTCGGCCTCTTCCCCTCCGATCAGGTGGTGACGGACGAGAAGAAGTTCCGTTCCGATTTGAAGCACGCAGTTGAGATTGCCGCTGCCGGTGCGAACATTGTTGTCATCGGGATTCCTCCCACCCGCGCCGAAACCGGCTATGGCTATATCGAAGCCGGCGACAAGGCAAAGAATGGCGCCTTGCAGGTTCGCCGATTTACGGAAAAGCCTGATACGGAAACCGCCGCGCGCTTTGTGCAGGAAGGAAATTATTTCTGGAACGGCGGAATCTTCATCTGGAGCGCGCAGACCCTGGCCGACGCGTTGAGCGAGCATCTACCCAAGACAGCGCTGCTGCTGCACGAAATCGCCGAAAGCTACGGCACCCGGAAGTTCGAAAAAACCTTTGCCCGCCTTTACCCGCAGTGCGAGAACATCAGCGTCGACTATGCCATCGCCGAGCCGCGTTCAGCCAAAGGCGAAGGCAAGTCCGGCATCTATTGCATTCCCGCAAGCTTTGGATGGAACGACCTCGGCTCGTGGGCAGCGCTCTACGAGCACCGTCAAGGCAGTCACGACGAGCACCACAACGCGGTGTCTGCCGCCGACCACCTTATGCTGAATGCCGGCGGCAATTTCGTCATGTCCGACAAATTTGTAGCCGCCGTCGGAGTGCGCGACCTCGTAATCGTCGAGACCAGCGATGCTCTGCTGATCACGACCCGCGCAAATTCCCAGGATGTTGGCAAAGTGGTGAAGTATCTCGATGAGAAGAAGATGAAGAAGCTGGTCTAAGCAACGAGCTTCGAGCTATGAGCTTCGAGCTACGAGCAGGGAGCAGTCTTGGGCGAAAGCTATACTCGCAGCTAGTTGCTCGTAGCTCGTAGCTAAACCATGCCCTCACAAATCAAATTCGGAACCGACGGTTGGCGAGGCATCATCGCCGACGACTATACCTTCGATAACGTTCGCCGCGTGGGCAACGCGATTGCCCACTATCTCCATAAAAACGAGGACGTAAGCAAGGGCCTGGTCGTCGGCTACGATACCCGCTTTCAGTCGCGTAATTTCGCGGAAGCCATATCGGAAGCCCTCGCCGCTGCCGGCATAAACGTTCGCCTGTCCAACGATTACACGCCCACGCCCGCGCTCTCTTACGCAGTGAAAAACCTGGAAGCCGCCGGCGGAGTGATGATCACCTCCAGCCACAACCCCTTCAACTGGAATGGCGTGAAGTATAAGGCGGGATACGGTGGCTCGGGCACCCCCGCCATCATGAAGGCGATCGAGGCCGAACTGGATTCCCCGCGTCTCGAACGCGCCGGCGGAAGCGTCACGGCGGCCGATTTCAAGACCCCGTACGTCGCCGCCATCACCAAATTCGTCGACCTCCCAATCATCAGGAAAGCCGGCTTCAAGTTTGCCATCGACACAATGTATGGCTCCGGTCGGGGCGTGTTGAAAGGAATCTTCGCCGAGAACGGAATCGATCACATCGAGATTCGCGGCGAGGTCAATCCGGCATTCCCGGGCATCAACCCCGAGCCCATCGCGCCCCACATCGCGTTGTTGCAGGAAACGGTGGTGCGGGAGAAGTGTCAGGCCGGACTCGCTGTCGATGGCGATGCCGACCGCCTGGGCGCGGTCGCCGCAGATGGCAGCTTCGTCGACTCGCACAAGTGCTATTCCGTAATTCTCGAGTGGATCCTGAAGCGCAAGCAGTGGCCGGGTGAAGTGGTGCGCGCCTTCAACACCACCCGCATGCTCGACCGCATCGCCGCAAAATATGGCCGCAAGCTGCACGAGTGCGGCATCGGCTTCAAATACATCTGCGACCTCATGCTCGAACGCGACATTCTTATCGGCGGTGAAGAATCGGGCGGCATCGGCATTCGCCGCCACCTGCCGGAACGCGATGGCATTCTCAACAGCCTCCTGCTGGCCAACATCATGGCTGAAGAAGGCAAGACTCTGGGGCAGTTGGTCAACGACCTCCAGCAGGAATACGGGCCGCACTATTACGGCCGCACCGACCTGCATCTGGCCAACGAAGTGAAGGAAGACGCCATGCGCCGCGCCGGCCAGAAGCCCTCCCGCATGGGCAGCTTCAACGTGCTGGATACAGGGACCCTGGACGGCGTTAAGTTCTATCTCGACGCCCCCAGGCAGGGCAACGGAGCGGAAGCGTGGGTACTGGTGCGCGCCTCCGGAACCGAGCCCTTGCTGCGCATTTATGCCGAGGCCGCGTCACCCGAGCTGGTCGCGCAAATCTTGCGCGAGACCGAGGCCTTCGTGATGCAAAGCTCATGAGGCCCACTACGGCTGCCGCGTGCGAAACACTTAACTGCCGCTACGCCGCCTCAACCGTCAGCTTAAGGCCCATCGCTTTAGTTACGGCGGCCAGAGTCGAAAGTCGGGGATTGCCCTTCGCGGAGAGGGCCCGATAGAGACTCTCGCGCTCCACCCCGGCGGCTTTGGCAACTTTCGCAATACCGCCGCTCGCCTCAGCGACCCGTCTTAGTGCTACGAGGAGCACGCGAGGTTCGCCATCATCCTCTAGTGCAGCACGCAGATATTCGGCGGCAAAATCCGGATCTTCGCGGAGCTGCCGAATCATCGCTTCATCATGCGAGATGCTGGCCTTAGTGGATTTCATCACTCTCCTGTCCTTTCCCGATAATCGCGCAGGTATTCAATCGCTCGTTCAATATCGGAGTTCTGCTTACGTTTGTCGCCGCCACACAGCAGCAACACAGGCTTTTCCGACGATCGCGTAGTAGACGCGATACCCCGGCCCCCAGTCAATACGCAGCTCCGATACTCCGCTTCGCAGGCGCTTTGAGTCGCCGGAGTTGCCAACCGCGAGGCGATCGATTCGCGCCACGACTCTGGCCCTCGCCTGAACATCGTCTAAACGTGCCAGCCATTCACCAACCACGTCCTTGCCGGTGCGCGTCACGTATCTGCGGATTTCCATTTCCAAAATAATTGGAACTTATAAGTTACATTCCCGCAAACAAACTTGCCCTCAACTCGCACAATCTCGGGGGCCGAAGCTGTCGCCGACTGCCAGAAGATTTTCAGTTCGTCTAAACTACTAGAGCATCCATGGCAACTGTGGTTCATCCTGCGCCCACCGATACTCCGGAAGTTCGGCGCTACAATCGCATCAAACGATGGCTCGGAATCTCCGACGCTGTAATCGGATTTGCCGTGCTGGTGATTGTTCTGTTCACCGGCTGGACAGCCAACCTTCGCGACTGGGCCTACGTGGGCGCTCGCCAGCACTATTTTCTGGCGGTCTTCCTCTATGTGTTCATGTTCTCAGTACTGCTGAAGCTGATTAGCGCGCCGCTGGATTATTACGGCTTTCGCCTGGAGCACCAGTACCATCTTTCCAACCAGAAGCTGCGCGCGTGGCTCTGGGACGAGGCCAAGGGCTGGCTGGTCGGCCTGGTGCTGGGCGCCATCTTCGTCGAGATTGTCTATGCCACCATCCGTTCTTTCCCCGAGCGTTGGTGGATCGTCGCGTGGGCCATCTTTATCGGCTTAACCTTGCTGCTGGCCCGCCTCGCCCCGGTCATTCTTTTCCCCATCTTCTACAAGTTCAAACCTCTGGATAACGACGCCTTACGCGAGCGCCTGACCCGGCTGAGTGAACAAGCCGGCACGCGCGTGCGCGGTGTCTATGAGTGGAACCTGTCAGAGAAATCGAAGAAGGCAAACGCGGCGCTGATGGGCATGGGCGCGACCCGACGCATCATTCTGGCCGATACGCTGCTGGCGAACTACAGCGACGACGAGATCGAAGCCATCCTCGCCCACGAACTGGGTCACCACGTCCACAAGCACATCCTGAAAGGGATCGTCGTCCAAGTCGTTGTCACCTTTTTTGGCTTCTGGCTGACCAACCAGGTCCTGCATTACGTGCTTTCGCGCAACTGGGTTCCGGCGCTGGAGTCGCGGCTCTACGATTTCGCCAATCTGCCGCTCATCCTGATCGTCGCCACCGTCCTCAGTCTGCTGCTGATGCCGGCGATGAACGCTATCTCACGCAAGCATGAGCGCGAGGCTGATCGTTATGCCTGGGAGAGCATTGCGAGCATCGAGCCCTTCATCTCTTCAATGCAGAAGTTAGCCGACCAGAACCTGGCTGAGCGCACGCCCAACAAGCTTGTCGAGTGGCTCTTCCACTCGCATCCCTCGATTGGCCGCCGGGTGGCGGCGGCTCAAGAATGGGGAAGGCATCGGCGCCGGCCGAATGTACAGCCCGCTTAGCATTTCCTCTGGCGTAGCAGGCCCTCCACCCTTTGCAGGTCTTCTTCCGTGTCCACCCCCACCGTGTCGAACGGCGTCTCCGCGACGTAGATGGCGACCCCGTTATCCAGGAAGCGCAGTTGTTCCAGCCGCTCACTGCGCTCCAGTTCCGACTCGGGCCACCTCACGAACGCATCAAGCGCCGCTTTGCGATAGGCATAGAAGCCGAGGTGCTTGTAATAGCTCACGCTTCCTGCTGCGTCGCGATCAAACGGGATCGTCGCCCGCGAGAAGTACAGCGCCCTCCCATCCAGTGCTGTTACGACTTTCACCGCATTGGGATTCAGCCGGTCCTGCACGCCGCATGGCGTCTTTAAGGTCCCGACCGCCACCTCGCTCCGTTCCATCAGCGCCAGCAGAACATCGAGGTGCTCCCTGCGGGCAAGCGGTTCGTCTCCCTGGATGTTGACATACACATCGGCTATGACCGACTGCGCGACCTCGTGTACCCTGTCGGTCCCGCTGCGATGTGCGGTCGAGGTCATGCGGCACGGCCAATCGTTCGCCCGGCAGAGATCGGCGACTTCGTCTGAGTCGGTAGCGACGATGACCTCGTCCAGCCCGGCGCAGGCGCGCGCCGCCTCATAAACGTGCGCCAGCATTGGACGCCCGTTGATGTTACGCAGCACTTTGCGCGGCAGCCGCGTCGAAGCCAGCCGCGCTGGAATAATGGCAATCGATTTCACGCCCTCAGTTTGCTTGCTGGCAGCGCTTTATGGCAAGGAATTGCCGACCGCGGCCGCGGTTTTGTTACCCTGTAGTCTTTCATGCGAATTCGTCTTCTCACCTCCCTTGCGGCGCTGGCAAGCATCCTGGGCAGCGCCGCGTGCGGCACCCCGGGCGCGGTGCAACTGCCCTCCCTCAACCTGGCGCGGCCGGGGGAGGACCTTACCGCCTCCCGCAAAGGCAACCAGGTCACCCTCGACTGGACCCTGCCCTCCAAGAACACTGACCGCACCCTGGTGCAGCTCAAGCACCTGGGCGACACGCTAGTGTGCCGTCAGCTTGGCACGGAGCTCATGAGCAGTTGCGATCAGGTCGGGCAAGTCACGCCTCCGAAGGGGCCGCAACGCAAGAAGGGCGAGCCGGAGCAGACAATCCATATGACGTACACCGACACCCTACCGGCGCAGATGGAAGACGACAACCCCTCCGGCTTTGTGACCTATGCCGTCGAAATCATGAACGACCGTGATCGCAGTGCCGGATTGTCTAACCAGGTCGTCATTCCTCTGGCGCCCACAATCGCTCCCCCGCCGCATGTGTCTGCCGATGTCAGTGCCGATGGCGTCCGGATATCGTGGTACGGGGCCGTTATACCCGCCCCACCGGACGGATTAACCTTTCGCTATCGCATCGAACGGCGGCCCGCCGGCTCAGGAGGCTACATCGCCCTCAACGACGTCGAGCCCGAGCCAGACGGTTCGTATCTCGACCAGACCTTCGAATGGGAGAAGAAGTACGAGTACCGCATCACCTCGGTGACCGAGGTGCGTTCTGGCGGGCGCCAGGCGTCCGTCGAAGGCGCCGATTCGTCTGCGGCAGAGGTCTTCACCAGGGACATTTATCCTCCCGCACAGCCGTCCGGATTGCAGGCGGTATTCTCCAGCGTGGGGCAGAAGCCGTTCGTCGACCTGAGCTGGGCGCCGAACCTGGAGACCGATCTGGTCGGCTATAACGTCTTCCGCCGCAGCCACGGCGGAGAGTGGGAGAAATTAAATTCGAAACCCCTGCCGGTGCCATCTTTCCGCGACGAGAATGTCCAGCCGGGCACGACCTACGAGTATGCCGTCTCAGCCGTTGACCTGCGAGGCAACGAAAGCCCGCGTTCGGCCCCGGCATCGGAAGAAGTCCCAGCAGCCAGTAGTGAGGGACAAAGATGAGATTCTGCCGTTTCCAGAAGTCAGGCCAGGTCAGCTATGGGCTGATCGAGGACGTTGCCGGGGTTCCCACTATCACCCGTCGGCTCGATACTTTCCCTTCCGGCTTCGCCACCTTCGAGTCGGGAGAAGCGACAAGCATGGCCCTCGCCTCCGTTCGCCTCCTGGCTCCAACTCAACCGTCGAAGATCGTCTGCGTTGGCCGCAATTACCGCGAACACGCCAAGGAGCTGAATCACGAGGTTCCCACCTCGCCCCTGATCTTCCTCAAGCCGCCCTCCGCAGTCATCGCCCCCGGCGACCAGATCCAACGGCCGAGCGCGCTGTCACAGCGCGTCGATCATGAAGGCGAGCTGGGGGTGGTCATCGGAAAGCGCTGCCATGCACTTGCCGACGGGGAAGACGTGCGCCCCTACATTCTGGGCTACACCTGTGTGAACGATGTGACCGCGCGCGATCTGCAAAACAAGGACGGCCAATGGACGCGCGCCAAGGGCTTCGATACCTTCTGTCCCATCGGCCCGGTCATCGCCGACGGTATCGATCCCTGGAAGGGCGTTCATCTCGAAACCCGCCTGAATGGCGAGACGCGGCAATCCGGTACCACCGCAGACTTCATTTTTCCTCTGGACGTCGTCCTGCGGTACATCACGTCAGTAATGACATTGGAGCCGGGCGACGTGATTGCAACCGGCACTCCTGCTGGGGTTGGTCCGATGCAGGCAGGAGACGTGGTCGAAGTGCAGGTCGAGGGCGTGGGGAGCCTTACCAATCCTGTCGTAAGCGCATGATAAAGAACCGATTCGAGTTCTAGGTTTCCACACTCCATCCGCGCTATCCTACACAGAGACGCGATGAGTTCCCTTCGGTACTATCCCATGCTTGCCGCTGGCGCCGGCGCTGCCCTTCTCGGGTATGTGGTGCTCTCCCGCCGTGGCAAAAAGTCTCCCGAGCAGATGGAATACGAGCGCCGCACCGAGCTTGCACAAGGCGGCCGAATCATCGACGGCAACATCATCGACGTTCAGGAGCTTGAGGAAGACGAAACCGGGCGGCAATTGATCCTGTTGATCTACAGCTACGACGTCGCTGGCGTAACCTACGAAGCTTCGCAGGATGTCACTCACTTGCGCCAGTTCATCGACCTGTACTCCTGCCGCTTGGGCCTGCCGGCTTCCGTCCGTTATGATCCCCATAACCCGGGAGATTCCATCGTGATCGCAGAAACCTGGTCGGGATTACGAAAACCCGCAATTCGGTTAAAATCACAGCAACCGACGGAGAAATCCGGCACTTTTGTGTAACTTTAGTCACCTTCCCTGCGTCTTTCATACAGGTGAGTGATATCGAACTCCAAACCGGTCTTCATCTAAGTCCAATCTCTTATGCATAGTCTGCCACTTCCCATTGCTGCTTTTCTGGCCGGCCTTCTATCGTTCCTGTCGCCGTGTGTCTTGCCCTTGGTTCCCGGCTACGTTTCGCTGATCTCGGGGGCCAGCGTCGAGGATTTGCAGTCCTCCGACCGGCGCATGCTGGGCACGGTAATGCTGCATTCCTTCACCTTCATCCTGGGATTCAGCTTTGTTTTCATCGTGCTGGGCGCGGTGGCAACCGGCTTGGGACAATTCTTCAACCAGTATCACCATCTTCTGGCCCGCATCGCCGGTATCATCATCATCATCTTTGGGCTCCATCTCACCGGACTGCTCAAGATCAAAGCCCTCTACTCGGACAAAAGGCTTCACGATGTCAAAGGCAGTTCCAGTGCTCTGGGTTCTTTCGTGGTTGGGTTTGCCTTCGCCTTCGGATGGACCCCCTGTATCGGACCCATTCTGGCGGCAATCCTGGCGCTCGCTTCGGAGCAGGACAAAGTTGCAAAAGGGGTGCTGTTACTGGCAATCTACTCGCTGGGCTTGGCCGTACCCTTTTTGTTGACCTCGCTGGGCATTGATCGCTTTCTGTCGTTTTATGGCAAGTTCAGGCGCCACCTGCACACGGTAGAATTGGTAAGCGGCGTTTTGTTGATTGCGGTTGGCATACTGATATTCATGAACAATCTGACGCTGCTTTCTGGTTACCTGGCTTTTCTGAATCGCTTTGCTCTATAAGGGCCACTTTGTGAAACGCAACGCTTTTGTCTTCGCTGTCCTGTCCATCGCCATCCTGGGGATGTTGTCCTTTGGTAAGTGGGTCGATCGTCATCGTACGAAGCGTCCCGCTGCCTCTCTGGTGGGCGACGTCCGTGGTGTTCAGGCTCCTGATTTCGATCTGGTTTCCCTCGACGGCCGCCGGGTCAAGCTCTCCGACTTCCGTGGCAAGGCCGTGGTCCTCAACTTCTGGGCCACCTGGTGTGCCCCCTGCAAGATAGAGATGCCCTGGTTCGTCGATCTGCAGAACCACTACGGCAATGACAAGCTGGTTGTCGTCGGCGTTGCCATGGACGACAGTGACCCGCAGAAGATTGCCCAATTCGCCAGCGAAATGGGCGTCAACTATCCCGTTCTTCTGGGCACCAACAAGGTCTCCGACGAGTACGGCGACGTCGAGTACCTGCCAACCACGTTTTACATCAATCGCCAGGGGAAGATTGTAGGCAAAGTCGCCGGGCTGATTGGCAAGGCGGAGATTGAGGACGACGTCAAAAAAGCGCTCGATTCGGAGCAGGGCAGCACCGCGCTGAACTCCGGGGCCGAGCTCAATCCTGGTCACGCGGGCAGCGCCGTGCCCGGACCATGAAGCTTGCCTTGGCAGCGCTGCTATTGGCCTCCTCGTTGACGGCCCAATCTCCCGGCACCCTGCAGCCGTCGGTTGAGATGGCGCCGGTGGGAGAAGTGCATCTCCGGCCGGGTCAGACCACGAAGATTCCGCTGGATTTCCGGGTCAGCGCCAACTTCCACATCAATTCCAACCAGCCCAAGTCAACCCTGCTGATTCCGACTTCCCTGAAATTGGTCGCGCCCAAGCCATTGCAGATCGCGGCCATCCAATATCCGCCCGGCGAAGACCAGAGCTTCCCCTTCTCACCTAACGAGAAGCTGAGCGTTTACTCCGGCGATTTCGAAATTGTCGCGCTGCTTAAGGCCCCTTCCTCGGCCGGCGCCTCGCGTTATCACGTCGCCGGCGAACTGTACTATCAGGCTTGCGACCGCAACGCCTGCTACCCGCCCAGGAAAATGCCTGTCGATTTCGATGTCCGGGTGAAGTAACCGCATCGGGCGGGAATTATTTGTGAGATGGCGATTTGTCGGAACTTTATCCCGGGATCGGGATCTATCGTTTGTCGTTCCTGAAAACCGGAGTCTTCGCCTAGGTGGGGATTTTGCCTGATCGTGCTATTCGCGTTAGAACTGTGTTTGAGTTGCCTCTTGCATCGCACCGGTGAGCGGCTTCAATCGCAACCAGTTCTTCTTCGGTCACCTTGGAGTCACCCCAGGCGCGGGAGATTGTTAGAAAGCAGTTCAGGCAGATTGAATCGACCGCGCCATCATCCAGGGTACGATGAACAAACTTGGGAGACAGCGGGAAGATGGTCATAGGCGAGCTTGCCTCTTTATCGGCTGGACATTCATTCCCCGAAACTAGAACTGGTCTGCGGTTTCGCACAGCAATGGCCTCCTTATTATCGTCTATGCGCCGGTCAGCTTCTGAATGGCAGGCATATTCTGGATCAGCAGGGTCGAATCATGAAGTATTGCAATCCGCTGCTTGCGAAAGTCAGCCAAAGTACGGGTAACGGTTTCACGCGACATCCCGATGATCTGCCCGATCTCATCGTGCGTTAACGCCACCTTGACTCCTTGCTCCGTGGCCGTCAGGGAATCGTCGTGCGACCAGTCCAGCATCAAGCGGGCGATTCGCTGTGGTGCCGAGGCCATCACGAACGAGCGAAGCTGGACGTATGCCTGTTGGCACTCGCGGCTCAAATGTATTGCCGCGTGCATGCAAGCATCGCCGTGTTCTGTCAGAAACCTTAGAAAGTCGCCCTTCTTGACAAAGTTGAGTTGGCACGGTTGGCCAGTTTCCGCACTTGTCTCGTGCTGGATTCCAGAGATGGTTGCCTGCAGACCCAATACCTCCCCAGGCCGGGCGATCTTCACGATTAAGGTCTGGCCTTCATTCGAACTGGTGGATAACTTCACACGGCCCTTACACAGAACGTAAATGCCGCGACATGCTTCACCTTCGACAAAAAGAGTTGCGCCCGCCGGGTAGGCAAGGGTGAACTTCAGGGATTGGAAGGCTTCCATTGCCGGTTTTGGCAGATGGCAGAAGAAGCCCTCGGAACACAACTTACAGCTGAGACAGTCTTCGACCAGTTCCATACCGTATGGTGAATGCATCGCCACCCTCCTTGTCGAAGGCCCATACCGCTGCACGATCCGTGGCAGTGGATGTGGGTTGACATGGGGGACTAGCTTGTCTAAGGGGCCGACTGCCACGGACTCGCGTTATTATTCGAGCAGCATACGGCCTTCGACAGGGCCCAATCTGCTCAATATTGCTCACGAACAAAGTTTGCGCCGCAGAAGAGACCACCCCCCCCATCGGCAGCGCAAGGACGAATATGCCCCGATATCTGCTCATATGGTGGAGTTATGCACCTACCGAAGTGAGATCCAAGATAGCCGTTGATATCCGGCCATCGCACCATCTATCAACTTCAAGGGCATCGTTCCTGCCGGCTGAGGGCCGGCAGTCTTCACGCGTTTGGCGTGCCTTCGTCTGCCGCCAGTGGAAGGAAATACTGCGTGCCGCGAATCGGCTCGCTGACCCGGCGCAGCAGCGCCTGCAGGTCCTCGCTGCGCTCCACGAAGTCGATCTCCGAAGTATTCACGATCAGCAAATCGGAAGACGTGTAGTGGAAGAAGAAGTGCTCATACGCCTTCACCACCTCTTCCAGGTAATCGTCGCTGATGGCCTTCTCGTTGGGGGCATTTCTTTTCTTCAAGCGCTTCTTCAGGATTTCAGGTGTAGCTTGCAGATAAATCACAAGATCGGGCGTCGGGACATTCTGGCGAAATAGGTCGTAGTAACGGTTGTAAACCGTCAGTTCGGCATCGTTCAGGTTCAGGCAGGCAAACAGCTTGTCCTTCTCGAAGATATAGTCAGCAACAACCGTCCTGCCCGGCCTCTTAAAATCCACCGTCGCGAGCTGCTCGTATCGCGCCATCAGGAAGGCCAGCTGCGCCTGAAACGCTGCCCCCCGCTCGCCGTTGTAAAAAGCCGCGAGAAACGGATTCTGGTCCGGCTCGCTGATGCGTTGCGCGTGCAGCGTCTCGGCAATCACCTTGCACAGCGTGGTCTTGCCGACTCGGATAGGCCCTTCGATCGCTATGTAATGAGGTGGTTCAAACAGGTTCGCCATGGGAGATAGAGCGCAGCCGTTTCGAGAATAGCTCGCCTCGCCGCATGTGGCAATCAGGAGATTTCCACCGGGCGAAGAGTCAGATGCGGCGTTGTCCCTACATCAGCATAAGGAATTCACCACGGAGGACACCGGGGCACCGAGAAAAGGTAAGTCTCATCCCTCAGTGCCCTCCGTGATCTCGGTGGTGACGCTTCTCTCTTATTGGCGGCAACGCGTGGTCAGGTGGCGGGCTAGAATGCGTAGATGACGAACGCCATCATCACCGGCCTTGGCGTCGCCGGCCTTGCCACCTGGACAGGCTTCCAGTGCTACTGGCCAACCTCGCAGGTCTGGGGGAAGACATTTATTGGCTTGCGCCCGGGCTCGCCGGCCTTGGCCCTCACTTTCGACGACGGCCCTAACGATCCCTGGACGCTCCGCCTGCTGGAGGCTTTAGAGCGCCACTCGGTGAAGGCGACCTTCTTCGTCCTCGGCAAGTTCGTTGCCCAGAAGCCCGATATCCTGCGCGCCATCGTGGCGGCTGGACACGAGCTCGGTATCCACACCTGGGACCATCCCAACCTGATCTTCGCCACACCCTCCGTCACCCGCTCACAGATCGAGCGCACCCGGAACATCATCTTCGACACCGCCGGATACCGCTGCACATTGATGCGGCCGCCCTTCGGCGCGCGCACCCCGCTGACGTTGCTCACCATTCGCTCTGTCGAACTCATCCCGGTGATGTGGAACGTCACTTGTTACGACTGGAGACCGATTCCGGCGGAGAAGATTGTCGGCCATGCCGAGCGGCAGATGCGCGGTGGAGACATCATTCTCCTCCACGATGGCGGCTTCAAAGCGATGGGCGCCGACCGCAGCCAGTCGGTCGTGGCCAGCAACTCCATCATCGAACGCTGCCGGGACCGGGGCCGCCAATTCCTGACCATCTCCCAGATGATGGCGTCTGCCACTAAGCTCTGAGGTGCACCCTCAAGCCGACAGCCGCTTACGCTCCTTGAGCTGCTGCAACAACGCGTCGACCTGCTCTTCCCGCTCCAGCTTGAGCAGTCTCGTCTCCACGTCTTCACCCAGCAGTTCCGCCTTCGCTCTGCCCAGGGCCTCCTGTTCGGCAACCTTCGACTTCATGCGATCCAGCGCGCGGCTGTCACCCGGATTCCGTTGTTGCGCGTCAGCAGCCTTGTTCATGGCGCGCGACCGCCGATGCTGACTGATCAGCAAGTCCGCTTTGGCGCGCGCTTCGCCCAACTTCACCTCTAGCCGCTTCAACGCATTCTTCAAGGCGTCGACCTGTACCTCCTGATCGGCGATCTGCTGCTCGAAACCGGCTCCGATCTGCTGGAAGCTCATGGCTCGCTCCAACGCCGCGCGTGCCAGCTCGTCGTCGCCTTTGTCGACTGCCACTTCGGCCTTCCGCATCCACTCCGCATGCCGGTCGATGTTCTCTTTTTTCTTGCCTTGCAGCAGGTGCAAGTCGGCCAGAGCAATCGCCACTTGTGTCTTGACCTGCATGAACTGGTTCTCCATATCAAGGATGACCTGCTTGAGCATCTTTTCGGGATTCTCTGCCTTGTCGATCAGGTCGTTCAGGTTCGCTCTTACCAATGTCGCTACTCGATCCAGTAATGCCATGACGAACTCCTTTGGGCTTCCAGCTATCAGCTATCAGCCGTCAGCTATCAGTGAAAAACTGGCTGCCGGCTGCCAGAAACGGTTGTCATCCTGAGCGAGGAGCGAAGCGACGAGTCGAAGGACCCCTATCTCGCTCATGTTCCTCGGGTGCCCCACTCAAGCCTGCCTTTGGCTTGAGTGGGACCTTCTATCCACTAACCACCATGCACCAGCCACAATCCCTACTTGTCATCTCCAGCCGGCGGCAGTTTCTCCGGACGTGGCGACTTGTCGCCAATCGTCCTGATCTTGCCCAGCAGATCGCTCATTTGCATGCCCGACAGCGCCTCGAACAGAGCCGGCACTTGCGCTGCAATCTTGGTGATGTCGCCTGTCACCTTGCTCAGGCCGGCCCCGTCGCCATTGCCGGTCGACACCACGGTGATCTTGTCGACATTCGCCAGAGGACTGGTCAACGCTTTCACCACCTCCGGTAAGCCGGTGATCAGCTTGTCGTAGACCGCAGCCTGGTTGTACTCCTGATAGGCCTCGGCCTTAACGTTCATGGCACGCGCCTCGGCGTCCCCCTTCTTGAAGATGATCTCGGCTTCAGCTTCGCCCTGCGCGCGGATGGCGCTCGCCCGTCCATTGGCTTCCACCATCGTCTTCTGGCGTTCCGCCTCGGCGAGGGTCTCAATGCGCTGACGCTCGATCTCCGCCTGCTTCAGCACCGTGGCGATCAGTTCCTTCTCCCGGCGGAGAATCTCAGCCTCCTGTACCTTGACCTGCTGCTCCTTCTCGATCTGCTGAATCTTCACTGCTTCCGCCGTGACCTGCTGCTGCATGACGTTGGTCTGGATTTCGTATGCCTTGTCCGCCTGCGCCTGCTGCCGTTTCACCGCCTCGACATAGGCGGCCTTCTTGACGTCCAGATCGCGTTGCGCCTCGGCCTGCTTGGCGAGCGATGCGGTTTCCGCCGCCACCCGTTCCTGGTCGGCCTGCGCCCTGGCAATCGCCGACTCGCGCAAAGCCAGTGCGCGCTTGATCGCCGTATCGCGGTCGGCCTCTGCCGTCGCCACGTCGGCATCACGCTTGATGCGCGCAATGTCCGGCCGCCCCATGTTGGTGATGTACTCGTTCTTGTCGCGAACTTCCTTGATGGTGAATGAGATCACCTCCAGCCCCATCTTGTTCATGTCGTCCGCGCAGGTCGAGCGCATGCGGTCGGCCACCATTTCCGGCTGCTTGACGATCTCTTCCACCGTGAGTTGGCCGATGATGCCGCGCAGATGGCCTTCCATCACCAGCCGGATCAGCGCCTCCCGTTGCGGCGGTGTCTTGGTGAGAAACTGCTCTGACGCCGTCAGGATCGACTCCGGATCGCTCTTGACCTTGATTTGCGCCACCGCCTCGACCGTCACCGCAACACCCTGCTTGGTGTACAGGTCCTGCTGGGGCGCAACGTCAAACGACATCAACTCCAGCGAAAGCTCGCGGCAGTTCTCCACCATCGGCAGAATTACCGTGCCATGACCTTTAATGATGCGCGTCCCCCGGATGCCGTATACCACCAGCGCTTCGTTCGGACCCGCTTTCCGGTATAAGCGGGTGAAAATGGCGATGATGAGGACCGTGGCCGCAACCACCGACCACACAATCACCACAACATCGGTTGGAATATGCATAAGCCTCCTTCAGAGCTGCCGGCCATTAGCCTTCAGCTAAGCCCTGTTCAACAACTGGTCTTGCCCCGTCCCGCACCATTCAGCAGCGTCAGCGCCGCGGCGGCGATTCCCACTGTGGTGCCAATAGCTGCTCCAGTTACTGCTTGATGAAATGCCACACCCATCGCCAGTCCAATCCCTACGCCTAAGGCTATGGCGATTGCCAGACTTGCCATGCTCTTCATCAGAATCTCGCCTTTCGCTTACAAGCTACAAATTGCACGCTGCTAGTGAGAAATAGTCGACACGTTCGCGCCGCGTGGGCCAGGTCGGAGCGACTATCGTTCGCTTTGCTCATGGACGTTTCAGGAATCTCAAGTAGAAAGCTGCGAATACCAGGACAATTCCTATATTCGCTATCAGCCGTTCCCAGAACTCGTTCCTGAAGAACAGGAAATCTACACTCACCACGACGGCTACCAATAGCACTATGTAAAGTGCGATAGTTACCTCTTTTCTCATTTTCAGGCTCCAGCTCAAGCAACTAGTTGGTAATTGCTGCTTTCCGTTCTCCTGAGAATTCATCCCAGCGCTGGACATACGCAATGCCCTGCTCGTACCGCGTAACTACGATCTCTGTTCCCTTAGGCAGCGCTTGGCCGCTTTCACTGCGTGCGCCGCAGGTGTGTCGTGTGCCCGCCTGGGAGAAGACGATCTCCCCTGTCCCGCCTTCACGAATGCCGCTGGTGACCCTGCCCAGCACTCCCACTCTGTCGTAGTCGGCGGGATCGAGCTCGTGTTCGTGTGCCAACAGCACCTTGGCAATGAACCAGAAGACTACGGCCGCGCCAATCAGCCCTGCGATCAACGAAAGGACCACAACCAGTGCGACGACCAGCGTTGAGTAGCGGGTCAGCAAATAACCCGCGCCGCCAAACCACGCCAGAAATGCGCAGATGGTGCCGAAGTTGACGACAGAGATTTCGCTGCCGTGTGCCGCACTGCTTCCAGAAGCACCTGTAGCGTGGCCCCCGCCTACATGTGGGACATGCGCATGGGGAACATGCAAATGAAAATGCCCAACGTGAAAGCTCCCGCTCAGAAACGACAGGACGCTCAACGTGACGCCTACCAGGAAACACGTGAGGTAGAACGCTGCCCAAGTCATAGGCTTGCTCCGCTATTGGCACGCGGCATCGGACGCTGCCTATCTCGCTCCGGCGTGGGCCGCAAAACCTCCATCAGGCGCTCCGGCAACCCAGGTGCATCCAGAATCTCCCCCAGCAACACCAGCGCACCCCGCGTGTCGGAGCAGCGCGCGATCTTGATCAGCGCATCGCACAGCTCAGGATCGTTGGCGAACTGCTCGGCGCTGTTGATCAGCACCAGGTCGAGGCGGTCTTCCATCGCCCGCAACTCGCTGGTCAACTCCGTGTGATACCCCTCTGGATCGTCGACCAGATATCCGGGATGCACCTTGAAAAAGCGGGACAGCAACATGCGCGTGTCATTCGTCAGGTGCGGCCGCGTGCCGTTCTCAATTTGCGACAGATACGACTGGCTCAGCCCTCGCCCAATTTCCTTTTTCATGGCGCGGGCCAAGTCCTGCTGCGTCATCTCCCGCTCCAGGCCGCGCAGCGTGCCCTCCACCAGCCGCAGGTACCGAAGTTTTTCGCCTAGCTTCATAACTATTACGATTTGCAATTATGATATAGCAATCTGCAATATGTCAAGAACTGGATTTGCCGCAGAATCAGGGGATTGGAGCGCATTGTGGCTTAGGAGTGCTGCTGAGAAACTCGGCTCCGCGACCATTCGCCTCAGGGCACGACTTGACAGGCTGCGGAAAAGCTCACGCGAAAGGGATGCTCCGCGTCAGGGCACGACCTCGGTCGTGCCGAAAACGCCTTTATTTTGCATCGCGAGCGGACTTCAGTCCGCTAGCGACGTCCTACAGAGCCCGGCAAATAACGCACTTCAGGTATGCGGTCTCGGGAACGTTCAGCAGGACGGGGTGGTCTGCGGCGGCGCCTCGTTTCTCCAGCACTCGAACGCGGCGGCCCGCATCGGCGGCGGCCGAGCCGAGCATCTCGAGGAACTCCGCTTCACTCACGTGGAAGGAGCACGAACAGGTGACCAGAGTTCCGCCGGGGCGCAGCATCTTCAGGGCGCGCAGGTTGAGTTCCTTGTAGCCCTTCAGAGCGGTGGGAACGGCGCGCCTGGTCTTGGCAAACGCGGGAGGGTCAAGAACGATGGTGTCATATTGCCGGCCGGCGCCCGCATAGTCCTTGAGCAGGTCAAACGCGTTCGCCTCAATCCACTCGATCTCGCCGCAGCGATGCCTGGACTTGTTCAACACTTCGTTTTGCTCGGCCACTTCCAGGGCCGGCCGGGAGACGTCGAGCGCCGCAACGCAGTCGCACACCCGCGCCAGGTGGAGTGCAAATCCGCCCTGGTAGGTGAAGCAATCGAGCGCCTGCCCCTGCGCCCAGCGCTCCGCCGCAGCGTAGTTCTCGCGTTGATCGAGGAAGGCGCCCGTCTTCTGGCCGCTCAGCCCGTCGTAGTGAAAGCGCACATCGTTGACCTTGAATATTGTGCTGGAGGCATCGCCCCACAGAAGCTGCGTCTCGCGTGCGGGCAACTGCTCAAGCTCACGAATGCGGGGCTCGACGCGCTCCAGGATGCTCGCCCCGGGGAAACTGTGGCGCAGCGAATCGATTACCGTCTCGCGCAATTCGCTACGGTCGAACGCCTGCGTAAGGATCTGCAACGAGAGCAGGTCGTTGTACTTGTCCACGATGAGCCCGGGGAGTAAGTCGGCCTCACTGAAGATGAGCCGGCAGGAATCACTGTTGTGAACCACCTCTTGACGAAATGCTAAAGCGCCGTCGATTCGTTTCGAGAGAAGTACAGGAAGGTCCACTTCGCTGATCTCGTCGGCAGAGATCATGCGGATGGCGATCTGCGACGCACTGCTGTAGAGCGCCGAGCCCAGCTTGCGCCCGCGCTCATCGCGTACGTGGACCAGCGCTCCCGCTGGGGCCTCCACCTGCTTCGCGAGGTCCGAACGATAGACCCATACATGACCCGCCCGCACTCGCCCCGCGCCGCGCGAGGAGACGATCACAATTGGAACGGCGCTTGCGGTGCTTCCGGCTGCCGCGTTGTCCTTCCTGGTCATGACACAGCTACGTGAGGGACCTGCTCTCGCGCGCATTCGAGCGGGAGGAACGATCTAATGTGCGGTGGCTTCGCCCTGGGCAGGTCGATTGACCTCGGGCGTCGCATCGGAGGAAGACTCAGCCGGCGTAGTTTCCGGGGAAGAAGCCGCACCCTTCCCTTCCTTCCCGTCCTCCGCCTTCGGTGGCGGCGGAATGTAATACATGATGCGATTACAGAAGTCGCAGGTCACGAACTGCTCATTCGACATGACATCCTGAAAGACCTGTGGGCGCAGCATCACGCGGCAGCCGGAACAAAATTCGTCTTCGTACACCGCCGCCAGCGCAGAGCCGCGCAGCTTGAGCACCCGGTCGTAGTGGCGAAGTACGTCTTCGTTGATCCCCGACCGTAGCTGCTTTCGCTGCTCTGTCAGTCCAGCCAGTTCGTTCTCGTCCTCGGCGGTTCGCAGTCGCGCCGACTCCTTCTCTTGATCGTTCTCCGCGGTGTCGGCCTTCAACTCCGCTTCGGCCCGCTTCAAGCCTTCCTGGCGTGCGTCGGCAGCGACCATGATCTCCAGGATCTTGTCCTCGGAAGCCGCGACCTTCTCCTCCGCGAACTTGATCTCTTCCATCAGCGCTTTGTATTCCTGATTGGTCTTTACGTTCAGCGACTGGTCGCGATATTTGCTGATTTTTTGCTGCTGGTCTTGAATATCGCCTTCGTGCTTGCGCCGCGTGACTTCGTCAGCCTTCATCGCCGCGTGTGCAGCTTCGACTTTGGCCTTCGCGTTCGCCAGCTTGGCCTCGATCTCTTTCACATGCTTGGGCAGCGCCGCAATTTCACTTCGCAGGGCTGCAACGCGCGAGTCGACCTGCTGTAGGTCGATCAGTTTCTCAAGGTCGGAATTCATCACGAATGGCGGGAACCTGCATGGATTCTAGCACGCAGGCGTCGCAACGGGAGTCAGACCTCGCTCGGTAGCAGTAAACAAATCCCCACCGCTGATATAAACTCGACGCTTCCTAATCTCTTTCCTCGGAGCGTCCGTGAGACTTCGTGTTGCCATAGCCCTTGGCCCTTTGCTTTCTGCTCTTGTCCTTTTCGCACAGAACACGACCACCCCTCCTTCCCCATCGCAGGCTGCTCCCGAGCTCACGATTGAGGCCATTTACGCCGACGGCGGATTGCTGGGGCGGGCGCCGGAATCAGTTAAGTGGGCACCCGACGGATCTCGCGTGGCATTTGTCCAGCGCGATGACAGCGGCGAGAAGGGTGCGCTGTACTACGTTGATGCGAAGAATCCCAAGCCCACGGTGCTGGTCAGCAGCGAGAAGCTGACTTCGCTTGCGCCTCCCATCAGCGCCATCAAAGACGAGCGCCAGAAGGAAGCCATGCGGCGCTACTCCGTCGCTGCCTATCACTGGTCTCCCGACTCCAGGAAGCTGCTCTTCGATTCTCTGGGCCAGCTTTGGCTCTACAGCCTCGACAACGGCACTGGTGTGCAACTCACGTCCAGCAACGACGCCAGCGTCGATCCCAAATTCTCTCCCGACGGCAGCCGCATCGCCTATGTCCGCAAGCACAATTTGTATGTCCGCGATGTCTCCGGCGGCCGCGAGGAGACGCTCACCAGGGACAACGATCCCAACCTTCTCAACGGCGAAGTCGACTGGGTCTACGAAGAAGAGCTGTACTCCCGCAGCAATTACTTCTGGTCGCCCGATGGCAAGCAGATCGTGTTTCTCCAGATGGACGAGAAGCCGGTGCCGAACTATCCCATCACCGACTGGATCCCCACCCACTCCACCGTCGACGAACAGAGATATCCGCAGCCCGGCGATCCCAATCCCGTCGTGCGCCTTGGTGTCGTCGGCTCAGGTGGCGGAAAGATCAAGTGGCTGTCCGCGGGTGGTGGTTCTAACAGCGGGATCCCGCTCGGCGGTGATTCCAACGTCTACGTGCCGCGCTTTGGCTGGGTCCGCCCCGGCATTGTCTGGGCAATGGCGCTCAACCGCGCCCAGGATCGCCTTGATCTCTACTTCATCGATGTGAAGAACGGCAAGTCGCAGCTCATGATGACGGAAAGCAGTGATGCCTGGGTCGACATGCATCCCGAGACGGACTTCATGCTCCTGCCCTCCGGTGATCGCTACCTCTGGACGAGCTGGCGCGATGGACACTATCACATCTATCTCTACCAGTTCGACAATCAGAACCCGCTTTCCGGTGAAGCGAAACTGGCGCTGCAGCTCACCCACGGCGATTGGGATGTAGAGGACATTGACGGAGTCGACGCCAAACAACAAATCGTCTACTTCATCGCCAATGAGGGCGACTGGCGCCAGGCCAACCTGTACGCCGTCGGCTTGGATGGCAAGAACTTCCATCGCATCTCCCAACAGGGCGGCGCACACACCGAAATCTTCGATCCCGCGAATGCAAAGTATTACGTCGATACCTATTCCTCGCTGACCACTCCGCCGATGATGTCGTTCTGCACCGTAGGCGGCGAATGCAGCGCGTTCTGGCAATCGCGCTCGGCAGGGCCCTATCACCTGCCGGCACCAAAAACGGTCGAGTTCACCGCCGCCGACGGCTCGACCAAACTGCTCGGCACCATCCTGCTGCCCACCGGCGGCCCCATGATGGCGAACGGCAAAGCTCCGCTGATCGTCAATCCCTACGGAGGCCCGGGCGCGCAGGCGGTTCGCGATACCTGGGGAGGCACCGGCTACTATTTTGACTGTATCCTGGCGCGTCAGGGCTTCGCCGTGCTGCACGTAGACAATCGCGGCATGGCCAATCGAGGCAAGGCATTCGCCGCTTCGTTGCGGCACAACTTCGGAGAGAACGAACTCGCCGACCAGATCGCCGCCGTAAAGCAGGCGCTCCAGCAGTTTCCTGAACTCGATAGCAACCGCCTCGGCTTCTGGGGATGGAGCTATGGCGGCTACTTTACCCTCTACACCATGACCCACACCGACATGTTCAAGGCCGGTGTTGCCGTGGCTCCGGTCACGGACTGGCGCCTCTATGACTCCATCTACACCGAGCGCTACATGGGCTTGCCAAAAGACAACGACGAAGGCTACAGGAAGAGCTCGCCAGTGAATTTCGCCGCTGATCTGAAAGGCAATCTGCTGGAAGTGCATGGCACCAGCGACGACAACGTGCATTTCCAGAACACGGTGCAGATGGTCAACGCGCTGATTAATGCGGGCAAACAGTTCGATCTCATGATCTATCCCCGCAAGACCCATGGCATCGCCGGCAAAGAAGCGCGCACCCACCTCTTCCACCTGATCGACAATCACTTTGAGCAGACGCTGGCGCCGGGGAAATGAGGTAGCGATCTGAACCGGGGGCGCCGCAAGAGAACTCTGTATAAACCTAAACGCTTAGGTTATTATGAATGCCGACAATCGTTCGGTTCGCCGGATTTCGAGTCGTAATCTATCCTAACGATCACCGTCCTGACCACGTCCACGTCATCGGCAAAGGGGTGGAAGCGGTGTTCGAGGTGAATTGTCCGAACGGCGAAATAGATCTGAGGGAGAACTATGGCGCCAGTCGCACCGACGTTTCTCGAGTGCGCCGCCAGCTGAAGAAATTTCAACGTGAAATCTGTGAAGCTTGGCAGGAGATACATGGGAAAGGATGACTTCGTGGCTGCCGTAAGGCGGGCCCATCGTCAACTGAGGCGTACACATCCCGCCACCGCTGCTCGCTACGATCGCCGCATGAACCGAATTGTCATCGAGCTTGGCCAAGGATTGGACCTCATGCTCGATCCCCAGCGCGCACAGGGCTTGGAGCATGCCACTCCCAGCCAGCTCAGCGCCATTGAGATAAGTCCCTCTGGACTCGGCTTGCACTTCCCCAAGCTCGATGCTGATCTGTACGTCCCCGGATTACTGGAGGGCGTCTTGGGATCAAAGAAATGGATGGCCTCCCTGCTGGGAACTGCCGGGGGCAAACGCACCAGCGTCGCCAAGAAGCGCGCTTCCCGTGCCAACGGCAAGCTGGGGGGCAGACCCCGCAAGGCGGCAAGCTGACCCTCGCGACACAGGTGTTTGCACCAATCACGATCCACGTCTTCCCGCACATGATCCTCCGATCCGTGGGGGTCCGTGCAAGTCCGTGATTAGCTGTTCCGAATCCGCGTCCTCCGCGCAAATCCGCGGTTGCGTCTTTTCTTTCACTTGCTCCCAGGCGCTGCTTCTGTTTGAATCTTGAATTCATCTCCCGTTCCGGAGCATTCATCTGCCGAACCAACTCTTCGCATGTAAATCCATCGACAAGCTGATCTCCGAATCGGAGGAGCCCGAGCATCGCCTCAAGAAGACCCTCGGACCCTGGTCGCTCACCGCGCTGGGCATCGGCGCAGTCATTGGCTCCGGCATCTTTACCGTCATCGGTACCGCCATTGCCGGGCAAAAGTTCGATACCTCGTCCATCCTCAACGCCCCGCTGGCCGACTATATCGTGCACCACGCCGCTACCCTCGGCCGTCCCGGCGCAGGACCAGCCCTTTCCCTGTCGCTGGTACTGGTGGCAATTGTCTGCGGGTTCACCGCGCTGTGTTACGCCGAGTTGGCATCGATGATCCCCATCGCAGGCAGCGCCTACACCTATACCTACGCCACCATGGGCGAACTCATCGCCTGGATCATCGGCTGGGACCTCATCCTTGAATACGCGGTCAGCAACATGGCCGTCAGCGTCGGCTTCGCCGCGCATGTGGTCGACCTGTTCGACTGGTTCGGATGGCATCCCGCACTGCGCTGGATCACCCCCGCGTATCTGCCCAGCGGCATGACCGATTTCAAGGGAAATGTCCTCTACGCCCCAGGACTACATTTCGGATTCAATATCCCGGCCTTTCTCGTCGTGATGTTTCTCACCGTCGTGCTGGTGCGAGGCATACGCGAATCGGCCGAGGCGAACAACGTGATGGTGATCCTGAAGATCTCCGCCATCCTGGCCTTCGTCATCGTCGGCGCGCACTTCATTCACCCGTCGAACTATCACCCTTACATTCCCGAAGGGTGGTCGGGAGTACTCACCGGCGGCTCCATCATCTTCTTCACCTACATTGGCTTCGATTCCGTCTCCACCGCCGCGGAAGAAGCGCGCAATCCGCAGCGCGACTTGCCTATCGGCATCATCGCCACCCTGATTGTCTGCACCATCCTCTATATTTCGGTGGCGGTTGTGCTCACCGGCATCGTCAAATGGTCGACCCTGATCGACGACGCCGCGCCGGTGGTCAACAGCATGAAAAGGCTGACGGCTCTCACCGGCTCCCAGACGCTGCGCTGGACGCGCTTGGCCGTGCTCTTCGGCGCCATGATGGGCATGATCTCCTCCCTGCTCGTCTTTCAGCTTGGACAGGCGCGCGTCTGGTTCGCCATGTCGCGCGACGGGCTGCTCCCTAAGCTCTTCAGCTTTGTGCATCCGAAATTTCGCACGCCCTCCACGGCGACCTGGATCGCGGGCTTCCTGGTCGGCATTCCGGGCGGCATTCTCGATATCGGCACATTGGCCGACCTGTCGAACATCGGCACCCTGTTCGCCTTCGTGCTGGTCTCGATCGGCGTGATCATCCTGCGCTACAAGCAGCCCGAGCGGCGTCGCGGATTCCGCGCTCCCGGCGGCATCGCAGCGCCCGTGCTTAGCGTGATTTTCTGCGCGCTGCTGATGGCGGGCCTGCCCATTCTCACCTGGCTGCGCTTTTTTGCCTGGCTGATTATCGGTCTGACCGTCTACATGCTCTACAGCCGCCACCACAGCGAATTTAGCCCCGACGAGCGCAAACGGTAGGTGGGTTTCGCGACACCGCCAGTCCGAAGGGCGGCATAGTCTAGCCCATGTACGAAGCGCAGCGGAGTACTGGGTAGACCCTGGAGGAATGATAGGGACTGTGTCGCAACCTACTGTCGATCTGCGAAGTGCGCGAATAGCAGAAAGAGCCCGCGCCGTAGGCGCAGCAGATCTTAGCCCAGCGCTTCAGCGCTGGGTGAACGGAGAAAGACGATCGAGTCCCGTAGGGACGACAGAGCTCACCGCGTCAGGGCACGACTTCAGTCGTGCCGCCCGGCCGTCATTTATGATTTGTCATC
Source organism: uncultured Acidobacteriaceae bacterium (assembly GCA_963815775.1). Lineage (GTDB taxonomy): Bacteria > Acidobacteriota > Terriglobia > Terriglobales > Acidobacteriaceae > CAVVDY01. Next base: position 196,977 of record CAWFIB010000025.1, on the reverse strand, counting down.
CTGAGCGAACTGAGTCGAGCCTTGCTGAGACGAACGTAGTCGAAGCACCTGCTTTTCGCAGCGCAACAAGACAGCACGTCCTCGCCTCCGCTCAGCATAACAAGGGTATTCAAGAAGGCTGATCGACACGACTGAGCCCAGGGCCGAGCAGCCGAAGAGCAAGCCGAACTCCATACCTCGAAACTCAACGATGCGCCTGATGCCAATTGTTGATCAGCCTCCCACTAACTTCATCCGCTCTCTGCCTAAGGCCGAGCTGCACCTTCACCTCGAGGGCACGGTCGACCCTCCCACATTGTCGGAGTTGAGCCGCCGCCATCCCACGCCGCTGGCGATCACCAACAATCGCTACACCAACATTGCCGACAGCGGACGCGTCTTCACCGAAGACGAAGCTCGCGAGCTCTATAACTACACCAACTTCACCGGCTTCCTGCTGGCCTTCAAAGCCGTTACCGAGCGTCTGCGCACCGCCCACGACTACGAGCTCGTCACCTATCGCATGATGCAGAAGCTGCGTGAGCAGAACGTTCGTCATGCCGAAGTCTATGTCTCCGTCGGTGTGGTGCACTGGCGTGGCGGCGACTTCCCGCCCCTGTTTGAAGGCCTGGAGCGAGGACGCGAGCGCGGCGAGCGCGATTTTGGCGTCTCCATCTCCTGGATCTTCGACGCCGCCCGGCACTTCGGCGTCGAGGAAGCTAAACGTGTAGTCGAAGAGGCCATCCGCTTGAAAGGCCGCAACGTGGTTGGCATCGGTCTCGGCGGCGACGAACGCCGTGGCGCGCCCCGGCAGTTTCGCGACGTCTACGACCTGGCGCGCGACAATGGCCTGCGTCTTACCGTCCACGCCGGCGAAACCGTCGGGCCAGAGTCGATTTGGGGAGCGATCCGCGAATTAAAGGTCGACCGCATCGGCCACGGTCTGCATGCCATTGAAGATCCCGGGTTGGTTCGCTATCTGGCCGAACAGCAAATCCCGGTCGAGGTCTGCATCTCCAGCAATGTTCTGACCGGATGCTGCTCTGCGCTCGATCAGCATCCCGTGCGAAAACTCTTCGACGCCGGCGTGTTGGTCACGCTCAACACCGACGATCCCGAGATGTTTCATACCACGCTGAACCGGGAATACCAGATCGCCCAAGAGGTATTCGGCTTCCGCGATGACGAACTGCGGCAACTGGCAGAAAATTCCTTCCGCGCCTCGTTCCGAAACGAATCACCCGCGGACTCTCGCGGATGAACGCGGACAGGATTGGGTATCAGGTGTCAGGTATTAGTTAGCGATTGGGTGTCGCGTCCATCCGCGGTTACTCCGCGGTCAGCGGCTCGTACAACTCTCCCTGCACACGATCAGCGATACCTTGCAACCCCTTCACCGCATACTCCTGAAAATGTGGCGTATCGCGATGCGCCTCGAGCGCGCCATCGTCCCGGTACTGCTCGTAGATAAAGAAACGCCCCGGATCGTCCTTCTGCCGATGCACCATGTACATCAGGCATCCCGGCTCGCGGCGCGAATCGGCTTCAAGCTTGCGAAAGATCCTCGCAACCTCGTTTTCATGCGTTGGTTTCGCAACCCAGACAACAGCCAGAACAATCACGCGCCCCTCCTATTGCAGGTCTGATTACATCCGGGCTTTGAAGGGGACGGCCTTTAGGCCGTCCGTAAGCGCCTGGAATAAAGCTGGGCTTTAGCCCCTGAGCGTCTTCGATCGGACTTAATCAGACTCTCCCTACTTCTTCCCGCTAATGTCGTCGAGCATCTGCGCAAACTCACCCGTAAACGCCGTCTGCTCACGATCAGGCCCGGTAGAGACGATGCCGACCTTCGCACAGGTCTCCTTCTCGAGGAATGCCAGATACTCCTTCGCTTTCTGCGGCAGGCGATCGCACCTGTCGATACCAAACGTGCTGGTATGCCATCCCGGCATCTTGGTATAAATCGGCTCGATCTTGTCGAAGCTGGCCGCCTGCGCCGGGATCTCCTCCGTGGCTTTGCCGTCGATCTTGTAGCCCACGCACACCGGAATCTCCGCCAGATCGTCCAGCACGTCGAGCTTGGTCACTACCAGCCAGCCCGTGCCGTTGATCATGTTGGAGTAGCGCAACAGCGGCAGATCAATCCATCCCGTGCGCCGCGGACGCCCCGTCACAGCGCCAAATTCGTTGCCCTTCTTGCGAATGGCTTCGCCCATCTCGTCGTGCAACTCGGTCGGGAACGGCCCCCCACCAACGCGCGTGCAATAGGCCTTCGTCACTCCAATCACCGTCGTGATGGAGGTCGGCGGAACCCCCGTGCCCGTCACCGCCCCGCCCGAAGTCGCACTCGATGAGGTCACAAACGGATACGTGCCATGGTCGATGTCGAGCATGGTTCCCTGCGCGCCCTCGAACATCACCGGCTCGCCCTGCGCAATTGCTTGGTTGAGCAAACAAGCGGTATCGGCGACAAACGGAGCCACCCGATCGGCAACCTCCGCGTACTCCATATACATCTTGTCAGCATCCAGTGGCTCGCTGTTGAACAGCGCGTGGGCCACCATGTTTTTCTCGCGGCAGGCATTCTCAATATGCTTCTTCAGCAGTTCCTTATCCAGCAGGTCCTGCACCCGCAGGCCACTGCGCGCCATCTTGTCTTCATAGGTCGGCCCAATGCCGCGCGACGTGGTGCCAATTCGGATGCGTCCGGGAGCGTTCTCCGCCGCCAGCTCGATCATGCGATGGTAGGGCAGGATCACGTGCGCCCGGTTGCTCACAAACAGATTGCCCTCGACATTCACACCTTGCGCGCGCAGGGCATCCACCTCGCGCAGGAAGGCAAACGGGTCGAGCACTACCCCGTTGCCGATCACGCCACGGCAGCCCTCGCGTAACACGCCGCAGGGAATGAGCTGCAGAATAAACTTCTGCCCCTTGATGGTTACCGTGTGCCCGGCGTTGTGCCCGCCGGAATAGCGCGCGACCACCTTAAAGCGCTCGGAGAGAACGTCAACGATCTTGCCTTTGCCCTCATCGCCCCACTGGGCGCCGACGACAACCGCGGTCTTGCCTGGTTTCAAATGGTTGCTCCATGTGCGGTCGGGTGAGGTCACTGAAAACCGAAGACAACCGCAAGGATTCGCACACAGCTCGCCTGCGTTCAGTAAACGTCAGCAGAATTCAGGGAAGTTGAATGGACGGGCTGTGTAACTATTGAGTGTACAAGCCAGCCCTTGCGACGTGCAATCGACGGACTTCACCACGCCCGACCGGAACAGGCACTCCCATTCACTGCCGTCAGGAGCTTGGTGTTCCAAATTGGAACGACCTTCATCATCTTTTCACAAACCTCCCCATCTCTTTCGAATCCCAGGACTTGCACGAAATACCACCTGACTAGCAGTTCTCAGTCGGCACTTTGGAGCTATTGCCCCCCAGCAGACGAGAAAAAACAACGATCTTCAGAAAGGAGAATCACAATGAAGGTCCGTTGGTTAATTGGAGTGCTGCTTCTGGGTGTGTGTTGCGGAGTCGCGCAGACCGCAACACGGATCGACGGACGGCAGCATCCCGAGTTGATTCCCGACAACGCGGCCTATCGCTCTGTCTTCATGATGCAGTCTCACTTCGAGACCAGCGCGGCGACTGCCCGTAGTGAACAATTACAAGGAAACATCGGCTTAACCGCCGCCGACCATCAACTCTACGACGAAGTTCTCAGAAACTTCCGTCAGCAGTACGAGATGTTGATCCAGACGCACAACGCATTCGTAGACGCTAATACAGCTTCGGCCACCGTCGCAGACTTGCAGAAAGAAGTCTCCAACACCCGCCAGTCGATATCGAGGCTGGTGGAGGCTACGCGTTCGCAATTGGCGGCCGGACTCAGCAAGGACGGGCTGGCGAAGCTGAATGCTTTTGTCCAAGCAGAGAAGACCCATATGGTGGTGGGAGTCAGGAGCGGACAATGAAATATTCGTTGACAACACTGTGCTTCTTTTCGCTTCTGCTTCTTGCCATCGGTGCGACAGCGCAAAACGGAGCCTATTCGTCGTACTACACCTATACGGTAAGCTACAACGGCGACGGAAGCGCAAACGTAACTCCGACAGCGGAGGTAAGCGGGATCGACGACGTGAGTGACTGGGTCGAAGGTCAATACCGCCCGCTCTGCACGGTCCGGCCAAAGATACAGTTGAATGGGGACGCCGACTGGGTAGGTGGTACCAGACTCGCTCTTGGGCGTGCTGTGGATCAAATTCACACCGGACAAGCCGTTCATGTACCAGCAGACGGCTCAGCCGTCGGCCTGGATTTTGCGGTGGAGGCGGATGTTATGTGCTCTGGCGCTCCCAATCCAAATTACTACCAATATCCAGATATCGCCCGCCTCAACACCTGGTCTCAGATAGACGTAAATTTCTGGTTCCTTTCAGGATTTGCTCCTGTCCAAACCAGCCCGCCGTTCCACTTACAGTACTGTCCCTCGGCGGTCATTTGTCCCGTAAACTATGGTGTAGCCTCGATTCGCAATTTTGTTGACTTCGCTGACTTTCTAAGCTGGGGCATATCGATACGAACCACGTACTATGGGCCACCGGTTACGTTGGAAGATGATGAGTGCACTTGGCATAGTACGGCCTGTTCTTCGGGCACCCACCCCACCTGTCCGTTCGGATGGAGTTTCGGGTTTGTAAATAACTGCCCAAACTACATTAAAGGTAAATTTCTCGTCGTTGCTGGAGAGTGTTTACCACTCGACTGGGTGCAAGCAGCAAGTGGGCCCGGCCCGTGTAACTGATTCGAGCTACCTCATTACGACTTCCGTCGGAGGTGATGAAATGGTCTGGTTCAAGAGTATCGGTTTCGGTCTCATGGCCGTGGTTCTTCTCACTCTTTGCTTCATCCTAAGTCAGGCAGCCCTGCTCTCGCGACGATTGAAAATCGGACAAGTCGTGTGGAACCCAATTTCGGCGCTGCGCCATCCGGCTGTCTGGCTGTTGCTGATAGCGGTTTTTGCCTTCGGGTTCGCCTGGGAATACCGAAGGCTGGCCCATTAAAAGGTGGCTCGGTGAGCCTCCTATTCCGCTTTCGGGTACACGTGCCAAGCATGCCCGGTTCCCCAGGTTCGCCCCGTTTTTGGGCTAACCTGGGGCATGAATGCCGGGTGCTCGATCCACCCTCCCTACCGCACCGCCAGCACCGACGTTAGCTTCGTGATATTCAGCAGGTCTCTTACCCCCGGGTTCACGTTCACCAGAATCAGCTCGCAGCCCTCATTCTTGGCCGAGACGTGTGTGCCCAAAATACTTCCCAGACCCGAGCTGTCGATCGACTCCACGCCGCTCAAGTCCGCCAGCACCGTCTTATGGCTGGACGATAGGGCCTTGACCTCGTTGCGAAACAAGCCGGCGCTCTCCACATTGATGCGCCCCTTGCAAATCAGGGTGGTTATGCCGTCAGCGCCGATGCTGTGTGCGATCGTCAACCGGCGCTGTGAGTCAGACGTTGTGGCCACTAGGATATCCTCTATTAGCAGGCTGCGGAAGATTCGACTCCGGCACGTTTTGAAGGGGCGCAGCTTTAGCTGCGCCGTCGCCAATACTTTTACGTTTGTCATTCCGAGCGGGCTTCAGCCCGCGAGGAATGCTCGCATCTGAGTTCTTCGCTCCCTGCTTGCGTTGCAATGGGAAGCTTGCCGCGCTTCGGCAAGCCGACGTCCGGCATCATAACATCGCAAAAGGTCAAGCAAAACTCCGATGACTTTTTGTTGGACGACAATTTAACAAAGATGCATTCGCCATGCCCAGCGGCGCGCAGCGGGCCTGTTAACTCTCCCTTTATGCAGCCGCTGATTTGCTTCTATGCCTGAACTTCCCGAGGTCGAAACCATCGCGCGTGGCTTGGATCAGCGCCTCTCCGGCGACGTGATCGAATCCGTCTGGCTGGGCGAAAAGCCCGAGCCCCTGAAGTCGCCCGGCAAAGAAATCGCGGCTGTTCTGGAGCACGCGCGCATTGCCAAGGTCCGCCGCGTGGGCAAGCACATGGTCTTCGACCTGGAACGTGTCCTTCGCAACGGCAGGGGCAAGCCGAAGCCTCATGGACAGTGGATCGTTCACCTCGGCATGACTGGACGCATGCAGGTCGCGCAGCCCAAAGACGAGCTTCTGAAGCACACCCACGCCGTGCTCAAGCTGAAGTCCGGCCGCGAGCTGCGCTTCATCGATCCAAGACGCTTCGGTCGGCTGGCGGTCATCCGTCTCGACAAAAAGTCGAAAGCCGGATTCGCCGCTCCCGGCGACGAGCCGCTGAACTCGCAAGCCGACCGCTTCGTCCAGCTCTTCCGCAGGCGCAAAACCCCCATCAAGAGCGCGCTGCTCAATCAGAAACTGCTGAGCGGCGTAGGCAACATCTACGCCGACGAGGCGCTATTTCGCGCCGGCATCCGGCCCCGCCGGCGCGCGTCATCGCTCACCCGCGAGCAGTTGCGCAAGCTTCACGCTGCGCTCCAGGAAGTTCTCAACGAGGCCGTCGCCCTTGGTGGCTCCTCGGTCAGCGACTACGTCGATGCCGACGGCCAGGAAGGCTTCTTTCAGCTACAGCATCGCGTTTATGGCCGCGAAGACCAGCCCTGCCTGGTGTGCGGAACACCCATCAAGCGGGTTATCATCGCTGGGCGTAGCAGTCATTATTGTCCGCACTGCCAGCGCTGACGGCTGTGGGAAATCCGGTGGCACTTCGAGGCACCGCATCAAGGCACGAGCCGGAAAGAAAAGATGTTGGCTTCGTTCGTTATCAAAGCCCGGTTTGCCAGCCGTGCATACTATGGGGTCAACCAGCGCCGCAGGCGCGACATATCTTAGCCCAGCGCTTCAGCGCTGGGTAGGCAGTTTAACCACTCCGAGTCCCGTAGGGACGACACGCGCCGTGCCTTACAGCTGTATGCCTTGCGAAGCGCTGAGCCCGCAGGGCGACCAACATGACAGCCCAGCACGAAGCGAAGCGGAGTGCTGGGTAGGCGGTGAAATTTTGTCCCAAGCCCCTCGGGGGCGACACAAAAATAGGGGTAGACATGCAAACCTTTGCCATCGGAGTAGATCTTGGCGGGACCAATCTCCGCATCGCCGCCGTCGACGACACCGGAAAGCTGCTGGAAAAGCTGACGCTGGGCACTGAAGTCAAGCGCGGGCGCGATTACGTTATCAAAGAGATGTGTACCGCCATCGACCTGGTCAAGGCGAAGTACAAAGATTCGGGCATTCTATGCGGCATCGGCATCGGCGTGCCCGGCTTCATCGACATGGCCTCCGGCAGGGTCATGCGCTCTCCCAACCTCGCCGACTGGACCAACTTCCCGGTGCGCGAGGTCATTGAGAAGCAGCTCGGCGCCAAAGTCATCCTGGAGAACGACGCCAACGTTGCCGCCATGGGAGAAAAATGGCTGGGCGCGGGACGCCAGGTCGAGCACATGGCCATGTACACGCTCGGCACGGGCGTGGGCGGCGGACTCATCTTCAACGGCAGGCTGTGGCACGGCATGACCGGCATGGCGGGCGAGCTGGGCCACTTCAACATCTTTCCCGATGGCCATCCCTGCGGCTGTGGAAGCCGCGGCTGCCTCGAGCAGTACGCCTCCGCCACCGCCGTCGTGCGCATGGCGCGCGAAGCCATCGAGCGCAAGGAAGCTTCGGAAGAAATCGAGCGCCTCATGCCCGATCCCCAACAGTTCACCTCCCGTTCCATTTACAACCTGGCGATTCAGGGCGACGCCTCGGCGAAGAAGATCTTCGAGACCGTCGGCCGCGCGCTGGGCATCGGCATTGGCGGCATGGTCAACGCGCTCAATCTGCCTATGTACGTTATTGGAGGCGGCGTCGCCAGTTCATGGGACGCATTCTCTCCGGCCATGTTTCAGGAGATGAAGTTCCGCTCCTCGATCTACTCCCTGACTTCGCCCGAGCAGAAGGAATTCTCGCGAAGCACGCTGATCACCCGTGCCTTGCTGGGTAGCGACGCGGGACTCTACGGCGCAGCTCGCCTGCCCATGCTGGAAGACTTCACCCAGTTGGAGAAAACGCGGACCCGCGCCTAGGGAGTCAGCCGGAGGAGCCAAAATGCTGAGGTTCTAGAGCGGAACCTGAGAAAAAACAATTTCTTGCATCGCTTCAGGGATGGGATACATCGAATCGGTATCAGGCTAAGTTTGAGCGAAAGCGATCTTGAGCTGGTCCCGCCTACGCGTTACCCACTCCAAGCAGCGAGCGATCTTCTCAGCAGGAAATTTAGAAACACAGGTACAACACAGTGGAACAAGGAACAGTGAAGTGGTTTAACGATGCCAAGGGATTCGGCTTTATCAGCCGGCAGAACGGCGAAGATGTCTTTGTACATTTCTCGGCGATTGCTTCCAGTGGATTCCGAAGCCTTCAAGAAGGTCAGGCCGTTGAATTCACCGTAACGAAAGGCCCGAAGGGCTTTCAGGCCGAGAACGTTCAGGTTCTCTAAGAGAGCAACCTCCGTGAGCCCGGAATCGAAAGTTCCGGGCTTTTCGTGTTTCTATGCCTCCCGCTAGTGATAGAGAATGCCAGATACACCGCCGGCTGCTAAGCCAGCGCCAGCGACTTCAGGGCGGCTTTGTTGCGAATCAGCACCGTCGAACCCTTCAACTGCACCACTTGCCGCTTCTTCAGATCGGCCAATAGACGCGTCACGGTCTCCCGCGACGTGCCAATCATCTGGGCAATTTCCTCGTGCGTCACGGCAAGCGTGAAACGCGGTTCCGGCTTCCCCGCCTCTCCGTTACGCATGCTCCAGTCGAACAGCAGCTTCGCCAGCTTCTCGGTTGCTGAGTGCGACAGACCCAGCGAACGGATCTCGCGGCAGGCTGTGTTGTACTTGTCGCTCAATTGCACAGCTACCTGTAGACAAACGTCGCTGTGCTCCTTCAGCATGCGCAAAAAGTCTTCCCGCCTCACAAAATTAATCTGGCATGGACCAACGGTTTCTGCCGTCAGCTCGTAGGGCTTGCCGCCGATCGTGGAGCTGAGTCCGAGCACTTCTCCTGGCTCGGCAATCTTCATGATCAGCGTCTTTCCTTCCCGCGAGCAAATCGAGAGTTTCACGCGCCCTTTGCAGAGCACAAAAATACCCCTCGGTTCCTGGCCCTCCACAAACAGGACGGCCCCTTTGGGATAGGTGGTTGAGTACTTGATGGCTTCAAAATACTGCAATGCCGCCGGAGGAAGATCGCAGAAGCTGTGTTCTGCCCGCAGCTTGCAGCTAAGGCAGTTTTCTATGATATCGAGCCCGTATGGTGTTAGCATGATGCCCCTTAGACTCACAGTGTATCGCCGCTCACATGGGCGTGCCGGATCGTCTGTGGACGCATCTGCGGCTCAAAACTCGAAGCAGGGCGGCGGGTTCTGCTCACGCGCGTTGTGTGCCGGTGGTCACTTGGGACGGTGACCAAATTGCCAATTCCAGCAGCTCTTCCTTAATCCTATTGACTGCCAGGGCCCCCGCAAAACCTCGAGTCTTTTCTGATACCTTTCAGCTTAAACACGCGAGCTCACACCCACCAAGTGCAGACGTCACACGTGACTGTGACAGAGACCCGGAAGTATCCGCTGCCAGTTCGAAAGCAGCGAGGGTCTCCGAAATGGTCAAGCACGAGCACAGCGGCCTGGGCCCGATCCGGTTTGGAGCAGCTTCGCGGTTCGGGTAATGGGTGTGAAATCGCTATGCCGCAAGTAAGTCCAGGCAAAAGCCGGCAGGCAAGTCCGCCTCCCCCGAAGGGCGTCCCGAAGTCCTCATGTAGGAAGTTTGACCAGATCGGTATCGGGAACGCACATCGCGACTGCTATCGTTGGCGTGGTTCGCTTTCAGGATCACAACCTGTATGCCGACTTTCCGTTCCTAATCCGATTCGCTGCTGTGCCGACACCAGTGGGAGTCACGGCGGACTTGAAGGGGCCTGGAGGAAACACACCAGTAGCTACAAACCCGGTCACTTGGGATGCGTATCACTGGGGCGAGTTCGCCCGAAGCTTCCACAGGATTTGACGGAACATTCCAACGACGATTTCCGAGTCAGGTTCGGTCAGCTTCATGCGAAGCAGCAGCCGTCGAAGTTGTTCTTCCGAAGATGCAGCGGCCGATTCGGAGAAATAGCCGGAACACTCCAGAGCTTCGTGCATGACCTCGGCAAGCCGCAACAAACTCTGCATCTTTGCTGGAGGATCTGCAGTAGGGATGGCTTCGGATTCTACGGTTGCCGGAGTCTGGTTCCAGGTTCGCGCCAGTTCGTATAGCACGACGACGACCGATTGCGCGAGATTCATGGAAGGAAATTGCTGGGTTGTGGGAATGCGCATCAGCCAATGACAGTAGCTCATATCTTGGTTGGCGAGGCCGCGTTTTTCGGAGCCAAACAGGAGTGCGACCTTTCCGGTGTGTGCGGCGTCAGCGATCTGGGGGGCCGCTCTGGGGAGGATGATCAGCGGAAGGCTTACACTCCGTTTGGTGGCTGCGGTTGTGCCAATTACGAGGTCGCAGTCGGCGACGGCTTCCGCAACGCACTGGCAGACCTCGGCGTTGGCTAACAACCCGCTGGCACCGACCGCTGAGCGGGCTTCGCGAAACGCCAGATCATACGGCGCCACAAGCCGCAACTGCGAACCGCCGAAGTTCGCCATGGCCCTTGCTACGGCTCCGATATTGAGCGGATTACGGGTGCGCACGAGGATGATGCACAAATTTTGGTGCAACTTGAAATCAGCAGCAGACATGAGTCAATTATGCGTTGCTACTTGCCCGAAGTGCTCGTGCGGTGCAAACGATCGGCGGTGAGTGGCCAGTCGAAAAGCTTAAAAAATACCTGCGGGATCCTTTGTTTTCATGGTTGTAGCCCGATTTTCGTCGTAAAATCCTGAGCCCATGCGACTTACGGGTAAGATCCTGTAAATAAAAGCGTTAAGGATGCTTCGGGCTTCTCTCTCTTCGATTTTCGCTCTTCGCTCTAAGGGCGTTGGCTCCAGGCATCTGACTCTTGGCTGTTTGCTCTCGGCTAGTTGCTGGAGGCTGGTTTCAAGAAGGTAAGCCCGCTTTCCCTCCTGGGCAAAAGCCAGCATTTTTAGAGGGTTATGCGGCACGGCTGAAGCCGTCTCCTTCGAAGACTGGCTCATTGATATAGCTTCCAGTTACATGCGTGAGCTAGTTGCTGGAGGCTAGCCGCGTCTGATAATGCGCAAAAGCGCGAAAAATTAGTTTGCACGATCCTTTGTTTTCATCGTTGTAGCGCAACCTTCGCTGTAAAATCCTGAGCCCATGGAGCTTGCCGGCAAAATCCTGATGTCAAAGAACTTAGCTCCCGGCGCAGCCGGCCTAGATGATAGAGGGCGAACGGTTCGACCAGCCCAACGCAGGCTCCGGAGCCGAGGCACACCTCTTTGGTGTCCTCGAAGGGAGTTTATGGGCTGCTGAGCTGGACTGCATTGAGAAAGGGCGGCGCAGCGATTACGAAGGTGGCAGGGTTTCCCGGAATGGGAACGGGGGGGCCATCCACTCCGGTGCCGTCTTCACGTCGCCATGGGTGGGACGAACCAGAGCCTGCCTCGAGCTTGCGGCGCCCAACTAAAGGCCGCGAACTTGAGGCACCAGCCCGCGTGGCAGGTCCTTGGTCTATTCCTCATACTCCCAGATTTGCCGAGCGAAGGTAAGAGTGGCCAGCCGTCGCTTTGGCTGAACTGACTCTAAAAACTGACGATAGACAGAGTAGCGGCGCCCTGGAAGGCCAGTCGTGCGTAGATGTCAACACCTGACGAACGTGTTGAGCGTTGAAGGGACTCGCTACCCCCGCATGTTCTGGCAGCGTGCTGCAGGGAAACCAAAAGGAAGATGAGAGACCGGCCTGACAATCCCCGGGTCGTCCGTGGCGTTGCGGGTGTACTACGGGCAGGGGCGGAGATACTGTGGTTCGCCCTAGCTCTTGCCGGCGCAGGCGGTTTTGTCTGCCGCGCACAGCAGCAGTCACCAGACCTGTCGGAAGCCAGCCTGGAGCAACTCGGTGAGATGCGCGTATATAGCGCTTCCCGCCACTCCCAACTTGCGGCCGATGCGCCGTCTTCAGTGACGATCGTCACTGCCGATGACATCCAGCGCTACGGTTATCGCACCCTGTCCGATGTTCTGGCGACGGTAAGCGGATTCTATGTGCTGTACGACCGCAACTACAGTTACGTGGGAGTGCAGGGGTTCGCCAGACCAGGAGACTACAACAGCCGGATTCTCCTGCTGGTGGACGGACATCGTCTTAACGACAACGTCTACAACCAGGCGATGCTGGGGACCGAGTTTCCCGTCGATATCGACCTGGTTCAGCGCATTGAGATCGTCCGTGGTCCGGTGTCGTCTCTGTACGGCAGCAATGCGCTGTTTGCGGTGGTGAATGTCATCACCAAGAAGGGAGGTGAGCTCGACGGGGTTGAGGTCGCCGCCAGCGCGGCCTCGTTCAATAGCTACAAAGGACGCGTAAGCTACGGCGGGAAACGGGGTCCGTTTGAGTTCCTGTTCTCCGGGACGTTCTATGGAAGCCGGGGCGCGAACCGGCTGTTTTTTCCTGAGTACGACAGTCCGCTCACCAATAATGGCATTGCCAGCCATGCTGATGGCGACCAGCTGGGGAGCGGGCTGGCAACGATCTCGTTTCGCGACTTTACCCTCCAGGCGCTGTACGGCACGCGAGAGAAAGGCATTCCTACTGGTGCATGGGGCACGGTCTTTAACGATCCCAGGACGCGGATGACCGATTCCCACGAATACATTGACCTGCTCTATACCCACCACTTCACCAAATGGGATGTGCTGGCCCGCGTCCAGTATGACCGGTATTTTTATCAGGGAACCTATATTCTTCCTTCCGATGATGGGAGTTCGCAAAGGGTACGCAATCTCGATTTTGCTGATGGAAAATGGTGGGGAACCGAGCTGCAGTTCTCTACAACCCTGCTGAAGCGGAACCATGTCACCTTTGGCGGCGAATTCCGCGACAACCTTCTTCAATCGCAGACATCCTACAATGTCGAACCCTACCAGATGTTCATTGCGGACAAGGGAAGGTCTCTGTTCGCTCCCCGAATCTGCTCGTACATAGTTGATCTGCGAGCGGTTCCGAAGCCAAGTAGTGTCTGAAATGCGGCCGCCGGTGTCTTTCGACGGTTGTGCCGAAAGACGAATTCATCGAGATAAACCTGGAGTTGCTCCTTGCTCACTCCGTGGTAGGTTCCGATCAGCCACTGTTGCAGGTTTCCAATCGCCCGATCGGCAAGCGGGACAGCAGACTTCGCGCCTTGGCGCAACTGCGACCGGAGAGGTTGGTTACGGGCGACATGTTTAAAACCAGCCTCTAACAGCCCTGAGAAACTTTTGAGGCCGTCCGTATAGATAGTGGCCCCAGATGCGATGTGCTCGCTGAGAAACGACATGATGGTGACGGCCTTGAAGTCGGGAATCACGCTCATGCGGACTCGACCCGAAGCTCGGCCACGCTTTTCGACAGCCACAAGGACAAGAGCTGCCCTTCGTTGCTTGAGCTGTCGGCTCCCCCGGAGACCAGCTTGTTCACCACTTGAGGGGAAGGGGAGAAAAGATAAAAGAAGGTCTCTAGTCGGTGCAGTCTATGTCCAGGATGAGCTTACCCTGAGCCGCGTGCTGTCCTTGAACCTGGGGTACCGTTATGACTATTACAGCACGGTCGGTGGTAGCGGGTCGCCACGGGCGGCGCTGATCTACAAGCCCTGGAGCCAGACTGCATTCAAGCTCATCTTTGCCCGCTCGTTCCGGGTGCCGAATGCATACGAGTTGTACTATTCGGTTCCCCCTAGCCTGCCAAATCCCACCTTACGTCCGGAAAAGATGCAGACCATACAAGCCGCCTGGGAGCAGGGCATAGGAAGCCGCGGCTGGTTCAGCTTGCTGGTGTTCCACAACACCATAAATCAGTTGATCACGCAGGAAGTTGTGGGCCAGGACCAGCTTATTTTCATGAATCGCCGGAATGCCTATGTTACCGGGTTGGAATTCCAGTTGAAGGGTAGGCTGTGGCACGGGTTGGAAGGCAGCGCAAGCTATAGCTTTCAACAGGCAAAGGACGGCATAAGCGGCCAGTTGTTGGACAATTCCCCCAAGAACCTCTTCAAGCTGAACCTTAGCCAGTCCTTGCTGCGAGACCGGCTTTTCGCCAGTCTCGATGCCCAGTACACGAGCGCGATGGTGACATCCGACGAGCGACGCATACCTCCATTCGCAGTCTTCAACTTCACCATGCTGGGGCGCAACCTCGGGAAACACCTCGATCTTTCGGGCAGCGTTTACAACCTGTTCAACAAGGCTTATTACAACCCTCCACCGGACGCCAGCGCTCTACAGGCAGTTCAGCAGGATGGACGAAGCTTTCGCTTTACATTGACTTGGCATCAGAGCGAGCGATGAAGTGACATGGTGGCGTCGCACAAAACCGCAACGAGATGGTTTTGCACGGGGCTGTTGCTGTTGTGGCTGTTCGTCCCCAATGGCCAGGCATCGGGCCAGACTCCGACCGAATATCAGGTGAAAGCCGCGTACCTTTACAACTTCGCTAAGTTTGTCGAGTGGCCCACCAGCGGTACGGCGCAAGCAACCAGTCCGCTGGCCCTATGTGTGTTGGATGATAAACAGTTTGAAGCCACGTTGCGGGAGGTGGTCAGCGGGAAATCGATCGGTTCGCACCCGGTGACAGTCATTCCGGTGGGTGAGGCAGGCCAGGCCCGCGATTGCCGAGTCCTGTTCATCAGCTTCTCTCACAGAAGGGAAACCTCCCGCGTGCTGGAGGAGCTAGGGAACGCGAGTGTCCTGACGGTAGGAGAGATGGACGGGTTTGTTCAGGCGGGAGGAATGATCAACTTTGTGCTGGACGATAACCACGTCCACTTTCAGGTCAACGAGAAAGCCGCCACGCGTGCCGGCTTACGGGTTAGCTCGCGCTTATTGAATATAGCCAAGCTGGTTGTGAGGTAAGGGTGTTTCGCCCAAAACCATTTTCGGAGTGGCCAATTCGGTACAAGCTGCGAGCGCTTTTCGTAGCTATGGCTCTGGCGGCCGCTTTTACCGTGTCCATTCCTATTGGGGCCTTCGACTTGTGGGGGCTGAAGGACTCGATGGCTCGCGAGTTGGCTACTTTGGCCGATGTCCTGGCGAGGAACAGTACGGCAGCACTGAGTTTTCGCGATGAGGATGCAGCGCGTGACGTTCTGCAAGCCCTCCAGGCTGAGCCTAGTATCACAGCAGCGTGTATCTACAACGAGGAAGGCCAACCATTTGCCAAGTATGTTCGCGATGCAACCGGACAAGGCTTCACTCCTCCGGCGGTACAAGATCCGAGCATTCGTTTCGAAGGAAACCGGTTAATTGAGTTCCGCAAGATCGCGATCGGCAACGAAACCGTGGGAACGATCTATATCGAGTCTGACCTGCAGAAACTCTCGGCACGATATCGCCAGTACCGGTTCGCGGTCATCGCTGCCATAGGCTGCACATTGATACTGGCAATGCTGCTGGCGCCGTGGTTTCAGAAACCCATCTCCAAACCGCTCCTGCATCTGGTACAAACCGCCGACGCCATCGCCAAGGCCGACGACTATTCGATTCGCGCTGAGCTTCCCAACCGCGACGAATTCGGATTGCTGGTAGGGGCGTTCAACGGGCTGATGGAGCAGATCGAAAAACGCGATCAGCAACTGCGGAGGTACCGTGAAGACCTTGAAGAGGAAGTGGCTTGTCGGACGGCCGAGCTTTCGACGGCGAACCAGCAGCTGAAACTCCAGGCAGCGGCATTGAGCGCGGCGGCAAATTCCATCCTGATAACCGATCTACAGGGCACGATCGTCTGGAGCAACCCGGCATTTTCAGCCTTGACAGGCTATAGCGAAGGCGAAGTGGTCGGCGCAAACCCCCGGATTCTGAACTCCGGCAAGCAAGACGAGAGGTTCTGGGCAGCTTTATGGAAAGACATTACAGCGGGCAAGATCTGGCATGGTGAGATTCTGAATCGGCGCAAGAATGGCACTTTATATACGGAAGAGATGACGATAACCCCGGTCTGGCTGCTGCCCGATCAGCTAACCCACTTCATAGCCATCAAACAGGACATTACGGAAAGAAAGTCCGCGGAGACAGCGCTGCGCCGCGCCGAAGAGAAATACCGGGCGATGTTCGAAGACGCGGTGGTTGGAATCTTTCAAATGACGGCGGCAGGCAGGCCCCTGAGCGTCAATCGGGCGCTGGCGCGTATGCACGGATACGACTCGCCCGAGGAGCTGCTGGCGGAGGTCTCCAGTCTGCCGGCACAACTATTTGTGGAGCCCGGCCGAATGGAAGAACTATCCAGATCGGTGGAAGAGAATGGGGTCATACGCGGCGCAGAAGTGGAAGTATTCAGAAAAGACCGAAGCAAAAAATGGGTTTCGGCCAGCATGCGCGCATTGCGCGACGAGGCCTCCGGCTTGCCGCTCTATGAAGGCACGGTCGAGGACATCACCGACCGCAAATGTGCGGAGGAGAAGGTCGGATTTCTCGCCTACTACGACTCTCTGACCGGGCTTCCCAACCGTTCTCTCCTCAAGGACCGGCTCGAGCAGTCGCTGTCGGCGGCCCGCAGGCAGGGAAACAGCGTTGCCCTCTTGTTCCTGGATCTCGACCGATTCAAGATCATCAACGATTCTCTTGGGCACTCGTTCGGAGACCTGTTGTTGCAAGAGGTAGCGGGGCGGCTGCGATCAGCTTCGCGGGAGCAGGACAGCGTGGCACGGCTGGGCGGCGACGAATTCCTGATCGTGCTCGCGGCGCTACAGAAGAGCGAGGATGCGGCGACTGCCGCGGAACGGATCATAACCGCGATGTCGAAGCAGTTCTCCATTCAGGGCCACTCTTTCGGGGTAAGCTGCAGCATCGGCATCAGCTTATTTCCCAAGGATGGCACGGACGTGGAAACCCTGATCAAGAACGCCGATGCCGCCATGTATGTGGCCAAGGAGTCTGGCCGCGGCACGTTCCGCTTTTTCACGGAGGAGATGAATGCCAGCATCGTGGAGCGCCTGAACCTGGAACATAGCCTGCGCCTGGCACTGGATACCAGCGAGTTGTTCGTGGTGTATCAGCCCCAAATCAGCATCCGCACCGGCATGGTAACCGGGGCAGAGGCTCTGCTGCGCTGGCGGCACCCGCAAAAGGGGTTGATATCGCCGACCACGTTTATTCGTGTCGCCGAGAGCAGCGGGCTTATTTTGCCGGTGGGTGAGTTTGTGCTTAACATGGCCTGCCTAGAGGCGACGCGATGGTGCCAACAACTCACTCCTATTCCGGTCGCGGTGAACGTGTCAGCCGTGCAGTTCCGACAGCAGAATTTCCCTGAGGTCATCCGGAGAGTCCTTCGGCAAACCGGGCTGCCGCCTCAATATCTGGAACTGGAGCTTACCGAGAGTCTTCTGCTGTCGCATGCTGACATCGCCTTGCCGGTAATCAACGAGCTTCATGGGATGGGAATCAAGCTGGCCATCGACGACTTTGGCGCAGGCAGCTCCAGCCTCACCTACTTGCGGCAATTTCAGGTCGACAAGCTAAAGATTGATCGCTCCTTCATTAGTGACCTGCCAGACAATGCCGACGATGCAGCCATAACCAAAGCCATTATCAATCTGGCCAGGAGTCTGAACATCACGGTACTCGCAGAGGGGGTGGAAAACGCTGAACAGTTGTCATTTCTGGAAAACCATCACTGTGATGAGATTCAAGGGTTTTACTTCAGCAAACCAATCGGCGCCGACGAGTTCCGGGAGGCACTTCGACAGCCGGCGTCGCTGGCTAAAATGGGTTTGCAGATTTTCCAATCAGCAGACTCAGTTCCAGAGGTTACGATTAATTAACTCCTGCGCATGAATGTCGGACGTGTAGCGGGTTCGTAATTTCGGGGAAATTGGTTCGCGGGTGGTCTGTAGCGGCCGCGCCCGCAGAGTTGGGTTCCCAAATATTAGATGACCGGGCACCGTCAACCCTCCGCCCGCGCCTGCTGGCGGAGTTGGCGAGACAAGCTTCTTCATAGTCTCGCCCTTCTCAACCTCAGCGCGTTGGTAATTACCGACACGCTGCTGAAACTCATGGCGGCGGCGGCGATGATGGGAGACAAGAGAAGGCCGAATTTGGGATAGAGGATGCCGGCGGCGATGGGGACTCCGACGGAGTTATAGACGAAGGCGAAGAACAGGTTCTGCTTGATGTTGCGCATGACGGCGTGGCTCAGGTGGCGGGCGCGCACCAGGGCGCGCAGGTCTCCCTTGAGCAGGGTGATGCCGGCGCTCTCCATGGCAATGTCGGTGCCGGTGGCCATGGCGACACCCACGTTGGCTTGCGCCAGCGCAGGAGCGTCGTTGATGCCATCGCCCGCCATCGCCACCGTAGCTCCCTGCCCCTGAAGCTTCTTGATGACTTCGGCTTTGTGATCGGGCAGCACGCCGGCTTCGAAGTCGCGGATGCCGAGCTTGCGAGCAACGGCCTGCGCAGTGGTCTGGTTATCGCCGGTGACCATTACTATCCGCAGGCCCGCGCGCTGAAGTTCGCGCACCGCCTCGGGCGCTTCGGACTTGATGGGATCGGCGATGCCCAGTAGCCCTGAGGGACGGCCATCGACTACGGCGTAGACCACGGTTTGGCCATCGCGGCGAAGAGCGTCGGCGCGTTCTCGCACCCAGGTTAGCCCAGAAGAAGGGCGAACCTGGGGCACCCGTTCGTCCTGAGGTGAAGGTTCGTCACCCCACCCTTTCCCGACTGAGGGGGAAGGATGGGGCACCCGCTGGGGCACCCGATCATCTTTGGGACCAGGTTCATTCAGGAAGATGCCCAGCTCCTCCAGCATGAGATCGTTGCCGGCGGCGACCTCGCGTCCGCCCACTACGCCGATGACGCCTTTGCCGGTCAGCGAGCGAAAGCCCTCGGCGGGAATGAGCTGAATGCGGTTGGCGAGCGCGGCGTCGACGATAGCCGCGCCCAGGGGATGCTCGCTGCCACGCTCCAAACTGGCGACCAGCTTCACGATGCTCTCTTCAGTCTCGCCGCTGAAGGCGACCACCTCCAGCAACTCGGGCTTGCCCTGGGTGAGCGTGCCGGTCTTGTCGAGCACGATGGTCGTGACCTTGTCGAAGGTCTCCAGCGCCTCAGCGTTCTTGATGAGCACCCCGGCGCGCGCAGCTCGGCCAGTGCCGACCATGATCGCCATGGGCGTGGCCAGTCCCAAGGCGCAGGGGCAGGCGATGATGAGCACCGCGACGGCGTTGACAACGGCGTTGGCCAAGCGCGGTTCGGGTCCAAAGAACAGCCAGATGAAGAAGGTGATCACCGAAACCGACAGGACCGCAGGCACGAAGAATGCGGCCACGCGATCAGCCAGCCGCTGGATGGGAGCGCGGCTGCGCTGGGCAGCGCTGACCATTTGCACGATCTGCGCCAGCATGGTGTCGCTGCCTATGCGGCCGGCGCGCATCAGCAGCCATCCGGTGCCGTTGACGGTGGCGCCGATGACCTTGTCGCCCATGCGCTTCTCGACGGGCATGGGCTCGCCGGTGATCATTGACTCGTCGACGGCGCTGAGGCCATCGATCACCGTGCCGTCAGTGGGAATCTTTTCGCCGGGGCGCACGCGCAGCTTGTCGCCGACTTTCACCTGATCGAGTGGGACATCGTATTCGCTGCCATCGTCGCGCATGATGCGCGCCAGCTTGGGCGAGAGATCGAGCAGGGCGCGAATGGCCGAGCCGGTGCGGCTGCGGGCGCGCAATTCCAGGACCTGCCCGAGCAGCACCAGCGCGATGATGGCGGCTGCGGCCTCGAAGTAGACCCCGGGCTGGCCGCCGTGCCGGCGCATGACATCGGGAAAAATTTGCGGCAGCAGGGTCGCGACCGCGCTATAGATGTAAGCCACGCCCACGCCAAGTGCGATCAGCGTGAACATGTTCGGACTGCGATGCTTTATCGAGGCCCAGCCACGCTGGAAGAACGGCCAGCCCGCCCACAGCACGATCGGGGTTGCCAGCACGAACTCGATCCAGGAGCCGAGGCGCGGCGAGATGGCATGCGCCAGCGGGCCCATGCGAAGCATGGCCAGCGCGATGAGCGGCACTGCGAGGATGACGCTCCCCCAGAAGCGGCGCGTCATGTCACGCAGTTCGGGATTTTCCTCTTCCGCGGCGACGGTGCGCGGCTCCAGTGCCATGCCGCAGATGGGGCAGAAGCCCGGCTCCAAGCGCACGATCTCGGGATGCATGGGGCAGGTCCACTCGGTGCGTGTCGAGGGGGCGACGGGCGTTTCCGGCTCGAGCGCCATGCCGCACTTGGGACAAGGCACCGGTTTGGACTCGCGCACCTCGGGACACATGGGGCAGACCCAGACGGTGCCGGCGGGAGCCGCGGGCCCGGGCTTGGCCGCAGCGGTAGCAGGCTTGGGCGGTGCGATGCCGCCGATGCTGACCATTGGCGGTTTGGCCATCATGCCGCCGGGCTTATAGGCAGGCGAGAGATATTTCTGCGGATCGGCCTGGAACTTCTCGGCGCATCCCTTGCAGCAGAACTGGTACAGCTTGCCATCATGCTCGATGGACGCCGCCGCCTTGGCGGGATCGACACTCATGCCGCAGACGGGATCGCGATCGATCTTGCAGACCGCGCCCATTTGTGTGGGCACGTCGTGCTGCATTCCGGCCGGCTTGTAGGACGGCGAAAGATACTTGCCCGGATCGGAGACGAACTTGTGCATGCATCCGGGCGAGCAGAAGTAATAGGACTCGCCGTTGTGCTGTGCGCGCCCGCGCGCGTTGGCCGGATCAACCGTCATGCCGCAGACGGGGTCGAGTACGGTGGCGGTGGTGTTTTGCTGAGTCAGATCTGAATCCATTGAATGTCGCCCCCGAGAGACTCGAAACCTCTTATATTTCGCACACACCCAGCATTTCGCTGCGCTTCATGCTGGGCCATCATCACACGCCCTGCGGGCCCAAAGCTCGGAGCGCTTAAAGTTTTGAAGCAGTGTGGCGGCGTGGCTGATAAGCTGCTCCTTACCTCATTCTTACACCTTTATTCGGAGGATGTGATGACGAGTGTCGATGTGATGTTTCGCTACGGGATGACACCGGGGGAAACTGAGATGGCTGCGATGGCGCAGTTCAACGATGTGTATGGCATTCGTCGCGTGCGCATCAAGGAAAAGGAAAAGACCATCCTGGTGGAATACGATGCCACGCGCCTCACCGACGATGCAGTCGAAAAGCTGCTGCGCAGCGCGGGGATCGATGTTCGCGAGAAGCTAGCGCTGGCATAGGCATTTCGCTGCTAAAGGGATCCTTCGACTACCGCGCTATCAGTCTAAAAAGGGGCGGGATAGCACTCTGCGTTTCGGCGGTTTTATGCCTAGGCGGGGATCCCGAAACGCACTCAGGGCCTTATCATAAAGGTATGTTCACCTCGGAATAACTGCCGGGTGTCGCAGCGTTCACGGTAGCAGCGATCTTCCGAAGGTGACGTTGCACGATCCGCCATTGCGAATTTCGCAGCACCACAATCGCGATTGTGCGGCTCCGCAAATTCTGTTGCGCCGCTATATTCTTGTCGGTCGTCAAGAACACTTCGAATCCGGCTTCCTCGGCAGCGTTCAGTAGCTCCCCATTGGCGAGCTTGTCCCACCCAGCATCCTTCGCCTTAGTCACGGTGTGGCCTTCGAGGAACGGGATAAGCGGCGCGGGCGTACCCTGATCAAAGAGAATGCGCATCAGCGGACGCTACCGAACGGGCAGCCGGCGGGGCATCCAGACTGCGGGCCGCAAAGTCGAGTACGGCCACAATCTGCTCCCGCTTCACGTCGAACCACTCCATGATTTCCTCAATGCTGGCACCGGATTCCAAGTTTTCGAAAACCGTGGAAACCGGCATACGGGTGCCCTTAAACACCCACGCACCACTCACCTTGCCGGGGATGCTTTCTACAGCGGGGCATTGGGACCAATCGAGAATTGCCACGCTCTTAGCTTACTACGCTTTTCCGCAGTCGCTTCAGAAGCAGCAAGTAAAAGGGGCCACGCAACAGGAGCTCTGGCCGATACTCACTGCGGGTGACCCCGTGCGCCACTTCGTCTTATTCAGGTCTAACGCAATTGCCAACTGAAAGTTGCGACTCGTGGCAAGAAAAAGCCTGGGCGACGGTCCTTCCTCTGACTGTGGGCCTTTCCAGATACGCGACACCTGACACCGAAAATCGTGACCGCGCTCACTTCCCTTCCGCGAATCGCCGGAAGAAGCTGTCGCTGTTCCAGCTTGGCGGGTTGGGAGCGTCGGCGACCTGTAGTGCGAGATCGGACATAATGTCCTCGAATTTGCCGGCCGCACTGAGATCCACCGGCTGTTGCAAATCGTCCGAGGGGGCGTGATAGCGCTCGTGCAGCCACGTCATGGCGGTGGCTTCTTCGGGACTTCCCTTGGTGTAGCCCACTTTCATCGCCAGCGACGGCACGCCCTGCTTGATGAAGCTGTACTGATCGCTACGTATAAATATGTTGCGCAGCGGCTCGGGATCGGCCTGCACCTCGACATCGTTTTTCTTCGCCGCGTCACGCGCGTCCTGGCCGAGGGTTGACTCGTCGAGTCCATACACGGTCACGATCTTCAGCGGGATGATCGGCAGGAACATGTCGGTGTTCAGATCGGCGACGATGTCTTTCTTGGGGACGGTCGGCTTCGACGCGAAGTAGCGCGAACCGAGCAGACCTTTCTCTTCGGCCGTGAGGAACAGGAACAGCAGCGAGCGTTTGGTCTTCAGTCCGCTGGCATGCAGCCGGTCGGCGATGTCCAGCACCAGGGCTGAGCCCGAGGCATTGTCCATGGCGCCGTTGTAGATTTTGTCGCCGTTGATCGGCTCGCCGATGCCCAGATGGTCAAGATGGGCTGAGAGCACGACGTATTGCGCCGCGAGCTGAGGGTCGGAGCCCGGCAGTTTGGCGACGATATTTGCCGACTTCACTTTTTTGGTAATGAGTTTGGTTTTTGCCTGGAGGCTCACGGTGAGCGGAAACGTCGGCAGCGGCTTGCGCTCTTCACCCAGTCTGGCAATCGCGGCGAAGGTGTGGCCCGAGCCGTCGAAAAGTTGCTCGGCGAATTCCGGGTTCCATATCACCGCCAGGCCAATTCCCTTCCAGTCGTTGAACATTGAATCGGCCAGCGACATGCTGGGGCGGGTGCGCGCCAGCTTCATGCGGCTCCAGGGAATATCCATGGCGGCGGGATTGGGAATTATGATGTAGCCGATCGCGCCCGCCGCGCGCAACTCCCTGGCGCGCTCGGTTGACGACTGATAGTGGGAGGCCAGAGCCGCCGACATGTCCTGAGGCGAGCCGCTGAAGATGACCGCGACTTTGCCCTTCACGTTCAGCCCGGCGAAATCGTTGTGGTTCTTCTCCGGAACATTCAGGCCATAGCCGACGAAGACAAGTTGCGCGTCAGTTTCGGGAGCGAGGTCTACGCGCGTGCTGAACATCGCCTCCTCGCCCAGCGTGACCTTCTGCGGCCTGCCTTCGCGCAACAGCGCCAGGCTGGAGCCTGACTCGTCAATCTGGCGGCTAATAAACTTTATGGGCTGGTAATAACCTTTGTGGCCGGCCGGCTGCAACCCATCTTTCTTTAACTGATCGACAACATAGGACGAGGCGCGCTGCAATCCCGGACTGCCGGTCTCGCGGCCTTCCATGTTGTCGGCGGCGAGGACCTTGACGTATTCCCACCAGCTTTTGCCGTCAAAGGAAGGAGCGGATTGGGCAATGGCCAGTTGCGAGAGGAGCAACGGGAAGAAAAGCAGAGTGCTAAGGCAACGCTTCAACAATGTAGCAACCCCCGAAGAGACATTGCAGCCATTCTCGCGCAAGGGATGGGAAGGCACAACCCGCAACGAAGACGTGATACTTTCTTTAGCCTGAAGCGGATGAAGCAGCAGCACTAGCAGCGGCTGCTTGTTCCCTCTTGGCCTGCTGCTCCTTCATGCGTTCCTTCAAGCTCTCGTAGATTGGTTTGGTGTTCAGCAGCATGGCCACAACCACCGCGACCAAAGAAGCGCACAGCATGCCCAAGGTAATGTTGCCGAGGCCGGTCATCTCGACGATGAGCACAATACCGGTGATGGGGGCGCGCACCGCCGCCGAGAAAACGGTCGCCATTCCTGCCACAGCAAAGGCGACAGCCGGGATGCCTATATTTGGATGGACGAGGTTGAGCAGCCCGCCAAACAGGGCCCCGAACGAAGCTCCCAGCAACAGAAGAGGAGCGAACAGGCCTCCCGGCGTGCCTGCCGCGTACGAGCCCGGACCGATAAGAAAACGCAGCACAAAGATGATGGCCAGGGCCGAGATGGTGTGGTGATTCGAAAGAATAGCCTGGGTCAAGCTATCGCCGCCGCCCACCAACGCAGGTGCAAACCAGGCCACCAATCCGATCGACGCTCCAATCAGCCCCGCACGCCACACCGTGGTCCGTGCGGAGAACCGGTCAAGCCTGCGCAGCAGGCGAACGATCACCCAGTTGTAGAGGGCGCCCAGAACACCCAGCAGCAGTCCCAAGGCACAGAAGGGCCACAAAGAATAGACTGGGGTCAAATTGAGCTGGGCCACCATGAAGTCGAAGTGATTGCCCAGCATCAGGCGCACGACCCACACGGCGATCGTCGCGGCGGCGAAAGTGGCCACCACCAGCATGGGAGTGAAGCGCAAGGTCAGCTCTTCAAAGACGAAGATGGAGCCGGCAATGGGAGCGTTGAATGCTACAGCAAGACCGGCGCCCGCGCCCGCAGCCTCCAACACCCTGATATCCTCATCGTTCCTGTTCAGCACGCGGGAGGTCATTAACGCCAGCGAGGAGCCCATCTGGACGGTCGGGCCTTCACGTCCCAGGGCGAGGCCGGAACCAATCGCCAGCAGGCCACCAATGAACTTGACGGGCAGGACGGCCAGACCGGCTGGCCTGACCTCGCCCGCAAAGACCGCCTCCACGCGCTGCACGCCGCTGCCTTCCGCCTCGGGCGCGTAACGAACCACCAGGTAGCGCGCCAGCAGCGCGCCGATCGCTCCCACCGCCATCGGCGCCAGCCAGCCGATATAAGGTGAGCCATGGGCCCAGGCAACAAGCTGGACTAACCACCGCTCGGCAACGACCAGCAGTACCTGAAAGAGTCCACCCACCACGCCGATGAGTACCCCGGCGACGATGGCAGCGGCGGAGATCCGAAGGACGCGTGATGTCAGGACCATGATGGGCGCGCAGGAAGGAGCAGAATTTGTTGACCAGTGAGTCTAGAACGTCACGGCGACGACCCGCAACTGAGTACTGACTACTCTTTGGCGCCACAAACTGTGACGCCGACCGACTATCTTCGTTCTGACCGTGCGATGTCTGGCAAGGAAATCGTAGTCAAGAAATAACGTAGTGCGACCTGGAATGAAAGGTCCGAACCACGGAAAACCAATTGCTCGCGACGCTTTGATCGCTGCTGAAGCCGGTGTTACACTCGTCTACTAACTGAGCGGGAGTAACTCAGTGGTAGAGTCACGGCTTCCCAAGCCGTTGGTCGCGGGTTCGATCCCCGTCTCCCGCTCCACTTGTAAACGTAGGGCATGGTCGTATTGGGGACGGAGAGGTCCTTCTTCCGTCTTTGGGGATTTCCATATCTCAACCTGCGGTTATAGGGCTGTCGGAGGCCGGGTGAATCTCGGGGCCGAGAATTGAAAAGAATCCTTGCTCATGCGGTGGGGCGCCCGGAGTCGTTCCTTGTCGTTAGCGTAGGCACCTGTCTCGCCTTCGTCTTTGCCGGTCACGGGTTGGAGCGGAGCCTGGCAAATCCCGCTGGATTGGCATTAGTTTTTGTGTGGCTCTTCGCGGTGATCCTGGGCTCGGCCATCGCAGTAACGCGGCAGGCGGAGCACATCGCCGTGTTCCTGGGAGAGCCCTTTGGCACCCTGGTGCTCACCCTGGCGGTGACCTTCATTGAAGTGACCAGCATCTCGGCAGTGATGCTGCACGGGCAGAACAATCCGACACTGGTGCGCGACACGTTAATCGCCGTGGTGATGATCATTCTTAACGGGATGGTGGGCGCTTCGCTGCTGGTCGGAGCCTGGAAGTACGGAGAGCAACACTACAACCTTCAGGGCGCGAATGCCTACCTGGGCGTGATCATACCCCTGGCTGTACTCGCCATGATCATGCCGGACTTTACCGTGAGCACCCGTGGTCCAACCTATTCAAAAGCCCAGGAGGCGATGCTGGGCGCTCTGATGCTGGGACTGTATGCGGTATTTCTAGCGGTGCAGACCGGACGGCATCGCGGCTACTTCGGAAGTGGCGACGAGCACCCGGAAGAGAAACCCAAGCCCGCGTCGCGGCGTTCGCTACCTTACGCCGTGCTTCTGCTGCTGCTGCTGATCGCGCCCGTGGTCTATCTGGCGGAGCAACTGGCGAAGCCTATTGATTATGTGGTCGAGACGCTGCACGCCCCCGCGGCCCTGAGTGGCGTAGCGATAGCGATTCTGGTGGCAACTCCGGAAGCGATCGGAGCGGTGCGGGCCGCACTGGCGAATAAGGTACAGCGCTCGGTCAATATCTTCCTGGGGTCGGTGTTGTCGACCATGGGGCTTACCGTGCCGGCGATGCTGGTGATCAGCCGCTGGACCGGCCATCCCATCATTCTGGGAGTAGAGCACGCCGCCATGGTGCTACTGCTGCTCACGCTGGCGCTTTGCATGGTCACGTTTTCCAGCGGACATACCAACGTATTGCAGGGCGTGGTGCACCTGCTGCTGTTCGTGACGTTTCTGTTTTTGCTGGTGCAGGGGTGAGAGGGATGTTCGCTGATCGGGATTTTTTTTGGCAACCTGCCAGGTAGGAGCGGCGCGAAGGCTTCTCAACTGGTTTCTCTCAAGAAGCTTCTCCCATGATTTTCTTTTCCGAAGATCAGCAGCACGGCCAGCCCGGCAATCACTACCAGCTCAAAGGAGGTTAGTGCCCAGGGATAGCCGAGGCGATCGCGCAACGCAAACTCAATCGTCGGGGTTGAAGCGGCGAGCAGAATTCCAATCTGATAGGTAAATCCCGGCAGCATTCCGCGCACCGCGTGGGGCGAAAGCTCGTTCAGATGGACAGGAATGATTCCCCACGCGCCTTGCACGCCAACCTGCATGACAAACGCCGCCATGGCGAGCAGCAACGTTCCGCTGCCGAAGGCCCACACCGGGATGATCGCCAGAGAGACGACCAACGCGGCCAGCATGCTGTAGCGGCGGCCGAGCTTCTCCGACAGCAGGCCGAAGATGACCGCCCCAGTCACCGCGCCCACGTTATAGAACATGGTGATATAGGCAACAACGTTGGGCGAGATGCCGTGCTGGTGCTTGAGGAAGTCGGGATACAAATCCTGTGAGCCGTGGGACAGGCAGTTCATCAGGAACATGAGCGCGATCATGTAGAGCGCCAGCCCTTTGTGCTGCCAGGCGATGCGCGGGCTGTCGAGAGTGCGCGCCACGCGGTGCTGCTGCCAGGCCTCCGATTCAGGAACCTTGGTGCGGATGTAGAGCGCCAGCAGGGCGGGAATGCCTCCTGCCCAGAACATCCAGCGCCACCCTAGGTTGGGCAGAACGAGGCGCGCGGCAATGGCGGCCAGTAGATAGCCGATGGAGTAGCCGCTTTGCAGAATCCCCGAGAGCACGCCGCGCCAGCGCACCGGCGCGTGCTCCATGGCGAGCGAGGCACCGACGCCCCACTCGCCGCCCATGCCGATGCCGAACAACATGCGCAGAATGAAGAAGACGGTGTAGTTGGGCGCGAAGCCGCAGAGCAGCTCGATGATGGAAAAGAAGATGACATTCGCCATCAGCGGACGCCGCCGGCCATAGCGGTCGGCCAGGGTGCCGAAGATCAGCGCGCCCACCGGCCGCATGGCCAGCGTCGCGGTGACGCTGAGAACGATGGCGCCCTTGCTTACGTGGAACTGCTCGGCCAGGATGTCGAAGAGGAAGATAACTACGAAGAAGTCGAAGGCGTCGAGGGTCCAGCCCAGAAATCCGGCGGTAACTGCGTGCCAGCGGTCGGAACTCGCCTGCGCGGAGGACGTTGGGGCTTGGGCCATTGCGTGCGACAGAAGGTAACAGATGGGAGGAAGGACGGCAATGTGCGTGTATCCTTTTGTAAACCGATGACCGAACGCCTGTATTACACCGATCCTTTCCTACAGATATTTAAAGCTCGCGTGGTGGATGTGCGGGCGACGGCGAACGGGGCAGCCGTTGTGCTGGACCGCTCGGCGTTTTATCCCACCAGCGGCGGCCAGCCCTTCGACACGGGATGGCTTGGGTCGTCAAAAGCCGGCGACACGTTGAAGGTTCGCGTAATTAACGTTGAAGAAGACGAGGGCACCGGTGAGGTACTGCACTATGTCGAGGATGCTGCCAGGCTTCAATCGGGCGATTTGCTGCAAGGCGCGATCGACGCCGAGCGCCGAAACGACCACCAGCAACAGCACTCGGGCCAGCATGTTCTGTCGGCGGCGTTCGAGCAGCTCTACAATTTTGCCACTGTCTCATTCCACATGGGAGATGAGAGTTGCACCATCGACCTCGCGACCGATGCTGTCTCGCCGGCGCAGATCGCCGCGGCTGAGAGGCTGGCGAATGAGATCGTGTTTGACGATCGGCCGGTGGAGATTCGCTTTGCCACGCCGGAGGAAGCGCGCGCCATAGGTGTGCGTAAGATTCCTGCTGCCGAGCGCGAGAAGCTGCGGCTGATCGACATCGCGAACTTCGACCTGAATGCTTGTGGCGGGACACACGTGCGCAGCACCGGGCAGATCGGCTCCATCTTGCTTCGCAAGATGGAGAAGGTGCGGCAAGGCGTGCGTGTGGAATTTGTCTGCGGCCGGCGAGCCGTGGCAACGGCGCGGCGCGATTTCACGACGCTCACCGACGCTGCTGCCGTTTTCTCAACGCATATCTATGAGGTGCCGCAGCAGGCGCGCAAGGTACTCGACGAAGCTAAGTCTGCGCAGAAAGTCCAATCGAAGCTGCTGGAAGAGGTCGCGGAATTGCAGGCAGAGAAGTTTCTGCAATCCGCAACTGAGCTTCCCTCGGGAGCGAAGCTGGTAGTGCAGTTCTTTGCCGACCGCGATCTCGCGTTCATCAAGATGCTGGCGCAGAAGATCACGCGAGCGGGACAGTCGGTAGCGCTGCTGAGTTGCGGAGGTTCGCAACCATCGCTGGTCTTCGCGCAATCGCCCGGCCTGGCAAATGATATGGGCGGGCTGATGAAACAGACGCTGGCTAAGCTGGGGACGCGCGGCGGCGGCAATAAGGACATGGCGCAGGGCGGAGCGCCTGATGCGGACAGGGCGGAGCACGCCATTCTGGAGGCGGCGAACTCCCTGACGGACTAAAGTCCGCTCGGGGCATTAGGGGAATGCGTTTTCGGCACGGCTAAAGCCGTGCCCCTTCAAACAACGATGGACCAAAAACTCATTCTCGTCACTCTGCTGATACGGCTGGGAGTAGCTGCGGCCATCAGTAGTGTGCTGGTACGGGCGCGGCGCTTTCGCATGCTGCTGTTTCGCGAAGAGCGCACCCTGGGCGAGAAGCTCGAGATGGTGTTGATCGTCAGCACGCCGTTGGCGCTGGGCGTGCTGGTGCGCTGGTGGGTGCGCAACTTCTACGCTGCCGATATCGCCTTCGAAGGCGCGATCCTGATGGGAGTCATCGGCGGCCGCCTGGTGGGATTACTCGGCGGAGGGCTGGTGTCGCTGCCATCGATGCTCATTGCGCACGAATGGCTGTCGCTCCCGCTGAATGTGCTGGCTGGAGTGCTGGCCGGAGTGCTGCGCCATCTTGCGTCCGAGCGCGAGGCCATCTGGTCGTTCTCGCCGCTGTTCGATCTCAGCATCTGGCAGTGGATGCGGCGCAGCATACGACGATCGTTCATCGACTGGCAGACCTCGTTCTTCATCCTGATCATCGGCCTGGAATTTCTGCGCATTCATCTGCATCGCATGTGGCCATTGCGGCTGTATGCGCTGGATTCGTCAAATTGGGCGGTCCAGTTGGCCATCTACGCAGGAACAGTGATGACGGTCGCCATCCCGCTCAAGGTGCTGAATAACGTTCGCATCGAGATGAAGCTGGAGCAGCAGGAGCGCCTGCTGCTGCAGGCACGCATGGCGGCACTGCAGAGCCAGATCAATCCCCACTTCCTGTTCAACACACTGAATTCTGTGACCTCGCTGGTGCGCGGCGATCCCGACTCGGCGCGCGAGATGATCGTCAAGCTGGGCAACATCCTGCGCCGCCTGCTGCGCAAGGGCGACGCCTTTGTACCGCTGAAGGAAGAGATCGAGTTTCTGGACGACTATCTCGACATCGAAGTGGTGCGCTTTGGGCGTGACAAACTGCGGGTCCACAAGGAACTCGATCCCGAGTCGCTACGTCACCATGTGCCCAGCATGATTCTGCAGCCGCTGGTGGAGAACGCCATCAAACATGGGCTGGCCGAGAAGATAGACGGCGGCAACATTTACATTCGCAGCCGCTGCACCGCGCAGCGCGTGATTCTTGAGGTGGAGGACGACGGCATGGGGATGGTGGCCTCGGCGGGAAGCACCGGCACCGGCATTGGCATGCTGAACGTTCAGGAGCGCCTGCAGGTAGTGTATGGCGACGCGGCAGAGATCAATGTCGAGAGCCAGCCCGGCAGCGGGACGCTGGTGCGCTTGATGTTGCCGATCCTGCAAGCAGAAGAGCTGGGCGGATCGGTGGCCGGCGCAATCTACGAAGCACGTTCCAACACCTCGCGATAGAAATCTTCGTACTTGGGAATGATGCGGCTGGCGCAGAAGCGGGCCTGAGCACTCTGCCGGGCACGCTGACCCATCTGGCGCAGTTTGGTTTCGTCACTTAGCACTTCGATGGCGTAGCGCGCCATGGTGTCTACGTCGCCGACATGGGCGAGGAATCCCGTCTTGCCGTGGTCGATCACTTCCGGGACACCACCGGCGTTGGTGGCGATGGGCACCACCTCGCAGGCCATGGCTTCGAGCGCGGCCAGGCCAAAGGATTCCAATTCGCTGGGCAGCAGCAGCAGGTCAGCCAGCGGCAGCTTCTCGTGAATGCGGTCCTGCTTGCCCAGGAAGTCGACCTGCTTGTGAATTCCCTTCTCCACCGCCAGCCATTCAGCACGCGACCGCTCGGGACCGTCGCCAATCATCAGCAGCCGCGAAGGAACTTGCTGCAGCACGCGATCGAAGATCTCGATGACGTCGGTCAGCCGCTTCACCGGGCGAAAGTTCGACAGGTGTACCAGGAGCTTCTCGCCGGGGGCAGCGTACTCCGACCGCTTTTGCATGACCTCGTTGGTGCGATGGTAGAGATCGCAATTTACAAAGTTAGGGATGACCGCGATGGGAGTCTGGATATCGAAGACTTCAACAGTTCGTTGCTTCAGATACTTCGAAATCGAGGTGACGCCGTCGCTTTGCTCAATGGAGAAGCGAGTGATCGGCAAATAGGAGGGATCGGCGCCCACCAGGGTGATGTCCGTCCCATGCAGGGTGGTCACAAAGGGCAGCTTGCGTCCATGGCGGCGACGGTCGCAGGCCAGCATCTGGCGGGCCAGCATGGCGCTGACGGAATGCGGGATGGCGTAATGAACGTGCAGCAGATCGAGATCGTAGATTTCGGCTACCTCAGCCATGCGGGTGGCCAGCGCGAGATCGTAGGGGGGATATTCGAAGAGCGGATAGCGCGAGACCTCGACCTCGTGAAAGCGGATGTTAGGCATCGGCTCGGTCAGGCGGATGGGTTGCGAGTACGAAATGAAATGGATATCGTGGCCGCGCTGCGCCAGCTCCAGCCCGAGCTCGGTCGCGACCACACCGCTGCCGCCGTAGGTGGGATAACAGGTAATGCCAATCTTCATCGCGTATTAGCTTCCAGGATAGACAAGAATACCGATTGGATGGGCGGGATGAGGGAGAGATTCAGCGCGCGCCCTCCGATAGCTGCTAACCGGCCCGATCCAGGGTGCTTTCGCCCGTTCCATTTCGAATACTGCCTCGGTCGGCGAGGACGGCAAAGCGATTGCGAAATGTAGAATTCACTTTACATGCCGTTGGACGAGCAGCCGGTCACGACACCGGCCAAATTCGAAGCGGGTGCAGACCCACGCTCCGGAAGCGCTGGGCATTCCATCGCGTGGATGGTGCTGGCCGGGTTGGCGGTGCGCGTCCTCTACATCTTGCTGGCGCACTCGTACCGCTTCCGCACGACCGACGAGAACTTCTCCTTTGGCTGGGAGGTGGGTCGCATTGCCTACTCCATCGCGACCGGCCACGGATTCAGCTCACCATTCGGAGGTGAGACCGGCGCTTCAGCCTGGACGGCGCCCGTCTATCCGTATCTGGTTGCTCTGTCGTTTCGGCTGTTCGGCATCTACACCCACGCAGCGGCGATTGCTCTGCTGGTGTTCAACAGCCTGTGCGGAGCGCTGACCTGCTGGCCGATCGTGCGCATTGCGCGCCGGGTATTCAACGAGCGCGTCGCCGTCTGGTCGGGCTGGATCTGGGCGCTGTTCCCCTACTTCATCTATTGGGCGGTGCGCTGGGTTTGGGAAACCAGCCTGACGGCGCTGCTGCTGACCTTGGTCTTCATGCTGACGCTGGAGATGGAAGGCGACCGCCGGCTGACATCATGGGTCGGCTATGGGCTGCTCTGGGGCGTGATTGGCCTGACCAATCCTTCCGCTCTATCGTTTCTTCCCTTCTCGGGATTATGGCTGGCCTATCAGCTTTATCGGCGCCAGCGGGGGTTCCTGCTTCCGGCGATGCTGGGCGCGGTTGTTTTCTGGCTTGCCTTGCTGCCGTGGCTGGCGCGGAACTATGAGGTCTTTCACAAAATAGTGTTCGTGCGCGACAACGCGGGCGTGGAGCTTCGCTGCGGGAACAATCCACTGGCCGAAGGCATCTGGGTGGGCATGTATCACCCCAGCAAGAATCCGCTGCTGTTTGAGAAGTATCAGCAGATGGGCGAAGCGGCGTATTCCGCTGAGCAAGGGCATCTAGCGAAGCAATGGATTGTCGATCATCCGCAGAAGTTTGCCGTCATCAGCTTTCGCAAGTTCATCTATTTCTGGACTGACATACCTTCCGCGACCACCATTCCTGAGTGGATGGTGGAACATCACGACAAGTGGGCCGCTCGGACGTTTTATTCCGTTATCTTTCGCGATGATGGAAGTGCGCGAGGTTGGCTCGTCGATCCGCTGGAACAGGTCAAGCCTTCACTGTTTCTAGCTTCCAGCCTGCTGGCGATTGGCGGGCTGTTGCTGGCTGTGAAGCGCCGGGTGCATGGCGTTTTTCTGTTTGCCAGCCTGGTGATTTTCTATCCACTGGTTTACTATTTCGCATTCCCTCACCCTCGCTACCGGCATCCGATTGAGCCGGAACTGCTGATTCTGGGAGTGTATTTGGTCACGGAAGCAAGACCGCGTCTTAAAAGCCATGGCACGCAAGAGTCGTCTGAGCAGGACGACATTGATCTTGCCGCCACCTTCCACACCCTGTCGGTAATCATCCCTGTCTACAACGAACGGCGCACGGTGATGAAACTGCTTCAGCAGGTTGCGGCGCAGCCGATCAGTCTGCATAAAGAGCTGGTCATCATCGATGACTGCTCAACCGACGGCACGCGCGAATTTCTGCAACAGGCTGACCTGGACCATGTGTTAGGTGACGACGGGCGGAATACGATCCGGCTGGTGCTACACGAGGTGAACAAGGGCAAAGGCGCCGGGGTACGCACCGGCCTGGAAAATTGCAGCGGCGAACTTGTACTCATCCAGGATGCGGACCTGGAATACGATCCGGCGGACTATCCCTTGCTGCTCAAACCGATCCTGGAAGGCCATGCCGACGCGGTGTTTGGAAACCGCTTCCACAGCGGCGCTCACCGTGTGCCGCGCTTTTATCGCTACACGCTGAACCGGCTGTTTTCCCTGATGTGCAATGCGCTGACCGGCATTACGATTCACGACGTCACGGCCTGCTACAAAGTCTTCCGCCGCGACCTGCTGGAGAAGATGAACCTGCGCTCCGACCGCTTCAGCGTCGAGACGGAGATGACGGTCAAGGTCGCCAAGCTGAGCGCGCGCATCTACGAAGTGCCCATCGTCTACCACGGTCGCACCTACGCGGAAGGCAAGAAGATCAGTTGGAAGGACGGCTGGGTCGCCCTGTACGACCTGGTGCGTTACCGCTTTACTGACTAATTTCTTAGTTCATCTGCCGGGACGAAGCGCACTAACGCTCGCTCTCTGCCGTCGTCTAAGTGCGACAAGGAGGGTCATATGTCGGGAGATCTTGCCACTCAACTCAAAGCCAGAGGAGCCGTCTTCGCGGCCCTGATCGCCATGATTCTGGCTCCATCGGCGCAAGCCGTGAACGGGGCCAACGTGACCGAAGAATTTCATACGACCATTCCCCTCAATGTGCACGGCAGTGTTTCGCTGGAGAACATTAACGGCGACGTCGAAATCACTGGCTGGAACCGGAACGAGGTCCAGATTGATGCAGTGAAATCAGCGCGCGACCAGCAGCGACTGGATGAAGCCAGGATCGAGGTCGAGGGCAGTGGCGATGCGGTGCACATTCGCACTCGTTATCCCGAGGGGCAGAACAATAACAATCCCGCGTCGGTCCACTATACGCTCCGCGTTCCAGCCGGAGCGATGATCGATAAGATCAACCTTATCAATGGCAATCTGGAAATTTCTCAAGTGTCAGGCGAAGTTAGTGCCAATCTGGTGAATGGCAAGCTGACGGCTCATGATCTCGCCGGCCGCGCCAGGTTCTCGACCGTCAATGGAGCTAGCAACGTTGCCTACCGTACTCTGAATGATGTCAGCGAAGTGAAGATCAGCGCGGTCAATGGCCCTATCGATCTCACATTACCAGCTTCGCCGAACGCCGAGGTGACGGCTTCGAGCGTGAACGGCAACATCAAGACCGATTTCCCCATGCAGGTGGAGAGCAAGTTCATGAGCCGGCGGCTGACGGGAACGCTGGGCAGTGGCGGCACTCGTATCGACGTGAGCAATGTGAACGGCAGCACGCACATCGGGCCGGGGGTATGAGGGAAGTTGTCAGTTCTCGGTTGTCAGTAATCAGCCGTCAGCTATCAGCTTTTATTCCGTTCACAGAATCCATCGCTGCGAAACGAACCTAAGGCAATCGAAGGCTGCCATAATCGGCAGCCTTCCTGGTTTTCGCTGGGGATGATAGCTAACGTGCAAACCACTCTCAGTTTCTAGAACGAATACTGACCGCTGAGGGCCGACAGCTATCCCCTACGCGCTTGCCAGCACGGTTGCGCCCTGTCCGGTCCGCCGAATATTGCGGAACACGCCCACCGCAAGCAGTGCTGCAGTCGCTATCGGCGGGATGAGCAGCGGAACAATCAGCCAATTGGCGCTCGTTTCCGAATGTCCCGGGATGTATATGTAGGGCACCAGCCAGCGCAACATCTGCACCATGTTCTCGGGCCCGGCCATAACAGCCGCCACGAGAACTGAGGTTGCGTAGTAGAAAACCAGCAGCGCTGAGCCCTTCAACACCGGCGCCTTCACCTTCTGGCTGACCATCCACTGCAGGAACATGCCGTCGCGAACGACATAGGCGACAACGCTGAGATACATGGCGATGAGGCTGAACCATTGCGGCGCGGCGCCGGCATACATCCGGTGATAGCCGACCAGGGCGAGCATCGCCGCCAGCAGGGAGATCGCTCCGGTGGCAAGCCAGGGCGCGATCACACGCAGGGCGACATCACTGGGCGCCCGCTTGCGCAACTGTTGCCGCAAGTTGTCGCGGGTCAGCAGGGTGGCGTTGGCGGTGAAGTACAGACAGGCGATGGCTGCGCCTATGCCCATTGCCACCAGGCCGGCCAATGTGAGCCGTGCCGTTTCAAGCTGGTCAGGGACGTAGTTGGGGGCGATGATGGACGGCTCGACTGGCCGAAACGCCGCATAGACAAAGAACAGGATCGAGGCCGAGACGCCGACTACCTGTAGCGGCGAGAACAGCGAAATCTGATCCGGCTCAAATTTGATGCAGCGCACCAGCGCCACCAGGCACCAGGCGATGATCGCCAGAGACAGCAGGACGGTGACCAGCAGCGAAGGCACAGCGAGTCCGAACAGCGATACTCGCATCACGTGTCCGACCATCCAGGCGCCCATGGCCGCTCCCGGATTCAACGCCGACCACGCGCTCACGCCCATGGCGCCGTCACGACTGCCAATGCTCACATTGAGCACCGGCAGGAGACCAACCACTGCCAGCAGCATGAAGAGCGTTGCGCGGCGTGCATCCTGGGCACGCGCCGAACCGCACAGGGCGATCGCGTTGAGTGCCACAGCGAAGAGCGCCATCACCAAATACGATCCCACAATGGCGGACAGGCGGAAGTGCGCCATCATGCCGGTGAACAGGAGGACGGGCAGCACGGTGGCGTAGAGTAGCCACGGACCCAGCGGCGCGCCGAAGAGTTTTCCCAGCGCCAAGGTCAGCGACGATAAGCGGGTAGTGCGCCAGAAGTCGAAGGTGCGATGCGTCCGTTCGCTGACTACCGACTGCGACACGTTCAGCAGGCCCCACAGGACAAGAATCATGGACGACGCAAGGAAGATTGCGCCGTGAACGCTCCGCCAATAGTCGGTGCCCAGCTCCTGCGGATGGCTGTTCTGAAAGATGAAGAGCGCCATCATCAGAGAGCCCGCCAGGGTCGAAAGCATAATGATGGCGACGCGCGCCGGCCGCAGCTCGGAGCGCACGTAGCGCAGCAGTTCAGGATTGCGAGTGATCATCACATCACCTGCCCGTGCGAGAGTTTGAGATAGAGTTCTTCGACCGACTGCTTGACTTCATGGAAGCCAGTGAGGTGCAGGCCGGCGGAGGTCATCTCCGCAAGCAAGCGGCTTAACGCCTCGTCGTCGCCCTGGAACGGAAACGCGCCTTCGTGGTCCTGAAGGACGGCGCGCTGCACGAGCCCGTGCGCGCGTAACAGCTCGGCAACGGGAGCAACAGCTCCAACCCAGCGAATCTGAATGGTGCGAGCATTGTCGGGCTCAACTTCCTGGCGCAGTTCCTTTACCTGGCCGCTGCGCAGCATGATGCCGCGCTCCATGACGCCGATGGAGGTGCTGAAATCTTCGAGGTCAGGAAGGATGTGCGAAGAGACAACAATGGTCGCACCCTGATCGCGCAGGCGCTTCAGAAGCTGGCGCAGTTCGAAGCGCGCCTTGGGATCGAGACCCGAGGCCGGCTCATCCAGCAGCAGCACCTTGGGCCGGTGAATCACGGCGCGTCCAATGCCGAGCCTCTGCTTCATGCCGCGCGACAGGCCCTTGATCATCGAATCGCGCTTTATTTCGAGACCAATCTCGGCGATGACCTCGTCGACGCGCTCGGGAACGCGAGTGGAGTCGAGCTGGTAGGAGCGCGCGAAGTAGTCGAGATATTCCCAGACTTTGAGATCGTCGTAGACGGAGAAGAAATCGGCAAGGTAGCCGATCTGCGACTGCGCCTGCTCCAGGTTATGCTGCACATCGATACCGTTGACGAACACGCGTCCGGAGGTAGGTGGCAGCAGGCCGCAGCACATGCGCAGCATGGTCGTCTTGCCGGCACCGTTGGGGCCGATCAGGCCGTAGATCTCGCCTTCGGGTATCTCGATGGAGACGTCGCGAACGGCCGTGACCTCGTCGTATTCCTTGGTGAGGTTTTCAAGTCGAATCATGCAATATTCCCCGTACGGGAAGTGATACGGAGGGGCGGGAGAAAAGTTCCAAAACAGTTGTCGGTTGTCAGTTGTCTGAAGAACTCGGGTGGAAGCCCCGCATTCATGCGAGGAAATTTTTAGGCATCTTTCCGCATTAGCGCTTTAGCACTGGGTCTTCGCAGGCGAAGAATAACGGTCTATCTGTGTCGTGGCCGGAGCTGAGGCCCTCGCCTTTCTATGACTAATGTCTTCCCTCGCCTGAAGGCGAGGGCTTCCACCGGGGCGCGGAGCTGGCAGCCCTTCAATAGACCTGTACGGACGGCGGGGGCACCCGGAAGTTGGGCTTGCGAGCGATCAGCAGCAGTGCGCCGATGCGCTTGAAGTCGCGCAGCTCCTCGGCATTGTTGAACCAGCGGCCGGTGTACTCATCCGGAGTCGGGGTGAGATCGGGCACACGGACCGCGCGCACCTCTTCGAAGGTATGCGCCTTGAGCAGGTCGATGTATTCCAGCTCCGAGCGCACCTGCACCGGGACCTTCAGCTCCTCGACCCAGCGCAGAGAATAGTGATTGTCGCGATAAAGATTGATGAGGATATACAGCTCGCCCAGCGGGGCCATCACGCGAAACAGCTCGGCCAGGGCGCGCTCCTGGTCGGCGTAGTAATAGAAAGATTCGACCGAGAGCACCTTGGTAAAGAAGTTCTCTTCCCAGGGGACCGCTTGCGCCGAGCCAACAACGAACATCAGGTTGTCATAGTCTTTGGAAGCCGAACGCGCGCGGCGAATCATCTCGTCAGAGACGTCGAGCCCGATTACCTGCCCCGGCTTTTCCGGATCGTCGACGGCCTTCGCCATCAGGCGGCTCGCCCATCCCGCGCCGCAGCCAAGGTCGAGGACCTTGTCGCCGGGCTTGAGCTGCATTAGCGCGAGGGTCTGCTCGGTGATGGAGATGTGATGGCTCTCCATCTCCTCGCCTTTTCCCTGCTCGGCCCATTGGTTGAATTCCTGGCGTAAACGCTCGTCGGCAGCACCCGTGCGCAGATCAGACATGATTCCCCCGCTCAACTCCAAATCTCTATGCTACCGCTTCTCAGCCTATGGAGAGGGGCCCCGGCGCCCACAGTCCGGCGCTTTTTTCGAAGAGTTACAGGCTGAGAAGTCGAAACCGTTGATTGCTCGCCGACAGCCGTCGGCTCGCGATGCGAAAAATAAAGGGTTTGGGACGGCGCAGCTGAAGCTGCGCCCCTTCAAAGCTTGCGACGCCTCACCTGAGGCTATGCCCCTTCAAAGCTTGCGACGCCTCACCTGAGGCTATGCCCCTTCAAAGCTTGCGACGCCACAGCTGAGGCTATGCCTCTTCAAAACGCCGCTCCGCGGAGTTTTCAGCAGCCTGATAGAGAACTGGTATGCCGGCCAGCTAGCGCGCGGCACGCTTGTCGAGGTTGTAAGGACGGGCGCTGCGCGGCGGTCGGCGGGTGCCACTGCGCAAGGCCTTGATGTCGAGCCCGAGTTCGGTGATGGTGCGGCTGAGGGTATTGCGATGCATTCCGAGCTGGCGTGCCGCCTTGCATTGATTGCCCTTACTCTCCTGCAAGACAGTCAGAATGAACTTCTTCCTGAACTCGCGAACCGCCTCGCTGTAAAGAATGCCGCTCTTGTACATCTGCATGATCAGAGCTTCCAGTTGATCTTTCACGACGCCTCTCTCATGAATGCAATCGGGCTAAAATTGTCCTGTGCCACGGGCGAGCGGCCGCCAAACGTTTACATCGTGCCACGGTGTTCTTCGACGTGTTCGGGGACCGTGCGCAGCAGATTCCAGCCATCGCGAAAGCGTTGCCGCAATTCAGCCGGGGCGGCCCATATCAGGCCTCGCCCAGTCACCAGCAGAAACGGCGCGATGCGCGACTGTTGCAAGTAGGAAGAGGTAGGGGTGAACGAGGCGAGGGCCAGCACCACGACAGTGCAAATGGCGATACCGCGAAGCGCTCCAAACAGTCCTCCCAGAACACGATCAAACCAGCGTAATCCGATTCCCTTGACCGCCCATCGGGCGACACGTCCCGCAATACTGCCAAGCAATGCAAAGGCAACGAAAATCGTAAAGAACCCCGCGATGTCAGCCGCCCATCCGGAGCTCATATAGCGCAGATACCACGTAGCCACGCGCGGATACTCCCACGCCGCTACCAGATAACCAATGACCGCACCCGCCAGGGCGAACAGCTCATAGAAGAAGCCCTCGCTAGCCGCGCTCAGGACCGAAAACACCACCGCTAAGACGAATCCCCAATCCAGGATGGAGAGACCCATCATGATGGCTCAGTGCTACTCGGGCAAAGGCCGCCCGGTGAGCCGGGTATAGGCCTCAACATATTTTTCACTCGTCTTGCGGGCAACCTCCGGCGGAAG
The DNA here is from genome assembly GCA_963815775.1 of uncultured Acidobacteriaceae bacterium. Classification (GTDB taxonomy): domain Bacteria; phylum Acidobacteriota; class Terriglobia; order Terriglobales; family Acidobacteriaceae; genus CAVVDY01. Next base: position 156,675 of record CAWFIB010000025.1, on the reverse strand, counting down.
ACCCGGCGCCGGCGGCTGCTTGTTCCACTTAATGGATTCCAGATAATCCCGAACATACTGTTTGTCGAACGACTCCTGCGCCCCGCCTGGCTTGTACTTGTCGGCCGGCCAGAAGCGCGAGGAATCAGGGGTCAGCACTTCGTCGGCCAGCACCAGTCCCTTGGCTGTCTGGCCGAATTCGAACTTGGTATCGGCAATGATGATGCCTTTGGTCTCGGCATAATCCCGCGCCGCGGTGTAGATCTTCAGGCTGAGGTCGCGCAACTGCTCGCTCAACTCGCGGCCGACCAGCTCCACCATCTGGTCAAACGAAATGTTCTCGTCATGACCGGAGACGGCCTTGGTCGCCGGGGTGAAGATGGGCTCGGGCAACTTGTCGGACTCGCGCAAACCCGAAGGCAGCTTGATGCCGCAGACCGCGCCGTTGTTTTTGTATTCCTTCCAGCCGGAGCCGGAGAGGTAGCCGCGCACCACGCATTCAATGGTCACCATATTGGCGCGAATCACCAGCATGGAGCGGCCGCGGAGCTGAGCGGCGTAAGGCTGCAGCTCGGCCGGATACTTGGCGACGTCCGCAGACACCGCGTGGTTGGCCACGATGTTCTTGAGGAAATCGAACCAGAACAGCGAAAGCTGGGTGAGAACTCTTCCCTTCTGCGGAATACCGGTCGCCAGCACGTAATCGAATGCGGAAATGCGATCGGTGGCGACGAAGAGCAGGTGCTCAGTATCGACTTTATAAATATCGCGCACCTTACCGCTAGCGTAGAGAGTGAGTTCGGGGAAATCGGTTTGCAGGAGTACGTTATTAGTTATTTCTGACTGTGTCACGTCTGTTGGTCTCAACCTGTCTCGGAGTAAGTAGGCGGTATTGTAGTTGCTCAGACAGCTTTGTCAACGATTCTGAAATGCGCGTTTGCAAAGCCGCCGCGAGCCCGGCAAAACAAAAGTGCTTGACAGAACGGTCCGAGGATGGCGGAGAGAAACCAACCCGCCGGAGTGCCTGGAGGACAGGGACCGTGCCGGCGGAGCATTCAGTCAGCGGAGGTGCGGCGCACGCTCAGGGCGTCCAGTACGTAGCTCACGTCCGGGCTACCGACCACGCCGGCGCTCTGCATGGTCTTCCGCAGATCGTCCGATTGCATGAAGCGGCGCGCGCTCGCTGTGCTCTCCCAATCGGTCAGCACCGTAATATCGCGCGGGTCCTCAATGGACTGGAAGACCCGAAATCCGGTCTCACCTGCAGCCATGCGGTGATTCAGATACGCGTCGAATGTCTGCTTCCATTTGCCGAAATCCGCCACTTTGTGGCGCACGATGACATGAACCATGAAAACGCCTCCAATGTCGAACGATTTACCACGATACGCAATTGTGCAGCGATTGTGAACTCCCTTCGCACGACTTTTCTGTGACGCGCGAACATCGAGCATGTTCAAGGCTGACGCCGGTGGCACCGCGCGGCTGAAGATGCGCCCTTTGGGGTGCCTTTCGCCAGCCACAATCGCAACGTCCTGGCGCTACGCTATACTGCAAGCTCGAGGAGAAAACCGCCATCTTTCCCCGCCTCATCACTCGCTCCTCCGACATTCACGCTGCCGGCTGCTTCGCGCTCGAGCCGGTGGCCAAAGGCACTCGTCTGCTGGAATACGATGGCGAGCGCATCACCAAGGACGAAGGCGATCTGCGCTACGAGGGCCGGCCGTTCACGTATCTGTTTGGAATCGGCAAAGGAGACATCGTCATCGACGGGCACGGCATGGCCATGTTCGTGAACCATTCGTGTGATCCCAACTGCGAGACCGACGAGATCGACGGGCGGGTATACATCACGGCCGTTCGTAACATCAAGGCGGGTGAGGAACTCACCTACGACTACTGGTTGTATGACGGCGATGACGAGGCAGCCTGCCACTGCGGCAGCAAGAAGTGCCGCGGCAGCATGTACTCGCCGCAGGAGCTGAAGAAGCAAAAGGCGCGCACGGCGAAGAAGCGCAAGCAAGAGCAGAAGAAAGCCGCGAAGCGCGCGGTCCGGGCGAAAGCAAATGGCAGCGCGGCGGCAAAGAAGCGATAGCCCGCAATCCACGGCTCGCGCGCCTTATAATCAAACCTTCCTCCAATGAGCTACCAGGTCCTCGCCCGCAAATACCGGCCGCAGAAATTTTCCGAAGTCATCGGGCAGGAGCATGTCACCCGCACCCTGAAAAACGCAATCGAGCAGGGGCGCATTGCGCACGGCTACATTTTCAGCGGGCATCGCGGCATCGGCAAGACCACCATCGCACGCATTCTGGCGATGGCGCTGAATTGCCAGTCGCAAGACCATCCGGTGTCGGAGCCGTGTGGGGTGTGCGATTCCTGCCGCGAGATTCGCGCCGGTAACGCGGTGGACGTGATGGAGATTGACGCGGCTACCAATCGCGGCATCGATGAGATTCGCGAGCTGCGGGATGCTGCGCGCTATCGTCCGGCGCGCGACCGCTACAAGATCTGGATCCTGGACGAAGCACACCAGATTACCGACGCGGCATTCAATGCGCTGCTGAAAACGCTGGAAGAGCCTCCCGGGCACGTGGTCTTCATGATGGCGACTACGCAGCCGGAGGACATTCCGCAGACCATCCGCTCGCGCTGCCAGCATTTCAGTTTTCATGCCGTGCGCTTCGACGAAATCGTGCAGCAATTGCGCGACATCGCCAAGGCGGAAGGGATCGCGGCCGACGATGCCGCACTGTCGATGCTGGCCGAGGTGGGTGACGGTTCCATGCGCGACGCGCTCAGCATCATGGACCAGACCATCGCCTGCTGTGGAGCGACGCTCAGCGCGGAGGTGGTGCGCGGGCTGGTGGGCAGTGTTTCATCGGAGATTCTGGAAGAAGTGATGAATGCGGTGGCGGCCGACTCCAGCCAGGATGTTCTGCGCATCGTCGACAAGGTGCTGGTCGAAGGACAAAGCGCGCAGCACTTCGCGCGACAGATGGTCCGCTTCCTGCGCAACCTGGTGGTGGCCAAGGTGGGGGGGAGCGATTCTCACGTCCTACAGATTTCAAGCGACGAGCGCGAGCGAGTGGCGCGGGTGGCCGAGCTTTTCAGCGAGGAAGACCTGGCGCGCTTTCTGCAAATCATGCTGCGCACCCACAGCGACCTTAGCTACAAACAGGAGCAGCGCTTCCACCTGGAGCTTGGCCTGTTAAAGCTGGTACACGCGCAGCGTCTGCTGCCGCTCGAAGAGCTGCTGAGCGGAGAAGCGGCAAAACCGGCAGGAGCTGCGCCGGCGCGAGGAGGATCTTCTTCCCAGCCCTCGCCGCGACCGGCAGCTTCGCCTGCACGGCCGGCAAGCGGGCGCTCATCGGAGGCCGCGAGCTCGCGAACTTCGGCAACTCCGTTCAGCAAGCCATCCCCGTTTGAGTCGGACCGCAGCCGCAAGTCGGAGATGAAGAGCGAAGCCGCCAGCGCGACGAGCGCGGCAAGCCTTGCCACAGCGACTGCAGTGGCCGTGGAACCAGAGCCGCCCACCGCCGGTGACGCAGAACACGGGGTCACTGTGGAGACGCTACGCGACGCAGTTCTCTCGGCGCTGGAGAACTCGGGCCAGCAGGTGCTGGCGCACAATCTGGAGCAGGGTGAGTGGTCGCTACGGGGAGCAGAAGTTCTGGTGAAAGTCGGGTTGTCGCAGGCGATGATCGACCTGGCACTTGGCGACGGACCCAGGCGCGTGATTCAGAATGCGCTGTCCCAGGCAGCCGGCAGGCCGCTGCGCTTCAAGATGGAGAGCGGCGGCGCGCAGTTCAAACCGTCGTCTGCTGTACCGCGATCGGCCAATGGAGGCGGCAACGGCGCCAGTGCACGCGGCCGGGCACAGGCCGATCCTGTCGTAAAACGTATGCAGGAAGTCTTTGGCGCCGAGATCCGCACCGTCATCGATCTCAAAGAGCGCAGTTAAGAGGCACAAGAGAGCCATGGGCAATTTCAATTTGCAGGACATGCTGGCGCAGGCGCGGCAGCAGGCCGAGAAGCTGCAAGAGAAGATGCAGCAGATTGTGGTCGACGCATCGTCGGGCGGCGGCAGCGTCACGGTCAAGATGAATGGGCAGAAACAACTGCTGAGTGTCGTGATTGAAGAAGACGTGGTGAAGTCGGGGGACATCGAGATGCTGCAGGACCTGATCATCGCCGCGGTCAATCAGGCAACGCAGAAAGTGGACGACGCGCTGAAGTCCAGCCTGGGTGGAATGTTCGGCGGCATGGGCCTGCCGGGACTGTAAGGAGCACGCGTGTCACGTTTCGCCGAGCCCATGGCTCGACTCATCGAAGAGCTGAAAAAGCTTCCCGGCGTCGGCAGCAAGACGGCGCAGCGCTTTGCCTTTTACATCCTGCGCTCCAGCGACGAGGACGCTCAGGCGCTGGCGGACGCTGTCCGTCAGGTGAAGGCCAGCCTGCATCTGTGCTCCATCTGCAACAACATCACCGACGTCGATCCATGCGTCTATTGCAGCAGCCCTACGCGCAACCAGCGGTTGGTGTGCGTGGTAGAGGAACCCACTAACATCGCCGCCATCGAGAAGATCCGCAATTACAACGGCGTGTATCACGTGCTGCATGGCGTGCTCTCGCCGCTGCACGGCGTGGGGCCGGAGCAGTTACGCATCGCCAATCTGGAGCGCCGAGTCGAATCGGGCGATGTCGATGAGTTGATCCTTGCAACTAACCCCACCGTGGAAGGCGAAGCCACGGCGACCTACCTGTCGCGATTGTTGAAAGCCTCGGGGGTGAAGATCACGCGCATTGCCACCGGCGTTCCCGCGGGCAGCGACATCGAGTATGCCGACGAGGTCACCATGCAAAGGGCGATCGAGGGGCGCAGAGAGCTGTAGAGAGACGTCGATCCTAAGTGGCAAACAAATCTCCGCTCGGCCGAGTGAGTTGCGGTAGACTTCCTCTGCATAACTGATCGCACAGGAGCTGCCCATGGCCACTTCCACCGCGCAATCGCTGGCAAACTGGTTCAAACTGGCGCCGCCGCCGCGTCCCCTGACGGGCAACGATGAGTGGAACGTCTTCCTGTCGTACCGCTCTGTCGATCGCGCGTGGACGATGAACCTTTATGATGTTTTGACTCAGCATGGATACAAGGCGTTCATCGATCAATGTGCATTGGCGGCAGGGAGTGACCTGGCGACGCGGCTGCAAGATGCGCTGCAAAACAGCCAGGCGGGCGTTCTCATCTGGTCAAGCGCGACCGGCGACTCCAGTTGGGTGAATCGCGAATACATGGTCCTGGACCGCCAAGCGACCGACAAGCCGGGCTTCTACTTTGTCCCTGTCCGGCTCGATAACTCCAAGCTGCCCCCCTTTGCGTCCAATCGGGTGTTTCTTGATTTCAGCTCCTATCCCGACGGGCCCAATGGCGGCGACCTGCTGCGCTTGTTGCATGGCCTGGTCGGCCAGCCACTGAGCCGGGAGGCTGCCGACTTCGCGCTGAAGCTGGACCAGGCTGCCAAGCAGGCGACAGACGACGTTAACGCCGCAATCTTCAACCGGGATCCCGACCAGTTGAACGACCTGTTCAAGGCCGGGGGTCTGGCATGGCAGACCTCGTCGGCGCTGGCCTGCAAGGCGGCGGAGGGCCTCATCAAGCTGAAGCGCAACGACGATGCCATCGCCATGCTGGAACAGATCGAACAACAGTTTCCGCGCGCGATCCGGCCGCAGCAGTTGCATGCCCTGGCGCTGGCTCGGCGTGGGCAAGGCGACGACCTGAAACAGGCGCAACGCATCCTGGGCCGCCAGTATCAAAACGGGCAGCGCGACCCGGAGACCGTAGGTATCTACGCTCGCACCTGGATGGACCGCTACAACAAGTCCAAGGACGCGTCGGACCTGCAACAGTCACGCGATCTTTATGCCGAGGCCTTCCAGCGCGCTCCCGACGACTATTACACCGGTATCAATGCCGCTGCCAAGAGCGTGCTGCTTGGCACACCGGGCGACATCGCACGCGGGGGCGAGTTGGCGACGCAGGTGCAGACGATCGTGGGGACCGAGGCAGTTCAAGGAGACTACTGGAAAACTGCCACGGTAGGCGAGGTCTTCCTTTTGAAGAAGAACTACGCCGATGCGGGCCGCTTATACAAAGCTGCGGTAGCGATGGCGAGGGCCGAGATTGGATCGCACGAATCCACCTGGAAGCAGGCCTGCCTAGAAATGCAGCAACTCAATCCCACGGCCGATGAGCGGGCGCTGGTGCGAGCGGCGTTTTCGCATCTGCCCGACTGCGATCAGATGCTGGGGTCGTAGGCTGGATGGTGCCAGAGGCGCGCTATGGCTCGAAGCAAACGGCGGCAGAAGCCTAAAAGCAGATCTCTCGCGGACTAAAGTCCGCTCGGGATAAGAAAAATAAAGAGTTTTATCGGCGCGACTGAAGTCGTGCCCTGACTCGAAACTCGGCACGGGTTGAGTTTTCGGCAACTGCGACACCGTAGCTACGCCGCTTGCGTCTTCGTTGTGATCGTCTCCAGGCCGTGGCCGTGCGGGCCGAGTTCGCGCTGGCGCAGCAGGAAGGCGCAGGTCAGCCCCAGGACTCCCAGTATCGAAAAGATCTGCATACCCAGCCGGTAGCCCTGCGGATTGGCCGCACTGGCGCCGGCATGGTCGTTGGCCCAGCCGATCAGCACGTTGAAGCCGAAGAGCCCGATGTTTTGGATCATGGTCATCAGGCCGTAGGCGGTGCCCAGTTTTTCCTGTCCCACAATGTAGGCCACCGACGGCCACATCACCGCCGGGATCAGCGCAAAGGCAAAGCCCATCATCGCCATCGGAACGTAGAGGGTGATGCTGGTATAGCCCATCATCAAGTAGACCGGGATGAGCAGCACCGAGCCGAACATCATGAGCAACGCGCGCTTGCCGATACGGTCCACGAAGAAGCCGAACAGCGGCGTCCCGAACATGGTGAAGACGGTGAGCATGCCCAGCAGATTGCCGCCCATGGCGCGGGAGGCGCCGTGGGCGTCCATGAAGAACTTGATGCCGAAGGTCTCAAAGGGGAAGATTGCGGAATAAAAAAGAATGCACAGCGCGACAATGTACCAATAAGAGACGCCGAACTTGAAGATGTCCTTCAGCACGACCTTGTCGGTCGATCCCTCACCCAGCGAGTAGGTGCGCTCAGAGTAGGCCTCAAGAATCCAATAGGCGATGGCTCCCACTACGGAGAGCACAGCGAAACCGACGGCGATCAGCAGCGGGGTACGCCAGCTTGCATAAGCGCTGCGCGCCCAGGTCGGAGAGGTCTGTGCCAGCAGGGTGCCGGAGCGGGCAAGCATCAGGTTGATGCCGAAAGCGAAACTCAGTTCCTTGCCGCGGAACCACTTTGCTACCGCCGTAGTGATGGCGACGATGAGGGACTCGGCGCCAAGCCCGAAGATCAGGCGCCCGGCGGCCATGACCGGGAGACGCGGCTCCATCACAGTGACGACTGCGCCTACAAGACAGATGCTGGAAAACAACATGATGGCGCGGCGGGTGCCAATGCGGTCGACGATCAGGCCGCCGATCAACACCATGATCACGTTGGGCGCGCTGTAGATGCCTTGCAGCAGGCCAATGTTCGAGTCCGAGAAGTGCAGTTGTTTGGAGAGCAGATCGGCGATCGGCTCGACGCAGTCGTAGACGTAGTAGTTTCCAAAGATGGGGATGCTGACCACAATCAGCACCAGCCAGCGAAAGAATTTACTGGGTTCGGGACGGGTTTCGACGGTCAGCGACGCTTGTGACATTCAAGTCTCAGATCTGATAAGTGAATACGCGAAGGAAGAAGATAGCAGACCAGGCAGAGCACATAGGGCGCAGAGAGTGATATCATGATAGCATTCTCAAAGGGTAAGGGCATATGGCGCAACTCGTGGTCCGCAACCTCGAAAATGAAGTGAAACACAAGCTGCAACGCCGTGCCCGTCGGCATGGTCGAAGCATGGAGGAGGAAGTGCGTGACATCCTGCGGAATGCCAGTGATGAGGAGGACTCTGCCACCGGCAATCTTGGCAGCGATATCGCAGCCCTGTTCCAGAACCTAGGTTTGAAGGAAGACATTCCAGAATTGCGCGGCTATCCGCTCAAGCCGCCGTCATTTGAGCCTTGATCATTCTCGACACAAATGTTCTTTCTGCCATCATGAAGCTTCCAACGGACGTCGTCGTCGTTGAGTGGTTCGGCCGGCAGCCGCGCAGCTCGATTTGGACCACGGCGGTAACGGTCTTCGAGATTCGGTTTGGGCTGCATGTCATGGGGAGGGGCAGACGAAGGACTCTTCTGGTTGATGCTTTCGAGGCCGCGCTTGTAATGATGGGCGGCCGAATCGCTTCCTTTGATAATGCCGCGGCGCGTGAGGCTGCGGAACTGATGGTTGTCCGGCAAAAAAGGGGCAGGCCGGTCGACGTGCGCGACACGATGATTGCAGGTATCGCGCTGGCACATCATGCAACCTTGGCCACGCGTAACACCGCGCATTTCGCAGACCTTTCAGTGCCTGTGGTAAATCCGTGGAGCGCCTGAGGAAGGCCCCGCCTGCCGTCGGGTGATCTTCACCGCCTACGACCCCACAAAGCGCGCGTAGAGGCTGCGGGCGATGGCAGTGTCGGTGGTGCCCTTGATGATGGCGCGCCCGTCGGGAAAGAGGGTCATCTCGTAGGGATCGCGCCAGAACTTCAGCACAAACTCATTGTGCCGCACCTTGCCGTGCGGGTTGAGGCGGCGGGTCATGTCGTCGAAGTCGATTGGCCTCCGACGCTCATGGATCTGCACCGAGTTTCGTCCGCACAAGGTGATATGTGGGCGCCCTTCCCCGGCCAGATGCACGAAGTCGTGCTCGTGGCAAGCACGGCAATCGGGACGAGGACGAGCCGTACTGATGGCGGCATGCTCATTTGACCATACGTCGTAGGAGAGCAGCGTGCGATGGAGCTTATCGCGAGCGCCGATGGCCAGTTTCATCGCCTCGGTGGCAGCGATGGAGGCCACCAGGTTGACGGCCGAGTTCAGAACCCCCGAGGTGTCGCAGGTCTCGACCATCCCGCGTGGCGAGTCGGGAAAGACGCAGGCGAGACAGGCGGTCTCGCCCGGCAGCACGGTCATGGTAACGGCGTAGCTGCCGACCGCAGCGGCGTAGATCCAGGGCACGCCCACGCTGACGGCGAAATCGTTGATAAGGTAGCGGGTCTCGAAGTTGTCGGTGCCATCGAGGATGATGTCGACGCCGCCAAGCAACTCCTGCGCAGTTTCCGGGGTCAAATCAACGGAATGGGGCTCTACGGCGATTTCGGAGTTGAAAGCAGCGATTTTGTGGGCTGCGGCGATGGCTTTGGGCAGACTCTCAGCAGCATCGGCTTCATCGAATAACATCTGCCGCTGAAGGTTGCTGGGCTCGACGTAGTCGCGATCAATGAGGCGCAGATAACCGATCCCGGCGCGGGCCAGCAACGATGTCAGGGCCGAACCGGTAGCGCCGCAGCCGACGATGGCAATGCGGGCCGCTGCCAGCTTGCGCTGACCTTCCGCGCCCATGGGACGGAAAAGAATCTGTCGCGAATATCGCTCTGCCAAATCCACGAATCGGTCTGCTTTCCACGCGCCTGCTTGTTTATTATAGGGACTACACTTCAGGTTCAAACGGGGGCAGGCCGATAACCGCTTCCCGGCCACAGCGATTGATCGATGGCCCTCGGGACCCCATCCTGAAAACCTAATTGTCTGCACCTTTGAAGAGCATGATGTCGACTAAGCCAGCGCTCGCAGCTCAGTTCCGGCTCGCAATAAGCGCTGTGCTCCTGCTGGCGCTGGCTGCTCCGGCGCGGGCACAATACGCCCCGGGACCCGATCAGACGCCGGACTCAAAAGCATCGCCTACGTACGACATCAGCTCGCTTTCCCGCTACGAAGGCAAGATGGTGCGGCAAATCGAGTTTCGCGGCATTGCGGGAACGAATGCGACTATGCTGCGAAGCCTGATCACCGTCGAGGTCAACAAGCCACTGGAAAGGGACTCGCTGCAGCAGAGCCTGAAGAGCCTATATGCCACCGGGCGGTTTGCCACGCTCAATGTTGAGGCAGAGACGGTAGCGAACGGCATCGCGCTGACGTTCGTGGGCGTCGAGAACTACTTCAACGGCCAGGTGCGGGTGGAAGGCTTGACCGGCGCCATGCCGCGGCCCAGCGATCTGGTGAATGCCAGCCGTCTCGATCTGGGTGAATTATTTTCCCAGGAGGAAATCGATAGCAGCCTGCCACGCATGAAGAAGGTGCTGACCGACAACGGCTACTACGAGTCGTCGATTACCTACCAGTTAGCACCTCACGAAGACACGCGGCAGATGGCCATCACCTTCCAGGTGGACCAGGGCCCCATAGCGCGGGTGGGCAAGGTCACGATTCACGATGACACGGGGATCGACCAAGCTCAGATCCGGAAGATCACCAAGCTGAAGCCCGGCTCCAAGGTGAGTATTGACCATCTCTCGCGCGCCCTGGATCGGCTGCGGAACTATTACCAGAAGAACGATCACCTGGAAGCGCAGGTGCAGCTCGCCAGCCACCAATATCACGACGACACCAACCGCCTGGACTACAGCTTTTCGGTCGACGAAGGCGCCAAGGTGGTGATCACCACGGAAGGCAGCAAGATCAGCCGGGGGCAGCTCAAGAAGCTGGTGCCGGTATATCAGGAGAACACGGTCGACGAGGACCTGCTGAACGAAGGCCGGCGCAATCTTCGCAACTACCTGCAGACGAAGGGATACTTCGATGCAGTGGTGGATGTGAGCCGCAAAGAAGATCATGCCAATGACCGGGTCGACATCGTTTACGACATCAATCCGGGAGAGCGCCAGAAGCTGGCGGCGATCGAGATCAGCGGCAACAAGTATTTCAACACCGAGACCATTCGCGAGCGCATAAGTATTGTTTCCGCTAGCTGGGTGGACCTGAACGGCCGCTTCAGCCAGAAGATGCTGAACGACGATGTCGCCACCATCAAGCACCTGTACGAAAATAATGGCTTCCTCGGGGTGAAGGTCGACAGCACTCTGCTTAGCAATTACGACAACAAGAAAGACCAGATCGCAGTCAAAATCAAGATCGACGAAGGCCAGCAGACCCGGGTCGAGGAGCTGAAGATCGTCGGTAACCACAGCTTCGACACCAGCACCCTGGATTCGCTGATCAGTAACCTGCCCGGGCAGCCCTACAGCGAAGCCAACCTGATCAACGACCGCGATGCCATCACGCTGTTCTATTACAACAACGGCTTCCCCGATGTGCAGTTCGAGGCCATTCCCACCCCGGTCGCCAACGGTGCGCTGCGCGAGAACCTGGTTTACAAAATCACCGAAGGCCAGGAAGTGGATGTGGACCGGGTGATCGTTACCGGCCTGGAAAATACGCGTCCCTACATCGTCGACCGGCAGATGCGCATTCATGCCGGTGATCCGCTGAGCCAGGCGAAGATGATCAACTCGCAGCGGCGACTGTACAACCTGGGCATCTTCACCCAGGTCAATGCCGCGGTGCAGAACCCCGACGGCCAGGAGCCGCAGAAGGATGTGTTGTTTGACCTGGCGGAAGCCAAGCGCTGGACCTTCCGTTACGGCGGCGGCATCGAGTTTGCGACCGGCAACTTGCCCAGCACCAACAATCCGCAGGGCCGGACGGGCGTGAGCCCCAACGGGGTCCTTGAGGTAACCCGCCTGAATATGTTTGGCAAAGACCAGACGCTCACCATGCGAGGCCGCCTGGGCTTGCTGACGCGGCGCGGACTGGTCAGCTACGATGCGCCAAGGCTATTCCGGCGGGAAAACTGGCGTGTCACATTCACCGCCTTCTATGACAACACTGCGGACGTGAATACCTTCGCCTCCGAACGTCTGGAAGGCAGTGTGCAGGTCGAACAGCGATACAACCGCTTCACCACCATGCTCTATCGCATGAGCTACTCGCGGGTGCGGGTCGACCCCAACAGCCTGGTCATCGATCCCAACCTGATTCCTCTGTATACCCAGCCGGTGCTGGTGGCGATGCCCAGCTTCTCCTATATTCGCGACAAGCGCGACAACCCGATCGACTCGACGCGCGGCAGTTATACGGCGTTGGACGTCGGCATCGCCACCAGCGCGTTGGGATCAGAGTCGAATTTCACGCGCATGCTGGTTGATAACGCCAGCTATTACAAAATCCACAAGCGGTGGGTGCTGGCGCGGCGGACGCAAATCGGAATCGAGCGCCCGTACGGAACGAATTTCTACGGCACCGGGAATCCGGCCACTGCCATTCCCCTGCCCGAACTGTTCTTCTCCGGCGGCGGCAATTCCCTGCGCGGCTTCTCTATCAACCAGGCAGGGCCGCGCGATCCGGATAGCGGTTATGCCATTGGCGGGCAGGGTCTGTTCGTCAACAACCTGGAGCTGCGCACGCCGCCGGTGCAACTGCCCTACATCAGCAATGGCATAGGGTTCGTTTTCTTCCACGACATGGGGAACGTGTTCAGCAGTGCGAACGACATTCTGAGCGGAATCATTCGCCTGCATCAGCCGTCGCTCGCCAACTGTGCTCCGCCGACGAGCACACTTCCCTGCAACTTCAGCTACAACCCCCAGGCGGTCGGCATGGGCGTACGTTACAAGACGCCAATCGGACCGGTGCGGCTGGACGTGTCGTACAACTTTAATCCGACGCGCTATCCCATTCGCGAAGAGGACAAGGTCACCAATCTGAAGCATATCAACTTCTTTTTCAGCATCGGACAGACTTTCTAATGCGAAAACATACTCTCATCGTTCTCAGCGCTCTGGTCCTGCTCAGCATGGTTCCGCGCTGCTTTGCCGGCGAGGTCATCGACGGCGTGGTCGCCACCGTCGACCACAAGCCCATCCTGCGCAGCGACTGGAATGAGGCGGTCCGCTTTGAAGCCTTCATGCACCAGAAGAAGCTGGCGGACGTATCCCAGACAGAGCGCATGTCGGCGCTGCAGCGGATGATCGACCGTCACCTTCTCAACGCGCAAATGAGCAATGAAAAGGCGTTGCGTCCCTCCGACGACGACCTGGCTGCGGACATCGCCAAGCTGCGGGAGAAATTCGGCGTGGGCGACGATGACGCGAAATGGCAGGCGCTGCTGCGCTCGTACAACCTCACGGAAGCGATACTTTCCCAGCATCTCAGGGAAGAAGTACGAGTGATGAACTTCATCGATGTGCAATTGCGGCCGAATGTGCGCATCCAGGACTCCGAAGTCGCGGCGTACTACCAGTCGCAAGTTGTTCCCGACCTGAAGGAAAACGGGGCGAAAGAGGTTCCGCTCAACCACGTCGAGGCGCAGATTCGTGAATTGCTGGTGCAGAAGCACATGGACGAAATGTTGGACGCCTGGTTGCACAACCTGCGCCAGCAGTCGCGGATTCAGATGCTGCTTCCCTCGGCCGAGGCGAGCGCTCAGGTGGCTTCGGCCAGCACCGAAGGAGGCCGCTGACGAACACAGTTGCCCAAGGCGGAGCGGGCCAGCAGCCCGGAAGAAAAGTGCGGCGGCGGATCATTATAAGCCTGCTAGTCGGCGTTTTTCTGCTGGCCTGCGCTATCGGACTGGCGTGGTATCTGCGCAGCCCGCAGTTCGCGAACCTTGTCCGCGAGAAGGTCATCGCCTCGATTGAGGATGCCACCGGCGGACGAGTCGAGCTGGGGTCCTTCCGCTGGAACCTCTCCCGGCTGGAGTTTGAGGCAGACAATCTTACGATCCACGGCCTGGAGCCTGCTGCGGACATGCCGCTGGCGCATGTGGCGAAGCTGCGCGTCCGCGCGCATATCATCTCCCTCCTGGGCAGACGGGTTGATCTCACCTACCTCGGAATCGACAGCCCGCGGATTCACCTGATCGTCGACAAGGACGGCAAGAGCAACCTCCCCGAACCGAAGCAGAAAAGCACGTCGGATCCGGTACAGCAGTTGTTCGACCTGGCCATCTCGCGCACCGAAATTCGTGACGGATTGCTCCAGATCAACGAACGGCAAGTCCCGTTCGACTTCCTGGCCAATGACGTTGTGGCCGATGCCAGCTTCGACCGCGGAAACCGCCGCTATGACGGCACCCTGGATATCGGAAAGATTGCAGCCAAGTATCAGGACTACCGCGAAATCCCGCTGACCTCCCAGGCCGAGTTCAGCGTCTGGCAGAACCGGGCTGAGATCAAGCGGCTGACGCTGCGGTCGCAGAATACTTCGCTGGAGCTGCACGGCACGGTCAATGACTTTACGAATCCTGAAACCCGCTTCGACTATTCGGCGCAGGTCGATCTTCCGCAGGCCGCCGCCATCGCGCGTGTGGGCGGAGTGCGTGAAGGCACAGCCACGCTCTCGGGCAGCGGGAGTTATGGCAACTCGCAATACTCCACCTCGGGAAAGCTGTCGGTCCGCAATCTTGACTACGCGGTTGACGGCTCGCAATTGCGGGATGCAAGCCTGGGCGGAAATTTCCAGGCGAACAATGCCGGCCTCAAGTTGACGAATCTTGCCGGGCGCATGCTGGGCGGTGAAGTAAGGGGGAATGCCGAAGTCCGCAACGAGAAGACGCAGACTGGACAGGTCCACCTGAGGCTTGCCGGAATATCTGTGGCGAGCACAGCGCGCGCCTTCTCCACCCGAAAGCTGCCGCTGGAAAAGCTGAAACCTGCCGGCTCTGCGGGAGGTGTGTTGGACTTCACGTGGAAGGGCGCTCCATCGAGCGGTGTAGCGAACTTCGCGCTCGATATCACCGCACCGACACAGCCGGCGAGCGATCAACTTGCGCTATCCGGAACGGTGCGCGGCTCCTATGGGCTGGGTTCCGGCGTGCTGGAGCTCCGTCCTTTGCAGCTTGCAACCACAGCCACGCAGATCGAGGCGTCGGGCAGCATCGGCACCCGCGCCGCAAACCTGACTGTCAGCCTGCAAACCAGCAACCTTGCGGAGATCGATGACGTCCTGACGGCCGTCGGCCAGGCGCCGATGCCAGTCGAACTCAGCGGCCAGGCCGGCTTCACCGGCACCATCAACGGCAGCCTTCGCAGCCCGGAGATCGCCGGGCACTTGCAGGCTAACCAGTTCACTTATCTCTACACTCCGTCAGAAGCCGGGGCCAGTCCAGCTCCCCAGCCCAAGCAAATTCACTTCGATTCGTTCGCCGGGGACGTACTCTACTCCTCGTCCAATGTAGCCCTGCATAACGCGGTGATCAGCGTATCAGGAACCACGGTCAACCTTGACGGCTCGGCATCACTTGAGGACGGCAACTTTGTCGAGGATTCTGCGTTCCAGCTCCACGCAGCCATGCAGCATGGGAATGTATCCGCCTTACAGAAGATTGTTGGCACGGACTATCCCGTGACCGGCGAGGCCAGTCTCACGCTGCAGGCCGCAGGCACCAAGGCCCAGCCGCGCGGCCACGGATGGTTGACACTGACCAAGGCATCGGCCTATGGACGGCCGATCGACTCACTTATCGCTGACGCCAGCCTGGAGGACGACACGGTTCAGCTTGCCAAGGCGGTGCTGAAGGCCCCAGGAGGCACGCTGTCGGCTTCGGGCTCGTACAACTTGAGCTCGCATCAGATGGTTGCCGACCTGCACAGCAACAACATCCAGCTTGCAGGCATTCCCGAGCTGCAACTGGCACGCCTAAGCACAGCAGGGAGCCTCGAACTGCAGGCGCACGCCTCCGGAACTCTCCAGAACCCGGTAGTCGACGCGCACTTGCAGGTCAGCAAGCTGGTGCTCAATCAGGAGCAGGTTGGCGACATGACGATCGACGCGGTCACGCACGGGCAAAAGATGGTTATCACCGGCCGCTCGAACTTCCAGCGGGCAGTGCTGACGCTCGATGGAACTGTCGACACGCATGGCGAGATGCCCGGCGTCGTGGACGTTCAGTTCAAAGACCTCGACATCGACCCCTTCCTCAGCGAAGGGCTGAAGGGCAGGATCACCGCCCATTCCGGCATGGCGGGGAAGATCCACCTATCAGGCCCCTTGCGCGAGCCGCGTCAGCTTACCGGCGCTTTAATCATCGACGATTTCCATGTAGGGATGGAAAACATTCCGGTGCAGAACGACGGCCCAATCGAAGTATCTTTCGCCAACGAGACGCTGACCGTGAAGCATTTCGCGATGACCAGCGCCGATACCCGGCTGAATGTCGTGGGCAGCGTGGCGCTCGATGGAGACAAGCGGTTGCAATTGCGGGCCGATGGTTCGGTAAATGTGGCACTGCTGCAGACCTTCAATCCAGACATGACGTCGAGCGGTAAGGCCCTGCTCGATGTTCGCATGGAAGGAACGACAACCCAGCCTGTCATCACCGGAACCGTGCAGATCGTAAACGTAGTCTTGTCCGACATCGACTTGCCTGCCGGCCTCTCCGACCTCAATGGAAGGCTGGTGTTTAACCAGAGCCGCATGGACATCGAAAAGCTCACCGGGCACGTCGGGGGCGGGTCGGTCGAGTTTGCGGGCTCCATCGGCTATGCCAACGGCCTGGCCTTCAACGTTACATCGCAGGGCCGCGACATTCGCTTCCGTTATTCCGGTATCAGCATTACCGCGAACCAGCAATTGAAGGTGCAAGGCACGCTCAAGAACGCCCTGGTGTCGGGGGACATTACCATTACGAAGTTTTCGCAGATTCCGTCCGCCGATCTTGCGGCCGCGTTTGCCAATACATCCCCACCGGTGCCCAATGCAACCTCGCCGCTCAACAACCTGCATTTTGATATACACGTTCGCTCTGCGCCGGAGTTGATGGTACAGACCTCGGTGGCCAAGTTAGCGGGCGATGCCGACCTGCGGCTTAAAGGAACGGCGATGAATCCCGTGCTGCTGGGCCGGGTCAACATCGCTCAGGGCGACATCAAGATTAATGGCCAGAAGTACTACCTGGAGCGCGGTGACCTGACGTTCGCTAACCCGGTTCACCTCGACCCGGTGATCGATATAGAGGCCAAGACGCGAGTACGCGATTTCGATATCACCATCGGACTGCACGGCACGCTGGAACGCCTATCGACTACCTACCGTTCGGATCCGCCGCTTTCCAGCGAGGACATCATTTCCCTGCTGACCTTGGGCCGCACGCAGCAGGAGGGCGCCTTCGCCACCGGCGCCAGCGGCGCAGGTTTCGGAGAGGCGGCCGGGAACGCCGTACTCGGGGCCGCGATCAACCAGTTGGTCACCAATCGCGTCTCGCGCCTGTTCGGGGTAAGCGCCATCCGCATCAATCCCGCGGTGGGCGGCGCGGACAATAATCCTAACGCCCGGCTTACGGTGGAGCAGCAGGTTTCAAGCAATGTGACCATCACCTACATCACGAACCTATCGCGATCGGCGCAGCAGGTACTGGAGTTTGAATATAACGTCTCGCGCGACTACACCATTAACGCGACCCGCGATGAAAACGGCGTGGTCAGTTTTGACCTGCTGATTCGCAAACGCAAGAAGTAGGCGAATCTTTCGCGTGACAATCCCATCCCTCGGCAGTAGAAGATAAGCGTGACCGCCGATTGGCTGCGAACGGAGAGCCCTGCCAGTGCTGCCGAAGAGCGCCTGCGCATGGTGTATCAACAGTTGCGTGCGCGGGGACTGCGCGACGAGCGCGTGCTGGCGGTGATGGCCAAGGTACCGCGCGAGGAATTTGCTCGCGCCGACTCACTCGCCGATGCCTATGGCGACCATCCGCTGCCCATCGACGCCGGTCAAACCGTGTCGCAGCCTTACATCGTGGCTTCGATGGTGGAGGCGCTCGAAGTCAACCCGGCGGACCGGGTTTTGGAAGTCGGCACGGGCACGGGATATGAGGCCGCGGTGCTGGCCGAACTTGCTGCGGAGGTGTGGACGATCGAGCGGATTCCTGAACTGGCGCGGCAGGCGCAGCAGATTCTCACCCGGCTGGGCCATCAGAACGTACATGTGGTGGAGGGCGATGGTTCGCGCGGTCTGCCCGAACAAGCGCCGTTCAACAAAATTCTGGTGGCGGCGGCGGCGCCTGCGGCTCCGCAAAGCCTGGTAGAGCAACTCGCCGAGGGCGGGCGTTTGGTGGTTCCCACTGGAACCCGTATTGAGCAGCAAATTCAGCTCATTCGCAAAGTGAACGGCGAGGTGACTACGACCGCTCGCGAGCTGTGCCGCTTTGTGCCTTTGGTGGGACAGGAGGGTTGGAGAGCGTGAGCGCCTGCCAGACTCATCGTCCCGGTCCGCTGGCCGCTCGCGCATAGTGGCCGCGCGGCGTACGATATGCTCTTTGATAGAGAGGGGACTTGGAGACACGCCGGTACTCACTGCTAGAGCAATGCCGAAAGCCGAAGGGATGGCTGGGCCGCGCCGTTCTGTGGGAAATGAATGTGCAGCATTCCGGGCTGACGAACTGGGGTCTGTCACACGCCGCAATCGGAGAGTCCAACACCATCCTTGATATCGGCTGCGGAGGGGGGCGAACTGTCGCCAAGCTGGCAGCCCGCGCGAGCCAGGGCAAAGTCTATGGCATCGACCATTCGGCGGAGAGTGTCGCCGCAGCCAAGCGAACCAATGCGCGATTGATCGCCGCCTCGCGGATCGAGATAAACCACGGCTCCGTGTCGCAGCTCCCGTTTCCCGATAACAGCTTCCATCTCGTCACTGCGGTGGAGAACCACTTCTACTGGCCTGACTTGCCGGGCGACATGGGAGAAGTCCTCCGAGTCTTGAAGCCAGGCGGAAGGCTGCTACTGATTGCGGAGGTCTACAAGGGATCAGGCAGCGTGGTGGGAAGGATCGCCGAAAACTACACATCCTTGACCGGCATGACTCTGCTGAGTGTGAGTGAACATAGCGAGCTGCTGGAAAGTACCGGCTACGCCGAGGTAGAGGTCTTCCAGAAACGATTCAAAGGCTGGATTTGCGTTACCGGCAGAAAGCCGACGAAGCTCACCCCTCCAGCAAGTGGCCGGTTCGACTAGCGCACCAGAAAAGCCGTGCCGGCGACCAGCACACCTGCCGCGCCGAAGACCATTCCCACATACCAGAACCTGCGCTTGCCAGTGAGTAAGGTGATGGAGGTGACCACCAGGCCGATCTCCAGCAGGACCTCTCCCATGTCGAAACGGTCGGCGCGGCGCACCGTCTGCCTCAGCTCCGACTCCAGCGCATGCGCTTCGTGTTCGATCTCCTTCTGCTCGTCGCCGTAGCGTTCGATGGTCGCGTCAAATTTCTTCTCCACCGCCTCTGTCTTCTCCGGATCGTTGCTCTGCAACGTTCCCATCATGTCGCGCAGCGCTTCAAGGTTGCTGCGCCGCAGGTTTTTCGCCTGATAGTAGGCCCATTGGTCGGTCACGCGGTTTTGCAGAAGGATCTCTTCGGTATGCGAACGGTGGCCCATAAGCATGACCGCCGCCACCAGGACGGCCAGCAAGGCCATGGTGAAGCTGACCGGCGCCATTCCCTGGGCGTGACCATGTTCCGCCTGCTCATGCAGCTCATGAACTTCGCTATGCGACATCCCTGCCCCAGCTTTGATGGAATCGTGCGTTGCTTTTCAAACAGAAGATATCACGGGCGGGAAGACAGTCGGCCGGAAACGGCTCAGGAGGCGTGCGTGGATTCGTGGTTACTTTCCGTGGGCGGGGTCGTGATCTCGCGGGTGACGTGGCCGGGCAGGACCTCGCGCAGCGCCCACTCGATGCGCTCGACCGAGCTGCGCATCAGTTCGACGGATTGAGCACTGTCGGTGGCGGAGCTGGCGTAGGCGATCACTTGCAGGGCGTTGCGGATGTGGTGGTTCATCTCCGCGATGGTGCGCAGGCGCGCCTGCGTGGCGGCACGGCGCTCGCGCTCGACACGGGTCACCTGCAGGTAGAGGAGGCCGGCGGCGATTCCCGTCAGGCCATTGGAGAGCGCCAGGATGTCAACCCGCTGCACGCCTTCGCGCAGCAGAACGCGGTCGAAGGCAAAGCCGATAACGCTCACCACCAGCACTACCAGCAAAACTAGCAATACGATGCGGGATCGAGGACTTTCATCGGCAAGCATGGATGTATCAGTCTATCTGAACAAGTTGTGACGGCTGAGATTGGTCGCGGTTAGCCTGGAAATAGCGCAGGATAGCATCCGCCTGGGCGCGGTTGACGACGGCCGACAGTGCCGCCGCGTCCGCCTGCTTGACCGCCTGAAGGCTGCCGAAATGCTGTAGCAGCCTCCGGCTGGTGCGCTCGCCAATCCCCGGAACCTCCAGCAGACCTGTGGAACGATCGCGAATCTCGCGCCGCTTGCGATGGAAGGTGACGGCAAAGCGATGAGCTTCGTCGCGCACCAGTTGAACCAGGTGCAGCACCGGCGAATGGCGATCCAGTATCACGGGATCGTCTTCCTGCCCCTGTACGTAAATGATCTCCTCGCGTTTGGCGATGGACGCGAGCGGCTGATTGATGATGGCCAGTGACTCCAGCGCCTCAGCCGCAGCGTGTAGCTGTCCGATGCCGCCGTCGATCAGTATGAGGCTGGGCATCTGCTGGTTGTCGGCCTGCACCCGGCGATAGCGCCGCGTCACCACCTCGCGCATGGAGGCAAAATCGTCGACTCCGTCTACCGTCCGGATAATGAACTTGCGGTAGTCCGACTTTTTCATCTTGCCGTCTTCCCACACCACCATGGAGGCGACAGTCTCGGCGCCCTGAATGTGCGAGATGTCGAAGCATTCAATGCGGCGGGGCCGCTCCGGCAGCAAAAGGGCGTCTTGCAGCGCCTCCTGCACGGCCCTGGCGGTGGGCTTGAGTACCCGGAAGCGCTGATCGTAGGCCTGCTTCGCGTTCTGCCCGACCAGGTCGACAAGCGAACGCTTTTCCCCGCGCTGCGGGACGTGTATCTGCACCCGCCGCTGGCGCCCTTCGGACAACACCTCTTCCAACGTGGAGCGGTCTTCGAAGTCCACGGGTACGTAGATGGTGTGCGGCACATACTGCGCGTCAAGATAGACCTGCTTCAGCAGGGCGGAGAAGAATTCCCCCGGCTCGAAGCCTTCGTGGCCGACGATCTCACTCAGCTCCTCCCAGAAGAATTCGCGCTTGTCGACGATCTTGCCGCCGCGCATGTGGAAGAGGTTGACCGCCAGCATGTGGTTTTCGAAGTGATAGCCGAAGACGTCGGCATCGTCGCCGTCGAGGGTGGCGATGCGCTGCTTCTGGTCGAGCAGTTCGACGGTCGAGATCAAGTCGCGATACTTGGCCGCCAGCTCGTACTGCTCCTTCTCCGCCGCGGCTGCCATGCGCTTCTGCAAGGAGCGCCTCAGGTCCTGCGCACGTCCTTCGAGAAACAGCTTCACATCGTGCACCGCTTCGGCATAGCGCTCAGGGGTGGTCAGTCCTTCGACGCACGGTCCCAGGCAGCGCCCGATGTAGTACTGCAAACATGGCCGCGGATAGGTGCGGTTCAAATCCAGCTTGCACGAAGGAATGAGGAAGTGGCGATGAATCAGATCGACAATGCGATACGCCAGGCTCGTCGGAAAATACGGGCCGTAGTACAACGAGCCATCCTTGCGCAGCCGCCGCGTGGGATAGACGCGCGGATAGCGCTCACCCATCGTCAACTTGATGTAGGGATAGGTCTTGTCATCGCGCAGCAGAATGTTGTAGCGCGGCTTCTTCTTCTTGATGAGATTGTTTTCAAGCGCCAGCGCTTCCTTCTCGTTATCGACGACCACGTAGTCGAGGTCGACCGCCTCGCGCAGCAGGGTTCCGGTCTTGGCATTGTCGGCCGCGCCCTCCAGAAAGTACGATCGCACCCGCGAGCGCAGGTTCTTCGCCTTGCCCACATAAATGATCGTGCCTTCGGCGTTCTTGTACAGGTACACGCCAGGCGAGGTGGGAAGGGTACGAATTTTCTGATGAAGGTCCATGGTTCTGCTGCGCGTTCACGCAGTGAAGCGCGCTGTTTGCGGATAATGCGGAGACGGTATAAAAATTCTACTCCCGGGTGACGTGGCGCACTCCCGATGACAAGGCAGCGACTTCGCTAATGCGTACGTCACAACACCTACCACCGAGAGCACGGAGGTCGCCGAGAACTGGCGCTCAGCTGCGTCCGGGAAGACAGCCGCATACATTTAGATGATCGCGCGGCGAAAAATGTTCTTGCGCCCGGAAAGCTGGTGAGCACGCACAGCGAACCCTGCGGCGCCGTGGTTAGCGGTTTCTCGCCGCGAACACCGCACTGGAGCTGTGTTTCCAATTTGAAAAAACGAAATTAAATCTGCGTGACACCCGCCGCGTCCGGTTGACTACTTGCCCGGCAAGGTTGAGGCTGGAAGAGTCCAGTTTCCTGGCCGGCCGCCGGCACCCATCCGGCGAAGCTGAAGTAAAGGAGTGTTTTTATGTCAGCCACTGCTACTCCTCCCGAAGCCGTTACCAGTCATGATCCACTCAGCGCTTACGGTCTGGCCCGTTCGACCGTCAGCGGTACCCCGTTAAGCCCGGATCAGCTGCGCAAGACTGACGCCTACTGGCGGGCTTGCAATTTCCTGAGCCTGGGGATGATCTACCTGCTCGACAATCCCCTGCTGACCGAGCCGCTGCGTCCGGAGCACATCAAGACCCGCCTGTTGGGCCATTGGGGATCGAGCCCCGGCCTGTCCTTTATCTACGTTCATCTCAACCGGCTGATCAAGAAATACGACCTCGACATGATCTTTCTCGCCGGCCCCGGCCACGGCGCGCCGGGAGTGCTCGGCCCTGGGTACCTGGAGGGCACGTATTCCGAGGTCTATCCGGAGAAGAGCGAAGACTTCGAAGGACTGCGCGAGTTTTTCAAACAGTTCTCCTTCCCCGGTGGCATTGGCAGCCATTGCACGCCGGAGACGCCGGGCTCCATTCATGAGGGCGGCGAGTTGGGCTATGTGCTGTCGCACGCCTGCGGCGCGGCCTTCGACAATCCAGACCTCATCGCGGCAGCGGTGGTGGGTGACGGCGAATCGGAAACCGGACCGCTGGCGACGTCCTGGCACATCAACAAATTCCTCAATCCCAAGCGCGACGGCGCAGTCCTGCCGATCTACCATCTCAACGGATATAAGATCAATAACCCCACACTGATGGCCCGTATCCCTCATGAAGAACTTGAAAGCCTATTGCGGGGGTACGGGTGGACACCCTACTTCGTCGAAGGCTCTGACCATGACAGCATGCACCAAGCCATGGCGGCAACGGTGGAGCATTGTGTCAACGAAATCCGCGACATTCAGAAGTCGGCTCGCCACCAGAAAAAAGACGTGGAACGCCCGCACTGGCCGATGATCGTGCTGCGTTCGCCGAAGGGCTGGACGGCTCCGCTGGAGGTCGAAGGCCATCGGCTGGAAGGCTTTTGGCGCGCCCACCAGGTACCGCTGCTGGATGTGAAAAAAGATCCCGAACAGCTACGCCTCCTGGAGAAATGGATGCACTCGCAACGGCCGGAAGAGCTCTTCGATGGCAACGGGCGCTTCGCCGAGGAGTTCCGCGAGCTGGCGCCGAAGGGCAACCGGCGCATGAGCGCCAACCTGCATGCCAATGGCGGTCGCCTGAAAAAGGCGTTGCGGCTGCCGGACTTCCGCGGGTACGGCATTCAGTTCGAGAAGCCGGGCCAGATTCAGGCGGAGAACACTCGCCCGCTGGGCGTCTTCCTGCGCGACGTCATGAAAGACAACATGAACAACTTCCGCGTCTTCGGGCCGGACGAGAACACCTCGAACAAGCTCGACGCCATCTACGAGGTGAGCAAGAAGTTCTGGATCGAGGAGTTTTTCCCCGAGGACATGGACGGCGGCGAGTTGGCGAATGACGGCCGCGTCATCGAGATGCTCAGCGAGCACACCCTGGAAGGGATGCTGGAGGGCTATCTGCTCACCGGCCGCCACGGCTTCTTCTCCTCCTACGAGGCATTCGTTCACGTCATCGACTCGATGTTCAATCAGCACGCCAAGTGGCTGGAGATCTGCAATCACCTCTCCTGGCGTGAGTCGATCGCCTCGCTCAACCTGCTGATCACTTCGACCGTGTGGCGGCAGGACCACAACGGCTTCACTCATCAGGACCCGGGCTTCATCGACGTGGTGGTTAACAAGAGCGCAAACGTGACGCGCATCTACATGCCGCCGGACGTGAACTCGCTGCTGTCGACGGTCGACCACTGCCTGCGCAGCCAGAACTACGTTAACGTCATCGTTTGCGACAAGCAGAACCACCTGCAATACATGACCATGGATGCGGCCATCACGCACTGCACCAAAGGCCTCGGCATTTGGGACTGGGCGAGCAACGACGAGGGTGGCGAGCCCGATGTAGTCATGGCGTCGGCGGGCGACATCCCTACTCAGGAAGCGCTGGCGGCCACCGCCATGATCCGCCATGAATTTCCCGATATCAAGATCCGCTTCATCAACGTGGTCGACCTGTTCAAGTTGCAGCCCAGCACCGAGCATCCCCACGGGCTGACGCGACCGCGACTTCGATTCGCTGTTCACCACCGACAAGCCGGTCATCTTCAACTTCCATGGATACCCGTGGCTGATTCACCGCCTGGCGTACCGGCGGCATAACCACGACAACATGCATGTGCGCGGCTATAAGGAGAAAGGCAACATCAATACTCCGCTGGAGCTGGCCATCAACAACAACATCGACCGCTTCAGCCTGGCCATGGACGTGATCGATCGCGTGCCCAGGTTGCAGGGCATCGGCGGACATGCCAAGGACCGCTTCCTGAACCAGCAGATCGAGTGCAAAAACTACGCGCACGAACACGGCGTCGATCAGCCGGAGGCGGCGGGATGGAGATGGCCGTACTAGGGATGCCGGTTCGGAATGATCGAAAGGGTAAGGGTGCCCCATGCGGCCCGCGGTTGGCCGGGCGGGAATATTTGACTTTGTCCACCCGCCACCAGGATTGGAGCCTTCCACGCTCGGAGGCTCATCGAAGTGTGTACTTGATCTGTACGGCTAGCGACCGTACAATCACAGGTGGAGGCTGATTTGTACGGCTCATCGCCGTACCTTTCCTCCAGCTACGTCGACGGAAAAGAAGATCGTATATGAGCGCACCAGAGAGGAAAAACGGGAACACGGAAGACGACGTGGCGACTGCGCGTTTGGAAGCTCGCATTTCCAAGCCGCAGAAAACGCTGTTTGAGCGAGCGGCTAGACTTAGAGGCCAAACGCTTACAGATTTTGTCATCGAGAGTTTGCGCGAGGCAGCCGTAAAGACCGTCGAGGAGCATAACGTCATAAAGCTCACGATTGAGGACCAGCGGCGTTTTGTTGAGGCCCTGATGAACCCTCCTGCCCCGAGTGCGGCACTAAAAAAGGCGGCAGCGCGATATCGCCAGATGCAGGAACGGTAGGTCTAAGCCTCCTCCTTGAAAGAACAACGATCAGCCGGGTACATCATTCAGCCGCTCGGAGATCAAGACCGAGCGGCTTTTCACTCTGGAAACGAAAAGCTCGACCGATATTTCCTAGAGCGGGCTGGGAGAGACGTTCGCGAGAACCTCTCGGCCGTCTTTGTCCTGCTGACCGAAGAGGATACTTCCACGGTTCTTGGCTTCTATACCCTCTCAGCGCAGGAGATTGAATCCGAACAGTTACCCGAAAAGCTGCAAAAACGTATCGGCAAGTACAAACGAATCGGCGCAACTCTGCTGGGGCGTCTGGCTGTATCGCAGGACCAACAGGGAAAGAAGCTGGGAGAATTCCTGTTGCTTGATGCTCTCAGAAGAAGCCTCGAGAACACTCAGTACGTCTCCTCCTTTGCAGTCGTGGTCGACCCTAAGGACGAGAAGGCCGTCGAGTTCTACGAGAAGTATGGATTCATACGCCTCTCGGGAAATCGACTGTTCCTTCCAATGAGAACCGTACGGCAACTCTTCCCGGAGCTGAAGGAAGATGGTCGAGATCACTAGCCCACGTCCAAACAATGGACGTGAACCTGGTGCGCCAGGCGGCGCTGAAGCGCCGCACTACCCAAACCGCGGCTCGTAGCTCGCGACTCGGCGCTCGGGCCTCGCGGCTGACTGCTATAATCCGCGCATCGTTAGTCCGTTCTGCTCCATGCGATGACTGAGCCCTCCACGCCGCTCATGCGGCAATATGCCGCGATCAAGAAAGAGCATCCCCAGGCGCTGTTGTTCTTTCGCCTGGGCGACTTCTACGAGCTGTTCTTTGAAGACGCGGTGGTGGCGGCGCGCGAGTTGCAAATCACGCTGACCTCGCGCAACAAGGAGAAGGGCGCCGCCATACCGATGTGCGGTGTGCCCTATCACTCGGCGGAAGGCTACATCTCCAAACTTATTCGCAAGGGATTCAAGGTCGCCATCTGCGATCAGATGGAAGACCCGCGAGTGGCGAAGAAGCTGGTGAAGCGTGAGGTGACGCGGGTGGTGACGCCGGGCACGGCGGCCGACGCGCAGCTCCAGTCGGAGGAGAACAATTACCTGGCGTGCGTGGCCAAGCTGCGCGACGAGGTAGGATTCGCTGCGCTCGATCTGTCGACCGGCGAATTTCGCGCCACCGAGTTTCGCGGGGCTGACGCCGAGCGACGGGTGCGGGACGAACTGGTGGTGTTGCGTCCGCGGGAGATGCTGTTCGCCTCTTCGCTACCGCTGTTCGATCAACCTTCCACCCACCTTAACGTCCAGAAGATGGACGTGAAGGTGGGGCACCCATCCGCGCCGCGCATGGCTTCGCTGGAGAACGCGAGTTGGGCGGAGACTCCGTTGGAGGATTGGGTCTTTGCGCCGGACTATGCGATTCCCCTGGTGGAGAACCATTTCGGCGTGCTGTCGCTGGAGGGCTTTGGGCTGGCCAATCGGTCGGCTGCGGCTACTGCGGCGGGCGCGATCCTGCACTACGTGCGCACCACGCAACGCGGCTCGCTGGACCACATCGACCGCATCGGCTACTACGAGCGGCAGAACTGTCTAGTGCTGGATGCCGTGACGGTGCGCAATCTGGAGTTGATTGAGCCGCTGTTTTCCGGCGCGGGCGAAAGCGTGACGCTGTTTCGCTGCCTCGATGGCACGGCCACTCCCATGGGCAAGCGTCTGCTGCGCTCCTGGATCCTGCGGCCGTCGATCGAGCTGGCGGAGATCAGCCAGCGGCTCGATGCGGTGAGCGCGATGTTTACCGGCCTGGTGCACCGCGAGGAGTTGC
The DNA here is from genome assembly GCA_963815775.1 of uncultured Acidobacteriaceae bacterium. Lineage (GTDB taxonomy): Bacteria > Acidobacteriota > Terriglobia > Terriglobales > Acidobacteriaceae > CAVVDY01. The sequence goes on along the minus strand of CAWFIB010000025.1, from coordinate 129,460 downwards.
GGCGCGCGATGGATGGCATGCTCGACCTGGAGCGGCTGCTGAGCCGGGTGACACTGGAGTCGGCCAACCCGCGCGATCTGCTGGCGCTGGCGACTTCCTTCGCCAAGCTCCCGGCGATTCGCACGGCGCTGGCCGCGTTTCCTGCCGAGCGCTTGCAAGCGTTGCACGCGCAATGCGATGAGCTGGGCGATCTGCGAGCGCGGATTCTGTCGTCGCTGGAAGACGAGCCTCCCCTGACGCTCAACGATGGCGGCGTGGTTCGCGCTGGGGTGGATGCGGCGCTCGACGAGTTGCGCGACCTGAGCCGCAACAGCAAACAGTACATCGCGCAGATCGAGCAGCGCGAGCGACAGCGCACGGGCATCGCGTCGCTGAAGGTGAAGTTCAACTCGATCTTCGGCTATTACCTGGAGATTTCCAAGGCCAACCTGCACCACGCTCCGGCGGATTACGAGCGCAAGCAGACGCTGGTGAACGCCGAGCGCTTCACCACGCCCGAGCTGAAGGAATACGAAGCCAAGGTGCTGGATGCGCAGGAGAAGATGGTCGAGATCGAGCGGCGGCTGTTTGCCGAGCTGCGCGCGGCCATTGCTGCCGAGGCGCGCCGCATTCGCCAGACCGCGCTGGCATTGGCGGAGATCGATGTGCTGGCCTCCTTCGCCACACTTGCAGCCAATCGCAACTATTGCCGGCCCGAGTTTGTGGACAGCGGCGAGCTGGAGGTGGCTGGCGGGCGGCATCCGGTCATCGAACAGCAGGACCTGAGCGGCGTCTCCGACCGCTTCGTGCCCAACGACCTCTACCTGAACGGCACGACGCACGCGGTGCTGATCATCACCGGGCCCAACATGGGAGGCAAGTCGACTTATTTGCGTCAGGCCGCGCTCATCGTTTTGATGGCGCAGATGGGCTCGTTCGTTCCGGCGCGTTCGGCGCGGCTGGGGCTGGTCGATCGCATCTTCACCCGCATCGGCGCCAGCGATAACCTGGCGCGCGGGCGCTCGACCTTCATGGTCGAGATGACGGAGACGGCGGCGATTCTGAATACGTCGACGCCGCGCTCGCTGATCCTGCTGGACGAAGTGGGCCGCGGCACCTCGACCTACGACGGATTGGCGATTGCCTGGGCGGCGATCGAGTACATTCACTCCGCCACGCGCGCCAAGACCTTGTTCGCCACGCACTATCACGAGCTGACCGAGCTGGCTGACCGACTCAGCGGGGTGAAGAACTATCACGTCTCGGTGAAAGAGAGCCGCGGCGGAATTGTCTTCTTGCGCAAGGTGGAGGAAGGCCCGGCGGATAAGAGCTACGGCATTGAAGTTGCGAAGCTGGCGGGGTTGCCCAGTGACGTGATCACGCGCGCCCGCGAAGTTCTGGCCGAGCATGAGACGGCTGAGCGCAGCGCGGTAAAACACCTTGCCAGCAACGCCGAGCCAGAGCCCGGGGCAGTGCAGTTGACGATCTTCACGCCGCTTTCGCAAAAGGTGGTTGATCGGTTAAAGGAGACCGATTTGGACCGCATCAGCCCGTTGGAGGCGCTCAACCTGCTGCACGAACTGAAGAAGCAGGTTGATTGACGGGGCCTTTCTCAGGGCTTTTCGCCCATTTCTCTGGTTCAGACGCAACTGTGAGATTTATCCGCTCACCACTTGATGACATGAGCTTCCCTGACTGACTCAATGGCGAAAAAGGTGGTTTTCAAGATCGTCATGGTTCCACGTGGCCCAGCAAAAACTCACGCATTACTCGAACCACGAATGCCTGGTTGTTAAGGTAAAAATAGTGTGGGGCATCGGGCAGGGTATAGACGATGGGCTTTGGCTTGCCCACCTGTTCAACTGCGAACTCCGCAATCGTATCTGTATACCATTTAACAATGCCCGGCCAATTGTCATCGAACTTCTTCCTGTCCTCGGCCTTGAGATAAAAGTAGTAAGGTAGCTTGCCTTGAACCGACGGCTGGCTGAAGATGCCGAGCCGTGCCGCCTCCACCTTAGCCCAATCGGTTGGAGGATTGTGTTGCACAGCCCAAAGAATGGCTTGGGGCACCCAGGCTGGTGTCGTGCTTCCCGTGATCATTCCATTTTCGTCAAATTGCACGGCGAAGCAGGTGGCTTGAGCAGGTCTGAGAATGTCGTTGAGCCGCTCATCGGCGGCTAGGAAAATCTGCAAGGACCGGTTATCCGCTTCTGTGAATGGTGCCGGAGGTATATCGGGAAGAAGGAACCGCTTTGACAGGTCGAAAGCGTCCAGGTACACCAATTTGTCTACCCGGTCTGCATACTTCAACGCGATCGTACTCAATTCCGAGCCGGCCACGGAATGTCCGACAAAGACGGCCTTATTGATGCCCAGAGCATCGAGGACGGCGATGTCGTCGCGTGCCCGGGCGTCGAAACTGTAGCCTGCCTCGGGATCCGGACCCGGTGCGGGATGGGTGGACGGAGGATATCCGCGGCGGGTAATCCCGATAACGTGGAAGTCGTCGGTAAACTGGTATGCAAACTGATCGTATACGTGCGCATTGTCGCCTAAACCCGTGATCAACACCATGGTGCGCGATTTGCCCGCGCCGCCCCAGTCCAATACCTGAAGTTGGACTTTTTTGTCTACGCGCACGAGCGTCTTTTTGTGTGGTGTGCCATCGAAACAGCCGGGCGGTTCAAATGAGCTACTCGGGTCCGCAGTGGGACGTTGAGCAAAGCTGCTTGCATTGAGTGCGAAGAGCATGGCCAGGACAAGAGAAGCGCCGGCGCAAACTTTCATATTGGCCTCTTTGAACATCGTCCCGCGATGCGGCTGGAACAATTTTGATTTGGCCTGAGCGGCAATCACTATACACCGAACCGTGTAGTGGCGTGCCTCTCTCTCCGGCGGTTTGGTGCCAGTAGCCCAAACCTCCCTTGAGCCGCAGCAGAGCTCCGCGTATGCTTTCAATACCGCACTAAATTCTCTGGAGGAATATACGTGTTGATCTCGCGCTGGAAGTATGCGCTGCTTACGATTGCCATCGTTCTTACAGCCCAGCTTCTGTTCGCTCATGCCGTCCTGATGGATTCGACTCCCAAGCAGAATTCCACCGTCAAAGGCCCTGACGTAGACATCACGCTGCGTTACAACGTCCGCATCGACGGCGGGCGCTCGCGCGTGGAGATCGTCGGTCCCGACGGGAACGACACCAACCTGACGCTGGAAAAGCAGCCCAGCCCCGACAAACTGCAATGCAAGGCCACCGGCCTGAAGCCGGGCTCGTACAAGCTGATCTGGAACGTGCTAGCCTCCGACGGGCACATGAGCAAAGGCGAGGTCCCCTTCAAGGTGCAGTAGCGCCAACGAATGCAGCAACTCGTCGATCTCTTCGAATTTCTGTCCGTCATACTGCGCGCAGGGACACTTGTCTTTCAATCCCTGCTGCTCGGCGGAGTTCTGTTCATTCTGTGGATTTCGCGGAACACACCTGGCGATCCGGCGCAGCGGGAGCGCATGGACGGCGGCTCGTGGATGCTGTTGCGCCTCAGCATTGTCGGGCTGATCGTCATCCAGGCGCTCTACCTGTTTGTCGACTCATCGGTGCTGATGGCCAGTGCCGAGATCGGCTTCAGCGGGGTGGTAGGCGCAAACTTCTTCATCTCGGGCAGCATCGTGCTGGGCACGGCTGTGGTGGCGCTGGTCATCTCGCTGTTTCGCACGAAGGTTGCGTCCTGGGCGCTGATAGTGCCCGCGGTCGTCGTCATGGCGGCGTCACTGATGACCAACCACGCGGCGTCGCGACTGGAAGGACGCGCGCTGCTGATCGCGCTGACCGCGATCCACGAGACCGCAACCGGTTTCTGGATCGGGGGCCTGCCTTATCTGGTGCTGGCGCTGTTCCGCGATAAGGATTCGGGCGCGCGCTTCTACGTCGCAGAACGCTTCTCGCGGCTGGCGCTGATCAGCGTTTGTCTGATCGTGCTCAGTGGCCTGACCATGAGCGTGGTGTATATCGCTTCGTGGGAAGCGCTGTTGGGAACCGCATACGGCGTGATGGTCCTGGCTAAGGCCACGATGCTGGGAGTGCTGATGGTGCTGGGCGGCGTCAACTTCCTGATGCTGCGCAACCTGAGGCGCGACCAGGTGATGCCTCGGCTGCGCCGGCTGATTGAAGCGGAGGTCGGCATCGGCATCACGGTGATTCTCACCGCCGCTTCCCTCACCTCGCAGCCACCGGCGGTCGACCAGCCACAGGACATCGTTTCGCTGCACCAGATTTACCTGCGCTTCCGGCCCACTATTCCTCGATTCACATATACCCGGGTGGAAGCCGCCACCAGCACGCCGGGGCAGACTAACGGCAGTGCTTCTTCTCAACCCCCGGCAGCGTACAACGCGGATGGCGAACCGCTTTCACCGCTGATGGTCTCGTGGGCGATGGAGTCGGAGGCCAATCACCACTGGATGGGGGTACTGGTTCTCGGCATGGGAGTACTTGCCCTGTTAGCGCGCACCGGCAAGGCTCCCTGGGCCGAGTATTGGCCGCTATTGCTCATCGGCATCGCAATCTTCATCGTCCTGCAAGCTGACTCCGAATGCTGGCCGATAGGCTGGAAGAGTGTCGGCGCGTGCATGGTCGATCCCGAGGTGTTTCAGCACCGCATGGCCGCGCTGGTGTGCGTCGGTTTCGCCGTGTTCGAGCTGCGGGTGCGAAGGCGAAAACGGGAGAACGATGGAATGGCGCTGGTTTTTCCGCTGATGTGCGCCATCGGCGGCGCGGTGTTGCTCACCCATCAGCACGCCATCACCAACGTCAAGGAAAACCTGCTAGTGGAACTCAGCCACGTTCCCATGGGAGTGCTGGCGGTGTTCGCCGGATGGTCGCGCTGGCTGGAGCTGCGCCTGCCTCCCGAGAACCGTAAAATTCCGTCGTGGATCTGGCCGGTGTGCTTCGTGCTGATCGGGGCCGCGCTTCTGAACTACCGGGAAATATAAAGAAGTAACCATCGCCCGATTGCAGGAATCGGTTTACGTTGATAGGCTTTTCCCTTGCCGTCTGTGTAGGTGCTCCTTTCCCATTTCTCCTACGACAGCGGCAGCGATATTGAACGCCGATAGCTACTATGAGCCAATCTTCCGCCGTTGAGGGGATATTAGAGCGCCTGCGCGCCACCACCGGTATGTCGTCATCTCTTCCGGTAGGCGACGAAACGCTGGACCTTCGTAACGAAATCGCAATTGCCCTGGACGGCAGCCGCCAGACGGGTCAGTTGAATCCCCGCAACCCGGGAGTAGTAAACGACGCCGTGCAATTCAGCAAGAAGGTGATGCGGCGCTCGCTGTCCTGGTACACACGTCCGCTGCATTTGTTCGAGGGCGGTGTCATTCGAGCCCTTCAGCACGTCGATAACATCCTTAACAACCACCGCAACCTGCTGCACCGACACGCGGAAGCGCTCAACCTGCACGCTAACGTGATGGAGCGCAACAAGGCATGGCTGACGGAGGAGATTCAGGCCCAAAAGGCGGCCAGCGAGCGGGAGATGCTGCGCCTGCGCGAGCAGGTGGAGGCAACCTTCGCCTCGCAAGAGAGCGGTTTTGCCAGCCTTGTTGAACAACAATTGCTGCCCGTGCAAAGTGCCTTGCGGGAGCTGCGCACTTCCTTCGAGCAAGCTTCGGAACAAGCCTCGGAGCAGGCTTCGCGTAGCGCCACCGAACGCGCCCAAACCGAAGCAAAACGCGCAGAGGACATCGAACGCCTTGGGGTGGAAGGGCGCCAGGTGGGCATGCATCTCGATGGGCTCAAGGTAAACTTCAACCTGCTGCAGGCCCGTGTGGAGGAGCTGACAAAACAGGTGCGACAGGCATCGGTGCAGCTCAGGGTCCGGGAACGCGATCTACGCCGCCTGCGGGCCGCGATGCCGAATACACCCGAGCAGAGCGCGACCCCGCCGGCGCCCGTGCCACCGATGTTTCCTTCCGAAATCAAGAGCGAGCAGGAATTCGATTACTTCGCGTTTGAAGAGCAGTATCGCGGGGACGAAGCTGGCATTCGGCAGAGGCAACAGTCATACGTCCAGTACTTTCGCGGCCGCGACAATGTCGTCGATATCGGCTGCGGCCGGGGAGAGTTTCTGGAAGAGCTGCGCGACGCCGGCATCACGGCGCGTGGCGTCGAACTGGGAACCGACCAGATCCTTCTCTGCCGGGAGAAAGGGCTGGATGTCATTCAGCAGGACTTGTTCACATTTCTCGAAGCCACGCCCGACGAGTCGCTGGGCGGCATCTTCAGCGCCCAGGTGATCGAGCACCTGACGGCCAGCGATCAACTACGATACGTGGCGCTGGCGTATCAGAAGTGCAAACCCGGTTCGCCCGTGATCTTCGAGACGATCAACCCGCAGTGCGTGTACGCGCTGGTTCGCAACTTCTTTCTCGACCCAACGCATATCCGGCCGGTCCATCCCGAGACCCTGCAGTTTGCCATGGAGTCCTGCAACTTCCGTAACGTAGAGCTGCGCTTTTCGTCCCCGCTGCGCGACCTACAGGTACCGCGCCTCATGGTGGAAGGCAATCCACAGGCGCTCGAGCAATTTAACGAAGCTATCGCGCGCCTGAACGACCTGCTTTACGGCTTTCAGGACTACGCCGCAATTGGCTGGAAGTAGCAGCAGTTTTCGCACGCCAGCCACCAGAGGCCAGGCCCACGTTTCCCTGTGTAGAATCGCGTAAGCTACGCGTGAAGACGGTTACCATCATCATCCCGGCGCTGCACCGCCCCGACCTGACGCAGCTCTGCATTGAGTTCATTCAGTCGCAGACTCTGCCCCCCTCCGAGTGGGAAATTGTCATAGTCGAGAACGAAGCGCGCAGCGACAGCATCCTGCCCGATCCGCTCCCGCCAAACACTTCGCGCATCGAGTTGCCCACCAACGAAGGCACGACAGGGGCGATTAACCGCGCTGTCGCGGCGACATCGTCGAAGTACCTTCTGCTGCTGAACAATGACATTGAGCTTGAGCCGGACTATGTCGAGATATTGGGTCGCACGCTCGATCGTGACCCCCACCTCGGCTTTGCCGCCGGAAAGCTGTTGCGCGCAACCCAGCGCACCCATCTGGATGGCGCCGGCGACGCCATGCTCGTCGCGGGCGGTGCCTATCGGCTGGGCAGCGGCGATGAAGACCGCGGGCAATTTGATCAACCGACGCCCATCCTTACCGGCTGCGGTGCGGCGGTGTTGTACCGGCGCGAGGCCTTCGACCAATGCGGCGGGCTGGACGCCGACTTTTTTGCCTATCTCGACGACATTGACCTGGGTCTGCGAACCCAACTGGTGGGCTATGGAGGAATGTATGTTCCGCAAGCGGTGGCCTACCACATCGGCAGCGCGACGACCGGGGCGGTGGTGCATGCCCGCATTCTGGAACTGGTGACGCGCAACCAGCTATGGCTGCTGGCCAAGGACTATCCGCCGGCAATCGTGCAGCGCTACTTGTCTCGCATTATGCTGTTTCAGGCGCTGTGGTTTGGCTATGTGGTTCGCAATCGCGGGCTGGGAGCGTATTTTCGCGGGCTTCGCGGCGCATTTGCCAAACGCTCTGTCATGCACACGAAGCGCGACGAACTCCTGCCCAAGCGGGCCATCAGCGATGGCGAGTTTGAGCGCCTGCTGCTTGAGTCCGAGCGCCAGGTGTGGGATTGGCACGCGTCCAGGCCGCCCGAGGCACAGTCTGGCCTCTTGAAGGCCTATTTCGGGATCTTCGGACATCCATAGGGCCCCAGGTGCTTTTTGGCCCTCCCGTGAAATCCATGGGAAAGTGACCAAGCTCACAGACCTCGGGTAATTCCCGCCCCTATGTTGGATAGTTACTTCCTCCAGCTTGAAAGGGCTGCTATGGCAACTGTTTCTGCAACCTCCTCCCGTGTCTTGAACAGTGCATTAGCGCAGAAGATCATGAGCGCCGACGAAGCAGCGGCCTTGATCCGCTCCGGCGACCAGGTCGGCATGAGCGGCTTCACCGGCTCGGGCTATCCGAAGGTGGTTCCGATTGAGCTGGCTCGCCACATTGCTGAAGCCAACTTCCGCGGTCAGAAGTTTCAGGTCAGCGTCTTCACCGGCGCCTCCACCGGCCCCGAGCTGGATGGCGCTCTTGCCATGGCAGGCGGCATCAACCTTCGCCTTCCTTACCAATCCGATCCCGAGACTCGCAAGCGCATCAACGCCGGCGAGATGGAATACATGGACATCCACCTCAGCCACGTGGCGCAGTTCGTGGAGTACGGATTTCTGGGCAAGCTGAATGTCGCTCTGATTGAGGTCGCGGCCGTCCTGGAAGACGGGCGCCTGCTGCCCAGTTCGTCGGTCGGCAACAACAAGACGTGGATCGATCAGGCGGAGCGCGTCATTCTGGAGGTCAACTCCTGGCAGCCGGAAGCGTTGGAAGGCATGCACGATATCTACTACGGCCTGGAAGCGCCGCCGAACCGCGGGCCCATCCCCCTCACCCACCCCGGCCAGCGCATTGGATCGCCGTACCTTGAAGTTTCGCCCCAGAAGGTCGTCGCCATCGTGCTCACCAACTCGCCCGACCGCAACAGCCCGTTCAAGGCGCCCGACGCCGCCTCGAAGCAAATCGCCGGGCACATCCTCGAGTTCCTGAGCTGGGAGGTGCAGAAGGGCCGCATGCCGGCGAACCTGCTGCCGCTGCAATCCGGCGTCGGCAACATTGCGAATGCGGTGCTATTCGGGTTGGAGGAAGGCCCGTTCGAAAACCTGACGTCCTACACAGAAGTGATCCAGGACGGCATGATCCGGCTGCTGAAATCGGGCAAAGTCACCTCGGCGTCGGCCACGGCATTTTCGCTCAGCCCGGAGATGCTGACCGAAGTCAATGCCGATATGGCCGCGTATCGCGAGCGCATCGTGCTGCGCCCCCAGGAAATCTCGAACCACCCGGAGATCATTCGCCGCCTCGGCGTCATCGCCATGAACGCCATGATCGAGGCCGACATCTACGGCAACGTGAACTCGACGCACGTAATGGGATCGCGCATCCAGAACGGCATTGGCGGCTCGGGCGATTTCGCGCGCAATGGATATCTCTCGATCTTCATGGCGCCGTCGATCGCGCAAAAAGGAACGATCTCGACCATCGTGCCCATGGTCTCGCACATCGACCACACCGAGCATGATGTTCAAGTGGTTGTGACCGAGCAAGGCCTGGCGGACCTGCGCGGACTTTCGCCGCGTCAGCGCGCACACCTGATCATCGACAAGTGCGCCAATCCGGACTACAAACCCGCACTGCTCGACTATCTGAACCGGGCCGAACGGCTGTCGTATGGCAAGCACACGCCGCACCTGCTGACGGAATCATTGAGTTGGCACAGCCGGTATCTGCGCAGCGGGAGTATGAAGCAGAGAGAAGAAAATTAGAAGGCGGGCGACCTGCGGCACGCCTGAACACGCCTGCAACCTGACACCTGACACCTGATACCTCCGTCGTCAACTGACGGCTCACAGCTATGTCTGCAGCACTCCCACGCTGAACTTCGGCAGCTCGGGATTGAGCGACGCGGCTTCCAGCGCGGTGACGATCGCGTCACGTGTCTCTGCGGGATCGATGATCTTGTCGATCCACAAGCGCGCTGCGCCGTAGCGCGGGTCCATCTGCTCGTCGTAGGTGGCTTTCACCTCGTCGTAGAGCTTCTTCTTGTCTTCCTCGTTCAGCTTCTTGCCGCCGCGCTCTAGTTGCTTGATCTTGATCTCGACCAGCGTGTTGGCCGCCGACGCCCCGCTCATCACCGCGTATTTCGCGGTCGGCCAGGCAAAGACGAACCGCGGATCGTAGGCCTTGCCGCACATCGCATAATGCCCTGCTCCAAACGAGCCGCCCACGATCACCGTGATCTTGGGCACCACCGAGTTCGAGACGGCGTTGACCATCTTGGCTCCGGCGCGGATGATGCCGCTCCACTCAGCGTCGCGGCCGACCATGAATCCGTTGACATCGTGCAGAAAGACCAGGGGCACGATGTTCTGGTTGCAGTCCATGATGAAGCGCGCCGCCTTCTCCGCCGATTCGGTGTAGATGACGCCGCCGAATTCGACGCGCTTGTTGCCCGAGTGGTCGGTCTGGTGGACATGCGTCTTCTGATTGGCGACGATGCCGACGGCGAAGCCGCCAATGCGGGCGAAGCCGCAGATCACTGTCTCTCCGTACTCGCTGCGGTATTCGTCGAAGTGGCTGTTGTCGACGATGCGCGCGATGATCTCTTTCATGTCGTACTGCTTTGCCGGATCGGAGTCGAAGATGCCCCAGATCTTCCTCCGCGGGATAGTGCGGCGGGTGCGGCTCCTTGCGATCGAAGACGCCAAGCTGGCGATTGCCCATTTTGTCGACCAGGGCGCGAATGCGGGCGATGCAGGATCCGTCATCCGGCTCGCGATAGTCGACAGTGCCGCTGATCTGCGCGTGCATCTTGGCGCCGCCCAATTCTTCAGCCGAATACTTGGCGCCAATCGCCGCTTGCACCAGCGCCGGCCCTGCCAGGAACAACCCGCTGCCTTCGGTCATCAGCACGTGATCGCACATCACCGGCAGATATCCGCCGCCCGCCACACACATGCCCATGATGGCCGCAATCTGCGGAATCCCCATGGCCGACATCACCGCGTTGTTGCGAAAGACGCGGCCGAAATCGTCGGTGTCGGGAAAGACATCTTCCTGTAGCGGCAGAAAGACGCCGGCAGAGTCGACCAGGTAAATCGTGGGGATGCGGTTGTCGATGGCAATGTTCTGGGCGCGAATGACCTTCTTGGAGGTCATGGGGAAGAACGCGCCGGCCTTCACCGTGGCGTCGTTCACGATCAGCATCACCATGCGTCCGTGGACGCGGCCGATGCCGGTCACGACTCCTGCCGAGGGCGCGCCGCCCCACTCTTCATACATGCCCCACGCGACATAAGCGCCCAGCTCGAAGAATTCAGTGTCTTCGTCGATCAGCAGCGCGATGCGCTCGCGCGCAGTGAGGCGGCCTTTCTTGTGCTGCGACTCGATGCCTTTCTCGCCGCCGCCCTCGTGGATGACCTCTTCTTCATTGCGCAGGCGCGTGACCAACTCGGCCATGGCGTGAACGTTGTGCTCAAAGCGATGCGAACCGGCTTTGACTTTGCTTTCGAATGCGGCGTGGGAAGTTTTGTCGCTCATGGTGGTTCCGTTTTAGAGGAAGGTCAACGATAAAGGAGGCCTAGGAAGATGCGCAAACGAGGGCGGAGAGGATCACCACTGAGGCACGGAGGATTCTCAGAATAAATTGCGCTTAGGAGCTTTCGGCTGCTTCCACCAGCCGCGACCAAAGTCATCTGATATCCCGACTTCGTCGATCGCTGCGAACCACTCTTCCATTGTCCGAAACTTAGGCTTCACTGGAGCGCTTTCGAAACGTTGGGCCCCAAGGTCACCCGAGCTGGCCCTCTTGGCACCGTTGCTTCGAACCGATTTAGGTTTCTTCGTCATCTCTGACTCAAAAGTGTAATCTTCTCTGGTTTCGATTGGGTAATGTCCGACCGAAAAGTCCTGTCTCCACCGACTGCTCAAATCCGGGGGTATATTGCTGGATTCCGCAGCTCCGCTCCTGTGGGTTCTCAGGCGCCGGACTGTTAAAATAGAGTTTCGTGAGGATGGCACCCGTGTGTGCCCAGGCCTCGTCTAAAGGATTGCATGGTTCAAAAACAAGCAAAGACGTTACTGCTGTTGAAACCGCGAGGCTTCTGCGCCGGTGTGGTGCGCGCTATTGACATCGTTCGCATAGCGCTGGAGACCTTCGGCGCGCCCATCTACGTCCGCAAGGAGATCGTCCACAACCGTTATGTTGTCGACGAGCTCTCCGCCAAGGGCGCGATTTTTGTCGACAGCGTGGAAGAGGTCCCGGCGGGCGAGCGCGTGATTTACAGCGCGCACGGTGTGGCTCCCGAGGTCCGCGACGCCAGCAAACTGCGCGAGTTGCGCGTCATTGATGCCACCTGCCCCCTGGTCACCAAGGTCCATGTGGAGGCAGTCAAGTTCGCCCGTGAAGGTTATTCGCTCATCCTCATCGGTCACCGCGACCACGACGAGGTCATCGGCACGCTGGGTGAAGCTCCGGCAGTCACTCAGGTCGTGGATTCACCCGAAGAGGTCGAAAACCTGCAGGTCCCCGATCCCGAGCGCATCGCGTATCTTACGCAGACCACGTTGAGCCTCGACGAGACCACGCACGTGATTGAAGCCCTGCGGAAGAAGTTCCCCAACATTAAGGGCCCGCATGCGCAGGACATCTGCTACGCCACCGAGAACCGTCAAACTGCAGTGAAGGACGTTGCAGCGGAGTGTGACCTGCTGCTGGTGGTGGGCTCCGATAACAGCTCGAATTCCAACCGGCTGGTCGAAGTTGCCTGTAACCTCGGGGCCAAGTCCTACCTCATTGAGAACTTCCGCTCCATCAAGCCCGAGTGGCTGATGGAGGTGAATACCGTCGGTCTGACCGCCGGCGCTTCGGCGCCCGAGATTCTGGTACAGGAAGCCGTGAGCTACCTGCAAGAACAGGGTTTTACCGATTTGAGAGAAGTAGAAGTAATGCCGGAACACGTTCGCTTCGGTCTGCCGCCCGAGATCATCGAAGCGATTGGCGCTGCTCCGGCGCTGGCTGAGTAAGAACGCAATGGCAGAAGCACTACCCCCGAATCCTGCCGAGATGCGTTTCGGCAAAATTGATGACATCAAAGCGCGCGTGGCTGCGGCAATCGACGCCTCGCGCAAATACTTGTTTTCCCTCCAGGAAACTGAGCACGGCTATTGGTGTGGCGAACTGGGCGCCGACTCCACACTCGAGTCCGATTACATCCTTCTGCACCGCCTGCTGGGGACCGAAGATCCAGCCCGCACGCAGAAGTGCGCCAATGAGATCCTGACCAGGCAGAACGAGGATGGCGGATTTCCCATCTATAACGGGGGCCCGTCGAACATCAGCGCCTCGGTGAAGGCCTATTTCGCGCTGAAGATGGCCGGCTATGGTCCGGACCATCGGGCGATGGCCAAGGCGCGCGAGTGCATTCTCGCGATGGGCGGAGTGACCGAGGTCAACACCTTCACCAAGATCTACCTGTGCTTCCTGGGCCAGTACGATTACGATGCGGTTCCTGCGGTGCCGCCGGAGATCGTGCTCTTCCCCAGTTGGTTCTGGTTCAACATCTACGAGATTTCCTCGTGGTCGCGCGCCATTCTGGTTCCGCTGTCGATCGCGTACGCCAAGAAGCCGTTCAAGAAGATTCCCGAAGACCAGCACATCGACGAGTTGTTTGTCGGCGGGCGCAAGAGCAACCTGCGCCTGAAGTGGGCCAAGAAGCTCATTAGCTGGCGGAATTTCTTCCTTGTCCTTGATCGCCTGGTGCACTTCTTCGAACTGGTACACATCCGCCCGCTGCGTTCGCAGGCCTTAAAGAAAGCAGAGAAATGGGTGCTGGAGCGCCTGGAGATGAGTGACGGTCTGGGGGCCATCTACCCCAGCATCATGAACTCGATCATCGCGCTGCGTTGTCTTGGGTACTCCCTCGACGATCCGCAGGTCATCCGCGCGATGGACGAATTCGAGAAGCTGGGCATCGAGGAAGAGACCACCTTCCGCATGCAGCCTTGCAAATCGCCGGTCTGGGACACCGCCTACGCGGTCTTCGCGCTGGGCGACAGCGGAGTGCCGCCGACCGATCCACGCCTGGTGAAGCCCAGCGAATGGATGCTGCAAAAGCAGGTCACGCGCAAGGGCGACTGGTGCGTGAAGAATCCTAAGGCGGCTCCTGCGGGCTGGTACTTCGAGTTCAACAACGAGTTCTATCCCGACGTCGACGACAGCGCGATGGTGATGCTGGCGCTGAGCCGGGTGAAAACCAGCAACGAGAATTTTCAGTACAAGTCGGTGCAGCGGGCGATCGACTGGGTGTTGTCGATGCAGTGCAAGAACGGCGGCTGGGCGTCGTTCGACAAAGACAACGACCGCATGGTCTTCCAGCACATTCCTTTCGCCGATCACAACGCGATGCTCGATCCCCCTACCGTCGACATTACCGGGCGCGTGCTGGAATGCCTGGCTACCTACGGATATTCGATGAAGGACGCGCCCGTGAAGCGCGCCCTCGATTTCATCAAGAGCGAGCAGGAAGCTGACGGCTCATGGTTTGGACGCTGGGGCGTGAACTACATCTACGGCACGGCCCTGGTGCTGCGCGGCCTGGAAGCCGTGGGCATGGATTATCACGAACCAATGGTGCAGCAGGCGGCCGAGTGGCTGCGGATGGTGCAGAATCCCGATGGCGGTTGGGGCGAGAGCTGCGGCTCTTATGACGATCCCAACCTGAAAGGGGTGGGACCGAGCACCGCCTCGCAAACCGCCTGGGCGATCATGGGCCTGCTGGCGGCAAACGATCTGCGTAGCGATTGCGTGGCGCGGGGCGTCGCCTACCTGCTGAAGACACAACGGCGTGACGGCTCGTGGGATGAGCAGTGGTACACCGGCACGGGATTTCCGCGCGTCTTCTACCTGATGTACTACATGTATCGCCAATATTTTCCGCTGATCGCTCTGAGCGCTTATGGCAAGGCGTCGGCTGCCGCCGCAGAGGATCAGTTACGTGCCGTTCGGCCGCGGAGTGAATCGGCCGATCGCGAGCTCTCGTAAGCGGACCATATCGTGGCACCTGCGATGCCGCGTAACCAGCACATGATGACCAGGAACTCTGATGGTTTCTAGGCGTTGGCTGCGAAGGCTGGTTCCTTCGACCGCCGTGCTGTCCCGGTCTGCGCTGTTCTATCCTTTCTCGGTCATCAATGACTGGACGGTGGGGACGGCATGCCGCATGGTAACCAAGCGGCGATTTCCGCCGATGCGCTACATCAGCCGGACGGGGTGCAATGACATTCTGTCGCCGTATTTTTTCTATCTCACCAAAGGCGTGAACTTCTGGCTTTACGCTTTTGCGCAAGGATGGGCGAACCTGGATTCGCGGGTTGTGGACCTGGGCAGCGGGTGCGGCAAGAGCGCAGTGGCGCTGCGAGACTTTGAGTACATGGGTGAGCGGTTTCGTGGGCAATATTGCGGCTACGACGTCGATGCCGGCATGGTGCGCTGGTGCCAGAGGAACTTCGATCCTGAGCACTTCCGCTTTCGCCCACTGGATATCTTTAGCGCGGTGTATAACCCCCGTGGAGCTTCGGGTGCTCAAGTTCGTCTGGAGGGTTGCGAGGACAACACCATTGACCTGGTGATCTCACAGTCGCTCTTTTCGCATCTGCTGGAAAGCGATGTGTGCGCTTATGTCAAGGAGTCGGCGCGGGTGCTTCGCCCGGGCGGCATCATGGCGATGACGTTTTTCTGCATGGACGATCTGCGCACCCTGAATCTGCTGGGCGGGCGCTGGAGCTTCGCACATCGCAGGCAGGCTGCCCACATCGAGAATGAGCGCTATCCTGAGGCCGCCGTAGCCTACGACAAGGGTTGGATGGAACAAGTGTGCCGGGAAGCGGGTTTCACCAAAGTAGAGACGCGCTTGCCGAATTTCCAGAGCACAATCTTCGGTGTGAAGTAACTGCTGAATAATGAAAGCTTTCGTTACAGGATCGACGGGATTTCTGGGAAGCCACGTTGCGCGCACGCTATTGAAGGGCGGCGCGGAACTGCGGCTGCTGGTGCGCTCGTCAAGCCGGCTGCATAACATCGCCGAACTGAACGCCGAGCGCGTGGTGGGCGACTTGCGCAATCTCGATTCGCTGAAGCATGGCATGGCAGACTGCGAAGTTGTCTTCCATGTCGCAGCCGACTATCGCCTGTGGGCGGTCAATGGCCGGGAGCTGTATGACTCCAACGTCGAAGGTACGCGAAATATTCTCCAGGCAGCGAAGGACTCCGGCGTGCGGCGCGTGGTCTACACCAGCAGCGTTGCCACCATGGGCTTCGGCAACAACGGCAGGCTGACAGACGAGAGCACTCCGGTCACGCTGTCGAACATGATCGGCGACTACAAGCGCAGCAAGTTCATGGCAGAGCGCCTGGTAATCGACGCAGCGCACGACGGCCAGGACGTGGTAATGGTGAATCCGACGACTCCCATTGGAGAGCGCGACATCAAGCCGACGCCGACCGGACAGATCATCGTCGACTTCCTCAAGCGCAAGTTTCCGGCTTACGTCGACACCGGACTAAACCTGCTTGATGTGCTCGATTGCGCAGAGGGACACGTTCTGGCTCTCGAAAAGGCAAAGCCTGGTGAACGCTATATTCTTGGCGGCGAAAACCTGACGCTGAAGCAGATCCTGGACAAGCTGGGGGCGATCACGGGATTGCCTTCGCCCAGGATCGAGTTGCCCTATGCCGTGGCCTATGCGGCCGGGGTGGTGGACACGCTGGTCACCGGCAAGCTGCGGAAGCGCGAGCCACGGGTCACGCTAGACGCCGTGCGCATGGGCCGCAAAAAGATGTTTGTGTCCAGCGCCAAGGCGGAACGCGAACTCGGATGGAAACCTGGGCCGGTCGACAACGCATTGCGGCGTGCAGTGGATTGGTTCCGCGACAATGGCTATGTCTAAGCCCGTCGCCATTGTTGCCGCGATGCGGCACGAGTTGGGGCCGCTGGAGCGGCACGCGAAGCTTCGCAAGCGGGATGGGATTTATCTTTACGAGCTGCCCTCGGCTCTGTTGGCGGTTGGCGGAATCGGCCGCGATCGCGCGCAGCGCGCGGCAGAGTTGGCAGTGAGGGAGGCGAATCCGAAGCTGCTGGTCTCAGCCGGCATCGCGGGTGCGTTGACGCCCGGCTTGAAACCTGGCGACGTTCTCCATGTGCGCGACGTGGTCGACGAGGCCACAGGTGAGCACTACTCGACCCTGGGGGGCGATGCCGTGCTGGTTACGTCGTCTCGCGTGGCGGGAATCCAGGGCAAGCGCCGTCTGGCTTCCCGGTTCGCGGCATCGGTGGTGGACATGGAAGGCGCTGCCGTCGCCAGGGTAGCGAAACAACAGGGGATTCGCTTTGCGGCGGTGAAGGCAATTTCCGATGAATTGGACTTCCCTATGCCGCCGCTAGGTCAGTTTGTGGATGCTGGCGGTCAGTTTCATGTGCTTGCATTCGCCGGATTTGTAGCCGTACGGCCGAAGTGGTGGGGGCCTGCGGTTCGGCTGGCGAGCAATACTCAATTAGCGGTCCGGAACCTGGCAGAAGCGCTGAATCATCTAATTCAGCAACCAGCACAGGCTGGGTCTTCGGAGAGCAAAACCCTTGCGTGAGGCCGTAAAGCTTTGTCGATAGCCACACAACTGCAAAAGTCTGACAGCGTCGGCGCCATCCCCGCGATTATGCAGGCGGCTGTATATCGTGGCGTGAACGATGTTCGCCTGGAGAGCGTTCCGGTTCCCCAAATCGGTCCGGGCGAGCTGCTGATCCGGGTTCATACCTGCGGGATTTGCGGCACCGACCTGAAAAAGATTTCCACAGGCTCGCATTCAGCTCCCCGCATCTTCGGACATGAGACCGCGGGCGTCATCGCCGCCGTTGGCAACGGCGTGACCAACTACTCCGTCGGCGATCGCGTGATGGTCTTCCATCACATTCCCTGCCGAGCCTGTTACTACTGCCGTCACAAGGTCTTTGCCCAGTGCCCAACCTATAAAAAAGTCGGGGCTACCGCCGGCTATGAGCCCAGCGGCGGCGGCTTCTCCGAGTATGTTCGGGTGATGGACTGGATCGTCAGCAATGGCGGCGTCGTCCGCATACCCCAAGGTGTCTCGTTCGAGCAGGCTTCGTTTATCGAGCCGGTCAACACCTGCATGAAGGGTATTGAGGCGCTGGCCCTGAAGCCGCAGGAGAGCGTGCTGGTGATCGGTCAGGGGCCGATTGGAATCATCCTGGCGGTGCTGGCCCGGCGCAGCAGCGCACGGGTAATCACTTCCGATTTGTTTCCGCAGAGGCATACAATATCCAATAAGTTTGGTTTGAAAGAGAACATCGACGCTTCATCTGTAGACACGGTCGAGGCCATCAAAGATGTAACTGAAGCACGTGGAGCCGATGCTGTAATTCTTGCCGCAGCCGGAAACCGGCTGATTCGCATGGCCATGGATGCGACACGCCCTGGCGGGAGGGTATTGTTGTTTGCACAGACGCAGCATGGCGAGGCCGTGATTGATCCCGCAGCCGTATGCGTCGACGAAAAGAGTCTCCTTGGTTCTTACAGCGCTTCGGTTGACCTGCAAAGTGAATCGGAGCGATTCGTGCTGGGTCGAGAGATGGACATGGAAGGCCTGATCAGCCATCGTTTTCCATTGACCGAAGCGGTTGGAGCCCTGGAGTTGGCTGCCCATCCGAAATCCGACTCGATGAAGGTCGTGATACAGCCTGGCAGCTCATGGAAGGATTAGTCGAGTGAATGGACAGATGACCGCGGCGGTCCTTTACGGTAAAGAGGACGTCAAAATTGAGAGGGTGCCGATCCCGACCGTGGAAGAGGGCGAGATCCTGATCAAGGTGCAGGTCGCCTTGACCTGCGGCACCGATCTCAAGGTCTACCAGCGCGGCTACCACGCGCGGATGATTGTTCCTCCGGCTTTGTTCGGGCACGAATTGGCCGGCGTCATCGAAGAAGTGGGCCCCAACGTCAAGGGATTCAAGCGCGGTATGCGCGTGGTGGCGCTCAACTCCGCCCCCTGCGGCATGTGCTTTTACTGCTCCAAGCATCAGGAAAATCTCTGCGAAGACTTGCTGTTCAACAACGGCGCCTATGCCGAGTACATTCGCATTCCTCGCCGCATTGTGGAAAGCAACGTTCTGGCCATGCCCAAGCACGTCAGCTTTGAGGAAGCGGCCATGGTTGAGCCGCTGGCCTGCGTGCTGCGCGGGCTGCACGAAACCAAGATGGAGATCGGCGACACGGTGGCCGTGATCGGCGCTGGGCCGATTGGCCTGATGTTTGTACAGGTTGCGAAAATTTCGGGCTGTAACGTAATCAGCATAGTGAAGCGCGATTCCCAAGTTGAGGCCGCGGTGCGGATGGGTGCTGACGAGACGGTACAGATCACCAACGTCGACGATCCGGTAAAGGCGGTCCGCAAGCTGACGCCTGACGGGCGCGGCTGTGACGTCGTGATCGAGGCGGTGGGCCGCCCGCAGGCGTGGGAATGGTCAATCGACATGGTGCGCAAGGGCGGGACGGTGAACTTCTTCGGTGGATGCGCCAGCGGTACCAAGGTCGCCCTCGATACTCAGCGCCTGCACTACAACGACCTGACGCTCAAGGCAACCTTCCATCACACGCCGGAGACGGTGCGCAGAGCTTTCAGCCTGATCGCGGAACGTAAGATCAAAGGCGCCGACTACATCACCGGAGAGGCCCCGCTTTCACGCTTGCAGCAGGTACTGCGGCACATGTTGAACCGCACCGACGACATCAAGACGGCGATCATCCCGGGCCGGTGATTTGAAAGGGCGCACCTTCAGGTGCCCCCTCGTGTCGCTGAACAACGATTGTCATCCTCAGCGGAGTTCGTCGCAGCTTGCCGGGACGAACGGAGTCGAAGGGCCTGCTTTACAATCCTGGCGAACCTCCATGTCCACTATTCCAACGGCGAACTCAGCAACGACGCACGGGGCAGGCTCCGCCGGCTGGCGGGCCCTTCCACCGGAATATGCCATTCCTGAGCGTGCGCCCTCGCTGGAAGAGGCCCGCGCCTACTGCTCGCGCCTGGCGCATGCGCACTACGAAAATTTTTCGGTCGTTACCTGGTTCCTGCCCAAGCAGCTCCACCAGCACTTCTACAACGTCTACGCCTATTGCCGTATCTCCGATGATCTGGGAGACGAAGTCGGCGACAAGCAGCAGTCGTTGCTTCTTCTCGACGAATGGGAGACAGAGCTGGAGCAATGCTATTCCGGCCAGCCACGCCACCCCGTGTTTGTTGCGTTGCGCGACACAGTCCGCGAGTTCGAGATTCCGCAGCACGAGTTCTCCGACCTGCTAATCGCTTTCCGTCAGGACCAGACCATCACGCGCTTCCCTACTTTCGAAGACGTGCTGGGCTACTGCCGCTACTCGGCGAATCCAGTTGGCCATCTCGTGCTCTATCTTTGCGGCTATCGCGATCCGGAGCGGCAGCACCTGGCGAACTACACCTGCACCGCACTTCAGCTCGCCAATTTCTGGCAGGACGTTGCCGTCGATTACCAAAAGGGCCGCATCTACCTGCCGCTGGAAAGCCTCGCGCAGTTCAGCGTCAGCGAAGACGACATCGCTAGTCACCGATGCACGCCGCAGTTTCGTTCGCTGATGAAGTTTGAAGTCGATCGTGCGCGCGACTGGTTTCGCCGTGGCCTGCCGCTGGCCAGGACGGTCGATCGCCATCTCGCCATCGACATTGAACTGTTCAGCCGCGGAGGGCTGGCCATCCTGCGCGCCATCGAGCGTCAGAATTACGACGTGCTTGGGCGGCGGCCGGTCGTCTCCAAAGGACGCAAGCTGGGCCTGCTGGCCCGGGCGACGGTGGGAAGGCTGTGGTGAGCAACTCCTCGCTGCAATTGCGGGCGGCCTATAGCGTTTGCCGGCACATCGCGCGCTCCGCAGCCAAGAACTTCTACTACGGCTTCCTGGTTCTGCCCAGCCACAAGCGGGACGCGCTCTGCGCCGTCTATGCCTTCATGCGCCGCGCCGACGACATCGCCGATGAGCCCGTCCTCCCAGTCGACCAGCGGCGCGAAAAACTGGAGCAGTGGATAGGTTCACTGTCTCGCGTCGTCCAGGGCGAAAAGACCGACGACCCCGTCTTGCTCGCTCTGGCTGATTGCCAGAAGCGCTTTAAGATCCCGTTCGATTTGCTGAAGAAGCTGGTGCACGGCACCGCGATGGATGTTGAGCAAAACCAGGGCCAGATCCAGTACGCCACCTTTGATCAGCTCTACGACTACTGCTATCACGTGGCATCGGTTGTCGGCCTGATCTGCATTCGCATCTTCGGTTATCGCGATCCCAAGGCCGAGAAGCTGGCGGAGCGTACCGGCGTCGCCTTTCAGCTCACCAACATCATTCGCGACGTGAAAGAAGATTCGCAGCTCGGCCGCATCTACATTCCGCGCGAGGACTTGAAAACCTACGGCATCGATCCTGCGGTGCTGAACAACGGCTCGGCAGCCACCGCCATGCGTCCGGTGCTGGCCTTCGAAGCGGAGCGCGCGCGTGAGTACTATCGCTCGGCCGATGAGCTTCTGCCTCTGGTCGATGAAGACAGCCAGCCCGCACTTTGGGCACTGGTCGAGATTTACCGCCGCCTGCTGGAGCGCATCGCGCAGCGTGACTACGACGTCTTTTCGCAGCGAGTCAAACTCAGCACCGCCGAGAAGCTAGGAGTGCTGGCGAAGGGATGGCTCCGCCGCCTTACATGAGCTCCACCCCCAGCAATCCTCGGCTCACGGTGGCGATCATCGGAGGCGGGCTCGCCGGCATCTCCGCGGGAAGCGCGCTTGCCGACGCGGGATATCGTGTCGAGCTCTTCGAGCGCCGTCCGTATCTTGGTGGGCGCGCGTCATCTTACGAGCATCCTGGAACCGGCGAGGTGGTCGACAACTGCCAGCACGTGCTCCTCGGCTGCTGCACCAATCTCATCGACTTCTACAAGCGCATTGGGGTGGAGCAGCAGATTCGCTGGTATGACGAGATCACGTTTGTGCTCCCCGGCGGACGGTCGTCGGTCCTGAAACCGAGCTTTCTTCCGGCGCCGATGCACGCCGGCCCGGCGTTTCTGGCGTCGCGCGTGCTCGGCTTAAGAGACAAGGTGGCCATCTCGCGCGCGCTGCTGGCGCTCATGCCGGCGCTACCGCCTGATGACGGCCAGGACTTCCTGACCTGGCTTCGCCGTCATCATCAGACGCGGCACGCGATCGATCGCTTCTGGGCGCCCGTGCTGATCAGTGCGCTGAACGAAGACCTCGACCGCGTGTCGGTGCGCTACGCTGCGCTGGTGTTTCGCGACTCGTTCCTCAAGTCTGCCGAGGCTGGACGCATGGGCCTGCCTGCGGTTCCGCTGTCGCAGCTCTACGGCGAGGCCGCGTCCTACATTGAGGGACATGGCGGAAAGGTGCACCGGCGCGCCTCCGTGGATTCCATCGCGAAGGTCGATGACGGCATTGTCCTCTGCGTGGGAGGCGAGCAGATTCGCGCTGACTACGCGGTGCTGGCAACGCCGTTCAGCCAGATCGAGAAGCTGCTTCCCGACACGCCTGAGTTGGAGCCGCTGCGCGAGCAAACCCACTTCTTTAGCACTGCGCCCATCACCGGCATTCATCTGTGGTTCGACCGCGAGATCACGTCACTGGAACACGCTGTCCTGCTGGAGCGCACCATTCAGTGGATGTTCCAGAAATCGAAGATCCTGACGACACGCCGCGATTCTGCAGAAACCGGCAGCTACATCGAGCTGGTCGTCAGCGCGTCGAAATCGCTGGTCGATAAGCCTCGCGGCGAGATTATCGACTTGGCGTTACGCGAGCTGGCCGAGTTCTTCCCTGCTGTCCGCGAAGCCAAGCTGACGAAGGCGACAGTGATCAAGGAAATCCATGCCACCTTCTCGCCCGTGCCTGGTAGCGATGCCTATCGCCCATCGCACACCAGCCCGTGGCCGCGGCTGTTTCTCGCCGGCGACTGGACGGCGACCGGCTGGCCCTCCACCATGGAGGGGGCCGTGCGCAGCGGCTACGGGGCAGCAGAAGCGCTGACGCGAGCAGCGGGTGCCGCGCAGAGCTTTCTCGTTCCCGACCTTCCCGCAACGGGGCTGATGAGGCTATTCAAGTAGCACGAGTCAGGTACCAAACATCTCCATCTGCTCCTCCCGCGGCCGGTTCTGCGCCGAAATCGCTGCCCGGTCTGTGATCTCTCTCGTGATCCCATGCTTCTTGCGTAGGCTTGCCATCAGCTCCGACAAGCGTTTGCTATACGCTTTGCTCACGAAGGCTTTGTTCGCATAGCGCTTGCGGTACTGGTCGACTAGTTCGGGAAACTCTCTCTCCAGAAACGGCAGGAAGATGCTCGCCGAGCACGGCTTCAGGAACAGCGGATTGGCATAGATATAGCGGCCGCCTACTTCTTTCGTAGCTTTCACAAGCGCATCCAGCGCGGCCGGTGAATCCGTTATTCCCGGCACAACCGGCGCGCAGATCACGCCCGCACGCACGCCCGCGAGACTGAGCTCCTTGACCGCCCTCAGGCGCAGGTCAGGCCGTGGCGCGCGCGGCTCCAGGATGCGCGCCAGCTTGGTGTCGAGCGTCGTGATCGTCAGGTTGACAAACAGCGCGTTCTGCTCCGCAATGCTCCGCAGCACTTCGATGTCGCGCGTCACCAGGTCTGACTTGGTGACGATGCCCAGTTCCAGCCCGCTGTGGAGTGCAAGCTCTTCCAGAATGCCGCGCGTCACCTCGAAGCGCTTCTCCGCCGGCTGATAAGGATCGGTCGCCGTGCCGATTGCGATGTCCTCGCCGCGCTTCACCTTCTTCAGGTCGCGGCGCAGCAGCCATGCCGCCTGCTGCTTGACGTAGATCTTGCGCTCGAAGTCGACGCCGTCGCGCATCTCCATGAACTCGTGAGTGTAGCGCGCATAGCAGTATTTGCAGGCGAACTCGCAGCCGCGATAGGGATTGATCGTCCAAGTAAACGGCATGCGCCGCTGGGAGACGCAACGGTTCAGCAGCCCGCGTGATGGCAGCGAGAAGTATTCGACAAAGTGCCCCTGCCGCAGCGAGGCTCCCATGGCGGCCAGCTTGGCAATGCCGACCAGCTCGGGCTTGCCGTGCGCGGCGTTCTCCGGTGCTTCGATCTCGATGAGGGGATACATAACGCGAGTTTCCTATATTCGCTTTTTCTTCGCCATAGAGTACATCTGCAGTATACAACGCGTCAAGCCAAGCCCGGCCCCGAGCCCCGTGCGTGTTAGACTTTGCCCGGCTCACACGCATACCTATGAAAACTGAGCACGAAGCGCGTTCCCTGGATCCCTCGGTGTGGAATTATGCCTCTGGAATATTTGTAGGCTATGCCACGAATTTGTTATCTTCCGGTCGGTTTACAGTAGCAAAATTCTCCACAATTGCTTTTTCGCTACTGTTGTCCTTCAGCCTCTTTGAAACCTCATCGATTTTGTATGCTGAGAGAGAACGGTGGATCACCGCACACAAACCCATGACACTGGCCGAATGGATATCACGATCCGAGGTTCGCAAGAAATTCGGCAGATGGCGTTTCCTGGCTACCCTTTCACTGTTAGCCGTGATCGCGTTCGCTGTGTGGATATCCTATGAAACCCCTTAAGGCATTCCTTCAGGCACAGAGGCATGGTTCGTGGCCCGCATCAAAATATCCCGATTGGGAGGACCTCGAAAAAGGCATTTACCCCCATCTGTCCGCCTTTTTTTCCAATTGGAATGAGTTGAAACAGGAGCCGGAACTTTCTAGTGTCCTGAAACTTTCTGTGCGATTTTTGTGGGAGCATAATAGCTGCCTGCTCGTTGCTCCGGCGGGACGTGGTAAGACTGTGTCCGCGCTGATGATAGGGCACCATCTGTTCAGCACGTTCAGCCCCATATACTATGTGAGGGGAGAAGAATTTGAAGCAGAAGAAGTCGCAGCTGTTTTGGAAGCTGCCGAGCAAGGTACCTTCAAGCCTCTCGTCATAGTTGATGATTTCCACCTTAATAGCGCCGAAATAACGGAGTTCATTCTTCCGCACGCCGATGATTTCAAGACCAAGTTCCTTCTCGCGTCCCGCCCTACTGAGTTCACCAAGGACCTCGTCGGCTCGATGCCTAAACTGCAAGTCCAGCCTGACCTTCACGATGCCACCCAGATACTTATCTGGTGTATGAGGAACCGGCACCCGGCACCCGTTGGGCCGCCGGTGGAAGCCAGGGAGATCATCCAGAAAATTTATGGCGATCGTGAGCCGCCTGTTAACCTGGGGCAGCTCGGACGGTTTTTTAAAGCTCTGGCGTCGTCCTCGGCGGCATCAGCTTTGCAGGTGGCGGAAAGCCTCGATGAATCTCTGTGGGATGAACTCGACAAGGAGTTGGACAACCCTGTCTTGCTGCCTGTTGCCGCGCTGTCATCCCTGGAGTTGACCCCCGATGAGACATTCATCTCATCGCTGGGCACCCCTCAATTCAAGCAGGACCTCATCGGCAAAGGGATCCTCGAAAAACAGGTTGTGCGCGGCAGCGGCAACTGCTATCGCATCAACCCCTCTGATGCCGAAGATTTCCTTCGCACCGCCCAGAATCGGCGATGGTCCCGCGATCAGGCCGTTAACGAGTTTGTAAGCTCGACGGTGAAGCGCTACCTGATCTCGGGACCCTCCAACCTGGGCACCACCCTCAACGCCCTGCGCGAAAACAAGCTGGCCCTATTGAATGAAATTGTTGCCGACCAGCAGTTCAAGCCGATTTGGCAGGCGGCGTCACGCACAAGGAAAATCGGGGACTTTGCGGCGGCATTTCCTGTGCTCTCCTCAGCATCGCCGGAGTTGGGCAGGACCTTGTATGAGTTATGGCTGGGGACCTTCGAAGCTGGCAATGCGGCGGAGAAACGGGCCGCAGCCCAGTTGAGCCTATCCAGCCTGATGAATGCCTACTGCCTGCTACTAGGTCTCCGCCTCGCCGGGTTGCGCGAAGAGGCCAGAGAGTTCAGCCGGCTTCTCAACCTTGACCAGTATCACAAAGAGGTTCATAGCCCAGGATTCCGGCTTAACCATCTCTCCTTATTTCTTCGGGAATATAAAGGAGACTCGCGACTTGTTGAGCGGCTCTTAACACCGGCGGCCGATATGGCTCCCGTGCTGCGTCACTCGAGTGTTACTCAGGTGAAAAACATCTTCGGATTTCTGGAGAAACTCGGGCTTCGCAGTCTGCGCAAGGAACTTGTTCGGGGCCTGGGAACCTCCGGGCTGCAGGGCCTTGCCAAGAAAGGTGCGACCATTCCCGTTTATGGCTGGTTCCTGCACTGGATCAAGGACGTGAAGGAGATCAGAACAGACATGGTGGTTGACGCCATGCAGGTTAACTCCGCCCGCAAGACCCTGACCCTTGGCGGAACTGGCTTCCTCCTCCGCGAGCTCAAGGGAATCGACGGGACACAGCCACTTCGTCGCTCTCTCCTGCCCCAGCCATCCGATTTCAACCGCCTTCTTTCGGTTTCCGATGCATCCGATATCGGCTCCTTCGCAGATTTCGGAGATGCCCGTCTCTTCATGGATTTTCTTGCCAAAGCTGCGGAAGATTGGCACCCCATTCTTCAACGCTCTTCCCTCTCCGGAATAGCGTGGCTTGAAAACAACCTCCGGAAGCGGGCCAAAGTAGTCTTTGAGAGACATCCCGGTAACCTTCACCACAAGAGCAGAGCAGAACGCTTCCAGGACTACTCTGCTGGAATTATTCACGCTCTCAATACAATGGACTGGGCCACGTATCCAATCACGAGGATCAAAGATTATCGGCGTTTGCTTCTGAATGCTCTTTCCGTGGATGGTATTTACAAGTATCGCAAACAAGAAGGTAAACAGGTCCCATACTCCCACTCTCTTTCGGCGCGGCAAGCCGCGATCATACGCCAACTGGATCTTAAACGTGCACTGGATCTTGAGCTCGAAGTCTGTAAGCTGCAGGCAGCAAAGCCGGAAGAAGCTTACGAAGAGTGGGCCCGCTTCGCCTGGGTTTGCATAAGAGCCGGGTCCGAGTATTCTCCGCTTTCTGATCCCAGGCTTCGGACCACGTTCTTAAACGCAGCCGGCAATGAGCAACTCAAGTTGCAAACCAGAAGCCTCTTATTGGGATGCGCGGTAGCTTCTGAATTTCGACCGGGCGCTTTCAAACTTGATAGTAATGCCCTGCTGCAAATGGTTGGGGCGATCATGACGCAGCTCCAATTAAATGCGTCCGATCCCGAAGCTAATCCAATCGAGGAAGTTTTCCTCGTATTGCTGTGCCTCCTTGGAGCTGTCAGCCAATTACGCGAGCACTCCGAAGCTTCTGCTATCTTTACAAGATTGGAAAACATCCTGACTCAGAAATTCTTTGACTATTTTGACAGCGAGCAGGAACAGCAGGTCTGCAAGCTTCTCCAACGGGAACTGAACAGTATCTCCGTTACGTAATAATCCTCAGTGCCCCCCAGCCGAGCCTCACTCGTCTCCCGGCCCGCCCAACTCGCTCATGAGGCCCTGCGGGGGCGGCGGGATTGCGATGTCCAGGTCCTCCACCTTGCCCAGCGACGTCAGCGGCTTGCCAAACTCATCGGCATTGCCCACCACCAGTACCGCCAGGTTCTCCTTGTGAAGATACTTCTTGGCCACGCGGCTTACGTCCTCGGCGGTAACCTTTTCGACCTGCGTGCGATAGGTTTCCAGGAAGTTGAGCGGGTAGTGATAGAACTCGTAGACCATCTTCTCGCGCAACACTTTTTCCGGAGTATCAAAGCGGAAGATAAACGAGTTCAAGATCTGGTCTTTGGCGCGCTTTAATTCCTCAGGGGTCGAGGCATTCTCGCGCATATCATCGATTTCCGTGTACAGCGCGTCGATGCCTTCCACGGTTGTAGCGCTCTTGGTTTGCATCTCAATGTCGGTCAGGCCAGGACGGTCAAAGCCTGAGCCGACACCCCCTCCCACATCGTAGGCCAGCCCCTTCGCCGCGCGAACGTTGTTAAACAGACGCGAGGAGAAACCTCCGCCGAAGATTTCGTTCATCACCGAGACGGCAAAGTAGTCGGGATTGTCGCGCTTGATGCCGAGCGTGATCATGTTGATGCTGCTCTGGTTCACGTCCGGCTTCTTCACCAGGTAGTAGCCTGGCTTGGGATCGCTGAACTTCACCTCCGGCTGCGTGGCTGCCGCCCCTTTCGGCCAGGATTCGAAGGCCTTGCGCAGCGTGGCTTCCATGGCCTTGGGATCGAAGTCGCCGGTGATCCCGAAAATGATGTTGTTGGGCTGCACATATTTGTCGTGCCAGTCGATAAGGTCCTGGCGCGTGACTGCCGCGACCGTGGAATATTCCGCCACACGCGCATAGGGACTGTTTTTGCCGTAGCCGAGGATCGCAGTCTCGCGCGAGACGATCGAGTCCACACTGTCGTTGCGGCGCGAGATGGCTGCGTACATCTGCCGCTTGCTGAGGGCGATCTTGTCGGGCCGGAACTCAGGATTGTGCAGCAGATCGAGAAACAGATCGAATACTGCGTCGAAGTCGCCCTTCAGGCAGTCAAGCCCAATGCTGGTGGACTCCGATCCGCCGCCGGTCTCGATCTTCGCCGCGCGCGCCTCGAGGAAATCGTCCATCTGATCGCCGGTCTTGGTCTTGGTGCCGCCCGTGCGCCAGACATCGCCATAGAGAGACATCAGTCCCGTCTTGTCGGCAGGGACAGAGACCGAGCCGCCGCGAATCTCGGCCGTAGCGGTGATCAGCGGCAGCTCATGGTCCGGCTGCAGGAAGATCACCATGCCATTCTTCAGCTCGATGCGAATGGGCTCCTGTGGCTTGAACGCCGGCAGCGGCGGAGCCTGGATCTGGTTCCACTCCTTGACCTGGGCGCTTGCCACCGAAAGGGCCAAGAGGGCGAAGACGAACACGCACAAAACGCGACGAACTTTGCCGGACTGCATTACTTCCCTCCTTTGGGCGAGGACTCGGCCTTCGGCGGCGAAGGTGGAGGCGTGGCTTGGGGAGCCATGCCTTCCGGCGGGGGCAGCTTTGCGGTCAGGATTTCGCCGGTGGTGCGGTTGTTCTCCTGGAATACTTTGTTGGCAACGCGGCGTACATCGGCTTTTGAAACCTTGTCCACGCGATCGAGATAGCGGAACAGCTCGCGCCAGTCGCCGTAGCGCGTCTGGTAAGTGGCCAGCGCCTGCGCCAGTCCCTCGTTGCTGGCCAGGCTGCGGATCAAATCAGCCTTGGACCGCGTCTTGAACATCGCCAGCTCTTCATCGGTAACGTCAGTGGTCTTCAGCTTCTCGATCTGCTCATGAATCGCATTGCGCAACTCGTCGTTGGTATGGCCGGGCAGCGGGATTCCGTAGAAGGCGAACAGGTGCGCGTACTTCGTGCCAGGCAGTCCGGTGAAACCGGCGGCATAGGCTGCGATCTTCTGGTCGCGCACCAGCGCACGATACAGCCGCGAAACGCGCCCATTCGACATGATGTCGGCGATCGCGTCGTACACCGCATCATCCTGATCGAGATAGTTCGGCCGGTGATAGCCCTCGAGATAAAAAGGCTGCGCCGGGTCCTGCATGTTCACCTGGCGGAGCGAATTCTGCGCAGGCTCCATGGAGGTCACCTCTTCCGGCTTGGGAGCAGTGGGCAGGCGGCCGAAGTATTCCTCGATGATCGACATGACCTTGGCGGGATCCAGATCGCCGGCCAGCCCGATCACCATGTTGCTGGGCACGTAGTAGTGATGAAAGAAATCGGTCGCATTGGTTGCCGAGAACGACTGCAAATCTGAGGCGTAGCCGATGGTCGGACGGTGGTATGGGTTGGCCATGAACGCGGTGCCCAGGAACTGCTCCACCAGGCGGCCGGTGGGACGGCTGTCGGTGCGCATGCGCCGCTCCTCCATCACCACGTTGCGCTCCTTGTAGAACTCGCGCATCACCGGGTCTTTGAAGCGGTCCGACTCCAGCGCCGCCCAAAGCTCCAGCTGATTGACGGGAAGCGAATACATGTATCCGGTTTCGTCGTAGCTGGTGAAGGCGTTTAAGCCCACACCGCCATGGCTCTCGATGACTTCGGCGAACTGGTTCTTAACAACGTACTGATCGGCGTCCTTGATCGCCGCCTTCCAGGCATCTTCGAGCTGCTGGAGCTTCTGCGGGTCCTGGCCGACGCGCTTGATCCGCTCGGCCTCATAGGCGGCGTAGGTGCCTTCGACCTTCTGCAGGGCGACCTTTTCCTTGGCGTAGTCGGTAGTCCCAATGTCGGGCGTGCCCTTGAAGGCCATGTGCTCCATCATGTGGGCCAGGCCGGTCTGGTGCAGTGGGTCTTGCGCCGAGCCGGCGTCGACCAGGGTGAAGAACGAAAAGACCGGCGCCTCTGGCCGCCGATAGAGGACCACCGTCAGCCCGTTGGGCAGCGTCTTCACAGTGACGTTCTTCTCAAACGAAGCCAGGTCCTGTGCGAATGCGGGCAGGACAAAAAACAGCACCAGCAGGGCCGCAAGTCGGGCGGACCAGGCCGGGGTCCCAGACGAGCGCTGGTGTGGCGCCCGCTGGGGTGGAAGCCAGCGCGTCATCGTACCTCCAATGTGTGGGGGGCTAGAGATCACCTTGCAGTAAAAAGCTACGCAGAATAGGACGGGTAAGTCAAACGAAGGCGAGCAGTGTCCACCCGAAACGTCACGGCTTGGCGAATTCCCCGACCCGCTGCATACTTCTGGATACGCGCTGCATCTCTTTGCAGGAGATAGGGTCAACAATGGCAAGCGATACCGTAGTCGAGATCCAGGGCAAGCACCTGAAGCTGTCGAACCTGGAAAAAGTGCTCTACCCCGCTGTGGGATTCACCAAAGGCCAGGTCATCGACTACTACGTGCGCATCGCGCCCGTGCTTTTGCCGCATACCCAGGGACGCCCGCTGACCATGAAGCGCTATCCCAATGGCGTCGATGGCATGTTCTTCTACGAAAAGAACTGTCCCGAGCATCGCCCGGAATGGGTGCAGGTGGCGCCGGTCTGGAGTTCGGGCAACAACAAGTGGATGAAGTATTGCCTGGCGCAAGACGTGCCGACGTTGGTCTGGGCGGCGAACCTGGCTGATCTTGAGCTGCACACCAGCCTGTCGCTCGGCAAAGACATCCTACGCCCGACGTTCGTCGTCTTCGACCTCGATCCTGGCGCTCCCGCCAACATTGTGCAGTGCTGCCAGGTGGGGCTGTGGGTACGCGACGTCTTTGCCCGGCTCGGCCTCAAAAGCTTCGCCAAGACCTCAGGCTCCAAGGGGCTGCAGGTCTATGTCCCGCTCAACACGCCCGTCACCTACGACGAGACTAAGCCATTTGCGCACGAGCTGGCGCGCCTGCTGGAGAAACAGCATCGCGATCTCGTCGTCTCCGATATGAAGAAGTCGCTGCGCGTCGGCAAGGTGCTGGTCGACTGGAGCCAGAACGACGACCACAAGACCACGATTTGTGTTTACTCGCTGCGCGCCAAAGAGCGGCCAACGGTTTCGACGCCGGTAACTTGGGATGAGGTTGAGAAGTGCATGGCCAAGGGCGATCCCAACCTGCTGGTGTTCGACTCGGCCCAGGTGCTGGAGCGGGTGAAGGAGCACGGCGACCTCTTCGCCCCCGTGCTGAAGCTCAAACAGAAGCTGCCGCCGATTAAGACGCTCACCGGCATCGATCCTTCTGCCGTCATTCCGGCGAAGCCCGCGAAGCGGTCCAAAGCGGCAGGCAGAGGGCGAAAGACGGTCGCCCGAGAGAAAGCGGGGGCCAAAACCAAAGCCAAAGCGAAGCGCAAAACAGCATCGCCCGCCAAACGCAAGCAAGCCTGAAGCTGCCCTATAGGCTCAGTGCGAACGCGTGCCGGTGCCCACACCCAGCCGCCGCAGCCGATCGCGCGCCTGGGAAGCTTCAATGGATCGCGGATAGCGCTGGATCAGGCTGTTCAGCTCGCGCACCGCAGCATCTTTCTGACCCAGTTCCAGCAGCGCGTAGCCCTTTTTTAGCTGAGCTGCGGCCGCCTTCTGTCCGCTGGGATACTGCTCCAGCACCTTGTCGTAATCCTTCACTGCCGCGTCAAAGTTGCCCTGCCGGTACTCGATGTCGGCGAGGTAGAACTGGGCATTGCCGGCCAGATCGGTGTTCCCGTAATACTTCAAGTAATCGTTGAACTCTTGCGAAGAAAGATCATATTTCCCAGCGTTATAGTCGCGTAATGCATTGTTGTACAAAGCGTCCGGCGGAGGCGCTGCCGGTGCTGCCGGCGTCGCATTCGTCGCGCCAGGCGTCACGTCTCCGGCTCCCGGCACGGGCTGCCCTGCCACCAGGTTCTGGCCACCGTTCTGCATCTCATCCAGTTGCTTGCTGACCTTGGCCAGTCGCGACTTCAATTCATCCACACTGTCGTGCAGGGCCTGGACCTGGCTGGAGACCTGGTCCAGTTTTTGCCCGTTCTCGCCACTCTGGCTCGACAGCTTCTGCTGGAGATCGTTGACCGTTACGCTCATCTTGTTGACGCTGTCGGCGCTCTGCTCCACCAGGTTGCGCACCACCCCCATGCGCTCGTCCATCGACTGCTGCAGCCGGGCGACCTGATCGGAGAGCGTCTGCACCTGGGTCTGGAGCTGGATAATTTCCTTGGCGACACCGAAAGCGGGATGTGCGGTGATGAGCATCAGCGCGACAGTGGTCAGTGCTACGAGTTGTTTTCGATACATTGCAATTCCTTAACGCGATATCGAGTTTGGGCGCAATCTCAACGGACGAGAGCGTCTCTCCCGTCCGAACTCAAATCCGGTGCGAATAACCAATGTCGCGACGGCCCGCTCAGAGCCGGGCCCGCGTGTCAGCTTCTCGCTGAATACATCTTACCTACGGGGTGTACACGAAGTGCGCCCGGCGGTTCTGCTGCCAGCAGGCTTCGTTGCTCTCCGTGCAGAAGGGCTTCTCCTTGCCATAGCTGATGGTCTTGATGCGATTGGCGGAGATCCCCATGGAGATCAGCGCCTGCTTGGCCGCCAGCGCGCGGTTGTCGCCCAGCGCCAGGTTGTATTCGGTTGAGCCGCGCTCGTCGCAGTGCCCTTCAATGGTGAAGTTGATGCCGGGATGCGCCTGGAGGAAGCTCGCGTCCTGTTGCAGGACCGCGGTGTATCGTCCGCCGATGTCGTAGCTGTCGTAGTCGAAGAACACGTCCTTCATGTTGTCCATGAACAACTGCTCATCGGCCGCGTTGGATTTCACGGGAGCGGGCGCCGACGGAGGATTCACCGTAATGCGCGCGGTCGCCTCCTGTGTTCCGCTGTCGTTCTTGGCGACCAGGCGATAGGTCGTCGACTCGCTGGGCACCACCTGCACTGTACCGGTTGGGCCAACCTTGCCCAGGGTATCAATGGAGACATCGGTAGCATTGGTGGTGCTCCACGTCAGGGTCGAGGACTGGCCCGGGTTGATGGTGTTTGGATTGGCGGTAAGCGTTGCCGTAGGCGCGGGCACGGGTGGCGGCGGAGGAGGTGGCGCTGTTGCAACCTTCTTCTTTCCGCATCCGCTAACTGCTAGAGCGGCTGCCAGCGCAAGAACAAGCCCAAACCACTTCATTCTGGTGAGTTTCACTTTTGATCCTCCTATTTGTTTCCCCAGTTCGGCTGCGAATTCTCGCCGCTGGTGGTCAACTGCTTGTTTTGGGTTCCGTCGGCCAGCATCATGTAGAGTTGGGTTCGGCCCGAGCGATTGGATTGATACACGATGTGACGTCCGTCGGGGGCCCAGGAAGGAAAGTCATTGCGGCCGCCATCGTGGGTCAACTGCAC
Source organism: uncultured Acidobacteriaceae bacterium (assembly GCA_963815775.1). GTDB lineage: Bacteria > Acidobacteriota > Terriglobia > Terriglobales > Acidobacteriaceae > CAVVDY01. Next base: position 95,922 of record CAWFIB010000025.1, on the reverse strand, counting down.
CCATTGATGGCTGGCTATGTCCATCAGGTAGATGTCGCTGGCGCCCGGCGCGCCCGGTCCATAGTGGCGGATCCAGGCGAACACCAGAAACTGCCCGTTTGGCGACCAGGACGGCGATACCGCATAGCCCTGGTCGGTCATTCGCACCACGTTCGTCCCGTCTGATGCCATGGTGTATATCTGCGGCAGCCCGGTGCGCCCGCTGACAAAGGCAATCTGCGCATTGGTCTTCGGGTTCCACGAGGGCGAGACGTCAGGCCCGTGATCGTTCGTCAAGCGGTGCGGCACACCGCCGCTGCTGTCGATGCGGTACAGATCGGAGTGCCCGCTCCACGACGATGAAAACGCCAGGGTCCTGCCATCCGACGACCACGCCGGCGACTGGTTGGTTCCATTGAAGCGCGGGAAGCTGACGTTGCGTCCCAACACCAGCGACCACATCTGAATCTGCCAGCCATCCTTCATGATGCCGGCATAAGCGATGCGGGTTCCATCAGGCGAGGCGTGCGGCGATAGCGCGATGCTTCGGTTATGCGTAATCTGCTTCTGGTTGGCTCCGTCGTAGTCCATCTGCCAGACTTCCTTGTGGCCCGAACGGTTGCTGATGAAGTAGATCTTGGTTTCCGCGATGCCGGGGACACCGCCACCCAGACGGAAGATAATCTCGTCGGCGAACCGGTGAGCAATCAGGCGCGCATTGTCGTCGTTCGCCTCCTCGTGGTACTGCTTCCCTAGAATCTGCGGCGACTGCTCGTTCTTCACGTCGAACAGCCAACCCTGGACATTCAAGTAGCCGCCCTCAACGCCCAGGTTGCCGAAGGCCAGCATGCTCGCGTTCGGCGGCGGCTGATCCCAGTCCTTAAGGCGAACGTCCTGTGGAACGCCGGGCGGCGCCATGGGGTAGAAGCTCTTCCCCACCATGTCGAAAATGCCGGCCATTTCCAGGTCGTTCCACAACGTCTGGTTGAACGTCGTGGCCAGGTTCTGCACGTTACCCGGGTTGGCGTTGACCTTGAAGTCGGGCACCGCCATACGAATCTTCTCCACGCCGAGACCGGTTCCGGTGCGAATCCAGTCCTGGGCCAACGCGCTGAGCGTAAAGCCGGCAACCATCAATACCGTAAAGATCACAAATCGTTTCATGAAAAGTCCAAACACACCTAAAGCGGCCGCATCCCTTGCTGCGCCGCAAACTTCTTGGTTGGGCTCCAAGCCGATTTCACTCGGCAACTCGAACGGCTAAGGCCTTGCGGGGTACGTCCCGCTCGAGCGCAATAGGAAGCTCGTTAAGACACGCTGCAACCGTGCCGCTTAGCAAGACTCGACCATACCAAGCGCTGTTGCAAAAGTCAGCGCCGATAATCGAACCAGAACTCCACCGACACATAATTTCCGTTATAGCCGGTGGGTAGCGGTCCAAAAGTATCGATACGTTGTAGGGCCCGTACGGCAGACAGATCGAGGGAAGGTATGCCGCTCGACTGTTCGACCCTGATATTCACCGGCTGACCCGAGCGAGTGATCTCAAAATATATGTAGACGCGCCGGGCGTCGGTTATGCGAGGGTCTATTTCATATTTAAGCCAGTTTTCCGATACTTTCCGCCGCACGATATCGACGTAATAGGCGAAGCGGCTGCCAAAATCTCCGCTGCCGCCCTGAAATCCAAATCCTCCTTTCGTTGCTCCGGAAGTGAACGAGCCATAGGGACCGCTGACCGGACCGCCCTGTCCAAAAGGAATCTGGTTGTTGACTTCTGCCTTCGCCACCTGCTTGGGCGGCTTCTTCTCCGTCGATTCGCGCTTTTCTTGCTTTTTTGGCGGCGCTTTGCTCTCGGGAATCGGAATCGCCTTCAGGTCTTCGAGCTTCGGCTCTTCCAAAGGTAGCGACTGCGACATACCCTTGGACTCGTTGGCCAGCACGTTTTCCGTCGGCGTCAACGGCGCCGGCAAAGGAACGCTGCTCACCAGCGTGGCGCTCATTGCGCCGCCTCCGCCGTTCGTGCCCCCCCAACTTTCGCCGCGCCCATTCGGAATCAGATATCCAAAAATCGCTAAAACTACGATCCCGGCATGCAGTGCGCAGGAGCCGATCAGAGGTTTGCGGAGGCTGGTGTCGCCATCGAAAATATCAGCGTCGGCTGCCATGCTCTTCCAGCGGCTGGGTGACGATGCTCACGTTGGTGATTCCCGAACTCTTCACCGCATCCATCACCGTAGCAAATGCGCCGAAGGGAACATTCTCATCCGCCCGCACATAGATCGCCTGTCCCTCCGGGTCGCGAATCTTTTCGTGGAGCTTCGCCGCGATCTCGTTGATGTTCACCGGATCGTTGTTGAGAAAGACCTCCTGCTGGCGATTGATGCTGATCACCAGCCGCTCTTCAGTAATCTGCTTCACGGTTCGCGTGCGCGGCACCTGCACCTCGATGCCCGACTGCAAGACTGGCGCGGTCACCATGAAGATGATGAGCAGCACCAGCACGACGTCCACAAAGGGCGTGACGTTGATGTCCGACAACGAACTCTGGGTGCGGCCTTGCGGGCTGGTAAATGCCATTACCGCCGCTCCACAACCTCAGGCATCGGCCGCACGCTGCCTGCCTGGGCTCGTTCAATCTCGTTCATCAGCTCCAGGCCGAAGTCGTCCATGCGGGAGCCGAATTCGCGAATGTGCTGCATGAACATGTTGTAGGCGATCACCGCGGGAATCGCGGCAAACAATCCGGCGGCGGTGGTAATCAGCGCTTCGGAGATGCCCGGCGCCACCGCACGCAGGGTTGCCGCCCCTGCCATGCCCAATCCGTGAAAGGCGTCAATGATGCCCCACACCGTGCCGAACAAGCCGATAAACGGTGTAACCGCCCCGGTCGTTGCCAGCCAGGGCAAACGGCTCTCCAGGCGCGTCAGCTCCTCGGAGGATGCGATTTGTGTGGCGCGCTGTACGGCCGGCATTCGCAGCGGCAGTGGCGCCTGGCGGCGTAGCTCCTCATACGCGCCTTCGAAGACCGCTACCAGGGGACTCGGCTTGAACTGCTCGGCCACTGTCGAAATGTCCTGGATGCGCTGCGACTTGCGGAAGGCGCGGATAAACCGGTTACTCTGCTGGCGGGCGCGGCGGAACAATCCCCATTTGGCGAAGATGATTGCCCACGACACCACGCTGAAGAAAAGCAGGATGACGAGCACAGCCTTGGCGACCAGACCGCTGGTCTGAATCAGGCTTGTTATTTCGCCACCAATCGCGTAAGCAAGCAGCGCACAAAAAGAATTCATTCGGGTCGATCAGCCTTCGTTCGATTATAAGGTTTTGACGCGAGGAAGAAAGGAAGGTGTTGCAAGGTTCCTTGAGAGTAACGCATGGGCCGCATCACGGGCCGCAAGGGTAACAACACCTGTGATCAACTGCCCTGAGGCTTACGGCATACTCCCCGAAACAGACTCAGACGTGTGGGTTTCGTCCGGCTTCGGCTTTTCAGGGGCCGCTCCGGCAACCGTCGCGCTTCCCCGGTGCTTCCAGGCGTGCAAGCCCATGCGCAGCACATCGTAGGTGGCGTAGATCATGTTCGCCCGCAAGAGATCGCTTCGCACCGTCAGCACATCACGACGCAGATAACGGAACACAACGTTGCCGGGCTTGAACGGAGCGGGCTCAGGATCAGACGCGAGCTGCGGGACGACAGCGTGGCAGTTCTTGAGCTCCACCACGGCAATCGCGCTGTCGGTGGTGATCGGGTCGCCGATGGAGTTAAAGCCGGAAGGGGCAATACCGCTGCGCGGCACGAAATACACCGCCTTCACGCATCCCGCCGCGCGCAGGTCGCGAATGACCTTGCTGCGCTCGGCGTCGATGTTCACGTCGATGTGGTGCACAAACTGACGGCGCTTGAACGAAATGCCAGCACTCTTGTCATGCGTGGCAGTGCCCAGGAAGATGGGGCCGGTGCTGGCCGTTCCTTCCCACTCCCACACGCGCATGTGGTCGCGCTGGGCATAGGTGTTCAGACTCTTCTGCCAGTTCATGTCCGGATCTCGCCCATCCAGCAGAAACGGGCGCATCGGCGCGTTGGGATAGCTGGCATTCTTGAGAAAAGCGTAGACGTTCCGCATAATGCTGTGGCGATTGATAGGATCCGCCGTCTGCCAGCCCGCGTGCTCGAAGGCTGACGCAAGCTGTTCCTGCGATCCGATAAACGCAAAGTTCACGACGTCGGCGGTGATCATGCTCTCCGTAGTCGAGCGCCCAGGCAAGGAGGCCACCAACGAGCGCAACTCCACCGGATTCATGGCGTCGATCTGCGTAGTTTCGGCGGTCCCGATCGAGGGCGGGTTGATCACCGGCGCAGCCAGCTTTACTTCAATGTCCGCTCCCGCCGGCAGGTAGATTTCCGGCTCGGGAAATATGGGGAAGGTAGCCTTGAAGACCAGTAGCCCGATGTCGGGATAGGGATTCAGTCTCGGCAAATACTTGAACCGGCTGGTGATCGTTCCCTGTAGAGTATTGGTGCTGCGAATGCCGTGCACTACGCCGTTGGAAACTTCCTCACGCGCGTTGTCAATCTCGGCTACATCGCCGATAACAAACAGCGTGGTGTCGGGGGTGACCTCGATCTGGTTGATCTCGAACTTCAAGGCCGCCGTTTCGTGACGGAAGCCAAGCCCCACCTTCCTCACCGATTGCACCGTGCCCTGTACCGATGCGCCTAAGGAAATCACCGTCTCGCCGCCACAAACTACCTCGTCGGTGACCACGCCGTGAATCAGATCGCCGAGTTTGGCGCTGTAGGTCGACACCGGAGCCGTAAGGCGAATCCAGACGGTCTGGCCCGCAGGAATCTGTTCACACGCCAGGCAGAGCGCCGGGCACGCCAGCAAAACAAACAACCAGGATAGGCGTCGGCACCCGCGGCGCAAGGATTTCATGTAAAGGGAAGTTTCTCCAAATGAGAGTCAGGCTATAGTACTGGACAAACCGCCCGGGCGCATCGAATATTCGTGCGGGGCGCTCTTTTGTTACTCAACTTTCGTCGTACGTCTGTTGGTGCGCCTGGGGTTTTGTGAACAAGCAGTTGCGATGGGTTTGCAATTTGGATAACCGAAACCCTGGCTCACTTCTCGCTGATGTTCACGCTGGCGGTTGTGTTTTCCCAGTCAAGCTTCAGCACCGCAGACTTTGCGCCCGTCTTGTCGAGCGAGATGGTAAAAATCTCCAGCCCTGCCGGAAGCTGGCCAAACTTCATGGGTATGCGCGCCAGGTCCTGCGACTGGTCGTACTTGGTCCCCCACTGTCCGGTCTGCTTGTTGATGATGAGTTGCCACGAGCTGTCGCCCGGGATCGTGTAGAGCGTGTAGTTGCCCGCCGGAACCGTAGTGCCGCCCACGTCGAGATTGGTGTCCGTGGTCAAGCCGGTGGCAGCGTTCGCGCCGGTGCGCCAAACCTGCCCGTAGGGAACCAGCCCTCCATAAATCTTTCTGCCTCGCATGGAAGGACGGCTGTACTTGATGGTGATGGTCTTGCCGTCATCAAACTTGACGGTCGCCTCTCCCGGAGGACTCAGCAGAGGCTTCTGCTGCGCCACCATCATGGCGGACATTGCCACAACCGTCACCAACATCAGCCCACGCCAACGGCTCGGATTCATCTTTGTCCTCCCCACACGGTGTCAATCTACCCGGTCGCTCTATTATTCACTGCCGCCGCTGAAGTTACAATCGAGCCCATGAGCGTGATGGACGAAAAGCGAGATGAGTTGGACCACTACGAGTTCATGATGGGCAAACCGCGAGGGCGCCTGGCTGTGGCCCTCGACACCTTGACCGATGCCCTGACGATGGTTGGCCAGCACGGCGTCTATTGCCAAAGCGCTCGCCAGCCGGGCAAACCTGCCATGGACATCCAGATCGTGATGAAGGGGATTACCGACGCAAAAGAACTCATCACGTCGGTGATGGAAGAGCTGCGGCGCGAAAAGACTGAAGGGACCCGATAACAGGCTATGCGCCTACCAGTCTCTCCAGAACCGCCTTATTGCGGATGGTGAGCGTCGAACCCTTGAGTACCGCAATCTGCCGCTTGCGGAAGTCCGCCAACACGCGGGTGACGGTTTCCCGAGATGTTCCAATGATCTGCGCAATCTCTTCGTGGGTCAGCGCCAGCTTCACCTTGGGCTCGGCCTTGTCGGGGCTGGCCGCAGTCCACTCCAGCAGCAGGCGGGCCAGCCGCTCCGGCGCGGAGTGCGATAGTCCCAGGCTGCGAATCTGCTGATACGCGCTCTGGCAGTCGCGGCTCAGGTGCTGGGCCGCCTTCAGACAGGCATCGCCATGCTCCTGAAGAAAGCGCAGAAAGTCATCACGCTTGATAAAGTTCAACTGGCAAGGCTGCGCGGTTTCGGCGGTAATTTCGTAGGCATTGCCCGAAACCGTGGCGTGCATTCCTAGCACCTCGCCCGGTTGCGCAATTTTCAAAATGAGCGTCTTACCCTCGGCTGAGGTCGTCGACATCTTGACCCGGCCTTTGCAGAGCATGTAAATTCCGCGCGGCGACTGACCCTCCACAAACAGGATCGCGCCCGCCGGATAGGACGCGGTATATTTGACCTTCTCGAACGCTTCTAACGAGGGCTTTGGAAGGGAACAGAAGAAACTGTCGCTACGCAATTTGCATATGACGCAGTTCTCTACCAGCTCGAAGCCATAAGGTGACCCCACATTTCCCTCCGTCAATTACCCACAATGTTACCACCGGGGTTGCACCGGTTTTGGCAATAATTCCTATTGCTCAACGGCCATTATGCTATGCGCACCCAGGAGGCGTTGTTTCTCATCCCCCGAAGGTGTCATTCACTTAATAGATGCCCTGCCCTACCGTGAGGGCTCTAACTAAGCTACCTGACTTTCCGCGTCGAGCCTGCTTCCGCCGGAATCCAATGCGTAGGTTGAATGGCGCATTCCCCCGAAATAGCTGCGAAGCCGAAGACCGCGGTCTTTAAGGCCCTGCCCGAAATCTGGTCGCTGCTCCGGCCTCGCCGTGCCCTGCTCGCGCTGGGGTTGGGGTTGATGGTCATCAACCGGGTCTCCGGCCTGGTCTTGCCAGCCTCTACGAAATATCTGGTCGATGACGTAATCGGAAAGCGCCAGGTGAAACTTCTCTATCCTCTGGTAGGGATCGTACTGCTAGCCACCATTATTCAGGGTCTGACCTCATTTGCCCTTACCCAGACGCTGTCCAAGGCTGCCCAGCGCCTGATCGCCGAGCTGCGTCGCCGGGTGCAGGAGCACGTGGGCCGTCTGTCGGTCTCCTATTACGACGCCAACAAAACCGGCATGCTGGTCTCGCGCATCATGAGCGATGTCGAAGGCGTCCGCAACCTGATTGGTACTGGACTGGTCGACTTTGTCGGCGGATTGATGACTGCCGTCATTGCCTTTATCGTTCTGATCCACATCAGCCCCGTCATGACCGGCATCGCCTTCGGCTTCCTGCTGGTCTTCGGCGTAGGACTGCGTAAGGCCTTCCGCATCATCCGTCCCATCTTCCGCGAGCGCGGCAAAATCAACGCCGAGGTAACCGGGAGGCTCACCGAATCGCTCGGCGGCGTGCGCGTCATCAAGGGTTATCACGCCGAAGACCGTGAGCACGCCGTCTTCAGCCTGGGCGTCGAACGCCTGCTTCAGAACGTCTTCAAAACGCTCACCGCAACCTCGGTCATGAGCCTTTCTTCGGCCATGCTCATGGGAATGATCGGCGCGATTGTCATGTTCATGGGCACGCGGCAGATTCTGGCGGGCAAGCTCACGCTGGGCGGCTTCTTCACCTACACCATGTTCCTGGGCTACCTGGCGGCGCCGCTGTTTCAGGTCGTCGGAATCGGCACCCAGATCACCGAAGCGATCGCCGGGCTGGAGCGCACGCGTGAGCTGCTGGACGAAACTCCGGAGAACGAAGATCCAGAGCGCACCGTCGTGCTGCCACCGATCAAAGGAGACATTGCCTTTGACGATGTAACCTTCGCCTATGAAGCAAAGAAGACCGTCCTGCACAACATCTCGTTCGAATCGCGCCCGGGGACGGTGACTGCTCTGGTCGGCTCTTCCGGCTCAGGTAAGTCGACCATCATCGGACTCATCGCCGCCTTCCACAAACCGAACTCCGGCCGGGTCGTGGTGGACGGCTTCGATCTCGCTAAGGTGCGCCTCGAGTCTTATCGCACGCAGCTTGGCATGGTCCTTCAGGATTCGTTCCTGTTCGACGGCAGCATCCGCGAGAACGTGGCGTTCTCCAAACCAGACGCGTCGGAAGAAGAGATCCTGCGGGCCTGCCGAATCTCGCGGGTCGACGAGTTCGCCGAGAAGTTCGATCAGAAGTACGACACCATCATCGGCGAGCGTGGGGTGAAGCTTTCCGGGGGCCAGCGTCAGCGCGTATCCATCGCGCGCGCCATCCTGGCCAATCCACGCATCCTGATCCTCGACGAGGCGACTTCCAGCCTCGATTCCGAATCCGAGACGCTCATTCAGCAGGGCCTAGGCTACCTAATGCAGGGCCGCACCACGTTCGTCATCGCCCACCGTCTGTCGACCATTCGCCGCGCCGACCAGATCCTGGTGGTCGAAGCGGGACAGATCGTCGAGCGTGGCACTCACGAGTCGCTTTACGATCTTGGCGGGCGATATTACGACCTCTATACCCGGCAGCACGGCCTGGAGCAGAATCTGTTTCTCGCTCCCGGCGAAGGCGGCGAACCTGAGGAGAGACCAACCTCAGCCGCCACTGCCGAAGTCGAGGAGCCCGAGCTGCGCAACCCGGTTTAGACAGGAAACCGCGGGGAGCGGAAAAGGCAAAAACTCGAAGAGCAGCCACCGATTGCACGGATAACACGGACCAGATTGTTCTTTTGATTTCTTGCCTCTCCTGATCCGTGCCATCCGTATGAATCCGTGGCGAGCTTTTTTCCTCAGATTTCTAGTCTTTTCTGATCCGTGTAGATCCGTGGCAATCCGTGGTTGAGTCTTTTTCTTGCCATTCGCGGTACACTTCTTTGTTTCACGATCGCACCATGCCTTCCCGTGACCCTCTCGACCTTCGCCAGCAGATAGGACAGTTGCTCATCATGGGCTTCGACGGAACCGACGTCTCCGCCAAGCTGCGTTCGACCTTCGCCGGCTTGCGTCCCGGCGGCATCATTCTGTTCAAACGCAACGTCGAAGAAGCCGCGCAGGTCCATGCTCTGCTGCGCCATGCGCAAAAAGCTGTGCCTACGCCGATGTTCCTCTGCGTCGACATGGAGGGTGGCAGCGTCGACCGGCTGCGCGATGCCATCGCCCCAGTCCCCGCCGTCGCCGACGTCGCCGCAACCCGCTCGCCCCAGCTCTTCCGCAAGTTCGGCAGGCTCATCGGCGAGGAGGTCCGCGCTCTCGGTTTCAACACTGACTTCGCACCCTGCGTCGATCTTCGCCTCCCGCCGTCACAAAAGGTGCTCGCCTCGCGCACCGTCTCCGACGATCCCAGGCTCACGGCCCGCTTTGCGCGCGAGTTCCTCCGCGGCCTGAGCAAGGCCAGCGTCCTGGGCTGCGGAAAGCACTTCCCTGGCCTGGGCGAAGCCGCCCTCGATAGCCACCTCGAGATGCCAACCATCGATAAGCCCTGGAAGCAGCTGTGGAAAGAGGACCTGCGTCCCTATCGGGAGCTCCGGAAGAACCTCCCGATGGTGATGGTGGCGCACGCCTCCTATCCTGAGGTGACCCAAGACAAGCTGCCTGCCTCGCTGTCGAAGAAGTGGATCACCGGCATTCTGAAGAAGAAGATCGGCTTTCGCGGGCTGGTCGTCTCCGACGATCTTGAAATGGGTGGAGTGCTTTCGGCGGCACCGATTGAAGAAGCCGCCATCCAAACCCTCCTGGCGGGAAGCGATCTCCTGCTCGTCTGCCATAAAGAGGAGCACGTCTCCCGCGTCTTCGAAGCAGTCTACAAGCGGGCCGAATCCGATCGCCGATTTGCGAAGCTGATTGCCGAAAAGTCGAAGCGCCTCCTCCAGTTCAAGAAGAAGTCTGCCGAGCTTCGCGAGCGCCAGGCTCCGCGGCCCACTCCCAAGACGGTCGATAAGCTCTGCCGCCACATCTGGGAGTTCGCCGAAGAGGTACGCCTGACTACATCCGCCGAGGCCTTGCGTTGATCGTTGCCGGCGTGATGAGCGGAACTTCGGCCGACGGCATCGATGTCGCGCTGGTGCAGATCAAAGGACGTGGCATGCACTGCCGCCTGAACCTGCTGGCACATCATCACGTGCCCTACCTTCGCAAGGTGCGCCAGCAGGTCCTCGACAGCATGAACGCGGTCACCAGCGTGGCCGGGCTGTCCCGCCTGAACTTCTTTCTCGGTGAGCTCTATGCCGACGCCGTGAAAGCGGCCCAGCGCAAGGCCGGTTACCAATGTGAGCTGGTCGGCTGCCATGGCCAGACCATTTATCACCAGGGCAACCCAACCCCTTTCCTGGGACGCGTTATAGCCTGCACCTGGCAGATCGGCGACGGCTCCGTGATAGCGTCGCGCCTCGGAGTTCCGGTTGTTTCCGACTTCCGTCCCGCCGACATGGCCGCCGGAGGCAAAGGCGCGCCGTTGGTTTCCTATCTCGACTACGTTCTGTTTCGGCATGAACGGTGGGGACGCATTGTCCAGAATATCGGTGGCATCGCCAACCTCACCGCCATCCCGCGCGCAGCTCGTATCGACGATGTAATTGCCTTCGACACCGGACCCGGCAACATGGTGATCGATGCCGTCGCACAAGAGCTCTTCAAGCGGCCATTCGACTGGAACGGCAGGCTGGCAGCCCGCGGCAAGCCGCTCGAACAGGTCACGCGGAAGCTGCTGCGACAGCCTTTTTTCCAGCAGCCGCCGCCGCGGACGGCGGGACGTGAGGAGTTTGGACGTGAATTTGTGAGCGACTTCCTGCGCCGCTGCAGCGTCGCAAACAAGCACGACGTGATCGCCACCGCCACCCAGCTTACGGCCCTGTCGATTGCGCATGCCCTGCGCAAGTTCGTACTTTGCGCCGACAACGTCCCCGGCGTCATTGACCTGTCCGGAATAGCCATGTTCCGCGAGTTCATTGTCTCCGGCGGCGGAACCAAAAACGCGACCCTCATGCAGATGCTTGCCGCCGATCTCGCCGAATTCCCCATTCGATTGCGGACGACGGACGAGGTCGGCATTCCTTCCGAAGCCAAGGAGGCCGTAGCCTTCGCACTCCTCGCGTATCAGACCTGGCACCGCGCGCCCTCGAACGTGCCTTCAGCAACCGGGGCCAAGCGGCCCGCCATCCTGGGCAAGATCAGCTATGCGTAGGTTCTTTCACAGAGACAAACGCGGCTGTCATCCTGAGCGGAGCGAGAGAGCGCAAGCGACCGAACGCAGTCGAAGGACCCCTATCGCTGCAGCGCTCCTGCTCCTGATTGCCAGCTCTCTGTTGCTAACTTCCTGCTCCCACAAGCCCAGCCCCAACACGCTGGTCATGATTATCGAAAGCAGCCCCACCAACCTCGATCCGCGGGTGGGCATTGACGCACAATCGGAACGCATCGACGAGTTGCTCTTCGACTCGCTTGTCCGCCGCGACGAGCACTTTCAGTTGCAACCCTGGCTGGCCGAAAGCTGGGAAACTCCCAACCCCCTGACGTACATCTTTCATCTGCGCCACGGAGCACGCTTCCACAACGGGCAGGCGCTCACCGCACGCGATGTGAAATGGACCTTCGATTCCCTGCTCAACGGAAAGCTTCGCTCGTCCAAGACCAGCACCTTCACCGCCGTCGATCACATTGACGCGCCCGACGACCACACCGTCGTCTTCCACCTGAAGGAACCGATGTCGTCGCTGCTGTGGAACGTCTCCGACGGCGCCATCGGCATTGTGCCCTACGGCAGCGGCGAGGACTTCAACCGCTACCCCATCGGTTCAGGCCCGTTTCGCTTCGTCAGCGCGCAGCAGGACAAGAACGTCATCCTCGAGCGCAATCCTGATTACTGGACAACGCCCGCCAAACTGGAGCGCGTGGAATTTCGCGTGATTCCCGACGCGACCACGCGCGCGTTGGAGTTGCGCAAGCGCAGCGCCGACGTGGTCAGCAACGCAGTCACGCCCGACATGGTGCTCGCACTGGAGAAGGACAACGGCCTGGAAATCCTGCGGGGCCCGGGGACCATCTACGCCTACCTGGCGCTCAACCTGCGTGATCCCACATTGAAGGACATACGCGTGCGTCACGCACTTGCCTATTCCATCAATATCGAGCCGATCATCCGCTACCTCTGGCGCGGCGAGGCCAGGCCCGCCTACAGCGTTCTGCCGCCGCAGCACTGGGCCTACGACGGCGACGTAGCGAGATATCCTTACAATCCCGCGCTGGCGCGCAAGCTGCTCGATGAAGCCGGCTACCCCGAAAAGAACGGCGTGCGCTTTCATCTCGCCATGAAGACGTCGACGGAAGAGTCGACCCGCCTGCTTGCGGCCGTCCTGCAACAGCAATTGCGCGAGGTGGGAATTGCGCTCGACATTCACACCTACGAGTTCGCCACCTTCTTCTCTGACATCACCAAGGGCGCGTACCAGCTTCATTCGCTGCGCTGGGTGGGCGGCAACCTCGATCCCGACATCTTCGAATACATATTCGCCACCAAGAGCTTTGCGCCCAAGCGTGCCAATCGCACCTTCTACTCCAATCCCAAGGTTGATGAGCTGATCGAAGAGTCGCACGCTACGCTCGATCAACAGCAGCGCAAAGTGCTATTCGATCAGGTGCAGCAGATCGTCGCCCGCGACCTGCCATACATAAATCTGTGGTACTACGACAACATAATCGTGCATACCAAGCGCGTGCATGGCATCGAGCTGAATCCTTCCGGCAACTACGACTTCCTGCGCACCGCGTCGCTGGCGCCGTAAAAAAGGCCTGCTTCACGCGTGCTACCATCAAGCTTTCCGCGCCCAAGGAGCGCGAACGTGTTGCGCATTCTCTTTGTCGGAGACATCTACGGCCGCCCCGGACGCACCATCGTTCACGAGCGTCTGCCCGAGTTACAGAAAGAAAATAACGTCGACCTCACCATTGCCAATGGGGAGAATGCGGCCGGCGGCTTCGGCATCACGCCGCAGCTTGCGGAAGAGTTGTTCGAGCTTGGCGTCGATGTCATCACCACGGGCAATCACGTCTGGGACAAGCGCGAGATCATCGACTACCTGAACTCAGCCAATGGCAATGAGGCTTCCCTCGCCCGCCGCGTGCTTCGCCCTGCGAACTACCCCGACGGAACGCCCGGCTACGGTTGGTATCAGGGACGCACTCGCGGCGGCGTCGACTACGGCGTCATCAATCTGCAAGGCCGCGTATATATGGGCAGCAACGACGATCCGTTTCGCGTTGCTGACAGTCTGCTAAAGCGCATCACCGCGAAGGTGGTGCTTGTCGACATTCACGCCGAAGCCACTTCGGAGAAGATCGCCATGGGCTGGTATCTCGACGGACGCGTAACTGCCGTGCTGGGAACCCACACCCACATACCGACCGCCGATGAGTATGTCCTGCCCAAAGGCACGGCGTATCAGACGGATGTTGGCATGACTGGGCCCTACGACGGCGTGATCGGCGTGCAAAAAGAGATGATCCTGCAGCGCTTTCTTACCAACATGCCTGGCCGCTTCGAAGCCGCTTCCGATGATGTTCGCCTCTGCGCCTGCCTGATCGACTGCGACGCCGAGACTGGCCGCGCGACAAACATCGAGCGGATCATGCTGAGAGAGAGCAACTAGCAGTTAGCAGTTAGCAGTTAGCAGTTAGCGTTAGCAGTTAGCGTTAGCAATTAGCGGTTAGCTCTTGCATTTGGCAATCGCGATCAGGACTAGCTGGGAAGGGCGCAGCTTTACCTGCGCCGTAATCGCACTCCCCTTCTGCTGTTGTCATCGCGAGGCGGCTTCAGCCGCCGGAGGCATCTGCTCTTCATTCCCATTTTCGAAAAGCTGCTCTATTTCCTTTCCTAACTTCCTTAAGTTGCGCAAATGTTGCCGTAGAATGTCTGGTTTGCTCAATTGCCAGCAAAAATATGTGAGGCCGTTCCTTATGCGCAAAATTGTTTTCGCTCTACTTGCACTCTCCGCCGCCGTTGTCGTGTTCCTGGCTGCAAGCAATCCGCCAACCAGTTCCCCCACCACCACACCGCACATCGCTTCCCTGCCGTCCGAGGCGCAGCAGGCGATGGCCTCCATCAATCCTGAGCGGATTCGCGCGCACGTGAAGTTTCTCGCCAGCGATCTGCTCGAAGGCCGAGGCACCGGCCAGCGTGGCGGCGATATCGCCGCGGAATACATTGCGACCGAATTTGCGCTCTACGGCCTGGAGCCCGCGGGCGATGACGGTTCGTACATGCAGAAGGTCCCCATGGTCGGTATCGCAACGGTCGACGATGGTACGACCTTCGAACTGGTGCCCCAGCATGGCTCGCCGCTCAACCTGAAAAACCGCGTCGACTATGTCGCCATGGATGAAACCGGCAAGACCGATAACACGATAGACGCTCCCATCGTGTGGATCGGCTACGGCATCGATGCTCCCGAGTACAAGTGGAACGATTACGCCGGCGTCGACGTGAAAGGCAAAGTGCTGCTCATGCTGGTCAACGAGCCGCCATCCGACGATCTCAACTTCTTCAAGGGCAAGGCGCTCACCTTTTATGGCCGCTGGGTCTACAAGTACGAAGAGGCCGCACGCATGGGAGCTGCCGGCGTCATCCTCATTCACAAAACCGACATGGCCAGCTACGGCTGGGACGTCGTTCGCAACTCCTGGGGCGGCGAGCGCTCGTATCTGCGCAACGACTCCGCGCCCAAGCTGAAGGTCGCATCGTGGATTCAGCTCGACGTCGCCCGCAAGCTGGCAGAGGATTGCGGCATGAACCTCGACGAGATGATCGCCGCCGCGCAGAAGCCCGGCTTCAAGGCCGAGCCCCTACCGGCGAAGCTGAAGGCGCACATCGTCAGCAAGGTTCGTCCCTTCGATTCCAACAACGTCGTCGCCATGCTGCCCGGGTCGGGCGCCGATCTGAAAGACCAGGCGGTGATGTACAGCGCTCACTACGATCATCTGGGAATCGTTCCCGGCATGCCGGGCGACAACATCTATAACGGCGCGCAGGACAACGCGACCGGTGTCGGCATTTTGCTGGAGATCGCGCGCGCCTACAGCACCGCCAAGCAGCCTCCGCCGCGCTCAATCTACTTTGCTTCCGTCACCGCCGAGGAGCAGGGTCTGCGCGGCTCCGAGTATTTCGGCAAGCATCCCCCGATTCCCGCCAAGGAGTTTTCCCTCGACCTCAATTACGACGACATCCCGCCGCTCGGCGTGCCACAACAGGTGCAAGTCTCGGGAGCCGAGCGCACCACCTTTTATCCCACCGTCGAGAAGATGGCGAAGGAATTCGGTTTGGCGATCATTCCCGATCCCAATCCCAACGCCGGACATTACTATCGCTCCGACCACTTCAGCTTTGCGCGCGTCGGCATTCCCGCGTTTTCCATCGGCGAGGGCGATCTCTACCAGGGACACGATCTGGAGTGGGGTGTGCAGAAGGCGAAAGAGTTCGTCAAGAATGACTACCATCATCCCAGCGACGAGTATCACGCCTCCATGGACTTCGCCGGCGACGCGGTGATGGCGCGCTTCGGCTTCGCTCTGGGATGGGACGCCGCGTCACAGAAGGGCGAGGTCGGCTGGGTCCCCGGCGACGAGTTCGACAAGGCCCGCAAGGCCAGCGGGGCGGAGTAAGGCAGTTGTCGGCTGTCAGTAGTCAGTTGTCGGTTGTGAGTGCTCGGAGCCGATGCCTACAAACCTGAGGCTTGGCGGGTAAGGATTGTCAACGAACAACGGCCGCCCTCGCTCTAAATCAATCGACCGTGAGCAATGCCACACAACGCGAGTCGAACACAGGCCCGCTTAGATTTGTTACCAGCTACTCTCTACATCTTCTGACCGCGATTCTGGGCTCTATGGTGGTGGGGGGCGATCGCCGCAGGTTTCATATGGCTACTTTGGAATGCCGCATCGCCTAGCGCTGATTTGCGGGTAATTCAGCGGGTATTGGTGCACCGGCCGTTCTTATTCCAACTAGTCCCTGCGCTGCTGCTTGGAACTTTTGTCGCTCGCAGATTGTCAGTGCCAGATCTGGCAAAATGGACCTGGGTCGTTCCATCCCTGGTGCTATTAATAAGCCTGCTTACCTGGAAACCGTATTCCACTCCGATTGCGGAGACGGCATGGCAGCATTTTTTCGGGCCGTGTTTCCGTTCCTATTGTCGAGAGCAATTCACCGTGACCCTGCCGTTCTATGCATCCGTTGTCTATAGCATCGGATACGTCGCTCGCAGGCGGCAGCTCGACGGCTTTAACTGACAACCGACAACCGATCACTGACAACTGCTCTTCAATACTTCTTCAACCGGAACGGTATCTGCACCACCGCTTCCAGGGCGACGGGTTCACCGTTTTTCATTCCCGGGCGGAAATGCCAGCGCGAGAGCGCGCGCACGGCGCTGTGGTCGAGGCGGTCGTCGAGGCTATTGAGCACCTTGATATCCGTCACTGTGCCGTCGGTCGCGATGACCGCATATAGCGTGACCGTGCCTTCGACCTTGTCACGCATGGCGTCGGGAGTGTACGCCGGGTCGACTTCATTGAGCGCCACGGGAGCGGTCGGCTTGCTCTTGTCATCGGTCTGCTTCAGCTCGGCAAAGTGAATGATCCAGCTTCCCGCGGCCGAGTTGAAGTTCGGCGTGTTCAGCACCAGCGAGTAATACTTCTTCCTCCCGAAGACGCGGGCCTCGATGGTGTCTTCCTCCGGGTTCGGCGGGGGCACAGAGGGCGGTGGAAGCGGCCGCTCAGTCGTTCTCGGAATCGACGGCGCCATTGCTGCCGCAATAATCCGCTTGCGCTCTTCCGCCTGCTGGTTCGACTTGCCGTTAGGAGAGCCCGCCACCGCCGACGTCGCCGCACCCGGCGGAGGATTGCCCACACTGATGCCCGGCGGTAAACCACCACCGTTTCCGCCCGAGCCGTTGCCCTTCCCCTGTCCGCCACCTGCTCCGGTTGCGCTGGAGTTCGCGTCGCCTTTCACATTCGGAGTGCCCGGCGCATCGGGCTTGCCGCTCGGCGACGCATGAAATTCGCCGCTACGATTGCCTCCCGGCATCTCAACCGGCCCGCGCACGTCAGCCGGATTCAGTCCCAGCGCGATCATCTGTCCCTGCCCTCGCGAGTTGGACAATCCTTGCATGCTGGGTGGTGGCGGAACGCCGGCCTTTCCCGTAGCCGCTCCCGCCTGGCCTGCGCCGCTGGCGACCTGTGCTGGAACCGGTAACTTGGGCGCCTCGACCTGCGGTTGCAGCTGCGCCATGTTGAGCTGCCCGGTCGGAAGCTTCAATTGATTCGCCGACACCGGCGGCTCGACCGCCGAAAGGGCCGCGAGCGTCGACGGCTTTAAGTCGGAGTTCAGTTTCGAAACTTCCGCACGCGGCTCAACCACGGTGGGACGCAGCTCGGGCGGCACAAGCAGCTTGGGCTTCAATCCCGAAACGTCGGCCCTCGGCTCAACCACCTGCTGCTGGAATTCCGGGATCTTCAATTGCGCAACCGACTGCGAACTCGCCGCAATGGGCTGTCGCGCAGGCACCGGCGTCCACGCCACGATGTTCGGCACAGCCACATCTTTATTCAGCTTGATCTGCGGAGGCGTGATGATGGTCTGCTGACGGTTATCCGGATTAGGCGGAAGTGAAAGTATCTCCTGCTTCGCCAGCTTGGGCTGGCCCTTGCGCTCCTTCGCCGCGCCCTTGTGTCCGGTGTTGATCGGCGGCAGATATTCGCTCACCGGGTAATACGAAATCTCCGTATTCTGAAAGGGCGACTGCAACTGTACCGGCCGTTGGAAGAACGACACCGAAACAAAGTACACAACCGCCACAAAAATGATGTGGCCGCCAAAAGACTCGGCAATACGCCGCCAGTTCAAGCTCTTGTCGACGAAGATGTCAGGGGGAACGGGAGCAGGCTCGGAGGTCAGCTCAAGCGGAGGGGGCTCTCGCCGCAAGATGAGGTCGGCGAGATTCCGGCGGAATACGCGTCCCCAGGGCTCGAGCTCGTACTGCAGTAATGGCGCTTCGTGCAGCCCCTCCTCAGTCGTGGTTTGGGCTGCGAGAACTTCCGACATCATCCCCTACCGGTGGATTAGTAGCTGAATTATAGCGGAATCAGGCGGGAGGGCAGCGCCTACTTGGGGTTCGCAACCCATTTACCACTAGTTCACCACAGAGGCACGAAGAACACAGAGGGACAGAAATCAGGAAATGGGTGATCACGGATTAAACCAGAGCGGATAAACCCCGGAGGACACGGACGATTTTGGATTCTTCTGGTTTTCCCCTTGGTAAGTCCGTCCGGCATTCTGTATAGATACGGCTCTGCAAGGTAAAGGCACGAACCACGGATTCGCGCGGATGATTAGGGATCAGAGAAGGGCAGGAAGAAGCAGCTCTGATCCGTGATCATCCGTGTAGGTCCGTGGTTGCGCTTTAGTCCTGGTATACGATCTTGCCGCCGACAATCGTCGCCACGGCCTTGCCGGTGAAGCTCCAGCCATCGAACGGGGTGTTGCGCGACTTGGATTTCGACTGCGAAGAGTCGAAGGTCCATTTCTTCTTGGGATCGAAGACGGTCACGTCGGCATGCGAGCCGACGCTCAGGGTGCCGCGGTCTTTCAGGCCGAAAATCTTCGCGGGGTTGGACGACAGCAGTTCCACAATGCGCCACAGCGGCAGCTTGAAGTGCAGGTGCAAGACGGTGATGGCGAGGGGCAAGGCTGTCTCCAGCCCGGTGATGCCAAAGGCGGCGCGCTCAAACTCGAGCTGCTTCTCATGGAAAGCATGGGGCGCGTGGTCCGTGGCGATGGCGTCGATGGTACCGTCGGTGAGGCCTTCGATCAAGGCACGGCGATCGGCGCGGGAGCGTAGCGGCGGATTCATCTTGTAATGGGTGTCGAACTCGCCCACGTTGTCGTCGACCAGCGTGAAGTGATGGGGCGTGACTTCGGCGGTCACGTGCACGCCTTCAGCTTTGGCTCTGCGAACAGCGCCCAGCGCCTCCAGAGTGGACAGATGGGCGACGTGAATGTGCGCGTTCAGCTCGCGCGCAAAGCGGATATCGCGCTCAACGATGCTGGATTCGGCGGCATTGGTCATGCCGCGCAGGCCAAGGCGAAAGGAAGCCGCTCCGTGATTCATGGAGCATCCTGAAGTTTGGCGGGTGTCTTCGGCGTGCTGAACGACGGGCACGCCCAAGGCGGCAGCCGCGCGAAGCGACTCGTACATGACAGCGTCGTCGAGCACCGGCTTGCCATCGTCGCTGAAGGCAACTGCGCCAGCCGCTCGCAAGGCTGCATAGTCGGTGAGGTCCAATCCCATGCTGCCAACGGTGGCGGCAGGGATAGGGAAGACGTTTACCACCGCGCCGCGCTCCGGAGCCTGCATCCAGCGGGTTATCCCGGGTGAATCATTGACCGGATTGGTGTTGGGCATGGTGCAGACGGAGGTGAAGCCGCCAGCGGCAGCGGCGGCGGTTCCGGTGGCGATAGTCTCTTTGTGCGGCTGGCCGGGCTCGCGCAGATGTACGTGGAGATCGATGAGGCCGGGAGCAACGATGAGCCCCTTGGCGCGCAAGACCTTAACGCCGTTGCGATCGAGCCCGCCGGGCTCGCCAACTTCAGCCACCCTGCCGTCGCGCAGCAGGACGTCCATCTCGCGATCGATGCCGCTGGCCGGGTCAATCACTCTGCCTCGGGAGATCAGCAACTCGGCCATTACTTCTCCCTCCCCAGTACCGTTGCCAGGATTGCCATGCGCACCTTCACTCCATTGGCGACCTGCTCGAGGATGCACGACTGCGGGCCGTCTGCGACGTCGCTGGTAAGTTCCATGCCGCGAATGATAGGGCCGGGATGCAGAAGGATGGCATCCCGCTTGGCCAGCCGCATACGCCGCGCGTCAATTTGATAGCGGTCGATATAGTCCTCCACACTAAGCTGTTTGCCGGCGAGGCGCTCTTTCTGGATGCGCAGGGAGATCACCACGTCGGCGCCTTTGAGCGCAACATCGAGGTCCTGGCAGGCCATGACGCGGGGGGCGATCAGTGCCGACACGTCGGGCACCAGATCGGGCGGCCCGCAGAAGATGACTTCCGCACCCATGGTGGACAGCAGGTGCGCGTTCGAGCGCGCTACCCGGCTGTGAAAGATGTCGCCTACGATAACGACGCGCAGGCCTTTGAAGCTCTTCTTGTGATTGGAAATGGTGAGCGCATCGAGCAGGCCCTGCGAGGGATGCTGATGCAGGCCATCGCCGGCATTAATCACCGGCACCGGCGAATAGCGTGCCAGCAGATAAGGGGCGCCGCTGTTGGGGTGACGCATGACGATAGCGTCCGCGCCCAGCGAGGTCAACGTCCAGCCGGTGTCGATGAGTGACTCGCCCTTCTCAATGCTGGACGAGCTGGCAGTGATGAGGCTGGTGGTGGCTCCCAACGCTTTGGCGGCAAATTCGAACGAGGTCCGGGTCCGGGTGGAGGGCTCATAGAAGAGCAGCACCACGCGCTTGCCGCGCAGCAAAGGCTGTGGCTTGCGCAGGTCCATCTTGCGGGCCAGCCTGAGATAGGAATTGATCTGCGCGGGAGTTAATTGTTCGGTGCCAAGTAAGGAACGATCGCGCCGGTTCATTGCCCTGGAGGAATCCGCTCCATTAACAGCACTTTTTCCGTGCCGTCAGTTTCTTGAAGTTTTACTTCAACAATCTCGTCTTCGGTCGTGTCGATTTTACGTCCTACAAATGCTGCCTCGATGGGCAACTCGCGGTGGCCGCGGTCGATCAAGGTGCAGAGCTGGATGCGCCGGGGGCGGCCGTGATCAAACAGCGCATCCAGGGCGGCACGAGTGGTGCGTCCGGTGTAGAGCACGTCGTCGACCAGAATGATGTTCTTGTCCTGGATGTCGAATTCCATTGCGGCCTTGCGGTACTCGGGGCGATGCCCGATGGTGGAGAGGTCGTCGCGATACAGGGTGATGTCGAGGGTGCCGACGGGGACCTCGGTTTTCTCGATGCGGCCAAGTAATTTGGCTAGCCGATTGGCCAAGGGCACGCCGCGTCGCTTGATGCCGACCAGTCCCAGGTTCTCGACCCCGTTGTTCTTCTCCACGATTTCATGCGCCAGACGAACCAGGGTCCGGTCGATCTCAGAGCCGGACATGAGCTGGGTCTTTTCGCGAAGGGGTTCGGAGCGCGCCGTGGGCTTAGTCATCCGCTTCGCATCATAAGGGAAGCGGAAAGGGGTGAGCAACCTCGAATGCTTTCGACCGGTGATGCGCCTACTGTTTGCGCGATGCATAGGTTGCGCCGAGGGCTCCGCCGACGGCTGAGAAGAGGATAAAAACCACGGCTATCACGACCAACACCCACAGGAAGACGGTCGCCAGACCTGCGGGGGTTCCCATCTTGTTAATGAACTGCTGCATGACCTCTGCGCTGCGGGGATCCGGCGCCTTGGCCATCGAGGCGCGCATCTGGTCCTGCATCAGCTTGCGGAGTTCGTCGCCTTCGGTGGAGAACAGCACTGTGCTCATGATGGCGGTGACAAGGAAGGCGAAGACGCCGGCCAGGGCGCCGATGCGCATGCCCATGCCCGGTCGTATCAGGGTCCCCGGCACCCGCCGCTGGTACATGGAAACCGTCAGAGCGCCCGCCAGGAACATCCAAATCAGCGATCCATAAGCGACGAAGGGCAACGAGGACAGTAGGGCGGCACCAACTCCGGCAAGTAAGGCCCCTTGCCAGACCTGGTTCCAGTGGATCGCCTCAGAGGGGTGGGGAGCCGAGCGCGGCGGACCCCAGGGCGAGCTAACGTTGGTCGCGGGCAGGGCTGGCTGCTCAGGCGAGGACGCTGGAGCAGGGGTGTAGGAGTCCGGTTCCGGCGGGGCCACTCGGATTTGCGGCGCACCGCAATGCGGACAGAAGGGTATTCCTTCTTCAATCGTAGCCTGGCACTTGTGGCAGGGATGTTCCACCGAACTGACGTTAGCAGGGCAAGCGCAGAAGCTGCAAGATGGGGGAAACTTGGATCTACTTCGGCGAACGCGCCGTGGTTTGTTGCGTCCCTATGTAGCGTGAGCATTGACACCGACGGTACCCTCTGCGCACTGCCGGGTGTTGTGGTGCTTATGTAGAGAGCGCGCTTAGCGTCCCAGGACCGAGCGCACTACCTCGGGTGCGACGGTTCGCACCACCTGGGGCACAACCATGGCTGTGATCCAAGCTGAGTACAGGGCCAGAGGTGTTGCCAGCAACAGCCACGCCCAGTTTCTTTCGATGAATGTCATGCTGAACATCCTCTCTGAGCGCTACACCTCGCCCTCCTTGCCGTGGACCTGCACCAGGACCGTTCCGAAGCGAGTGCCGGAGCCATCCGGCTCGATGGCAACGATGTGCTGGTTCTTTTTGGTGCCGACCTTCAGCTCCCAGCCAGAGCCGTGAGCGTCCTCGCAGGTCAGCTTGTCATCGTCGGAATTCTTGTCGGAAACATGCTCATCGCTGGAGTGCCCCTTGCACACCAGAACGTCGCCAAAGTCCTTGAGCTTATCTTCGTAGAAGGCTTTGACCTTTTCCGGCGAGTCGGGGGTAACGTATTCGGCCGCGATCACCTTCAGCCCAAAGCCGAAGCCGCCAATATTGACGTTGGCGCGATGTTTGTCGCCGCTCTTGTCGGGAGGCCGCAGCGTGGCGCCGGGATAAACGGGAATGCCGTTGTCGGTGGCCGCAGGGCTGGTGTCGACCTTAAGGTTCGCGATGGGAGTCTGGATGTCGACCTTCTGCTTATCTTTGTCTTTGTCGCTCACTTGAATGGAGCAGCCTGCCAATAATCCTGCGCCGGCGATTGCCACCAGCAACGCCACACATGCCAGTAATCGTTTCATTGGATCCCTCCTGACGGGCCGCCAAACAAGCGTATATGCAGCCGTTCCAATCCCCTACCTTGCCATACGATAGATCGGGGCAATCGGTTCCCGGCGGCTTTCAAACGCCGCTCGTGAGATATGGCGCGACGATCGCCTTGGCCTCCTGCTCGATCGCGGGATCGTCGCCAAAGCCGCGAAGCCAACGGACTTCCCGCTCACGGTTGAACCAGGTCATCTGCCGTTTGGCGTAGTTGCGGTGCCCCTGCTGGGTAAGTGTAATCCCTTCGTCGCGGGTGAGCTCGCCGCGCAGGCATTGAACCGCCTGTTTGTAGCCCAGTGAGGTGAAGGGCGTAGCGACGGAGAGGTCGGGATATTTCTGGAGAAGATGCCGGGTTTCCTCGATCAGCCCGTGTTCGAACATCCCGGCAGCGCGGCAGTTGATGCGGGCATAGAGCTCCTCGCGCTCGGGGTTCAGGCCGATGCGCAGAATGCGGTAGCCCTCCAGGCGGTCACGTCCCCGGTCGCGCCAGAGTTCGCTCATGGGCCGGCGGGCCGCCAGACACACTTCGATGCCGCGAATCAGCTTGGGCGCGTCGTTGGGATGGATCTGCGTAGCTAACGACGAATCGAGGCGGGCGAGGATGCGATGGAGGTAAGGCGAGCCCCGCTGTGCGGCGCGCCGGCGCAGGCGTTCGCGCAGCTCTTCTGAACGTTGCGGGCCGGGGAAGAGGCCTTCCAGCAGCGCGCGGAGATAAAGGCCAGTCCCGCCGACTACAATGGCCAGCTTGCCGTGAGAAGTGATGTCGGCAATCGCCACACGAGCCTGGCGGGAATATTCGCCCGCGGTGAAGGCCTCGCTGGGCTGGGCAACGTCAATGAGGTGATGTGGGACGAGTGACCGCTGTGCCGGACTCGGCTTGGCGGTGCCGATCTCGAAGTCGCGATAGACGGCGACCGAATCGCAGCTCACGATCTCGCCGTGGAACGCCTGCGCCAGTACAATGGCGAGCGAAGATTTTCCCGATGCGGTGGGGCCGAGGATAACCAGCAGAAGGGGATCAGGCGGGGCGGCGGCAGGCATCGTTCAACGTGCGCCCCAGGGGATGGTCTTGCCAAAGCGGAGGAAGGCCAACACCAGAATCAGCAGCGCCACCAGCAGCATGCCGATCAGCTTTTGCCGCTCACGCGCGCGTTGGCGCGCAAGCCACGCGGGGTCGCGATCCGAAGAGCGAGTTTGTGCGCGTCGCGGCACCAAGGTTGATTGTAGCGCCGGGCGAAGGTCTGGCGTAAGGATTGGGGCTGGCGGCAACGCTCAATGAAAGGGAAGAAGGATGACTGACCACAACAAGACGCCGGTAGCGGGCCGTCCTGAGATGGAAGGCTACGGTGTTCCCCACTCGAACGAAGGCACGATGCCGTGGGAATGGGCCCTGGAGCGCTTCTCGCGCTCGCATAACTATTGGCTGACGACGGTGCGTCCTCTTGGTGCTCCGCACGTCATGCCGGTTTGGGGCGTGTGGCTCGACGGAGCCTGGTACTTCTCGACCAGCGCAACGTCGCGCAAGTCGCGCAACCTTCAGCGCAATGCGCAATGTGTGGTATGCAGCGAAAAGGCTGACGAAGCCGTGATCCTGGAGGGGACGGCGAAGCGGCTGAAGGATGACGAAATTCCGGCGAAGGCGTTTGTTAACTACAAAGCGAAATACGACTCGGAGCTGGATCCCAAGCTTGGGCCGGTCTGGAGGGTCACTCCCCAGGTCGTGTTTGCCATGCCGGAGAAGCACTTTCCGCAGGGCGTAACGAAGTGGGTATTTGAGTCCTCTGTGTCATCGTGAACAACATCTACCACGGAGCCACGAAGGACACGGAGAAGACCGTTTCTTTGTGCTCCCGGAGTGAATCGGGCTTCATGGGTTGCGAACCGCAGGTCGTTCGCACCAAACCACGGCGCTCAGGAAGACAGGTGGCGGCGGCTCTATCCGCGCGACATCCCATATGTTTCTCTGCGATTGTCCATTGGAGGACCGCCATGCCTGCAGAATTGAAGAAGAGCACTGCGAAGCAAGCGAAGAGAGGCGCTGCTCCGGAGAGTACGGCGTAGCAAATTAGCCGACCTACTCCTCGCGCGTCGCGCCCCCGCTGCTCCGGCGGGTTACCGTTTTCCGACTTCGTCCAAGGGCTTGCTGGATTGGAAGTGGGCGCGCGAGCGGCTGACCAACTCACATAACTACATCATCGTGACGGTGCGCCCTGATGGCTGGCCGCACGCCATGGGCATGCACGGCTGGCACGACGATGCGTACTACTTCGGAACTGACTCTGCCAGCCGCAAAGCGAAAAACCTGGAGAGAAATCCCAGTTGCATCATCATCACCGAGAAGCTTGACGAGGTTGTGATCGTGGAGAGTGTGGCGAAATTGATCAGCTTTGAGGATGCGCCGGCGAAACTCTCGGAAGCCAGCAACAGCAAGTACGGCTGGCCGATGAATCCACGCAGGCGGTGAGATCTATCGCGTCTCGCCACGCGTTGCCTTCGCATTTCCGCTGGAGCAGATCGCGACGACGGTGACCAGGTGGAAGTTCGAGTAGGCGGCTAAAACGTTCACCACAGAGACGCGGAGGCACGGAGAAGCTCTCTCACCTCGTGGACAGCCCTTCGTTTCAGAGTTCGCGTGAGATCGCTCATAGCCTCTTCTCCACGGACGTTCTGACGGAAGCGTTCCTGACAAAAAGCACCGTCCCGTGCGGTCCCATTTGATGTTCAGAATTCTCCGGCCCGAAGTCTCTACCCAGATTTATAACGCGAATGCCGGTAGAGCGAACCGCCGTCGCCGCCAAAGCAATCCGCAGGATCGGCCTGCCACCGAAGCCGTTCTTTTCCTGGCGCATGCTCTTCCCCGTCCGTTTTCGGACATCGCATCCCTCGACTGGACACACATCATCTCTCTTCTCCAACGTATCTTATTGAAAGCCGGCAACATACGTTGGCCTGTGAATTGCCATTTCCTCCTAATCATGTGCCCGGATGGAGCCGCTCAATGCTGCTGAAGTTGTGGCATGACTTTCGTTTTGCCCTTCGCCAAATAAGAAAAGCGCCTGGGTTTGCTCTCGCCACGGTGCTCACGCTCGCTCTGGGCATCGGCGCAACCACGACGATGTTCAGCGTCGTCAATGCGGTGCTGCTTCAGCCATTGCCTTTCCCCGAGCCCGGTCGCCTGGTTGCCGTCGGGTCGGTGAACGACCGCCGTCCAGCCCCGATCAATTCGCCGGGCGCCATGAGCTACCTCGACTTCTTCGACTGGCGCTCGCAAAATCATTCTTTCACCGCACTGGCCGCCTATCACGACACCAATGTCACCTTGACCGGAGCCGGCGACCCTAAGCACCTTGACGCTGAAATGGTCTCTGCCGATTTCTTCAAGACCCTCGGCATCGCCCCTGCGATGGGCCGCGATGTGGCACTGGAAGACGAAAAGCCTGGCGCGCACGTCGCTGTTTTGAGTCACGAGCTATGGCAGTCGGCATTCGGATCTGCCCCCCACATTGTGGGACAGGCCATCACCTTGGACAACAACAGCTATACCGTCATCGGAGTCATGCCCCGCGGTTTCGGGTTTCCCATTCAGAATCCGGCGCCGCTGCTCTGGACTTCGATTGCCGACGATACCTATGATCCTTCCGGCGATCCCATGACTGCCCAGCGCGGAGCTCATCTGCTGAGCATGGTCGGTCGCCTGAAGCCTGGCGTCTCCCTCGAGCAAGCTAATGCGGATGTAACTCTGATCGCGCGCCAGCTGGCCTCCGAGTATCCCAAGAGCAACGCGCACTTCACCGGCGGTACTGTCATTCCGCAAATTGACGCCCTCGTCGGCGACACCCGACCCGCCTTGCGCATTCTGTTCGCCGCCGTCGCTCTGCTATTGCTCATTGCCTGTGCGAACGTTGCCGGATTGCTGCTGGCTCGTGGCTCACGGCGCACTTGGGAAGTTGCCGTGCGTTCGGCATTAGGCGCCAGCCGGATCCAGATCGTGCGTCAGATGCTGGTGGAGTCGCTCGTCTTGTCGCTGCTGGGAGGAATAGCGGGAGTGGCGCTGTCCGGGTTTCTGGTGCGGGTCGTCGTAGGGTTGCTGCCCTCCGATCTTCCCCGCTCCGGCAACATCTCGATCGATGCAACCGTGCTGGCCTTCGCAGTGGCGGTGTCCGTCTTGATCGGACCACTGTTTGGCGCGCTGCCCGCCCTGCGTGTGGCACGGGTCGATCCCGCCACCGCCTTGCGCGACGGAACCCGCACCGCCACCACCGGGCGCGGACAGCATCGCCTGCACAACTCCCTCGTCATCGCCGAGATCGCTGTAGGACTTGTTCTGCTGATCGGCTCAGGCCTGCTGGTTCGCAGCTTCGTGCGGGTTCTCCAGGTCGATCCCGGCTTCGACCGCCGCAATGTGCTCACGGCCAGCATTGGCCTGCCCGACAGCCAATATCCGCACGATCAGCAACTCCAGTTCTATGGACAACTGGTGTCGCGCCTGCGCGGCCTGCCCGGCGTCGTCTCAGTCAGCACCGGATGGCCACTGCCGCTGTCGCCCGATGGCATGCGTATCTCCTTCGATATCGAAGGCCACCCGCTGCCGGAAGGCGAGCGTAATACGGCCCGGGCTTCCATCGCCGCGCCCGATTACTTCAAGACGCTGCGCATCCCGGTCCTGCAGGGCCGCGAATTTCAGGAGACCGACACTGACAAGTCATTGCCGGTGGTGATTGTGAACCAGGCCTTCGCCAAGACGTTCTTCCCCGGCGAAGATCCCATCGGCAAGCACATCACTCCCGGCGTGAGCGATGGCGCCGTCAAGGAAGTACCGCGCGAGATTGTCGCCGTCGTCGCCAACGTCAAAGCTGCGCGGCTCACCGAGGACGCCGCCCCGGAATACTACCTGCCCTTGGCGCAGGCAGCCATTCTTCCGCCACGCCTGGTGATTCGGACCTCCCTCGATCCCGCGCCGCTGATTCCCGCGGTTCGCGCACAAGTGGCGCAGCTCGACAAGAACCTGCCGCTCTTCGAGCT
This sequence comes from uncultured Acidobacteriaceae bacterium, assembly GCA_963815775.1. Lineage (GTDB taxonomy): Bacteria > Acidobacteriota > Terriglobia > Terriglobales > Acidobacteriaceae > CAVVDY01. The sequence goes on along the minus strand of CAWFIB010000025.1, from coordinate 67,826 downwards.
CCACACCCTGCAGGACAGCGTTACTCGCTCTGCCGCACATCAACGCTTCCAGGCCTTGCTGCTCTCATCCTTTGCCGCGGTTGCGCTTCTTCTCTGTGTGGTCGGTCTGTATGGCTTGCTGTCCTACCTGGTCACGCAAAGAACGCTGGAGATTGGCGTGCGCATCGCTCTCGGTGCGCAGCGAGGGGACGTGCTCCGCATGATCCTCACGCGCGGCATAACCCTGGCGCTGGCCGGAGTCGGAATCGGTCTGCTTGCTTCGTTCGCCATGACGAACCTCATGCGCCAGGTGCTCTATGGCGTACGACCGCTCGACGCAGCCACGTTTGTTGCTGTCTCGGCAGCATTGCTGCTGGTGGCGCTGGCAGCATGCAGCGCTCCCGCTTACCGCGCAGCCAGACTCGATCCGGTAAAGACGCTGCGCGACCAGTAGCGAGCGCCTATGTGGCTTCGCGTCTTCGGCTCGTGGATAGCCACTTTTCACCCGTGTACAATATTGCACAGTCGCGAGTTCCTGAACGCCCTATAATCACGATTCGGTTTAGAAATGAGGGGGGTAAAACGGTCGTGGTTAGGATGTTCAGTAGCCTGGTTCTTGTCGTGGACGACGACGTAAACGTTCGCGACAGCACCTCCATGCTGCTGCAGTCGGCAGCATATGATGTCTGCACCGCCGAAAACGGCTTCGACGCCCTTTTGCAACTCGGAAAACTAGTCCCGGATACCATCATCTCTGACCTCAACATGCCGCAAATGTCGGGATTTGAGTTCCTCTCTGTGGTGCGTCGCCGCTTTCCTGAAATCCCGGTGATTGCGGTTAGCGGCGCTTACGATTCCGGCGATCAGGTTCCCGGCGGAGTCATCGCGGACGCTTTCTATAGCAAGGGGCGACATCATCCCGAAGAGCTTCTGCGTATCGTCGCCGAATTGATCGCCCACAAGTCGGAGCGAGCGCTAGACCATAACCGCCAGTCGGCTCCGGTCTGGATACCGCGCAACGGAAAGGACTCCAACGGAGTGCCTTTCATTGTGCTGACCTGCACGCAATGCCTCCGCTCTTTTCCGTTGAGTGTCCTGCTGGAAAACGTGCAGGAGATTCAGCAAACCCCCTGCCTCTTTTGCGCAAACCGCGTCAGATACGTCATCGATTTTTCCGTCGAAGTTGCCTCTCCAAAGGTACGCATCCAAGGCGAAGCTGGCAGCTGATCTTATATTGGCTACGAAGCTGTACGCCATCGTGCGATTGTGGGATGCAATTGTGACAGGATCTGGCGATGCGGCGGGGCCACTAGCGTTGCTCGCTCTGCCGCCCATCAGCGCTTCCAGGCCTTGCTACTCCCATCCTTTGCTCCGGCTGCGCTTCTTCTCTGTGTGGTCGGTCTGTACGGCTTGCTGTCCTACCTCGTCACGCAAAGAACGCTGGAGACTGGTGGCGCTGGCAGCATGCAGCGCCCCCCGCTTACCGCGCAGCCAGACTCGATCCGGTAAAGACGCTGCGCGACCAGTAGCGAGCGCCTATGTGGCTTCGCGGATCTGGCAGAAACGGCAACAATAACCGCGAATTTGCCCGGACACACGCGGACCAGATACCCGCTCTTCTCTCACTTCCCCTGGTAGTCAACGAAGAGCTGCGGGAATTCTTCTTTCAGGAGCTTGATCTTCGGCAGGTCGCAGACCTTGATATACGGATTGTCGGGATTATGAAGCGCGTAATCCTGATGGTAGTCTTCCGCGCGGTAAAAACCTTTGAGCGGCGTTACCTCGGTGACAATCGGAGCTGGAAAGGCTTTTGTCGCGTCGAGCTGCTGAATGTACGCCGTCGCAATGCGCTTTTGCTCGTCACTCGTATAAAAGATCGCCGAGCGATAGGAAGGGCCTACATCCGGTCCCTGCCGGTTGACCTCCGTAGGATCATGCGCCACGGAAAAGAAAATGCGCAAGAGCTGCCCGTACGTAATCTGCGACGGGTCATACACCACTTCCACCGACTCGGCGTGCCCGGTCGTTTCCGTTGTCACCTGAGCGTAAGTCGCAGTTGCCGCCGAACCGCCGGCATAACCCGCCGTCGTTTTCAGCACGCCTTTCACCCGCTCAAAAACCGATTGCGTGCCCCAGAAGCAGCCGCCGGCAAACACCGCTGTCTGCTTGCCCGCACTGGAGGCAAGCGGCGCATCCACCTTGGCCGCCGGGATCGGCCCTTTCGGCTGGCCCTTCGCCGAACAGGCCAGAATGGAGAGGGTAAGACCAATCGCAACCACCACACAATATGGACGCATGAGCATGTGCATTTCTCCAGATTCTATCCATAGTGATGCGCGACCGCAGCAGGAGATACAAAGGGCGTCCCTCGGGATCGGTCACACGCCTGACTACAGACGCTTGATCGCCGTGATGGCTGCCACGCGATAGCCAGTTCGTTGATAGAACGAGGCGGCCCGCATGTTTGCGGCCAGATATTCCAAAGATGCAAGCTCCGCACCCTGCTCGCGCCCCCAGTCTTCGACCGCGCGTAGCAGCCGCCCGCCGATGCCTTGGCCCTGCTGCCGGCTGCCTACGGCGATCTCCACGACGTGGCAGTAGATCATGTCCCGATGCATTGGATCGAAGGAATGTGTAAGCCGGGCATCTATGAACCCGACGACCTCGCCGCCGAGCTCCGCGACAAGCGTGATGGCCTCTCCACCTCCATCCGGCGGATGCTGCCGGCCCTCGCGGTAGCGCGCCAATATCGCATCTCTTGCGGGCGTCCAATAGCGTTCGGGATCAAGGCGTGCGTGATAGTCAGCACTTTCGAGATACGTGCGAGTGATGCCGCCAGCATCTTCTGAAACCGCCGGCCGGATCGTAATCGCCGCTAAGGAGGTGTCGTCATCCATCAGACGAGCATAACGCGATACAGTTCGCCCTATTGCCCATCCGGCGCCTCAATCTCCTTACGCGAACTGGCCATCATCTGCCGATGGGCCGTAGATCGCCGGAACCGGCACATCGTTCAGGCGCAGATACACGGTCAACTGTCCGCGATGATGCGCCAGGTGCATGAACGTGTCTCGTATCACGACATGCCGAGGTTGCTCGCTCACAACATTACCCGCTACGAGCAGCCGCCAGAGTCTCTGTAGATGCTCCTCAGTCGTACCTGCCAGTGCCTTGCGGCCCTCTGCGGCGCCCTCATCAAGTGCCTTCACCAATTGGGCCGGGGTGCGCAATGGTTCCTGGCTGAACTTTGCGCCGCCGGGAGGATTCAGGTCCAGCTCGTCCTGGTTGATCATCAAGGCAAACCACGAAGGCATTCTCGCCACCAACCCAGCCAGTCGGCCCAGCGGCATTGACTTGTCATGTGGTTTCCAATCGTCTTTGCCTTCGGGAACCCGCTCCAGTGCATGGCGAGTGCGGTTCACCTCAGCGTCGAGTTGGGCGAGAAACACTTCCGTCATCTTCATCAGGACTCCTTTTAACTTTAGCGCGAAACCCAGCTTCAACAATCCTTGCGGATCTGCCAGGCCGCCTTTGCTGGGATTGGATGCCCTCATCGTTCAGCCGATGCAGCTACTGTCATGAGCCTCAGTCGGGTGCGAAGCGATAGCATGACCATTAGGGCTTCCACCTGATTACATGCAAGCTAACCGGCGCCCGCGCAAGATAAAATCAAAGATTACCCACTATGTCTGACTCCACGACTAACGCGGCGAACCCCGAACCCCCCACACGTCCCGAACGCTACGAGCCCCAGACCATCGAGCAGAAGTGGCTGCAGCGCTGGGCCGAGAATCCCGACCTCTACCGCGCCGAGCCGACCGACTCGCAGCGCAAGAAGTATTACGTTCTCGAGATGTTGCCCTATCCCTCGGGCGCGCTGCACATGGGACACGTGCGTAACTACTCCATCGGTGACGCGCTGGCGCGCTACATGTGGATGCAGGGCCACAACGTACTCCATCCCATGGGCTGGGACGCCTTTGGCCTGCCGGCGGAAAACGCCGCGCTGAAGAACAACACGCCGCCGCGCGACTGGACGCTGCAGAACATCGCCGCCATGAAGGCGCAGATGAAGCGCCTGGGCTTCGGCTACGACTGGTCGAAGGAACTGGCCACCTGCTTGCCTGACTATTACCGCTGGAACCAGTGGTTCTTCCTGAAGTTCTTCGAGCGCGGCTTGGCCTATCGCAAGAGCAGCAAAGTGAACTGGTGTCCCGAGTGCCAAACCGTTCTGGCCAACGAGCAAGTACTGTCGAACGGCTGCTGCTGGCGCCATGAGAACACGCTGGTCGAGCAGCGCGAGTTGGAGCAGTGGTTCCTGCGCATCACTAACTACGCCGATGAACTGCTCGAGGGCCTGGATACGCTGGAGGGCTGGCCGGAAAAGGTCAAGACCATGCAGCGCAACTGGATCGGCCGCAGTGAAGGCGCGCTGGTCGACTTCAAGCTCGACGGCGGGGCCGGACCTGCCGGCGACAAGATCACCGTTTTCACCACGCGTGTGGACACCATCTTCGGCGCGACCTCATTGCAGCTTGCGCCCGAGCACCCCATGGTGGCCGACATCATCGGCGCCAGCCATCATCTGCGGGCGAAGGTGGAAGACCTGATCACTGAGCAGCGCCGTGCGAAAGAAGCCGGCGACATCGGCGCCATCGAGAAGCACGGTGTGGCGACAGAGCGCTACGCTATCAATCCATTCAACGGCGAGAAGCTGCCCATCTGGGTGGCAAACTATGTCCTGCTCGACTACGGCACTGGCGCGATCATGTCGGTCCCGGCGCACGACGAGCGCGACTACGAGTTCGCCAGGAAATACGGGTTGGACATTCGCGTCGTCATCCTGCCGCGCCGCGAGAAAGAGGTTCCGGAAGAGGGCGAGCCGGAAGAGCCTGTGCTGCCGTTTACTGAAACCGACAGCCTGCTCATCAACTCCGGCGAGTTCAACGGACTGGCCAGCGATGACGCGATCGCGAAGATGTCGAAGTACGCCGAAGAGCACGGCTTCGGCAAGGCCACCGTTACCTTCCGCCTGAAGGATTGGGGCATCAGTCGCCAACGCTACTGGGGCACGCCAATCCCCATGATCTATTGCCCGACCGACGGCGTCGTGCCGGTGCCGGAGAGCGACTTGCCGATCGTGTTGCCGGAGAACGTCAGCATCACGCTGGCGGGCGGCTCGCCGCTGAAGGACGTGCCCGAGTTCGTCAACGTGAAGTGTCCCAAGTGCGGCGGCCCGGCGCGGCGCGAGACCGATACCATGGACACCTTCGTCGACTCCTCCTGGTACTTCTATCGCTACACCAATCCGACGCTCGATACCAAGGCACTCGACACCGACACCGTGGCGTACTGGTTTCCCATCGATCAGTACATTGGCGGAGTCGAGCATGCCATCCTGCACCTCATCTATTCGCGCTTCTGGACGAAGTTCATGCGCGACATCGGCGTGGTGAAGAACGACGAGCCGGCGGCACGCCTGTTCACCCAGGGCATGGTCATCAAGAGCGGCGCCAAGATGTCGAAGAGTATGGGCAATGTAGTCTCACCCGACGACATGGTGGCGCGCTACGGCGCCGACGCCACCCGCATGTATACGCTGTTCGCTGCGCCTCCGGACCGCGATCTCGACTGGCAGGACGCCGGCGTCGAAGGCGTCAGCCGCTTTTTGAGCAGGGTGTACCGGTTTGTGGCGAGGAATGCGCCACTTAGCAGCACGGGAAAAAATGATGCTGTCATCCTGAGCGCCAGCGAAGGACCTGCTGTTTCTTCGCGTGGCGACAAGGGTAGTGCGGCCCTTCAGGGCCGCGTCAACGACGCCTCCTCTCCCTCTGTCATCTTGAGCGAAGCGAGGCGCACGCCGAGCCCAGTCGAAGGACCCCTATCACCGCCAGCAAGAAGCATCCAGCGCAAGCTCCACCAGACCATCAAGCGCATCACCGACGACTTCGGCGGACGCTGGCACTTCAACACCTCGATCGCGGCCATCATGGAGCTGGTCAACGAACTCTACGCCTACGAAGACGCCGCGCAGCAGAATCCCGGCCAGGCCGCTCCCGCCGCGCTCATCGCCGATGTGCAGCGCGACTTGGTGCTGATGCTCGCTCCCTTCGCCCCCTACCTCGCGCACGAGCTGTGGGAGATGCTGGGCGAGAGCAGCGAACTGCTGCGCGCTCCCTGGCCAAAGTACGATCCCGAGCTGGCGAAGGAAGAAGAGGTCGAGATCGCGGTCCAGGTCGATGGCAAAATCAAGGCGCGTATCACCGTCCCCGCCGACGCCGACGACGAGACTGTGCGCGCGCTTGCCCTCGCCGACGAAAAGGTGAAAGCGGCCATCAAAGGCAAGGAAGTGGTGAAGGTGCTGGTGGTGAAGGGCAGGCTGGTGAATATCGTCGTAAAGTAATTCGCCCGACTAAGCCAGGAATCGCGGGTGCCCCACTCGTCCGCGATTTTCGGACGGAGTGGGATCGAAGGTCTGTGCGCCAGATGAACCTCACCCCCATCGAAGCTCGCGTGCTCGGCTCCCTCATCGAGAAGGACATCACCACGCCTGACTACTACCCGCTGTCGCTCAATGCGTTGGTGAATGCCTGCAACCAAAAGAACAACCGCGATCCGGTGATGACGCTGGAGGAAGACGCGGTGCGTGACGCGCTCTCAGGCTTGCAATCCCAGCGGCTGGCCGGGCCGGCCAGCGGAGCCGACAGCCGCGTCACCAAGTACGAGCACCGCTTGCAGGAGGTCTACAACTTTAATCGCGGCGAGATCGCCGTGCTTTGTGTGCTCCTGCTCCGCGGACCGCAAACCCCAGGCGAGTTGCGCGGCCGCACCGAGCGCATGCACCGTTTCGAAGATCTCGATCAGGTGCAGGCGGCATTGCAGCGCCTGATGCAGCGTGAGCCTCCGCTGGCCTCAGTACTCCCGCGGCAACCTGGAACCAAAGAGGCACGCTACGCGCACCTGATGTCGGGAGACATCGACTACATCGCGCCTGAGCATCCAGCAAGCGCCTTACCGGCACCGGGGAGCTCTCCGCCGGACTCCGATCTCCGCGAACGCATCGCGCTCCTGGAACAAAACGTGGCGGAGCTCAAGTCGAAAATTGAACAGTTAACGCAACAGTTGACGGATTTCCGGCGGCAGTTTCAGTAGGTAGGTTTCCTCGCACATCTTTCCGTTGTTTCATCCCGAGCCCGGCGCGTAGCGCAGCCGAGGGACCTGCAGTTCGCCCCTCGCCGACGAAGAGGTTAAAGCCGCAATCGCAGGCAAAGAAGTGGTGAAGGTGCTGGTGGTCAAGGGCAGGCTGGTTGAACATTGTGGTGCGGTGAGGGATTCACAAGTTAGACACAATGCAAGGATGGCTCCTCATGCGGGGCCCATTTCGTTTGTCCCGCGCTCGACCTGAACCTTGAGATGCCCAGCGAGCAAGTTGTTGGCGGTGAATGATGAGGATCTCTGGCGGTCAAAAGGAGACAGCCATCGGGTCTCCACTCCATCTAAAGTGTTATTGAGGCGAATGCCCATGAAGCTATTTGGAGTAATGAGCGCGGTAGTTCTGTCTTTGCTTATCGGAACCTCTGCACTTGTCTATGCACAGCAGGGACAACAAACTGAAAAGCAGAAACAAGAGCAGCAGGACAACAAGCAGGGCAAGCGGGAAAAACAAGGCGAGCCGGCGGCTCCGCAGGGCGGACAACAGGCTAAGACCGAACCGCAGCAACAGCATGCCCAGCAGCAGCAGGCAGAGCAGAACAGACAGCAGCAACAGCATGCCCAGCAACAGCAGCAGGCAGAGCAAAACAGACAGCAGCAACAGCATGCCCAGCAACAGCAGCAGGCAGAGCAAAACAGACAGCAGCAACAGCATGCCCAGCAACAGCAGCAGGCAGAGCAGAACAGACAGCAGCAACAGCATGCCCAGCAGCAGCAGCAGGCAGAGCAGAACAGACAGCAGCAACAGCATGCCCAGCAACAGCAGCAGGCAGAGCAGAACAGACAGCAGCAGCAGCATGCCCAGCAACAGCAGCAGGCAGAGCAAAACAGACAGCAGCAACAGCATGCCCAGCAGCAGCAGCAGGCAGAGCAAAACAGACAGCAGCAACAGCATGCCCAGCAACAGCAGCAGGCAGAGCAAAACAGACAGCAGCAACAGCATGCCCAGCAACAGCAGCAGGCAGAGCAAAACAGACAGCAGCAACAGCATGCCCAGCAACAGCAGCAGGCAGAGCAGCAACAACAACAGGGAGAGCGTCTCTCACAACAGCGTCAGCAGCAGCTCGTTGAGCAGCAGCAGCAGCGCCTGACGCAGTACCGTCAACATCTGGACAAAGAGGAACGCGCCCAGCAACAGCAGACAGCACGTTTGCAGCAGCAAAATCGTATGGCACAGTATCGCTTTCAGGAAGACTACCTAGAGCGGCAGCGTCAACAGCAAACAGCCCTCAGGAACGGCGGGCACCCTGATTACGATCGGGACCCATACTTTTCCACGGCCCCGATCTATCGCTACAGTCGTGGTGGCCGCTATTACGAGACAAATCAATACGGAGCGGATTCGCTCCGCCAGGCTGTTAACTACGGCTATCAGGAAGGTTTCCAGAGCGGAACGGCAGACCGCCAGGACCATTGGCGTTCCGACTACCGGAACTCTTATGCCTATCAGGACGCAGACTACGGCTATAACGGCTATTACGTGAGCCAGCAAGACTACAACTATTATTTTCGCCAGGGATTTCTTCGCGGCTATCAAGATGGCTATAACAGCCAGTCTCAATATGGTGCCTATTCCAACGGCTCTTACAGCGTGCTCGGTGCTATCTTGTCGCAGGTCCTCGGCTTTCAGTCTCTTCGCTAGTCAAAGGCCACTCAAGTGGTGCGGTTTGGAAGGCTGAGCAACGTGCTCAGTCTTCCTAGACCAAACCTTGACGTCGCGGGCCTCGTTCACTGCAATGTGACTTCGGCCCCATGCCCCTAGTAGCGCCATCGTCTGACCTGAGCAAACTTGACCAGACATGGGCTCCTGTTCCAGCGACAATGGAGATGCCTGATAAGTCGCAGGTTGTGAGCTTAACAAGGAGCCCTTCTGACAATAGTCGCATGCGGTCCGTCCAAGAACAATCGCCTTCGAGAGCAGATGGTAAACCAATGCGAATACTGAGCCTGTGTTCTCACGCGAATATAGGGTGGCCGATACGCTGCGGCGGAGAGATGGTAGCCTCGCAGCATTGTTGTGACTGTGGAGCTCAGCGGACCTTTGTGTTTCGACCCGGCTTACGAAAAGGGCCATGGAAGCGCGTACGCCTGTGTACCGTGCCTCCTGGGGCGGTCGCCTTCCTCCCTGACTTGCGTCGTAGCTGGGGCAAATCGCAAGTTCATGATTGAGTGCTTCAAAACCTCCCTTACGCAAACCATAAATGGCTCTGCGGGATGTATGGAAAGGTAGTCGAGTTATGCCGTTAGTTCAGGTTGTCATAGCCCTGATCGTCGTCGGAGTTCTTCTGTGGCTGGTAGATCGCTTCATCCCCATGCAGAGCTCCATTAAGTCAATCTTGAATGCGGTGGTTGTCATAGCCGTCGTGTTATGGCTGCTGAATATCTTTGGGCTTTTTCATTCCCTCTCCGGGATTCGTATTGGCAAGCCGTAGCCGGGTGTCGCACTCAATTCTCTCGTTGGGAATGAGGGGGAGTACTGTCGTCGGCGCGATCCCCCTTTCCGCGAGCTTCATTCAGGCTGTTCTCTACGTCACACCATCGAAACCCACGAATGTGTAGGGCTGGTCGGCTGCGCCAGGTTAACCATCCTTTGGCTAAGCCTTCGACCAGCCCAGGGCAGGCTCAGGTACAAACGTCGGGCCGCGAAGCGGCGGCTGCGTATTCAGACCCGAGGCGCGAGCCCGAGGTAGGGAACGCAAATGACGCTCTCGGCCCGGGGAGCGGCCCGCCCGGCCTCACATGTACCCCCGCATTCATGCGGGGAATCCAGAACCCTTCCCCATTGGCGGGCGCTTCAGCGTCGGGGCCAGCATCGCCGCTACCCGGCCACCTCCTGCATTTACATCGTGCAGGCTTGGCGCTTATCAAATCCCAATTCGGAACTGCTGGTCATCTTCGTACCCTAAGCGCCGCGCGATTCTCTTGCCCCTCAGTTTAGAAACCCATATACCGTAGTTGAGGAAAAACGGGAGTGTCTTTCCCGCGCGATAGACGCTAAGTTATTTGACATCAAGGTCTTGCCTGCAAGTCTCACGCGCTCAGGATTGGATGAGGGGAGAGGTGCCCCGAGAATTTCGCGAGTTCCGGTTGCCGCGACTGATGTGCCTTGCGAGGATATTTACGATGTCTATCCACGGCTTTCCGCCGTGGGCTGCAATCGTTCGCGATACGTAGCTCGCGAAGACAGGTCGGAGTCCCCGCATTCATGGGGGCTGGGCGGAATGTTCGGCGGCTAAAATCAATGCTCATCTCAGCCTTGCTTTTTGAAATAGCCTAGGGCAGGCTTTCACCCTGTGCTGCAAGGCTCTAGGAGTCCGTCGGGCGTATCGATGTCGGTCAAAGCGAGGAGGAACTATGTCACGCAACGAGGGAAATGCAAAAGGACGAAGCATAACCTTGCACATGGTTTCCAGTCTGGATGGTTTCATCGCCAAGAAGGACAACAGTGTCTCCTGGATGGACAGCGCCGGAAGCGTCTACGAAGCCGGGGTTTCCGTTTCGGCGGAAGAAGCTGCGGCGTTCCTCAAAGCGATCGATTGTTATGTGATGGGTTCTCGCACGTATGAACATGCGCTGGAGTTGGGCTGGCCCTATGGCGATACTCCGGTGATAGTGGTGAGCGGGAGAGAATGGCCGCCGGCGCGGAAGAGCGTCGAGTTCTATTCGGGGGATCTCAAGGCACTGGTTGACGAGAAACTCGCGCCTCGATATCGAAACATCTGGCTCGTGGGCGGGGCCATGTTGTGCCGGCGTTTTCTCGAGCTCGGCCTGGTGGACGAAATCAGGTTGACGATAGCGCCTGTCCTGTTAGGTGACGGACTCCGGCTGTTCGATGGTCCCTTGACGGAGGAGAGGTGGAACTTGAAGAACATGGCCGCTTACAGGAACGGCTTTGTTGAGCTATCGTACTCCGCCTCAACCGCGTGAGGGCGTGCGAAGAGATTTTGGACGCGTCTTGATTATGGGTTTCGAAATGCGAAATCCGCAGCCGGGAAATGGCACATGCACATGGCAGACCAACTTTCGCCTCCCTTCCTGGTGCCTTTGCTTTCGCCGTGCATCTGTGATGGCTGGAGGTAAAAGTCATGTATGTTGTCACTGGCGCGAGCGGGAATACTGGGAGCGCAGTCGCCAATACTCTACTTGATAACCATAAACAGGTAAGGGTCATCGGACGTACGGCGGAGCATTTGCAGCAGTTCACCAAACGGGGCGCGGAGGCGGTTATCGCCGACCTCACGGAAACCGGCAAACTGATGCGCGCCTTCAGCGGGACAGAGGCGGTCTACGCGATGATTCCGCCGAATCCTGCAGCTCCGGACACCTTCGCCTACGAGGAGCGCATCACGTCATCGCTGGCGTCGGCACTGAAAGAGGCGCGGGTACGGCACGTGGTCGCGCTCAGCAGCGTGGGCGCCGACAAGTCCTCTGGGACCGGACTTGTCCTGGCGCTTCATCGGCTGGAGCAGGCGCTCGACCGTGTTCCGGGGCTCAACACGCTGCACCTGCGGGCCGGCTACTTCATGGAGAACACGCTGGTTCAAGTTGGCATCATCAAGGGCATGGGAGTCGCGGCCGGGCCGATCCGGGCGGAGCTGAAACTGCCGATGATTGCCACCCATGACATTGGCGTTGCCGCGGCGAAGAGTCTGTTGCGTCTCGATTTCCAGGGCCACCAAACACGCCAGTTGCTGGGGCAACGGGATATCAGCTACGCCGAGGCCACTGCCATCATCGGAAAAGCCATCGGCAACCCCAGCTTGCAGTACCAGCAGCTTCCCGACGAGCAGCTTCGCCCCAACCTGGCGCGGCTCGGCATGTCGCCGAACTTCATTGATCTGCTGTTGGAAATGTCAGCAGCAATGAACTCCGAACACATGAAGGCGCTTGAACCGCGCACGGAGCAGAACACGACACCAGAATCGTTCGAGCGCTTTGTCGCTGAGCGGTTCGTCCCTGCTTACCAGGCACTTTCCAACGCAGCCTGATTCCGACGGATTGCGTGGTGGAGGCTCGGCAGGAAGGGTCCGCCACGCAATCCTGTTCTTTGGCAACGTCTGCCGATGGGTGTCCCGGTGATCATGCCGCTTTCATTGATGGCGGTGGCAACCGATCGATCACCGCCCAGACTTCCCAGGCCCTGCATCGTGCCGTTGCTCCACAAGAAGCCGCGAAACGCACCATTCTGGTTTGACGAATAACCAATTGCCTGGGCTTCATTGTTAACGCCCTGGGCATAGCTCGGAGCTCGGCCCAAGGTTCCCAAGTCCGTCATCTCGCCGTTCCTGTAAATGAAGGCATGGTCCTCTCCGGAACTGGTAAACGCGTGCCCAGGTCGCGGATGACAGAGCTTTGCGCCTGCCCAAATTGCGCGAGGCTGAAGATTAAAGATGGTCGACAAGACGGCAATGCGAAGCGGGCCGCGGATCCTTCTCATGATGTCCCTCCGGCGGTGGCCTAGCTTGGCGGTGGTGAACGACTGTCAACACACTGTCAGAAGTTTGTAGCTTAGCGTACAACGGCGGACCCATCCTTTCGCCCAGGGCTTTTCGCCTCTTTAAGCTCGGGTGATTCTAAAAACTGAGAACCCACAACTTGGCATTTCCCGAGAGCAGAAGGTTGTTCGATTCGGCAACAGGGATTTTGATTGGCCCGGCGCCCGCCAATGCTACAATCGCGCCGCACCACCTTCCGGCGGGTGTCCCATTTCCACCGCGGAGGCAAAATGATTGGAGGCCCCCCATGAGCACTCCTGCGCCCCTTGCCGCTACTCCGGAAGAAGTTCCCGCGCTCTCTCAGGTCGAGCGCGTCATCGACACCTTCGTCGCACCCAGCAAGACCTTCACCGACATTCGCCGCAGCGCCAGTTGGTGGTTGCCCTGGCTGCTGGGCGCCATCGTCGGTCTGGCCCTGGTCTACCTCGTCGACACCAAGGTCGGCATGGACAAGGTCACCGAGAACCAGATCCAGCTCTCGCCCAATCAGGCGGCCAAGCTCGATCAGCTTCCCCCCGATCAGCGCGCCTCGCGGATGGAGCTCTCCGCCAAGATCACGCGCGATATCGCCTACGGCTTTCCTGTTTTCAACCTGGTCATCATCGCCATCATGGCTGCGGTCCTGATGGGTACCTTCAACTTCGGCTTCGGCGCCGAGCTCAAATTCTGGCAGTGTTTCGCCATCAGCAATTACGCCTTTCTCCCCGGTATCATCAAGGCGCTGCTGGTCATCCTCACGCTCTTCATCGGCAGCGGCGAGAACTTCACCTTCCAGAACCAGCTTGCCAGCAATCTAGGCGTGCTCTTCGATCCCACCACCTCGCATTTCCTGTATTCCGTCGCTTCCTCCATCGACCTGTTTAATATCTGGATCCTGGTGCTGACCGGGATCGGATATTCCTGTCTGACCCGCGTGAAACGCGGCACCTGCATGGGAGTGGTGTTCGGCTGGTGGGCAGTTGTCACGCTCGGAACTGCAGCTATCGGCAGCCTGTTCTCCTAACCGGTTTCCGCAAAGCGGAATCTGCGGCGGTAATTGCTGCGCTAGTACCCCCACGAATGGGGAACATGGGTTATACTTCGGCTACTAATGGTGTTGCACGCAAATCTGTCGGATTGCAGTTTACCGACAGGATAGGGGGCATCTCATAATTCATAAGCCCCGACACGTTTCTTGCTAAAGGCCCTACAGCGTCTATGGAAAGTGGCTTGCGAGCCGGCGCCTCATTCATTCAGGCCCGCCAAGCCCGCCCCAGATGCCAGGAACCGGCCCCGGGAGGTGTAGCTTGGACCTGGTTTTTATACGCGTACTATTCATTCTGGTTTCAGCAGTTTGCGGTTATGAACTTCAGCCCCTGGGACTTGCGAGCTGGCCCGCCGCTGGTGCGGGAGCGATCATCGGGGCGGCCGTCGTACTGTTTGAAATAAGGTTGCGCCAGGTCAGCCTGAAGCGGCTGATTGGCGCCGTCATCGGCAGCATCCTGGGCATTGTCGGGGCGTACCTCTTCAGCCTCGTCATCAGGAACAGCCTGCCCGCCGGACACACCCAAAGCTTTCTTCAGCTCTTCGTCATGCTGCTGATGGCCTATATTGGGCTCATCGTCGGCGCGGGCAAGGGCGACCTTTTGAACCTCGCCGCACTAGGCGGCATCTTTGGCGGGGAGAAGCAGAGCAAGCGCAGCTACAAGATTCTCGATACCAGTGTCATTATCGACGGCCGCATCGCCGACATTGCGGAAACCGGCTTCCTGGATGGCACGATCGTAATCCCCCAATTTGTGCTACGCGAGCTGCAATTGGTGGCCGACTCCGCCGATTCGATGAAGCGCAACCGCGGCCGCCGCGGACTCGACATCCTGCAGCGCATCCAGAAGATCGCCAGCCTGCAGATTCAGATCGTGGAAGACGACTTCCCTTCCGTACGCGAGGTCGACCTCAAGCTCATCGAGCTGGCCAAGCAGTATGAGGGCAAGATCGTCACCAACGACTTCAACCTGAACAAGGTGGCGCAACTGCAGGGCGTGCAGGTGCTGAACATCAACGAGCTGGCCAACTCGCTGAAGCCCATCGTGCTGCCGGGCGAGATCATGCGCGTCTTCATCCTGAAGGAAGGCAAGGAGTACAACCAGGGCGTCGCCTATCTCGACGACGGCACCATGGTCGTGGTCGACAATGCGCGCAAGATGATCGGCAAGAACGTCGACATCTCGGTGACGTCGGTACTGCAAACCACGGCGGGTAAGATGATCTTTGGCAAGTACGACGAGCGGGGCGTGGGTATGCCTCCGCGGCCGATCGAAGCGCGCCAAGGTGTGCCGACCGAGATTCGCCGCCCGACTGCGGCGACCGCTGCCGTGCCGGATGCTACGAAAACTGATTAGTGCGGTTAAAGTTAACGATGATGGAAACTGAGTATTCAGGCGTGCGTCTTTCTTGTGCACGCCTTCTCTCCTGCCTGCTAACGCTGTTACTTTTCTGCTCACTGGGTCTTGCTCAAGCCGGCAGCGCACAGCTCACCGGGTCGATCACCTACCGCGAGCGTATTGCCTTGCCTCCCGACGCGGTCATCGACGTTCAACTAGCCGATGTCTCGGTGGCCGACCTCGCCGCGCAGACGGTTGCGGATTCCCTCATCAATGCCGAAGGGCGGCAAGTGCCGGTACCATTCACCCTGGCCTACGATCCGACGCAGATCGTGCCCGCCCATCAGTATTCGGTGCGAGCGACCATTCGCGGCGGTGACGGCATGATGATGTTCAGCACCACGCAGGCCTACCCCGTCCTGACGCACGGTGCTCCCTCGAAGGTGAACCTCGTGCTCCACCTGGTGGGACACGGAGGGAAGCACGCTGCTTCTGAGAGGAAGCAGCCTGAGCCCGCAGCCTCAAAAGGCGCGTCCTCTGTTTCGGAGGCGGCGCCGCCACAAACCGGCTCGACTGCCGCGTCGAACGAGCCGGCGAGCGCGGAGGCAGTGACACCGCCTACGACCGAGCCTTCCCCGTCGAATACGACAGCTCCGAGCAGCGCGCAGGCGACAGAGCAACCGCCGGCCACGCGGAAAGCTGAGCAGTCTGCTGCGCCTCCGACAACTCCCGTTCAGGGACAGGCGCCGGAAGCTGCCGCTTCATCGGCGACGCAAGCTGAGAGCCAGCCCGCTGAAAGCGAGCCTACTGCCCCGCCCGCACCAACAGGGGAGTCCGCTCCCTCGGGCAACGCTGCTCCTGGGGCCGAGGCCGCCACCCAGTCTTCAGCAGCAGCGGCCGCTGAGCAAGCTACGCCCACACCACTGCCGACCACAGAGGGGCAAGCTCCGTCGGCCGAGTCTGCGTCCACCAGCAGCACAGCGGCTGCTGAGTCGCAGTCCGCTCAGCCCCAAGCGCCGACGCCTACTGAAGCGCAGGTGGCCGCGCCTGAATCCGCGCCGCCACCAGCGCCGACTTCGGCAACTGCTCCGGAATCTGCTGCGCCGTCGCAAGCTGAGAACACCTCTCCATCGTCTGAAACCAAGACCACTGAATCCCAGCAGCCTTTGCCGGAAGCACCTTCGGCCACCAAGGCCGCCGAGCTCGCCGCCGAAGCGCCGGAGTCGACAGAAGCCGAGCCGCCGCCGGAGTCCCGGCCCGAACGCTCCCATCCACTTGCCGTCACTGGTTCCACGCCGCTGGCCAACACCCAGTGGAGGCTGGTGCAACTGGAAGGCAAGCAAGTCGTGATCACTCCGCCGCAGCGCCCGGTGACGCTGGCCTTCAGTCCGGAGGGAACACGCATTGCCGGTTCCGCCGGCTGCAACAGCTACCTCGGCACCTTCCACGACAGCCACGGCCATCTCCAGCTCGACCCCGGCGGTATGACCATGATGGCCTGCGCCGATCCTGCCGGCTCGCGCGAGAGCAAGTTCATCGCAATGCTGCGCTCCGCCGACGGATACAAGCTCGGCGGCAACTATCTCCTGCTTACGAGCAATGGAAAAACAGTTGCAAAGTTCACAAACAATCCAGAGCAATAATCCGGGGACTTCCCTCTGACAACTGCTGCCTGACAACTAGAATATGCCCACACTTATCCCACAACCTACGCGTATTACCGCCGCGGGCAACAAGCCCAAGCTCATCGATGAATACATCGGCCGGGTGAACTCGAAGACTACGGCAACCAGCGTGGCCCACATGCGCTCTCCCAGTGGATGGGTTGAGCCCGGACAGACGCCCGAGTTCGACGAATTCACCATCGTGCTACAGGGCACGCTGCATGTGAAAAGCCGGGTCGGCGAGCTAGATGTCAATGCTGGGCAGGGGGTCATCGCTCACGCCGGCGAGTGGGTGCAGTACTCCACCCCCGGTCCCGACGGCGCGGAATACATTGCCGTATGCCTGCCCGCGTTCTCCATGGAGACCGTGCACCGCGACGACGGGTGATCGCCCGACTATTAATGGCTGGCCTGCGGGTCGAGATAGTGCTCGCTTGTCTCCTATCCGGTTACGCCGTGGCTTACATTTTTGCGAGCAGTTCCCGCGCAATGCTAGCGTACAGTTCGACCGCCTCCAGTAACTGGCGCTTCTCGATGTACTCGCCTTCGGTGTGGGCCACGTGAATCGAGCCGGGACCGATCAGCAGCGGCTTTCCCCAATTCGTCAGTGCCGGGATGTCGGTGGTGAAGGCCGCGATCATGGTCTCGATGCCGGGAACAGTCGCCATTTCCATGTAAGGGATTTCCAGCGGGAAGCGCGCTTCAGCCTTGCCCGCGACGGCCTCGGTGATCTGGCGGCGCAACTCATCCGTCACCCCGACGAGCCGAAAGAGCAGGTGCGCCACGGCGCGATCGGCAATGACATTGGGCGCCCGGCCGCCTTCAATAAGGCCGATGTTCATGGTGCAGGGGCCGGCCTTGGGACTGGTGGGCAGCTTCAGCGCGCGTAGTCGCTCCAGCGCGTCGAGTAGCTTCTCGATCGCCGACTCGCCCAGCTCGGGATAGGCGGAGTGCGCCATCTTCCCTTGCGCGACTAACTCGACTCGCAGCGTGCCCTTCGAGGCCAACGCTAGTTTGTTCTCCGTCGGCTCGCCATTGATGAGGAACTTCGCGCCGCGGGGATGCAGGTTGGCGAACTGCGCTCCCTGGCTGTCGCGCTCTTCGCCGACAAGAAACAGCAGGCCGACGTGAATGCCTTCCGCCTTCAGCTTTTCGGCCGCGCCGATCTGCGCGACGATGATTCCCTTGGCATCGCAAGAGCCGCGGCCATAGATGCGGTCGGCGGTCTCCGACGATGGGAAGAACGGGGGCACGACGTCCATGTGCGTCGAGAGCACGACAGCGGGGTGCGGTTCTGGCGGCGAAGTGGCCCACAGGTTGAAGCGAGGGCCTTCGACGGTCATGCGCTCGACCGAATAGCCCAGCCGCTGCAACTCCTCGGCGAGCGCTTCCCCAACGGCGGTTTCATTGCCGGTGATCGACTCGATGTCGACCAGCTTGCGAGTAAGAGCGAATAAGTCCATGCGCACAGGATAGCGAAGGTCAGACACAGAGGCACAGGGATGCGGAGGACTATCGGGCTTTTTCGCTATTCGCTTTTCGCTCTTCGCCAGATTCGGAAGGAGCCGACGGACTCGTACTGAAGACTTTCCGGCTAAAAGCGAAGAGCGAACAGCCAAGAGCGATATTCAGCGCGGGCGCGAGTTGGGCCCACGTAGGCAAGTCACTAGCTGAGCTGGGCGGCGGAGGCCGGTGCGAGAAAGATCCGGTCCACCACCCGCTTGCGGTAGTTGAAGGTGGCGCGGAATATTGCCTGAAAGAGCGCGGTCTCCAGGACGCGGCCCACCACACCGAAGCCGACCTCGTAGTCGACCTCATCGCGGATGAGCGTTCCCATGCTTCCTCCCTGCATCATGGGCTCGAAGCTGTGGGTATGCTCCCAGCGGCGGAACGGCCCTTGCTTCTGCGAATCGTGGAAGTATTCGTTCAGCGAAAATTCCGTGATGTTGACCACCCAACGC
Source organism: uncultured Acidobacteriaceae bacterium (assembly GCA_963815775.1). Classification (GTDB taxonomy): domain Bacteria; phylum Acidobacteriota; class Terriglobia; order Terriglobales; family Acidobacteriaceae; genus CAVVDY01. Next base: position 49,152 of record CAWFIB010000025.1, on the reverse strand, counting down.
TCGTGCACCGGCAGATAGGGGATGACGCGGAAGGCGACGGTCATTTCGGTACCGGCTCCCGCCATACGAAGCGTGCCCGGCGGCGCTTGTCCGGGGGCCAGGCGCGGCGGCATGAGATTGAGTTTGACCAGCTTGGTGCCGAGCGCAGGCGGCATGACGCGCGGCAGGTTATGCGGGTCGGCGAAGAAGGCGAAGACGCACTCCACTGGCGCAGGCACCCACTGTTCGGACTCGAAGCGGCAGCTCATGAGGGTCGAAACGACGCACGCCAGAGATAACAGAGGGCCACAGAAACTGCAACCAACCCGCAGCACATGTTCAGAAACGAAGCTCACTGAACTACCGCGTCGTTATTCTCGCTACTAGTGCTGGGCCTTCGGGGCCGGCGTCACCAGGCCGGCATTGCCATGGCCGCCGCTTCCCCGATGCACGGCCGTAGCCAGCCTGCTGGGCAAAGGCACGGGGCTGACGTTCATGGCTTCGGGCGCATACGGGGAGCGCAGCGTAGTGATCAGCGCACCCTTCCCGGCTACGAGTTTGCTCGTATCCATCACGAGGAGCTGATCGTTCACCCCGTCCGCGAGATATAAGTATGCTCCGTCGACAGAAAACGTGAATCCCCAGATGACGGACAGAGAATCGAGAACACAGTAGCCGCGTTCGCGATAATCGCCAGTACTTGTATTGAAGTTGAAGACGACGATGACGCCGGAAGAATCCATGGTGTACAGCTTGTCACCCACCACCTGATAGTCCGCGACATAGGAAAATCCGCGCCCCGGAACAGGAATGGGAGTTAGCTCGATTACCGGGGAAGCTTGGACCCCCTTGATGCCGGCTCACTTCCCTATTCAGCATTGTGTCCACGACCGAGTAGTAAGAACTCAGAACTGATACGAAGGCCAGCCTGGGATTCGCCGCGGGCACCATGTTGAAAGAGTCGCCGCTCAGTTTGGTCGACGCGACAAATGAGTTCGTCGCCAAGTCGTACATGCTGACCACGCCATCCTGAGTTGAAACCAGATAGCTTTCCTGCGCGAGTGCCGGATAACACGTCGCGGCGATCAGGAAAAGCAGAATGAATCGCTGATAAAGATTGACGACACGGGCGATGTTTTTTCTGCAGGAGGAAATTCTAGAGTGCATTGGGACCCTGGAAAGTAGCCATGATGGATTATGAACAGAACTGGCAGATCAATGACGCGTTATGGCGACAGCAGAGCTTGAACGCGACCTACCAGAGTAGCCGGTCGCGACCGAAAGTCAAGCTGCAATTCTGTTAAAGCCAGCGAATTTGGTTATTCATCCGATATCGGGAATGAGGCATGTGAGGGCCAGAACATGCAGAGGAGACCCGCATAGACACACTCCTCGCGGGCTGAAGCCCGCTCGGAATCATTGAAATAAAAGGGCTGCGCCGGCGTGCTAAGGCTCCGCCCTTTCAGAAACGGAATGGCCCAGTTTTCTGCAGCCTACTACGCGACACTTTGCGTTTCGCCGGCCAGATTTTGCAGCAGCGAATTCAGGCGGCCCAGCACCAGCTCGGGTTGCTTTTCTTTGAGCGAGAACTTCAGAATGCCCGCGGGCGTGAACTGCGCGCCGACTTCGGAGGCGACGAAGCGCGCCAGGCGTTCCGGCTCGACGTTGGCTTTTTCGGTGAAGCGGATGCTGACCGCGTCCTTGCGGCGCTCGATCTGCGCCACACCGATGCGCTGCGACAGTAGCCTGAGCCCGGCATATTCCAGCAGATTGCGCACGGGAGGAGGGGGCGTGCCATATCGGTCGCCCAACTCGCCCGCGACGTCCTCGAGTTGCGCTTCCGACTCGACTCCGGCAATGCGCTTGTACATGCGCAGCCGCTGGTTCTCTTCGCGAATGTAATCGGCAGGAATGCGGATGTTGAGCCCAAGGTTGAGCTGCGTTTCCGGAACCTCTTCCTTGAACTCGCCCTTCAGCTCGCCCACGGTGCGCTCAAGCATGGTGGTGTAGAGCTCGAAGCCGACGGCCTCGATGTGGCCGCTCTGCTCGCCGCCAAGCAGGTTCCCTGCCCCGCGCAGCTCGAGGTCGAGGGCAGCGATCTTGAAGCCCGCGCCGAGGTCGCTGAACTCCTTCAGTGCGGCAAGTCGGCGGCGCGCCAGGTCAGTCAGATCGCGATCGGGAGGGATGAGCAGATACGCGTAGGCGCGGCGATCGGAGCGGCCCACGCGTCCGCGCAACTGATAGAGCTCGGAGAGGCCGTGGCGGTCGGCGCGGTTAATGATGATGGTGTTGCACAGCGGGATGTCGAGCCCGTTCTCGATGATGGTCGTCGCCAGCAGGATGTCGGCCTCGTGGCGGACGAAGGCCATCATGGTGCGCTCGAGCTCCGCCTCCGGCATCTGGCCGTGGCCGATGAGGACCTTGGCCTTCGGCACCATCTCGCGCAGCTTCTCGGCGATGTCGTAGATGCTCTCGACGCGATTGTGCACGAAGTAGACCTGCCCGCCGCGCTCCAGTTCCTTTTCGATGGCGGAGCGAATGAGCTTCTGGTCCCAGGCGGCAACGACGGTCTGGATCGCCATGCGGTCTTTGGGCGGCGTCTCGATGACACTCATATCGCGCAGGCCAAGCAGCGACATGTGCAGGGTGCGCGGAATGGGCGTGGCCGACATGGTGAGGACGTCGACCTCTTTGCGTAATTGCTTCAGGCGCTCCTTGTGGCGCACCCCGAAACGCTGCTCTTCATCGACAATGACCAGGCCCAGGTCGGCAAACTTTACATCTTTCGAAACTATGCGATGAGTGCCGATCACGATGTCGAGCTGCCCGGCTTCGATCTTCGCGATCGTCTCTTTCTGCTGTTTGGGCGAGCGGAAGCGGCTGAGCATCTCGATCTTGATAGGAAACGCCGCCAGACGGCTGCGAAAAGTGTTGTAGTGCTGGAAGGCGAGCACGGTGGTGGGTGCGAGCACCGCGACCTGGCGATTATCGTTGACCGCCTTGAAGGCCGCGCGCATGGCGACTTCGGTTTTGCCGTAGCCAACGTCGCCGCAGAGCAGGCGGTCCATAGGGGTGGAGGCTTCCATGTCGCGCTTCACGTCGGCGATGGCGTCGATCTGGTCCTCGGTCTCGGTGAACTCGAAGGCGTCTTCGAACTCGCGCTGCCATTCGGTATCGGAGGCGAAGGCGTGGCCCTCTGCGGTTCTGCGCACGGCGTAGAGCTTGAGCAGTTCCTCGGCCATGTCCTTCATGGCCTTCTTCACGCGAGCCTTGGTTTTCTGCCACTGCTGTGTGCCCAGGCGATTCAGGACCGGCTTGACGCCTTCGGACGAGCGATACTTCTGCACCAGGTCCAGGCGCGTGAGTGGAACATAGAGCCGCGCGGCGTCGGCGTACTCCAGCACCATGAACTCGGCGGCCGCGCCGTCTTCCTGCGGAACTTCCTTCAAACCTTGATACTGGCCGATGCCGTGCTCGACATGCACGACGTAATCGCCAATTGCAAGGTCGCGAAAATCGGAAAGAAACGCAGAGACCTTCGATTTCCGCTGCTGCGGGCGGCCGGCGGAGAAATCAGCCTCGTCGAAGAGATCGCGCGAGCCAAACAGCACCAGATCCGACTCGGGCAGCACCACGCCTTCGGGCACATAGGCCTTGACAATCGTCGTGGTGGCAATCTCCTCGGAGAAGTAAGTCGATTCGTCGACATACACCTGGCCGGGCTTGGGGGTGCGGCTGCCGATGCGGAACGACAGGTTGTACTCGTTGAAGACGTCGGCCAGGCGTTCGACCTCGCCAAGACTCGCGACCGCAAAGATGACATGCTTGCCATCCTGGGCGAGCTGGCCGACCTCTTCTGCCACGGCGGCGATCGAGCCGTGGAAGCGCGTGGTGGGCTGCGACTGGAAGATTAGGTGCTCGACATCATCGCTCGATTCGATGCCAAGCTGCTCCACGCTGATGATGGGTAAAGTTTGCAGGCGCTCGTACCACTGCGCAGGCGAAAGATAAAGCTGCTCGGGACGAACGAGATTGCCGACCAGGCTGCGCTCGTGCGCTTCTTCCACCTTTGTCCACCAGGCATCGTGCGCGTCGGAAAGCTGCTCGGGTTCGTCGATGACGATTTGGGCGTTAGGCAGCAGGTCAAAGAAGGTTTCGTCTGCTCCGGCGACCGGCGCGTAGAGCTCCCATCCAGGAAAGACCGCGACGCCGGTAGCGCGGACGGTTTGCTCGATCAGCTCTTCGCTTCCGGAAAGGCGCTCGCCCGAGAGGCGCGCGTTGATGGCGGCGAGCGTTTCTTCTTCCAGCGGCGTCTCGGTCAGCGGAAGCAGCACGGTATCGTCAGTGCTGGCGGCAGAGCGCTGGGTTGCGGGATCAAACTTGCGAATCGATTCGATCTCGTCACCGAAGAACTCGATGCGCACCGGCCGGTCCGACTCGGGAGGATAGACATCGAGCAGGCCACCACGATGCGCGAATTCGCCGGGCATCTCGACCACGTCGACCTGGCTGTAGCCAACCATACGCAGGTGTTGGGCGGTCCTCTCCACCTCGACCAACTCGCCGCGGCGCATGGTCATTGCCAGCCCGGCGTAGAATCCCGAGCCGCGCATGCGCATGGCGGCAGCGTTGGACGTGGTGACGATGATCGAAGCCGCGCCGGTTGCGATCTTCCACAGCGCAGCCGCGCGCACCTCCTGAATCTCAGGGTGCGGCGATTGGCTCTCGAAAGGCAGCACATCGTACGCGGGCAGGCTGATGACGGACTCGGGAGCGGCTGCGCCGGTCAGTTCGGCGAACGAACGCAGGACGGGCAGAAGCTCGTCGATGGCGCGATTGTCGGTCATCATCAGCACGAGCGGCCGCGCCGAGCCACGTTGCAAAAGTACCGAGAACAGCGCCTTGGCCGTCGGGGTGAGGCCGGAGACACGTAGCCGCCCCGCGCCGCCCTTGGTATGGGCTATGGCACGCGCCAGAATGGGGGAACTTTCCACGTCCGCAAAGAGTTCGCGAACGAACGGAAGGATCATCGTGAAGATATTTTAACAGCGGAACAGGGGCGGTGTTTTTGCCGGAAAACTGCCAACCGCGGAGGAACGCGGAGGGCGCGGATATAAGACAGGCGGCCACGGATTACCACGGTTGGAACTGATCGGAAACAAGATCAACGTTGGCATCCCGATTTCCGGAATCGTGGTCAGACAGAACTACGCCCGTTTTCATAGCAGGATGACAGACATGGAGAGCGAGGAGCGAAGAGCAAGGGCGGTCACTTCACGTGATAGAGCAAGAGTGAGCGATCGATGACATGGTCGGGCTGCAAGGGCCAGAGCCAGTGATAGGCGCCGGGATCGTTCAGGGTCTGGCCGGAGAGGAGCGTGGGGCTGACGATGAGGGTCCCTTTTGTCGGTTCGTTTGCAGCGAGCGGCGCAGCGTGAATGCTATAGAGTGACGGGTCGATGGATCCGAAGTAGGCGAGCTGGATTGCCTCGTTCGGATGGTGCTGCTGGTAGTCGCGGAGGGCGATGAGGCCCTGGCCCCAGTCGAGGTTGCTGTCGGTGAGCAGGCGCCAACTGTTTTGCGGGCGGACGAAGACGTTGAAGTAGGCGAGATAGTCGGGGGCAGAGCGCAGTGCGTCGGCGGCGTTGAGGCAGAGAGCGAGAAGCACCAGCGTCCTGGCGATGCCGGATGATCGAGCGCGCTCCCAAATCCCGCCTGCGAGTAACAGCGCAAAGGGATATAGGGGCAGAATGTGGCGCTCGCCAATGTTGAACCTCGCGTCGAGAGCGAAGGCGAAGAAGAGCAACGGGAAGAACGAGAGCAGGAGCAGGTCAGACGGGGAGCGTGATTTTTTCCAGATGCGAATGCATAGGCCGGCGATGAGAAGCACGAGCAGGACCGTCGGCCACTTCAGCGCGATGGCGACCGGGTAGTACGCCAGAATGCCGCCACGGGGATAGAGATTGCCCAGGAACCATGCAGGGCGCCCGCTGTGGTTGCTGCGCGCCACCTCCCGCAGGCCTTCGATATATTCTCCTGCGGGAACGAAGATGCTGAGGTGCAGTTTGGTGGCGGAAGGCCAGTCACGTAACGGGCGGTTGGGGAAGCTGGCGCGGACGTGGCCGTCGCCAATCTCCAGATGCGAGACGTGAAAGAAGTAGCCTGCCCATAGCAGCAGCAGGGCAATGCCCAACGCGGCCAGGGTCGGCTTCCAGTTGAGTTTGCGGGCGACAAGGCGGCTGTCGTCACGGCTGACGATGAGCAGGAGCAGGAGCGCGAGCAACGCCAGTGGTGGGGCGTAGAACTTCGACAGCAACAGTCCGCCGAGCGCAAGGCCCATGAGCGCGGTTTGCGCGGTGGTCGGTTGGCGCCGCCAGCGCACGAGTTGCACGGCCACAAGGAAGATGAACAGCGTGCCGATGCCATCAGTGGTGGCGACGGAGAAGTGCGCGATCAGCGATGGAGTGCAGGCGAACAGGGCGAGGGCGACGTTGGCTGCGCCTTCGGAAAAGAGTCGGCGAGTGGCGAACCAGAGGGCCACTCCCAGCGCGAGGCCGAGCAGCGTATTCATGGGACGCGTGCGCCCGGCAAGCCATTCGGGCCCAGGTGCCAGGCGGGTGACGAGGAAGTTGCGGTCGGTGAATTCGACGGTTGCATCGATGGGAGTACGTGCGACAGGGAGCGTCAGCCAGAGACGGCCGAGCGGTGGGTGGTCGTTCCAGCGTTCGAATTGGCCAAAGCGCCAGGCGTCGGAACCGGCAAGGATGTGCGCGGGCTCGTCATAAGTAAGCGATTGGGTGGCGATGAACCAGAGCGACTGCGCTGCGAAGAGCGCGAGCAGCACGCAGGGAATCAGGCGGAAGCGGCGCGAGTTGGACGGTGCGGTGATAGCGGCAGTCCCGGTGGAGAAGTAGCACTTAGCATTTAGCACCTGGCTGTTGGCGTTGGCAAATGGGGAAGCAGCCTTCCTCCCACCCCTTCCCAAAGTCACGGAAAAGATGGGCACCCGCAGAAGAAAAACCCACCCGGCCAACGCCATGCCGGATAAGGCACCCGACGAAGAACAGCTTGTATCATGCCACGTCGATGGCGGCGCGCTGGGTGAGCAAGCGCTCCATGGCGAGGGCAATGCCCACACAGAAAAACAGCAACATGACGAGGGTGTCATCGCCAAGCGAGGATTCGGCTAATGACGTGACAAGGAAGGCGACGAAGCCGGTGAGGATGCCAACCGCGACCGCCCAGCCGAAGAGAGTTCGCCGGCGCAGGCGCGGTAGCAGGCGCAGCAGGTAAACGATGTAGGCGACGACGAACCAGAGCCAGGCGGCGAGGGTGAGCAGGCCGCGCTCGGCGGCAAGTTGCACGCTATCGGAATGGAAGTTCCAGAACTCGTGAAATTTCGCGAAACCTTGCAGGTCCCACTGCTGCCAGTGGTTCTGGATTGAGCCCATGCCCACACCAAACAGCGGGTGTTGCAGGGCGAGGCGCGTGCCGTCTTTCCACATGAGCACGCGGTATTGGGTGCCAGGGTCGCTCATGTCGACCCACCTGAGGCCGCGCGCGTGCTGAATCCAAAAAGCAGCGCCAACCGCCAGCACCATCAGCGCCGCGATGAGCCACAGCCGGGCACGCCTGGGCGCCATAAAGAAAAGCGCGATCATGCAGCCCACGATCAGCCCGCTCAGCGGTGCCCGGCTTTGGGTGGCGAAGACGGTAGCGGTGATGGCGAGGAAGATGATGGCGAACAACAGTTGCCGCAAGCGCCGACGTGGCGGCGTCCCCAGCATGAGCGCCCACGCCAGACATCCGATGGGCGCCAGGACTTCCGCGAGGATTCCGGGGTGGCCGACGGTGCCTTGCGCGCGCAATGGCCGGGCTTTGGCGAGAACGAGCGTCGGTGTTAGCCGGCCTCCGGTGATGAAGTCGGCCGCGCGGGCAAAGGTCTGCTTGTGGCGGACGGGGAAGCCGCGCAGGAAGTTCACGCGGACTGTGGTGTCGCCAGGCACGGTTGTGGCTGCCTGGATTACGTCGGAAGGCGAGTGCACCGAGTGGCCGCTGATGGCAACGAGCGTGTCGTCGGGGCGAAGACCTACGAAATTAAGCGGGGAGGCAGGTTCGATGGAGACGATGCGTAAGCCGATTCCGCGGGCATATTGCCACGCAGTGAAGCCGCCAACGGCGGTGGCGGAGAGCAGCAGCAAAAGAATTAGCGCGCGGACCTGAGACAGGCGACTGAGGTACTGGGCGAACAGAGTTGCGATCAAAGCGGTCCAGCAGACCAGCTTCATGTGCGGCCAGCTCATGTAGGGCTCGTAGGAGAACACGCACGAGAGGCCGCTGAGCACGATGTAAGCGAGCAGCGGCAACACCAGCGGCTGCGAATAAAGGCGTTTGCGTTGGACCAGGAGCCAGATGAGCCAGAGATAGAAGGCGGCGATCCAGGCATAGCGCGCGCCTTTGATCGACCAGGGCAGCAGGATGGCGAAGAGGCCGAAGAAGAAAAAGATGACGGCGTGAAGAACGGTGTTTGCCGGGCCGTTATAGGTTCGGGGCGGGGTTGGCGCCTGAGGTGGTAGCGGCATCGAGACTCAGAGATTGTATCGTGCGGGGGGCGCCCTTCCTCCCACCCGTTCCCAAATGCAGCGAAAGGATGGTGCACCCCGGGGTTTGCCTACTGTCGCAGGAGCAGTCCTTTTAACACCGCCTGCTGTTTGAGGATGAGTGAGTCGATGCCGGCGCGGGCGAGCGACATCATCTTGTTGAATTGGGCATCGTCGAAGGGGCGCTTTTCGGCTGTGGCCTGCACTTCGATAATTTTCTTGCTGCCGGTGATGACCAGGTTCATGTCGACCTCGGCGCGCGAGTCTTCCTCATAAGCCAGATCGAGCATGACTTCGCCATCGACGATGCCCACACTCGTGGCCGCGACGTAGTCGCGAATGGGAGCGACGCTGAGCGCGCCGGATTCCATCATGCGAAGCATGGCGAGGCCCATGGCGATGAAGGCCCCGGTGATCGATGCGGTGCGGGTGCCACCGTCGGCCTGGATGACGTCGCAGTCAAGAAACAAAGTGCGCTCGCCGAGCTGGTCCATCTCGGTGACGGCGCGCAGGGAGCGGCCGATGAGGCGCTGGATCTCATGGGTGCGTCCGCTGGGATGGCCTTTGACGACCTCTCGCGGGGTGCGGGTCAGGGTAGCACGCGGCAGCATGGAATACTCGGCCGTGACCCAGCCTTTGCCGCTGTTGCGGAGGAATTGTGGGACGGTGTCCTCGATGGTGGCGGTGCAGATGACACGGGTGTTGCCCAACTCGATCAGGCACGAGCCTTCAGCGGTGGAGATGAAGTCGGGAATGATGTTCACCGGGCGCATCTGTTCGGGGGAGCGATTGTCGGAGCGAAAGACCATACGAGGGGATTGTACCTAGAGTTGTTGATCGCCACAGAGACACTGAGGCACGGAGGGATTGGGATTTCGCCACGGAGCACACCGAGGTCACGGAGAGCGACGGAATCCGAGAGTCTCATGTGTCGCAGCGGACAGCTTCCCAGGGACCTAACCTGGCGCTACCGGCGAGAGCTGATGCCTCGCTTCCCTCGTCATGACAATCCTGGGATACCGACTGGGCTTACTCACTTCAACGCCTTGCCTAAGAGCTCGCCCCGAAAGGTTCGCTCGTCCACGCGGTGCAGGCGCTTGATCATGCTGGGGGTGAGCAGGGGGTAGTGCTTCACTTCGAACAGATAGATAGGGATGAACCAGATGGGCTGCTCGGTCGTCATCCATTGGCGGTCGTCGAAGCGGGCCAGGTTGACGGGCCGCGAGAAAGTGCGGAGTGAGCGCTCGCGCCGCATATTGAAGTAGACGTTGAAGTAGCTCATGGCCAGCTCGCGGAGCGAACGGTAGACGGGCTCGCGATAGCGGCATCCGGTGTAATTCGACTTGGCCAGTGCTCCCCAGTGATTCTTCACCTTGAAAACCGCGAGGACGTGGTCGGTGTCGTGCTCGGCTTCGAAGTCGACGATGAGTGGCGGGTAGCCAATCGCACGCAAGGCAGCTGCGGCGAAGAGAGCGCCTTCGAGGCAATGGGCCGTGCCTTCGCGCAGCACGCGGCGCGGCGACCAGGCAGTGTCTTCAAGGTGATAAGGGAGGCTGTCGAGAAAGCGCTGGATTCCGTATGGTTCTTTGAAGCTGCGCAGCTTGCGCAGTTCCGCGGGAGTGAAGCCCAGTTGGTTGGTGTTCATGTCGGAAAGAGAAAGTCTACAGGAGCCTTGGAAACTTCAGGCTGTCGCAAAATTTGGTTACACGTGACTGGCGGGCAGAGTATAAAATCGTGTGCCTTTCGGGTAGAAGGCGACCCCAGGCAACACGCAAATTCAACCCAGCAAGATGCACCGGCTAATAACGACGGGCAGTGAAGCAATCCACATGGCATGAGCCCTGACCTGAATCACGACGCAACCACGCAGTTCGCCCTGATGTTCGCCAAGGTTCCCAAAGACCTGGGGCAGACGCTGACCGATGATGGCGACCCACGAGTGTGGATCGTTTCGATCAAGAAGGCGTCGGGACCGTCGATTTTGTGACGACATAACAATTCCCATCCTTTCCCAAAAGATGGGAAAGGATGGGGCACCCGTAGATCGATTTCTGAGGGTGTACGAACCCCACACATTCCGACCGCAGGAATGTGTGGAGCACCGGTTTTTGATCAATGAACAAACTGATTACATCGAAAAAACTTCTTGGCGACACCTGCGGGTCGTCGGCCACCTAGCATTTTTCGTAGGAGGAGATAAATGAGCCGCTTCGTTTTATTGGTACAAACGATCATGCTTGTACTGCTGGCCTGTAGCAGCATGGTTGCAACAGGACAGGCAGCGCCACTGCCTGGTACACATGAGGGACGTGCCACGTCTAGTCTCATTGGAGGCATAACGCCGCCCGTTTCCTGGCCGATGTTCCACAACCAGCAGTCGCACTTGGGATTCAACCCCTTTGAGAAAACGATCAGCCGAGCCAATGCGCAGCAACTGGGCCTAGCATGGGTGGGAGTGATGGGCGACATTGCCGACACGTCTTCGCCCGCGATTGTGAATGGAGTGGCCTACATCGGCTCGTTCGATGGGCGATTGTATGCCTTCAACGCCGATGGATGCGCTCAGGACAGCTGTCTGCCGCTGTGGTCGGGAGCGACGGAGAACGCCATACTGTCATCACCGGCGGTAGCCAACAGCGCGGTGTACGTGGGGTCGGAAGACCACAAGCTGTATGCCTTCGCGGCGAACGGCTGCGGGCAATCGGATTGCGCGCCACTGTGGGCCGGGCTCACGAATGGGGCGATCGACTCGGGGCCGGTGGTGACGTCGAGCATGGTGTATGTGGGATCCGAAGATCACAACTTCTATGCGTTTTCGGCCACGGGATGTGGACAGCAGACGTGCGCTCCGCTGTGGTGGGTGCAGACCGGCGGAGGGATCAACTCGGCGCCCGCGCTGGTGAATAACATCCTGTACTTTGGCTCGCAGGACGGCAAGCTGTACGCGGTCAGTGCTCAAGGCTGCGGGCAACAAGTCTGTCCGCCGCTGTGGACGGCGCAGGTCGGCGGCATCGTGCTTGGTTCGAGCCCGGCTGTGTCCAACAATGTCATCTACATCGCGTCGTTCAACGAAATGAATTCTAGTGACAGCCGGTTGTATGCGTTCAGCACGAAGTGCGCGCAGCCGGTGTGCCGTCCGCTGTGGTCGGCGCCTGCCGGCGACTTCGTGGCTTCCTCGCCAGCGGTGGCAAACGGGGTTGTCTACATCGGTTCGGGCGACGACTTGCTGTATGCCTTCGACGCCAACGGATGCGGCAAGGCATCGTGCAATTTCTCTGTGGCGGGGAATGGCGGTTGGTGCGCAGGCGGCGCTGACGTCTTCCCCAGCCGTCGCCAATGGGCTGGTCTACGTCGGCGAGAACAACGGTATGGTCGAGGTGTTTGATGCTAACGGCTGCGGGCAATCGATTTGTCTGCCAGTGACGCAGTTGGACATTCACAACGAGCAGATCGTGTCGTCATCGCCTGCGGTGGTCAACGGCGCGGTGTACGTTGGGTCGGCCGATCAGTTCAATCCACCGATCGGACGGCTGTATGTGTTCAAGCTGCAGCAGTGAAGGGACCGGCAAGAAGTTTCCAGTCGCGAGATTCAAGCTGGATTGGCTTGCGCAGGATAGCAGTTGAGGGTTTGGTGGCGCTTATAGCGGTCTTTCGACTCCTCGCCTCGCGCTGCTCGGCGTCGTCGCTAAGGATGACAGCCTCGAGAGTAGTGGCGAAGAGCGAAATGTGAATGCCAAAGAGCAACCGGGACAAACACCCTAGGCGCGGGAGTCGCCTTTGCTCCTCTTCTTTCTGTAGTGGTGATGGTGCCGGGTGGGGTGGAGAGTGGCTTGGACGCGGCGTTCGGCGGCGGATGGGCTTTCGGCGTAGTCAGGGTCGAACATGGCAATTACGGCAATGGCGCGGGTGCGATACTTTCGCGCCCACTGGCTGTGAATGAGGCTGGCCTGTACCTCGCGCCAGTATTGCCGGCTGCCCACCGTGTTGAGGGTGAGGGCCGCCTCTTCCAGATGAGGGTCCTGATTAATGAGCGACAGGAACTGGCTGAACTGCTCCAGGTTGATGCCCATCTGATAGACGAGCTGGGTAAGAGCCATCTGCTGTGACCCGGTAAGCTGGTCGAAGCTGCGGCAATAGGCGCGCGCGTTGTGGATCGCTTGCACCTCCGCCACCTTGAGCAGGCTCAGGGCCTCGTCTTCGGTGACCTGGTCCGGTAGTTGCTTGATCTTCTTACGGTATTTCCGCGTTCCCCACGCTTCCAAATCGGATTGGTACCGAGTGAGGATGGTCTGCAACCGTTCGGTGTCGAAGCCGGCGGCCTGCCATAGCTGCTCGGAGGAAGGTTCGAGGAACTGGTTTGGGTTCAGAGGATCGGACTGCAGGTGTTCGCGCGCGGGCAAGCTGAGGGTGAATCCGGCGCCGATTAAGGGGTCGCTGGTCTTGGGATCAGGATAGGCGGCCAGCACCCAGCCTTCGTGTTTCTTGTCGCGCAGAATCTCCGTCAGGTAAGCGAACGAGAACTTGATGTCGGAGTGGCTGAGCTCGAAGAACGGCTCCAGCCCGGCGGGGATGCCTGTGGCCGGCAAGGGAAGCAAGGCATCGTCAGGAAGAGCGATAGGCGGAGCTTTTGCAACCGCCGGGACAATCAGGGGAGCCGGTGCAAGTTTGAGCGCGTGCGTAAGCGCCTGGCCCACGGCGTGAATATGCACCGAGAGCAGCGCAAGGAGCAGTCCTATCCGAACGGTCCACGAGCGTGTCCCACCAACCATTCCGGCAATAGAGTAGCGCAATTTCTCCGCGAGATGAACGCCCCATTGGTGGCGGGTAGTGTCAGGGGAGTGACGGGCGTTGACGCCGCGCTGACGCTTTTGGCCCAGAGGTTTACAGGGGCTAAACCTGCTGGTCGACGGGCTAGTTGCGCTTGACTTCCGGTCGCTACGGTGTAAGGCTGTTGCGTCTGCGGATCGTTGCCGGCCCGGCGGCAGAGGCCCAAACCTTGTCGTGCGTTGGGAACCCCAGAAGAGGCAAGTGAAAAAGCAGCGTGGGTAGCTTGCTATTGTCGTCGTGCCTTGACGCGCCAGTTTTGGTGATCAGCGTGATCGGGCCACATGCGAATGAGGAAACGGATAGGATTTTCACACGGAAAATTGAAGACGTCGCGACTATTGGGCAGACATTCTGGCTAGTCACGTCATCGAAAGTGAACCCGCTTGCCGTACAACAAACATATCAAGCGAGCGCTGTCGGTTACATGGTATTCGTCGAATCATCAGGTGTAGCGCGCCCAACGACAACGGAAATCTCCGCAAGTTCGTATTCGACCGACCAGCGTACATGGCAACTATTACCGGCTGGTCTTGGCCCGGTTACGGGCAGGATCGGCCCCAGCGCAAAAGCATTCATCTTTGACGCATTAGAACTTTGCTATGACGAGCCCTTCGATATGTGGGCCTATGCTGAGTTGCCAGATGGCGCCAAGCCGCTTGACACCAGAATCGGTCACTCAACCGTCTGCGCCGTCAAGACAGATATGAGCGGCCATCCAAAGAAGATGAAACGCCAATTTAGATCCATTGCCGCGTGTGCTCGGTTACGACCGCCGTTCTGCGTGTGGCTTAAATGAGACTCAACCGTAGCGCGACGCCAGGGACTGCGCGTCACAGCTTCCTGAGTACCTCGATGATCTCGTCCGGCTCGGGGGCGCGGTCGAGAGGATAGAGTTTGCTGAAAGCGATTTTGCCGTCCCTGTCGACCACGAAGATGGCGCGCTCGCTGACACCGGGCAGCGGATCGCCTTCGCGCAGGATTCCGTAACTGGCCGCCACCTGGCCATGGGGGAAGAAGTCGCTGGCCAGCGGCAGGCTCAACATGCCGATTTCTTTTTTCTGCCACGCGGTATGGCTGGGGATGGAGTCGACGCTGATACCGATGACGTCGGCGTTATAGCCGGCAAATTTTTCCAGCTCGGCATTGAAGGCCGGAAGCTCGGCGGTACACACCGGCGTCCAATCAGCAGGATAGAAAACCAAAACCACGTTCTTGCCGCGGTAGTCGCTTAGCTTGACGCGCTGCCGAATGTTGCCCACGACGGCGGGAAGCTCGAAATCAGGCGCATGATCGCCCACTTGCAAAGGTTCCATTTTGTCCTCGCCCCTAAAACAACGTAGAACTTTGATTCTACGGAGGCGAGAAAGTGGCAGCAAGGGCGGAGAGGCAATTGTCACACGGCTGCAACAAAGGCTTGAAGGTGGGCACTTGATCGGGCATTGTCGGCGCAGGGTAGGGACGATGGCGAGGGGTACCGTGACGTAATAATATGGAGGTGTGCCGTTCAGTCGCCTGGTTGGGAGTTCCTATGTTCGGAAAGAAGGACAAAGAAGAAGGTTTTGAGGGCAGCCCGTTGTGGCGCGCCTATCGCACCGCGAAGCGCGTAGCAGGTCGCAACTCCCGCCGGGATGCAAAGAAGTCCAGGCGCGCGTTCTGCGTCAGCTCTCGCGTGGCCGGGCCGATCATCGAGAATCCCGGCAAGGCCGTGGTTGGCGTCCTGGCCGTAGCTGCGGTGCTGGGTCTGGGCATCTGGGGCGGCCTGGCCCTGCGGCGCAAGCGCCTCTCCACCTATCACAATCCGTATGAATCGCGGAAGTTCCGACGGCCTTTGAATGATTCGGGTGGTTACGAGGCGATGGGGATTTAGGCGGGCCTGAGATCAACCGCGAAAGAACGCAGATCGCGCGGACATAACGATTGTCATTCTGGGGCGTAGCCTCTCGGCAGCTCGCGGGCTGGTCCCCTGGCTACTGAGTGTCGCCTGCCTTCGCGAAGAACGCCTGTGCTTCTTCGATCTCCGCAGCAAACTTCTGTACCAGCTCGTTTTTCCACGATTCATCCCACAGCCTGCGCTTTTTAAGATAGTGCTGCATTCGGGCAAGCGGCTTGCCGGCGGCGTGGGCATCTGAATTCGGCTGCATTACCGGAATTTGGCTATCAATCAGAGTCGGCCCAGCGCCGCTGCGCGCGCGGTGAATCGACTCCTGCGCGACGCGCCACGTCGCGACAAGGTCGCCGCCATCCACGGTGATGCCCGGAATGCCGTACGTCGAGGCGCGCTGGCGAAGATCGCTGTTGCCAAAGCGGCCGACGAGTTCGCTGATAGCAACGAAGATGATGGGCAGTCGCTCAGCCGCCGCCAGTGTGGCGGCGTCATGCCAGTATCCCAGCGCGTTCGCGCCGTCAGGCAAGTGCACCAGCACAACGTTGGAACGCTGTAGCTCCTTCAGGGCGAGTGCAAACCCGGCGGCTGTGTCCAACTGCGCCGCGATGGTTTGCGCGCGCGGCAAGAGACAAATGGCGCTGTGCGCCGCTTCCGGAGCAAAGGCCAGATACTCGGAACACAGCCCATAGAGTTCAGCGAAGTACAGACCCAGTGGCCGACCGGACAAGGTGTGTGCGGCAAAGCCAAGCTCGGTGGAGATGGCATCGCCGGCGCGCAGCTCGATGAGGCTGCCGATGGTCGTGGCTTCCAGGCCGCGCCGCTGCATCGGCGATTTCAGTCGGTGCGAGCGATCCAGTTCCTCGGCTCGCTCTTCAACCATGCAGCAACGTAGCATGGCCGCGTAGAGCTTGCGCAGCATGTTGGGATCGGCGGGTGAAGCCGCAACCTCCGGGCCGGGAACAATTCCGGCGAATGGTTGCCGATCAGGAGAAACGGGTTGGTCGCTGGAGGGATCGATGAGTATGGTCGCCATGCAAAGATTTCTTAGGGATCGTGCTCGTATTGTAAGCGACAATGACGCGGCTGGCTGAAGCTTGCGCCGGCACGCTTTCATGAAGATTTTTTCTCCGGGCCGCGCTCTGAATGTTACAGGAGGTTTTCCAACGAAAATGTGAATACATTGTGGAAAAGGGCGGCGCGTGCCGCGCTAAGTCATGAATTCCCCGAACGTCGTAGCAGACTGACTCATGCACGGTGCAGATGTGATGCGCGTCACACCCTCCTGCTCGTGTTAGGCTGGCGCGGTGAAGCTGCGACTCGATCGCCTGCTGGTGGAACGTGGACTGGTGCCGTCGCGCGAGCGTGGGCAAGCGCTCATTCTTGCGGGGCGGGTGCTGGTCGATGAGCAGAAGGTCGAAAAGGCGGGCGGCTCGGTTACCAGCGACGCCGTTATTCGCATCCTCGGCGACGATCTTCCCTACGTCAGCCGTGGCGGACTGAAGCTGGCGGAAGCCCTGGCGCATTGGCACATCGACGTGCGCGGCCGGGTGTGCCTGGACATTGGCGCGTCGACGGGAGGCTTTACCGATTGCCTGCTGCAAAACGGCGCGAGTCAGGTGATCGCCGTTGATACCGGCTATGGACAGATTGACGCGAAGCTGCGCGCCGACCCGCGGGTCCGCCTCCTGGAGAAGACCAACGCCCGCTATCTCACGCCGGAGCAGCTATGGCCCGGCGGTTCTCCGCGCCAGCCGATCGCGTTCCTCGCCATGGATGTGTCGTTCATTTCGGCGACGCTGGTTTTGCCGGCCGTCGTAGCATGCGTGCACGCCTCAGGAGCTGCGCGGTTCAAGCTGGTCGTGCTGGTGAAGCCGCAGTTTGAAGTGGGACGCGAGCTAGTGGGCAAAGGGGGGATCGTGCGCGATGCCGAGGCGCACCAGGCGGCCGTCAGCAAGGTGGCGGCGGCGGTGGAAAAGCTAGGCGGAATGGAGATCGAGTCGATCGATTCTCCGATTCTCGGCGCCGAAGGCAACCACGAGTTTCTCCTGCATGCGGTGTTCGGAGCTTCGGCAGAACCCTCTGCGGTACACTGATTGCTTCCTACGATGAAGTCAGCCGCGATCATCAGTAAGCCCTCCAAGCCCGAGTTGGCCACCATTCTGCCCGAACTGCTTGCCTGGTTTCGCAGGCACGGGTATCACCTTTATCTCGACCAGGAGACTGCCGGCTATACCACCGATGGCGCGGAGGTCGTCAGCCGCGATGAAGTGGGCGACAGGCGTCCCGACTTTGTGCTGGTGCTGGGCGGCGATGGCACGCTGCTGTCGGCGGCGCGCGCGGTGGCCCACGCCGACGTCCCCATCCTGGCAGTAAATCTCGGCTCGCTGGGCTTTCTCACTGAAGTGCCTCTGGCCGAGATGTATGACACGCTCGAGGCCGTCAACCGCGGCCAGTGTCCGGTGGAAGAGCGCTCGGTGCTTCATGCTGAGCTCATGCGCAAGGATGAGTGCCTGGCGCAGCACTTCGCGTTGAATGACGTGGTGGTGAACAAGAGCGCGATCTCCCGGCTGGTGGAGTTCGACCTGGTAATCGACGGGAACTTCGTCTTCAGCTACAAAGCAGACGGCGTGATCGTTTCGACCCCGACGGGTTCGACTGCTTATTCGCTGGCCGCAGGCGGGCCAATCCTGATGCCGACGGTAGGGGCGTTTGTGGTGACGCCGGTTTGCCCGCATTCGCTGACGCATCGTCCTCTGGTGGTGAGCGATCACGCGAAGATTGAGTTGCTGGTGGAAACCAATCAGGAGGAAGCATTCCTTTCCATCGACGGGCAGGTGGGTATGCCGGTGCGGCAGGGCGACCGCGTTATCTGCCGGCGCGCCAGCCATAACGTGAAGCTCATGCGGGTGCGGCGAACGTTCTTCGATGTGCTGCGCAACAAGCTGAAGTGGGGCCAACGCTAGGGCCTACAGTTTTTCCGGTTCGAGCAGGTCGTCGGCGGTTTCGCGGCGGCGGATGAGACGCACCCGGCGGCCATTCACCAGAACCTCTGCGGCGCGCGGACGCGTGTTGTAGTTCGACGCCAGCGACATTCCATACGCGCCCGTATCAAGAACGGCCAGCAGATCGCCCTCTTCCACCTCAGGCAGCTCGCGACCGCGGGCGAAGAAGTCGGAGCTCTCGCAAATTGGGCCGACCACATCGGCGGTGATTTTATTCGCTCCCCGGCGCGCCGTTACCGGGACAATCTCGTGATAGGCGTCGTAGAGCGCGGGCCGAAGCAGGTCGTTCATGGCTGCGTCGGTTACCAGGAAGAGCTTCCCATCGTTGGTCTTCTTGTAAACAATGCGCGTGACCAGGATTCCTGCCGGCCCGACGATCGAGCGGCCCGGCTCCAGCAGGAGCTGGATGTCGAGCTTGCGCAGCGGCCCAATAACTCCATTGGCGTAAGCTTTGACCGCGTCTGCGAAATCGGCGCCTTGGTCTGAGCGGTAGCTGATGCCGAGTCCGCCACCGGCATCGACGTAGCGAATGTCGTGGCCGTCGGCGCGAAGCGCCGCCACAAAGTCTGCGACCTTTTCCATAGCCTCGCGGAACGTCGACAGCTCGGTGATCTGCGATCCGATGTGCGTGCTTACGCCGACGGCCTGCAGATACTTGTTGCCGGATATCGACCGGTAGAGCTCGCGCGCGCTATGCAGCGGCACCCCGAATTTGTGCTGGTGCAACCCGGTGGAGATGTACGGGTGGGTACGCGCATTCACATCGGGATTGACACGCGCTGCATACGGCGCAGGCTTGCGCAGGTGGGCCGCACGCGCAGCCAGAAGCCGCAGCTCGCTCGCGCTCTCGACATTGAACAGCAGAATGTTGGAGTGCAGCGCAAGGTCGATCTCCTCCGCCTGCTTGCCGACGCCGGAAAAGACAACCTTCCCTGCCGCCTTGCGGTCCGCCGCCAGCACCCGCCGCAGTTCCCCGCCGGAAACGACGTCGAACCCCGCGCCCAGCTTGGCCAGCAACTTCAGCACCGACAGGTTCGAGTTCGCCTTCACCGAGTAGCAGACGGTGTGCTTTTGTCCGGCGAACGCTTTGTCGAACTCGGCATAACGGCTGCGAATGGTTTCCCCGGAGTAGACATACAGCGGCGTGCCAAACTTCTTCGCGATCGTAGCGACCGAGACGTCTTCGGCAAACAGTTCGCGGCCGCGAAACATTCCCGACGACTGATAGGTGAAGCCCGGAGGACGTCCGGAGGGAAGGCTGGTTTTCACTTCTTGCCAGAAGCCTCTTTGACCTTGAGGACGACGATGGTCTGGTCGTCGAAAGGATCGACGCTCTCGGCGTGCTCGTTCACCGCAGTGAATAATTTGTCGACCAGGCCCTCGGCGCTGAGGTGCATATTCTGGTTGGCCACTCGCTCCAGGCGCTCGCGGCCAAACATCTCGCCCTTGGAGCTGGTGGCGTCCAGGATTCCATCGCTGAAAAAGATGAAGGCGTCGCCGGGGTCGGCCTGCAACGTCATCTCGTCATACTCCGCGTGGTTAAACAGCCCCATCGGCAAGCCGGTAACATTGATGAGCGAGCTATGGCGGGCACGGCAGTGGATGGGACGCGGCAAGCCGGAGTTGGCGATTTGCAGCTTACGCTGGCGGTCGTCCCAGATCGCGTAGATCATCGAGACGTATTGCCCTTCGATGGGCCGCTCGACCAGCGACAGATTGATGGCTTCCAGCATGCCGCCGGCGCTCGGCTCTTCCATGGCGTGCGAGCGGGCAATGCCGGAGACCAGCGCGGCGTAGATCGCAGCCGGCGCGCCCTTGCCACTCACATCACCCACCGCGATGCCGTGCATGCCTTCGCCTGAATACTTGAGGAAGTCATATAGATCGCCGCCGATCTGCCGGGCGGGCGCGAAGCGGGTTGCCACATCCGCGTTTTGAAAAACGGGCAGCTTGGGCGGTAGCAGGCGGAATTGCAGTTCGCGCGCTACCGCCAGGTCCTGCTCCAGCCGCTTCTCCTGGCGGGCGATGCGTTCATAGAGCGTGGCGTTCTCGATGGCGATGGCCACCTGCGCCGCCATGGTGGTCATGATGCGCACATGATCGTCGTTGAAATAGTTGCGCCGGGTGTGCTCGATGTCGAGCACGCCAATGACCTTGTCCTTGTAGATGAGCGGGATCGCCAGCTCGGAGCGCGTTTCAGGATTGGCCTCAATGTAGCGCTTGTCCTTGCTGACGTCGGGCGCCAGCACCGGCTGCTTATGCTGGACCGCATAGCCGACAATGCCCCGCCCCAGCGGGATGTCGTGCTTTAGTTGCACGCTTTCTTTAAAACGCAACGAAAAGCGGTGAGTCAGCACCTTGCCGGTGGAATCAAGCAACAGGATCGAGAACATCTGGTAGTCGATGATGCGCGTTACCAGGTCGGCAATACGCTTCAGCAACTGATCGACATTCAGAATAGACGTAAGCTCGCGGCTGATCTCGGTGAGCAGCGTCAACTGGCGCGCCTGGCGCGACACCCGCGTATAAAGCCGCGCGTTTTCGATGCCCACAGCGATGCGCGAGCCGAACAGCGTAAGCAGGCGGACATGATCGTCGTTGAAGGCATTGGGCTGTGCGGCCTCGACATCGAGCACGCCGATGACTTTGTTCTTGGCGATCAGCGGCACCGCCAGCTCGGAACGCACGCCGGGCGCAGAGTTGATGAAGTTCTCCTCCGAGCGCGCATCGTTGACCAGCACCGGCTCCCTGAGCTCGACGGCCTTGCCGGTCACGCCATGGCCAACCTTAATGCGAATGCGCTCGGCGACGTCCGGCGGGTGCCCCACCTGGAAGCGCACGCGCAGTTCCTGCGTCTTTTCGTTGAGCAGCAGGATGGCGAAGACCTCGTAATCCAGCACGCGCTTCAGCATCTCGGAGACGCGCTGCAACAAGGTATTCACGTCGAGGGTAGTATTCACCGCATCGGCAACCTCCAGCAGATAGCTGTCGAGCGTGCCCGCGACCAGCGGATTTTGAGCTGTAGAACTCATGAACGCCTGTCCATGATAGCAGTGGAATGAGCGCTATTCGCTATTCCCTTTTGGCTTTTGGCTTGAGTCGGGCTCGAACCAGCGATCGAAGGCCACCGGGGACCACCCGCTCACGCCAATCGCACGAAAGCAGCTCCTTCACTTCGTTCAGGATGACATGGCGAAAAGCGAAGAGCCAATAGCGAAAAATGCGGCCGTCGTACAATTTCTCTTTAGCACTACTATTCCCAACGCATCTCATTCGTCGAGGACTCGCAATGAATCTGCACGGCAACAAGCTCACCTGGCTAGGCCACGCTAGCTTCCGCATCGAGACCAAAGATGGCGTGACGGTCTATGTCGATCCGTGGGTGATGGGCAATCCCATGTGTCCCGATAACGACAAGCAGGTGAAGAAGGCGGACGCGCTCATCTGCACGCACGGCCACGGAGACCACATTGGCGATGCGGTGGCGATCGTCAAGCAACATCAGCCACAAATCGTCGGCATCTTTGAGTTGTGCCTGTGGCTACAGAAGAAAGGCGCCAAGAACATCAATCCCATGAACAAGGGAGGCACACAGACCGTAGCCGGCATCAAGGCTACGATGGTCAATGCGGTGCACTCCTGCGGCATCATGGAGGACGACGGCAGCATCGTCTATGGCGGCGAGGCCTGCGGCTACGTGCTGGAGCTGCCCGGCGGCGTAAAGCTCTACCACGCGGGCGATACCGGCGTCTTCGGCGACATGGCCATCATTCGCGAGCTGTACGCGCCGGAGATTGCCATGCTGCCCATCGGCGATCTGTTCACCATGAATCCGCGCGAGGCCGCCTACGCTTGCGGATTATTGAAGCCGAAGTTCGTCATCCCTATGCATTTCGGAACGTTTCCACCGCTCACCGGGACGCCTTCGCAACTGAAGGCCCTGTTGGGCCCGGGCGGGCCTGAGGTGGTGGAGATGAAGCCGGGGCAGACACTGGGATGATGGAGCCGATCACAATCACCGATCCGCGCGTGGAGAACTATCTCTACGCGGTGCTGCCTGCGAGCAATGCCGTGTTACAGGAGATGGAAGCCCGAGCGAAGGACGAGCATATTCCGATCGTCGGCCCGGCTGTGGCGCGACTGCTGTTTCAGTACGCGCGGCTGATGGGCGCGCGAAGCGTCTTCGAGATGGGCTCGGCGATTGGCTATTCGACCATCTGGTGGGCGATGGCTGTCGGCGACGGCGGCAAGGTGCACTACACCGATGGCAACGAGAAAAACGCGACAGACGCGCGCGGATATTTTGAGCGCGCAGGCGTCGCGAATCGCATAGAAGTCCATGTCGGCGACGCGCTGGAGTTCTTCGAAGCGCGAAAGGAGCAGTTTGATATTGTCTTCTGCGATGTCGACAAGCACGATTATCCGCGCGCCGCTCGCATGGCCGCCTCGCGCCTGCGCAAGGGTGGGCTGTTCATCACCGACAACACACTGTGGAAGGGCAAGCTGGCGTATGTCGCGGGAAATCCCGAGCTGAAGCCCGACCTAACGGATGCGCAGACGAACGCGGTGGCCGAGTTGAATCGCATGTTGTACGCGTCGCCGGAGTGGTACACGACAATCAACCCGCTGCGCGATGGCGTGACGGTGGCGATGCGGGTGTAGGTTTCTTTCCTCATGCCCAAACCCATTCGTGTCATCGGGGCCGGCCTGGCCGGATCGGAAGCGGCGTGGCAGTGTGCGCGCCGCGGGCTCAGCGTCGAGTTGTATGAGATGCGGCCGGTGCGCTCGACGCCCGCGCACCAGACGGCAAACTTCGCCGAGCTGGTCTGCTCCAACTCGCTGAAATCCGACTCGGAGAACACCGCACCCTGGCTGCTGAAGGAAGAAATGCGCCGCGCCGCTTCCCTGCTCATGGAGATCGCGCGGCAGACCGCAGTCCCTGCCGGGCACGCGCTGGCGGTCGATCGCGACCAATTCGCCGAAGCCGTGACGCAGGCCATCGAGCGCGAGCCGCTGATTCGCGTCGTACGTGAAGAGGTCACGCGCATCGACGAGCACGACGGCATCACCATCATCGCCAGCGGACCGCTGACCTCGGACGCACTCTCGCGCGAGATCCTTCGCCTGGGTACCCATCCCAGCTTAGCCCAACTGGAGGGCGAACCAGGGGCGCCTCATGAACAGCTTTACTTCTACGACTCGATCAGCCCCATCGTCGAGGCCGACTCCATCGACATGTCGCGTGTGTACATGGCCGCGCGCTATGACAAGGGCAGCGCCGACTACATCAACTGCCCCATGACCAAGGAGGAGTATGACCGCTTTCTGGACGCGCTGCTGGAGGCGCAATCGGTCGACGCCAAAGACTGGGAGAAGCTGAACTACTTCGAAGGCTGCCTGCCGATTGAAGAGATCGCACGGCGTGGCCGCGACACGCTGCGCTTTGGCCCGATGAAGCCGGTGGGGCTGCGCGACCCCAAGACCGGTCACATGCCCTACGCTGTGGTACAGCTTCGGCAGGAGAACCTGCGCGCGGATTCCTACAACCTGGTCGGCTTTCAGAACCACCTGAAGTTCGGCGAGCAAGCGCGCATTCTGCGCATGATCCCCGGGCTGGAGAACGCGAAGTTTCTACGCTACGGGCAGATCCATCGCAACACCTACATCAACGGACCCACGCTGCTGCGCGAGACGCTACAGATGAAGCAGCATCCCAATGTACTGTTTGCGGGACAGATTTCGGGCGTCGAGGGTTATGTCGAGTCGATTGCCACGGGCCTGCTGGCGGGAATAGCAGCGGCTACGTTGGCGAACGATGCTGAGCCGGTGGCGCCTCCGCGGGCAACAGCCTTCGGAGCGCTGGTGAATTACATCTGCCACGCCGACGCAAAGAATTTTCAACCGGCCAACATTACGTTCGATCTGTTGTTGCCCTTGGACGAGGCCACGCGCCGCCGCGTTCGCGACAAGAAGCAGCGGCACGCGATGGTCTGCCAGAAGGCCCTGGAAGAGTTGGCGGGCTGGCTGCGGATGTTGCCTGCCGTGCCTACGGCGTCCGTGTCATAGCCAGACATGCTGCCGCTATGCGGCCAACACGCAGAAGAGCTTTCATAGTTGGCCAACCGTAGATACGTTCGGGCGAACCAAGTCGTTCCCCGAAAGCGTTACTTCAAGGAATCCGCCAGGCTTATCAGGTTTTGTGGCCTGACGCGGATGATTCCACCGCGCGGGCTGTCGAGGTCCGCCAGCAGCATAAATGCGATCGCCAAAACTAGTGGGAGCACGAACAATGGCCGCGTGAGGTTTGTGTCGTGAACGGTAAAACCCATGAGCACGTTACAGCAGATCGCAATGATCCCTATCAGCGCCCAGGCAGCAACGGGAATGCGATTCCACCACGCGGCCTGGGTGTAACCCTGGCGGTTGAGCACGTCGTTCATGCCGGCCACGACCAGGGCCGTGATCGGCGTCGGCTGCACCTGGGCGGCGGACACGACGGTAGACCACATTTTGTCCTGAAGGCCTACGACCTCCTGATGGACTTGCTCCAGTTCGCTGCTATCGCGGGTCTGGTAAAACACAATGCGCCGGTCCAGGTAGCGCTTCAGCATGGGGTGAAGCTTGCCGGCGTCCGCGGGAGAGAGCAAGTCTACGCGAACATATTCGGTACCGATGGCGTTGGCCTCTTCTTCCTCGTAACTCTTGCGCTGGTCGTAGCGCCCGACTGCCATGGAGAAGGCAAAGCCAACGATCAAACCAAGCAGGGTGAGAGTGGCGCCCAGGACGATGTTGAACCCTTCGAGCTCCTTGCCGGCCTGACGCCGCAGATGCGCCAGCCGAGCGCCAAGCTCGGCCGCGCCCCACATGACAAGCAGGGACACTACAGCAGTGATAATGGGGTAATTCAAAAGATGCCTCATATAAGTGTATAGAGCTTAATGATAGCGGCCCGGATCAGCGTGAGCCAAATACGACTCCTACGGGGCTGCCGACCTTGGCGCTGAGCCGCTGCGCCGCCGACGCCTGCCGGAGCGCGATTTCCAGATAGCCGGAGCTGCCGATAATACCGAAACATTCGCCGTCGGCTCCCTCGGCGTAGGATTGGCAGAGGCGGGTGATGGTCTGGCCGGAGATCAGGATGCTGATCGGCGCCGCCGTGGCCGCGAAGAGCTCGGGGGCGTCCTGCTCGCCGATGTTGGTTATCAGGTTTCCAAACTTATCAACTTTAAGCACCGTTCCCCGCAGGCTGTTATCGCCAATACGCTCGACCGCGGGCAGCGGCAGGCGGAGATAGTCGGTGATCTCGGGCCCGAAGTCCGCCGGGTCGATGCCCTTGCTCAGCCAGCCGGCGACCGCGGCAAAGATGTCGCGGCCGTGAAAGGTCTGGCTTACCGGTTGCAGGAAGTAGCGATCGGCGGTGATGTGCCGCACGGTGAATTTGGGCTCCCGCGCTTCGATCATCGACAGCGCCCCGTTGTCGGGAGCGACGAAGACGTAGTTCTCGGTCTCGGCGAGGATGGGGCGGCGCTCGCTGCCCACGCCCGGGTCGACGACGATGACATGCGCGGTGCGCGGTGGAAAGAAACGATAGGCCTGCGCGATGGTCCACGCGCCGTCGACGACGTCATACGACGCGACAGAGTGGCAGATATCAACGATCCGGGTTTCGGGATGAATGTTCAGCACCACGCCATGCATGATGCCGACAAAAGCGTCATCGAGTCCGAAGTCGGTGGTGAAGGTAACGATGCGCGGCTCAGCCATGTTGCGAAGCTAGCGGGTGTGCGGGAGGGAGTCAAGGGAAGAGGGCGCACGGTGTCGGCTGTCGGGTATCAGGTGTCAGGGACAGCGTTAGCACGCATCCTGCAAGACAAGGTCGGCACAGGGCGATTTCCAGGATTGGCATTAATCTTCACGGCTGCTTTTAGCAGAGCCAAACGCCTGGCCCTAAAGCGCCATCGATTATTTTCCAGGCGCCTATTGCCGCCGCATAAATGCGGGGGCTTCCACCTCAAAGCGGGGTACCCGGGCCTTGCTGTCACGGCGAGCAACGTGAGCTCGCTACTGACCCACCCTCACGCCATGTCGGCGGCGCGGACGGCTTCGATGTATTCGCGCTCCGACTGGGCAGGAAGCAGCACCCACAGGCTATAGATTCCGAGCGCAGTTCCCAGCGGGAAGAAGAACAGCTCCAAGAATGACAGCGCGAGGGTGAGCATGCGTGCCCAAGTCTCGCGTTGCAGCAATCCGTAGCCGGCGGCAAATCCGGCGACCGCCTTGGCCAGCACGGCAACGCCGATCACTCCCAGCAACGTGGTAAGGAAATTGCCGGGAAAGTCAGGGCCGGCCCCTCCGGACTGTTGCACATGCGGGATGAGCTGCGTGGCGACGATCAACAGAACTAAGCCGGCTAGCGCGTTGAAGGCCGACAAGGCAAGCCACAGAATGCCCACCAGGCGAACGTGCTCCTGCACCCGGCTGGGTGAGGAGCGCGCCATCACCAGCGCGTCGGAAAACTGCCTGCCACATTGATTGCAAAATCGCTGGTCCGGCTCGACCGCGGTGCCACATCGATCGCAAAACATACGACCTCCTTGACCGTGGAAATCCTTGCCGTGGAAATCCCTGCCAGTGATACGTAGCTGGGGCCGAAGTTGTTTCAAGTTCGAGCTTCGAGCTTCGAGATCGGCTCACGGGCAAGAATCTCACGCTCGCTCAGGATGTCAGTTCCGAAACTGACAACTGACAACTGGACCCTGACAACTGACACACGCCCCTACGGCTCCACGCCGCCGGTAGTGGTGCGGTCGACCATGGGCTCGGGCACGGTGAGGTTGGACGGAGCCGCGGCACGTCGGCGGCGCAACTCGCGTGGCAGGTCAGAGCGCGTGATCCACAACCCCAGCACTGTCGCCGCCAGCCAGGTGAGTCCGATCAGTGCGATAGCGAGCAGGTCGGCGCGGCGGTTGCCGGTGATATGCACTGTGCGCGACACCCCGTAGGCAAGCGCACCCGCGAACAGTGCGGTGGCGAAGGCCTTGCCCAGCTCCAGCCACGGCAGTCCTCGGAAGCGAACCAACCGAGCGCGGTGCAGCAGGAGGGCAAGCGTCACTGTCTGCATGAGGATGCCGATGTCGGAGGCCATCACCAGCCCTACCACTCCAAACTTGTGAAACATTGAGTGATAAATGGGGAGCGATGCGGCTGTGATGACCGTGCTCGCGACCATAGGAGTGAGGGTGTTGCCGGCGGCGTAGAAGCCGCGGGAATACAGCGCCTGTGCCGACCACAGCGCCAGCGACAGGGAAAACCAGGCGAAGTACGTTGAGGTGGAAACTGAGTCGGCGAAGGTAAAGCGTCCGCGGCGGAAAGCCAGATCGACCAGCGGCAGCGCGGCCGGGATCATCAAAGCCGTCGCCAGCAGCGATGCGGCGGAGATGCGATACACCGACTTATTCACCGTGTCGGCGAAGTCGGCGCGCCTTCCTTCGCCGAACAATTTGGCGAAGAACGGCATCGAGGCTTGTCCGGCAGCCTGCCCCAGAATCGAAATCGGCAACGCAAACAGCCGCTTGGCATAGTTCAGCCGCGTGATGTCGCCGGCGCCTCCGGAAGCGAAGTAGCGCAGGATCCAGTCATCGGCAGAGACCAGCGACACGCCGAGCATGAGGGGAATGCTGAGCCGCACCCATTGGCGAAACTCTTGGTTGCGCCAATTGAAGTTGATGCGATAGCCCAGCCCCGCCTTTGAAGCGCCAATGGCATTGATGAGGAAGGGCCCCACGAACGAGCCGATCAACGCGCCGTAGGCCAGGGCCACGATGCCAAAGCGGTGAGCGCCGATTACTCCGCCAAGGATAATCGACGCCCCATAGATCACCGGGCTCAGCGCGGGATAAAGAAACATTTGCCGCGACTGCAGCACCGCCGAAACCACGCCTCCGGCATAGAAGAATATTTGCCCCGGGAGCAGAACCCGCGTGACGTGTACGCAGAGCTGCAACTGCTCCGGACTGAAATCCGGGAACAGGAGCCGCTCAAACTGTGGGGTAAAGATTTCGAGCAGGATGGTGCCGAAAACCATCACCACCGACATGATGGTGATGGTGGAGTTGAACGCCTCCTGCGCTTCGGCCTCGCGCTTCAGCGACATCTGGCGGGTGTAAATGGAGATGAAGGTTATCGACGCCGTGCCGCCGGCCAGAATGTAGAACAGGAAATCGGGCAGGGTGAAGGCCCCGACGTAGGCGTCGGTCTTTGGCCCCGCGCCGAATGCCCAGGCCACGTACATCTCGCGCAGGTATCCAATGACGCGCCCGAGCATGACCGAGGCCATCAGCAGCAGCGTGGCGGAGAACGCGGAGTGCTGATGCGAGGGACGCAGGTTGCGCAGAAGCCGCGACCATAGCCGCTCGGGCTTCGCGCCGGGAGATATGGGTTCCGCCATGAAATTGCGATTCTACGGTATGCGGCGGCGTAGGGAGTGGGTGACGAGTGTGGTGCGGCGAATGGCCCGCCGTCATTCGCCGTGATCGCGCGGGGTTAGGAAAGATCGGATTTAAGTCCGAGCTTTGAAGGGGCCGGCCTTCAGGCCGTCCGTAAGTGCCTCGAATAAAGCGGGGCTTTTAGCCCCTGAGGATCTTCGATGATCGGACCTAATCAGACTTTCCTTAGGAGCTCATTGCCCCACCCAGGCCATGCCGTCAGGACCGCGGCCGGTGGCGATGTCGCCGGTGACGGTGAGCGTCTTCAAATCAACGATTGCGACTTTGCCGTCGGCGCTCAACGCGACATAAGCACGTGATCCGTCAGGCACGATAAGAATCCCGGCCGCCGATTTGCCAAGGTGAATCCGCTTGACCACCTTGCGCGACGCAGCGTTGATCACCACCAGATCGCCTTTGCCCAGATCTGATACCAGCACCAGCTTGCCGTCGGGGGTGAACTTCAATCGGTTGGAGCGTTTGGTGCCAACGTCGAATGTCTGTACAACTCTCTTTGCGGCAACATCGATCACGCTCACGGTTCCGTCGCCCGAGTTTGCCGCCCAGAACTGTTTGCCGTCGGGCGAAAGATCGCAGCCTTCGGGACCTTTGCCCACCGGAATGACAGTCTCGGTCCACTCATCCGGGCCGGCTCTGCGCTCGATCATGCTGATGCTGTTGGACTGGATGTTGGCGGTGAACATCGTGTTCAGCCCTTTTGCCAGCACGATCATGTGGGTGCGGTTTTGCCCGGTGCCGAGCAGCCAGTCCACTTTGAGGCTTTGCGGGTCGAGCCGCGCGATGGCTTTGTTCAACTCGGCGGTGAAGTAAACCTTGCCGCCGGCGAACTCAATGCCATGCGGACGACGCAAGGGGCCCACGTCGACACGCGTTTCTTTGCGAGTGGCAAGGTCAATAACGGAAAGAGTGTTGCCCGGCTGGTCGGGCTGAAACGGCCCGTAGTTGGTGACGTAGGCGAAGCGGCCATCACTGGATGCGGCGACCTCGTGCGGGGCGTCTCCCGTGGGTGCGGTGCCGACAATGATGTTCGTGGCTGGGTCGATGATGGCCAGCGTGTTGTCATCCTTATTGAGCACCAGCAGCGCGGGCGAAGGAAGCTGCGCGCAGACGATAACAGAATTGGCAGCAATCAAGATGAAAGCGAGAAAACGAAGAACGGGAGTGGTCATGGTGAATGCTCCGGACATCAGCGTACATGATGCCGGGAACGGCTGACAGTTCCCGTTCGTCGCCAGGGCAATATCAAAACAACTGTGCTTAAGGCTGGAACTGTTGTGTGGCACCAGCGCGTGGCTCATCGGAACGGGCCGTAGGCCACCCTCCCTTGACACCTACTGTAGTCTTGAAGGCGAAAGCCATAATTTAGAGACATGAGACTGCGACTGAGTTCAATTGACGAATTCCAATTGCTCACATGCTTCGGGCATGGCCTCTGGGGCGCCAAAACTGATCGTTTTAGCGACTGGCGTCAGGGCGATTACCTCCTACTTACTGTTAACAAAAGCCTTGCAGCCCTAGCGCAGGTGATGGGCAAGAAATACAAGAGCAGCGAGAAAGTATGGGATAACGGGTTGTATCCATTTCGTATCCCCATCAAGTTCCTTAATCTGATTGAGCCTCAACATCGGCCTTTGCTGTTGGGCGAAGCTCGAGACGTCCTCACATCAGTCTGGGGGCCTACCTATGGCTGGGGAATACTAAATCAACAACTTCTCGAAGGTGAAGCAGCCGATAAACTTCTCTCTGCAATCAAATCCGCACCAAATAGCATTGAGTCTTTCCGGGAAAACCTCCCGGAAAGGCTGATAGAAGCTGAGGGCAAGCGTGCAAGCAAAACTCGATCCGCTAATGAACCGGCTTCAAAACTTAGAGGCGAGGCGGTCACGGCGAATTCTCTGAAGGCATCAACAGTTGTCGCTGATGATCCTCAGACGCCGAAAGAAGCGTCGGCGCACCACCGGGCGCAAGACACTCTGAAACGGCTCGGAAGACTGACAGGATGCTCGATCTGGATTGCCTCGAACGACAAGAACAAGGAATGCAAGGGCAAGGCTCTGAGCGACGGCACTCTGAAAAAATTGCCTAGTTTGGGCTTGAGCGAAGATGCCATTTCAAGAATTTCTTTGATCGACGTGATTTGGATTCAACAGGGGATGCCGGTGTGCGCCTTCGAAGTTGAGACGACCACATCGGTCTATTCCGGGTTACTTAGGATGTCAGATCTGCTGGCTGTGGTGCCCGCTCTCAAAATCAACCTATTCATCGTTGCTCCCAGAGACAGGCAAAATAAATTCTTCGCGGAACTAGGCAGACCGACATTTCGAAAGATCGGCCTAAGCGATTATTGTCGTTTCATTTCTATTGAAGAATTGGAAAGCCTTGCGGCCAAAGTGGCCGATCTTCAGGGCATTCAGCCTGTTGTCCTGAATAGTATTGCTCTCCAACTTGAAGAAGAGATCGAACGTTAACTCTCGTTGAGATTTTATCCTCGCGACAAGCCTCTATTCGTACCGCAGCGCTTCCACCGGATCGAGCCGCGAGGCACGCAGGGCGGGGACCATTCCGCTGATGACTCCCACGAACAGCAGCACGGCCGTCGAGCCCAAAACCGCCATAGCCGAAATCCGCAGGTGAATATCGCCGACGCCGGAAGTGTCTTTGAACAGCGGACCCAACAGCGGCAGGGTGGGCAACACAGCCGATAGCAGATATGACAGGCCAATCCCGATGACGCCGCCGAGCAGCATGAGCATCATGGTTTCGGCGAGGAATTGCAGGCGAATATGCCACTTGCGCGCGCCCAGTGCGCGCCGCAGGCCGATTTCGCGAATGCGTTCGTCCACCGACACCAGCATGATGTTCATCACCCCGACGCCGCCAATGCCCAGCGTCAGCATGCCGATGAAGAGCAGAAGCACCTGCAGGCCGATGGTCAGGCCATCGATCACGGGACGAAACTCTTCGCGTCCGAACATCTGGATGGCCTTCTTGTCGGTCGGCGAGAACTGCTGTCGTGTGGCGATGGCGGCCAGCACCTGCGCTTCGGCTTTCTTCTCGAACTGTGGCGCCACCGGTTCGAAAACCAACACCTGCGGATAGCGCGTATTCCAGACATCACCCGCCGCCGAGAAGGGGATGAACACCGACCGGTCGTCGCTGGTGAAGTAATTCGACATTTGCAACTTGCGGTCCATGACGCCGATCACGGTGAAGCGCACGCCACCGATCTGCACGGTTTCGCCGACGGCGTTACGTCCGCTGAACAGTTGCTGCTTTACGCGGCCACCCAGAAAACACACGCGATGCCTCTCGACCTCGTCGGTGGGGCTGATCCAGCGGCCCTGGGCGGGCACTTCGTTGCGCATCTCGCCGTATTCGGGGCACACGCCGCGAATCACAGTGTTCGCCATCCGGTCACCATAAGCGACCGGTAGGGTTTTCACGGTCTCGAGGCAGGCGTGCTTTACCAGTGTGGCCTCTGCCCTCACCACTTCCAGGTCGGCGAGCTCGAACCTTACCTTCTTGCCGGCGCGCTGGCCTCCGGGCTGCTCGCTGGTTTGCTGCGGCCAGCAGGTCACTGCGCTCTTGCCGAAGGCCTCGAAGGCATGCACCAGCACATGACGGAAACCGCTGCCGTAGGCGATCAGCAAGGTGACCGCTACGATGCCCCACACGATGCCGAGCATGGTGAGAAGGCTGCGGGTGCGGCCGCGGCGCAGTGCGATCCAAGCCTCCTGCAGGATTTCGGCGCTGATGGCGAGCGCGCGCATTAGTTCCTTTCAGCCTTCCCTCTGTTGCGGCGTTCGGCACGAACCTCGCAAACAGTACCGTCAATAATTCCTTGCAGGCGCTGAGGATCGATCTTCGCATTTCGCTTCTTTATGGCTTGTACCGTACGATGAAGCACGCGCCAGCGCACCGCCTCTCCGATAAACTTCGACACGTTGCCTTTTCTCATCTACCTAGCCTACCCTCCCGCCTCATAGCGCAGGGCTTCGATGGGATCGATGCGCGCGGCCTGCCGCGCCGGATACATGGCCGCTAGGATGGCCACCGTCCCCAGCAATCCGATGGAAAGCGCCGCCGATTGCCACGTCGGCTGCAGCCCGGCAAAGTACTGCGGCATGGGCATCAGGTTGAAGAGGGCGCAAAAGCCAAAAGAGATGGCCATACCCATTCCACCGCTGAACAGCACGACGATGATGGTTTCCAGAAAGAACTGCATCATGATGCTGCTCGACTTGGCACCCACCGCTTTGCGCACCCCGATTTCGCGCGTACGCTCACGCACCGCTACCAGCATCACGTTCATCACCCCCAGGCCGCCGAGGAACAGAGTGGTCAGGCCGACCGCTCCCAGAAAGGCCTTCATGCCATTGGTCATCGCCTCGAAGGCCTGCGCTTCCTCAATCGTGTCCCAGACGTTGGCGGCTTCCTTGTCGTGGGGATCGAAGTCGTAAGTTTCCGCCAGAGCGGCTATAACCTCGTCCTTGCACGCGGTATGCTGCCCGACCGACCTGGGCGTCACCAGCAGGCGATCAAGGCCGTGCGGCTTGGCCGGAGGCTTGTTGGGGAAATCGTTATGAATGGCGCTGTAGGGGATGAATATCTTGTTGACGTCAAAGCCATCGTAGCTGGAGTCCTGGTCCTTGGTCTTCATGACGCCGATGACCTTGTAAGGAATGTCATCGAGGTAGACGTTTTCGCCGATGGCGTTGCGGCCGGCAAATAGCTGCTTGCGAACTTCTGTGCCCAGGAAGGCAACACGGCGGTCCTGGGCCAAGTCGTCCCAGTTATAGAAGCGGCCCTCGCCAACCTCGATGGAGCGCACCTCGGCGAATGGCGGCCAGGAGCCGGTAACCATCTGTGCGCCCGCGTTGTAGTTGGAATGAATGCGCACACTGCTTTGGCCAAGCTCCGGCAGGATCCATTGGCAGTCGGGCGACTGCTTTGCCAGTCGATCAAGATCGGTGTCCAGAAATTCGATGCGCCGTCCGGCACGGGTGCCTCCGGCCTGCAGGCTGGTGCGGCCGGCAAAGACGATCATCACGTCTCTGCCAAAATTTTGCGCGACCTTCGCCTGCCCTTCTCGCAGGCCTTCGCCGGCGGCGACCATCAGCACGATGGAGATAACTCCCCAGGCAATGCCGAACATGGTCAGCGCAGTGCGCAGCTTATGTGCCCACAGCGTCTGAAAGACATCCCGAATAAGGTCGCGCAACACCATAAGAGTGAAGCCCGTTAGACCCCGTACTTTCCGCGGTCGGGTGGATACACAGACTTATACGATGAAGGAAATGAATTGGTTCGCGCGAAGACGAAACGCGGTGCCTTGTTGCCTAGCGGATGCTCTGCAGCGGAGGGCCGTATCCGGACGTTACTGTCAAGGTAGCGTTGACCTGCGAGGAACCGGCCACTGCCATGACGTTCGCCACGGTCGTCGTTCTAACCGGCGTGGTCCTGACCGCGAAGCTGAACGAGCTGTACCCGCCCGGGACCACAACCCGCGTTGGCGGATGCACGACTAATGGCCGGTTGCTCGTGATGTTGACGCCCACGCCTCCGGGCGGCGCAGGTTCTTTGAGGGTAACGGTCGCAACCGTGATGTTGCCGCCTTTCACCGAAGATGGATTGAGGAGGATGGAAGCCAGTAAGACGTTGGCGGCGTCGAAGCTTGCGCTGACATTCGTTGCTCCCACCATTGCTACCGTACAGAAACTGCCTGCCACCTTGTTGCAACCGCTCCAGCCGCTGAACGTGTACCCAGGACTGGGAATCGCCGTCAGTCCCATCTCGGTCCCGTCGGAATAGGAATAGGAGCAAGTGTTCCCGCAGTAGATATTGCCGTCGCCGCTGATAACCGTGCCGCTGCCGTCTTTGGTGACTGAGAGGGCGACGATGGGGGGAGGCAAGCTGAACACTGTTCCACAACCACACGCATTGTTGTTCGAGGCACCTCCCTGCGTCGTGCCATAGAGGCGCCGGTCCACCGCCTGCAGCAGCCCGCTGACGGGCCACGAGCCGTCAATGGGATAACCCTGAAAGACGTGGAGCGTACTCAGCGAGCCTCCCGGCGTTATTACAAAGGCCGTACCGTAACCGTTGCCGCTCCCCGACGTTGTGCCATAGAAGTTTCCATCACTGGCTCGGAAGAGGGCACCTTTCGGCACTGCACCGTCAGCGCACCCGGCCTGGATGCAAAAACTGTGCAGAATGGTCACGCTTCCTTTGGGCGTCATTCGGAAGACGGTGCCACTGTCCTTCAGCCCCCCCGCTGAGGTTGTTCCGTAGTAATTTCCATCATCTCCCTGCAGCACGGCGCCATACGGAGAAGTGCCGTCATTGGGCTTGCCGCTGAAATTGTGCAGGATGGTCACGGTACCTTCCAGGGTTATTTTGAAAACGGTTCCCTGGTCGTACGCCCCACCGGCGTAGGTTGTGCCGTAGAAATTCCCGTCGGAGCCCAGGGCCAACGCTGCACGCGGAGAGACGCCGTCGGTACAGGTTTGCGAACTACAGAACCTGTACAACGTCGTAAGAATGC
Source organism: uncultured Acidobacteriaceae bacterium (assembly GCA_963815775.1). Taxonomy (GTDB): domain Bacteria; phylum Acidobacteriota; class Terriglobia; order Terriglobales; family Acidobacteriaceae; genus CAVVDY01. Next base: position 13,810 of record CAWFIB010000025.1, on the reverse strand, counting down.
CATAGAGGTTGATCTTGAAGACGGTACCGCACCCGAAACCACAGAAAGCGCTGCCCCCATAGAGAGTCGTTCCGTAGAAATTGCCATCCCTGCCCTCCACCAGGCCTGCAGTTGGATGTGAGCCATCGGCACAGCCGCTTTGAGCACAAAAGCTGTGGAGGATGGTTACGGCTCCGGCAGCTGTCATTTTGAAAACGGTCCCTTGATCGTTCGTGCCTCCCATTGTTGTGGTTCCGTAGTAGTTGCCATCGGTGGCATGCAGCAGCCTGCCGTAAGGATAGGATCCATCGGAAGGCTGTCCCTTGAAACTGTGCAAGGCGGTCAGTGTTCCCTGCGGCGTAACCTTGAAGACCGTCCCCCGGTTATAGGAGCCACCGCTATAAGCTGTGCCGTAGAGATTTCCGCCGGCGTCCTGCACTAAAGTGTCGTAAGGAACGCCGCCGTGGGTCCCATCGAAGTTCACCAAGGTTTTGAACGCCTGGGCGATCGAGACCGTTGAAAGAGCGGCGCAACTTAAGAGCAGAACAACAGTACGGAACATAGTGTCACTGGCGCAACGGACATCGATTGCAAGTTGGGACACGCTGGAAGATAGAGCTGTCGGCGTGTACCATGCCCAGTTTGGCCAGTGACTATCGGATATGTCAGTAAGCTAGGTCACACACCGTGGTGAGCTAAGTCGAGGCTGGTTGTGTCGCTGCGACTGCTCTTGTCGCGGGCAAGAGCAAAGGCGCCCTTCGCGGGCGCCTTTTCCTGGAACCAGCTTCGTCGCTACCGGCATTCCGCGAATCCGTTCCGAACTCGCGGAGGTACCTTCTATCGACTGGAAATGCCCTGCGAGACCACCTTCTGCTGCGATGAGTTATAACCGGGCGTTACCGTCAACGTCGCGCTGACCTGCGACGAGCCAGTCGACGCCATGACATTCGCCACCGTCGTCACTCTGACCGGCGACGTTCTCACCGCGAAGCTGTAAGAGCTGACCCCGCCCGGAATCACAATCATTGAAGGCGGATGCACGATCAGCGGCTGGTCGCTGCTCATGGCAACACCCAGTCCGCCCGGCGGCGCCGGAGCGTTCAGCATCACTGTCGCGATGGCGATGTTGCCGCCCTTCACGGAAGGCGACTTGAAGGACAGCGAGTTCAGGGTAGTGCCGGCGACATCGAAGGTTGCGATGACGTCCTTCCCTCCGGACATGGTCAGCGAGCAGAAATTGCCGTTGGGGTTGTCGCATCCGTCCCAGCTGCTGAATGTGTATCCGGCAGCAGGATTCGCCGTCAGGCCGACCTGTGTGCCTCCTGGATAGGTATGGGAGCAGAAATTGCCGCAATTGATATATCCATCGCCGCTAATGATGGTTCCCATACCCGACTTGGCGACCGAGAGATTGGCATGGACAACAATACGGAAAACGGTGCCATCTTTATCAGCACCGCCCAAGGCGGTCCCGTAGAAGCTTTCATCATTGGCCACGGTCAAGCCGGCCTGAGGAGAGTAGCCGTCCTCTTTACCGCCAAAGCGATATTCGGTCACCAGCGTGCCGTCCAGAGTGAGTTGGAAGATGGTCCCGCAGAATCCGCCACAGCTTTGGTCGTCACCGTAGGCTGCGGTTGTCCCATACAGCAAACCGTCCGTGGCCTGCACCAGCCCATTGGGAGTCCAGCCATCACCGTCAACCGCGAAGTTGTGCAGAACGGTCAGTGATCCCGCTGGCGTTATTCGGAAGATGTTACCCACGTGGCTCGGGCCACCCTGAGAGGTGGTGCCATAGAAGTTGCCGTCGCTGGCCAGCAGCAATCTGGCCAGCGGGTACGCGCCATCCGCGTTGTTGAAGCTGTACAACGTGGTCAGAGTGCCGTCGGATGTGACTTTGAAGACCGTGCCATAGTTGTGCGCGCCCCCCATCTCCGTCGTGCCATAGAAGCTACCGTCGGCGGCAAGCGCCAAACCGGCGTGAGGCATGGAGCCGTCCTGGCCGTTGAACACATGCAGAATCGTCACCACGCCTTGGGTTGTCACTTTGAAAATGGTTCCTGCATGATTCAGCGGGTCGGTGCTGGTCGTGCCAAACAGATCTCCGCTGGAGTCTTGTACCAGACCTCCATACGGCGTCTGGCCATCCGCCGCGGTGAAGCTATAGAGGTTGGTGAAGGTGCCATTAGAGGTAATCTTGAAGACGGTTCCAAAGCCGCTGCCACCGCCCGACGCGGTGGTTCCATAGAAGTTGCCATCGGTGGCTTGGACCAAAGACGCAAGGGGCTGGTCACCATCCGCCCCATTGAAGCTGTGCAAGGTGGTCAGGATGCCCGCAGGAGTGACCTTGAACACTGTCCCAACATTAAAATCACCGCCGGTTGCCGTTGTCCCGTAAAAATTTCCGTCGGTGCCCAGGACGAGAGCCGCCGAAGGAGAACTTCCGTTGGAACCGTTGAAGTCGGCCAATGTGGTTAGAACTTGGGAAGACGCGGCAAGTGAAAAGCCGACCAGGAACACAAGCAGCACACACGTACGGCGCATGGGACCCTCCGGGCAAAACCAAGGTGGATACTACGACTGCTGTTTGTAGGACTATTCCCCACCTTTCGGCGGGTGTCAAGACATTCTAAAGGAGAATCGGTCGGCGCGGGCGGCACGAAACGGCTATACCCGGAGAGAGGTCGGCCCACCTCCCGCAAACTGGTGCAAAGACTTGGCTGACCGCTCCGGCCCTGCGCCGCTTGCTAGGAAAGCACTTGCGCCTACCGCAGGCGCTCATACGTTGGCGTGACGGTGAGTGTGGCACTAACTTGCGAAGCGTTGGCCGTGGCTGTCACGTTCGCCACCGTCGTCCCTCTTACTGGCGTGGTCCGCACGGCAAAGCTGAACGAGCTGCGTCCACCGGGAACGATAACGAACGATGGAGGATGCACCACCAGCGGCTGATCGCTCGTGACGGCAACGCCTAAGCCTCCTTCGGGCGCAGGAGCATTGAGGGTAATCGTCGCGATGGAGATGTTGCCGCCCTTCACTGTGGACGGATTCAACACCAGCGAAGTCAGGCCGACGTTGGAGACGGTGAAGGTCGCAGCCACGTCCTTCGCACCGTCCATCGTCATCAGACAGAAATCGCCTTGCGCGTTGTCACAACCAGTCCAACTGCTGAACGTATAACCGGGAGCGGGAACGGCGGTGAGACCGGCACGGGCTCCCTCAAGATACATGTAGGAGCACACGTCACCGCAGTAGATGTGGCCGTCGCCGCTGACAACGAGACCGTTACCGCTCTTAGTCACGGAGAGAGTGACGGGCGGGAGAGACAGCTTAAAGACCGTGCCAAGATCGAGGGCCCCGCCTAGATAGGTTGTGCCGTAGAAATTCCCGTCCCTGGCCTGCACCAACCCGTTAGCCCTGGTGCCGTCCGTGAAGTCAAAGCTGTGCAGCGTGGACAGGGTACCCTCGGGGGTGATTTTGAAGACTGTGCCATCGTTGTTGACCCCGCCTGTGTTGGTTGTCCCGTAGAAATCCCCGTCAGTGGCTTGCACAAGACTGGCATAAGGTTGGTGGCCGTCAGTCCCCTCGAAGCTGTGCAGGGTGGTCAGGGTGCCCTCGGGGGTGATTTTGAAGACCGTGCCATCATCCTTGGTTCCGCCATCGTCGGCTGTCCCGTAGAAGTCTCCGTCGGTGGCTTGCACCAGCCCAGCTACAGGAAAAGAGCCGTCCTCGCCGTTGAAGTCGTGCAGCGTGGTCAGCGTGCCCCCCGGGGTGATTTTGAAGACGGTGCCGTAAGCGTTCGCCCCGCCCCCGAAGGCTGTCCCGTAGAAGTTCCCGTCCGTTCCTTGTACCAGCCCGGCATAAGGGAAATAGCCGTCCGTGGAATCGAAGCTGTGCAGAGTGATCAGGGTACCCTCGGGCGTGATCTTGAAGACCGTGCCATCACCGTAGCCCCCGCCACCTACGGTTGTCCCATAGAAGTTTCCGTCGGTGGCTTGCACTAGCCCGGCATCGGGGTAATCGCCATCGGCGTAATCGAAGCTGTGCAGGGTGGTCAGCACACCCTCGGGAGTGATCTTGTAGACAGTGCCAACCTGGTTGACCCCTCCCCGTTCTGTTGTCCCATAGAAGTTCCCATCGCTGGCTTGCACTAACCCGGCATAAGAGTACGAGCCGTCAGCGCACCCGTATTGAGGACAAAAGCTGTAAAGCGTGGTCAGGGTGCCGTCGGACGTGATTTCGAAGACCGTGCCGCAGCCACCCGGGCAGTTGTCGCTGCTCCCCCCGTTGTAGGTCGTCCCGTAGAAGTTTCCATCCGTGGCTTGGATCAAAGACGCGGTCGGATACGCGCCGTTGGTCCCATCAAAATCGGCAAGCTTGGTGAAGGTTTGTGCAGGCGAGGTGATCGATGTGGCAATGACGAAATAAAACGAGAAAAGTAGTATGGCGCGGTGCATGGGGTCTCCGGTGGGGCGATGCAGGATGAGATGAGTTCCAGCAAGGAATCATTCTTATTCTTGACCTCGGTGTCAAGAAATTTAACCGTGCGGTCACACTTCGCAGCTCCGCTTCCCGGTGCTCTCGGCGAACGGCTCCGTATGTTGCGTTCCTAGCGAAGAAGACAACCCGCCCCTACCGCAGCCCCTCGTATGTTGGCGTGACGGTAAGCGTGGCATTCACTTGCGAGCCGTTGGCCGTAGCCGTCACGTTCGCCACGGTCGTCCCTCTCACTGGCGTGGTCCGCACCGCGAAGCTGAACGAGCTGCGTCCGCCGGGAACGATGACGTATGACGGTGGATGCACCACCAGCGGCTGATCGCTGGTGACGGCAACGCCTAAGCCTCCTTCAGGAGCGGGAGCGTTGAGCGTGATGGTCGCGATGGAGATGTTGCCGCCCTTAACCGTGGATGGATTCAACACCAGCGAAGTCAGGCCTACGTTGGAGATGATGAAGGTCGCGTTGACAGTCTTTGCGCTGTCCATCGTCATCAGACAGAAATCGCCTTGCGCGTTGTCACAACCAGTCCAACTGCTGAACGTATAACCGGGAGCGGGAACGGCGGTGAGACCGACCTGAGTTCCTCTTCCGTAGACGTACGAGCCACACAGGGCCGCAATAGATGTGTCCATCGCCGCTGATAACTTTACCCAGGCCAACCTTGGCCACGGTTAGAAGCGCAAAGCCCGGCATCCAGGCGGAATACCGTGCCCAGCGTTACAGTCGCCCCCTTCGTCAGTTGTCCCGTAGAAGTCGCCGTCGGTGCCTTGCACCAGCCCCCCATAGGGATGGCCGCCCCGTCCAGAAGATAAAGCTGTGAAGGGTGGTCAGCGTTCCCTCGGGAGTGATTGTGAACAGGGTTCCAGCAGCCTAAATTACCGCAGTTGGCGCTGCCACCTCCATTGGTTGTCCCGTAGAAGTTCCCATCAGTGGCTTGCACCAGCCCTGCCAAGGGATGAGCGCCGTCCGTATAGAAGTCAAAACTGTGCAGAGTGGTCAGCATACCCGCGGGGGTGATTTTGAACACGGTGCCATAGTCGTTGGCTCCCACCACTATGAGTCGTTCCGTACATCCGTCCGGCTTGCACCAGAACTGCCTCAGGGTCAGAGCCGTCATGGCAATTCTGCTCGGAGCAAAAGCTGTGCAGCGTCGTCAGCGTTCCTTCAGGGGTGATTTTGAAGACCGTACCGCCAAGATAGGCCCCGCCGTAGGCCGTTGTCCCATAGAAGTTTCCATCGGTGCCTTGCACCAGCCCTGCCGAAGAAAAGCCGTCCGTATAGTACTCGAAGCTGTGCAGAGTGGTCAGCGCGCCCTCGGGGGTGATCTTGAAGACAGTGCCGAAGTCTCGGACTCCCCCGTGAGTTGTCCCGTAGAAGTTCCCATCCGTGCCTTGCACCAGTGCCCCAGGACCCTCTCCGTCAGCACAGTTCATTAAAGAGCAGAAGTTGTAGAGTGTGGTTAGGGTGCCCTCGGGGGTAATTCTGAACACGGTGCCAGAATTGTTGGCTCCTCCACCTGAAGTCCCGTAGAAGTTTCCATCCGTGCCTTGCACTACCCCTGAAAAAGGATAAGCGCCCATCACGTTGTCAAAGCTGTATAGTGTGGTCAGCGTGCCCTCGGGAGTGACCTTGAACACCGTTCCATAGTTGTCAGCCCCGCCTTGAAAGGTGGTTCCGTAGAAATTCCCGTCGCTGGCCTGAATCAGAGTGCAAATGGGAATGGCACCGTTGCTCCCGTCGAAATCTACCAGTTTCGTGAAGGTTTGCGCGGGCGAGGGAATCGCCGTCGCAGCACAAAACAGAAAGAGGACAAGGGCCCTGCGCATCGACACCTCCGGCCAGAATCAATATGACCTGCGGATTCAGCGCCCACTATGTCGCACACAGCCATGCGTGTCAAGGACGTAGATCACAAGTTGCTGCCACCAACTCGTCAACTCGTCGCAGCCGCGCGTCGGTGGGTTGCTTCTATTCCCCTGCCGCCTCTGCCGCCCGCTTCCTTCTCTGCGCCGGGTGCACAAACCACGCAATCGCGATGCTTACCAGGTAGAGCACAATCATGGGTGCGGCAAAGATGCACATGTTCATGATGTCGGTGGTGGGAGTGATGATGGCGGCGATGATGAAGATCACCAGGATCGAGTAGCGCAGGTTGCGCCACATCCAGCCGGCGGTGATCAGTCCCATCAGCGCGAGGAAGAAGACCAGGATCGGCATCTCGAAGACGATGCCCAGCCCCGCGATGATGGTGAGGAACAGATCGGTGTACTCGCTGATGGTCACCATCGGCTTGAACTGCGAGCTCCAGCCGATGAGGAAATCGAGTGCGGCGGGAAATACCATCTTGTAGCCGAAGAATCCGCCGGCAAGAAACAGTCCCACGGTGCTGAACATGAAGGGCAGCACGTAGCGGCGCTCATGGCGATAGAGTCCGGGTGAGATGAACGCCCACACCTGGTACAGGATGAACGGCGAGGCGACAAAGATCCCGGCGAGGAACGCGACCTTCAGGTACATGTTGAAGGCGTCGGTGGGGTTGAGGTAGACCAGCTTCTGGTCCAGGCCATGCGCGGCCAGCGCCTGCACGATGGGCTTCTGCATCAGCCCGAAGATCTGCTCGTGATACCACCAGCACACACCAAAGCCGGCGACGATAAAGAGAAAGCTGTGAATGATGCGGCGGCGCAGCTCCTCGAGGTGTTCGAGGAAGCTCATCCCCGTCATTTCCTCCGAGGCGCGCTCCTGGGCTTTTTCTATGACGGGATTAGGCATCGTGGACGGCGCGCGCGTTGCCGTTGGCGGGGGTTTCTGCCGAGGGCAGCGCAGGCTCGGGGGCAGCGGTCTGGGGCTGCGGCTCGGCAAATTCGCGGCTTACCGCTCCGGGAGCGGGAACGATCACCGTGTCGAACGGCTTCTCGGCGGGAAGGATCTTTTGCTCTTCGGCCGCGGCGTGCTCGGTTTCCTGCTTCTTGGCCCGCTCTTCGAGCTCGATGTTCATCATCTCAACTTCAAGCTGGCTCTTGAACTCGTTGCTGGCCTTCTTGAACTCGGCGAGGGCCTTGCCCAGTTGCCGTCCCAGTTCGGGAAGCTTCTTGGGCCCAAAGATCACCAGGGCCAACAAGAAGATAAAGATCATCTCTGGCATGCCGAGATTCATAGGGTCAATCATAATCGGGATGAGGCGCGAGCAGCAACGCGAGGGGAAGTCTCACCACGGAGGCACGGAGGACACGGAGTTTCAAGTTTCGAGTTTCAAGTTGGCTGATAACTGACAACTGATCACCGGCAACTGGCCGCGCTCCGCCGCCCAGCCCCTGCGCTTACGTCACCCTCCCTGCAACGTCTTACGTTTGGGGGAGGGCCGCCCGGATTTTTCGCACCCTGCAGGCCGGCGAGGCATCCAAAGCGCAGGAATGCAGCGCGGAACGCCCGTACTGCAAGTGCTATACTTTTATGCAACTTTGGCTTGATCTTGCGCTACTCTTGAAGATGCAGTTCCTGCCCATTGAAGGAAAACATAATGGCAAGTAGTTCCCGCCGCTCCACCATCCTTGTGCTCGTCATCGTTCTCGCTTGCGGTTGCGCAGGCATGCTGTTTGGCCAGCATCTGACCTCAACTGCCATCCCCAGCGACGGCGACATACGCGACAGCGTTAAAGAGTTCACCCAGGTTTACGAGGTGGTGCAGCAGAATTACGCCGAACCGGTCAATCCTGACAAGGCGGTCTACAACGGCGCCATTCCCGGCATGTTGCGAGTGCTCGATCCCCACTCCAACTTCTTCGATCCCAAGGCCTACGCTGCCCTGCGCGAAGAGCAGCGCGGCAAGTATTACGGCGTGGGAATGCAGGTCGGCCCACGCAATAATAAGGTTATCGTCATTGCGCCGTTCACCGGAGCGCCCGCCTACCGCGCCGGCATCCGCCCGGGCGACGTCATTATCGCGGTCGATGGCAAGCCGACCGATAACATGAGCACCAGCGATGTGGCCGACTTGCTCAAGGGCCCCAAGAATACCCCGGTCAAGATCACGGTGCTGCGCGAAGGTTCCGACAAGCCGCTGGACTTCACCGTAATACGCGACGAGATTCCCCGCTACAGCGTAGACGTTCACTTCATGATCCGGCCGGGTATCGGCTACATGCACGTCTCGGGCTTCCAGGAGACGACCGACCACGAAGTCGCGGAGGCATTGGATGAGTTCGGCCCCAATCTTCAGGGACTGATTCTCGACCTGCGGCAGAATCCCGGCGGCCTGTTGAGCGAGGGCGTTGGCGTAGCCGACAAGTTTCTGAAGAAGGGACAGGTCATCGTGTCGCACCATGGCCGCGCTTCATCGGAGAAGGTCTACCGCGCGACCCACGGCAACGGCGGCAAGGATTATCCGCTGGTGGTGCTGGTGAATCGCGGCACGGCTTCGGCGGCGGAGATTGTCGCGGGCGCGATTCAAGACCATGACCGCGGCCTGATCGTGGGCGAGACGACGTTCGGCAAAGGCCTGGTGCAGACGGTATATCCGCTGTCGGAGAATACCGGCCTGGCGCTGACTACCGCCAAGTACTACACGCCCAGCGGGCGTCTGATCCAGCGCGACTACAACGGCATCTCGCTTTACGACTACTACTACAACAGCCGCGATGCCGATGGCCAGGAGCCTCCGCAGCCTAATCGCGAAGTGAAGATGACCGATAGCGGTCGCACTGTGTATGGCGGCGGCGGCATCAATCCTGACGTTGTCATCCCGCCCATCAAGACCAACGACTTTCAGGACGAGTTGCTGCAGAAGTACGCCTTCTTCAACTTCGCCAAGCATTACGTGATCAACCATCAAGTGAACAAGCAGTTTGAAGTGGATGAGGCGGTGATGCAGGAGTTTCGCAAGTTCCTCGACGAGCAGAAGATTCCCTTCACCGAGGCGGAACTGGCCCAGAACATTGACTGGCTGCGCTCCAGTATCAAGGCCGAGTTGTTCATTAACGAGTTCGGCCAGGAGGCGGGAATGAAGGTGCGCGCGGAGAGCGATCCCGAAGTGACGAAGGCATTGGATCTTCTCCCTAAGGCGAAGGAACTGGCCGACAACGCCAAGAGAACCATCGCTGCGCGCAACAGCGCGCGTCTGGCAGCTCAGCAAGAGTCAGCCAAGGCCAACACCAACACCAATACCAGCCGCTAATTTCGCAAGCAGTTCGATCAGCTAAGCCCGCGCCGGCGGGCTTTTGCTTTGGGGCCGTTCCCTACCCTGCCTGTTTGCGATAACTGGCTCGGAGCTCTTCCACGATCTCGTGCGCGGCCTGGCGGGCCTCGTCGAACTTGCCCGGTGGAAATGAGATCGCGCCGACGCGCGCGTGGCCTCCGCCGCCGTAACGCTCGCAAATGTTCGCCAGGTTCTCGATGGGTTCCAGCGGCGCCCAGGGGTTCGAACCCACGGAGACCTTGGTGCGGAAGGTGCTCTTGCTGAGTCCTACACTGTAGGTGCAACCGGGATGCAGGAAGTACGGAATGAACTTGTTGTAACCTTCGAGCTCGTGATCGGTAACGTCGAAGAAGATGGTTCCGTCCTTACACGACGAGCGCTCACGCAGGATCTCGATGGACCGCTTGTGCCGCTCCATCAGCGCGGGCAGGCGGTCGGCAACCATCGGCTCGAGCACAATCTCGCCCAGCGGCCTGTAGGCGAGCATGGGAATCAGCTTCGGCATCAGCTCAGAATCCTGATTGGATTCGATCACCATGGTCAGCTTCATGGCGGGCTCGCCGATCGCCACCGCGGTTTCAGCGTCGGAATAGAGTGCGCCATCGATGATGTCGGCCCACTCGATGACCTCGGCCAGCGGCTCTTTGTGGAAGCCGAAGCGGTTCTCCGTGACATCGGCGATGAACTTGGTACAGGAGCGGTAGTCGGGATCGTAGAACTTGGCATTGCTCAGCGTGCGTTCGTAGTGCTCGGCATCCTCGGGCGTGAGAAACGCGCTCTGATGATGGTCGAACCACCAGGTGACCTGCGGCGATGGCGAATACTTGAAGTCGACGATGGCGTTCTCATCGCCGGTGAACTCGGCTTCGTTGAACAGCGCGCCGGCGCGATGCAGCAGTCCGGCATACTCGAATTCGGCGTGCTCGCGAATGCGCTCGCGATAGAAGCGGCTGAACACCGCCGCGGAACAGGCGCCGTCGAAACAACGATCGTGATAGAAGACTTTGACCCGCACGGACTAGGCACGACTCCCTTCAGGCTGCATTTGTTACAGAATAATGACTGCGAAGTGCAATGAGTGAAAAGTAAATAGAAATGACATGCTTGTGAGGGTGATGTCAAGCGCGGGATGTGCGGTTGGCCAGTTTCCGCACCATCCCGGTCCCAGGCAGAAGGAAGTTCAACCGCGGATTCACGCGGAGAAACGCCAGTTCAACCCGCGGCATGTCCAAATCGCTATGCCCTGCCTGCCAACTGTTCCGCCAGGTCGCCTACGAACGGCAGCTTGAACATCTCACCCTGATAGGTCTTGACCAGGAGCAGCAGCCACACGGTTAATTCGGCCAGCATCACCAGCCCGATAAGAGGCAGTGCGACCAGCGGCAGGGCCCTGACCAGCAAGATAAGCGCAAAGTGGACAAAGATCAGCACTCCCACCGTGATCAGGCACTGGAAGGCGTGAAAGCGTACGAACCGGTTGCGATTGAAGCGCTGCAGAAATAAGAACACGGCGGCGGGCAGCACAAAATAGGAGAGCAGTCCCGCAATGTTCTCGGGTATTCCCGAGACAAGCTTCGGCGTGGTGGAACGGCTCGCGGGCGGCGCTGCCTCGCCACCTTCATTATCCTGGGCCATTGCCGCGCCGCAATGCGTACAGAAGCGGGCCGACTCGGGAACTTCGTGATTGCACTGAGGGCAGAGCGGCAAGCGAGTTAAGCCTTTGTACCCGCGACAATCTGTCCGGCGACGGGCAGTCCTGCCTTTTCCCAGGCGTCGAATCCGCCCACCACGTTGAGGACGTCGGCGTGTCCCGCGCGCTTGAGGAAACTACAAGCGATCATGCTGCGATAGCCGCCTTTGCAATGCACGGCAAAGCGTCCGCCGTGATCCAGGTCCGGCAGAGAGCGCTTGAAGTTGTCGAGGGCATGCCAGTTCGCATCCTCGATGTGGCCGGCGTTCCACTCGCCTTCGCGGCGAACGTCGAGCACGCGCAGGGCACCCTTATCGAGCTTCGTCTTGAGTTCCTGCACGGTCAACTGCTCCACCTGCGCCGGCGGCAGTCCCGCGGCCTTCCAGGCTGCGATGCCGCCTTCGAGATAGCCGGCAATCTCTTCGATGCCGACGCGCGCCAGCCGCATACGCGCCTCGGATACCTGCTCGTTGGATGCGCCGATCAGCACCGGATTCGCTGACAATCCCAGCACCGCTCCGGCCCAGGAGGCAAACTGCCCGCCCAGCGGAATGCTGATGGAGTTCGGCACATGCCCGGCAGCGAAGTCGTCCTGGTGGCGCACGTCGAGCGCAGTCACACCTTGCGCAATCTGCGATTGCAGCTCCTTGGGCGAGATCGGCGTAAGCGGCGGCAGTTCGGTAAGCGCAGCAGCACCTTCGCGATTGATGGCCGCGTCCTGGGCAAAGTACTCGGGCCGGGCCGGCAGGTTTGACGTCATCTGCGCGACGAAGTCCTCACGCGACTTGATCTGCAACGCCCAGTTGGTAAGCCGCTCGGTGCCGATGGTGGAGGAGCGCTCGGCGCGCATGTTGCGCCCGCACAGCGAGCCCGCGCCGTGTGCCGGATAGACCAGGGTCTTGTCGGGCAGGTTCATCAGCTTGCGATGCAGCGAGTCATACATCATCTCGGCGAGCTGCTGCGGGGTGTGCGTGGGCGAAAGGTCGGGGCGGCCCACATCGCCGATGAAGAGCGTGTCGCCGGTAAACACCGCCCAGGGCTCGTCGCCCTGCTCGCCATTGGTGAGCACCAGGCAGACGCTTTCAGGCGTGTGGCCGGGCGTTTCCAGCACGGAGAGGCTGAACTTGCCAACTTGCAGCTCGAAGCCGTCGTACAGGGCGACGTGCTCGAAGGTTGCACCAGCCGCTGCTCCAACATAGATCTTCGCGCCGGTGCGCTGGGCGAGTTCCCTGTGGCCGGAGACGAAGTCGGCGTGCAGGTGGGTCTCGAAGATGTGTCGGATGGCGAGGCCGTTCTTCTGCGCGGCCTCAAGGTAGATCTCGACATCGCGCTGCGGATCGACCACCACCGCTTCGCCGTTTGAAGCGAACATGTACGACGCGTGCGCCAGACAGCCAAGATAGAACTGTTCGAAGTACATAGGAATCTCCGGGCAATTCCTTGCCGAGGAATGATACCTCTAGTGGGAATAGGTAGAGTAGCAGTTTTGGACGGGGAGGCGGGATGGACGAACCAAGAGCGCGCGGCTCGAAGATCGGAGCTTGGGGCTAGTTATGTCCGATAATGCGCAAAATCGGTGAAAACTTAAAGGCTTAAATCCTTGTTTTCTTTGACTTAGCGCGATTTTGCCTGTAAAATCCTGATTCCGTGAGACTTACTGGTAAAATCATGCAATCAAAGGACTTATGGCTGTCTCCCATCAAGGGCCATTGCGCCCGCTCCTAAGAGAATAGTGTACGGATTGGTGAGGCGGGAGCAAGGAAGAAACACAGCGGGGAGGGTACGAAGGTAACCGGAGGGGCTCGTAGCCAATGTGCGAGTCTTCTCTTGCTGATGGGTCGCGGCGATCATAATGATGTGTTTTTGAAAGTTTCGGTCAATCAGTTATGACGGCATGGGGAATGTAACGAACGACGTTTCGCACGCCTACAGCTACGATGCTGAGGGAAGGCCGACCGGGATCGATAAGAGTGGCAACAACGGCACCGTGATCTACTATGACGCCTTCGGAAGAGCGGTTACAATCAATACGAATGGCACGTACACGCAGATTCTTTACGACCCGGATGGGCGCCGGTTTGCGTTGATGAGTGGCCAGTCGGTGCAACATTATTACCTGCCGCTGGTGGCGGGCGTGCAGGCGGTGTACGACTCTACCGGACTGAAGTACTATCGGCACGCAGACTGGTTGGGCTCCTCGCGTTTGCAAATCGACGCAAGCGGGAACCTGCTCGGCGGGATGGCCTATGCGCCGTATGGCGAGACGTATGATGAGACCGGAACCCCGGACCGCATGCTTCACCGGGCAGACGCAGGACATGATCAAAGGGACGACTGGCATCTACGACTTCCTGTTCCGGCAGCAGGCGTCGTCGGAGGGACGCTGGCTGGCGCCCGATCCGGCAGGCCTGGCCGCCGTCGACCTCACCAACCCCCAGACCTGGAACCGTTATGC
>CAWFIB010000024.1:0-99245 GCA_963815775.1 uncultured Acidobacteriaceae bacterium | reverse complement strand
TCCTTGCCGAGGCAAGAATTTTGTAGCGAACAAAAAGCGAACACGCTAACCTGTCCTGGTGAGCCTTCGAACCGCTGCCGGAGCAAGCCCACGAGCTGGTGATTTGCGGAGCTTCTACGCGGCCAGGGGAGCAACCGAAAAGTGCACTTTGGGTGCACAAACCTGGTGCTTAGAGCGTGCTACTGCTCGGGACGGCAACGGAAAAGTGCAATCTGGTTGCACAAACCTCGGTCAAGAAGGTCGGACAATACGCTGTGAGAGCTCACGCGCTGGCTTACGCAAGCCGAGACAAGGCGCGGGAAAGGGCACCCGGGTGGCACAATCCTCGGTTCGAGAAGGGTCGGCAGACCCGAAGCCCCGCACAGTGCACGCTGGTTGGTTGGCGCCGTGCCGCTTTGGCTTTTGCCAGCTGTTCTTGCCTTCTCTCGGCGACATCGTTTAGTATTCCCCGTAAGACTAGTCAGACTAGTCAGGAGGTAGGCGATGGCGGTGGCAAAGAAACCGAAGGTCAAGCGAAGCAAGAGCATAGGTGTGTCGGCAACCTGGCAGCTTCAGACCGCCAAGTCGCAGTTCAGTGAGGTGATCCGTCGGGCATGCACCGCGGGCCCGCAAGTGATCACCAAGCAGGGCCGGGAAGAGGCTGTCATTGTAGGAATTGAGGACTTTCAAAGGCTAACGCAGCGAGCTAAACGACCCCAAAGCTTGCTGCAGTTCTTTGCTCAATCTCCCTTGGCGGAGTTCGCTATTGATTTGGAGCGCAAGCCTGATTACGGTCGGGGGGTGGATCTGTGAGCGGGTTCCTCCTCGACACCAACATTGTGTCGGAGCTGATCAAGCCACAGCCTGAAATAAAGCTAGCGAAGTGGATCGAAACGACAGACGAAGCCTTGTTGTTCCTCAGCGTGCTTACTATTGGCGAGATCCGCAAAGGTATCGCCTTGCAGCACGACCCCAGGCGGCGGACGAAGCTGGAAGCGTGGCTGGTTGGCGACTTGCAAGTTCGGTTTGCCGGTCGTGTTCTCCTGATCGACGCGGCCATCGCCGAACGATGGGGTCGTCTAGCTGCCGAGGGAGAAAAGGCCGGCCGGCCGATTGCCGTGATTGATGGTTTGCTTGCCGCGACAGCGCAACACCACGATCTCACTTTCGTCACCCGCGATACAGCCGATTTGACGCGAACCGGAGTGTCTCTCTTCAATCCCTGGTGCGACTGAACGAGCCGCGCGCTTCAGGCCGGTCCTGTTGCCTGTGCAATTAGGAGGCAACCGAATACATCAGTGGCTGCCTCTAGTGGCTGTGACCTTACCTCGGAGCACCTTTCGAAGATCGAAGCAGGAAAGGTAGCGCCTAGCTTGGAAATACTGGTTGCTCTGTGAGCGAGATTTGACAAAACAGTCGACTGGATAATCCGCGGTGATCAGAAGTAGCGCCCAAATCTGCGAAGCGTTTCTCCACGCCGGTCTACTCGCCTATGAGAAGGAGGGCTCGAAATACATCAGCCGGTTTCGGGGCATTGCGCAGCCCTCCCGCCAACGATCGCCGCGAGCGACAATAGTCAGGAACCGTTCGCTGGATTTTGTTCGCGGACCGAGGTTCTGGTTGCAAGAACAAGGCCCCCTCGCGTTGGACGGTAAGGCAGTTTATGCCTTACATAACAGCCTGTGCTTGGGGGATCTGATTGCATGACCACGCTCACGATTACCGCAAAAGGCCAGGTCACATTGAAGCAGGAATTGCTCAAGCATCTCGGCGTCAGTCCAGGGGAGAAAGTGCAGGCGGACAAGCTGCCGGATGGCCGGATCATTGTGAGAGCCGCTGCACAGGATGGCCGGATTGCCGATTTCATTGGCTGCCTATCACACAAGAGAGGGCCCAGACTCACGATTGATGAGATGAAGGAGATCGCGACCCGGGGATGGGCAAAGGCAAAATGAAAATTACCGCCGACACGAACGTGCTGGTCAGAGCTGCGGTGCAAGACCACCCGAACCAGGCCCGGCAGGCGGCGAAACTCTTGCAGCAGGCCGAGTTGGTTGCTGTTCCTCTTACGGTTCTTTGTGAGGTTTGTATGGGTGCTGCGCCGCGGCTATAAGAAATCTGCGCCTGAGATCTCCGATGCGATTCGTCGCCTGATGAAAAGCGCTAATGTGGTTATGAACCGTCCAGCAATAGAGGTGGGCCTATCCGTGCTCGATGCCGGCGGAGATTTCGCGGATGGTGTAATCGCTTATGAAGGGGAGTGGCTTGGGGCAGAAGAGTTTGTTTCGTTCGACTCGGGCTGAGGCCGTCTTCCACTCCAGCAAACATCGCATCGAAGCGCACGGCACACTTGCCTACATGCAACTGCTGCCTTCTCACTTGGAAGATTCCAGCGCCGCCAACAGGATCGGTTTCGTCCATTCGGGAGATGTCGTGAGATCGCATGAATTGACGACTTTGCCCTTGTCCAGATGAAGAATCAATTTTGGTTTCGGAAGGGCGCCGGTGTGAGGGTCTGCTTCTTCGCTGTTGTCGTAAACGCGAAGCTCCGTCAATTTCCCAATCAGTCGGACCAGATTGAGACGACTCCGGTGATACCGTTCACGAATCTTGACCTCGGGAATGTTGTGTCCACCCCTCTCAACTCTGGAGCGCACGCGTGTAACGTGGAGCTCAGGTGTCTTGAGGCCAACATACCAAACACGGACCTCCATTCCAGACTCCAACGCTCTCTCCAGCAGAACTGGGATTGTGTTGCCCCCAAGGGTCGTCTCGAATGCGAAGTTCAGTCGTTCAGTGATTGCACGTTCCAGCAATCGCTTGCCTTCATGCCATGCGGCGCTGTTAGCGTGTTCTTGGATAATGGTTGGATTCGCAGCACGAATGCGCCTGGCAGCCTCATCTGGATTGAAATATTCAACTCCATGCTGCAACAAGGCAGCGCCGCCAATGCTGCTTTTGCCGGCACCGTTTGCCCCGGCTAGAACATAGATGCAGGGTGGCTGACTTGTACTAGCCATGCTTGCGGGCCGCCAGCACTGCTGCTTTCCCCAACTGCCGCGGTGATGAACTAAAGGCAGCCTTCATCGCAGTGCGCGCCTTGGCGCTCTGCATTCGAGCGAGGAGTGCATCGAATTCGCCGCTGAGCGTGTCAAGCTTGAATTCAGGAGCGTGCTTGAGGGCGTTGAACTGGTCCACCGAGATCAGAACTGCCTTAGGGTTGTCGTGCTTCGTTATTACAACCGTTTCTCCCTGAATTGCTTTTTCCAGGATGCGGCCAAATTCATTTTTGACCTCGGTCGCTGTAAACGAAACAGGCTCCCTATATTCGCGGTGATGTCGATCTAGGGAAGCGGATGACGTGTTTTCTTCTTGGCGGACGAATCGACGCGTAGAACGCTCTGTATCCTTCATAAGGACCTTTTCTCCAATAGTAGCTATTTTAGCTATTTTGTCCGATACAGGTCAACAGCGCGGCCCTTAAATGCCCATCTGCAAGCGCAAGCCTGCGAGGTGTACGAGCACCTGAGCGCGCGCGAATTATTGAGCTGCGGTCAAGTCGCCACTTCCGATGGTGCAAGAAATGCCTTCCGAGCCATATGTTTTGCGAAACGAAGCCAACAAGTTATTTGTTATCAGCGACCTACTGCTTTCCCAAAGATCTGCGTGCCTTCATGCACCGTGGGACCGAGCCTGGTGTGGACTGCAGATTGCTCAGGGAGGTGGAAAGAATTAATCAACGGCGTGCCCGCATCACTACCCAGCAGATCAGCAGATGGCAATGGGTCAGCTTGAACTGGCACATTTTCTGCAGTGTCATGATGCGAAGAATGGAGCATCTGCCAGTGCCGCGCGCGGCGACATTACGAAGATGGAGTGGGCTTCGGAGCGGAGAACATTAGGTTACCAACAACCAGTGAAGTAATCAGGGAAGCGCTATGCTCAAATTGTGCTCCCAGGAGGACACTGAGCGTTGAATAGGCGGCGACAATCTTCCATCAGGTTCGGCGCGGCATTATGGTCGGTGGCGAGCCAACTCGGGACGATTAACCCTCCACGGCCACGTGGGTCTCAGTCTTCATCACTCCCGGCATAGTGTGGATTTTGTCCATCACCAGCGAGTTCAGTTCAGCCCATGCAGGGAACTCAACGACCGCGTACACATCTCCGGTGCCCCAGCAGGCGTCAGCCATCTTCACCCCGGGAAGGGCTGTAATTGCATTGGCAATGTCACGTGCGGTACCAACCTTGGCGGTAACAACGATGTAGGCTTTCATCTCCTCAACCTCCTTCTTTGACCTGCCGTTCTGCGGCAAGGTTTGCTACTTCGCGAGTCACTCTCCTGACCGCTGCCTTTACGCGGGTTGTTAGTCCGGTCTTGAACGCGAAGTTCTCGCCTTCGATCCCGTAGATCACCAGAGTGGAAGGGAGGGTTTGCAAACTCCGGGCCAAGGCAATGGCCTCCGCGACTCCAAAGGTGTGGGTCGAATGCGAGAACAGCCCACGCGGGATGCGATCGCGGTTCACGCACAGCCGATGTATGGTTCCCGGCGGCGCGCCCGACTGCACAGCGTCGAGCACGATCACTGTGTCTTCGTCCTGTACGGCATTGAGCAAGGTTCCGCCGTCACCCGACTGCTCGAGCACCCGAACATCAGCGGAGAGCCGATTCCGCAGGAGCCGCGCGGCAGCCAGACCGGCGGCGTCATCGCCACGAAAGTCGTTTCCGATCCCGATCACGATCATGCCCTACTCCTGGTTCTCGATCTGCAGGTTCAGGAAGTGAGTGGCGCAGGAGATGCAGGGATCGTAGTTACGTACGACCTGCTCACATCGCCACTGCAGCCGGTCTTTTTGCATTCCGATGTTGGCGGCGGCAAACTGCCGGAGGTCGTGCTCGATCGACCGCTGGTTCTGCGAGGTGGGCGGCACGATCTTGGCATCGACGATGGTGCCGCGGTCATCCAGACGATAGCGATGGTACAGAATGCCACGCGGCGCCTCGGTGCAACCGCAGCCGGAGCTGGTCTTGGGAGAGACCTCGACAAACGGCCGCTCCGGCCTTTCGTATTCCTCGAGGATGCGCAGCGCTTCCTCGCAGGCGTATAGCATCTCAACTGCGCGAACCACGATGCTGTGAAACGGATTTCGGCAAACCGTGCCCAGCCCGGCGTCGCGCGCCGCCTCCTGAGCAAGAGGGGTAAGCCGGTCGAAGTTCAGGCTGTATCGAGCCATTGGCCCCACGAAGTAGGACTCTTCCTCTTTGCGGTTCGAGTGCAAAGCATTGGAATGAGCTACATGCTCTTCGTGAAAATGCTGCTCGAACTCGTGTACGGAGATGTCGAGCCCCTTGTTCGACACCAGACGGCCTTCGTTGAATGGATATTCCTGGGGATGGCGCAAGGCCACAAACTCATAGTCCCGCTCAAGGTCAGGGAAGGGTAGCGTCCCGGCCCAGCGGACCGTTTCCAAGGCAGCGTCGCGCGCCCACTTCAATTCTTCAGCGAGGGGAAGGAATTCTGCCTCTTCCGGCACCCGGTAAAACCCGCCAATGCGGACGTTGATTGGGTGGATCTCGCGTCCGCCGAGCAAACTTACAATCGCGTTGCCGATCTTCTTCAGGTGCAGTCCACGTTTCACTGCATCCGGATAGTCCTTCGCCATCTGAATTGCGTCCTCATAGCCAAGGAAATCCGGGGCGTGCAGCAGGTAGACGTGTAACGCGTGGCTCTCGATCCATTCGCCGCAATAAAGGAGACGACGCAGG
The DNA here is from genome assembly GCA_963815775.1 of uncultured Acidobacteriaceae bacterium. Lineage (GTDB taxonomy): Bacteria > Acidobacteriota > Terriglobia > Terriglobales > Acidobacteriaceae > CAVVDY01. Next base: position 93,499 of record CAWFIB010000024.1, on the reverse strand, counting down.
GACCGAATGGGGCCACCGATCTCCACGCCAAAGGCGTCTTCCATGGCATGGCATGCGCTCATCTGGTAGGCGACAGGGCAAATGCCGCAGATCCGAGCCGTGATATCGGGCGCTTCGTCAAATCTGCGTCCCCGCAGGAACGCCTCGAAAAAGCGCGGCGGTTCAAAGATGCGAAACTTCACGTCGGTCACTTGCTGGTCTTTGATCTTTACCAGGATGCCGCCCTCGCCTTCGACGCGAGCCAGATAGTCGACTTTGATCGTCTTACTTTTCATGCGACTCGCTTTCCCGCCGGAAGGGTTCCGCATAGGCATTGAAACTGCGGAATGCGCGCAGCAGGTCGCGGTCCCTCCATCCAAGCTCCATCCACCTGGCGCTTAGCGATGAGGTATTGGGCGTCTCTTTAGGACCGAAGCACCCGTAGCAACCGCGCCCGTAGGCGGGGCAAAGGGCGCCGCAACCAACCTGGGTAACCGGGCCCATGCAAGGGATTCCTTGCGCCACCATCAGACACACCAGACCACGTTGCTTGCATTCGGAACATACGCTGTGCGGCGGTGTGTTTGGTTTGCGGCCATTCAGAAATGCGCTGATGACCTCAACCAGTTGGTGCTTGTTGATAGGGCATCCGCGAAGTTCGAAATCGACAAAAACGTGGTCGGTGATTGGCGTAGATTTTTTCAGCGTCTCGATGTAATCAGGTCTGGCATATACGGCCGAGGCGAATTCCTTGACGTCTTTGAAATTGCGCAGGGCCTGGATGCCGCCGGCGGTTGCGCAGGCCCCGATCGTCACCAGAAAGCGCGACGCACGGCGAATGCCGTGGATGCGCTCGGCATCGTGTGGCGTGGTGATGGAGCCCTCGACCAGCGACAAGTCGTACGGGCCCTTGAGCACCGTGCGCGAGGCTTCCGGGAAGTTTGCGATCTCCAGCACTTCGGCGACGGCCAGCAGATCGTCCTCGCAGTCCAGCAGGCTGAGTTGGCAGCCGTCGCACGAGGAGAACTTCCAGACCGCCAGTTTGGGTTTGCGCACAGCCATTTCACAACTCCGCGCGGTTCAGCATGGAACCAACACGATCGAAGCGCAGCACCGGCCCATCCTTACAGGTGAAGAGCGGGCCGTACTGGCAATGACCGCACACGCCGATTCCGCATTTCATGTTGCGTTCCATGGAGAGATAGATACGATCATCTGGGATTCCGCGTTTTTGCAGGCCCATAACCGTGAAGCGCATCATCACCTCCGGACCGCAAATTATTGCCACGGTGTTGGACGGATCGAAGGGGGCGCGTGGAATCATCGTGGTCACCACCCCGACGTTTCCGCGCCAGGTGCTCGCCGCACGGTCCACTGTCACCTGGACCTCCAGATCGAATTGCCCGCGCCACTGTTCCAACTCGTGGCGGTAGAGAATGTCTTCCGGGCTGCGAGTCCCATACAGCAGCACGATCTTGCGATGTTTCTCACGCTGCGCCATCAGCGAGTACAGCGTGGGACGAAGAGGAGCCAGACCGATACCGCCGGCCACGATGACAACATCTTTCCCCCGCGCCTCTTCAACCGGCCAGGATGTGCCGAAGGGGCCGCGTATGCCGACCATGTCGCCCCGTTTCAGCCGGCGCATTGCTTTGGTCACGGTGCCTACCACCCGGGTAGTGTGCTGGATGGCCGGAGATTTGCTCGGGTCGCTGCTGATCGAGATCGGCACCTCGCCCACGCCGAAGACGTACACCATGTTGAACTGGCCGGGAGCGAACGACTCCTTGCCCTGCGGGCTTACGGGCACGAGTTCGAGGGTAAAGGTGTCGTCTGTTTCCTGCGTGACCCGCTGGATGCGATAGTCCACCGGAAGCATGGGATCGACCAGTGGCGCGCCGGGCGCCGTGTTAATGACGGTTGCCATACACATCCAGCAGTTGAAGTCGGGTCGCTTCCAGGAGCTCGCTGAGAATAATCATGAATCGCCGGAAGAACTCATAGGCCAGGTCGTGGTCGTCCTCGCACTTGGCGCGCAGGCAGCGGCCATCGAAGCGCAGGGCATACGTCGGCACCTGGGTACGAACGTCGAACTGCCAGCGATGCGGGGGCGAGAGCCACGACCATCCCAGAATCTCGCCTTCGTTGACGGTCTGTAACGTGGTAACGCCGCGATTGGGGACCCTGCATTCCACCGACACCACGCCTTCCCGCACCAGATAGAAATGGTCAGCCGGGTCGCCTTCGCGAGCGATGAACTGTCCTTCCGCAAAACGAATGTTGGTCGCGCAACCGGTGATCAATTCGATGTGCCGCTCCTCCATTCCCTGAAAGAACGGCTGCTGGCGGATGATGGGTTCAAGCGTTTGAATTGTCATGAGAGCTCCTGCTGAATTCGGGCGGCGCGGGCATTTCGCTTTCGCGGATGGCCTTCGCTTCCGCCGTAATGTCAATGCCGACAGGGCACCAGGTAATGCAGCGTCCACAACCGACACAGCCCGACGTGCCGAATTGGTCGATCCAGGCTGAGAGTTTGTGGGTCATCCATTGGCGAAAACGGGACTTGGTGCTGACACGCACGCTGCCGCCATGAATGTAGGAAAAATCCAGGGTGAAACAAGAGTCCCACCGCCGCCAGCGCTCCGCCCTGCTACCCGTAAGATCGGTTGTGTCCTCTACCGTCGTGCAGAAGCAGGTAGGACAGACCATGGTGCAATTGGCGCAGGATAGGCAGCGTGCCTCGATAGCTTCCCAAAGCGGGCTCTCGAAGTTTCTTGAGAGGAGTTCTCGTATTCCATGGGTGTCGAGCGAACGGCCCATATGGGAGGCGGTAGCGGCCAGCGCCTGGTCGGCGGCATTCAAGTCGTTCTCGCCGGCCGCTTCATGAGGGATTTGTTCAAGCAACTCGGCGCCCTGCTCTGATCCCGCTTCAATCAGGTACCGGATATCGCCATCATGCAGTAACTCGGTCAACGCAAGGTCGTAGCCGAAGGTGGCCTTGGGGCCGGTATTCATCGAGGCGCAGAAACAGGTTCCGCCAGCCTGCGCGCAATTTACGGCAACGATGAACAAGTTCTCTCGAAGCGACTTGTAGTTGGGGTCGACGTACTGTCCACTGAGGAATACCTGATCCAGGGCGGCAATAGCGTGCAGCTCGCAAGACCGTACGCCGATAAATGCGAAACGCTCGCCGGGAGGAGCTTCAGGAGTCGTTTGGAAACCACGGCTTAGCCGTTCAACCCGAAACAGCCTTTGCACCGGTGGATACAGGAACCGTTTCCAGGAATGTGGCCCCACGGCGTATCCGAACAGGGCTTCGTCCGAGCGCCGGCTCAGTCGATAATTTGCAGGGGTTTGGTTGTCGGTCCATCCGGCAGGCAGGTCCTCGACGGAGCCGAGGCGGTCATAGATAATCGCGCCATCGCGCAGCCGCGGGCCGACTACCTGATAGCCGCGGTGTATCAGGCTGGCGATGAGGTTCGCCAAGCCGTCCTTGCCAATCACGACGCAGTCGTTGCACTGCGTGGTTTTTTCTTCAAGGTGTGCTTGATCGAAGTTGGCCAGAGGTGACATTATGCTCACACCTCACCATCTTCGATTCTCGTCAACCCCGGGTCGTAGCCGCAGTGATTCCGGTCACTACAAGACGTGACCGTCTTGCTTTCAGCAATCAATGGCAAAAACACGCGCACGAACCACCCAAGGCCATCTCTCGCGAGTTCGGAGCCTCACAAGTTGCACACCCCTGTCCTTTGCCTGGGTGTCCGGCGTCACAGACAAATACCCGGGTGGCGAGGCAAATTGAAGCTGTGCGTTTCGGCCACAAAGAAACTGCTCTGAGGAGGATCTGCCATGCCCGACCAGCATCTCAAGCTGACGTTCGACGCGGTTTATTACCACGTCACCGACATGGAAAAGTCGATTGCGTTCTATCGTGACGTCCTGGGCTTCGGCCTCACCTCTCGGGATTACGTGGCCCGCTTCAATGTCGATGGCGTTCTTTTCGAGCTCGTGCCCAATCCTCCAGCCAACTTGCTGCCGGGTACCGGCAATGGCCGGCTAAGCCTGGGCGTTACCGATATCAAGCAGGCGACGCAGGAGTTGCACAACCGAGGTGTAGCGACCACCCCCATCAAGGCTGAGCCCGGTGGATCCATTTCATACTTTAAAGATCCGGATGGGAACGAGCTTTGCCTCTGGCAGGCGGTTTAGAAGCCTTGGTCGCGGAGATTCCGCATTGCGGCAAGCAGCACCGTTAGCCAGAGCGTGATTTCAGATTCCATCTGCCTGGACTCAACGGATCGCCAACAGTACAACTAGACGTTCAGAGGAAATTCATACCCCTGACACGGGGGCCATAGCTCCCCGGCCTAATTTCTGATGTATACTCCGTCAGCTTTTTGTCAATGGTTCGGAGAAATATATAAGGGAAGCCGAAAACGCTACCTCGGAAGGTAAGAACATGAGCTCACTCGATAGCCTGATTCCAGTCATTAATGCCCACGTAGATGAACTCAAGAGGCCCGGCGTGATTTCGATTCGTCCCGGATATCTTGTCAAGGACAACTGGCCCACGAAAGAGCCTGCCATAGTGGTTACCGTCTCGCAGGATGCCGGTGATCTCAATCTGCCTGCCTCTGTCGAGGGCATCCCGGTACAGATCCGGACGGCGAGCGCTGTCGAGGAGCTACGTTTCCAGGACCCCGACAAGTACAACGCGATTGCTCAACATCACATTGAATTCCGGGGAGGCGCTTTCCCGGAGGTCGATCCAGTCGCAGACGAGGATCAGGCTACGGCCGTCAGCGAGGAACAATTCGCAGAAAGCGACCTGGTGCGCGGTGGCCCCCCGAAGCCCAAAATCGAATACACGCCCGCCGAGATACCGCTGACCTCGGTCAAAGGGAAGATCCCGATTCTCTGTCACGCAAGTCCTGACGCAGGCTGGCCAACGCTGAGCAGCTTCCTTTCCGGAATTCAGTCGACCCTTACAGTCGGGCTCTACGACTTTACTGCCAAGCACATACTTGACGCCTTATGCGGTGACATGACCGGCAAGGGGGCACTGGAGCTTGTGCTTGATCACCCGGCAAAGAACCCCACCGCCGACCAGAGCGATCCCGAGACTGTAGCTTCACTTGGCGATGCTTTGGGGGATGAGTTTCAACAGGCATGGGCGTTAGTCAGAACGAACAAAGAGATAGCGCGCTACATTTTCCCTTCCGCCTACCATATCAAGGTGGCGGTGCGGGACAGCGCCTCGGTGTGGCTTTCCAGCGGAAATTGGAACAACTCGAACCAGCCCGAAATGGATCCCATCGGGAACCCAGGCCCGAAAGACCAGTCGACTGCCCGAAAGAGCGACCGTGACTGGCACGTGATCATCGAGAATTCGGATGTCGCGCATCAATTCGAGGCCTACATCAAGCACGATTTCAAGGTGGCGAGCGCCGAAGAGGGAGGCGAGCGCGGCCTGGCGGAAGAACTAGCTCTCGGCGATCAGTTTCGGTCCGCGACGACCGCCACCTTTCAGTTCCATGAGCCGCTTCGAATTGACGACGAGGAGCTAACCATCACCCCGCTGCTGACTCCTGATGCCACTTCTTACCGGCCGCAGATGCTGAAGCTTATCCAGTCGGCAAAGTCGAAGCTCTACATCCAACTGCAGTACATCCATCCTCCCCAGGATGGAGTGGACGGGAAGTTCCAGGAGCTGATCGACGCGGTCGTCGACAAAATCAAGGACGGTGTGGATGTGCGCATCATCTGCGGCCAGTGGCAGGCGACGCAGGGATGGCTGGAACGTCTGCAGGACGTCGGCATTGGCCTGGACAAAGTGAAAATCCAAAATGGCGTGCACAACAAGGGCTTCGTCATCGACGGGGCCAAGGTTGCGCTGGGAAGCCAGAATTGGTCAGGCGATGGGGTGCTGCGCAACCGGGATGCGTCGGTCATCATTGAGAGTCCAACCGCGGCAAAGTACTATGAAGACATTTTTCTTCACGACTGGGACCACATCGCCAAGCAAAAGATGAGCGGTTAGCGAGGACCCCATGAACGAGCGCGAATACCTGCAGCAGTTATCGCGATTGACCCCGGACGAGATTGCGGCCGAGATCCTCCATGCGGATGAGAGGCAGACCAGGATTCTGCAAATCTACTTTGGGACCGATCAATTCGCTTACCTGCAAAATCTTGCCAAGCAGCAGTTGGTCCGAGGGGCGGAGCCCGCCCAGAAACGTGGCAATGTTGTTGTTTTGCATGGAATCATGGGCAGCGACTTGTCGGAGTATGGCGTCGATAAGCCCACGCTGATCTGGGTGCAGGTACTGAAGCTGATCGCCGGCAACTTCAGCAAGCTTGCGCTCGACGATAAGGGAAATAGCCCGAATGACATTCGCTCATCAGGGATCTATCTCCGCTATTACGGCTCACTGTTGATGAGTCTCAACCGGGAATGGAATGTGCGCCCCTTTTTCTATGACTGGCGCCGCGACATCCGGTTCGCGGCAGCCGATCTGAATACCATGATCACGACGCAGTTCCCCAACCAACCGGTCCACCTGGTTGCGCACTCCATGGGAGGACTCGTCGCCCGCGCTTACATCACCCAATTTCCGAAGACCTGGGGCATTGCGGGTCAGGACGGAATGCGTGCCAACCTCGTCATGCTGGGCACGCCTAACTATGGATCATTTGCCATCTCAAAGCTGCTGTTCGGAACCAATGACGTTTTAGCTCTCGTCGCAAAGATGGACTTGAGCCATGGCCCCCACCAACTTCTGGAGACAGCCAAAACCTTCAAGGGCGCGTACCAGATGATGCCCGCCAAAGGCCATCTGGATGGGCTGGATATTTTGTACAAGTCGGCTACCTACACGGAGACGGCGATTCCGCAGGCCTTGCTCGACGACTCGCTGCTCTTCCAGCAACAGATTGCCGCTGCGATCGATGTCAACCGAATGGCGTATGTCGCCGGATATAACCGAGTAACGCCCGCAGCCATCAGAGATGTCACGCAACTCGCCAGCGACAACGGCTATATATTGTCGAAGCGGGGAGACGGAACGGTTCCGCATGATCTCGGCTTGCTTGCGGGAGTGCGAACCTTCTACGTCGATGAAGAGCACATGAAGCTGCCCGCTAACTTGAAAGTGCAATCGGCGCTGACGGAGTTGCTCACCACCTGCAATCTGAGCGACGAGAAACTTCTGTGGAAAGGTCTGGGATCGGAGTTCGATGCCGAGCGCGGGGCTGAGACCGAGAGCCAGCCAGTGCTGGTCGCTTCGCAATCGGCCCGGCGAGCCATTAAGGAGCAGCAGGCTGCCGCCCTATGCAATGCGATTCTGAGCCGGGGAGACCTTCAGTCTGACACTATCTCGCCCGAGCAACAGGCCCTTGCCGACCTGCTGCTTCAGCATGATCCCCTACGGCTCTCGATCGAAGGTCAGCCGGTGGGCTCGGACGTGCCGGTAGATTTGGCGGCACAGGCGGTTTCGGCCCCTGCTGCTGCTGATGGCAGAACCTCGGCAACGGAGAACGTCATACCGGCTCTTCCGACGGAGATCCGTATTCGTGTACTGATGAAGTCGATCGCGGAGATCGACATCAACGAGACGCACGATCCCCATCCCATCGACTGTATCGCGGTTGGTCACTATCTCCGCGTGCGCCCGACGGGCGCGGAACGAGACCTGGACGTCGCCATCTCAAAGGCGCTCAAGCGCAATACCCCAGGGGGGCAGGAGACGATTCTCACCGCTTTCCATGAGCGGGGCGTTTTGCGTGGCGATCTGGGCGTTCCCTTTTTCCTGCCCGATCCGCGTGAAGGCAACAACGATGTGCTGATCGCCGTGGCCGGTATGGGCCCGACGGGCGAATTCGGTGATCCGGAGTTGAGCTTGCTTGCCCGCGAGCTGTGCTGGTCGGCGGCACAGTTAGGTAAGAAGCACCTGGCCACCGTGCTCATCGGCGCCAGCATCAAGAACATGTCATTTGCCGACGCGATTCATGCCTGGCTGCTCGGCATCAGCCGCGCCTTAGGCGGTGCCGCACAGGCTGACGGGCCTCGTCTCGAGGCCATAACCTTCGTGATCCGGCCGACCTACAAGGCCGCGGTCGTGAATGCTCTGAAACGCGAAGCGGAAGTCTCCTCCGACCCGAGGATGGCCCTCCATACCACGACGTTCAATCTAATTGACATGCCTGCGGTCGAAGCGGTCACGCGTGCCGTAACCTCGTCCGTCGCCTCCACGCGCATTGCCATCGAATTCGACCCGAACGGCGTTTATCGTTACAGCGCAATCACCGACACTGCGTCCATACCGGAGCGAGTAATAAAGGTTGACCCTCGGCGTCTAAAAGATGTGAGCTCCCGCTTGCTGGTGACAACGGACAGTCTCGAACGCTACAAGATGGGCAAGTTCCTGCTCGACTTCCTCTTTCCGCGCGACCTCCGCGCGCAGCTTACAGGCAGCGCTCCCGTTGTTCTGCAACTCAATAATGAAGCCGCCAAGGTGTACTGGGAGATCGCGGCCCAGCCTCTGGGCGACGATGACCCGTCGGTAGCTGCGGAATCCATGCCATATCTCGGATTGCAGCGTGGCCTCACGCGCCAGCTACGCACCGTTCTGGCGCCGCCTCCGGAGCCGCCTCCGCCGACTGGCCGGACCCTGCGCGTGCTCGTCGTTGCCGATGGCAACAAGCAGGCGAGATTGCCGGGCGCACAGAAGGAAGCGCAACTGTTGATTGCGCTGTTCGACCGCGTCAACAAGGCTGCCGAGCGCAAGAAGAGCGGCAACCAAATCGCATATACGGCGCTGATCGGCCCATCGAAGGCGACCACGCTGGACGTGCTGTTGAAGATCAGCGACCAGCCGCCTTTCGATGTGCTGCATTATGCCGGGCACTGTGTCTATGACAAGGACAACCCCGAGCGTTCCGGCTTGCTGTTCTCCGACGACGACCGTCTTACCGCTGCCGACCTGAACCAGGTGGACCGCACACCGAAATTCGTCTTCGCCAACGCTTGCGAATCGGGCATTCTGCCTTCGCGGCCCGACCTGGCCACTGCGGATTTGCCGTGGAGCTTCGCGGAAGCGTTTTTCAAGAAAGGTGTCGCGAACTTCATCTGCACGGCCTGGCCGATTTCGGACGCGGCAGCCAGTGGCTTCGCGGAGGAACTCTACGGCAGGATGTTGGGCGATCCGGGCCCCAATGGCGAGCGCGACGGCGTGCCAGTGCTGATGTTCGAGGCGCTTCGCGCTGCCCGCCGCCGCATTTCCAACACCACAACCTGGGGAGCCTACCAGCACTACGGTGACCCTTACTTCCGGCTGTTGCACTGAAGATGAACTGTGATGCGCCGGCAATATTCCTGGCGTGGTTGGAGCTGACCGGCTCTGAGGGATTCGCCGGCCTAATTGGTCAGGGGTGCTAGCCGTTCACCTGAATCTTCGAGAACGACAAGATAGCGCGGCTTGAGGTCGGCTGCCCGAACGTAGTCGCCGGACGGAAGGTGGTGAAGATGAGCACATTCTTCAACTCTGCCGGAAGCGACCTCATATTCTCGGGGCCAGAGAGAATGCGGTAATCCTGCACGCGCCCGTTGGCGTCGACGTAGGCTTCGACGATCAACGAATCAGTGTTGGTCACGCCCATCGCTAACTGGAACGGAGCAAACTCAAGTTGAGGCGGAGTGTAGAACGCGGTTGGGACGTCATTGGCCGCGGAGAGTTGCGCCGGGTAGTAGAGGAAGCTGATGAGCAGGCCGAAGATGATAACCGTCGTGATGAGTCCGGCGGTTGCCGGAACCATAATGGCGTTCAAGGCGTTCTGCCAGCGAACCAGCAGTGATTCCCAGCGCGGCCGGCGAGCGTTCGCCATCTCGCGCGAAAGCGCCACCCGCACACGCAAGGCAACCTGAGGCGGAGCCGGCTTGCGGCCCAGGGCCCCCACCAGCTTCTGCGTTTCCCGCAGCGATTCGTACTCAGCCGAGCACGGCTCGCAGCTTTGGATGTGCTCGCTGATCTGGGCCAACTGGCTGCGCGTCACCGCGCCATCCAGATACGACGACGTTAGCCGCTGAACTGTCGAGCATTTCATGGCAAGACCTCGGCTTCCTGTGCTCCGAGGGTGGCATCTCTGCGGGCCTTCCGCCGTCGCGTTCCACAACTCACGCCGAAAGCCGGCATATGCCGCTCCAGGCGCTTGCGCAAGGCATCGCGTCCTCTCACCAAACGGGATTTCACCGTGCCCAGCGTCGTATCCATGACCTCGGCGATCTGCTCGTACGACAACTCTTCGATGTCGCGCAGAATCACCGTGGTGCGGTATGGCTCCGCCAGATTTCGCAACTCCTCTTCCACGCGCGACCTCAACTCTTCGTCATAGACGTTCTCCAGCGGCGACTTCGCGTCGTCGACCAGTACGTCTTTGATGCCATGCGCGTGTTCCTCATCACCGTCGAGGCGAGGCTCAATCGATGTTTCTCTTACCTTGTGGCGAAACCACCAGCGCCGCTGATTGGAAGCCTCATGCAGGGCTATGCGGTAAATCCATGTCTTCAGGCTCGAGTCGGCGTTGAACCGCTTGATGCCTCGGAACACTTTGATGAAAACTTCCTGGGTGGTGTCGGCAGCGTCAGAGGGATCGTCCAGCATACGGTACACGAGACTGTATACCGGCTGGTTGTACTGTGCGATCAGCCACTCGAAGGCCGCTTCCGATCCGGCCTTTAACTCGGCCACGATCGCAGCTTCTTCGGTGCGAATCCCTATCGCACTTACGAGGTTGCTCAATGTGGTTACTCCCGCCATGGATGTCACGGCGATAACCTCATCATATAATAAAGTTCATCCACCCGTAGCAACTGCCGCTCCCGCCCCTCTTCACAACTCCTTGTAAACATTGGCCCTCATGTGCCGCCCAGGCAGCACCTTCCGGGGTAGGACTTCAGATATTTAGACCCCGAACAGGCCGGTTTTGTTCCAACTGTGGATTCAGTAGTAGCTCGTACCAGTACCGGAATCAATGCACGAAATTTCTTATCCGGTGGTCAAAGTCCTTGCGCTCGGACACCCCGCTGCGCTATACAGGGCGCTTGGTTTTGCGCCCTTCAGGAGACTCCATGTCTTTTCCCCGTGCCTTGTGCCTGCTTGTGATTCTTGCCATAAGTGCTCTTCCTCGCCTTCACGCTACCGATTGGGCTGCCATTGATCCCGCCGAATTACAGATGAAGGACCTTCCCGAACAGCCGGGCGCCCCGGCGTTCGTCCTCTTCCGGCAGGAGACCGACGACGATCTGAAACATGCTCACTATGTTTATGTTCGTATCAAAGTGCTGAACGAAGCCGGCAGGAAGTATGGCGACGTGCAGGTTCCGTACTTCAGCTACAAGCGCACCGAGTTTGGAGTCGCAGATGTCGAGGGGCGCACCATCCACAGCGACGGAACCATCGTCGAGTTCAAAGGTAAGTCCCTGGACAAAACAATCGTCAAAAGCAAGGGAGTCAAGCAGCAGGTAAAGGCCTTCTCGCTTCCCGATGTGCAGGTGGGAAGCGTACTGGAATACCGCTACACCCTGGACTATCACTCCCAGGCGTTGCTTCCTCCACAGTGGGTGATCCAAAGCGACCTCTTCCAGCGCAAGGTGCACTTCCGTTTCGTGGCATATACCAGGCTCGTCCAGACGACGCATGACAACGTCCGCGCGGGAGTGGCCTACACCTGGAGGCTTCCCAAGGGCGCGAGCGTCAAATTTTCGCAAGGCAATGTCTACGATCTCGAGATGACGGACGTGCCGGCGTTCGTCGAGGAAGAGCACATGCCGCCCAGCGAGCCTTTCCAGTATTCGGTTCGCTTCTACTATGGCGCCGGCAGCAGTGCCGACCAGTACTGGAAAGAAGAGGGCAAGTACTGGCGGCAGGCAGTCGAGCAATTCATGGGCAAGCATGGCGGAGTTTCCCAGGCGTTGGCGAAGGTCACCGCATCAGGCGATCCTCCCGAGCAGAAGGCCAGGAAGATTTATTCCTACGTCGCTTCGCTCGACAACCTGAGCTACAAGCCGGCGCTTAGCGAGCAGGAAATGAAGGCGCTGGACATGAAGGAGCGCGGTGTTGCGGACATTCTGCACCAGCAGGCGGGTACGCGAGACGAGTTGACGCTGCTCTTTGTCGCTATGGCCAGGGCCGCCGGTATGCAGGCCTATCCCATGTGGGTTACTGACCGCAGCCAGGGCATCTTTGACAAGGACTACCTGAGCACCGACCAGCTTGATGCCTATGTTGCCGTGGTCAACCTCGACGGCAGGGAAGTCTTCCTCGATCCCGGCACCAGATATTGTCCCTATGGGCTACTGTATTGGCCGCATAGCGACACTGCTGGGGTACGGGAAACCGGTAGCGGAATCGATCTCGGCCGAACCCCGATGCCGGAGTATACGAGCGCCGTCACCAAGCGCGTGGCGCGCCTGACCCTAGGCGATGACGGCAAGGCGGAAGGCATCGTTGCCGTGGCATATTTTGGTCAGGAGGCGATCGCCCATCGCATCGAAGGTGCAAAGACCGATGATGTGGGACGGGTCAAGATACTCGAAGATGAGATGAAGAGCCTGCTTCCGGGCAACGCCGAAGTTACCTTGACTAAGCAGCCTGATTGGACCAATCCGGAAGGCGTCTTCCTGACGGACTACAAGATTTCGACTCCAATCCTGGTTTCGGGTGGGAAGCGCGTTCTGCTCCCAACGAACCTGTTTGAGTATGGGCAGGCGGCAATGTTTTCGCACAACGATCGCCAGTATCCGATCTATCTGGAATACCCCAGCCGCGTGATCGACGACATCCGGATCAAGCTGCCGGAGAGCCTGCAAGTCGAGAGCCTGCCTCCCGGCGAAAATGACCGCGTCGAGTATGCGCTCTACAAAGTAGATCGCAAGCAGGAGAACAACGAGCTCATCATCACCCGCGATTTCGCTATCAATACATTCGTCTTCCAGCCATCCCAGTACAAAGCCCTGAAGAGCTTCTACGACAAGGTGAAGGAGAGCGACGAACAGCAGGCGTTATTGAAACAGGTAGCCCATGTTGCGCAGAACTAAAGCCGGCTATCTGCTGAGCTTCAGCCTTGCAGGTTGCCTGCTCATGGCGCCGCGGGCCTTTGCCAACGCACCTGATTGGGTGCAGCAGGCCGCGGCCAAGGCTCCGGGACAATATCCCCCGGAGACCAATGCCGTCGTGCTGCTGGATGACGAATCGCTGACGGTGACCGGCCCGGGTCAGGCCGAGGTGCTACACCGCCGCGTAGTCCGAATTCTGCGGCCGCAGGGCAGGGAAGAGGCCCTCTTCAGAACCTACTTGTCGTCGGGTGAGAAGGTCCAGTCGCTGCACGCCTGGTCGATTGACAGCGCAGGCCGCCAGTACGAAATCAAAGAGAAGGAATTCGCCGACAGCAGTCCTTTTTATGGAGAAATGTACAGCGACATTCACTATCGGCTCGCCGAAGCGCCTGCGGGAAATCCCGGCAGTGTGGTCGCGTTCGAATATTCGGTAAAGAGAAAGCTCTGGATGGACCAATGGTCGTGGTTCTTTCAGGAGAATATTCCCGTCGACGAAGCCCGGTTTACCCTGCAGCTTCCGAGCAGTTGGGAATACAAGGATAGTTGGGCCAATTATCCGGCGGAGAAAGCGTCGCCGGCCGGCGCGAGTCGGTGGCAATGGGTATGTCACAACCTGCCCGGCATTCCCGACGAGAGGCATAGTCCATACCGATACGCGCTTGCCGGACACATGGAGCTTGCCTTCTTCGAGCCCGCAGCGGCTGCGAACTTTGGATCGTGGAAGGCGATCGGCGATTGGTACTACAAGCTGACCTCAGACCGGCGCGATGCCAGCTCCGAGATCACTGCCAAGGCGCAGCAGTTGACGGCAAATGCTTCTTCGTTCGACGACAAAGTTAGCGCTCTGACCTCATTCATCCAGACCGAGATTCGCTATGTTGCCATCGAGATCGGCATCGGCGGCTACCAGCCGCACTCGGCGCCGGACATCTACCGCATGCGCTATGGGGACTGTAAGGACAAGGTTACCCTACTCAGCACGATGCTCAATGCGGTCGGCATCGCCTCGGACTACGTGCTGGTGCATACCGAGCGCGGCGTGGTTAAGCCCGATGTTCCTGCGACCGACTTCAACCATGTGATTCTGGCGATCGCACTGCCGCCAGATGCTGCCACGGGACAATACCTCAGTGTTGTCAAAGCCAAGTCCGGCGCCTCTTACCTCATCTTCGATCCCACGGACGAGTACACGCCGGTGGGTGATCTCAGGACAGCCTTGCAGGGAAGCTATGGCCTGCTGGTGACGACTAATGGCGGCGACTTGATCAAGTTGCCGGTGCTGCCTCCGGGCAGCAATCTTGTGGAGCGCCAGGGGAAGTTCACGTTGCAGGCGGATGGTTCCCTCTCCGGCGACGTGACGGAACGCTTCACGGGAACTCACGCCGCGCGGCAGCGCGCACTGCTTGCCAGCGAAAACGACAGCCAGCGAGCGAAGGCCCTCGATCACTACCTGGGGTTGTCGCTGAAGAACATCAGCGTTCAGCAGGTAAAGTTCGGCGACGTGGCGGAACGGGAAAAAGACCTGACCCTGCAATATCAGGTGACCGCCAATGGCTATGCCCAGCACAGCGGCCCGCTGGTGCTGCTTCGCACGCGAGTGCTGGGTGAGAGAGCGATTCAGCTTGACTGGGCCAAGCGAAAGCTTCCCGTCGAGCTCTCCGGAGCGACCAAAGAGGAAGATACTTTCGAGATTGAATTGCCGCCCGGCTACACCGTCGACGATCTTCCTGACGCGACCAACATCGATGTCGGCTTCGCCAGCTACACCAGCAAGATTGAATCGAAGGGCTCAACCATCCGCTACTGGCGCGAGTACGTGGTGAACGATCCGGACGTTGGCACCGACAAGCTGGCGGATCTGCACAAGCTGGAGAACGCGATCTACGAAGACGAGTCGGCGACGGCCGTGCTGAAGAAGACGCAGTAGGGCTTCCGGCGCAGCAACCATATGGGCGGTTTGACTACGCTGCTGGCGTGCGAGAGAATACATCTGGCGCGTACGTCGAGCGCCATTCTTTCCTTACAGTGGGCCTGTGGCGCAGCTGGGAGCGCGCTTCCATGGCATGGAAGAGGTCGTCGGTTCGATCCCGACCAGGTCCACCATTAAATCAATAACTTACAAGAACCTCCTTTCTCCGATTGGTAGCATTTGGTAGCAAATTCTCGGTAAGTTTGGTCGGCTTGCATTGATTCCGGCTGCTTTCTGGGCTCTGCATGAATAGCGTTGATCGTTGCCTGAACGCCCTCCCGGATCTCCTGCGTGTAACCGTCCGTGGTCGCTGCCGGACGTGAATGCCGCAAACGACCTTGAACATCTTTACGGTTTTCGTCAGCCCTGGCGATCGCTAATATCGGTTTTGGGGAGCTACACTGGGATGTGAGAAAAGTCATTGTTGTCGTCATCGCGCTTGTTGTGTTGTTGCTCGGCTTCTTGCTGGCAAGATCAGCGACCCCGGTTGTCGAGCTCCCATCTGCAGTCACCTCCCTGGGCCAAGCCACTCCCATCACGGTTCACATACGCGATCCGCGTGGCATTCGCAGGCTGCAAGCGTTCGTCGAGCAGAATGGTACTCGGTATCAGGTCTTCGAGGCGGCGCAGCCGTCCGGCTCGCCCGACACTACGTTGAACTTCACGGCCGGCGTCAAGACTACCCCGCAGTTGCAGGAGGGCAAGGCGAAGTTGATCGTCGAAGCGACCTCCAACGACTTGCTTAGGAAGACAGGCCGCGCTGAACGCGATGTGACCGTGGTTACGCAACCGCCGACGCTCAACGTCGATTCCGAGCAGCACTACTTGTATCTGGGAATGGCAGACCTTGCCACGTTCAATGTTTCCGGCAGCTGGACAGAAGCGGGAGTGCAGGTGGGCGATCAGAAGTTTCGTGCTTGGCCCATACCAGGCGGCAAGCCGGGGCTGTTTTCGCTATTTGCTTTCGCCTGGAACATGCCGAGCGATACCGTGCCGCTGGTCTATGCTGCGAACGGTGCCGGAAACGGCGTCACCAGCCCCTTGGTGGTCGTGTTTCCAAAGAAGGAACAGCCGAAGTACACAGTGCATGATCTCCAGGTCAGCGACGCTTTCCTGAATAAGGTGATTAATGAACTTGATCCGAACGGCACGGGTGATCCGGTCGCACGCTTCGTGAAGATCAACAGCGAAATGCGCCGCGCCAACAACAAAACGCTTTCCGATCTGCAGTTCAAGACCGCGGACAGGTTCCTGTGGTCCCGACCCTTCATCCGGCAGCCTCACTCCCAGGCTGAGTCGAACTTTGCCGATGTGCGCAATTACATCTATCACGGCAAGAAGATCGATCAACAGGTCCACTTGGGATACGACCTGGCGGTTACGCAGCACGTCGGTGTGGAAGCATCGAACGACGGCAAGGTCGTTTATGCGGCCCCTCTGGGAATTTACGGCAACTGTATCGTCCTCGACCACGGCTATGGACTACAGACCATCTATGGTCATCTCAGCAGGATTGATGTTCACGAAGGCGACATGGTGAAGCAAGGCCAAGTAATGGGCCTGAGCGGAATGACTGGCATGGCTGGGGGCGACCACATCCATTTCGCGATGCAGCTTGATGGTGTTCAGATCGATCCCAAAGAATGGTGGGACGCACATTGGATTAAGGACCACATCGCGAGGCGGGTGGACCTTCCGGGGTTCAATCCGTAAGGTAAGCCGTCACATGAAACCAGTCGGGAAGAGAATTGCGGGGCGGTGACAGGGAACTACGATCTCGTGGAATGCTCCTCACCAGGAAAACAAAGCCGCGAGCCCGTTCGACAAGCGCGAGACTCGGGCCGAAATATTGAAGCGGTTGCGAGCCATAAAGGGCGCCACCGTTGATCTGAACGATGTTGATCGATATGCAGGAAATGCAGGATTAAGGTTCCACTCCGGGTTCTGGCAAAGAAGGAAACCGGTTTTTTTAGGTTTTTGTCGGCTACTGCTGATTCCTCGTAACCGATTGATCTCTTTGGTTGCGGGGGGAGGTGAACCACTGACCTGTGGGTTATGAGTGACGTTCTTTCACGGGCAAGCAAACAGGGGTGCCGTGTGTTTCAAATCCCGAGCCACAGGCAAATTGTGGTCCGGCCCTACGGTATCCCTAAACCGTCTGCGTGCCTAACCCGTTCGCGGTGCGGGCAGTTGGGAGGAGAGAGCATCTTTCACAGTCGCAACCACCTCGGTGTGTAAGAACGGCTTTTCGATGAAACCATGAATCAGACCTTGTTCGAGGGCGGCGTGGATGGCAGGGTCATCCTTATAGAAGTAGCCCGAGATCACCAGGATCGGAACGCCGGGCTGGGCGGTGCGAATCCGATGGGCCAGTTCCAGGCCGTCGATGTCGGGCAGCTTAGCGTCCAGCAAAGCCAGACTGAACTGGTTGCGCCGGAGCACCTCAAGAGCCGTCCGGCCGTCCACAGCGCGGATGCACTGCACCAGCGCATGGAGCACATGATCGAGGGCCCAGCAGACGTCGGGGTCATCGTCCACGATGAGGACGAGTGGCTTCAACCGGCTCCCCTTTCTCCTCCCCGGCCGCAGACAACAACGGCAGGATTACGGTGAACGCGCTCCCCTTTCCGCTCTGGCTCTCCACCCCGATTGAGCCGCCATGCTGATCAACGATGGAGTGGCAGATGGACAGTCCCAGGCCCGTCCCCTTGCCCAGTGGAGCCCGGGTGAAGAAGGGATCGAAGATCTTGTCCCGGTCTTCCGCCAAAATGCCCGCACCGGTGTCGGTGACGCACACCCGCACCTCGGCGGCGGTCAGTTGGGTGGTGATATCGACGACGCCGCCCTTAGGCATGGCATTCATGGCGTTGAGCAGGAGATTGATGAAGACCTGTTCGAGCGGGCCGGACACCCCCAGCACTGGGCAGGGCCGCGCCGGGAAATGGGTGCGAATCTCGACGTTTTGTACCTTGGCCTGGTTGTCGACCAGAGTCAAGGCCTCGTTCACCACCCGCAGCAGGTCCAGAGGCGTCTTGCTTTTGCCCGCCGAGGGATGAGCGAAGCGCAACAGGTTTTCGATGATGTTGCTGGCTTTGCGAATCCCTCCGTGAACCTTCTCGGCACACTCGCGGCGAAACTGGGGGGTGAGATCGTCTTCGCTGAGGAATTGTGCGGCCGAGGAGGAGATGGCCAGCGGAGTGCGAATCTCATGGGCGATGCCGCGGGCCATCACGCCGAGAGCGGCCAATTTTTGCGATTCCAATAACTGCAATTCGAACTTGCGCTGCTCGGTCAGGTCGCGGCCCACCACCACAAAGCCTACCGTGCGCGCCGCGTCGTCGGTCATCTGCGAGAAGACCCAGGAAACCGGCCGACTCTGCCCGTCCTTGGTCTTCAGATTGGATTCGATGCGATTGGCATTGTCCGGGGGGACGCCTTTGGCGAGCAGCCGCCGCATTCCGGCGTCGTCGGCGGGGTCGCAAAAATCGAAAAAGGGGCGGCCCTTCAGCTCCTCGAGCCCGTAGCCGGTGGTCTTTTGAGCGGCCTTGTTCCAGGTGAGGATCTTGCCCTCGGTGTCGGTGGAAACCACGATATCACTGGCACTCTCGACGACGCTGGCCAGATGGCGCTCCATGCGCCGAATCTCCTCGCCCAGCCGCATCTGCTCGGTGACATCGTCCATGAGCAGCAAAACATGATCCACCTGTCCCGCCCAGTTCACCGGCACAACGCTCAAGTAGTAGACCCGAATAGGCACGCCCGGCGCCCGGTAGGTCAGGCGCTGTCCTTCCGTCGCGTGGCTGCTGCGAAAGACGTTGCGAATCTGCTGCTCCAGTTCCATCCCCGCCAGAATCGCTTCCGGGAAGACCTCGGCTAGGCGCTTTCCCACGGTTCCGTCGGTAGTGCGGCGGGATTTCTCGAGAAAGTTCCGGTTGGCCAGCACCACGCACAGATTTTCATCCAGGAGCAGGACCGAGGAGGGAATGGTGTCCATCAACATGCGATAGATCAGTTCGGCGCGCTTGCCCTCGCTGACATCGATGGCCAGGACCATGCAGGCGCTGTGGCCGGCAAAGGATACGGCGAAGCCCGTGGTTTCTACGTAGATCACCGTGCCGTCTTTGCGCAGGTGCCGCCAGGCTCCTTGCCGCGGCGAAGAGAAAGGAGAGCTCAGTGCGGCATCGAGGCTGGAGGTTCGTTCCGCACTGAGGTGAAGCTGGCGCGCGGTTAGGCCCCGGAACTCCTCGCGCGAATAACCGTAACATTCGACCGCCGCGTCGTTGACCGCCAGAAACTTGAGCGTGGGCAGCTCGTAGATCCACATCGGCAAGCTGCCCTTCTCGAAGAGCCCGGCAGTAGCCTCGTCGAACGGCGAGCTTCCGTGCTCCGGCAGGCGTCCTGCGATGGCCATGTGCCCCTCGTCTCCTATATCGGACAGATGTAACCGTTATCTACAAGTCTCATGTATATTGTTTCCGCGGATGACAGTTTCAAAGCTAGTGTGGATGCAGGTAGATCGTAATCCGCGGTGGAACTTTTTCGCAAGGACGCAGCGGAGAAGAGGGCGGCGTCGAGCCAATAAATTCCTAGTTAAAAGATAAGGCGGAAGAAGCGGCTTTTGACTCTACGCGGGATTCGCGCCTCTCTGCAAGAGGCGGGAATAGTTGAGCCATTGGTTTTACATCGCGACTGGGAATGAAGGAAGTCTGTGCCCTTTCGCTGGCGCGATACATCAATTTGCAGCATTCAATTAAGGCGGACTTAAGTAATTCTCCCCCCCCCAAAAAACTTAAGTAATCCCCAAGAAGTCGT
Source organism: uncultured Acidobacteriaceae bacterium (assembly GCA_963815775.1). Classification (GTDB taxonomy): domain Bacteria; phylum Acidobacteriota; class Terriglobia; order Terriglobales; family Acidobacteriaceae; genus CAVVDY01. The sequence goes on along the minus strand of CAWFIB010000024.1, from coordinate 73,625 downwards.
ACGGGCCACCCCGCGTGTGTAGATTTCCTGCGATGCGGAGAGCATAATCGGTGCAACTTGGCCGATACAGATGAATGCTAGCCCACCCGTTGACGGGAGACGGAGCCTCGTCTACCTGCCGATTATTCACACCGCGGCGGACATGGGAACGCTGAGCGCTTCTATCCAGGGCAGGAAACTGCCGGTGCTGGGACGTCAGGGTCTCTCCCGCCACGCGGCCGTGGTGGAGAAAATGTGGGAGCGGATCGAGGACGCGGCTGCGCAGGTGCCGCTGACCCAGGGAACCGTGCGCATTTATCAGGACGGATTGCCGGTTTGCGGCCATGAGCGAGAAATTGTCGCCGAGCTGGCGGCGGCAGGCAGCCGGAACCACCGGCTGCTGCTACGTCTGCAGGAGCGCGGCGCAACCTTGATGGGCACCGAATCGCCGGAACTGCTGGTGGAGGAGTACCAGCTTGCCACCGCCATGTTCGCCTCCAGCGCTGCGCAGCACAGCGGAGCCCCCCCACAAAGCTTGCGCGATTCGCTTCTGCACAAGCGCGACCGTTTTGTTGCCGATAGGATCAATAAGACCTTGGCCGCAGGGGAGCGCGGCATCCTGTTCATGGGGATGTTGCACGCGGTTTCCGCATATTTGGATGCGGATATCCGCGTGGCTTACCCGCTGGGCCAGCCCACAGTAAGTCAAAGAAGGGCCGAATGAATGCTGAGCCGGGCAGAATCCTTATCGCGGACGACGACCGCGACCTCGCCGAGTTGTTGGGCCATTTGCTGAGCCGGGAGGGGCTAACCCCGCTGCTGGCCAAGAACGGAACCGAAGCGTTACAACAGCTGCGCGCCGGAGACGCCGACGTGCTGCTGGCCGATCTCCGCATGCCGGGTATGGACGGCTTGGAGCTGATGCGCAAGGCCAAGGAGATCGATTCCGGGCTGCCAGTGATCCTGATCACCGCATATGCCGAGGTGCCGGGAGCGGTGGAGGCTCTGCGCGCCGGCGCCCACGACTATCTCGCCAAGCCGTTTGAACATCGGCAGGTGATCCGGGTGGTGCGGCGCGCCTTGGACGAGCGGCGCCTGAGAATGGAGTTAAAGCGCCAGGCGGATGGCGTCCACGATGTGCTCTCGCCGCGGGAAACCTTTGGTCCCAGCGAGGCCATCGGCAAGGTGATCGCGGCCATTGAACGGGTGGCGAAATCGAATTTCAGCGTGCTCATTGTCGGCGAAACCGGCTCCGGCAAAGAGATGGTGGCCCGCGCCGTTCACCAGGCCAGCAGGCGGGCGCAGCATCCCTTTGTTCCCGTGGATTGCGGCGCCGTGCCCGAAGCGCTCTTTGAGAGCGAGCTGTTTGGCTACGAGCGGGGAGCCTTCACCGGAGCCGAACAGAAGACCGTGGGCAAGATCGAGGCTACCCACACCGGGACGCTGTTCCTGGACGAAATTTCGAACATGCCGCTGGCTTCCCAGGCCAAGTTGCTGCGCGTGCTCCAGGAAAAGACCCTGTACCGGCTGGGCGGCGTGAAGCCCATCCGGGTGGATACGCGCATGCTGACCGCCAGCGGCCAGGACCTCGAAGCCCTTTGCGCATGTCACTCATTTCGCCCCGATCTCTTCTTCCGATTGAACGAATACACGATCTCTATCCCGCCCCTGCGCGAGCGCCGCGAAGACATCGTCTACCTGGCCAAACGGTTCATGGAGGTTGCGAACCTGGAGCTTTCCAAGTCGGTACCGGGATTCTCCCCCACCGCGATCGAGGCCATGCTGAGCTATCGCTGGCCGGGAAACGTGCGCCAGCTTCGCTCCGTGGTTCGCCGCGCCGTGCTGATGACCGAGGAACTCATAGCCGAGCAGCACCTGGGTTTGGGACATGGGGCCGGCAAGCTGCCGGCGGAAGAGGAAGGGGCGCAGCTTATCTCGGCGCCGGGCGGGGAAGCGAGCGATCTCTCGCTGCGGGACATCGTACGCAGCAACACGGTCCACGTGGAACGGTTGGCCATCGTCCGCGCCCTGCGCAGAACGGGCGGAAACAAAGCCAAGGCCGCCCGCCTTCTCCAGGTGGACTACAAAACCCTTCACAGCAAGGTGAAGGAGTACGCAATTCTGTTCGAAGGAGTGCAGGCGCATGATTAAGAAACACGAGGAAAAAGAAGGCCAAACCGGCTTCGAGTCGGGATTGGGCGGAATTCTCAAGGGTCTTGGAGACCTGGTGGAGAAACTGGGAGACCTTGCCGAAAGCGGAGAGCAACTGTCGCGCAGCGGCGAGATTCGCGGGTCGGGCAAAGAGGTCAAGGGAATCTACGGGTTCACCGTCAAGGTGGGACTGGGAGACGACCGGCCGCGCATCGAGCCCTTCGGGAACATCCGCAAAGACCGGCAATCGGGGCGCTCGGTTGTGCAGGAGGTGCGCGAGCCGGTAGTCGATGTCTTCGAAGAAGAAGATCATGTGTTGGTGGTGGCGGAGATGCCCGGCATCCGCGTTGAAGAGGTCGAAATCGCGGTGGAGGACGATCTGCTGACCATCACCGCCGCGCACGGCGACAAGCAGTACCGCAAGGAGCTGCTGCTGCCCTCCGCGTTGCTGCGGGAGAAGATGCAGGTCACCTGCAATAACGGGGTTGTCGAAATCAAGTGTATGAGATGAGAGCGCAATCATGGCTACGGAACGTGTGGAAGTCCCGGTTCTAAAGCTCAAGGTCGCCGAAGCGCTGAGCCGGGATGTGGGCCGCGGAATTGTCCGCATGGGCCCCGAAGACCTGGAAAAACTCGGTGTCGCAGTGGGCGACATGGTGGAGATCGCGGGCAAACGCACCACCGTGTGCAAGGCGATGCCCGCTCACAAAGAACTGCGCGGACAGTCGCGCGCGCAGATCGACGGCCTGATCCGGGAGAACGCCGGAGCCGGGCTGGATGAGTTCGTCGCGGTGCGCAAGACCAGTTGCCGCCCGGCGGAGCGCGTGGTGCTGGCTCCGGCCAATGTCCGGCCTGCCGACCGCGACCTGGACTATATCGGCAGTCTTCTCGACGGCCTGCCGGTGCAGGAAGGGAACCGCATCCGAGCCACGCTGTTCGGCACCCGCTCGGCCGACTTTCGCGTGGTGAGCACCGTGCCCAAGGGGCCGGTGCTGATCAATCCCACCACGCAGTTGACGATCGGCAACCCGCAGCAGGCCGAGGAAGTGGCCGCGCGCTCCACCTCCTACGAGGACATAGGGGGGTTGAAGCCGCAATTGCAGCGCATCCGCGAGATGATCGAGCTGCCGCTGCGCTATCCGGAGGTCTTCGAGCAGTTGGGCATCGATGCTCCCAAAGGGGTGCTGCTGCATGGTCCGCCGGGATGCGGAAAGACGCTGATCGCGCGCGCCATCGCGCATGAGACCGAGGCCAACTTCTATGCGGTGAGCGGCCCCGAGATCATCCACAAGTTTTATGGCGAGAGCGAGGCGCACCTGCGCAAGATCTTCGAGGAGGCCACGCGCAAAGGTCCCAGCATTATCTTCCTGGACGAGATCGACGCCATTGCGCCGCGCCGCGAGAACGCGGTAGGCGAGGTGGAAAAGCGGGTAGTCGCCCAACTGCTGGCGCTGATGGACGGCCTGGCCAAGCGGCAGCACCTGATCGTAATCGCCGCCACCAATCTGCCCAATCTTCTCGACCCGGCGCTGCGCCGGCCAGGCCGGTTCGACCGCGAGATCACCATCCCCATTCCCGACCGCACCGGGCGCGAAGAGATTCTTGCCGTGCACAGCCGGGGCATGCCTTTGGCTGAAGGCGTGGCCATGAGCCATCTGGCCGAGATTACCCACGGCTTTGTGGGCGCCGATCTGGAGGCCTTGTGCCGCGAGGCAGCCATGATCTGCCTGCGCCGCATCCTGCCCGAAATCGACTTCGCGCTGGCCCGCATTCCTTACCAGCAACTGGCCAAGCTGGAGGTGGGTAAGGAGGATTTTCTGGACGCCCTGCGCGAGGTGGAGCCCTCCGCCATGCGCGAGGTATTCGTGGAGGTGCCCGATGTCCGCTGGGACGATGTAGGCGGACTGGCGGAGGTCAAACAGCGGCTGGTCGAGGCCGTGGAATGGCCGCTCCATTATGCCGAGCTGTTTGCCGAGGCCGGCGTCCGCCCGCCCAAGGGCATTCTGCTGACCGGGCCTCCGGGCTGCGGGAAAACTCTGCTGGCCAAGGCCGTCGCCACCGAGAGCAAGGTCAACTTCATCTCGGTGAAAGGCCCGGCGTTGCTCTCGAAATACGTGGGAGAGTCGGAACGCGGGGTGCGCGAGATGTTTCGCAAGGCCAAGCAGGCGGCGCCCTGCATTATCTTCTTCGACGAGATCGACGCGCTGGTGCCGGCGCGCAACTCCGGCGGCTCCGACGCCCACGTGGCCGAACGGGTGCTAAGCCAGTTTCTGGCCGAGCTGGATGGCGTCGAGGAGCTGAAGGGCGTGCTCTTTCTGGGCGCGACCAACCGGCCGGACATGCTCGATCCGGCTATTCTGCGGCCAGGGCGCTTCGATGAGATTGTGGAGATTGCTCTGCCCGATGAAGAGAGCCGCCGCCAGATCTTCGCGGTGCACCTGCGTAACAAACCGCTGGCGCCCGGGATCGCGATGGCCGGCCTGGCCGCGGCCGCGCAGGACTTCAGCGGCGCAGAGATCCAGGGCGTATGCACCCGGGCGGCGCTGCGCGCGGTACGGCGCGCGGTGGCCGCCCGGCTCCGCAAACCCGAGGACCCGGCGGCGGTCCTGATCACCCCGGAGGACCTGGAAACGGAGCTCGAACAAGCACGGCGGCAATGAATGAAAGCCAGCGGCCTGGCCCTTTACCTGTACTGCCTCACCCCCTCCGGGGGCGAAATCGGGGAACTCGCGGCCGGGCTCGCGGCCGGGGTGGATGGCCTCCGCCCGGTCCGAAGCAGCGCCCGCGGAGAATTTTGCACCATCTACAGCGAGGTCGAGTTGGCGGATTTTGCCGGCCCGGCGGCAGAAGCGCATCTCCAGGACCTGGCTTGGCTGGGGCCGCGCGTCTGCCGCCACGAAGCGGTCATCGAACAAGTTATGACGAAAGCCCCGGTGCTGCCGGCCCGCTTCGCCACTTTGTTCTCCTCCCGTGACAGCCTGGATCGGTTCCTCCGCCACCATCGCCAAGCTATTGCCGCATTCTTCACCGAACTCGGCGCCCGGCAGGAATGGGCAGTTAAGGGGCTGCTGGACCGCGCCGGTGGGTTGCGGAAGCTGTTCGATCCGGCGGCCGAGACGCTGGCCGGACCGCCAGGAACTCGCTATTTCGAGGAGAAGCGGATCAAGTCTCGCCTGGAGCGGGAGTACAACCAACGGCTGAAGGAGTTCTGTCAAGCGGCGGCAGCAGAGTTGGGAAGCCACGCCGGCGGTTTCCGGGAGCGCAAAGTGCTTCCGTCGGCAGCCGGAGCGATCGAGGCTGAAGCGATCCTCAATTGGGCCTTTCTCATCTCGCCGGAGGCCGTCGCGGATTTCACAGCCAGCCTGGAACGGTTCAACTGCGGCGAAGCATTCCCCGGCCTCGAACTGGTGCTCAGCGGTCCGTGGCCATCCTACAGTTTTGTTCCCGATCTTTCCGGCGGCGACGAGGCATGATCCTTCTTCTGCACTGCATCTGCCGGCAGGATGAATGCGAGCCTGCCCAGGAGCCGGGAATCCGTCTGGTCACAGGCTACGGGCTGGCGGCTGCAGTGTCGGAGGTGGAAGTGCCCACCGCAACGCCCAGCGTGGCCTCTTTGCTGGTTTTTGAGCGGGTGGTGGAAGCCATGCATGCCCGGCAAACGGTTATTCCCCTGCGTCATGGCTGCCTCATGGAAAACGAAGACCAGATTGTTCGCCTGCTGCAGGAGCGCCGACCGGAGTACGAGACTCTTTTGAGCCGGCTTCACGGCATGACGGAGATGGGCATTCGCCTTTTGTGGCCGGCTCAAGCCGTGCCGCTCCCGCCGCTTCCGGAGTCCCCCGGAAGCGCCTATTTAGCCTCTTTGCGCCATCGCTATAACTCCCCCGACACGCTGGCTCCGGAGGAGGGCCATTGCGCCGACCGGATGGCAGCCGCGTTGGCGAAGTTTTCCGCCGAGGAGCGCCGGGAGATTTCGCCGTCCGCTCAGGGACGTCTGGTCTCAATGTACTTTCTGGTGCGCAAGAGCGGCGCAGAGGCGTTTCGCAGGCAGGCCCGCGAGATCGCTCCTCCCCGGGGCGTGAAACTCTTGTTGAGCGGTCCATGGCCACCATACAGCTTTGTGGTAACCACGGGAATGCAAACTATGGAAACCATTCCATAGGTTACTAACATGAGATGCTTCTAAGCTAGAGCGAGAGTCTTCCCAGATTTTCAAAGCGCGAGAACGAGTCCTGTATCGATCACGTCGGTTCTAGGTACAGTGTTTATATTGTTACACATACGCCTGTGAATCCCTCCTCTTTCCAAGCTCACGATGAGTGCTTCAAAGCCTTCAATGGTCCGGAGATTACCTAAGTCTGCGCACTCATGGCTTTGGCCTTCCACATGCAATCTACCTTCGCGAGACGGACAGCAAATGAGTCCGATTGCGGCCGAAGAGAGCCGGAAAGGAGAACGAATAACATGGCAAAAGTAAACAAGTCTACGGATTCCTCGAGCCTGGCGGAAGTTGTCGACCGCATTCTTGACAAGGGTATCGTTATTGATGCTTGGGTCAAGGTGTCGCTGGTCGGCATCGAGCTGCTCTCAGTGGAAGCGCGCGTTGTGATCGCGTCGGTCGAAACCTACCTGAAGTATGCCGAAGCCATCGGTCTGACTGCGAGCGCCGCAGCCCCGGCCTAAACCCCAGCCCTGACAAGATTCCTGTGGCCGTTGCTAGGCGCGGAAAGCGAGTAGTACGGCCACGGGCAATCCCCTGGCAAACCAGGAAAAGGAGAAACGAAATGTTAACTGAGGATACGGTTCGCCTGCGCGATGAAATTGTCGCAATGCGCAATGACCGCGGCAGCTTGATGAACGATTTGCAGAAAGAAACCAAGTCGCGGAAAAAGGCGATGACCCAGCTTTGTTCTCACTTCGGCCATGCTCGCGCCAAGATGGCGAAGCAGACCAAGCATGCCCGTTTGGCGTTTCTGGACAACCTCAAGCGCTCGGTTGGCACGCTGCGCAGAGACATGTCCGACGACCTGGCGGGCGCCCGCAAAGCCTGGGCCGGCAAAAGCTGATCGCAAACCACGGGCGCAATGCAGTTCAACCGGATTCAAGCAATTGATCTGAAGGCCCGTTCAAAATCCAACGCCCGTTCGGCCACGGCGTCCCGGTCTTGAGCGTCGGGCCAGGGCGTCTGGTTTCGTTGAGGCAGCTATTGAGTTTCGGCGCGAATCGGCCGCGAGAGAAATAGCAGACCGGCCGCCGGAGAAATAAACGGCGCGAGCCGCCGAATGATAAATGGATAGGGATTGAGGTTGCGGAGTTTTGGGACTCGATGTGCGGCGGAAGATGGCGGCGCTTCGGAGCAACCTTAGAAAGCGAGGACCCGCGTGGGTCGATTGACCGAATCGATGATGCGGCTGCGCAGAGAAATTGGGGCCTGGCGTCACCGGAGAGCAGCCCTGCACAACGCTCTGGTAAGAGCGACCGACCGAAGGCGAACCCAGGTTTCGGCATTGTGTGCCGCCTTTGCCGGGGATCGCGCCGGTGCCTGTCGCGCCTGGTTGGGTGGTACGCCTTCCCAGTCCCCGGCGGTGGAGAGGCCGCAACCAAAAGGCTTTGACGGAACCAAGGCCGCGGCGCGTCGCCAGCCGTAGCTGATTGCGACGCTGGCCTGGTACTGACCCCGCCGCCGATAGACCAATTAAGAGGAGACCATTTCGATGGTGAGTACTGAGGACAAAGAGAGCGGAGGCGTGGTCCGGGTGCAGCCGCAAGGGGACGATGTGCTGGTGGAAGCCAGCGACCAGTTTGTCTCCAGCCCCCATGTTCAGGCCCTGGCCGACCGCGCGTTCGCCTACCTGGAAGTGGGGTATGCCATTCACTTTGCCGGCGCGGCGGGAACCGGAAAAACGACCCTTGCCTTCCACCTGGCCTCCAAGCTTGGCCGCCCGGTCACGCTCATCCACGGGGACGATGAATTCGGCAGCTCGGACCTGGTGGGCAAGGACGCCGGCTATCACAAGTCAAAGCTGGTCGACAACTATATCCACTCCGTGTTGAAGACCGAAGAGGACATGAACACCCTGTGGGTGGACAATCGCCTGACCACGGCTTGCGCCAACGGAAATACTCTCATCTACGACGAGTTCAACCGCTCCCGCCCCGAGGCCAACAATGCCCTGCTGAGCGTGCTGGAGGAGAGAATCCTGAATCTGCCCAGCCTGCGGCGCAATGGCGGTGAAGGGTATCTCGAAGTGCATCCCGACTTCCACGCCATCTTCACCTCCAACCCCGAGGAGTATGCCGGGGTCCACAAGACCCAGGATGCGCTGATGGACCGCCTGATCACGCTTAACCTGGGCAACTTCGATCGCGAGACGGAGATCCAGATCGCCATCAGCAAATCGGGTTTGGCCCGTGAGGATGCCGAGGTGATCGTGGATATTGTCCGCGAGCTGCGGGGCACCGGTGTCAACAACCACCGGCCCACCATTCGCGCCACCATCGCCATTGCCCGCATTCTGGTTCATCGCCAGGCGCACGCCCGGCTGGACGATGCGGTGTTTCAGTGGGTCTGCCACGACGTTCTCACCGCCGAAACCGCCAAAGTCACCTGCGACGGCCAATCGTTGATGCCGCACAAAATCGACGAATGCATGGCGCGGGCTTGCGGCGCAGAGAGCAAGCCGTACCGCAACGGCCAGCGGCCCGGTCCCCGCAGCACCCGGAAGGAGTCATCGAATGGCCATTCCTAGCAAAGGTCTGAATCAGTTACGGACGCTTTCCGGGCGCACGGATCAGGTCTCCGTCCCCTATCGAAGCTACATGCAAATCACCTGCCTGGAGATGGAGCGGGCGCGGCGCAACATGGAGCGCAAAAGCGCTAGCCAGCGGATTGCACTTATCGATGCCCGTATCGAGGAGATCGAGAAGACCAAACAGGAACTGCTCCAGGCGGTCGAGAGATCCGGCGGGAGGGCGCTGGCGCGTCTGCCGGGCGCTCCGCCGCAACCTGCTCGGCGCGGCCGGGGCGGATTCAAGATTCGCTATTGAGGCCTTGCCATGCTGACTATCCGTACCTCCGCTCATGTACCGGCTAACCGCCACCGCCGCAATTACCGTTCCTGCCCCGTTTGCACCGGCGCGGCCCTGGCGCGGTTGGGCGGGTTGCGCTCGCTGCCGGAGTGGATACGGCTATGGGACGCCGAACGGAGGCGGCTTTGGCTGCAAGCGCGCTGGAGATTGCACCGGGGACGGATCGAGTCCGCGCAAATGAGGAGAAGGCCATGAACGAATGTGTAGCCGTTGCCAACGGTCCGGAACAGAATCCGGGAATTCACACCGCCAAGGGAAGACACTATATCTACGCCGTGGTAGCGGGCGACGAGTCTCGAGCTTTCCCTTCCCTGGGTTTGGAGGGAAGAGATGTGTACACCATTGGTGACGGGCGCGTGGCCGCGGTGGTCAGCGGCCTGACCAGCTCCCGCATCCGGCCGGAGCGCGCCCACCTAAAAGCCCACTACGCGGTGCTCAAGCGCCTGGTCGAGGACACCACTCCGCTGCCCATGGCCTTCGGCACCATTGCCGACAATCCGCAAGCCATCCGCAAAATCCTGGCCCAGAACCGGCGCGCCTTCGAGGAGCAGCTGGCGAGGGTGGCCGGCAAGGTGGAGATGGGGTTGCGCGTCACCTGGGACGTGCCCAATATCTTCGAATACTTCGTCAACACCCATACCGAGTTGCGCCTGGTGCGCGACCGCCTGATGAGCGCGCGCCATGAATTCTCCCAGGAAGAAAAGATCGAGCTGGGCCGGATGTTCGACCGCCTGCTCAATGAGGACCGGGAGAACCATACCGCCAGGGTGGAGCACGTGCTTGCCCCGCTGTGCGTGGAATTCAAAGCCAACCCGTGCCGCAACGAGCATGAGGTCATCAACCTTGCCTGCCTGGTGAAGCGCGACGCGCAAGAGGAGTTTTCCGCCGGCGTGTTTACCGCGGCCAAGTTCTTCGACAACAACTTCTCCTTCGACTACAGCGGACCGTGGGCGCCGCATAACTTCGTGGAACTCGATTTGGAGCAGTGATGCTGTTGGTGGATGACATTCTTTTGTTTCCGGTCCACAGCATTCTGTGGGTGTTCCGGGAGATCGGCAAGATCGCCCAGGACGAGCTGGCGGGCGAGGCCAAGTCGATTACCGAGCAGTTGCGGATACTTTACATGCAACTGGAAACCGGGCGGATCAGCGAAGCGGAATTCGAGGCCGGGGAGAAGGTCCTGCTGGACAGGCTGGAGGCCATTGAAAGCCGGTTGGCGGAGGAGAACGAGGAATCCGGCGAAGCCCAGGAATCCGACCAGACTGCGCCGGAGCCTGCCGCAACCTTGCCGGGTGGGCGACCCGTATGAGCCGTGCCAGGCCATCGTTTTTTGATAAACAGGACCTCCGGCTGCTGCTTTTCGGCGGCAAGGGCGGAGTGGGCAAGACCACCTGCGCCACGGCCGCCGCCCTGCGTCTTTCCGCCCAGGCGCCGGAGCGTTCCCTGCTGCTGGTTTCCACCGACCCGGCCCATTCGGTGCGCGACAGTCTGGCCGGATACGTGCCTCCCGGCAACCTGAACGTGCTCGAGCTGGATGCCCAGCAATGTCTGACGAAGTTCCGCGAGCAGAATGGCGGCATTTTGGGCGAGATTGCCGCTGCCGGAACCTTCCTTGATGACGAGGACATCAACCGGTTTCTGAGCCTGTCACTGCCCGGCCTGGACGAGTTGATGGCCCTGTTTGAAATCTCCGGCTGGGTCGAGTCTCGCCAATACGACTGCATCGTGGTGGATACGGCGCCCAGCGGCCATACCCTGCGGCTGCTGGCCATGCCCGAATTGATCCGCCGTTGGCTGGGCATGCTGGAAGTATTGCTGGCCAAGCGACGCTACATGCGGCGGGTGTTCAGCCGGGACGAGGGACCGGACCGCCTCGATCTGTTCGCAATGCGGTGGAAGTCCACGCTCCGGTTGACCGAGAAGCTGTTGCACGATCCACAGCGCACCCAATTCGTTCCGGTAGCCATTGCCGAGCCGCTCAGCATCTGCGAGACGCTGGCCCTGGTCCAGGAGCTACGGGACCGCAAGATGCCGGTAGCGGACATGGTCGTGAATCAGCTCCACCTGGAGTGCGATTGCCTCACTTGTGCGGCCGCTGGAGCGACCGAGCGACTCCAGATTCAGCGTCTGCTGAGCAGTCTCGAAGCCTTGTGCCCGGTGTGGGGCGTGGGACTGATGGCGGAGGAGGTGCGGGGAGAACGGCTGCTCACGGAATTCTGGGATCATGCGCAGCCGATCGATGGCCAGCAGGCGATTGCAAACCGCAGCACGATCTTCCGCGATCCGGTCGTCCTGGACCCGGCCCCGCCGCCTTCGGCGCGGATGCAGTTTATCCTCTTTGCCGGAAAGGGTGGCGTGGGCAAAACAACTCTCTCCTGCGTTACCGCCCTGCGCATGGCGCGCGACTTCCCCGAGAAACGGGTGCTGCTGTTCTCCGCCGATCCGGCTCACTCGCTTTCCGCCTGCCTGCAAACTCAGATTGGCCCTCGGCCCAAGCTACTGCTTCCCGGCCTATGGGCCATGGAAATCGACGCACCGGCGGAGTTTGAAAAGCTGAAATCCCGCTATGCCGAGGACCTGGAACACTTTCTGGAGTCGGTCTCCCGCGGCTTCGACCTGACCTTCGACCGCGTGGTTCTGGAGCGCATGTTGGACCTTGCGCCGCCCGGACTGGACGAGGTGATGGCGCTGACCCGCATCCTGGATTTTATGGCGCAGGACAGCTATGACCTGTTCATCCTGGATTGCGCCTCCACCGGCCACTTGATCCGGTTGCTGGAGTTGCCCGACCTTATTGACCAGTGGCTCAAAGCTTTCTTCAGCCTCTTTCTCAAGTACGAACACATTCTGCACCTGCCGGGATTCGCCCAGGAATTGGTGGGAATCTCCAGGAACCTGAAAAAACTTCGCGAACTGCTTCGGAATCCCGCCGCCTCCGCCCTTTACGTGGTCAGCATTCCTACCCGAATGGCACTGGAAGAGACCAAAGACCTGGCGCCGGCGTGCGGCAGAATGGGCATCGCTGTTCCACTGGTATTCCTGAATCTGCTGACCCCGCCCTGCGATTGCCGCTTGTGCGTGGGCCTGCGCCGGCGGGAATCGGCGGTGGCGAAGGAGTTTCTGAAGGTCTTCCCGGACAAGCAGCATATCCAGGTTTACCGGCGGCCGGACATCGGCGGGCTGGAGCAATTGGAAAGTCTGGGAAGGAGCCTTTACCAGTCCGCCGGACAGGAGCTGACTGCCTGTGCGACAGCCTGAAGCCATTGTCGGCCACGACCGTTTAGCGCCTGAGCTTCGTCAGTTCGAGGAGAGCGAGCGCGTTTCGGTGTGCGAGATTCTCGATCGCGTGCTCAACAAGGGCGTTGTGGTCGCCGGAGAAGTCACCATTTCGGTGGCCGGGGTGGACCTGCTGTATCTGGGCCTGCAACTGGTATTGACCTCGATCGAGACCGCACGCGCCAGCCTGCACAACGGGCAGCCGGCGGCCGGATTGTCCATCGACATCGGAAAGCGGAGGAGCCATGGAGCCGGCTGGGACTATTCAGGTTGAGTCTACATCGATTAGGGACTTTGCCCTGGTGATGCAACAGGGGGACAGAATTCAGCCGCGCCCGAGCTCCGCAGCTCCATGCCGTGTCCGTCTGGAACTGGATCCGGAGCACGTGAAAAACGGCCTCGGGCAACTGGTCCTTACCGTGGTCAAGCTGCTGCACGAATTGTTGGAGCGCCAGGCGCTGCGGCGGATCGATGCCGGCTCCCTCAGCCAGGATCAGATCGAGAAACTGGGCTTGACGTTGATGCGCCAGGCGGAAGAGATTGACAGGCTGCGCCAGGAGTTCGGACTTGGAGAACAGGACTTGAACCTCGATCTGGGCCCCTTGGGAACGCTGTTCTAACAGAGGAGTTGCATCATGCCCCAACCGGTTACGCACGCATTGCAGAGTTCCACCCTGTCGGATGTCCTCGAGCGGGTGCTCGATAAAGGCGTGGTGATCGCCGGCGATATCAAGATCAAGCTCGTGGACATCGAGTTGCTTTCCATCCAGATTCGGCTGGTGATCTGCTCAGTCGACAAAGCCAAGGAAATGGGAATGGACTGGTGGGTCAACAACCCGGTCTTTTGCAGCCAGGCTCCCCAGGGGCAACTGGAAGCCTCTCTGGCGAAGATCGACGAGAGGCTGGCCAGGCTTGAAACTTCCTTACCGCGTGAGGCAGTCCCGGCTTGAGCTTCCCTGGCTCCGGGCGACGAACCCAACCGCTACGGTTCCACTGCGATCAGCGGCACCTGCTTCTCCAGCACTTCGCCGATGACTTCGGCGGCGATGCCGGCTTCGCGAAGCTGATCGACCAGGCGGTCGCTATCAGAAGCAGCGATGGAGACCAGCAGGCCTCCAGCGGTTTGCGGATCGTAGAGTAAGGTGCGCAGCTCTTCGGGCACGTCGCCGGCGTACTCGACGCAACCTTCGGCGAAGCCACGGTTCGACTTGAGGCCTCCGGGAATATAGCCGCCGCGCACGCACTCCAGAGCGCCTTCCAGCAGCGGCACCTTTGACGCGAAGAGGCGCAGGCTGACACCCGAGCCGCGCGCCAACTCGCGCGCATGCCCGATCAGCCCGAAGCCGGTGACGTCGGTCATGGCGTGAACTTCGAAGCCGCTGGTGACAATCTCAGCCGCTTTCTTGTTGAGCGCAATCATGGAGCGAACGGCGCCACGGATCCAGGCGAACTGAGCTTCCTGCCGTTTGATCGCGGTTGAAATTACGCCTGTGCCGATGGCCTTGGTGACGACCAGCTTGTCGCCCGCGCGGGCGGCGCTGTTGGCCAGAATGCGTTGCGGGTGAACCGTCCCGGTCACCGAATAGCCCAGCTTGATCTCGGGATCGCGGATACTGTGCCCGCCGATGACGGTGCAGTTGGCCTCGACCATCTTCGACAGGCCGCCCGCCAGCATCCGCTCCAGGATGTTCGGATCGCCGTCCTCGGGGAAGCAGACCAGCGCGAGTGCGCTGATGGGCTTGCCGCCCATGGCGTAGATGTCGCTCAAGCGCGTTGGTGGCGGCAATCTGCCCAAAAACATAGGGGTCATCGACGATGGGAGTGAAGAAGTCGGCCGTCTGCACGATGGCCAACTCAGGCGTGAGTTGATACACGCCCGCGTCGTCGGCTGTGTCGAAGCCGATGAGCACGTTGGGGTCATGTTGCCGGGCTAATTTCCCAAGCACCGAGTCCAGCACCGCCGGACTTAGCTTGCTGGCTCAACCCGCAGCCTTGACCATCTCCGTGAGACGCACTGTCGTGCCTTCCGCCATGGGGTCAATTGTAGCAATGGGAGAGACGGACCCAAATCGAGCCGATCAGTAGCGCCGCGGGCGTGAGCTTTTGTGTCGCCGGCTGAAGCCGGCTCAGGCCCTTGATAAAGCGCGAGAACGCCGAGCTAAAGAGGCTGTTACGAACCTGGTGCCGTCCGCTGAAGCGGACTCGGGATTTCCTACTTACGCCCTCCCAGCAATAAATTGCTGGGCTTAGATATGCTGTCCCTGCGGGACGGGGTGTGGTTTGTCCCACCCGCGTCGCTCAATCACGAGTTCCGTAACATCCTCTAAAGCTCGGCTCTACCTGGCGCCCCGGCCGGATACAGCAATTCTTATGGAGGTCTAACCGGCCACTACCCACTAGCCACTGATTCAATCCCCGTCTTCGGCGAAGCCCATGCGAGCGGCGCGCCGTGCGCTGACTTCATCCCAGCGCACCCACGCGATGTAGGAGACGACCGCGACGTTCACCAGCAGAATGGTCCAATGAATCCAGTTCGGATGTTCGATGAGTTTGTACAACTCGAAGGGAAGGTACACGGCGCCGGAGATGATCGCCAGCCACTCCGCCCAGACACGCTGGCGCCACAGCCCGTACGATTCGAAGAAGCGTCCGGTCGCGTAGATGAACGCGATGGTGATCACCAGGGTGACGTTGGCATCCATGACCTTGCCCGCGACCTCAACAAAAGCCAGGGACAAGCGCCGGTCAGGATCGACATGCAGGTAATACAGCAGATTCTGCGCGGCCTCTTCCAGGTCGACGTTCTTGTGTATGACCTCGAGAAAGACAACACTGGCGAGCACAGCCAGAACGCCTTTGAGGAACTCCACCAGGGCGACGGTGCGCAAGCCCTTTTTATGGCTTGAGCTGTGGTGCAGCGGTTTCTTCCGGCTGTGGGACGGGTCTTTCACTGCTGCCGACTTGCCATCCTGGACCAGTGCCACGAACGCAACATCCTCACCTTAGATACTTCTATTGTCGATTGGAAGCACGGACAGGCAACGAGGTTTTTTACCAAACTAGGTTAATTGTTCGTGATGCGAGGACAATCGTCAAATCTCTTTCAGTTGCAGCTCATTCTGCCGGGCAGCCTGCAACATTTCCTCCGCCCGCAACAGCTTCAAAAGACAGCGCTCCTCGCAGGCTGCGGCGCGCTCGGCGGCCTCGATCCGCTTCCAGCCGGCATGGTCCACCCACGTCACGCCGCGCGAATGTAACACCTCCGCCAAGTCGGGTCCGTGCCTTTGATCGGCGGCATTGACCTCGCTGGTGATCTTTTGCGCGACCTGCTGCGCCTCGGCCCGGTTGGTGGGAATCGTTCCTGAAGGACCGCGCTTGGCCCACCCCACGACATAGAGGCCATCCTCAATCTTGCCGGCATGGTTGGCGAAGACCCCATTCGACGGCGCTGCGGTACAGCAGGGAACGGCTTCATATCCAATACAGGTAATGGCGAGCTGTGCAGGGATGCTGACCTCGTCGCCCGCTTTCGAGCGAAAGGCAACGCTTCGCAGGCGTGTATCGCCCATGAAAGCCGCGGGCGTCAGCCCAAAGTGGAAATGGATGGTGATGGGCAGGCCCGTGCGGGTATCGGTCGCAAACTTTTGCAGGACCTTTTGTACGGGAGTTTCGCCCGCTAGGTTGGTTCACGTCTTCGATGACAGGTTTCGCCCGACCCAGCGTTCCCAGTTCTTCCAACTCGTGCTCGTTGAACTTGGCGTCGGCTGCCCCACGGCGGCCGACGATGTGAATATCGCGGATTGGCTGGGTGCTTAGGGCTTCCAGCACATCGGGTGTAAGGTCGGAGCCCTTCAGCTCAGCGGCGTCTTTCGCCAGGATGCGGGTAACGTCGAGGGCGACGTTCCCGTTGCCGATAATCACCGCCGAGCGGACGTCGCGCAGGTCGGGTGTAACGCGCGAAGGATGTCCGTTGTACCAGGCGACGAACGCTCCTGAGCCGATGACGCCGGAAATGTCTTCGCCCGGAATGCCCAGCTTGCGGTCGCGCTGCGCTCCGGTGGCCAGTACCACAATGTGGTACATCGAGCGAAGCTCATCGAGGCTGACGTCGCGGCCAACCTCAACGTTGCCGAAGAAGCGCACCCGGTCGCGCGAAAGTGTCCGGTCCAGCACTCGCGCTGCTCCCTTGGTGCTTTGGTGGTCAGGAGCAACGCCGTAGCGGATCAGGCCGAAGGGCACCGGCAACTTCTCCAGCACGTCGATGCGTGCATCTGGGAGCAGCTTGAGCAGATGCTCGGCGACATAGCATCCGGCGGGACCGGAGCCGATGATGCAAACACGCTGTTCGCTATTCGCCACTCGCTCTTCGACAGAGATGACGCTCTTGGCTTTTCGCTCTTGGCTCTTCGCCGGAGAAGAAATTGGCACAATATTCACCCAGTAGCGGCTAGGCTGGCGTGATGGATAACAGCGTGACGGGTTTTCAAAGTTCGGACTCTATCTCTGGCGAAAAGCGAAGAGCGTCCTTACGCAAACCGCACATACTCGTAGTCCACAGGATTGTTATTGACCCCGCGGTCGGGAGGAGCAATCCATGCCGCCATCTTGCCCGGCTCGTAGACGCCGTGCATCAGGCTGAGGATGTAGGCCTGGTCCGCTTCACTCGGCAGCCAGCTAGCCTTGCCGCGATCGAACTCCTCCTGCGGGACAGGGTTGCCTTGCGGATCGGTCGGCACCCCGGCCCAGGCACCGATGTTGCGGCGGAAGCGCGTCGAGGGCAGCGTCAGGCGATAGTCGTAGCCGGCCTTCTCGATCAGGCGATTCCAGCGCTTCACGCCCAGATCGCAATCGCGCACGTACGAGCCGCGCGTGACTTCGTTCATGGCGTTGCGCATCGGGATGGCTTCGGTCCTGATGCCGCCCTTGCCGTCAGGCACTCCCAGTTCGTAGGCGGTCTCGCGGGCGACATGGTCTTCATACCGCGCTTCGTCAGGCCGGCCCTTCAGTCCGTTAGCGAAGTAGGAAGCCGCATTCGACGACTGCTCCGAGCCGAACAGGTCAAGCGAGGAGCTGAACCAGAAGTTCAGGTAGCGCTGCACCGTCGGCAGGTCGACGGCCCCCGCATTGCGAATCGCTACCGGATCATCGCTGTTCAGCTCCTTCATTACCTCCAGCGTCCGCTTGATGACGCGGCTGATGCCGGTGTCGCCGACAAACATGTGGTGGGCCTCTTCGGTCAGCATGAACGAGCAGGTACGCGCCAGGGGGTCGAAGCTTGATTCGGCCAGCGATTTCAATTGGAACTTGCCATCGCGATCGGTGAAGTAGGTAAACATGAAGAAGCTAAGCCAGTCGCGGATGGGCTCATTGAAGGTGCCAAGGATGCGCGGCTTGTTGGCATCGCCGGAATGCCGCTCAAGCAACTCCTCCGCCTCTTCGCGGCCATCGCGGCCGAAATAGGCATGCAGCAGGTACACCATCGCCCACAGGTGCCGGCCCTCCTCCACGTTCACCTGAAACAAGTTGCGCAAGTCGTAAAGTGAGGGCGCGGTGTGTCCCAGCATGCGCTGCTGCTCCACCGACGCGGGTTCGGTGTCGCCCTGAGTGACGATGAGCCGGCGCAAGATCGCGCGATATTCGCCCGGAATCTGCTGCCACACGTCCTGCCCGAAGCTGTCGCCGAAGCCGATCTTGCGATTGGGATCGCGTTCCGCAAGGAAGATCCCCCAGCGATATTCCGGCATGCGCACAAAGCCGTAGGTCGCCCAGCCCTTGGCGTCGACCGAGGTCGCAGTGCGCAGGTAAACATCGGCGACCTGAAAGTCCTTCGGTCCCAGCTCCTGCCACCAGTTCAGAAATTCCGGCTGCCAGTGTTCCAGAGCGCGCTGCAGAATGCGGTTGGAGCCAAGATCAACATTGTTCGGAATACGCTCGGTGTAATTGATCGACATTGATGAACTCCGTCTAATTGCAAGAGAAATCGTATTTTTGTCTACTTGAAAGGAAGATGCTCTGTTGCGATTTCGGCCATTTCTGCTGTAGCTCTTAGTGGGGACACTTTAACAAGTCCATATGCCTCCGCGGCTCGTTTGAAGTCCTCTACTGTACGTAGCGTGAAGAATTGCTTCTGCGGCGAGAGGTATAGGACCACCCTTTTTCTGGAATTGAGGAGGTTGATTGTGTTGGCAGCAGTACCTTTACTTACTCCGTCCCACAACATGAACCCGCATGTCGCGTCCTCTGCCATCGCGGCGTCCTTGATCCCGTAATAATGCCTATCTCGCTTGACGCCAGGTTCAGATTTGTGGAACCGAATGGGCCATTCGCCGACATTGTTTCGACAACTGTCCATGCAGTACACGGTGACTCGGCCATAACGAGACTTCGCGAGATATCGTTGCACAGCCTTATCTGCACCATTCGCATCGCCCACCAATACTGTGAGATGGCGCTCCATTATGTTGTCGAGACGTTGCCTGATCTGGGGACTCAGTCGCGACAAAGCCCGTGATCCGGCTACAAATACCGATTCCATTTTCAGTTCCTTGTCCGGGTGAGCGCTAACGCATAGACTCTCTCGACGAGCCCCTCTTGTTTGAGAACTTGAGCCGCAACATTCAGAGTGGCACCCGATTGAAAAAGGTCGTCCAACAACAGTATGCGCCTACCCGCAAGTTCGTTGCTCGCCGTAATCGCGCTTTGCAATGCTGCCGTTCGCGCTGCAAAATCGCCGATATCTTTCATTTGCTGTGTCGGTTTGGTCTTGTTAAGAGAAGTCGAATTCAAAACCACCCCGAGGCACTTGGCCAATTCGGAGGCGATCTCACTTACCGGCTGCAGCGGTCGCACTGTCCTTGATGGCGGTACCGGGACGACGGCGTCAATCCGAACATCCCACTTCTTCACAAAATCTGTGGCGACTTCGACAATCGGTACGAGTGCACCCCTGTCACCCTTGTACTTAAGGCGATACAACCAGTTCGCCTAATTCGGAACGTACAGTGTCGAATTCCGGGTGACCAAACTCGTTGTGCCCGATAAGAGTGCTCGAGATTGTGTGTAGATCCAGTACATAGCCCTCGTCCCAAGACCCGCTAATCCGTTTTGGGTGAATTTCGATCATCTGTAAGCCATGCCTAAGCTCGAGCTTGTCAGAGTACCAGCGGCCTTTTAAACCCTTTCCCAGTTAAACTTTGCTTTCGAGCCTGAGCCGAACAGCTTCAGCGCGCCGTGCTCGCCAGTCGAGTTGGGACGGATGAATACCCAGTTTTGCCAGGCGGACAGCCGTCCGAAGACTTTAGTTTCCATGCTCTCGTTGCCCGGGAAGCGCAAGCTGGCTTCCATGCCGGTGAGCGCATCCGGTGACAGGCTGACGCGCTCTTCGATGGCGATGCGCACCTCGTCCTGCCAATCGAGTTCGTCCGGAGCAAACGTCACCAATCCCATCTCCAATGCCTGTTGCGTGTTCAGCGGCTTGCCTACACTTTCCATGATTGCCGCACGTATGCGCGCCTTGCCAGTGCAACGCATCTTGAGGCGGTGAATCTGGTTTACCGCCGGCAAGCGCCCAAAGTTGAAGTCGTCGAGCGCAATCTTGGGCGCGTCACTATCTTCTTCCGGCATCGCCAGCATGTAGCTGCGGTCGGCTGCCAGCACCAGTTCATACAGGATGCCGGCAAAGCACGAACCTGGTTCGATCACCGCGTACATGCTGCGCGAGGAGACATCCAGCCGCGCGAATGTGCGGCGCAACATGCCAATGGTCTCGCGCACCAGCCAGTCGTTGTGGTGTTCCAGCATGACCTTGTCGCCGGCGAGTACGGCTTCAATGCTGCCGGCGGTCTTGAGGAGAAGCAGCCCCAGTTCCGGTTCATTCATGCGCAGCATGAGGATGGCGTCGTCCAATTCGCGCGCCATGCGCAGCGGCCACCACTGATCGCCTTCCGCGTGGATGGCATCCGGCTCGACCGGCTGCAAGCCTTCGGGCCCGCGAACGGTAAGGGTTACGGTGCGGCCGGGGCGGTCGAACTCCACATCGACGTATTTGTAGTGGTAGCCAAGATGATCGATGCGGCGATCAAGCGCGGTCAGCTGAATGCCCTTCACGTTCGCCGTGCGCGATGAGTCGGCTACCAGCGCCTCGGCGTGCCGGCGCACCAATTCCTGGAAGGCGGCTGGAGGAGCAATCTCATCGACCAGTCCCCAATGCTTGGCCCGCTCACCCTTCACGCCATCCGGATTGGTGCAGAATGCGTCGGCCAGATCGCGGCGCACGTGACGTTTATCGACCACACGGGTCAGGCCACCGGTTCCGGGCAAGACTCCGAGCAGCGGAACCTCGGGCAGGCTCACCGAGCTGGAACGGTCATCGACCAGCAGGATCTCGTCGCAGGCCAATGCCAGCTCATAGCCGCCGCCTGCGGTTGTGCCGTTGAGTGCGGCGATGAAGCGCAGTCCATCGTGCTGGCTGGAATCCTCCATGCCGTTGCGCGTCTCGTTGGTGAACTTGCAGAAGTTCACCTTCCACGCATGCGATGACGAGCCCAGCATGTAGATGTTCGCTCCGGCACAGAACATGCGCTCCTTGGCGCTGGTCAGCACCACGCACGCGACTTCGGGATGCTCGAAGCGGATACGTTGCAGCAGGTCGTGCAGCTCGATGTCGACGCCGAGATCGTAAGAGTTCAGCTTCAGCTTGTAGCCGGGCTTCAGCGGGCAATCTTCATTCACGTCCATCGCGATGGTGGCGACGCGGCCATCAATGCTGAGTTTCCAGTGGCGATATTCGCCCCCCGGCACATCGAACGTGATCATCTGCTGTGCGTCGAGCACTTCAGGCATAAGCTCTCCTCAAATCCTTGGGAAGGAAAACGGCGGACGCTGCGGCCAAAGAGGGCCGAACCACCCCACAAGCGAACTGCTTCTATTGATGCATTATAGTGCACTTCCGTTGCCAACGCAGGGAATTATGTTGCAACACTTCTTGCAGGCTTACGTCGAAGCGCTGATCGCTTCCATAATCACCTCGGTGGCCTGGGCCGGTGGCTGGCTGCTGGTATCGACGGTGAGGCCGGCCTTGCGGTACAGGGGCTCGCGCACTGTCAGAATTCGCTCCAGGTCGGCCATGGATTCACGGTTATCGGCCATGGGACGCATGTCACCCTGGGTGATGACGCGCTGCATGTGATCTTCCGGCGTGGCCCTCAGCCATACGGTAAAGCACATGGTCAGCAATCGCTCAAAGGTTGCCGGCTCCGAGACCAGGCTGCCGCCCGTAGCGAGCACAAATCGCGGATAGCGTTCAATGACATCATCGAGGCAGCGGCGCTCGAAGCGGCGGAAGCCACCTTGACCGTACAAATCGAAAATTGCGCTCAGGGAGACTCCACTTTCCTGCTCGATGAGGCGGTCGAGTTCGAGGAAGGGGACCTCCAATCTTTCGGCCAGCATCGCTCCCAGGGTTGATTTTCCAGCTCCTCGCAGCCCGATCAACGCGATGCGCCCGCGGCGGGCCGCAAGGTCGACACCGCCAAAGTGTTCGACCAGCAGGCTGCGGGCTTCCGCCAATCCCTCGGGTGGCAAGCTGCGCAGGAATGCGGTGGTGTGCACCAGGTCGATCGGCGGCTCCGGACCGTCGTAGACCAGCGCCTCCAGGGGAACGTCGAGCGCGCGCGCGATATCGCGCAGCAGCAGGATAGAGATGTTGCCTTGTCCGGTTTCGAGCTGCGCCAGATAGCGCTCCGACACTCCCGAGTCGCGGGCGAGAATCTTGCGGGTCATGCCGCGGCGGGCGCGAGCCTCGCGCACCCGGTCGCCCAGCAGCTTCAGGAAGCTGGGGTCAGTCGTTCCCGGAATCACCGAAGTGGCAAGCTCTGATGGCATGTTGCTGTGGACTCAGCCGTTTCGGTCCCAGCCATCCTCTGCGAGCCTGAGCCTACGCGGCACATGCATTATACTTCCTGTTAGAATTTCCGATTCGGGAATCCACCATGACCGTGGTGACAAGGTAAAGGCCGTGCCGCTGAACCTAACAATTCTGGTTGGAACCATGACCGGGACAGCCGAAATGGTGGCGCAGGAGGTGCAGACTGCGTTGGAGGCGGCCGGTCACGAAGCCAGCATCCAGATGATGGACGGCCTCGACGCCAATGTCTTCTCCCGGGGCGGACCTTTCCTGATCTGCACCTCAACCTATGGACAGGGCGACGTGCCCGACAACGCTCAGGCATTGTTTAGCAGTCTCGAAACGGAAAAACCCGACCTATCCGCAGTGACTTATGGCGTGATCGCCCTGGGCGATCGCACTTACAAGGACACCTACTGCCAGGGCGGATTGCGATTCGATGCTTTGCTGACGCAGTTGGGCGCCAGGCGCGCCGGCGACATCCTGCGGCACGATGCCAGCTCGGGAACGCTGCCGGAAGAAGTGGCAGCGCAGTGGGTGGTGCCCTGGGCGGAGCAGCACTTCATGGCGGCTCAGCAATCGACGAGTTCAACGCTGTAACGTAAAAACCCACATCATCAGGAGTGTACTAAGGGCTGTTCCTGCTGTTTGCGGCCTTCGATGTCCTGAAATTGCGTAATGACGACTTCCGCATCAGGGAACAGCGCCCTGATTTCCAGCCTCCCTCCCATGGCCTCGATGTAGCTGCGCAAGGTCGATAGGTAGACGTCGGTGCGGTGCTCCACCTTGGAAACGGCGTTCTGCGGGACATTCAGCGTCTCCGCCAGCTGTGTCTGCGTGTACCTGCGAGCCGTCCGTAGCTGGGCCAAGGTGTACTTGATGCGCGCACTCTCCCGGGCAATCCGCTCCTGAATGCTGGCCTCGCGCTCCGGTGGGCGCGGTTTACGGATTTCTCTCCACTTGCGTGCCATGTCCTCACCCCATCTCCGCCAGATGCTTGGCGTAAATCTCGTCCGCTTTCGGGACCGCCATCTCGTACCACCGATCATCACCGGTCTTGTCCCCGCCCAGAAGCAGGTACGCAGTGCGGCGCGGATCAAAGGCGAACAAGATGCGATACGGGCGACCCTCGTGCTGCACTCGTAACTCCTTCATGTTGGGATAACGCGACTGACGAATCACGTCGGCGTATGGTCGTCCCAGCAATGGCCCGTGCTGCTCCAACAAGCCAACGACGACGTCTACACTGTCGGATTCCCCATCGTCCAACCTGTCATACCAGGCAGAGAACTCATCACTGACCTCGACCTCCCATGCCATGTGTCACTAATATACCTTTTAAGGGATATTCCGTCAAGGGTATAGATGCAGTGTGACCAAGTTTTGATGCTTTGCTGACCCAGCTTGGCGCCCGGCGTGCCGGCGACATCCTGCTGGACGATGCCAGTTCGGGAACGCTGCCGGAAGAAGTGGCTGCGCAGTGGGTGGTGCCCTGGGCAGAGCAGCACCTCGTGGCGGCTCAGTAATCTTTCTAAACCGGTTCAGATATTGCTGTGGTCGGGTAGAGCGGGCCTTCAGGCCCGCGTTCGCGGATCACCGGCCGGCCCACGCTTCTTGATCCGCGCGAACGCGACGCTGAAGCGCCGCACTACTCATGGTTCCTGGGCCGGTCGCGCGCCCAGCCATAGGCTAGTTGATGGTCACCGGAATGGTCACGCTGTGATTCAGGCTGCCGCTTGTGGCTTGCACCGTCACTGTGCCATTGAGTGGGGTGAAATTGTTATTGTTGTTGTTGGACCCGCCGCCGCCGCAGGCTACAAGCCCGATCACCAATAGCAGCCCCAGCAGGCTCAGCGATATCTTGCGCAGCAAGCGGCGTCCCATGCGTTTGTTGCCTCCCCAGGGAAGCAAGCACACCGCTGCCATGCCAAAGCTGAGATCCAGGCCCCAGGGATGACCCGGGATGGGCACAGCTCTCATGGCAGCGCTGTTGGTGGCGATCACGGTTAGAGTGGAGTTCGTGCCCGGGTTAACGCTGTTGGGACTCAGGGAACAAGTGGTCGCGCCAAGGGAGGACGACACCGTGCACGTGAGGCTGACACTGCCTCCTAGCGGGCCGCCCGTGGCGGTTACAGCAATGGTAGAAGTACCGGATGTTCCGTGCACCAGGGAGAGCGAGGACGGGCTGGCGGAGATGGTGAAGTCCGGAGTATTGCCCCCACCGGTCCAGGCCGAGGCCAGCGCGCCGACATCGATCGATCCCAGGCCGCTGGCGAGGTCGTATCCCGTACCGGCGCTGTAGCCGATCATTCCGCTTGAGCCGCAATCCTTTGATCCCGCCTGGCAGGGAACCATGTTGTTCCCCTTGGTTATGTCGTGGAATGCGCTGGGTGCGCTCCCAGCGAGCGAGTACAGCATCGAGTTCACGTTCCCTAATGGCGTGCCCAGCTTCTGGTTCATCAGGGCAATGAGGCCGGCGAAAACGGGTGAAGCTGCCGAGGTTCCGCCAATCACGTTCAGGGTTTGGTCGCTTTTTCGATAGCCGCTCACACAGCTTCCTTGGGAGCAGATCAAATAGCCATCGTGGTTGGGAGACGAACTCAAGGAAACATCAGGGACGTCACGCTGTCCGTCCTTGGGAACACCAGTGCCGGTCTGCCAGGTTGGCTTGGTGAATAGCGTGCTCACGCCGCCTCCTCCGGCGGAAATGCCGGAGGCATCGGTGTCATTCCAAACCATCTCAGGGATGTACGACTTGGCTGACGCGCTGGTATCGGTTGGACTACTCGAACCCTTCCAATATTGGGTGTCGGGGGCGCCGTTGGTACACATATTGTTGGGTGGGCATGCCCCGGCGTCGCCGGTGAACTCGCTGCCACCCATCCCGGTCACGTACGGTGTGGAAGCAGGTACGTCCACGGCCAGTCCATGGGTCGCCACGGTTACAGGATTCGAAGAGCTGCCATCGCAGTCGGCGGCGCCGCTATCGCCGGAAGCCGCGGTGACGGTTTGCCCCTGAGCATTGGCCTGCTGGAGGATGGTGGTTAGGGTAGCGATATCCGTCGCGCCGAACGCGGATTCGCAGTTTCCATAGCTGACGCTGATCACCGGAGCAAGATTGTTATTCACGACATAAGCCAGCGACGTGAACAGCGCGTTCTCGGAATAAACAAAGATGATCTGGGCCTTAGGGGCGATTGCCCCTGCCCACTCGATATCCAGGTTGGCTTCATCGACGTCGCTACTGCTATAGGTGGGGCTTCCGGTCTTAATTTGTTGCAGGTTGATAGCTGGCAAACTGCCCAGGGAACGGAATCTGTCGATATCGGCATGAGTGCCATCGTCGGTTGACGTCAACGAGGTCTGGCCGACAACGGCGATCGCCTCACCCGTGCCGTCGATTCCCGAATTGTAGAGACTGTTGACGTTATAAATCGTGCCAATGTCTCCGGGAACCAGGAAGTGACTGCCTGAGATGCTGGAGGTCCAATGGGCTATCGACATCGCTCGCGGGCGGAAGTCGTTTAATGACGTGATTCCCGCGACCATTCCCGCGAAGGCGCTGGGCAGCGACGGCGAGGCGGTATTGGCGTAACGGGTGTTTCCATTCAGCGCAAAGCGATGGATTGGGGTATGAAACGCCACCCTCACCTGGCCGGCAGTGCCGTCGAACTCGATCGAGGTGCGGCTGCGGGAAACCGCGAGGTTCTGGAAGCCGTGCGACTGGAGCCACGCACTTACCTTGGCAAGATCGTTTGGATTCATGCCAAAGCGTGCGGCGTATTGCTCGGGTGTCAGCCACTTGCGATAGTTGGGCGAGGCCGGGTCCTGCTGCTCGCGCAATAGTTCGTCCAGGTCCTTCTGCTGTGCTGCGCTGGATTTGAAGAACATGGCCATGCGGTGCAAAGGCATGCTGGCCGAGACGCTGCCCTGGTCGAGAGCCTGCGCAATACGCGGGTGCACGCCTCCCGGCAGAAGGGCGACATCGGAATCGTTCACCGGGCGATTGATGCGCGCGACCGTGCTAGTTTGCGCATTCGAGAGGGTGCTGACCAGCAACGCGAGAGAAATGCAGGCGCTACGAAAAATCCCGGTCCAGTTCATGTCAACTCCAAGATCCGCCGATGGGCGGCCCAACTGCTTTGCGTGCGGGGACAGCAAATATAGGATATGCCCAAAGCTGAGTTGCTCCAAGCTGCGTGATTGCGTAATGCCTGATGCCAGGTCGAGTCAGTAGAACCCGGCGGGGGGGCGGTTGTTGCGTCCGGCAGAGTACCCCGGGCACGGCATAGCCGCAAGCCCGCCAGGGCAGAGATGGCTGCTTTTGTGGGGCATTCTCCGCGCTTTCATAGTTGGAATTCCCCGCCCGTTATAATTGGCCCTTCCAACATTCTTCGCCGGCGCGAAAGCCAATCCAACGGCGAGGATCCGGACTCATACCATGACAGCAATCGCTCTAATTCTGGCCCGCGAGGTACTTGATTCGCGCGGGAACCCCACTGTCGAAGCCGAAGTGATTCTTGAAAGTGGCGCTCGGGGCCGCGCGACTGTGCCCAGCGGCGCCTCGACCGGCGAACACGAAGCGGTTGAGCTGCGGGACGGCGAAAAAGAACGCTACATGGGTAAGGGCGTACTGAAGGCTGTCGACAACGTCAGTATGACCATCGCGCCTGAGTTGGAAGGAGTGGATGCCAGCGAGCAGCGCGAGGTCGACGCCGTCATGTGTGAGCTGGATGGGACTCCCAACAAGAGTAAGCTTGGCGCCAACGCGATCCTGGCGGTCTCGATGGCCAATGCTCGCGCCATGGCTGACCATCTGGGCGTTGAGCTGTATCAGTATCTGGGCGGATTCACCGCCAGCCTGCTTCCCACTCCGATGATGAACATCCTGAACGGCGGAGCGCATGCCGACAGCAGCGTCGACTTCCAGGAGTTCATGATCATGCCGGTGGGCGCGCCTTCGTTCAGCGAGGCGCTGCGCTGGGGCGTGGAAACCTTTCACACTCTCAAGGGCGTGTTGAAGAAGCGCGGCTACAACACCTCGGTCGGCGATGAAGGCGGATTCGCGCCGTCGCTGAAGTCGAACGGAGAGGCGATTGAAGTCGTGCTGGAAGCGATCACGCAGGCAGGTTACAAGCCGGGCGAGCAGATCGCCATCGCACTCGATCCTGCTGCCAGCGAGTTCTACGACGCGGACAAGAAGAAGTATGTATTCAAGAAGTCGGACAAAAGCGAGCACAGCAGCGAAGACATGGTGAAGTTTTATGCCGACTGGGCGCGGCAGTATCCCATTGTTTCTCTCGAAGATGGTCTTTCGGAAGATGACTGGGAAGGCTGGAAGACGCTCACCGATGAGTTGGGCGGCAAGATTCAACTTGTAGGCGACGACATCTTTGTCACCAATATCGATATCTTCCAGCGCGGCATCGACGCCGGCATCGCGAACTCGATTTTGATCAAGCTGAACCAGATCGGCACCGTCAGCGAAACCATCGATGCCATCAACCTGGCGCGCGAGAACCGCTACACCGCGGTGATCTCCCATCGCTCTGGCGAGACGGAAGATACCTTCATTGCTGACTTAGCCGTCGCCACCGGTGCCGGACAGATCAAGACCGGGTCAGCGTCGCGTACCGACCGCGTCGCCAAATACAACCAGTTGCTGCGCATCGAAGAGGAGCTGGCTGGCGCGGCCCGCTACAACGGGCTCAAGGCGCTGAACTATCGCGGGGAGCTGGTGAGCAAGGCGAAGGCGTAGAGGGATTATCCGCTTCTCGCCAGCACTAACTCAATTCCCGCGAATACGAGGTCCAGCTTCGATACCGGGAGCCTGCCCACGCGCTCAATGAGAAGAGCTTTGTCAACCGTGATCAGCTGGGACACGTTAGCAATGGAATTTTTCGGCAAACCGGTGCTACGCGTTGAAAGATGAATATTGCCTGGCATGAGGGCCCACTTTGCCTTGCTAGTCAGCGGAACACACACGACCGTAGCAATGTTGCCGCGATTGAAGGAGTCGGATTGGACCACCAAAACCGGCCGGCGGAATCCTGGACCTGATCCTCTGGGCGGCCCGAGGTCTGCCCACCAGATTTCCCCCTGTGAGATCACCATTCGCTTTTCTTGAGAATCCTGCGCGCCGCCAGCGTAACGAATGGATCATCGAGTTCGCCGATCTGGGAGCAGGCCCTGTTCACGGACTCCGTGATTTCGTCCGGTGAGTGCCGGGCCACATATTCGCGCAGAGCATCACTGAAAATTCGACTCCGCGAACGCTTGGTACGGTGCGCCAGCCGCTCCGCTTTTTCGAACACGTCGTCCGGGATTGAGACTGCCGTTTTCATACCGAAAGTATAACCGTGGTCCAGCGTGCTCTGCAAGGGGCAAACAGTCTTCTGTAGCAAGTCACGGATCACAGCCGGATTTTCTGACGCGTGCCGTCCGTACGGGATTCGCGAAGCATAGAAGGCGGTTGCGGCACGACCAAGGCCGCGCTCTCACTCGAATCATCTCCGAGCGAGTTCTCTCGCAGCCTGTAAAGCCGTGCCCGGATACAAGGCTCGCACCATACAAGGACCCCACCCGATGCCGCGAATGCCTGAACTGCTCTGCCTTATACTTGAGAGCTAATCGCTAACTGCTCATGAAACCCAAACCACTTGTTCTCATCATCCTCGATGGCTGGGGCTATGCTCCGCCGTCTCCGGCGAATGCCATCTCGCTGGCGCGCAAGCCGAACTATGACAAGCTGCTTGCCGACTTCCCTAATACGCTCATTCATACCAGCGGTCGCTATGTTGGGCTGCCTACGGGGCAGATGGGCAACAGCGAAGTCGGCCATCTTAACATCGGCGCCGGGCGCATTGTCTACATGGACATCACCAAGATCGACGTGATGATCGAGAACGGCGAGTTCGAAAAGAGCCCGGCGCTCGTCGATGCCATGACCAAGGCCCGCATCGGCGAGCGGCGGCTGCATCTGTTTGGATTGCTGTCCGACGGCGGCGTGCATTCACACCAGAACCATCTCTACGCGCTGCTGCGCATGGCTAAACAGAATGGCGTGGAGCGCGTCTTCGTTCACGCCTTTATGGACGGCCGCGATACATTGCCCACCAATGGCGCCGGCTACATCGAACAGTTACAGCAGAAGATGCGTGAATACGGCGTCGGCAAACTCGCCTCCGTAAGCGGCCGCTACTATGCCATGGACCGCGACCGGCGCTGGGAGCGCGAGAAGAAAGCCTTCGACGCCATGGTGTATGGCAACGCAGAAGGCGGACGCTACCACGACCCGGTACAGGGCGTGCGCGAGTCGTACAACCGGGACGTAACTGACGAATTCATTGTGCCGTTTGTGGTCGTGGATGAACACGGCGAGCCACTGACAACGATTCGTGACGGCGATGTGTGCATCAACTTCAACTTCCGCGCCGATCGCGCGCGGCAGATCACGCGCTGCCTTTGCCGCAACAGCCATTTCACCCCGCAGGACGGCCGCGAACTGGAGGGCTCCGAGGACTTGGACAACACCATCCCGCGCGACCGAGTGCCAAAAGATTTGACGTATGTGTGCATGACCCGATACGACAAGAACTTCACGCTGCCCGTCGTGTCTCCGCCTGAGTCGCTGGGGAACATCCTGGCGAATGTGATGGCCAACCACAACATGCGCAACCTGCGTGTAGCCGAGACCGAGAAGTACGCGCATGTGACCTACTTCTTCAACGGAGGAATCGAGAAACCGTTTCCCGGAGAAGACCGGGTGCTGGTTCCGTCACCCAAGGTTGCGACCTACGATCTCAAACCCGAGATGAGCGCGCAGGGCATTGCCGATGCCGTAGTGAAAGCGATTGAGGACAAGACATTTGACGTGATGGTGGTCAACTTTGCCAACGCCGACATGGTGGGACATTCGGGCAAGATTCCACCGACCATTGCTGCGGTCGAGACCGTCGATTCCTGTCTGGGCCAGATCTGTTCAGCCCTCAAACGTTCCGGGGGCGCGATGATTGTCACCGCCGACCACGGCAACGCGGAGCAGATGATCGATCCGGTCAGCGGCGGGCCGCAGACCGCGCACACCACGAATCCTGTCCCCTTTATCATCGTGGCCGAGCACGCGGTCACGCCGGAGGGTTTCAAAGGGGACGGTCGTCGCTTCACGCTGAAGCCGGATGGCGCATTGCAGGACATTGCACCCACAATGCTGGGGATGCTCGGCATTCCGCAACCTAAGGAGATGACCGGGCACGATCTGCGGGTGTTGGCGGAAGAAGCGAAGAAGTAGCTGTGTGGCACGCCAATTGCCTCCACGATGCGATGCGACGCTATACTTCTAGCAACGTCATGCGGCATCGATTCACCTTCGCATTGCTCGTAGCCTTCGCCTTGTCCAGCCTGCTCCATGCCCAGGAACCGCTGCCGCAACAGCCCCAACCGCAACCGTCGCAGCCCCCTGCCCAGCAGGGCCTGCCGCAGCCAGCGCAGCCATTGACGCCGGCCCCGCCGCCGCCGAACTCAGCTGCGAAATCCGCTACCCAAGCCGCCACCAAACCGACTGCCCTTATTATTCCCGCCGCCGCCGAGCGCCACTACCATCAGGGACTGCTGGACGAGAAGGACAAACAGTTCGACGAGGCGATTCTTGAGTACCGCGATGCGGTCAAGGAGTATTCGGACTATGCTGACGCGCGCATCCGGTTGGCCAACCTCTTGCTCGACAAGGGCGGGTATAGCGAAGCGATCGAGCAATACAAGAAGGCAGCGGTCCTGAAGCCCGATGACGCCGAAATGCACAACAACTGGGGATACGCGTTGAAGAAGAATCGCGACTGGCAGGACGCGGAAGGCGAGTTCCGGGAAGCCATTCGCTTGAATCCCCGGCTCGCGTCAGCCTACAGCAACCTGGGCAATCTGTTATATGCCAGGCGCGACTACAACGGTGCCATCCACGAATACACCGAGGCGCTGAAGCTGCAACCGCACAACGCCGACATTCGCATGAACCTGGGAACGGTCCTCGACGTGATGGGCCGGACGGATGACGCGATCACGCAATACAGCGAGGCGATCAAGCTGCAACCCGACAATGCCAACGCTCATTACAACCTTGGCATTGCTTACAAGAACAAACACGACCTGACGTCGGCCGTTACACAATTGAAGGAGGCGGCGCGTCTGTCGCCAACCTGGCCCACACCGCACCTGGTGTTGCTGGAGATCTTTGAGAGTTCCGATCCCAAATCGGCGCTCGATGAGTGCATGATCGCCGATGGCATGACCCACGACGCCAAGCTGCACGATGACTGCCTGCAGCTACAGAGGAAAACTCAATAGGCCGAGGCCTCGAATCCTGAGCCGCTGTGCCGGCATCCACATCCTCCGAGGTTCTTATGGGCTCTGTTGATTGGGTCTCTTACGACGAAAGTTGCGAACCGTTTTCTACAGCCGGCGCCATGGTCAATCCCGACTTTGGGCTGCTGGATGCCTATTCGCGTGCGGTAGTGAGTGCGGTACAGCGAGTCAGTCCGGCGGTAGTTCATATCCAAGTGAAGCAGGCGGCGCAAGGACGCAAGGCCGAAGGTGCAGGTTCCGGTTTTCTGTTTACCCCGGACGGTTTCATTCTTACCAATAGCCATGTTGTGCATGATGCATTGGAGGTCATGGTCACGACCGAAGGCGGAGACCACTATCCGGCAGAGCTTGTTGGGGACGATCCCGACACTGATCTGGCCGTGGTGCGCGGCAGTGGGACGGCGTCCTCGGTTCCACTCGGTAGCTCGCGGAGACTCACGGTCGGCCAGCTTGTGGTTGCGATCGGCAATCCGCTGGGTTTCCAGCATACTGTCACCGCGGGGGTAGTAAGCGCGCTGGGACGGACCATGCGCTCGCGATCGGGACGGCTCATCGACGGGGTGATTCAAACCGACGCCGCCTTGAATCCGGGAAATTCCGGCGGCCCCTTAGTCAATTCCCAAGGTCAGGTTGTCGGTGTGAACACCGCCACCATCATGGGAGCGCAAGGAATTTGCTTCGCCATCGGCGCTGATACCGCTGAGTTTGTAGCTTCGCGGCTCATTCGCGACGGGCGTGTGAAGCGTAGCTATATCGGAGTGATGGGGCAGGGGGTTCCGCTGCATCGGCGACTCGTGCGCTATTACGACTTGCCTGCGGACTCGGGCTTGCTTCTTCTGAACGTGATCGAGGGTTCTGCCGCCCAAGTCGCGGGGTTGCGTGAACGCGATGTCATCATTCGCTTCGCAGGTCACAATGTTGGAGGGGTGGACGATCTCCATCGCTTGCTGACTGATGAACGTAATGGGAGATCCTGTGAGGTTCAGCTGATTCGGGGTACACAACTCATAAAGCTGACCGTGATACCTCGTCCGCGTAGCGACTGAGGCCGACTATTTATAAGTGATCGCACCGAATTACAGAGCACGGAACGGGACCAATTATGCCGATTTTTGAATATCGCTGTCAGGATTGTGGCAATAAGTTCGAGGTTATCTTGTTCGGCGACCAAAGGCCAGAATGTCCGAAGTGTCAGACGCAGAATTTGCAAAAAGAGCTATCCACCTTCGCCGTGGGCACGAAGTCGTCCAGTTCTTCAGTAACCGGTTGCGGAGCCGAGAACTGCTGCATGGGAAGAGGCGGGTGCTCCAATTAACTCGCGTGTCGCTCAACAAACATGTGCATGATTTGATTATGTGACCTACCCGGCGAGTGGGTTCGCGATGCTGTCTTGCTTCCGGCCTTTGGTCTAAACCTGCCTGTCTCGAAGCCTAACTTCGGAGTCAGATGGCCGTGCGTGGCTTGACATCACCTAAGGTCATACGGTAAACGCGAGGATTATCTGTCCTTCTCTGAAGTTGTGCAAGCCTAGGCTCGGACTACTCCGCCAAACCAAATTAATGACCAGAAGCTTAAATTTTAAGCCTTCAGCCTTCTTACTTGGACCATCTGTTGCCCTTGGCCTGCTTACGGCCCCAAGAAGTCGACATCGGACGATAGTACTCGCTCATTCCTCCGGACAGCGTTAATTGTCAATTTTTGCATATCTTAGCAAATACTTGTCTCATGCTACCAAAGTAGTAATTATGGACAGCGTGATTCCTCATTTTTCCAGCAAATAGCACAAAGTTGCCTGAGGTGTGGTTACTTTCGGTTGTGAATACAGCATGAAAATCATTGACGCGCAACGCATAGTAAGTAATCGTAAGGACATAGAACAACTAGCGGGGTAACCTGCCATCCAGGACAGAATTGTTGGAGATGGCGACGAGGGACGCCGTGTCCCAAGTATGTCATATAGGTCGGCCCAGTCCAACCCGGTACCAGTAGGCAAGACCTTCCCGTACCGTCAAGCGTGCCTCGGTGGCGACCGTGGCTCTCGCAGAAAGCCCAGCAAGCTGTCGCCCGCGGCCGGGCTGCTCTCCGTAAGTCCATTCGTAAAGGGTATAAGACATAAAATGCGCAACCGAATCCTTGTGACCATTCTACTGGTGCTGTCCGCTCAATTTGCTCTAGCCGGAGCAGGCAATGATCAGCCGACGAATATTGTCGTTACTAATCCCTACTCAGGCAACATAAACTCGGCGCAGGTTTGCTGGAATACAGTGAACCAGAGTGATTCCATGGTCCTGCTCGGTGAGAAGATGGACTTCTCGCGCCAGGTCTATGATCCCACGCTCACGACAAACCATTGTGTGGTGGTTCAGAATCTTCAGCCGAGCACCCTGTACTACTATTCCGTCGCCAGTTGCACTGATCCGGCCGGTGGTAAGCCATGTGTGGAAACAGACACCAACTGGAGTTCTGCCCCCTGGCCGACGAGCACGCCTACCTTCACCACCGCTTCTTCAACGGATGGCCCCCTGGGGTTCAATGCTTTTGCATTCGGTCCGGACTATGTCTATCAGGGTAGCGGGATTAATGTGGGCGTTAGCCTGATCCAGACGGGTGGGGTGGTCACGAGCGACGACGTACTAATGACGACGCAAGCCACTATCGACGGCCAAACGTGCCTCCCGGGAGGATCATTGGGAACCACCTGTGGAGATACCAATATCTCGTTCACCGTGGTGTGCGACAGTTCGCGCGAAGAGGTCAATCCCGGCACCGATAACTACCCGGTATGGGTCTATACGGCTGGTGACTACAAAGGGGACTATATTTGCTGGAATGGCTACTTCGGGGAGCCCGGCGTAGAAGCTCGGATTGTTCCACTGGGAGCGCAGAAGCGGTCCTCGTTGTCGAAAGCGGGCAACGATTCCGGCCACACCTTGTCGATGACCATTCAACTTGTCAACTACAGGACGAATACTCCAGTAAGCGATCCACAAACTGTAACCTGGCAGTTTTCCGTACTGCCTCCTGCGCAGTTCACGGTCACCGCGCCAAGTAACTTCCCGCCAATTCCCAAGTATAGCCAGGCGATCGCGATTGCCGCTCAGAGGGGCACGAATAGTTGCGAGACGTTTAAGAGTAGCAATCAGCAGGGAATGTATCTGAACGCGACTCTTTCGCAGGACGCGTCGGTCAATGATCCATGGGACATCTACACTTATGACGGCAACCGAGTCTTCAAGGAGCAGGGTGACCGCTTCGACGGTGTCACAGGAGGTTCGTGGCAACCTCATCACGCTTACAACGTTGGCGATGTGATCGCCTACAACGGCTACAATCAGGTGGTAGTACAAGCGGGTAATACCGGAGACTTTACTATGAACTTTAGCGCACAGCCGGGAGCCGTGACCAACGATAGCGGCACTCTGATGTGGGTTAACGCAGGCAACAAGGCCTACTGGAACGCGTGCTCCGAAGTGCTCGGCATGCAATATCTGAATTGGGCAGCCAATATCGAGAAGTTTGATACTACGCAGGAGTGGAACATCTTCCCGTGGGGCATGTATATGGACTTCCTGCGTCAGGGCGACACGCTTAATGAAAACTGCGATGGAGGGCAAACCTGTTCCGGTCTGAATGCCGCCGCTAATCTCAGGCTTACGGCTAACATATTGAGCTATCCTGCCCCCGGATATAACGACCAGAATTTTGCCAATACCTACTATCGGAACCAGATTGGAACTGTTCGAGGCCTTCCCTACAACACCAATGTGGCTTTGGTTCACTGGCTGGAGACGGGCGTCGAACCGACCAATGAGATCGAAAAAAGGGTGGATCTGCTGATTCAGACAATTTCGGAGGCGATCAAATATAGCCCGCTGGAAGGTGACACCCATTATGTCTGTTGCTACAATGCACCCAACTGGAACGTCGGATTATGGACGATGACCCTCATCCACGCATACGATGTGGCGCACTATATGAATGCGACACCAGACCCGAGAATCCCTATCGAATTGATGAAGCTGCTCGACTGGTTCTATTCCACTCAGTTCAATCTCATGGGCAATGACTATACCTTCCCCTATCAGCCGTGGGCTGTTCCGTATAACTGCTCGATATCTCGCGGAGGCAAGAGCGAGAGGGTCTGGGGCCTGTGATTGCTGGCATAGGGGGCTGGGCCGGGAATGACCTGATCGCGCCTGCCTATGCCTGGCTAGGCGCTGTGTATGGAGACACGTGCAAGCTGCCAACCAGCGGAGTGAGTTGCTGGACCGCAGCCGACCAATTCTTTGCTAACGCGTGGCAGAACTATAAGTTTGACGATGCTTTACCGGAACTTCAATCGGCTATTTCAGGATTTTAACAACTATGTTGGCTGGCGTAGTGGGGCCTTTCCAGGGACCGACTCGTATGTGCTCCCGACCCACAACCCACTGGAAGGTCCTTATCCGGACGTGATCGGACCTTATCCCTCTGGCCAATATCCGGCGAAGCCGACCGCTTCCAACATCAGCAACAGCGGGGCCACCATAACCTGGTACACCTACGAACAGGCTGCCTCCACCGTGGTGCAAGTTGGAACCGATCCCAACAACCTCAACATGGAAACCGATTGCGGGCCCAGTACCTATACCGGCACGGACAACCTCTGGGTCAACAACTGTGACATCTCCAGCTTGCAGCCGGGCTACGTTGTACTACTTTGGTGTGGGTGGTACGGATGCGGCCAACAACTTTGCCTTTTCGTCGATCGATCCGACGGTCCATCCCACAGGCGATATCCTGAACTTCACCACCACGCAGTAAGTTGCAGTTGCCCTGTATCTGAAAGTGAGCGATTCCGAACGGGAATGTTCTCCGGCGACTTCCAGCTATCAGGAAGTTGCCACCCAAGCGTGGATGTCCTAAGCAGGAAGCCTCCACCTTCGTACCCGCGGTGAGAAGCTAACCCACGCTCGGACGGCCCCACGACCTCCGTCTACATTGTAGGCGCAGGTTTCGATCCCAACGCCACGGTTAACGATCGTGGGATGTAGTTACTCGCTGCCCAGCCGGGCCATGGATCAATGCGGGGCTCCCACCGCGATTCGTGAGGCACCCGGAAACAAAAATCCATCACCACTGAACGCCGGGGTAAAGACTTGGAATCCTGTAGGCACGGTAATACGCAATTGTCATCGGAATCCATTCTCCAGACTTGCCTCGGGTTTGACTCGTGTGTGACTTCGACCACTCTTGAATTGCCGCCGTTGAAACTAGACGAATCGATCTCTATGTTCCCATTGGGCAACGTGACGATGCTGCCACCCCAGATTCGAAACGGTAGCTTGTACTGCCATGCGATATCGGCAGTAAGCGTTGATTCGTCCAGGTCGAAGATGACGCCGCGGCTGTAGCAGGAATTCGTGAGGTAACACTGCTGGCCGTCATGCGGTCGTTGATTTCCGTTGTCGTACAGCCCCAGAGTGATCTTCGAACCGTCGACTTTCAGCAGCACCGGGTAGTGCTGATCCCAAAACCATTGAGTTGGATCGTTCGGCGTAAGGGTGAAGTCTCCGTCCGGTCCGAACCGCCACAGCACATCTCCGTTGCCAAGGCCATCGAGATACTGAATCTTCAGTACCCAACTCTGATGACGTGACGACAGCAGCAAGTTGCCGTCAGGCATGTAAACCAGCGCGTTACAGTGGGTCCAATCCGGCCACATGTAAGGGTGCCTGTTGATGTCAAGATGATCGAAAGCCCGCCAGACCCATTTGACAGTATTGTTCTGGTCCACGTCTATGATCGAGCTCGCCTTGCACAAACACGCAACCGGGAACCGACAGGTTGCAGAATTGTTTCACCTCGGACACCAGTAGGATCAGGTGCCCGTTGTCGAGCCTGAGCACGTCATGATGAAAGCTGTGGGCTGTAAAATCGTAGCCAGCAGTCTTCAAGGCAGCATTCACCTCGTCCAGCGTGAGTTCCCTAACGACATTCCCTTCCAGGTCGACCTCCCTTACGTAGTCCTTGTTCTGCACCAGGAAATGGCCATTGGGAAGCTGGCGAATGGGAAAGGCAAGGGCGGGGCCTTTATTGTTGGGATCGTAGTAGTACCAGATTATGGATCCGTCATTATCAAGAACCACCGCCCCGAAGCCGAGGTTTGGGTTTGCATCGGAAACTAAGTCCACCCCTTCACCGAAGGGATGGGGCTGCAGTACCACGGGGTGAGGATAAGGCACGTTCGGCATGGATCCGGTCGTAAATACTTGATCCGTGTCGTACCACGTCTGGTTGTCACCATCGATGCGGGCACGCATGTGGTAAGTAGTGTTGGCCCGCATGCCGGCAACAACCGTAATTGCCATTTGGTTCTGGCTAACCTGCTGGGACGAGGTACTGCGACCGTAGGAGGGAGTTCGCCCAAACTCAACCCTGAGTTGGCCCGAAATCGGGGCGTTAACTGTGTATTCCGCTACCAGCGGGTGCTTCGTCCCTATCACAGAGCCAGCCCAGGCGACCGAACTAGCTGCCAACAGAGCCAATAGAACGAGAGTCGATAACGAATGGGCGCGCTTATTCATGTGCTTCAGAGCTCCTTTCTGCAATGACCCGCAAGGGCACGGTTCCTGGAATTTTCGTTGGCTCCCAGCAGGCCAGACGACGGATCGTCCTACTCCTGTTTTTGAACCGGAATTTCTACAGCCGGGCCACTATACACCCGTTTACGCACTTCAGCGGATGAATAATTTTCCTCGGGCGAGGGTCGGTGGGCAACGCCACAATTCCACAGGGGCATTGTCTGACCTGCTCCTTCCTGACCAGGGATAAGCCGGCGGATTCCCCTTCCGTTCAGGACCCCGCGCCTCGTGGTGCTGCAAGCGCGCCGCGATCGCATAAACGCAGTTTCAAATTGGCAACGTGCAAGCAAAATATCGGCGGCCGCGCTACGCAACCACCCTCGGCTCGTTTATACTCAGGGGTTTGCAATGGCGAGGCTGTTGTATCAGAAGGCCCCGCGTCAGCCCGAGGACTCTTGTGAAAATCCTGGTTTGCATGAAACAGGTGCCGCAGAAGGACGCGCCGCTTAAGCTGAACGAGAGCGGCACCTGGATCCGCGAAGACGTTTCCTACGAAGTGAACGAACCCGACGCCTATGCGCTGGAGGAGGCGCTCCGCCAGAAAGAGAAGCATGGCGGAGAGGTGGTGGTTGTCACCAGCGGCCCGGGACGGGCCCAGCAGGTGCTGCGTGAGGCTCTCGCCAAGGGCGCGGACCGCGCCATTCACCTCGAGGGGGACGAGTTCGCTTTGCTCGATGCCGTCAATACCGCGAAGGCCATTGCGGCCGTTGCCAAAGACGAGAACTTTGATCTGATCTTCACCGGGCTGCAGTCCGACGACTACGGCTTTGCGCAAACCGGTGTCGTACTGGCCGAGTTGCTCGGCTGGCCGCATGCCACCATCATCATGCAGATCGAGAAGAATGAGGCAGGCATTCGCGTAAAGCGCGAGTTGGAAGCCGGATTTTTCCAATTCGTCGATATGCCGCTGCCCGCTGTGCTCACCATTCAGTCGGGCATCAATAAGCTGCGCTACGCCACACTCATCGGGATTAAGCAGGCCAAGAACAAGCCGATGAAGAAGGTCAGCTTCGAAGAGGTGAAGCCGTCGCTCGGCGGAAATCTGCAGAAAATTGAGCGACTTTACGTTCCGCAGAAGACCAAGCAGACCGAGGTCATCGAAGGTCCTCCGGCCGAGGTGGTGAAGAAATTGGTCGACAAGTTGCGCAATGAGTTGCGCGTGATCTGATGGGTGGTTGTCCCCAAAATGGGGCGTTCAGCAGAGCTCTTTGAATTGCAATTTAGGACGTCGACTGGCTCGCTGGGCGCGCTGCCAGGCATCTAATCCTCTGAATCTGGGATTAAGGAGGTTGCAGCATGCCAGGTTTTGAACGCGATCAGTTGGCAATCGACAATACGGTGGAAAATCGGCGCCTGGGCTCTGTCATGTTGACCGTAGGCTGGATTCTGCTATGGTTTGACGCGATTCTGCTGGTGTACTTCTTCACCAGCATTCGCGACGGTACCTACTTCTGGCCGATCTGGACGACGATTCAGGGCGCGGTGGGCCTTGCGCTGGTCGCTGCAGGCACGCGCTTTCATCGGATAGTTGGACCAAGCCGGTTAGGGAAGTTGGACATGGCCCGTATCCAACGCGAGCAATTGCGCGAGGAACGGGAACAGCGCCATGTGGCGTAGTCGTGCCAAGTCAAGTTTGGGGCAGTCGAGGGTGGCAATCGCGAAGTGGAGGCGGTTATGCCATCGACAGAGAAAGGCCATGAAATAGGATCAGCCCTGAGGATCATGGGCTGGGTCTGCCTGCTGTTCGCAGTTTTGGTCATGTTTTTCAACCCCGCGGCGCTGAAGCGGGGACAACTCGGAATAGAGTTTATTGCGGGTGCGCTGGTCGTAGCCGGACTGGCGATGTATATCGTGGGCTCGCGTATTCGAGCACACAACCGGTGACATGAGGTGACCCGCGGCGCAACCATCGGCGCACGGGCTTCAGGCCTGGATCGAGGCCGAGTTGCGCCGGGGCTGTGGCGCGCTGACGGAATCGGGGAAGATCAACATCTATTCCCAGAACGACAGACAACATCTGTGAAGCACTCATAGGAAGTTTTATCCAATGGCAGACACAATCCTGGTCATAGCAGAACAGCGTGAAGGCAAACTGAATCGCGTCTCCTACGAGACCATCACCGGAGCTCAAGCCATTGCCGCAGACACCGGCTGGACGCTGGAAGCCGCGGTGGCCGGCAGCGGGGTTTCCGACATCGCGGCCGAGCTTGCAAAGGCCAAGGTCGCCAAGGTGTATGACATCGAGTCGCCCCCTCTGGAGCCTTACACGCCCGATGGCTTTGTTGCAGCGCTCAAGCAATTCATCGAGCAGAAGCAGCCGGCGCTGGTGTTGATGCCGCACACCTACCAGGTCCGCGACTTTGCTCCCAAGCTCGCCACCGCGTTGGGGCGAACCCTCATCAGCGACAGCACCGGCTACAAGTACGAGGGTGGAAAGCTGCTCTTCACACGTCAGATGTTCCAAGGCAAGTTTGTCGCCGATGTTTCATTTGCCGGTGATCCGCCGTATTTTGCGACCTTTCAGAACGGCACGTACCGCGGCGATAAGGTCGAACTCGGCACGTCTCCTGCGGCTATCGAAACGGTAAACGTCGAGATCGCAGACGGTGTCATCCGCAACAAACCGGAGGCGCCGTTCAAGGAAGCCAAACAGGCGGTCGAC
Organism: uncultured Acidobacteriaceae bacterium; assembly: GCA_963815775.1. Lineage (GTDB taxonomy): Bacteria > Acidobacteriota > Terriglobia > Terriglobales > Acidobacteriaceae > CAVVDY01. Next base: position 32,584 of record CAWFIB010000024.1, on the reverse strand, counting down.
CTGACGCAGGCGGATATCATTGTCGCTGTCGGGCGCGGTATTAAAGAGGAGAAGAACATTGCCATTGCCCGGCAGTTGGCCGAGGCGATGGGGGGCGAAATTGCTGCATCCCGTCCGATCTGCGATGCGGGCTGGTTGCCGATGGATCGCCAAGTGGGCTCCTCGGGACAGACCGTCGCGCCCAAGCTTTACCTGGCCCTCGGCATAAGCGGCGCCATTCAGCACGTGGTGGGGATGAAGGGCGCGCGTACCATTGTGGCGATCAACAAAGACGCAGAGGCCCCGATCTTTGAGGTTGCTGATGTGGCCGTGGTGGGTAATCTGTTTGACATCGTGCCGCCCCTGATCGAAGAAGTTAAGAAAGTCAAAGGTGCGTAGCGTCGAGATTCTGCACCCTCGATCATCGGTTGGGTAGTTTGTGTTCCTGCTCTCTCTTCGGGTTGTAGTCTGCGTGTTTCGTTTAGTCTAAACTCAAGTACGTACCGCCTGCCCCCGGGCGGTGCGGGGCCGGTGTATGTGCGGTGTCGGCGACTGACCGGTTGCCCGACGCGACGGTTTATCCTCTTAGAAAGGCTTTCCATGATTGTCTTCCGTAAGCCGCTGCCGGACGTTGAGCGGCCAGTGATGGAAGCAGATGTGGTGATCGTAGGCGGGGGCCCCGCCGGCATGGCGTGTGCGCTGCGGCTTTCCCAGTTGATCGACGACCACAATGCCGGCCATCCCGACTCGCCGCTGTCGAAGGAAAACATCTACCTGCTGGAGAAGGCGCGCGAAATCGGCGCGCATTGCCTCTCCGGTGCGCTGCTCGATCCACGCTCCATGCAGGAGCTGCTTCCCGGCTTCGAGAAGGAAGCTCCTCTCGACGCGGCGGTTGTCAAAGAAGCCGTTTACTTCCTCACCCGCACCGGCAAATTTAAGTTCCCGATCACGCCTCCACCCATGCGCGATCACGGCAACTACGTCATCTCCATCAACAAGTTCGTGAAGTGGCTGGGCAGCAAGGTTGAGGAAGCAGGCATCACCGTGTTTACCGGATTCGCCGGTGCTGAGCTGCTGTTCGAAGCGGGACGCGTGGTTGGCGTGCGCACCGACGACAAGGGCGTCGATAAAGGCGGCGGGCAAAAGAGCAACTTCGAGCCCGGCTATGACTTGCGCGCGAAGGTCGTCATCCTGGCGGAAGGTACGCGAGGCTCGCTGGCCAAACAGCTTATCGGCCGCTTCCAACTCGATCAGGCGCGCAATCCCCAGACCTACGGCGTCGGCGTGAAGGAGCTCTGGGAAGTGCCCTCGGGACGAATCGCCGCCGGCGAGGTTATCTACACCATGGGCTATCCGCTGACCTTCAAGGAGTACGGCGGCGCCTGGATTTATGGCGCGAAGGACAACCTCGTCTCGCTCGGATTTGTGACCGGACTCGACTACCGCGATCCCCGCCTCGACCCGCAGCACGTGCTGCAGGAGTTCAAGCGGCATCCCTTCATTGCCAAGCTCCTCGAAGGCGGCAAGATGATCCGCTACGGTGCGAAATCTCTGCCTTACGGCGGTTGGTGGTGCATTCCTCCGGTCGCGGGGGACGGCTGGCTCATCCTTGGCGACTCCGCTGGATTTCTCAACTCGCAGCGGCTGAAGGGAATTCATCTCGCCATCAAGAGCGGCATGCTCGCGGCCGAGACCGCTTACGACGCGATGGCGAAAGACGACTTCTCACTCGGCGAGCTTGCCAAGTATCAGGATCGTGTCGAAAACAGCTGGATCAAGACCGAGCTCTGGCCGGTACGAAATTTTCACCAGGGATTCGAGAACGGGTTCCTCTCCGGCATGTTTCACGCCGGCATCCAGCAGTTCACCGGTGGACGCGGCTTGCGCGAGCGCTATACCAACCACGCTGGGCATCGCCGTTTACGGCATCTTGCCAACCTTCCGGCTGACGGCGGAGCGGAAGCCCACCTCCTCGGCGCGGCCAAAGGCGACGGCAAGTTGACCTTCGACAAGCTGACCGATCTCTACCACTCGGGCACGAAGCACGAAGAAGACCAGCCGGCACATCTCGTGATCCACGACACCGATATCTGCAACGAGCGCTGCGTGCGCGAGTTCGGCAACCCCTGCAAGAATTTTTGCCCTGCCAACGTCTACGAGATGGTGGAGGCCTCCGACACCCCCAGCGGCCTGGAAATCCACCTGAATCCCTCGAACTGCGTCCACTGTAAGACCTGCGACATCATGGACCCATACGAGATCATCACCTGGGTTCCGCCCGAGGGCGGTGGCGGGCCGAACTACGACGGGATGTAGGCAACTTCATTCTGGGTCAGGCGCTGATCGTCATTCGCTCTGCAACGCCTGACCCGGCCCTGTGACCGCATAGCCCTTCAAGAAGGGCATCAGCTCAGCGGTGTCATGCGACGAAGGAACATAATCACCCCCAGGCCGCTGGAGCCCAGCAGCAGCAGCGATCCCGGCTCCGGCGTCTGAGCTGCGACCGCCTGCAGCTCTACATAGCCGCCGCCGTTATCGTAGTTCACGATCCACTTCTCGGTTCCATTGTTGAAGTAGTCGTTGGTGATGTTGGCGAACTCACCGGAAAGCTCTCCCGGCGTGAAGTTCAGGAATTTGTATGACGATCCGACCAGGGGTATAAAGCCGTTCTCCAGCACTACCTCGAGAGTGCCGTCGAGTATGGCGCTGCCCTCAATCGTGATCTTGCCGCCAATATTTTGTCCACTGATTGCTTCGGTCAAAATTCCATCGGCAAACTGTTGGTAGCCGAGCCCTGAGGTGCCGGTACCAACCATGAAAGCTGATTGCTTATCCACATCGATAGACCCGGCATTTACCAAATGGGGAGTGCTGACGGTGGGATCATACGCGACGGTGATCCTTCCATTATTGACCAGCATTCCCATGGCGGTCAGAAGGTTCTGGTCGGGCAGTCCATTGCCGAACATATCCAATCGGTTGTTGTTGGTCAGGGTTCCCGTAACCATCAGCGAGCCACCATTACTCTTGATCCATCCTGCATTGTTCAGGTCTCCGTTGACTTGGAGCGTCGTGCCCGGATGGTAGATCCAGTCAAGCTCCAGGTAGCCAGGAGCAGCGATCGTGAGAGGACCGTTGGTCGGGGTGACGTGGTTAATCTGGCCGTTTTGAATTTGCAGCCGGCCTTCGATACTTTGCAGATGTCCGAAGGCATCGCCTCCGTTTGCGGTGACACTGCCGTAGTTACGAAACTCGGAGCCCGCAACGATGTCGGTAATGCCATTGGGCTGGTTGGCAAGATTGATGTTTCCCCAGTTGATGACTAAACCCTCATTGGATAGACTTCCCATGTTTACCTTGCCCAGCCTTACGGTGAGCGTCGCATTTGGCTGATTCGTAAATCTCCCACTCGCGTCGAGTGCATAGCCGCCCGAGGCACTAGACTCTGCGGTCAACGAGCCGGCATTTTTCATGTCGCCGGTGACCGCAAGTATTGCCTGGTTCGTAATGTCGACCGCCCCGGTATCCGCGACAGCAAAGGTGCCACCAGCGGGGGTAGTGGTGATGTTCTCGAAATAGTCCATGGTTAAATTGCCTTCAACGCTGGTGAGACTGGCCATTGCGCTATGGTTACCTGCCTTGAAGTTGCCGCTAAGATAAAACGAAGAGTCCTTCACGATATCTGTGACACCGCCGGGTTGGTTGGTGAGATTCAGTGTCGCTCCGTATCCCACATAAACGCTTCCGGTATTCGAGAGCGTGGCTGCGTTAATGGTCTGGTTGTTATAGAACTGGAGATAGCCGTTGGGCTTGACGGTCAGTGCGCCAGCGATGTCGAGCACCAGGGGATTGCCAACCCCGTTAACCCCAGACTCGCCGGCTGCTCCGCCAATGGTGAGCGAGTTGATGCTCGCATAGCTGACGTCGACGTTGACATAATCTGCACTGCCGGAGCCAACAAAAACGTCGCTACCGCTATTAGGTACACCAGCATTCCAAAAAGCCGCATTACTCCAGTTGCCGGTTCCCCCCAGCCAGTTGTCGTCAGAGGCCGGCTTGCTGACAGAGGCGTGGTGATGGTTGCCAGACCCACTGCGATCGTAGTGCGCCGAACCACGCTGCATCGCATAGTCGGTGACAGAGCGGCGCGCCGAGCGCGGGGCTGCGACTGCAGAACCTGTAAGCATGAAAAGTAGTGCGCAAATCGCCGATTGTCCGAGAAAGTTAGTAAGACCTTCTTTAGATGTGGTAGTAAGCCAATGCCATAAATTGGTGCGCCGTTTCATATAGGCCTCCAGAATTAAGGGTGAAAGGGCCAGTAAGCCTGCCCCGGCCCGGATTAGGGACTGGACGGCTCCGTTAATCCGCCGCTAAAGTAACCGACACCGAACAACCGTGCCCAGTCCGACAACGCCCGAGCCAATCAGAGCAAGCGTACCCGGTTCAGGAACGTTAGGAACGCCGATGCTCAAGATATCGCTTGCGCAGTCTCCGCAATCCTTGGCGCAGTTCACGATCGAAAAGCGAATCGCATCGCTTTCCGGAACATCGTCGCCGACGCCCATGAAGATCGCACTGCCATCTCCCGGGTTGTTGCTGTCGCCGTTTTGGGCGAAGGAGGCGATCAGGCTGCCATCGTGGAAGACGTTGATCTGAGCAGTGCAAGGACGACAGTAGCCTGTCTGCATCGCCGCCCGCCGGCAGCTATGCCGCGGTCGAGCTCCAAATATGGCTTTCTCAATGAGTTATAGAGCTGTTTAGTCTGCTTTGAATAGCGTAAGCAGCTCCGGTAGTCGTACCATTAAAACCATTTATTAGCATCCAATTATTCGTCTGCCCCCAGTTTATAGCGTAGCCGCCGGTAGCGATGCTGACATCGGAAACCCTGCCGTTTTTGACCTCAATATGAAGAGTGTCGAACCCGTATGGTCCCCACCCAAAATCAGATGTAGCGGTATAACCAGTAAAGCATGGTGGTCCAGCTATGCAGTTGATAAGGACTGTGTCGATACTGAAATTCGAATCTGCGGCGTTCCAGTTAAGAGCAGTAAAGCTTAGTGTTGCTGTCCATTGAGCTCCTACAAAACAATTATATTCAGCACAGGTCTGCTGATTGTCAATTCCAGTTAGAGTTCCAGTAAGCTTCACTACACCATGATCGGAATATTGTGCAACTGACGTTCCAATCAAAAGTAGACAGGCAACGATTAATTTACAAACCATAAATGTTTTCATTTTAGCTATTCTCCTATTTGAATAAGTGACTAACGATTTATGTCGCTATATCTCCAGCGTGACCTATGCTGTCTTCGCCTTTCGTTACTGATGCTGCTTTGCCGTCGAAGATCCTAGCCCCGATAATCAGCCGCGGCGAGAGCCTTGGTTATGAACCCATAAAGTAAGTCGTGTGCGGTAGTAAGAGTGTTCATGATGATGTCCTTCTGATCGTAGGTTGGGGCGGTGAGTTCTAAAGCGAGGAGCAGATCGCCGCGAACCTGCTCCTCGGGCGGAGATGAACTTCCACCAAAGAAACTAAGGCCGAATCAACCGAGGAGGCGACGCCGCAGTACTCCGCCGACTCCGGCAACTCCGCTGGCCATCAGGAGCAGCGAACCAGGTTCAGGAGTGTCGCTGACATACCCGAGGGTGAAGCCGACGCCGTCTCCCGAAATCTGATCGAAGGCGAGCGAGATACTGGAGATTGAACCGTCTTTGGGATTCAATTGAAACAATGCCCAGCCGGTATTCGAGCGGTCAGCGTTCCCTTGGCTACTAAAGGTCATCGTGCCCGGGTTGTAAAGCGTCGTCGAGGTAGACCCACCGAACGAGTACTCACCCACCAAGCTTCCTTGCTGGTCGATCGTGGCGGTAGTTCCATCGGCAAGTCCCACTGGGACCACGACCAACTTTGAGAGGTCAGGCGCTCCATTCAAGAAGCTGAAGGTTACTGTGTAGCCCCACCTACCCTGTGAGGTGTTGTAGACGTTCAGGCGCTGCGTGTCTGTGCCCCAAGAGTAGTTGCCGGCAGACTGGTTGTAAGCCCCAGTTTGGTCGAAGAATGTTGCGGGCTCGGTATTCTCGGTCACCTGTACATTGCCGTACCCCGGAAGGTTGAAGGTCGTAGGTGAGTTGAAGCTGCCGGACCCTGGCATCTGCATATATTCCAGCGAGACGCTGGCGCTGGCGTGAGGTACTGTCAGGGCTAGCGAAAGGATTGTCAAGACTGCAAGAGCGGCTAACCGATAGCCGGATTGCTTATGCTGTGAGCTTGGAGTCTCGTTATGTCTCTTGAATCCTGCTTTCGAGTTACAAATGTATGTATTCATGATGATTTCCTAATTCCGTAGGTTGTGGGCGATGGGCTGAGCGGGCCATTGCCAGGTCTAATCTGCGGCTACTTCGCTCGCCGCGCGGATAGAAGTTGTATGGACTAACTCAGCAACCGCTGCCGCAGCAGCCCTGCCAGGCCGGCAACGCCGGAGCCGAGCATAAGCAGACTGGATGGTTCCGGGGTACTGTCGTATCCATCCACTCCGCTGGAGAACCTCTGGAAGGTGCCTTCGTTGTTGGCATTGGTAAAGCTGGTGCCGAAGAACGGCGAGTCGAAATATTGCTGGTCGTCGATCTCGGTGCCGACGCAGCTATTGCTGAAACAATCGAATGTATTGCTGTTAAAGGAGCGCTCCGCGTCGTTGAGTGCCACCGGAACCACGGCCTCCCAATAGGTGTCCGGGGTCAACATCAGGTTGATTCCAGTGATGTGGGCTTGATATTCGTCGAGACCGAAACCGTTACGGCCGGTTGGCGTCCAGGTAAAAGTACCAGCTGCTTTGGTGCCGACGCCGGAAGCGATCGGCATTCCGCCATTGCCCTCCGACAAGCCGCTGCGAATCTCCCAGTAGCCGCTATCGGGATTAATCTTGGCCAGGTTGTTGGTGAACAGACTCTGCACGTTCCAGGTGTGACCGCCCGGAACAATGAAGTTCTGAAAGGTCGCAGCACCATAAGGACTGTAGCCGACAATGGCATCATTCTCGTTGGGCAAGGCGTTGGCATTGGGATTGGACAGGTCAAAGTCGCCGGCATAGAAGAGGATGTTGTCGGCATGGGCAAATATGGGTTGAAACAACAGAGCGAATAGGGGGAGAACCAGCGCCAAAGCTATTTGTGCGAAGTGGGCTTTCACAGCTTGCCGCCTAATGACCAGGAAGTTTGAATCAGGCTTTCTCATGATGGCGTCCTTTTGCAGTAAGTTGTGGGCGATGGTTGAGCGGGCCATCGCCGGGTTGCATCTGCGGCTGCTTCGCTCGCCGTGCGATCGAGTGCGAAGTGAATTAAGCCAACAGCCGCCGACGCAACAGCCCGGCTACCCCAACCAGGCCGGAGCCCAGCATGAGGAGACTGGAGGGTTCGGGAACCTCATATCCATCAATGCCGCTGGAGAACGTATGGAAGACGCCTTGGCTGTTGGCGTTGGTGAAGCTGGCGCCGAAGATGGCAGAGTCGAAGTACTGCTGGTCGCTGATCTGGGTGCCAACGCCGCTCGGTCTGGAAAAGGTGTTGGTGTTAAAGGAACGCCCAGCTTCATTTAGCGATTGCGGAACTACTGACTCCCAATACATGCCCGGGCCCAGGTTGACGCTCAGGCCGGTGACGTGGGCCTGATACTCGTCGTAGCCAAAGCCGCTACGGGTCGTCGGCGTCCAGGTGAAGGTACCAGCGCCTGTGTTGCCAAAGCCGGAGGCGATCAGCGTCCCGCCGTTGCCTTCCGACAATCCAACACGCAGCTCCCAATAGGCGCCATCGGGATGAAGGTCCGACAGGTTGTTGGTGAACAGGCTCGTTATGTTCCACTGATGGCCATCGGGGATGACGAAGTTCTGGTAAGTGGCAGCACCGTAGGGGCTGCCGTTGACGATGGCGTCATTCTCGTTCGCCAGGGCGTTGGCGTCCGGATTCGCCGGTTCGAAGTCGCCGCCGTAGAACAGGATGTAGCTGGCATTGGCAAACGTGGTTAAGAACAGCAGCGCAAACAGGGGAAGGACCAGTACTAGCCTGCTGGAGAGGCGGGCCGCTGTGCCTTGCTTTCCCATTACAGAAGCCACTTGCGTGCAAGGTGCATTCGCCAGTTGAGGATTTACTGCCGCTAGGTTTGAAGTGCCATTTTTCATGATGACCTCGTTGTTTTTCTTAGGCTGTGGCGATGGCTGAGCTGACCGTCGCCGGGTTGGGTCTGCGGGTACCTTCGCTCACCGCGAGAAGAGCTTGGAGGGGCTCCCGCTCCATCCAGGGGGAACGAAATTGTCGGAGCTGCTGAAGCGGTACACTCTGGGGCTGAGGCGGGCCTCTTCCACCAGCCGGCGCTGAATGCTTCGAGAAACCACCGGTTGCAGAAGAAGGTCGCTCACCACGTCGGCGCGGGGATGAATTGGGACACTGGCGATGCCGGTAATCTCCTTGACCTTCGCTATGAGCGTCCAGATAACTGTTATGAATGACCCCTGCGTGACTTGCGCCTTCATGGTGGCCTCCTTTTACAGGGCCCTGTACCAAGAACGGATGATGGGAGCGGGTTCAATTCCGCTCTCGTGTGAGGCACAATGCGGCATATTGGTCGAGCGCTCAATACTTGCGGGGTGATATGAAGATCAGTTAGAGGTCAACGTCCAAGTCCAAGAAAAATCGACACTTCACGCGGGATGTCATTAAAGTGCCCGATTGTTAATAAGGGGTTTCAGTGTATAATCGCGGGCATTCAAGCGCCCCAAGCTGAAAGGATCCGGTTGAGCGCAGCACACCGACTTCTCCGATTCGGGGTGTTCGAGCTAAATCTCGACACCGAAGAAGTGCGTAAAGAAGGCGTGGTGCTCAAGCTGGGGCCGCAACCCTTCAAGGTGCTGGCCATTCTGGCCGGACGCTCGGGGCAGATCGTAGGCCGGGAAGAGATTCGCCAGGCGATATGGGACGAGGAAACCTACGTTGATTTTGAGCATGGTCTGAACCAGTGCATCAAGCAGATCAGGACCGTTCTGAATGACAATTCCACCCGGCCGCTCTATATAGAGACCCTTCCGCGCAAAGGCTACCGCTTTCTGGCGCCAGTCACCTCCAAAACCATTGCGGTGGTCGCCAAGGTTACGCCGTCGACCTCGGGAATACAGCCTCGGGTTTCGCTACAAGCAGTGAACGTCAGTGATGCGGGTCCACCTTCGGTTTCGGTCGTCAAACTGAAAGCCGTGCTTCCAGAGCGTGCCGCCTCCCTCCCCGAGCCGTTGCAACCCAAGGTGAGCGACGATGCGGCATTCGCCGAGATAGCGTCCCCGGAACCTTCGCGGCGTGGCCGAGTCGGACGTTTGGTTGGCTGGCTGGCGGTTCCCGCCCTCGCTCTGATTGGCATCTTGTTTTATTGGCATTCGCAAAACGCTAGTGCGCTGATGGAGAGGGACACGGTGGTCCTGGCGGATTTCGAGAACTCCACCGGCAACCCGGTCTTCGACGATACCTTGAAGCAGGCACTGCGCATTCAATTGGAGCAGTCTCCCTTTCTCAATCTGGTGGACGACCATAGGGTGATTGCAACTTTGAAGCTGACGGGCCGCTCTGCGGGCGACCGATTGACCCCCGACGTGGCCCGAGATGTCTGCCAGCGCATGGGAAGCAAGGCGATGCTTACCGGCTCGATTGATGAGCTGGGCACGCAGTACGTCATCGGGGTGAAGGCGGTGAACTGCGTTTCAGGAGATCTGCTGACGGAAGCCCAGGAGCAGGCGCAGAACAAAGAGGGCGTGCTGAAAGCTCTCGATCGCGCGGCGACTAATGTCAGGCACAGACTAGGCGAGTCGCTCCATTCTGTCGAGAATTTCGCGATGCCGGTCGAAGAGGCTACGACTTCTTCGCTGGAGGCCCTAAAGGCCTATAGCCTGGCACGGAAGATGTTCACCTTGAAGGGCGATACCGCCGCTCTCCCCTTCTGTAAACAGGCCGTCGAGCTTGATCCGAATTTCGCAATGGCTTACCAACTCATGGCTTCTGTCTACACGAATCTCAATGAAGTCGGGCTGGCCCGGGAGACCGAGCGCAAAGCTTACGAGTTGCGAGGGAAGGTTAGCGAACGCGAGAAACTGCTCATTGAGGGGAAGTATTACTTCTCAGTGACCGGCGAGTTGGAGAAGGCCGCTCAGACCTACGAGCTTGGGACGCAGCTCTATCCGAAAGATACTGCGCCTTCCCGGGTTCTCGTCGTCATCTATTCACGCCTGGGAGATTACGAAAAATCAGCGGTCGAGGCTCAAGAAATTTTGCGGCAGAACGTAAGCAATGGCGTCAACTACGTCAACCTTGCCCAGGATTATCAAGATCTCAACCGGCTCGACGACGCAGAGGCGGTCTACAAACAGGCTGAAGAGAAGGGAGTCGATGGGGAGTGGCTGCTCGGCAACCGCTACACCTTGGCCTTCCTTAAGAATGATGCAAATTGGATGGCCGAGCTGCTTTCGGCAGCCCGGGGTAAGCCGGGCACGGAAGACTTGCTGCTGTCGATGCATGCGGATACTCAAGCCTGGTACGGAAAGCTGCAGAGCGCACGCGAGCTAACCAAGCGCGCCATGGATTCAGCAGCGCGGAACAGTGCGACGGAAACGGCAGCTACTTATCAAGCAGCGGCCGCATTACGCGAGGCGGAATCGGGAAACCGGCTACAGGCCCGCGACCAAGCCAACACCGCCCTGAAGCTCGCTCCCAATCGTGATGTGCAGGCGATGGCCGCCTTGGCCCTGGCACGCGCGGGCGACACAGTAGAAGCAGAGAAGCTTGCCGATGAGCTCAACGACATGTTTCCTCTGGACACGCTGGTGCAGAAGTATTGGCTGCCGTCGATCCGAGCCGCGATCGCGTTGGATCGCAACCAACCAGACCAGGCAATCGACCTGCTAAAGCTGGCGATCCCCCTCGACCTCGCCTCACCAACTAATGTAACCGTGTTCCTATGCCCCCCTTATCTGCGGGGGCAAGCCTATCTCATGCTGGGACAAAGCAACGCGGCGCGGGCAGAATTCCAGAAGCTGATTGACCACCGCGGTCTTGCCGCCAACTTTCAGTGGGCAGTTTTGGCTCGATTGGGCATCGCTCGCTCTTACGCGCTTGAGGCTCAGTCCGATACTGCCATGCGCGACAAGGCCCGAGCCGCCTATCAGGACTTTCTCACCCTCTGGAAAGATGCCGATCCTGATATTCCCATCTATCAGCAAGCTAAGGCGGAGTACGCGAAGCTGTAGTAGCCGTCCGCTACCAGCCAAGGGCTTCCAGCCCTGAGCCGTCAGGTATCAGCCATCAGTAAGACAAGCCACCAGCCACCAGTAAAACAACAGAAGGTCCTTTGGTCTGCGCTCAGAAGGACAATCCTGTATGAAGGCCGCGACGCTTACGGCTGGGTCGAGGCGTGCTGCTTCTTGGCTCGCACCGACGTAAACCGCTTGAGTACGAACTCCTGGATGACTCCCGACAGGCTATTTTCTGCAATCCTCACCACCGAGTTTTGCATAACAAGACTTAGGCTACGGTCGGAGGCCGGGTAGTATAAATAGGACACCCCGCCAGAAGCAAAACTGCCGAGAATGGCAGAATAGTTGGGTTCCCACTTTTTGTTGTCGCCCTTGCAGATCACGGCGTTGCCCATGGCATACAGCAGTCGCGAACGAGTGCTCCCCGTGCCACGGTAGAAATAGCGCGGATCCTGTTTCAACAGGGATGGAAACACTGCTCCGCCGACGAATGTGCCCACAAAGACGTCGGCATAGGCGGCGCCCAGGCGTTTGCCATATCCCTCCGCCCCCTGACCATAACCCGGGAACTCATCGGCAGCCTGATATATGCCGGCCAGGGCGCCGGCTCCAACGATGGTGACGGGATCGCTAACCGACTTCCACGCCAGCCGGAACTTCTGCTTTGTCGGAAGAGCAGCCGCATCCGGCGTGTAGCTGACGTAGAAGTTGGGGATAAAGCCAAAGGCGCGCTGATGAACCTGTTCCGTGACCTGCTCCTCTGCGACCTCGACCGCGGTAAGTTCGACCTTGACCTCAGCCGTTACCGCCGCAATGGTCAGGGGAATCGCCGGCACCAGCAAGGTCTGCCCGGCCTGCACTTCGCCAGAGAAAGTCTTAGTGTCGAATCCGGGAGCACTCACCGTCAGCTTGAAGGGCCCGGGCGCGATATTGGTGAAGGAGTACTCGCCGTTATCGCCGGAGGTCGTGGCAAGCTTTGGAGAATTATCACTTCGTGTGAGCTCGATCGTCGCGCCTACCGCGACGGTCCCCTCCTGGTCGGTGACGGTTCCAGAGATGACGCCGAGGGATGCATGCTGTTCGTGCCCGGCATCTGCGCTGGAAGTTGCAGGCGGTGGCGTCGTGCCGGAACTCTTCGGCGGCTTATTGGACGGCCGCTCCGATTGAGCCAGCGCAGCCTGCGGAGAGGCGCAGGACAACGTAAGCAGTATCAATAACAGGACGCGGTTCCAGGAGCCCGCACCGATCATTCGCCCCAGTAAACACATCTTTGGCAAAGTCTCCTTCGGTTGCACGAATCGATTTCGCTACACCGGATCAGATGCCGCAGCAGTGGATCCGGCTCTTCTCGGTGATCGACTGCCGGTTAGGCATATCGCTAGGGGGAAACCCCTATTGTACTTGGGCGGCCCGCTGTCAGAAAAGCGCCGCGCAAGCGGAGCGGGAGTGCCAGTGAGCTACACGAATCCAGAAGGAATTCACCTCGGCCGGCGCTTTGGTTCCCGGAACTGTTGGCGTGTCGTGGGGTCTAAACTAGATGTGATGTTCCGCAGTTTTCCTAACGCGTTTTTGCTTGCATTGCTTGCCCTGGTCATGCCGTTACTGCTGGTAATGCCGGCGCGCGCTCAGCAGCAGACGCAGCGGCTGATTCTGAAAGACGGCTCGTACCAGGCGGTGGTGAAGTACGAGATTCAGGGCGACCGGGTCCGCTATTTCAGCGCTGAGCGCTATCAGTGGGAAGAGCTTCCTGTATCGCTGGTCGACTGGGACGCCACCAAGAAGTACGCAGCCGATCTGTCCTCGGGCAAGCTACGCGTGGGGGTCGAGACTCCGGAAGAGCGCGAAGAGCGCGAGGCCGAGGAAGCGAATGCGCCGGAGATTGCTCCCGGACTTCGGCTACCCGGCTCGGGTGGCGTCTTTCTGTTTGAGAGCTATAAGGGGAAGCCGGAGGCCGCCGAGATTCTGCAGAACGGCAGCGAGATCAATCAGAACAAAAAGAAGAACGTGCTGCGGTCGGCGATTAATCCCATCGCCAGTTCGAAACAGTCCCTCGAGCTGAAGGGCGCACATGCGCAAATCCAGGCGCATAGCGGCCAGCCGATGTTGTACGTCGACATTGACGAAGGGCCAACGGACATCGCTCCGGGCGATCGCTTTCGCGTGGTTCGGGCGGAGGTCAGGAATAATGATGTGCGCGTGGTCGGCAATCTGAAGGTGACGTTCACCGGCAAGACCAGCCAGCAGGGCAACTTCATCCCGGTTACGGTAGAGAAGGTAGGCAAGGGTGAATGGCTGAAGGTGACTCCGGCGAAGGATCTCGCGCCCGGCGAGTATGCCCTGGTGGAGATGCTGGGAGCGCAGGAGATGAATTTATATGTATGGGACTTCGGAGTGAATCCGCAGGCCCCTGCCAACCCGAACGTATGGCGCCCGGCACCGCCAAAGCCGTAAGAGCAGTTTTGGTTTTTGGGGAGAGAACTCAATCGCCGCCGGTGAGATCGCCGACGCCAACGATACCAACTCCGGCCAGGGCGATATTGTCACGGCCCGCCTGCTTCACCTTGTACATCAGCTCATCGGCGCGCTGCACGATTGCCTGCGGGGTGGTTGCATCCTGGGGGTAACCAGCCACGCCCATGCTGGCGCGCAACGGAATCGAGACGTTCTCGTCCGGCCGCCAGTCGCGACGATGGAAAGCACGCGCAATGCGGCGGGCGACGAAGAGACCCGATTCGCGCGAGGTCTGCGGCAGCAGTATGGCGAATTCATCGCCACCGTACCGGAAGGCCGCGTCGATGAGCCTGAGGTTTTCGCGCAGGCACTGTCCCACCATTCCGATGAGCCGGCTACCGACAAGATGTCCATACTTGTCGTTCACGCTCTTGAAATGGTCAAGATCCAGGAACAGCAGCGTGAACTCATACCCAAAGCGGGCGGAGCGATGCACCTCCTCGTCCAGCACGGTGAAAAGATGGCGCTGGTTGTACAGCTTGGTGCAGTCATCGGTGATGCTGAGCTCCTGAATGCGGCGGACAGCGCGGGCATTCTCGATGGCAATCGCGGCGTAGTCGGCGATGGTCCGGAGGAAAAGCTCGTTCTGTTCGTAGACCTGCAAGTTGATTCCCATCAACTGCATGACTCCGAAGATGCTGTTTATGGTGCGGACCGGCAGGCAGACTACTACGCAATCGCCGGCAATCAGCGGACTGACGGTGGCACCATCGACACGCGCGTCCTCGCGCAGACCAGGAATCACCAGCGGCTCACCGGTCTCAGTCACCCAGGCAGCCAGGCTCTGCCCAGTTTTGAGCCGCACCTCGTTGAGGCGCTGGAACTCAGGCTCAACCGGCGCGACAAAGTGCGGCTCCCCACTTTCCTCGTCCAGCATCATCAGTGCCCAACTGGCTGGTTCAAAGTACGCAGCCATCTTTTGCATGATGGTTTCGAGGATGATGTCAAGGTCGAGGGACGACGTCAGCGCCTTAGCGACATCGTGGAAAATGCTGAGGTCATACAGCCTCGACTCTGTAGCCGCAGAGGCGATTTTCATGCGGGAAACCCAGATGTTAAGACCTTATCTGAAATCGACTCCGACGGGAGGGCCCTTACAAAACTTCGCTCTATGGTACTAGAAAGTCGGCCATTGTAATACACCGAAAATTGATGTCGGCTTGAATTTGGCGGTGGTAACGCAATGAAAGGTACCCGAAGTTTGACACGTGGTAACTCTCTTTCTATGATTCGCGCAGCACCTGCGTGCAATCGGATCGTGGTGATTTCTGGATACCAAGCAACAGTCCGCGCACTTATTCGGAGAGCGGCTGCGCCGCGAACGTGAGATGAGGGGCGTGTCTCTGGAAGAAATCGCGGAGACCACCAAGATCGGCACTCGCCTTCTGAAGGCTCTGGAAGAGGAGCAGTTCGACCTGCTCCCGGGCGGCATCTTTAACAAAGGCTTTGTGCGCGCCTATGCCAAGTACCTGGGCATGGACGAGGACCAGGCGGTAGCTGACTATCTGCACGCTGCCGGCAATGCCGAGCCCGACGTCCAATTGATGGCCCATCAAAATCAGGGAGTTGAAAGCAGGTACAGCGATTCAGATAGTTCCGCCCGGCGAGGCTTCCCGTTACTGCCAGTATTAATACTATTGCTTGCCGTAGTCGGTGGTTTTGGCGCTTGGCGACTGTACCAGCAACATGTTGAGGAGCGCCAGGCCTGGCGTGCGGAAAAGGAAGCTGCTGCGGCGGCGCAGCCGCCTGAAAGCACTTCGCCGCAAGGCGCTTCGAGCCAAGCCGGCCAGACCTCCCCAACCCAGAGCCCGGTAACCAATTCACAGGTTACGCCGTCCGCGGAACAGCCGCCATCGGCGGCTGGCACGGGCAGCAACTCCCTGCTTCCGGCTTCGGGCTTTGAGGTTGTGGTGAAAACCACTGGCCGCGCTTGGCTCTCGTTGAAAGCGGATGGCAAGTACGTGACGCGGGGCGTCCTCGACGCAGGACAGGAACGAACCCTTCATGCGAATCAGGAGATCGTAGTCTGGACGGGCAATACCGGGGCGACGCAAGTTTCGTTCCAGGGCAAGCCAGTACCCCTGGAGGGCGGCCAGAACGAAGCCCGGGTCCTGGTTTTCAAGCCCGATGGACTGCAACCTGAGCACACGCCCAGCCTCCCCAAGCCTGCTTTGCCGCAGCCGACGGAACCGCCGTCGCCATCTCCCCAATGAATCCTTCAGGCTCTATATGGTGAAGAACCATGGTGAACATGTAGTGCGGGTTGAAGCCGAGGCCCTGCGCGCCCTGGCCGATCGCATCGCCGGGCCGATGGGCGAGAGCTTCGAGCGCGCCGTCGAACTCCTCTTTTCCTGTGGCGGCAGAGTAGTGGTCACCGGCATGGGGAAGAGCGGTATCATCGCGCGAAAAGTGGCGGCCACGCTTAGCTCCACTGGCACGCCGGCGCTGTTCCTGCATCCCGCCGAAGCCCTTCACGGTGACTTGGGCAATGTGGTTCGCGGAGATGTGGTGATTGCCCTGTCATCCAGCGGCGAAACCGCCGAAATTCTGCAACTGCTCGCCACCATCAAGCGGCTGGCGATTCCGCTGATCACCTTCACGGGTGACGATCTGTACTCGGCCGTAGACAAATCGCGCCGCTCAACTTTGGCCCAGACGGCGACAGTCGCACTGGACTGCTCCGTGACTCGTGAGGCGTGCTCACTGGGCCTGGCGCCAACCGCTTCCACCACAACCATGCTGGCGCTGGGCGACGCGCTTGCCATGGCCCTCTCGCGGAGACGCGGCTTTCGGGAAGAAGACTTTGCCAACCTGCATCCCGGCGGCAAGCTGGGAAAACGGCTGGCCCGCGCCTCGTCGCTGATGCACAGCGGTGATGCCCTGCCGCAGGTTGCTCCCTCCGCAAGCATGAGCGAGGTCATCTACGAAATGTCGCGCAAGGCGCTGGGCATGACGACCGTGGTTGCGGATGGCAAGTTGGCGGGCCTGATCAGTGACGGCGACCTTCGCCGCCTGCTGGAGCGCCACGGCAAACAGGCCCTTGATCTCTCGGCAGCGCAGTGCATGACGGCCAATCCCACCACCATCGGCCCCGACGAGTTTGCGATTGCCGCGCTGGAAATCATGGAGCGGAGCAAGATCACTTCGCTTCCCGTGGTGGACGATCAGGGACTCCTGCTGGGCGTGATCCATCTGCACGATCTGTGGGGTACGCAGATGGTGTAGCCGGGTAAGATTTGGGAGCTAAGCCCATCATCTTCTCAAGAGGCGAGATTCCAGGGGCAGCCCTAACTTGCGCTATGGCGATGTTACGCTAGCAGGAAGCCTTGCTAGTCGGAAGCCGTTGTAAACTCAGTTCTGCGCAACTCTTCTTTGGCAAGCGCCCGCTGGGAGAGAATATGAAGTGCAAAGCGCCGTGCTGTTTGGGCCTGCTCCTGATCTACCATCAAATGACGTTCATCGCAGACCGGGCACGATGTCCGCGACTGTCATCCGGCTAAACCGGCGCAACTCCCGAGCGAAAGATCAACCTGAGGAAAGCCTACGGCCAACTATCCATACCTAGCTTTCGGGAAAGGGACCAACTATGAAGGTTTCTCAAATCTTGGCGGCAACTTCCATCCTTGCGCTGGCATGTAGCGGAATCGCTAGCGCGCAATCCTGGACACCTTTAACCAATCAGCCTGTCACCGTCGGAGGTTTCGACGGGGTGGGCGCTATGCTCCAGCTTCGGGACGGCCGCATTCTCGTGCACCACGAGAATGGCACTGGAAACCTCAACTGGGGCTATACCGATTGGTACTACCTGACTCCCGATGCCTACGGCAGCTATGTCAACGGAACATGGAGTCCGGCTGGCAATCTGGACGTCTCCTATCAGCCCTTGTACTTCAGCTCGCAGACGCTATTGAATGCAGTGAACCACGGAAATAGCACGGACTGCCCGTCCGGTCAGCAATGTGGCCAGATCATCCTGGAAGGCGGAGAGTACAACGCCAATGTTGGGACCTGGACCAACCAGGGTGTGATTGGAACCTATGCTCCCTTCACCGGTGGGATCAAATTTACCTCCAACAGCCCGCCTACAGGCTGGCCGAATATAGGCGACGCTGCGGGTGTCATCCTGTTCGACGGAGCTTATCTGCAGTCGAGTTGTTGCAATGGCCAGGGACTACAGAATGCCATTTTCAACGGCCCGAACTCGTGGATACCCAGCGGCAGCGTCCTGACGTCCTCCACCGACGAATCCGGTTACACGCTCTTGACCAACGGCCAGGTGCTGCTGGTCGATACCAAACGGGCACCCTCCTGCCCCAACCCGACCCAGAGCTCCGAGCTGTATACCGTCACCGATCCGGTGACCGGTGTCGGAACGTGGGCCTGCGGGCCGACTATCCCCGTGCTGCTGTACGGAGGCGACGAGGAGCTGGGTTCCGGCGTGATGATGTACAACAACAAGGTCTTCCAAGTAGGCGGCACCAAGAATGTCACAGCCATTTATGACGTAGCGCTCAACAGCTGGTCGGCCGGCCCCGTTCCCGATGCCCACCTCAGCCAGTCGGACGGCCCGGGCGCACTTGAGCCTAATGGCAAGGTGTTGGGCATGTATAGCCCGGGACTGTTCCAGAACGGCTGCTATTTCCTGGAGTACGATCCCGATACGAATACGCTCACCAATACTACGACGAGTCTGATTCCGCAGCCCGCGGATTGCACGCCGCCGTCACACGATACCTCCTACGATGGAATGCTGATGATCCTGCCCACCGGCCAAATCATGTTCACGGCATTCAATCTATACGTGGAGGTTTACAACCCTGCGCCAGGGATTGCCACGTGGACGTGCAACAGCTGCGTGCCTGCACAAAGCTACCCCCTGGCTGCTTCCATTGCGTTGACGAGCCCCAAGCTGGCCAGCGGTTCTATCAATAACGTCGTGTATGGCTACCGGCTGAACGGCATGTCGCAGAACAACTTCTACGGAGATGACAAACAGTCCGATACCGACTTCCCGTTAGCTCGCCTCACTTGTGTGAACATGCCAGGCAACACCTGTAGCCCCGGCTATGTCTATTACGCGTTCACGCACGATGATGGGCCTGCCGGACCCAATGTGCACTCCATCGCGCCGACTAATCTCGGGTACACCCATTTCGATCTGCCGTCCATGCCTGCTGGAATGTACGATTTCCAGACAGTCACTAACGGCGTCCCTTCCAACTCGGCTCGCGTGAGCGTGATTTGTGCCGACGTCCGTTGTTTACAGTAGTCTCGAGAACGATAGCGCTCGCAACCGAGCGCTATCGCCATTCCGCCAGTGCCCTCTCCAGTTGGCGGCGGCCACAGCGCGCGAGTTTGTAGCATTTCTCGCGGCGGTTGTTGTCCCTAGCTCGCCGGTTCAGTGAGGCCCGGATGCTTCCGCTAGGCTCCTTCCTTTGAAGCAACTGTTGTAATCGGGCGATAGCGCAAGTTACACCCAAAGCGGTACCTCCGGCCCTGTAAATTGCGCTATGGCAACATTACGCCAACTCCCCCCTTCGCTGACGAAATGGCCATTATCCGTGGGTCTCGGTTCCTCTCCGAACGCCGCATGACTGCGCACGCTACGCCTTTTGCAGCCAGAACCACTCGCATGGTTTTTGAGCTTGCATTTCCCATAAACTCCCATATCATTCCGGGATGTCACGTAGGAGCCAATGAATGACTACTTTCCGCAGAAACATCCAGATTGTAATGTTCGTGATGGCAGCAGTGGTCTTGTTTGCAGGTGCAGCCCTTCGTTCGGCATCGGCACAAACCCGCTTCGAGTCCGTTTATAACGGACACAGGATTATCTATCCAGGATCCAGCATCCCGGTTCCTGGTCGCCTTCACACGAACTACTTTTTCGTCGATTCAGACCAACCGCTCCCCGCACCCCCCCCAGGTGATGAAACCCCAGGGTCAGTGGCCTGCGTATACAAGTTGGTACCTGGACCGGCCGGCTGCCCGATTGCCACGAGCACAACGGTGCCCACCGGTGGTATCGGCGCCATTGCCATCGTCGACGCCGGTTACTACCCGAACGCACAGTCCGACCTGGACGCTTTTGATGCCTACTTTGGTATTCCGGCTACGACCATTACGCAGGTCTGGCCCCTCACTAGCCCCAACACGCCCCCTCCCCCCATTTACCCGGACTGGGAGGTCGAGGAGGCATTAGATATCGAGTGGGCTCACGCCATGGCGCCACAGGCCAAGCTGTTCCTGGTGGTGTCCCCATTGTGCGGTACCCTGCAATGCGCGACCGATCCCTCCTGGGCAGCGATAGCGCTCGCCGGACAGCTAGTGGCTCAGAACGGCGGCGGTGTGGTAAGCATGAGCTTTGGCGATGCGGAGATCCCTCAGGAAACCGGTTTTGATCAATACTTCACTCACCCGGGAGTCGTCTATTTTGCATCCAGCGGCGATTCGGGGATTGGCCGGAGCTCCTATCCGACTGCGTCGCCGAACGTTGTGTCGGTTGGAGGTACTCGTTTTAACCGCGACGGTAGCGGAAACTTCACTTCCGAGCAGTACTACACTAACGGCGGAGGGGGAGACATTAGTCCCTACGAGCCGCGTCCCAGCTATCAGGATGGAATTGCAGGCATCGTAGGAAACTTTCGCGGCTATCCTGACGTCGCTTCCGACTATTGTTGCACTGCCATTTACCTCAATGGAAGTTGGGGTTCGGTCGGAGGTACGAGTTGGTCATCTCCTACCTTTGCCGGAATCGTGAATGCGGCTGGCAACCTTCTGCCGTCGTCGTCGGCTGAGCTCACCATGATGTACAACGAGCTCGCCAATCCCATGCAGTACGCGGCTTATTTCAACGACATCACGACGGGTGACCAGCGTTGCAAAGTTGGATGGGACCTGTGCACCGGCATTGGCTCGCCCAAGACTTACGGCGGCAAGTAATCAACGAGGCTCCCCGGCTTGCCGGTTCGATCCGGTCAAGCCGGGCCTTTGCCCGCGTACCAAAGCTGCGGACCACGACGGTAGTCTTTTCGACTTGCTTCTACGGCTGCAGAATTCTGGCCAGCGCTCCTCCGGCAATCAGGTCGGACACGCGGGCAAAATCGCGGGACAATACCCGGTCTTCGACAATCGGCGGGCTGACCGCGCGAATCGCAGCGTGCGCCGCCTGTCCACGCCTGCTGGACTTCAGCGGAGCGAGAAAATCGATCGCTTGCGCCACCGCCAGGGCTTCGATGGCCAGCACGTTGCGCGTGTTTGTGACCACGCGCTGAAGCTTGTTGGCAGCCGTCATGCCCATCGACACAAAGTCTTCTTTATTGCCGGAGGTTGTAATCGAATCGACCGAGGCCGGGTGGCCCAACACCTTGTTTTCATTGACCAGGGCTGCTGCCGTGACCTGCGCCATCATGAAGCCGGAATTCAGGCCGGCGCCCGGCGCGAGAAAGGGCGGATGCCCTTCGTTCAGCGAGGGATTCACCAGCCGCTCCAACCGGCGTTCCGAGATTCCCGAGAGTGCAGTCAGGGCTACCGCCAGGAAATCGAGAGCGAAGGCCACCGGCTCACCGTGAAAGTTGCCCCCGGAGAGGATCTCGCCTGCGACCGGGGCTCCGATCTGCGGCCTCGGCGCTCCAATCTTCTTTCCCGCAGGAAATACCAGGGGATTGTCCACCGCCGAGTTCATCTCCACTTCGAAGACATTGCGGCAATGCGCGACGGTATCGCGCACTGCGCCGTGAACTTGCGGGATGCAACGCAGCGAATAGGCATCCTGCACCTTGCCGCAATCGCGATGCGACTCGCGAATCTGGCTGCCCTCGAGCATGACGCGCAGGTTGTGGGCAGCCACAAACTGTCCGGCGTGCGGACGGGCAGCCTGGATGCGCTCGTCAAACGCAACGTCGGTGCCACGCAGCGCGTCAACGGTCAAGGCTCCAATAACGTCGGCGCTGTCGGTCAAGATCTCGGCCTGCAGGGTTGCCAATAAGCCGACCGCCAGCATGGCTTGCGTTCCATTGATCAGCGAGATGGCTTCCTTGGCTTCCAGAACCAGAGGCCGTATATCGGCCATGCGCATGGCCTCGGCCCCGCTTACGCTTTTGCCCTGGTACACGGCTTCTCCTTCGCCGATGAGCACGAGCGCAAGATGCGCGAGGGGCGCCAGATCGCCGCTGGCCCCAACACTACCCTGGGAGGGGATGACAGGATGCACGCCGCGATTGGCCATGGCGCAGAGCGTGTCGATGATTTCATGGCGCACCCCGGAGAAGCCCTTGGCCAGCGAGTTGGCGCGCAGTAGAATCATGGCGCGAGTGACATCCCAGCCCAGCGGCTCGCCAACTCCCACAGCGTGGGAGCGCAGCAGGTTGAGCTGCAATTGGCGGATATCGGCGGGCGAAATGCGCACGTCGCTCAGCTTTCCCACGCCGGTGTTGACCGCATAGGCCACCTCGTCGCGGTCGAGCAGGTCTTCCACCACCGCCCGCGCGCGGCCGACCGCTTCTCGCGCTTCCGCCTGCAGCAGCACCGGACGGTTTTCGTAAACCACCTCGCGCACTGCCTCCAGCGTGAGATCGTTACCGTTGATGTGAAGGGCTTTCAAGAGAGCAATCTCATATTCGAGATGGAACGAACCCCGGGATTAACCACAGACGCACGAAGCCGCAGAGAAAACCTTAACAGAACCCATGTGGTTTTTCTCTGGGCCGCAGTGTCTCGGTAGTGATGTGTGGTGTGGTGGCAGTGAACCGTCATCCGGAGAGCATTGTTTTCGGGCCTCGCCCTGCGGCCTCCAGCAGCGGATCGAGATATTTCTGCGGCAGCGGGCTCCGTTTCATGTCCGCGCCAACCACCAGGTGAACCGTCTCGCCTTCGGCCAGCAGCGTCCGATCGCAGTCGCGCAGGATCTCATATCCGAAGCGCAGCAACGATTCGCGCACGTTCACCAGGCAGGTTCGTACGCAGATCAGGTCATCGTAGCGCGCCGGCATCTTGTAACGGCACCGCACGTCGACCACCACGATGTGCATGTCATCCTGCTGCTCCATCTCGCGATAGTTGAATCCCAGCTGGCGCAGCATTTCGACGCGCCCCACCTCAAACCAGACGATGTAGTTCGAGTGGTAGACCACTCCCATCTGGTCGGTTTCCGCATAGCGTACGCGAAGCGTTGTCTCGTAGAACTGCCGTGGCTCCGGCGAAGCGCCGGCAACCTCGCTCATTGCGGCTTTTCGGCTGTCGGCTTTTCGGCAGTTTGCGTCGCAGGCGGCTCGGCCTGATTGGCGACCATCTGTCCGCGCAGCGGTTCACCGATGGTCACCGTCTTCCCGTCCGCCGTGTAGTCCACGAACTGCGCCGGCAGGGTCTTGGGCAAGGGGAAGCCGCGCGTGTTCTGCAGGCTGTACTCCACATGGGGAGCGAAGGAGCTGCCGCTGTTGCCGCACTCTCCGACCACTTCACCCTGCTTGACGCGCTGCCCGGTGTGCACCTTTATGCTGCCGGCCTTGAGGTAAGGAATCAGAGAATACTCGCTGTTTCCGTGGGCAATGAGGACATAATTCCCCCGGCTAATCATGTCTGATCCCATTCCCGGCGGGTGATCCGGGGCGTACCCCGCCATCTGCACTACGACACCCGCAGCCGGAGACAGCACCGGCGTTCCATAACAGTAGTAATCGCTGTTCCTCTTGCCGTCGTTGTCAAACGGCATCCCGTCCTTCAGAAGCATGAAGCTCACGGTATGGCGATTGTCCTCGGAGCCGGCGAATACGTTGTCGTAGAGATTGCGACCGCCTTGCAAAACGATCCAGGTGCCCTCAAACGGAAGATGCAGCTTGGTGCTGTCCTGATAGTCGGCATAGCCGTCTCGCGCCGTTGGCGGTACGGGCATGACTCGCATATCGCTCAACTCGCCCTGGCCATTGACCGCCATCATGACCATGAAGGCAACCTTGGACTTGCTGTACATCGAGGTGCGCGAATAAACGGTGATGGGCGACGTCAGGTTCGGCAGGAAGGTTTCGCTCAAGACTTGTCCGGGCGTCCCCAGCTTTTCGGTGACCTGCTTGGACATGGTGGCCAGCTTGGACTCCGGCGAATCCTTCTTCATCTCCGGCGTAAATGCTGCATAGAGCAGGCCGGTCTCGCCGCGGGAGAAGTAGTCATAAAGCTGGCGCGCACGCTCCTTGGCCTTCTCGCTCATGATCGGATAGGGCAGCGGCGCCGCCGCCGGCTTCGGTGTTTCCGCTTTCTGCGGAGCAGCCGCGGATGGTGCCGCGGAGGTCGCGGGTTGCTCAGAGGCGGGTTTCGTCTCGTTCGCCTTGGGTGCTGTCGCCGACTGCCCCGTCGACGTTTGCGCCAGCAGCAGCGCGGGAAACAATAAAATGGATACTGCCAGCCTTCCAAGTACCTTCACGATTCACCTCACCCAGTTTGGTTTGCGCTTCTCCAGAAACGAACTCACACCCTCGCGAAAATCGTCGCTGGTGCGAATGCGGGCGTTTTCCTGGACGGCCTCGGCGATCTGCCGATCGAGTTCCGCGACCGAATAGTCTTTCAGGAGACGCTTGGTTGCAAGTAGAGAAGCAGGACTATTTTGCAACAAATCGGCGGCTAATTCACGTGCTCTTTGCAGTAACCGCTCCGGCGCCACAATTTCGTTGGCCAATCCCAGCCGGTGCGCCTCGTCCGCACCAATAATACGCCCTGTCAGCAGAAGCTCACGAGCCAGCTTCTCCCCGACCTGCCGCAGCAGAAACGCCGATACGATCGCGGGGATGAATCCGATGCGAACTTCGGTATATCCGAATTTCGCTCCCGTCGAGGCCAGGGTGAAATCGCACAGAGTCGCCAGGCCACAACCGCCGGCAATGGCCGGGCCATTCACCGCAGCAATCGTCACCTTGGGAAACTCATACAGGGTGCGAAACATCTTCGCCATGGTCTGCGAGTCGGCCAGGTTCTCTTCGTGGGTCCGTGAAGTGAGGGCCCGCAGGTTATCGAGGTCCATGCCGGAACAGAACGCCTTGCCTGCGCCGGTCAGGATGAGAATCGACGCCGGGGAGGACTCGACCTCCGCCAGGGCCTTGAGCAGGTCGTCAATCAGCTCATAGCTGATGGCGTTGCGCTTGTCGGGCCGGTTCAGAGTGATGACGGCAACTGGGCCTTCATAAGCCAGGGTCAGGGTGGTGAAGGGGGATGGCCTCATCCAAACACTCGCTTGAAGATTTTGTCTACATTGCGCAGCGGGCGCTGTAGATCAAACGCCTGCTCCAGCGTTTCCCGCTTTACCTTCGCCGTGATCTCCGGGTCGTTGAGCATCAGATCGTGGAAGTTCAGCTCTTCCTTCCACGCTTTCATCGCATTGGATTGAACCAGCCGATAGGCGTCCTCGCGCAGCACGCCCGCTTCAACCAAGTCGAGCAGCAACTGTCCACTGAAGACCAGTCCGCCGGTCGATTCCAGATTCTTTAGCATGCGCTTGGGATAGACCAACATAGTATCGATCAGGTTCGTGGTCTTGCTTAGAAGGTAGTTGATCAGGATGGTTGAGTCGGGCAGGATCACACGCTCCACCGAGGAGTGCGAGATGTCGCGCTCGTGCCACAGGGCGACGTTCTCCAGCGCGGCCTGCGAGTTGGCGCGCACCACCCGCGCCAGTCCGCTGATCTGCTCACAGGTGATGGGGTTGCGCTTGTGCGGCATGGCCGAGGAGCCTTTTTGCTTCTCGCTGAAGTATTCTTCCGCCTCCCGCACTTCCGTCCGTTGCAGATGGCGGACCTCGGTGGCGATCTTGTCCAGCGTCGAGGCAATCACCGCCAGCGTTGCGACATAGAAGGCATGGCGGTCACGCTGAATTACCTGGCTGGAGACCGCCGCGACCTCAAGCCCAAGCCGCCGGCAGATTTTTTCTTCAATCTCAGGATCGAGGTGCGCCCCATTGCCCACCGCGCCCGAGAGCTTGCCCACGCGCATCTGCTCCGCCGCCAGCTCAAAACGCGTGATGTCGCGCTGCACCTCGGAGTACCAGTTGGCCAGCTTCAGGCCGAAGGTGATGGGTTCGGCATGAATGCCGTGGGTCCGGCCGATCTGCGGCGTGTCCTTGAATTCGAAGGCGCGCCGCTTGAGCACCTCGCTGAGCTTCGCCAGGTCGGCGCGAATAATCGCCGACGCCTGCTTCAGCAGCAGTGCCTGCGCCGTATCCACCACGTCATTCGAGGTCAGGCCATAGTGCAGCCAGCGCGACTCGGGCCCCACCTTCTCGGCAACCACCGTCGTAAAGGCGATGACATCGTGCTTGACCTCGGCCTCGATCTGATGGATGCGGGCGACGTCGATGCCGCCCTTTTCGCGAATGGCCTGGGCCGCCGATTGCGGCACAATGCCGGCTTCGGCCAGCGTTTCACTGGCGGCGATCTCCACTTCCAGCCAGGTGCGGAAGCGGTTTTCGTCGCTCCAGATGCGGCCCATCTCGGGCCGGGTATAACGTGCGATCAAAGAGTTGCTCCTTGCAAGAAGCGCCACAGACAGTGGGCTATGAAAACAGCTTACCCCATCCCAGGGCAACCTATGTTATGGTTGCGCCGCCAAGTTTTGCCCCATTGTGCCTCTTCCGTAATCACGACCCGGAGGTCATCCATGAAGGCGATCACTGTTGCTCTGCTATTGAGTTTGCTGGCTGTGCCCGCTTATGCCGCCAAGAAGTACACCTATTTTCGCGTCGGCAACCAGAACGACGTGGCCACCGCAACCACCACAGGGACGGTCCTGATGGGTGGTGGAACCGACGTGGATGCAGCTTTCCAGTGGATGTGCCAGCGCAGCGGAAACGGGGATTTTCTGGTAATTCGTGCCACCGGCACCGACGCCTACAATCCATACATTCAGCAGCTATGCCCCAATGAGAACTCGGTAGCGACGCTGATCATCCCTAACCGGGACGCAGCCAACAATCCCCAGGTCGCTGACATTATCCAGCATGCAGAAGCCTTGTTCATCGCGGGCGGCGATCAGGCCAACTACATCAACTACTGGCAAAACACCCCGGTGCAAGCCGCTCTGCAGGGCCTGATTGCACAAGCCGTTCCCATCGGCGGCACCAGCGCAGGAATGAATGTCCTGACACAATTCGTCTATACCGGCGCAGGCAACAAGACGGTGACCTCAAGCATGGCCCTGGCGGACCCTTACAACAAGTACATTGCCTTTGCCCAGAATTTTGTGGGCATCTCTGTGCTGCAAGGGCTGATTGATGATCCCCACTTCGTAACCCGAGACCGCATGGGCCGCGATTTGGCATTCATGTGCAGGGTGTACAACAACGGCTGGTCAGGCGCCCCGCGGGACATCGATGTCGATGAACAGACCGCTTTGCTGGTGGAGACCAATGGCGATGTGAGTGTCGTGGGTAACAGCAACGCTTACTTCCTCCAGGCCCCCGGGCCGCCGCAAGTTTGCCAGCCGCGTACGCCATTGACCTACCAGAACGTCACGGTCTATCGAATCACCCCGTTGCAAGGCAGTTTCAACCTCGTAACCTGGAGCGGGTCGGGCGGCACCGCCTACAGTGTCAGCGCCACGGCGGGAGTGATGTCATCTACTCAGCCGGGCGGAAGTCTGTACTAGTTCTGCAAGACCTCCAGGCAGGCGTAGCAACCATCGCTTCGGAGTTCGGTGCCCAGTTATATCGTATTACGATATAATATTCCAAGCATGTCCGCGAACGACCTGAAGCAATCCGACTATGCGGCGCTGGCCGAGTTTCGCTACCAGATTCGCCGTTTCCTGCACTTCAGCGAACAGGCTGCCCGCCGGGCCGGGGTTGAGCCGCAACAGCACCAGCTCATGCTGGCGGTGAAAGCCCTGGGAGGAGCACAAGAGGCGCGCATTGCCGACCTGGCGGAGCGCCTGCAAATCCAGCATCACAGCGCGGTCGAGTTGCTCGACCGGCTGGAGCAGCGGCACCTGATTCGGCGCAGCCGCGGCATCGACGACCGTCGCGAAGTTCACGTCAGGCTGACCTCTCAGGGCGAACATGTCCTGCAGGAGCTCACCCTGCACCATCGCGAGGAGCTGCGTTCGGCCGCGCCCGCATTGCTCACGGCGCTGCGCCAGGTAGAGGGCCGGAAGCGAACGACGCCACGGCGGCCGACGCCAGCCAGGCCGCGCGTTTCGCAGAAAGAGCACAGGCCATGAACCAAGCGCCGCCCACCCTGGGACTGGATGGCATAACCCCGCCCCAGCTCCGCATGGCGGCCTATGGAGAGGTGCGCTTTCGCACCTCCCTGATGTCGCTGCTGGCCGTCGTTATTGGCTTTTTTGCAGGATTGATCGCATTCCTGCTCTACAACCTCATCGGCCTATTCACCAATATTTTCTTTTTCCACCGCATCTCCTTCGCTTTCAGCAGCGCACGCAACAATCATCTTGGGTTGCTGGTAGTCGTCACCCCCGTCATCGGCGGAATTATCGTGGGCATCATGGCGCACTACGGCAGCGACAAGATTCGCGGCCATGGCATCCCAGAAGCGATGGAAGCGGTGTTGGTCAACCGCAGCCGCATTGAGCCCAAGGTCGCCATCCTGAAACCCATCTCGGCGGCAATCGCCATCGGCACGGGGGGCCCGTTTGGCGCGGAAGGTCCCATCATTCAAACCGGTGGCGCGCTGGGCTCGCTGGTCGGCCAATTCCTGCATACCACCGCTGCCGAGCGCAAAGTTCTCCTGGCTTGCGGCGCCGCTGCCGGCATGGCAGCAACCTTCAGCACTCCCATCGCGGGCGTCATCCTGGCCATCGAGCTGCTGCTCTTCGAGTTCAAGTCGCGCTCCTTCATCCCCCTGGTGATTGCCAGTACCATCGCCACCAGCGTTCACTTCTGGCTCATGGGCCGCGGCCCGATGTTCGCCGTGGGAGCCGTCGACTTCGCAGTGCCGCACGCCTTGCCTTTCTATCTCGTGCTGGGGGTGCTCTGCGGTTTCGCGGCGCTGGCCTTCAGCCGCTCGCTGTATTGGGTTGAGGACCAATTCGAGAAGCTGCCCATCCACGAGATGTGGTGGCCGGCCATCGGAGCGCTCGGCCTGGGCATTATCGGCTACTTCGTTCCCCGCGTGCTGGGTGTGGGCTACGACACGATCTCCGACATCCTCAACACCAGGATGCTGTTGGGCGGACTGCTGGCGGTGATGATCTTCAAGTCGGCGGCGCTGGTGATCTCGTTAGGTTCGGGGACGTCCGGCGGACTGCTGGCGCCGATGTTCATGGCCAGCGCAGCCATGGGCTCGGCCTTTGCCATGATCGTCGACAAGCTTTGGCCGGCGGCGAACCTCTCGCCCGGGGCCTTCGCCCTGGTCGCCATGGGCGCGGTCTTTGGCGCGGCGTCGCGCGCCGCCTTCACCTTCATCATCTTTGCCTTTGAGATCACCCGCGACTACAACTCCATCCTTCCCCTGATGCTGGTCACGGTGATCGCCGATGGCATCGCCGTCTATTACGCCAAGAATTCGATCATGACGGAGAAGCTGGCGCGCCGTGGGCTGCGCATTCATCAGGACTACGAACCGGACGTGCTGCAGCAGGTGCGTGTGGAAGAGACCATGTCGCCTGACTTCGATACCGTTCCCGGCGCGATGACGGTGGCCGAACTCGCCAGCCGCATCAGCCGCCACGATCCCGCAGTGACCCATCATCAGGGCCTTTTTGTGCTGGACGCGGACCAGCAGCTCGCGGGCATCATCACCCGCTCCGACTTAATGCGCGCGCTGGACCAGGATCCTTCCGGCGGCAAGAGCGTTCTGGATGCCAGCTCGCGCGACCTGGTCGTCACCTATCCCGACGAGGTACTCTACGACGCTGCCGCCCGTATGTTGCGTGCCAATGTCGGCCGCTTGCCGGTCGTCGATCGCAAACAGCCACGCCAGCCCATGGGATACCTGGGCCGCTCCAGCATCATGGCAGCGCGTATGCGCCAACTGGAGGAAGAATACGTACGCGATCCTGGGTGGATGCCGGGGAGAAAGACCGCGTCGTGAGCCTGCCGCCCTCCTGCCCTAAATAGGACATTGTGGTAAATAACTTGTTTGCGGTCTAATACAAGGGCTGTTCGGGGCTGACGCGTTTGCTGCCATTATTTCCGTTCAGGTAATTCCGACCTGCTCCGACACGGAGAATCCATGAAACTTCTGCTGACCGTCCTGTGCTGTTTCGCCTTTACCTGCGCTATCTATGCGCAAACCACCGATAACCCTCAACCGCCCGCCAGTTCGGTGTCCGCGGAAACCTCGCAGACGCTGCCCCCAGCGCCCGCGCCACCGGCCTCGGAGAGCCGCGACAACCGGCTCTTCCTGCCCACCGGATGGATCTATGGCTACGGCCAGTTCGACATTGCTCCACCGCACAACGAGCCTGACCCCGGCCTTTGTGCGCCCAATGCCGGGCAGCCGCAGTACGGCGGCGTCGACGCGCCCTGCAACAAGTTCGCGCGCTACCTCCTGAGTGGCAATTTTGTGTTTCACCCCTTCGGACGTACCTTCTTGCACACCCTGAAGTTCGAATGGAGTCCCACCCTCGCCTTTGGCAAGAACCTGCCACAAACTCTCTATACCTGGGACTGGAACTGGATCGGCATGGAACATTCGTGGGTCGCGGCCATCGACCTGCCCAGGAGGTTCGACATCCGCATGACGCAGCATTTCATATGGGTGCCGCAGTACTCGAATCTCGGACCTGCCTACATCGGGGGCAATGGCCCATGGGGTCGTTACGTGACATTCGGCGTCCGCAAGACCTTTGGTACCTATCGCGACTATTATGGCCCTCATCCCTGGAAGTAGTTCAGTTCCCCAAATCGGTTCCCGAAATGGAATGCGCTAACACCGTTTTGCGGTTGTAGAGTCCCGCCATAGGGACTAAAATCCAGTGCTCTCCGAAATTGCGTCCGCCGTGCGTGGTCTAACCCGAGCGCGAAGTGCCGGGCGGTACAGAAACCCGTCAACCGAGCCGATGAGGAGAGAGTCACATTTCGTATGGACTGCATCCTTTGTGGCAAGTGCCACATCTAACAAACTTGAGTGCAACTGACTCAAGGAGCAATATGTCCAATCATGACAAAGACTTAGAGGTAACCGATCCCGAGCTCAGGGACGACGCGACGGAGGCCCGAACCCTCCCGCTACTGCCGGTGCGTGACACCGTGCTGTTTCCTCACGCCGTGCTGCCTCTTACTGTGGGTCGCGAGAGCTCCGTTCAACTGATCAATTCTCTTGGCGAGGACAAGACGATTGTGGTGGTGGCGCAGCGCGAGGCGCGCGTGGACTCGCCCCAGCCGACGGATTTGTTTTCCGTGGGCACTCTGGCGGTGGTGCACAAAGTCGTTCGCATGCCCAATCAGAGCCTGTTCGTCTTCGCCGAAGGTCTGGAGCGGGTCAAGGTCACGGAGTTCATGCAGATTCAGCCCTTCATGAGGGCCACCGTAGACACCATCCCCGAGATCATCGCTCCCAAGAACGCACAGATTGAAGCACTGCAGCGCAATGTGCTGACCCTGTTCCAGCAGATTGTTGCCGGCTCCCCTACGCTGTCGGACGAACTGTCCACCGTGGCGGCGAACATTGAAGATGCCGGCCGCATGGTCGACTTTATCGCCTCGTCGTTGCCGTCGCTCTCCACCCGTGACAAGCAGGACGTGCTGGAGACGCCCGACGTCAACATTCGCCTGGAGAAGATCAACCAGCACCTGGCCAAGGAGCTGGAAGTTCAGCAACTCCGCAACAAGATCCAGAGCGAAGTGCAGGACCGGGTGCAGCAGACGCAGCGCGAGTACTACCTGCGCGAGCAGATGAAGGCCATTCAGAAAGAGCTGGGCGAGCAGGACGAGACGACTCGCGATGCCGAGGAGCTGCGGCAGAAGATCGAGTCGGCCGGCATGCCCGACGACGTGAAGAAGGAGGCGCTGAAAGAGCTTGGGCGCCTCGCACGCATGTCACCGATGGCCGCCGACTATGGCCTCACTCGCAACTACATCGAGTGGCTGGCCATCCTGCCGTGGCAGAAGTCTTCGGGCGTGGAAGTCGACATCCCCAAGGCCAAGGAGATTCTCGATTCCGATCACTACGATTTGGAGAAGGTGAAGGACCGCATCCTGGATTACCTCTCGGTGCGCCGGCTTAAGCCCAGCATGAAGGGACCGATCCTGTGCTTTGTCGGACCTCCGGGCGTAGGCAAGACTTCGCTGGGCAAGTCGATTGCTCGTGCCTTGGGCCGCAAGTTCGTGCGCCTGTCGTTGGGCGGCGTGCATGACGAAGCCGAGATCCGCGGCCATCGCCGTACCTACATTGGCGCTCTGCCGGGTCAGATCATTCAGGGCATTCGCCGGGCGGAAACCAACGACCCGGTGTTCATGCTCGATGAGATCGATAAGGTTGGTCGCGACTTCCGCGGTGATCCAGGTTCGGCGCTACTGGAGGCGCTGGATCCGGAGCAGAATTTCAGCTTCCGCGATAACTACCTCGACGTTCCATTCGATCTGTCCAAGGTGCTGTTCATCACCACCGCGAACATGCTCGATCCCATAGCGGAGCCGCTGCGCGACCGCATGGAGATCATCGAACTACAGGGCTACACCGAGGAAGAGAAGGTGCACATCGCCTTCCAGTACCTCGTCCCACGGCAGATCGAGGAGAACGGCGTCACGGCGGAGCAGATTGAGTTTCCGGAAGAGACCATTCGCTTCATCATCCGCCATTACACGCGCGAAGCGGGTGTGCGCAACCTGGAGCGCACCATCGGCACCATCTGCCGCAAGCAGGCGCGGCGCATTGCTG
>CAWFIB010000023.1:0-35346 GCA_963815775.1 uncultured Acidobacteriaceae bacterium | reverse complement strand
AGTCCTTTGAACACCCTAGCCGAAAAACGACGCTGGCCAAGCCGGTCCAGTCGCTGAACTAAATCAGGGAAAGAGGTGCACTCGGCGATGAAGAACGCCCATGAACCGCTTTGGCAAACTCGTTTACCGACGACGCACAGAAAAGACGGCAACCAACCTCCGCGTTTTTCTGGATGCCTTTGTGGGAGAGGACCGAGGCAAAGCCCACTTGGTGTCAGTGGTTGGCGGCGACGTGGAGATCGGCGCCCTGGCTGCTGCTTTTGCCAACGGTGACTCATTTACCGTGGAAGATCCTTACGGTGCTGAGAGCATCGTCTCGCTGGGCGAGAAGCCGCTGTGCTTCCGAGGCTCCATCGTGGTTCCAGGACGGAAACGGCCGCTGAGACATCTTGTGAGTTGCTCGCAGGAATTGGCGGACACGACCTCCGATGGAAGACTGCTCCTGATAAGCGGCGACCAATCCTTCATCCTGCAACTGGACGGCTACTCGAAGGCAAATTGCGCCAAGTGATAGTGTACCCCTCCTCAATGCCATGATCGCGAGGTTTCGGGTGAGCGTCCTTCGGCTAGCTCGCCCCCGCAGCCAGCACATTGGATCCAGTTTTTCTGCCTTAACGCAACCCGCAGCCCCACGGCGGAAAAGACCAGGATTCTAGCTGACAAAAGAGAAAATAAGTAGCTTGCTCATCAGAGGTAGAAGAGAGCACAATGCCAAGGCTGAAGCAAATTAGACATTTCAGCTAATGAGTGATCGGCTAACAGGCACAATCAGGATGCTAAAGGCAAGCCCTCGATCAGACTTATTTCGCATATCTCCTTTTGTCGTCGCAATTTTCTGGTTGGCCTGTCCAACATTCGCGAATTTTGCGGTGCCGGCGGCAGCACAAGCGAAACAGGAAGCCTTGCCCTGTAGTTCTGAGACCACAACGGCAGGTATGCGGAATTGTGAAAACCTACGCTTTCAGCGGGCAGAACAAGCTCTCGACTCGGTTTACGCCGAATTGATGAAGAAGGTCGACAAGCCGAGCCAAGCCAAGCTGCGTGCTGCCCAGTCAGCATGGTTGCAGTTCCGCCAGGCCGAGGCGGACTTTCAAGCTGACATGGCCCGGGGGGGAACCCTAGCTCCATTGATCAAGATAACGGTAATGGCGGATTTAACCGAGAGTAGAGTCGAGGAACTAAAAAAAGACCTGCAGCCTTAGAACATTTAATTTAGGAGAATAGTCATGGCAAGCTTCGACCTGTTTCTTCCCATCTTGCTGCGCTTTGAAGGCGGATATGTAGACGATCCTACGGATCCCGGCGGCGAAACCAACAAGGGCGTCACCATGGCCGTGTTCCAGCACTGCTCTCACGATCTGCTCGGTATCGACCCCACTTCCGCTAACCTGAAAGCGTTGACGGACGCTCAGGCGGGGGTCATCTACAAAGCGCTCTACTGGAACAAGACCCAGGGGGATAACTACGCGTCACAAGACCTGGCTAACATCGTCTGCGATTTCTACGTGAATGCTGGTACGCACGCGACCGCGTTGCTCCAGCAGGTAAGTAACGGCATGGGGGCGCATGTTGTAGTAGATGGAGCTCTGGGGCCGGCATCCATGCAGGCGCTTGCCAAGCTTGACCAGGTTGAAGTCTATCGCCGCTACAAAGCAGGACGGATTGCCTACTACCAGGAGTTGGGAAAGAGATTTCCGCAATTTGTGAAAGGGTGGTTGAACCGGGTCAATGCTTTTCCTGATCCCAGTCCGGCGGCTTAGGTGGAGCATAGGGCCGCTTTGGAACACTGTTTGACAATGAGGTCCTGCAACTTCAACTCTTGCTGAGAGACGGGGGATTACCAAATGAGTGCAATTAGGAATTCGCTTCTTCTTGGGTGTTGCCTGATGTTGACGGCATCCGCGTTCGCTGATCCGTTGCCTTGTATGAATCCGGGCAAGGAACGGTGGCCGATAAAGATCACTTTGCCGGCACACCCGACCCAAAAGACCATGAGCCTGGCCCAGGCGCTGGCTATCCCCCGGCTCACCGGTGTCAAGAAAGACGATCCGCGTTACCAGACAGAGCGCATTACAGACCAACCGGTAAAAGAAAACGAGATGGTAACAATTTCGGGATGGCTCTACCTGGTTGCCTTTGAATCCGACGATTGCGACTTTCATATCCAGATCAGCCCGCAGCCGCGAACGACAACTAGTAAGCCTACCAAGGACGACGACTGCATCATCGTGGAGGTCCCTTCCGGGACATACGCAACCACATTGGATGGCAAAACGGAAGCTGTACGCGATTGGGTAGTCGCCAAGCTGCTGAATAATAAGCCACCGACGATTGGCAGCGTGCACGTGATGGTTCATCCGGTCTATGTGAAAGTCACGGGGGCGCTTTTTTACGACGATGCCCACGTGTATATGCAAGACGGCGGCACCGGACGCGGCAAGAAAGGGATGGGGTCGAAAACTCTTTGGGAGCTGCACCCGGTGACGTCGATGGCTTTCGCACCGAAACCGAAGGGGACTTAGCGCCGCACGTACCTATCAAACCGGAAAACCGAGCACGGTCTGTACAAGCATCGAAAGCCGGTCATCCAGGGCGGTAGCGAGCTGTTGGGGTGCGGTACACCCGAAATCACGTTTCCCATCTCAGCACCAGGTGCAGTCCGCTCGGAGATCCTGATCACCAAGAATGCCGTCTTCCGGATCGAGCCGTTACATCTACCAGGCACCGATCGGATACGTCAGCCAGCCGAAGCAGGACAAACGAAATCAGTACTTTGTTTCCGCCGAAGTTCGTGGGGGAAGCCTTGCTATCCGCACGGGTTTCCTGCCCTGCGAGGTCCTGCGCGAGTACTTCTATCGCCTGCCGCCTACGGCCGACAGAATCGATCATCCCACTCTGTACGAGGTCTTGCGGATTCCGGCCAGTGCTTCGCCCTCGGAGCTTCGCATAGCTTTCAAGCTGCGCGACCTGGAACTCCAAACGGCAGGAGCCGCTCGGAGCCAGCGCGTGGTTTCTGGAGCGGGCATTCAATATCGTTGGTCAGCCGGAGCTGCGCGCCGGCTATGACGCGCTGCTGGCCAATTCGGAAGCCCCAGCGATCTTTCCTTACGGTGGGTTTGGCTCTCTTCTCGCGGCGGGTGAGCCTTCCCGCGACGGGGCGACGTTCTTTGCCCGCCGCATCCTCGCGTTTTCACCCGATCTCCGCCGCCGACGGTTCCACGTGCCACTGCGCAGATGCGATTTCCACGACGACCGGGCACTGTGCCGGGACGCTCGTCGCAAGCTGGAGTTCTGGCTCGATCCGGCCTCCCTCCACACACTCTGGGACCGCACCTGGAATCAGTGGAAACATTTATTGGGAACAAAGATCGAGGTTGAGGGCACGTTCGTACAAACTGGCAACTGCCGCAAACGTCGCGGCGAGTGGGAACTCGCTACTTGGGAGACTGCATTGCCAAGCCGTCCGGAGGTCAAAGTGTCAGCCGATTTCCAGCAACAAGCGGAATCAGCCAAGACTACCTATCATCTCTTCGGCCAGTACTCGCGGACTCTGGATCAGATTCGGTTACGCCTGGAGCATCGGGCCGTCGAGAAAGCTGAACTCCAACGGATGTGCTCTCAGTTAAGGATGCCCAGGGATTTTGATGTTGCCCAGATCAACTGGCATCCTGACTGTGATCCGTTTTTCTATCACCAGCTTTCATGTCGGGCCGGCCTCATCTATCTGTTTCGAGATGAATACATTTTCGACGCTGAGAAAGCTGTCGTCGTCGAAACCCCTCAGCTGGGCCACGCGACTTACGTCTTCGCTAAGCCTCGGAGCATTGAAAGCTTTCTCGCTTTGTACACCAAGATCACCAAGGACGATATTCGTCGGAACCGCAACAATGCAGCCGAGCGCCTCGGATTCTTGGGGCGGGTAATTCATGGCGCCAATCCGCGAGCGTGGCTCAGGGAACTGACACAACGAATGGAGGAGCGTAATGCTTTTGCAACGGCCACGGCAGATTGAACCATGGAGCAGCACGCACACACTTTTGTGGCCTCGAGTCGGCAGGGGATTCCTGCGGATCACTCGCTGTGACCAGTCAAAGTGTGATTGATGAAATAAATCTGTTGATGAGCCTGATTCCCAAGTGACTTCAGCCTTGTGTTTCCGGGATCACGGCACGCTGCTCGGATCGACAGAGCTTCAGTCGCGGCTTGAGAGTATGCGTGAGGAATCCGGTTACGTGTTTCACTCGAAAAACGGAACCCCGTGGATTGCAAACGACATTCAGAAGCGCCACCTTGTTCCATTGCTGAAACGTCTAGGACTGCCGCAAGCTGGCTTCCATGCTTTCAGACATGGCAATGAGACGATCATGGACAGAGGACTATCACAGCCGACGCCAGTGGCCTTGCGGCTGAGCCGTCTTGGTCATGCTGACACGCGCATGATGGTCAACTACAGCCACGTCGTTTCAGCCGATGATCGGAAACTCGCAGCAGAGCTTGGGCGGATGTTGGCTCCAAATTCCAACGCCGTTTTGGAGCGTTTTGGAGCCACAAACGAAAATGACTTAAACGCTGCAAACGCTTAAGTCACTGTTGGGGAACAGTTTATTTGGTTGCGGGGGGTGGATTTGAACCACCGACCTTTGGGTTATGAGCCCAACGAGCTACCAGACTGCTCCACCCCGCAATCTGATAATAAAGGTTGATGAACAAGAAATCAACGGATGGAGCTGGCGATTACGACAATCGGCTGCTCAATCCGCAAGTTGGACCACCGCCCGGTTTCGCCGTTGCCACTCCGCCCGGATGCCCTCACGCTATTCCTGCGCCGCAATCAGGTACTGCTCAAACTTCCCATCCGGCATCTGGTAGATGTTGATGCCCACCGTTTTCTGGGGAAACTTCGCCTGATAGCTCATGTGCGTCATTCCTCCGCGCAGCGATTTGGAGCTCTGCTTGAAGCTCTGCACTTCGCCGAGCGCGCTCAAGCTGCTGGAGTAGTCCTTCAGCGCCTGCGCGGTGAAGTACGAGTTGGCGTCATCAGTAAACTCTGCACGGTCGATCTTCCCAGCCCGCAGATCATCGAAGATCTTCCGCACCAGGGCGTCCTGTTTGGGATCGCTGACGTTGGCGCTCTCAAGATAGGCATTCATCACCTGGTGGCCAATTTCTCCGGCAGCGCCGATTGCGTCCTGATTGGTGAGCACCGCAACGGCAAAGTTGTCGTCCGGCAAGACAATGTTCTCTGCCACAAAGCCCGAGACCTCTCCGCTGTGTTCCAGCACACGATGTCCTCTCGTACTCGATACCGCCATGCCTAAGCCGTATCTCGTACCGACTCCGTTTCTCAACAGCGTGTCAGTCTCCATCGCGAGGTAAGAAGCGGGTTTCATCAGCGATTCGCGCATCAGCGAGATGTCCCACTTGCCCAGATCAGTCGGAGTCATCGCCAACTCTCCTGCGGCGAACATCCAGCCTGGCCCTTCATGCGGAGCAGGCCGCAGCGGCCCCAGCGCATAGCGGAAGTATCCTTGCGGATCGCTCTCCGGCAGCTTCCTGGCATTGCTATCGAGCACACTGGTGATGTTCAGGGGCTGCAATATCCGCTCACGCAAAAAGGTGAATAGCGGCTGGCCCGAGACCTTTTCGACGATCACTCCGGCGATCACATAGTTGGTGTTGCTGTATTGCCATTTTGTGCCCGGCTCAAAGTCGAGGGGGATGCGGGCCCACCGGTCCAGAATTTGCTGCGCAGAAATCGGTTTCTCCCATTCGGGAATCATGTAGTCCTGCGGAGCGTAATCCTGATAGCCGGACGTCATCGACAATACCTGGCGAAGAGTAATCTCCTTCGCGCGCGTCAGCTCGGGCAGCCACTTCCCTACCTTGTCGTCCAGCGACAGCTTGCCTTGCTCCTGCAACATGAGGACTGCGGTCGCAGTGAACTGCTTGCTGATCGATCCAATACTGTAGGGCATCCGCGTCGTGGCCGGCATCTTGGGACCGAGTCTCGCGTCACCATAGGCCTGGACATAGGCAATCTTCCCATCCTTGACCACGGCCAACGATGCGCTGGGAACGCCGGTCGCCTCCAGCACCTTGTGTGCAATGCCGTCGATGTTCGCGCGTTCCTGCTGGGTGAGCGTTGAATCGGACTCGGCCTGAAGGCTCGAAGCCACCAGCAGGAGCACGAAGAAAAGCCGCAGGGCAATTGAGGTTCTATGTGAATGCATAATGAATAGTCCCCGAGGTAGGAATATAGGCGCAGTCTGCCCGCATGCCAAGTGCTGGTAACAAATACCGCAGCGGTAACCACCTGCTGGCGATTACTCTAGCTTTTCGGACCCTTAGTCTCGAGGTCTTCGGCATCCGACGCGTCGCTTTCGCCGGACCCATCGGCGTTGGCCGTCCTGGCCGGCGGGCCTGCCTGCCTGCGCTCGCGATTGCCGTTGGGCGTTGCCTGCGGAGTGAAGTTGTCCAGCAGCTTTCGGTGCATGCTGTACAGCGCCAGTTCCAGGCGGTCGGCAACCCCAAGTTTGTCGTAGATTTTGCGAAGATAGTTCTTTACTACCTGTTCCGTAGTGCCTACTTGCAGCGCAATGTCCTTGTTTTTGAGGCCCTGGGTGACGCCGCTGATGATCAGCATCTCCTTCTCGCTGAAGCGGAGCTGCTGTTTGCCGGTTCCGAGCAGTGCCTGGCTCCGATAGGCATCGATGATCCAGTTGACGCCTTGATTGTCCAGCCAGGTTTCACCTGCCGAAACCTTACGCACACAGCGTACGAGCAGGTCCGGCGAGACCGAACGGCTCAGAATGCCGCGCACCCCACGGCGCAGGAAGTCGACGGTCTCATGTTCGGAAAATCGCTGGGCAATCATGATGACCTTGGTTCCCGGAAGGGCACGTCGCATGACCTCGGTGACCCCCTCGGCCGGGGTCGGAGACAACCCGGCTTCGAAGAGGACCACATCGGCCTCCATCTCGGCAACTATAGTCAGAGTTTGCGACAGATTTTCGGTCTGAGCGACGACCTCCAGGTCCTCTTCCAGCGCGAAGATCTTGCTCATTCCTGCGCGGAAGATCGCTTCCGAGTCCGCGATGATGATTTTGATGTTCCTGGGTTCAAGTTCCATGTCGCTGTCCTGATGGCTGGGACGGCCCGATTCCTTTGCGTTGAGCGGTAAGTCGCTGAAGAACAATACCTACCGCTGTTCAAAGCGGTATTCATCAATAACGATTGCCACCATGCGCCCCGAGCCTTCCTCGAAACTGCGCACCACGCGGCCTTCACAGCTCACCAGCACGTCTTCTTCAGCACCGAGCGTGTCGCCCGGCATACGTACGGTGAACTGCACCACCGATCCCACCGCAATTTCGGCCTGGGTGAAGAACAGTACTCCTCCCGCAGAAATGTCGCGGGTTTCCGCCTGGTATTCCGCGGTCGGCGTTCTGAGGGCGACCGCTAAGTGCAGGGGAAAGCGTACTGCATTGCGAAAGTCGGGCTTCTCGCTGGCGGACATCAGGGAGCCCTTTCAGGATACATCCGACGATCGATTCACTGAGAAGTTACTAAAGTACCACACACGGTTACCCTGTGTCTGCAAGAAAACTGGCGCATCTTTTGGTTAGCGTCCCAAAACAGAACCAGCACTCTCTGCCATTTGTGCCCGAAATGACACACTGCCCATCCGCAACCTGCTGATTAACAGTCATTTACAATCGCAACTGCGACATAATGGAGTTCGCAGCCGAGTGATGATTAGAACTGTCAACCTCAAGGATGGGTTTCCCAGCGTAGAGCAGGCTCGCGCCCGATTACGCTCGGAGATTGACGCCGCCCGCAGCTCCGGCTTGAAACTGCTGAAGATTATTCACGGTTATGGCTCCCACGGTGTAGGAGGTGAGCTGCGCATCGCGCTCCAGGCTTCCCTTCGCAGGATGGCCGCCATGGGCGAGATCCGAGACTGCATCTATGGCGAGAACTGGCGCACCAGCGACGAGCGCTCATGGAATCTGCTCAAGCGAGATCCTGCGCTAAAGAACGACCCTGACTTGGGCCACAACAACCGCGGAATCACCATCGTGCTGCTGTAATGTGCCGGCACTTTGATCCCAAAGAAGAAGGGCAGCCATTGTAAGCCGCCCCTCATGAAGTTTGTTTTTGCTAGTCGCTAATTGCTAGTGGCTGCTTTTATGTTCCCTCGTTCCAGCTCGCCAGGTACTCTTCCTGCTCGGGCGTGAGGCGGTCGATCTTGATGCCCATCGACTCGAGCTTCAGTTTCGCAACCCGCTTGTCGAGCTCTTCCGGCACCGGGAAGACCTTCTTCTCCAGCGAAGCATGGTTCTTCACCAGATACTCCACCGACAGCGCCTGATCGGCAAAGCTCATGTCCATCACGGAAGCCGGATGCCCTTCGGCAGCCGCCAGATTGATAAGGCGGCCTTCACCCAGCAAGTTGATCTTGCGCCCGTCGCGCAGGGAATACTCCTCGACAAAGTTGCGCGTGGTGCGCTTGGAGGATGACATCTTCTCCAGCGCCGGAATGTCGATCTCCACATTGAAGTGTCCGGAGTTGGAGATGATCGCTCCGTCCTTCATCGCTTCGAAGTGCTCTTTGCGCAGCACGCTCTTGTTGCCGGTGACCGTGCAGAAGATGTCGCCGATCTTGGCGGCTTCGTCCATGCTCATGACGCGATAGCCGTCCATCACCGCTTCGATCGCTTTGGTCGGATCGATCTCGGTGACGATGACTTCGGCGCCGAGTCCGCGTGCACGGCTGGCCAGCCCGCGGCCGCACCATCCGTAGCCGGCGATGACGAACTTCGAGCCCGCCAATAGGAAATTGGTGGCGCGCACGATTCCGTCAATCGTCGATTGCCCGGTGCCGTAGCGGTTGTCGAAGAAGTGCTTGGTGTCGGCATCGTTCACGGCGACGATGGGGTACTTCAGCACGCCCTGCTTCGCCATGGCCCGCAGACGGATAACGCCGGTCGTCGTCTCTTCCGTCCCGGCGATGATGCCGTCCACCACATCGGTGCGCTTGGTAAGTGCGATGGTCACCAAATCGGCGCCGTCGTCCATGGTGACGTGCGGCTTATGATCGAGTGCCGACATGATGTGCTGGTAATAGGTTTCATTGTCCTCGCCCTTAATGGCGAAGACCGGGACGTTGTAGTCGCGCACCAGGCAGGCAGCGACGTCGTCCTGCGTCGAGAGCGGATTAGACGCGCACAGCGCAACCTCAGCTCCACCGTCGCGCAGCGTGATGGCAAGATTGGCGGTTTCAGCCGTGACGTGCAGGCAGGCCGAGATGCGAATGCCCTTCAGCGGCTGGTTCTTGATGAAGTCCTTGCGGATGATCTGCAGGACCTTCATCGACTGGTTCGCCCAGTCAATGCGCTTCTTGCCCAGATCAGCCAGTTCGAGGTTGGCGATATCGCCGGGGATGTTTGCAGTGGTTGTCGACATAATCTCCTGTTTGAAGGGGCACGGCTTCAGCCATGCCGAAGTGGCTCTCTATGCGAGACGGGTGGAGCACGGCTTCAGCCGTGCAACAAAGACCACCCATAATCTATTGTCATCCCAAGACCGGCGTAAGCCGTCGAGGAAGCTGCGGTTTACCTTGCCCGCGAATAACCGCCTCAACACTCACGCCATCGAGGCTCCAGCGAAGAGCGCATGGCGAAAAGCGAAGAGCGTCGCTTCTACTTCGCTGCGACCGCAGCCTGCTTCACTCCCGCCTGCTCGCGCAACGCACGGGCCTTGTCCGTCTTCTCCCAGGTGAAGTCGGCGTCGTCGCGCCCGAAGTGCCCATAGGCAGCCGTCTTGCGATAAATCGGACGACGCAGGTTCAGCGACTCGATGATCCCCTTGGGCGTCAACTGGAAGTTGGCGCGCACCAACTCGGCAATCTTCGCCTCATCAATCTTGGCGGTGCCGAAGGTCTCGATGAGCACGCTGACCGGCTCAGCCACGCCGATGGCGTAGGCGAGCTGCACTTCGCAGCGATCAGCCAGCCCGGCAGCCACAATGTTCTTGGCGATGTAGCGCGCCACGTAGCATGCCGAACGATCGACTTTGGTCGGGTCCTTGCCGCTGAATGCACCACCGCCGTGACGGCCCATGCCACCGTAGGTGTCGACGATGATCTTGCGGCCGGTCAGGCCAGTGTCACCCATCGGACCGCCAATGACGAAGCGCCCCGTCGGGTTGATGTGGTACTTGGTGTCCGCGTCGAGCATCTCGGCCGGAAGCGCAGCCTGGATGACGTGCTTCAGAATGTCGGCGCGCAACTCCTCGGTCGTGACCGTCTCCGCATGCTGGCTGGAGATGACCACCGCATCGATCCGCACCGGCTTGTGGTTCTTGTCGTACTCGACTGTAACTTGGGATTTTCCATCGGGCCGCAGGTAAGGGCAGGTGCCGTTCTTGCGGACCTCCGTGAGTCGCTGCGTCAACTTGTGCGCCAGAAAGATTGGCGTCGGCATGTAGTTGGCATTTTCGTTGGTCGCGTAGCCGAACATCATGCCCTGGTCGCCCGCACCGCCGGTGTCGACACCCATGGCGATATCGCCCGACTGCTTGTTGATGCTCGATATCACCGCGCACGTGTTGGAATCGAATCCATACAGCGCGTTGTCGTAGCCGATGGAGGCGACCACACCACGCACCAGCGTCTGAAAGTCGACGTATGCCTTGGTGGTGATTTCGCCGGCGATCACAACCAGCCCGGTTGCGGTGAGCGTCTCGCAGGCGACCCGGCTGTACGGGTCCTCTTTCAGGCAGGCATCGAGAATGGCGTCGGATATCTGATCCGCAATCTTATCTGGGTGACCTTCTGTCACAGACTCGGACGTGAACAAGTAACGATTTTTCGACAATGTATAGCTCCTTGATTCAGTGCGCGGCATAACAGCGCGGGAGACATCGGCTGGGCAGGATTCTGCTGCGGCCTGGAAGTCAGCTTTAGCATAGCAATCGCCGACAATCCTCCCAACATTTTACGGTCAATCGGCAGAATGGGCCAGTCAAACGGGATTTCTGGCATTCAAACTGAAGCGTCGATTGCTGCCTTAGGCGCGCAAAACCGCTTGAATCGCAAGCAGTTGGTCAAGCACGCCAGGCAGCAGCTTCAAATCGAGAGCGTTGGCTCCGTCGGACCTGGCCTGCGTAGGATTGTCGTGTACTTCCATGAAGACCCCGTCCACTCCAGCGGCCACCGCAGCTCGCGAGAGTAACGGTATGAACTCAGGCTGTCCCCCGCTGATGGCCGGACCTGCGCCGTCGTTCGCGGCCGACGGGAGTTGCACCGAATGGGTCGCGTCGAACACTACCGGCGCAAACCCGCGCATGATCGCCAGCGAGCGCATGTCAACCACGAGGTTGTTGTAACCGAATGAGGCTCCCCGCTCGGTGAGAAACACTCGCTCGCCGCCTGCCTCGCGAACCTTCTCCACCGCGTGCCGCATGTCCCACGGCGAGACGAACTGCCCCTTCTTGACGTTTACCGCGCGGCCGCTCTTCCCTGCTGCAACCAGCAAATCGGTCTGGCGGCAGAGGAATGCCGGAATCTGCAGCACATCGACGGCTTCTGCCACGCGCGGCACGTCGGATGCTTGGTGAACATCGGTAAGCACTGGAACCTTCACAGCCTCGCCAACCTTGCGCAGGATGCGCAGGCCATCTTCCAACCCCGGCCCGCGAAAGCTGCGGATCGA
Source organism: uncultured Acidobacteriaceae bacterium (assembly GCA_963815775.1). Taxonomy (GTDB): domain Bacteria; phylum Acidobacteriota; class Terriglobia; order Terriglobales; family Acidobacteriaceae; genus CAVVDY01. Next base: position 23,632 of record CAWFIB010000023.1, on the reverse strand, counting down.
AGTCCGGTTCGCCTTGTCGTACGACGCCTTGAAGATGAAAGGCAGCTTCCTGCTGCGTGCGATGGCGGCGATGGCCTCGGCCATCTTCAGCGCGTGCTCTTCGCTTTCGATGACGCATGGCCCGGCAATGAGGAAGAGCTTGCCTCCGCCGATGGCAACGTCGCCGACTTGGAATGTGTGTTGGCTCACAGGGGTGTCTGTATCAGACTGCAGCCACGATTCTAGCGTGACGCGCATCTACCAGCGTAAGCGTGTTTTTTGAACGGGGTAGCTCCAGACTCTGCCGTCGAAGCCTCTTCAGTGTGACACCGGGGTTGCTGCCGGCTACATCAGTCGCCGCCGCATGACTCCGAAGACCCCGATCACTCCCGTACTCAGCATGACAAGCGTAGCCGGCTCCGGCGTGACCGTCCCATAGAAGTTCTCAGCCAGAATGCTGTCGGCGTACGTAGTGGGATGGAAATCATCCCAGAACAGATACTGGTTGGGATTGGAGCAGACGTTTACGCCATCGAAGCACGGATCCGTCACGTTGGTGAACCCATACTTGGCCGGATTCGCGATCGCATCGTCGATCAGCGCATAGGTATCGAAGTAATATACGCCTTTACCCTGCAGCGCCTTCACCAGTTCTACATTGAAATAAGCCGATAGCTGCGAGCCGAGAGTCCCCCACCCGTTGTTGATATAAAAAGGAGTCTTTCCCAGATCAGGCATCCCGGGCACGAAGATGTTCTTGACCCCGATCCCCTGCAGTCCATCCACGATATTCATGACGTAGTTGACCGCGTTATCGGCCGTCTGCATCGTGAGTCCGTCGCTGGAGAAGTCGTTCGGCCCGCCCCATACCATGAACAGCGAGTGGGCCGCCATATCCGGCGTGATACTTCCTACCGTCGCCCCATAAGAGGTCGTCATGCCCGGCAGGCCGAGTAAGCCGAGATTCTGCTCGCTACCCCCGTCGGTGACGTTTCCGATACCGGTCGTGGCTCCGCCCCATGCCCAGTCGGTAAGCCCAACGCCCAGGTCGCCCGCAAGCTGCTCGACTGCAACCGGACCATTGGAGAAGCGGCCCATCCAGTAAGGCGGCGGCGGATAGGCAATCGCGTTGTAGAGATTTCCGTTGTCCGACAAGCTATCCCCATATACAACGACACCGTTGAACGGGCCAGCCACGGCCAAACTCGACAGCAGAAACAGGACGGCAAGCAAAATGACGATGCGGTTCGACAAGCGCCTGGAATGCATATTGCCTCCTGGGAATACCCCGTGAATTGTCACAACTTAAACGCCCATTCTAGTCTTGCAAACGGCCCGCAAACCAGATTTGTGGACAATCTGGAAACGGGCGGTTGCTTCTTGGGCGGCCCATGCCCGAGATTCGTCACCGGGCAGCAGTTCGCTCGCCTCCTTGCCCGCCCAGTTGGCATCTACTAAACTTCAAGGTTTGCTTGCTGTGGGGAGTGTCCATGCCTGACCAGAAAAATAGCGGGAAAACTCTTGCTGAGTCGCCCGTCAGCGATCTCTTCGAGAACGGCCGCCATCCTTCCGACTCCGAGAAGCAGTGGGCCGAGAAGACGCTCGCTCCCACGCTGGAGAAAGCTCCGGAGAAGCCCATCGGCGCGTCTACCGGCGTCAACCTCGATGAGCAAGGGCGCGCCCGCTACACCACGATTTCCGGCATGCCGATTCGCCGGCTGTACACGCCCGCCGACCTCCCCGAGGACTGGACCTACGACAAGTACCTGAACTACCCCGGCCAGCCGCCCTACACCCGCGGCATTCACGCCTCGGGCTATCGCGGCAAGATGTGGACCATGCGGCAGTTCTCCGGCTTCGCTTCGCCCGAGGAGACCAACGAGCGCTACAAATATCTGCTGGCGCACGGCGGCCAGGGGCTTTCCGTGGCCTTCGATCTGCCGACGCTCATGGGCTACGACAGCGATCACATGATGAGCGAGGGCGAGGTAGGAAAATGCGGCGTCGCCATCGATTCGCTGGAAGACATGGAGGTCCTGTTCAACGGCATCGACCTGGAGAAAACCACAGTTTCGATGACCATTAACTCTCCCGCATCGGTGCTGTGGGCCATGTATCTCGCCGTCGCCGAAAAGCAGGGCGCCGATTGGAAGAAGATCTCGGGCACCATCCAGAACGACATCCTGAAGGAATACATCGCGCAGAAGGAATACATCTATCCGCCCGCGCCCTCGATGCGCCTGGTGATCGATACCTTCGAGTTCGGCTCCAGGTTTACCCCCAGGTTCAACACCATTTCCATCAGCGGCTATCACATTCGCGAGGCTGGCTCGACCGCGCTGCAGGAGCTGGCCTTCACCGTCTATGACGGCGTGGAATACGTGGAGTGGGCACTACGCCGCGGGCTTGACATCGACGAGTTCGGCCCGCGCCTCAGCTTCTTCTTCAATGCGCACAACGACTTCTTCGAGGAGATCGGCAAGTACCGCGCCGCCCGCAAAATCTGGTATCGCCTGATGACCGGCCGCTGGGGCGCCAAGGACCAGCGCACCTGGCTCATGCGCTTCCACACCCAGACCGCCGGCGTCTCGCTCACCGCGCAACAGCCCATGAACAACATCGCGCGTGTCGCCATCCAGGCGCTGGCCGCCGTGCTGGGTGGAACCCAGTCGCTGCACACCGACAGCTACGACGAAGCGCTGGCCCTGCCCACGGAAGAAGCGGTGCGCATTGCGTTGCGCACGCAGCAGATCATTGCCTACGAATCGGGCGTGGCTCAGACCGCCGATCCGCTGGGCGGCTCCTACTTTGTCGAGCGCATGACCCTCGACATGGAGAAGGGCGCCTTCGACTACTTCGAAAAGCTCGACGCCATGGGCGGCATGGTGAAAGCGATCGAGAAGGGCTACCCGCAGAAGGAGATCGCCGAGGCCAGCTATCAGTTCCAGCGCGCCAGTGAAGCCAAAGAGAAGATCACGGTCGGCGCCAACGAGTTCGTGGTCGAAGAAGACTCGCCGCACATTCTCTACATCGGCGAAGAGGTAGCCCGCCACCAGACGACGAAGCTCAACGCGCTGAAGGCGCGCCGTTCCAACGACGAAGTCCGCCGCACGCTCGACGCATTGAAAAAGGCCGCAGCTCAGGAGCCGAAGGCCGGCGAGAACGGCCAGATATCCCCGGCGAACACCATGCCGTTCATCATCGATGCTGTGAAAGCCTACGCGACGGTCGGCGAAATCTGCGACGCCCTCCGCGAAGTCTACGGCACGTACGAGGAGAGCGCCTTCGCGTAGGACACTTATTCCTCGCGGTTCCCACTTCTGGCGTCCCGATGCCGAGCCACTTAAAGTGGGATCCGACTAGCTATCACAGTCCACCTGTATTTCACGAAACCTTCAGGCCCGCCGCCCGCGCCAGCTTCGCCTGGCGTTCATCGAAGGTCCAAAACCGCTCGGCTCCGAGTTCGAGCGCCGAAGCGACGTGCAAGGTGTCAAGTGTCGCCATTCCGATCCGAGTTCCGTGTTGCTTTGTCAGTTGAATACACCGCTCAAACGCCATTTCCGGTAACGGCACGTCAACCCAGACGCGCGACTGGCGATGCCTTTCAAACTTGTCGTAAAGCGCTTGCACCTCGCCCATAGAAATATCGCGCTGAAAAAGACGCCGGGCGACGGCATGCGCCCATTCTGCATGATGAAGCGGTGTGAGACAGATTGGGTCATGCTGGGCGAGTAGCCGCCTCGCCGCAGGCGAGTGCTCGTCCGGTATATAGAGTGCGATCAAGAAACTTGAATCGGCGTACGTGCTCAATAGCGCGCCCGTTTGCGTTCCTCGAGTACTCCATTTGGAAAAACGCGGTCCCCAAAAATTTCCTTTGCTTGCGCTTCGAAGTCAGGCCATTCCACTTTTTGCTTTGGCTCGGGGCGCTCGGGCAAGATGCGGCCGATGACGCGGTCGCGCTCGCGCAGTTCGACTGTCTTGCCTGCACGCAGATATTCCTTGAGGCGACGAGTGTCACGCAGTTGGCGGAGATTGATGGAGAGGGTCGGCATAAACATAATGTGACACATTTTGTGCTGCATCGTCAATATCGTGATTTCTCGCGTTCCTCAATCAGCAAATCGGCGCCGGGAACGCGCCTGCCGCCCAAAATCGCTTTCGCCTGCGCTTCAAAGTCAGGCCATTCCACCTGCTCTGGCTCGGGACGCTCGGGCACAATTCGGCCCAGGACACGGTTCCGCTCGCGCAGCTCGACCGTCTTGCCCGCCTTAAGCCACTCTTTCAGGCGGCGCGTATCACGTAATTGCCGGAGGTTGATGGACAGTGTCGGCATACCTACAATGTGCCACAAAATGTGTCACATCGTCAAGAAGCCCGCTGCCTTCGATAATGCCTTCTCGCCTTCTCGCGATTCCCGCACGCACTCATCGTGCACCATCGCCGGCTGTGGTTGCGGCTGTTATCCAGAAAGAGCCAATAGCAATCTGACGCCTCGCATTCGCGCACCTTTGCCACGTCCGCCGACGTCAACAGCTCCGCCGCCGACTCGGCGATCGGCCACAGGATTCTCTCCAGCGCCGGCTCCTCATCCCACCGCCACTCATAGCCGCCATTCGCGCGAACGATGTGCCGATGCCGCAATGCGTCACTTGCCGCCTTTTCGAGATACCCAATGTCGTGGGGAGAAGCCGGCTTGCCATGCGCCAGCGCCAGGAAGGCGCGGAACGTCGCTTCCCGCAGCGCAGTCGCCGTGCGCAAAACCTGCGCGGCTTGCCGTGGCTGCGACTCGGCCTTCCGCCGAAGACCTTCCGGCTCCTCCGACGCAAGGACCTTGCTCTGCCGCGCAAATGCAATCAGATCGATGTAGCTGTTCAGGTGCTCGACGGTTTTCTCGGGAGAGTCACGCCGGCTGATGGAGTTGGCGAAATCCAGTGCGAGATGGCCTCCGGAGAGGTCAAATTGAAATTCCTGCGGACGTTGCTCGGCGGACACCTTAGCTAGATTGTAACCAATTTACAGGTTCATGGAGGTTAGCACCGAATACTCGCCGCACATTGCCAGGCGATTGCCGGCCCTGCCAAATCTCCGGCCGTCGCCTTCGTTACGTCCGCAGCCCACTGTTAGCGATACAATGTCGCGCATGTCACGCGCCCTCAGAAATCTGTCCGCCAGTTTCTTTCTCCTGTTTTGCTTCGTTCCCCTTAACGCGCAACAGCCGCCTTCTTTTTCCGAGCTCACGCAAAAGTACATTCGGGTGAATTCGCCTCGCGTGGTGCTGGAGCATGTTCGCGTGATCGACGGAACCGGCAAACCAGCGGTCGAAGACCAGAACATCGTCATCGAGGCGGGAAAGATTGCCTCCGTGCAGCCGGGAGCGGACGTCGCCAAGACCGACGGAACCACCGTGCTCGACCTGCGCGGCTATACCGTTATGCCGGGCATCGTCGGCATGCACAACCACCTGTTCTACATTGCTCGCCCGGACCTGAATGCAGCCGGCAAGTGGGAAGCCCCGTTGCTGGTGCCGCAGATGACTTTCTCCGCGCCACGGCTCTACCTCGCAGCGGGCGTGACTACGATGCGCACCACGGGAAGCGTCGAGCCCTACGCCGATCTCAACCTGAAAAAGATGATCGACAGCGGCCTGGTGCCCGGGCCCCACCTCGACGTAACCGGCCCATATCTTGAAGGCGAGAACGCATACCTCTTCATGCAAATGCATCAGCTCACCGGCCCCGACGATGCGCGCCGCCTCGTCGACTATTGGGCCGATCAGGGCGTCACGTCGTTCAAGGCGTACATGGACATTACGCGTGACGAGCTTAAGGCCGCCATCGACGAGGCGCACAAGCGAGGCCTCAAGATCACCGGGCATCTTTGCTCGGTGACCTATCCCGAAGCGGCCGCACTGGGGATCGACGATCTTGAGCACGGCTTCTTCGTCAACACGCAGCTCGATCCTGACAAACAGCCGGACGTGTGTCCCAAGACCTTTGGCGGCCCGACGATGGAAAAAATGGCCCCCGATTCGCCCGAAGCCAAAGACCTGATCGCGCTTCTGGTGAAAGACCACGTCGCCGTTACCTCGACCTTGCCGGTCTTCGAGCATTCCGTGCCCGGGCGGCCTCCGCTGCGCCCGGCTGTGATGGACGCCATGTCCCCCCAGGCGCGCACCGCGTTCCTCTATGCGCGAAACCTGCGCGCCTCACGGCCTCCGGGAGACTCCGCCAAGATGTTTGAGCGCGATATGAAGCTGGAATATGAGTTCGCGCAGGCAGGCGGATTGCTTCTTGCCGGGCCCGACCCCACCGGAAACGGCGGCACAGTTCCCGGATTTGGCGATCAGCGCGAGATCGAGTTACTGGTCGAAGCCGGATTCAGCCCGGTCGAGGCCATCAAAATCGCTACCCTGAATGGCGCAACTTACATGGGCAAGCAGAATGAAATTGGGTCCATCGCTCCCGGCAAGAACGCCGATCTGGTCGTGGTCAAAGGCAATCCGGCGGCAAAAATCGACGACGTCGAGAACGTCGAAATGGTCTTCAAAGATGGCGTGGGATACGACTCGGCGAAGCTGTTTGAGTCCGTCCGCGGAAGATATGGGGAGTACTAAAGAACCCGATGAAGACTCCGTGGAGCGAAGCTCCGCGTCAGGGCACGACCTTGGTCGTGCCGAAAACGCCTTTAATTTCTGTAGCGCGAGCGGGCTTCAGCCCGTGAGCGCCTTCGTATCTCGAACTTTTCAGCCCCGCTATAGCCCCTGGGGGATTCAAGCCCGCCATATTATCCCACCGGCACCTTTTCCTTATACGCCGCAACCTGCACATTCCAGTGCAGCTCTTTGACCATCGTGTCGCGCAGCTGCGCGGCGGCATCGGGCTCGCCGTGTACCAGAAACGTCTGCTTGGGCGGATGCGGAAACGTATGCAGCCACTCCAGTAGCTCGGGCGTGTCGGCGTGGTCGCTGAACTGCTCCAGCGCGGCAATCTGCGCCCGGACCGGCACCACCTGACCCAGCATCTTCACCTCGCGCTCGCCATTCTTGATGCTCCAACCCCGCGTCCCGGGCGCCTGGAATCCAATGAACAGCACCAGGTTACGCGGGTCGGGCAGGCGTTGCGCCAGATGATGCAGCACACGCCCCCCGGTAACCATGCCGCTGGCCGACACGATGATCGTCGGGTACTTCGATTCGTTGATCTTCTTTGAATCGTCCTGCGTGGTATCGAAATAAAAACTTGGCCACTCCAGCGGCGATCCGTACTTGGCGATCAGCGCTTTCGTCTGGTCGCTGAATTCCTCCGTGTGCTTGAGGAAGATCTGCACCGCCTTGATCGCCATTGGACTATCGGTGTGCACCGGCACCCGCGGAATCTCACCGGTCTCCATCAGCTCTTTCAGGATGAAGAGAAACTTCTGCGTGCGCTCGACGGCGAACGCCGGCACCACCACACTGCCTCCACGCGCGATGGTTGCGCGAATCAGCGCCGCCAACTCGGGCCGGGGATCCTCCTGCGGATGCAAACGATTGCCATAGGTGCTTTCCATCACCAACAGGTCGCAGCTTTCGCCTTCGCGTGGTCCGGCATGAATAACCATCCCGGGAGCAATGTTGCTGTTGCGCACGCGTCCGATGTCACCGGTGAACAGCAGCCGCCTCTGCGTCCCATTGCTGGTCAGCGTGATCTCCGCCATCGATGAGCCCAGGATGTGAGCCGCGTGTACAAAGCGAAACGAAATCTCGCCGCTCAGTTGCTTCACTTCGCGGAATTGCACCGGCCGGAACAGCGTCATGCACTGCTGCGCCTCCTGCATGGTGTAGAGCGGCAGAGCAGGACGATGCTTCGAGTAATGATGTTTGTTGGCAAACTCCGCATCTTCTTCCTGCAAGTGCCCCGAGTCCGGCAACAGAATGCTGCACAGGTCAATGGTCGGCGGCGTCGCATAGATCGGTCCGTGAAACCCTTGCTTCACCAGCCGCGGAATCCACCCGGAGTGGTCGAGATGCGCATGCGTGAGAATGACCGCATCAATCTCGCGTGCGGGAATGGGCAAGTCGGCCCAGTTGCGCTCGCGCCATTCCTTCTGTCCCTGAAAGAGGCCGCAATCGACAAGTACTTGAATGCCCCGTTTGCCGCTGGGGCCGTCCGTGTTAATCAGGTGCTTCGATCCGGTGACAACCCCGGCCGCGCCTAAGAACTGGATATAAGCCACGAAGCCTCACTTGCGTTGCTGTGTGCAATAAGCTCTTCACTACCGAGACCACAGAGGGCACGGAGAAGGGCCTTACGTTTGTTCCGCAAACTCCGTGACCTCTGTGCCCTCGGTGGTGAGCTTCTTTCAATACCATCGCCAGGAGACTCCGGGATTGTAGACTTCATTACTTTCTGTGTCTCCGTGTCCCTGTGGTGATTCCTTTGCTTTGAGCATTCCGCGGATGAAAGACCAATTCTTCTCCGTGGCCTCCGTGCCTCCGTGGTGAGCTCTTCCGGATCACGACTGCGGCTTGTTCTCGAATACATACTCATTGTTCCCGGTCTTTCCCTCGGGTACGCTGCCGTCATTGACCACGACCTTCGTCGGCAGTACTGGAGACTCAACCCGCGCGTAGCCTTTGTCATGCGCCCGAACGACCACGCGTACCAACTTCTCCCCCTGTGGGGTCTGAACCATCACTGGCACCTCAGCCCCGGCGCCGCCCAGGTTCTCAATCGTCACCGTCACCACATAGTCGTTGCTGGTGCCGCTGAGCAGCTTGCGCGAGAATGCGGTATCGATGTGGAAGTCCGGTAGGCCGCGATCACGATAGACCCAGTCATCGAAGAACCATTCCAGATCGTGTTTGCTCTGCGCCTCCAGCAGCTTCTGAAGATACGTGGGCTCGGTGTCAGCCTCGGGGTGATAGGCGGCGAGTGCGTGTTGCATGGCCGTATCCCCCAGCATGTCGTGCAGCATCCAGAAGACAAAACCGCCTTTGACGCGCAGATAGAGCTCGTCGCTAGTATTCAGCAGAGTATTGTCCGACTGGCTGACTGGGGCCGCACCGGGCTTGGCTGCCCGTGCCTGCTCTTCCGCCTGCGCCAGAGGCTTTTCGTACTGGTCAAGAAACTTGAGCGCAGCATCTCTCCCGCCGCGCTCGCGAATCAGAATCGCCTGCATCCACAGCCCGAGACCGTCCTGTATCCAGCGACGTGGGGTCGCAAAACGCGCCGCCACCTGCGTCGGCAACAAGAGCAACTGCAGGTTCTGTTGCAGGGCTGAGCGCAGAGGTACGAAGAGCGTTCCTCCCTCTTGATACGGGTTAGCGTCGGGCTCGGTCAGCTCGATCAGCCGGGCTGGACGATTGGAGATTTGCGGCAGCCAGGTGTCGAGCAGCGCATTGTTTGCTTCCGCTGCGGCGGCGTAGTCTTTCGCGATAAGCGAGTGTTGCGGCGTAAAGGTGATCTCCGCCGCCGGCCGCGAGAGCTCGTCGCAACTTGAGTACATGGCAAATGCCGGTGTCACGCTTTGCAGCCCATGTGCCTCGAGCGTAATGCCCCGGACCTGTTCCTGCTCCTGACTCTGGCCCTGCGCCGCCTGGCCTTCCGCCGGCTTTGCATCGCTTGCCCCTCCCCCTACCGTCCAGTAACCGCCACTCTTGGCGACGTTGGAAGCGATGCACGGCTGCGGCGGACTGGCCGGCGAGTTGACGCCCAGATTCACGTAAAACTGGCTGTTACGATGGCGCTCCTTCCATAGGGCGATCGCGTCGAAAACCGCGTCGCCATCGCTCATGCTCACCGCTTCAATCGACACCGGATACCAGACGACGTATCCCAATCCGCGCACCGCAGTGAACGGTTCGCTGATCTGGTCCCAGTCGGCGTGCAGCGCCAGCTCCTGTGGAACCGCCATGCGGGTAAGACGAGTCGAATCGGGGGTGATCTTGCCGCCGTATTGCACGTCGATTGCAATGCTCCCACCCGGTGGGACAGCCTTCTCCAGCGTCACAATCGCTTCCGACAGCTTGCCGGTATGGTCAATGTCGGAGGTATAGGGCTCGCCCAGCCATTGCAACTTGCGCCTGGGGGTTGCAAAGCAGTTGCAGTCGAGCGGCTGGTCGTCGGTACCAATGTCACTCCATTGCAGCGACGACGAAATCTGCAGCGCCACATTCTTTTGTGGGAGCTTGGAGTCGTTGCGCAACACCAGTCGTCCGGTGGTAACAGCGAAAACATTCGACGCACGGTCCACCTGCGCGTTGAGCCGGTAGCTGGTGATCGTGAAGGCATTGCGGTCCAGCGCGTACAAATGAGCTGCGCTTGCGACACACAGCAGGCAAAGAAGAAGACATCGTTTCATCGCGAAGCTTTACTCTTGGCGCTATTCGGCGCGCCCGTGCCGGCCTCCTGCCCGGCACGGCGCTGGCGGGCGACCTCGTACATTACAACACCGCCGGCGACCGACACGTTCAGTGATGGCACCTCACCCAGCATTGGAATCGAAACCAGAAAATCGCAGCGCTGGCGGACATGTTCGTGCAGCCCCTTGCCCTCGGCCCCCAGCACGATGGCACAGTGCATCTTGTAGTCGACCTCATCGTAGCTCTGGGTGCCACGCTCATCCAGCCCGACGATCCACACGCTACGGTCTTTCAGCTCTTCCAGCGTGCGCGAGATGTTCGTGACGCGTGCAATCGGCAGGTGCTCGGAAGCTCCAGCTGAAGCTTTCACGGCCGTGCCCGTCAGCCCGGCGGAGCGGCGTTCCGGAATGATGATGCCATCCGCCCCCGCTCCATCGGCGGTACGAATCAGCGCCCCAAGATTGTGCGGATCTTCGACTCCGTCGAGCACGACGATGAAGCTGTATTCGCCGTGGCGCTGCTCCAGCAGGGTATCGACATCGGCGTACTGCTTGCCCGTGGTGACGGCGATCACGCCCTGATGGGTATTAGTGTTGGCGGTACGGTCGAGCTGCTCCCGGGGAAGGAAGCGCACCTCGACCCCGCTGGCGCGGCAATCGTCAATCAGACGCTGAACTCTCTGATCGTGCCGCTCGCGCGCGATGCCCACATACTCGAAGCTGCGCGCCCCCGATTTCAGCGCCTCGCTGACGGCATGAATCCCATAAAGGACGACCATGTCTCGCTACAGTGTACGACAGACCCCGGGCCGCGGAGCGGCCAGCGCGCCCCTGCCCTCAATCCCGATTGCGCGAAAACAAAGCATCAACCGAGAAAGCGTTATGGCGCAGTAGGCCAATCAGAAGGAAGTACACGGTCGAATAGATCAGTTGCAGCCCGGCCACGTTCCAGTCCTGGCGCAGGCAGGTGCCAAATGTTAGAGCGATCATCACCAGTGCCCCTGCGATCAGCGCCAGGCGAGTGAAGGCGCCAAAGAGCACCAGTAGTCCGATCACCGCTTCAGCCCACGGCAACACGTAGCCGAAACCTTGCACCGCGAAGCGCGGCACTGGAGTGCCGGCGAACTGGCTCGTCAGGCTGGCTGCAAATCCAGCCGTCCCCGCCATGACTCGGGTGATGCCGTGAATTGCAATGTTCACTCCGAGCGTGATCCGCAGCAAGGCGTACGCGACCGAGAGATCGCGTTCATGGAAAGCCAGGAATCCAGCAGCCGCTGTCTTCGAATCCTGCATTGCTCCTCGCACGGCGATGTAGATGCCTCACCCATGCGCATAGGAGCAGCCCGTTACTGTTTGTGGGGCGGAAGGCCGTCGGGACCAACCGCTGCCTCGCCCGGTTTCAGCTTACGGCAGCAGCCGAAGACAATGTCACCGGTCGGCAGCATCGTCTGCGCGTTGTAGGCGAAGGTCTCTTTGCGCTGGTTGTCCACGCAGCTCTTCTGCTGGATGGTCACCGTCAAATGCTCGCCCTTGCCGTCGACGTTATCGCCCTGCCAGTTCCAAAGGTTCTCATTCGGCACCCAGACGAACTTGCCGGTGTAGAAGGAGTCGGGCTGATTGAGGCCCAGCCGCCGCGCCCGGCCTTGTTGCAGTTGCACACTCCAGTTCGGCCCTTCGCCGAAGCACACCATGTCGGGGGCCTGGTTAGGAATATCGACCGGCGTCGCCTGATCAGCCTGCCCGGGCGTCATGAACTGAGCGTGGGCCGAGACCGCCAACCCAGACAAAGCGAGCAACAGAATCGCGAAGATCCTCATAATGGCTCCATTGGGGCTTGAAGAAAAAGCTTCTACCGTAAAGCCACGGGATGTCAATTACTAGATTTGCCAGGTAGCTCACTGGAAATTTGTCGAGCCGATATGCCCAGAACGGGAAGCCCCGGAGCAGGACTCTACGTTCTCGGGGTTATACTCGGTCAGGAATTTCATACAGCGTGTTTCAGGAAGGCGTTTTGAAAGGGCACCGCTTCAAAGCTTGCCCTGAGCGCAGTCGAAGGGGGCCGTTCCGGTTCGCTTAAGGCCTGGGCTTTAGTCCCTGAGGTACCAGCGTTCCTTCGTCAGACACGCTCTACGGAGTCTTGATGCCGATTTCTGCACTGGTTGTCGATGACGAGCAATTGGCGCGGGAGGAGTTGGCCTACCTGCTGAAGGATGCCGACGTCGAGGTCATCGCGCAAGGCAAGAACGGCGTCGAAGCCGTCAACCTCATCAAGGAACTGTCGCCCGACCTGGTCTTTCTTGACGTGCAAATGCCCGGCCTCGACGGCTTTGGCGTCATCAAGAAACTGATCGACAAAAAGGTCCCACTGCCCCAGATCGTCTTCGCCACCGCCTACGATCAGTACGCCGTGCGGGCCTTCGAGGTAAATGCGGTCGACTACCTGCTCAAGCCCTTCGACAAGAAGCGCGTCGCCCAGGCCGTGGAGAAAGCCCGGCAGAAGCTGGAGAGCGCTCCGGCAACAGACCAGATCGGTACCATCGTCAAGCTGCTGGAACAGCAACAGCATCGGCCGCAGGCTGCCAAAGTGTTGCTCAAGGCAGGCGGCAGGCTCTTCCTGGTCGATCAGAAAGATATCTGCTACGCCTGGATCGAAGAAGGCATCATCACCGTCGTCGCCACCAACATGGAAGGCCAGTCCAACTGCCGAACCCTGGAAGAGCTGCTCGATTCGCTCGACCCCAACATGTTCTGGCGCGCCCACCGCTCGTACCTGGTCAATATCAACCGTATCAAAGAAGTCGTTCCCTGGTTCAAGAGCTCCTACCAGATCCGCATGGACGACAAGCACCAGGCAGAGATACCAGTCAGCCGCGCCCAGACTAAACGCCTGCGCGAGTTGTTCGGCTTATAAGACAAGGATCACCACAGAGGCGCGGAGGACTCGGAGGAATTCAGAAATCAATTTCTCCGTGTACTCCGTGTCTCCCTGGTGAGATTTCTTTCGCGAATGGCGAGCACAACAAAAGGCACGGCTCGTGACCGTGCCTTTTTCGCTAAGGTTGAAAGGTCGACTACAGGAGGCGGCGGCGGACCACGCCGAGCGCGCCCACCAGGCCGGTGCCCAACATGACCAGGGTGCCAGGCTCCGGAACCGCGCCGTAGCCAAAGCCGGTGACCAGGCCGTAGCCCGGAGTGTCAGCCACGCCGGTGCTGCACTCAATACCGCTCGGGCAGTACACGCGCTGGAACAGCGAGCCCGGGCTGTGAACATCGTAGTAGATGTTGACCGGGGTGGAAATGCCGGTACCTACGACATCGACTAGCAGATTGCCGCCATTCGGGTCATAGTTGAACGGTGTATCGAAGTGGACGTCCAGCGTGTCGCCGAAGTTCCACGCCTGATTGATGCTGCCGGAGAACACCTGCGTGTTGTTCGCACCGATGTTGTCAGCGAAGGTCGGGCTCATCGTTCCAACGCCGGCAGAAGTGGTCGAAAGGCTGACGGTGTAAGTTCCAGTGGGCGTCGAAGTGGCGCCGCTGTCGAACTGGGTGTTGTACAGGTACATGTCCGTGATCTGGATCGCTCCCGAGAAACTGGAGCTCGCGTATACCTGCTGATATTCCGCGTTATAAGCCGTGCCGAACGGGAATGAGTTGCCGGAGCCACTGTCCGGTGGGTTGCCGATGATCAGCGTGTCGGCCATGGCGGGCACGGCAATCAAGCCGGCCAGCGCTAGGCACAGAAGCACTTTCCTCATAGTTTCCTCCTTGAGGTCCAACTAAAGCACATGAGACTTACGTACAGGAGCGATTCGACAGTACGAATGCCGCGCCTTCGTCGAGCACACGCAGCCCTGCCGAGGCGATTATTGTGACCCCGGTGAACCTCGCATGGCAAGGGGAAAGTTTGGCTGATTCCGCAACTGCCGCTTTGCGATAAATTGAATGAATTCTTGGATATATACGCCGGGCCACGGCACCGTTGGCGTCCGTCTCTCCTTGATCGGCTAGAGCCTAATCTGACAATACGAAAATCTTGAACTCTGAGCGGACAGTTGACATCGAAGAGAGCTTTCAGCCAAAATACGAATCAGAGTTCGCGTTCTTGTTCCGAAGCCCGCTCATCGGCAGGGTGCGCGAATACAGGTTCCTCGCTACCCTGCGGAGCGACGGCGACCTCGTCTGGCGAAGAGCGAAAAGCCAAAGGCGAACAGCGACTTGCAAAGTCGGTCGCAAGGAGTCACTTCACTTATGGGTGTACCGATTTCGCAGATGTGGACAGTTGCTTCCTACGTCCTGCGGCAGCGCGCCATGGGCCGCAAACGTTATCCCCTGGTTCTCATGCTGGAGCCGCTCTTCCGCTGCAATCTGGCGTGCGCCGGCTGTGGCAAGATCCAGTACCCCGGCCACGTACTGCGCCAGCACCTGTCGGTCGACGAATGCATGCGCGCAGTGGATGAATGCGGTGCGCCCATGGTGTCCATCCCCGGCGGCGAGCCGCTGCTGCATCCCGAGATCGACAAGATCGTCGAAGGCCTGATCGCGCGCAAAAAGTACATCTATCTTTGCACCAACGCCTTGCTGCTCAAGCAGAAGATCGACCTGTTCAAGCCCAGCAAGTATCTGACCTTCTCGGTTCACGTGGATGGCCAGCGCGAGCACCACGACTTCTCAGTCTGCCTCGACGGCGGATACGACAAAGCCATCGACGGCATGCGCGAGGCGGTCGAGCGCGGCTTCCGCGTCACCACCAATACCACGCTCTTCGATGGCGCCGATCCCAACAGCGTGCGCGCCTTCTTTGACGAGATGATGGACCTGGGCGTCGAGGGCATGATGCTCTCGCCCGGCTACTCCTACGACAAGGCCCCCGACCAGCAGCACTTTCTGGGACGAGATCGCACCCGCCGCCTGTTCCGCGCCATGCTTTCGAACCGCAAGCAGCGTTGGGTATTCAACCAGTCGCCACTGTTCCTCGAGTTCCTCATGGGCAAACGCGACTATCCTTGCACCCCGTGGGGCATGCCGACCTTCAACCTCTTCGGCTGGCAGAAGCCCTGCTACCTATTGCAAGACGGCTATGCCGATACCTTCCAAGAGCTGATGCAGGCAACCGAGTGGCACAAGTATGGCTATGAGTCCGGCAATCCGAAGTGCGCCAATTGCATGGTCCATAGCGGCTATGAAGCCTCAGCCGTGAATGACACGTTCATGTCGTGGAGGGGCTTCCTGGGGACGGTTCGCGCGACGTTCTCCAGCAGCTACAAAGACGCCGTAGCGGCTGAAATGCTGAGAGAAGAGTATCGCCCGGTGCACAGCGTGAATCCGCTGGTGCAGATCGGCGCGGCGGATTAGAAGAAGGAATTCACACCGAGCGGCGGAGCGCACTGAGAAATTCTGAGGTCATTTTCTGTGCGGCCTTGGCGGTAAGAGCTTCGTAAAGAACGCAGGTCAGCGTTCGATCCCAAGAGCCTTAAGAATCGCGACCTTCATTGACGGCAACTCGTCCTTTGCGGTATTCCAGACCAGCTCATCATCAATCCGGTGATATGCGTGCCGCAGGATATTTCCCATGCCGCGGAACCCTTTCCAGTCGGGACCGGCGCTATACGCTCGGCTTCTTCGCCGAGTCTCGCGGCAGCTTCGGTGATTACCTGCATCTGCCGCTCGACGGCGAACTTCGTCCTGAAGTCTGCCTTATAAGCATCGAAGTCCAGGCCAGCCAAGAAAGATTCAATGTGATTGATGGCTTCCAGAATATCTCGCAAATGGGTCGAGCTATCCCTAAAAGGCAAGAATGGCCTCGCTCAAGGCTCTGGTACGGATCGGCTCCCTCATCCACTCCGCCGAGGAAAGGTCCACCTGGGCATCTAGCAATTCCGAAAGTCGGATTTGCAGGCTCCCGACCGTGACCAAGGAGAGGCGCTTCGTCTTGTCGAATTCAGCAAGCAGATCAACATCTGAGCCCTGCGATCCTTCATTTCGCGCCAACGAACCGAACAATCGAAGATGCAGGATGCCCGCCCGCTTCAGCTCGCTTTCGTGTTGACGGAGAGTGCGGAGGACCTCGGTACTATTCATATGCATATCCACGGTCTTCAGCGTGCAACCGGATGGCGTCCTTGATGTTCTCCACCGCCTCCTCGTAGCTGTTGCCTTGGCTGTAGCAGCCCTGCAGCGACGGGCAGGACACGAAGTATCCACCGCTGTCGCTGTCGATCACAATGGGCAGCGCCCGTTGGGTCATCAAACGGATTATAGCCTCGTTCCCAGGGGAAGCGGCCCATACCGGCTTTTGATTCAGGCATAGCGCAAGGGGCCCGCACGTCCGCTTAGCCGACCAGTGGATTCCTGAACTTGAGCGCGGGAAAGCGGGAGAAGTCTCGGTCCGCGGTCCACAGCTCTGCAATTCCATGCTCCAGGCAGAGGGCTGCAATCCTTGCATCATGGATTTTCGCTCCCGACGAACGAGCCGAGCGAAGGACGCGTTCTAGCCTCTGCCAGTACTCCTGGGTTTCGGCAATCACGACCAGGCTCGGCGAGTCGAGCCAGGCCTGCACCTGGTCCAGCGCGGATGCCAGAGGCGTCGGAGGGGCATAAATACGGTGGTGAGTCACGATAGCCAGGAACTCGTGAATGCACGGCCAGGGAATGGCCCAGGGATCGCGTTGCTCCGCCAGGTTCGCGATACAGCGATAAGCGGCAGGGTGCCAGGCTGAATCTTCGCGGTGGGCATGTACCAGAACATTCGTATCAACGGCGATCATGCTCCGCGGCCCTCGTAGCTCGCCTCGCGAATCTCATCCCATGAGGCCCCAGCGAAAGGACGCTGCAGCCCCTTGCCCTTGAAAGTTGCCTTACGCAAACGAAATCCTCCACGGGTTGAACGCTCCGCCAGAGTGCGCCGCAACCCTTGTTCCACTAGTGCCTTGAGCGTGGTATTTTCCTGTTGCGCTACCCGGCGGGCCTGCTGCAAGAGACTGTCAGCAATCTGGATGGTCGTCTTCATATGGCTAGCCATATCAGATGAAACGGCAATCCGTCAATGCACGCCGCCACCTGTTGGATGACTCCATGCGGAACCTGCGGTGCGGGTACGTGCAGTGCGACGAAATATGGACTTACGTTGGCAAGAAGCGCGCCGCGTCCGTCCTGACGATTCGCCCGAAGTGGGCGACCAGTGGGTATTCGTGGCGATGGACGCAGACACCAAGCTGGTGCCCGTGCATACGGTCGGTAAACGCAGCGAGGAGACCACGTGGTACTTCATGCAAGAGCTTGCCGACCGCATCGCAAACCGCGTTCAGATCACCACGGACGGCTTCCACTTCTATCAGCGACACGTTGACGAAGCCTTCGGCGGCGATGTGGACTTTGCGCAGCTAGTGAAGCTGTACGGCGACTACGGGCAGCACGACAGCAGCGCAAAGTACTCCCCAGGGCCAATCATGGAGACGATATCCAAGGTGCGCAATGGCGACCCCGACCCCGATCGCATTTGCACATCGCACATCGAGCGGCAGAATCTCACCATGCGGATGCAGATGCGAAGTGCTGGAGAGTGTGGTGAAATATTGTGATGTCCGAACCCCAGCGCATGCATAACGAAGAAGTTGTCCCCGGCCGCGAGCGCGAGCAGGTCGAGGGCTGGATCCCGGAACTCGCCTCAGACGAAGACCTCCGCGAGGTGCTGGAGAAGGCATTCGATTATCGCGGCGACGTGACCATCACCCGCAAAGACGGATCGCAGATCGAGGGCTACATCTTCGACCGCCGCAGCGGAAAGACGCTGGCTGATTCCGTCGTGCGCATCATCCCCAGGAACGCAACCCAGAAAATCTCAATCCCTTACTCCGATGTCGCCGCTCTGGTTTTCAGCGGGCGCGACATGGCCGCCGGCAAAAGCTGGGAGGCCTGGCTCAAAAACTACTGGGAACGCAAGGCCGCGGGCGAAAAAAACATCGGCCTCCAGCCGGAAGAGCTGGAATAGTCCACGTAGCCGCCGCGAACCCGCACTTGAGGTAGGATCGACTCGCCCTCCTCCATTTCTCCCCATCCTCCGCGCCTCCGTGGTGGGCCCTTCTTCCCTGCTAGAATCAATCTTTGGGCTCGTGCCCGCCTCTTCTCATAATGAAGTGTCCGTTCTGCGGATTTGAAAACGACAAGGTGGTCGACTCGCGCGAGAGCAAAGAGGGCGAATCCATTCGCCGCCGCCGCGAGTGCCTGAAGTGCGAAAGGCGCTTCACCACCTACGAACGCATCGACGAAATCCCCTACATGGTGGTGAAAAAGGACGGGCGGCGCGAGAAGTTCGAGCGGCAAAAAGTCCTGGCCGGTCTGCTGCGCGCCTGCGAGAAGCGGCCCGTCTCCATGGGCAAGCTGGAGCAGATCGTCAACGATGCCGAAGGCTTCGTCATCGACTCGGCCGAGCGCGAGCGCAAGACCAGTGAGATCGGCGAGCTCATCATGAACCGCCTCAAGCGTATCGACAAAGTTGCCTACGTCCGCTTCGCCTCGGTCTATCTCGACTTCAAGGATGTCGGCGAGTTCATGTCCGAGTTGAAAGATTTGCTGGACACGAAAGAGCACCCGCCTGCGAAGGGCAAGTAGAGAATCTCAGGTGAAGCAACGAATTCCGATTGTGACGCTCCCAGCTTCGCTCAATTGAGGACGCAAAGAAAACAGCGGAGGACGCGATACCCCAGTCCGCAGGACGGCATACCTTAGCCCAGGACGTAAGTCCTGGGTGTGCATATTACAAGGACAAGAGTCCCTTCAGGGACGACACAAAAAGCAGGTCCCTCGCGGACTGAAGTCCGCTCGGGATGACCAAGCAACAGGGCGCTTACCGGCACGGCTGAAGCCGTGCCCCTTCAAAGCGCAAAAGAGAACGAATGGCACACACAGTTACCCTGATCCCCGGCGATGGCATCGGCCCCGAAGTCGTTAACGCTACTGTCCGCATTCTGGAAGCTACCGGCGTCAAGTTCCAATGGGAGCGCTACGCCGCCGGCGCCGAAGCGTATGAGAAATACCAGGAGTACATTCCCAAAGAGCTCATCGAGTCGATCGAGCGCACTAAGGTTGGCCTGAAGGGTCCGATAACGACTCCGGTCGGCGGCGGATTTTCCAGCATCAATGTCGCCCTGCGCAGGAAGTTTGAGCTGTTCGCCAACTTCCGCCCCATTCGCAGCCTCCCGGCCGTTCTCTCCCGCTATCAGGGCATCGATCTCATCGTGGTGCGCGAGAACACCGAGGGACTCTATTCCGGCATCGAGCATGAAGTTGTGCCCGGCGTGGTGGAGAGCCTGAAGATCATCACCGAAAAGGCTTCCACCCGCATCGCGCGCTTTGCCTTTGAGTACGCGCGCCGGGTAAAGCGCAAGAAGATTCATTCCATCCACAAAGCCAACATCATGAAGATGTCCGACGGGCTCTTCATCCGCTGCTCGCGCAATGTGTCGAAGGAATACCCGGAGATCACCTACGGCGAGCACATCGTCGACAACACCTGCATGCAGCTAGTGATGAATCCCTACCAGTACGACATCCTGTTGCTGGAAAATCTCTACGGAGATATCGTCTCCGATTTGTGCGCCGGTCTGGTGGGCGGACTCGGTCTGGTGCCGGGCGCAAACTTCGGACACGAGTGCGCCATCTTCGAAGCGGTTCACGGCTCAGCGCCCGACATCGCAGGAAAAGACATGGCGAACCCGACCGCGGTGCTGCGCTCAGGCATCCTGATGCTGCGCCACCTCGGCGAAGACAACGCGGCGAACCATATCCGCGCGGCGATCGAGAAGGTCTTCACCGAGAAGCAGCACCTGACACGCGACATCGGCGGCACCGCCAGCACAACCGAGTTCACCGACGCCATGGTCGAAGCCCTGCACACCATCCCCCCGCCGCAACCCGAGCCCGTGGAAGTGGAGATATAGTGGGTGGAGCGGCGCTTCAGGGGCCGTTACGAAACTCGTGATTGAGCAACGACGGTGGGACAAACCACACGCCCGTCCCGCAGGGACAGCATATCTAAGCCCACCGATTCATCGGTGGGAGGCCGTAAGTGGGGAATCCCGAGTCCGCTTCAGCGGACGGCACCAGTTTCGTAACAGCCTCTTCAGCGCCGCGTGCATGGCCGAGGCATTCGACGTCGACTATGTCGACTACCATTGAGAGGAACCTGAAGCCATGCCGATGAAGAACCCACCCCACCCTGGCGGCTTTGTGTTGCGTCAGTGCATTGAGCCTTTGGGCTTGAGCATCACCGACGCCGACGCCGCGCTTGGCGTCACCCGGACCACGCTTTCCGAGCTGGTAAACGGAAAGCGGGGCATTTCTCCCGAAATGGCCGTCAGGCTTTCGAAAGTTTTTGGCGGCAGCGCCGAAAGCTGGCTCGTGCAACAAGCGCAGTACGATCTCGCCCACGTCCGAGCCGACAGATTGAAACTCAAGCGGCTGGAATGCGCTTAGGTTCGACCGTTGGCGACATCGGAGGCACCGCCAGCACAACCGAGTTCACCGACGCCATGGTGGAAGCCCTGCACACCATTCCTCCGCCGCAACCGCAGCCGGTGGAAGTTGAGATGTAGAGCAAGAGATCCACTCACGCGACACCGGCTTGGGGTCCGGGCCTGAAAGGTTGGTCAACTTTTTGAACTCGCTCTGCGGGTGTTCGGAATCATCAGATGCCTCTTGAATTCATCTCGGTTGTAGAGATGGTGATATCTGTCTTCCAACTCATCTAGCAGGCAATCCACAGCCACTTCCAGGTCTGGAAGTTCCTGTGGCTCTGCATGCAAGATAATTCGGAAAAGTCTTTCGAATTCCTTTATGGCAGCTGTCACTATGCGCTGGTCTACGAGTATCTGCCTTCTTGCATCAAAAAATGCAACGGGATTGTCTGCGTGAAACCCCGCCTTATTTCGAAAGCTTCGCAGAATACTCCAAGCGGGTTTCATCCGGTGCCAAGCCTCGTCGATTTCGGTATGGTAGCTTGGGAATAATTCCTTCCACAATTTGATCACGTCCATTCCGCCCTTAGTCTTGTCTATGAAAATGGCGAACCAACTTAACTGGACTGTTCGGAGTGAATCAGCGAAATCATTTGATGTTCGACCAACTGATGTGGGGGGACAAAGAGTGTTGTCTTTGAGACCTTGCCGCAATGCCCCGATGTCCAGATACTCAATCGCCTTGACGCGAAACACCACATACTGACGTAATGTGTGTTTTCGCATTTCTTGGCTGGACATTTGCTAATTCTCAATCCATGAACGCTCAAGTGACGCACCAATGATACATTGGCTGGGACACTTATGGCCCGGTATCCGGGCGCTAGTGAAATGTCATAACCCGACCGTTTCTGGAAAGAAATCGCTTATCGGTTTTCTCCAATTTGCAGGCAATATCTCGTGAGTAACAAAACGAAGGCTAGCGACATTCAGCTCGGCCATTTTCTGGTCAACCAAAGCCTCGCACATTGCTGGATTGTATCCCGGCCGAAGAATGGGATCGGGCGGCGGCGTATCTACAACAATCACAAAAACGTGTCTCATATTCTTCCCTACCAGCCAAATCTATGACTTGCTTCACGGATTTTTTGCACGGTCTCTCCTGCCAGAGGAACAGCAATCAATTCAAATCCCAGCACTCCCGTTCGCCGAAAGCCGACCGTCCCGTTCGGTTTGCTGATTTCTTGAAGGAACACAGAAAGGAGATCTTTCATTCCGGGATTTTCGAGATCGAGAATCTGCGTGACTCCGGCTGGTCTAGGTAGGTTGAGGTAGTGGTTGACCATATCGAATGTTATATCCAAGTTCAGTTGACGCATTTCTGAGCGAGTGCTGTCTCCCATCGACCGGGAAAACATTTGGGCGTTTGCTGGTTTCATGAAATTGTATGCCGCCGTGAAACTACAATGAGCAGCAAGGGCGATCCCCGCAGCGCGGGTCTGTTTGGATAGTTCTGAGGAATCTTCCGCTGGAGGCAACTGCAGGGGGTCTGCACAATACAGCGTCAAACCGTCCGCCCTCATATGGCCCTCGTCTTCAAAGACAAAGACCTCAGAAGCCGTTGCGCAGTTCCCGTGACCCAAGTACAGCGTGCGTCCCAACGCGAGCCCGTTCTTCACGGCTTCGCGTCCCATCACCTCCCCATACGCACCAACGCCCGCACTCCTAGCTAACCAATCTTTCAGCCCCATGTGGATTCAAGCCCTCTTCCTGCGTATAGTAACAGTCCTATCCGGACTGCTTTCTGCAATGGTCGGGTGGCCTTGCCCCTAGAATCCGTATCCCATAACTGAATGTACTTCGTAGTCGTCGTGGCTGTGGGAAAGTTGGAAAGCGCCTTTTGCTTTCCTGCTTTTCCATAGCCTGCTTTGGTTGCCGGTTGCGTCAGTTAGCGGATGCATCCGCGCTCCACGCCGAGTCTTGTTCGAACTGCATGGGACTGACGTAGTTCAGGGTCGAGTGCAGTCTGGTTTGGTTATACCAGTGCAACCAGTCGAGCGCTTCATCCTGGCCCTGGCGCCGGGTTTCAAAGTGCTGGCCGTGCAACCGTTCCACCTTGAGCGATCCGAACAACGTCTCGCTGCAGGCGTTATCCCAGCAGTTGCCTTTACGACTCATCGAGGGGGTAATCCCGCACTCTTTCAGCAGCTTGGCGAACTCGTAGCTGGCATACTGACTGCCGCGGTCGCTGTGAAAGATCAGCCCTGCTTCTCGGTCTGGGCAGCGTAGCAACCAGGCCATCCGCAGGGCATCGATGACGATCTCACTGGTGATCTGCTCACGCAGCGACCAGCCTACGATGCGGCGGCTGAACAGGTCCATGACCACTGCCAGAAACAGCCATCCTTCGTCGGTTGCGATGTAGGTTACGTCGCCGACCCACACCTGATTCGGTGCCGCCGCGGTGAAGTTGCGATCCAGGAGGTTGGGCGCAGTCGGCAGGCCGTGCCGGCTGTCCGTCGTCGCGATCCGGAAGCGGCGCTTGCCGCGGGCCCGGATGCCGTTCCGCTGCATCAGTCGTTGCACCCGCAGCTTGCCGGCGCGGACGCCCTGGGCCCGCAGCTCCCTCCAGATGCGCGGCCAACCGTAGGCTCCCCGGTTCTTCGCATAAACGGCGCGAATGTGAACCAGCAGCGCTTCGTCATTCAAGTGCCGACGCTGCGGCATCTCTCGACGGCGCACAAAGTGTTCATGGTAGCCCGCCACGCTCACCCGTAGCACCCGGCATTGCACGCTGATTGGCCACACCCGCTTGTTCCGGTAAATAAAGGCGTACTTCATTTGCGGCCTTTCGCGAA
>CAWFIB010000022.1:0-12542 GCA_963815775.1 uncultured Acidobacteriaceae bacterium | reverse complement strand
AAACCATGTCGTTCAAGAATGGTGATCGCTCGCGCGCTCACCGGCTCCGCAAAGCAAAAATTGAGCTGCGTACCAAAACCCGCGATTTGCGGAACTCACCTGCCACTCCAACGCGCTCCCAGGTGGTCAAGAAGAAGCCATAACTGCGCGATCATGATCTTTGCTTACCGCGTCTTATCCGTTTGCCTGCTGGCTCTGTCTCTTCTCTTTTTCTCAGCCTGCAACAACGCTCCCCGCCCGTCAGCCAACGCCGCCGTCAAGCCTGCGGCCAACCTTCCGCCTATCGATCCCGCGACTACCGCGACCATCAGTGGTGTTGTGACCTTCCAGGGCGCCGTGCCTAAGCCCGAGCATATCGACATGTCGGCCGATCCGGCGTGCAAGGGTGACACCACCTGGCAGCCCATCGTCGTTGACGACGGCCGGCTGGCAAACGTCCTGGTTTACGTGAAAGACGGGCTGGGCGGTCGCACCTTCGATCCGCCGGCAACCGTCGTGACCATCGAGCAGAAGGGCTGCCGATACATTCCGCACGTGGCCGCCGCTATGGCTGGACAGACGGTCGAGTTTCTCGACGAAGACCTCACCATGCACAACGTTCATCCCATGCCCAAGAACAACCAGGAGTGGAACCAGGCCGAGCAGCCTGGAGGCAAGCCGATTCGCCGCACCTTCGACCATCCTGAGCTGATGATTCCCATCAAGTGCAATCAGCACCCGTGGATGAAGATGTACCTGAACGTAATGTCGAATCCGTTTTACGCGGTGACCGGCCCGGGCGGCACTTTTACATTGAAGGGTCTGCCCCCGGGCACGTATACCATCGCCGCGGTGCAGGAGAAGCTAGGCGAGAAGACGCAGACCATCACCGTCGGGCCGAAGGAAGACAAGCAGGGGGTAGAGTTCGCATTCGCACAGTAGTGCCTACGAGAAAGCGCTCTCATCCTGAGCGAGGAGCGCAGCGACAAGTCGAAGGACCCCTATCATCACGAAAATGCTTCGCCGCTACAGGGGTCCTTCGACTGCGCTCAGGATGACAAAACGGAAGAGGGCCGTGCCCCTTCACTCTCAATACCCCACCGCCTCCCCATAATTCCTCCCATCGCTCGCCCCCAGCCGCTCGCCCGTTTTGGGATCGACCATGATGCACTCGGCGTCGCCCCAGAAGCCGGGGCGCACATTCACCTTGTGCCCCATGCGCTTAAGAATGCCGATAGTGTCAGGCGAAAAGCCGATGTGCTCCATCATGATTTCGTCCGGCAGCCACTGATTATGAAAGCGCGGCGCATTCACCGACTCCTGTAGGTTCAACCCGTAGTCGACCACGCCCATCAGAATGTTGGCCACCGTGGTAGTGATGGTCGGCCCGCCCGGCGTGCCCAGCACCATAAAGAGCTTGCCGTCTTTCAGCACGATGGTCGGAGTCATTGCCGACAGCGGCCGCTTACCCGGACCAATGGCGTTCGCCGGACCTTGAATCAGCCCGTACATGTTAGGCACGCCCTGCTTGGAGGCAAAGTCGTCCATCTCGTTGTTCATCAGGAAGCCCAGCCCCTCAGCCGTGACCTTTGAACCAAAGCTGCCATTGAGCGTGGTGGTGACTGAGACGGCGTTGCCGTCAGCATCGACCACTGAATAGTGCGTGGTATTTTCGTGCTCCTTGGTCGGCTTGGGCTGAGGATGCTGCTTTGCATACTGATCAAGCTGATTGAATACGGCGGGGCGCTTCAGGTCTCCGCTCGGGGTAGCGCGGCGGATGGCAATAGTCTCGCGCCAGGCGTTGGCATAGCGTTTGTCAATCAATTGCGCAACCGGAATCTTCGAGAAGTCGGGATCGCCCATAAACTCGGCGCGATCAAAGTAAGCTCGCTCGAAAGCTTCCGAAGTAAGGTGGATGCTCTCGGCCGAGCGGTTCCCTTCCTTCGCCAGATCGTAGCCTTCGAGGATGTTCAGGCTCTCCACCAAAACCACGCCGCCGGACGACGGCGGCGGTGCGCTGATGACCTCGTAGCCGCGATAGGTGCCGCGAATCGGCTGCCGCTCTTTAACTTCGTAGTTCGCCAGGTCCTCGGCGGTGATCAGCCCGCCGCCCTTCTGCATGGCAGCGGCAAGTTCCTTGGCGAGCGCGCCGTGATAGAAGTCGTCAGGGTTTTCGGCAATGCGCTCCAGTGTCTTCGCCAGCTCCGGCTGCCGAAACACTTCCCCCGGCTGATAGTAGTTGCCGTCTCGTTCGAAGATACGGTACGACTCCGGAAACTTTTCCAATCCTGGATGCCGCAAGTCCATGGCTTCGTCGTAGTCGAGTGTGAATCCATCGCGCGCCAGGCGGATCGCAGGCTCCATCACTTGCTGTAGCGTCAGCTTGCCCCAGTGCTTCTCGGCGTACACCATCCCGGCCACCGATCCCGGAACCCCGATCGCCTTGTAGCCGAGCGTGCTCATGTCCTTAATGACTTCGCCATTGCTGTCGAGATACATGTTGGCGGTCGCCTTCGCCGGCGCCTTCTCGCGATAGTCGACAAAATGCACTTCGCCGTCAGCGCGGCGAAAGAGCATGAAACCGCCTCCGCCGATATTTCCCGCCTGGGGATGCACTACCTCTAACGCGAATCCGACCGCGACAGCGGCATCGACTGCGTTGCCGCCCTCCTTCATGATCTCCACTCCGGCCTGCGAGGCTGCGGGATGCACGCTCGCTACCATCGCCTTCGGTGCGTGCGTGGGCTGCACCATGTTGCCGGCGAGAGCTGGCAGGCAGAATGTCAGAAGTAGCACGAGCGTCAGGCCCAAGCGCAGCGTGTGATGCTTTGACATAGGTATGCGGTTAGGCAGGAGATCAACAGACAAGCTCGACAACGACTTCATACGAATACCCGATTCCTCGTGAACGAGGCTAGTCTTCGCTATCGTAGGCGTCAAATCCAACGATGCTCAGTCTTTCCTCTCCGTCCAATCCTTATTGAGCTTCTTTTCGGCGGCCAGCTTGTTTTGCTCTTCCAGCGTTTCGCGAGTGTCCTGGGCGCTGTCGCTCACCGCGTCTTTGGCGTTGGCCAGCACGAACGAATACTGCTGCAGCTCTTCCGGCGGGGACTGCTCCTTCAATTCGCGAAGCTGGAGCTGCCATTCGCTGTCGGCCTCAATCAGCAGCTTCAGTCCCTTGCGCATGTCGGCATTGTGGGCGCCGTACATGTCGATGTTGTCGTCAATTTCATCCAGCAGGGCGACAAAGTCCTGCAGCAGTTCGTGAATTTGCTGCGGCCGGTTGGGAGCAATCTTCGTCGCCGTGCGCAGGTCATTGATGCTTTTCATGCGAGTGCGCGCAAAACCGATCATCAACTCCAGCCGTTTGTTGGGAAAGTCGGCGGTCTCACGCATCTGGTCGACTTCCTGTTCGGTAAGGGGGTCGCGCTTGTGCACCTGCGCTGCAGCGGGTGAGGTCAGACAGGACAGCGCCACCGCGCCCAGCAATACCAGGTTCAGGCTCTTCATGACTTACTCCTCGGCTCCGCTTGCTTGCCGAACATGGCAATCAGCAGCTTAGTGCGCAGCTTATCGATCTCGTCTACCGACTTAAGCAGGGGTGGCCGATCATCGAGGTTCAAGCTTTCGGCGACATCCTTCATGCGCTGCTGCAGCTTGCGCAATCCGATCTCCGTCTGCTTCAGGCGCTTTCCCGACTCGGTCGCCGCGTTCGTTCCCCTCCGCACGTACTCCATGACGCTGGCCACCGCAGACCGTCCCTGATCGACGTCGCCCTTGGTGTAAAGATCGTTGGCGTACTCCAGTTCACGATGAGCATATTCGACGCAAAGCTTGGCCTGTTCCGCCCCCTGCGCATTGTCGGCGCGCGCCTTCAGCTCCTGCAGGCTCTCCGTCTTTGCCGGCATCAGAGAGCACAGCAGCACCACCACCACCGGGATTTGCCACCGAACTCGCATCTCACTTTGGGGGACGGTATTTGCTCGCGTTGGCAGGATCGAGCGCGATCAACCGATGCCGGGCCTGCCACTCCATGTCCGCCTGTTTCCCCGCATCCGCTTGGAGAAAGCGCTTGTAGTATTCCACCGCCTGCGGCACGGCCTTCAAGTTGTCAAATGATGTGGCACGAAGAAAATAGGTTGCTGGGGTCTCCGGCAGCAGTTTGGCGCGGGCATCGAGCACCTGGATCGCCAGCTGATAATCCTTGTTCTCTGAGGCAACAACGGCCAGGTTCCCGTAGGCCGCGCCAAGGTCGGGTTTCAGCTTCACCGTCGTCAACAGCTCTTGCTGCGCCTCAGCATACTTCTTTTCCTCCATCAGCGCCGAGCCCAGCGCGAAATGCGCTTCCGGGTCTTGCGGCAGTTTCGCGACGGCTGCGCGGAACATCTTCTCCCCCTCGGCGTATTTCCCGGCTTTGACGTAGAGCGTCCCCAAGTCCAGCGCGGCTTGCGGATCCTCCGGCACTTGGCCATCACCAGCTCCCAACTCTTTGGCCGCTTCGTCAGCCTTGCCCTCGGCAGCCAGGATGCGTCCCAGTTGCGTGCGCACCGTCTGATTTTGCGGATCGGCATCCAGCAACTTGCGCAACATCGCCTCTGCCTGCGGATACTTCTGCTGCCTGGTGTATACCACCGATAACGCCACTGCCGGCTCAATCGACTTAGGATCCAGCGCCATCGCCGCTTCGTACTCTTTTGCGGCAGCGTCGAGTTGGTTCTGCTTTTCCAGAAGCTGGCCGGCGGAAAGATGCGGCTCGGGATTGTTTGGCTCCAGCTTCGCCGCCTGCGCGAAAGCGTCCAGCGCCTGCTGCGGATCGCTGTCCTCCAACACCATACCCAGCGACTGCCAGGCACGCGCCTGACCTTCTTCGACATGAGCAGTGGGCGTCAGTTGAGTAGCGGCCTTCAGATACTTCGCCGCTTCCGCCTTGTCGCCCTGCCCTGCCAGCAGTATGCCGAGATTGAGATTCGACTCGAAAATGTCGCCCTTGGCTGCCACTGACTTGCGATAGGCGTCGATGGCTTGTGCCTTGCGGTTCGTCGCGTTGTATACATAACCCAGGTCGAACCAGGCGCGGAAATCATTCGCATCGGCTGCTGTCGCCTTCAACAGTAACGGCTCTGCGGTAGCGTAGTCGCCCTTCGCCAGGGCAGCTTCCGCCTGCTCCACCTCGGGCGAGACACCACCCACCTCCACCTGATGATGCCGTATCGTCGGCTTGCTTTCCTGGGCAACGGATGGGAGTAGTGCCATCAGCAGTAAGGATGCGAAGGTAAGTATCCGTTCACACGACCAGACTTTTCGCTCTTCGCTTTTCGCTCTTCGCCTTTCGCTAAAACCTTTTTCGGGTCCTTCCGGGGTTCGCAAATTGCGGGAGAGACGCAAACCTCGTTTGCATATTCGTTTCGCCTTCTTACCCCTTCCTCTGGCGAATGGCGAATGGCGAATGGCGAAGAGCGAATCCGGAAGGAGGCCCTGATCTCTGTGTCCTCCGTGGCCTCGGTGGTGAACATCTTTACGCCGCGTCATCGCTTTGCGAGCTCCCTTCCCGCTCCAGTAGGCGGGACAGCCATTGCCCGGTATAGGACTCGGCGGCCTCCGCGATCTTCTCCGGAGGGCCCGCCGCCACTACCTGTCCGCCGCGCGCGCCGCCCTCGGGGCCAAGATCGATGATCCAGTCCGCGGTCTTGATCACGTCGAGGTTGTGTTCGATGACCACGATCGATCCCCCCGCCTCGATCAGCCGCCGAAACGCCGCCAGCAACTTGCTGACATCGTCGAAGTGCAGGCCCGTCGTCGGCTCGTCGAAAATGTACAGCATGCGCGGAAGCCGCTGGTCGCGCTCCTTGCGCGAGCGCCCCAGATCGCGCAGCCGCGGTTGCAGGTGCGCCGCCAGCTTCATGCGCTGCGCTTCCCCGCCCGAGAGCGTCGTCGCCGATTGCCCCAGCCGCAAATAGCCAAGCCCCACCTCTTCTAATACCCGCAGCTTCTCCACAATCTTCGGTACGCCGGAGAAAAAGTGCAGTGCTTCTTTGACGGTCAGGTCGAGTACTTCGTGAATGTTCTTGCCGTGGTAGCGAATCTCCAGCACTTCAGGCTTGTAGCGTGTGCCTTTGCACTCCTCGCAGATCAGCTCCACATCGGCGAGGAACTGCATTTCGACCGTCACCGTCCCGTCGCCCTGGCAGGTTTCGCAGCGCCCACCGGGAATGTTGAACGAGTAGTGCCCCGCCGCATAGCCGCGCTTCTTGCTCTCCGGCAGGCTGGCGAACAGCTCGCGTATGGCATCGAACGCCTTGATATACGTGACCGGGTTGGAGCGCGGTGTGCGTCCGATAGGCGACTGATCGACCAGCACGACTTCATCAATCCACTCCGCTCCCTCGATGCAATCCACCTCTGCGCGCGGCGCGCCGGTGACCTGCCCTTTCTCAGCGGCCAGCGCGTTGAACAGTACGTTATGCACCAGCGTCGATTTGCCCGAGCCCGAGACGCCCGTGATCGCTACCAGCATGCCCAGCGGAATCGTCACGTCAATCTTCTTCAGGTTATGCGCCCGCGCGCCAAACAACCCGATCTTCCTGCCGTTGCCGTTACGGTGCAGATGCGGAGTCTGGATGCGCAGCTCGCCGGTTAGATAACGCCCGGTGAGCGACACCGGATTCTGCACAATTTCGTCGTAGTTGCCGCTGGCGATGAGCCGGCCGCCATTCTCGCCCGCTCCCGGCCCCAGATCGAGCAGATGATCGGCGGCACGCATGATCTCGGCGTCGTGCTCGACCACGAGAATGGTGTTCCCCAGATCGCGCAAGTCATGCAGGATATTCATCAGCCGTGCCGTGTCGCGGCTGTGCAGTCCGATCGACGGCTCGTCCAGCACATACAGCGTTCCGACCAGGCGTGAGCCCAGCGAGGTCGCGAGCTGTATCCGCTGCGCCTCTCCTCCCGACAGCGTCGATGCCAGCCGGTCCAGCGTGAGGTATTCCAGTCCAACATCATTGAGAAAGCGCAGCCGGTCGCGGACCTCGACTAGCAGCTTGTCGGCAATGTCGGCCTCTTCGCGCGTCAATTGCAAATCGGCGAAGAAGTGCGCCGCCTGCTCCACGGTCAGCGCCGAAACTTGGCAGATATCTTTGTCGCCAACCTTCACCTGCCGCGCCTCGGTCCGCAATCGCAGCCCGCGGCAGTCCGGACACACGGCATACCCGCGATAGCGGCTGATAAACACCCGCACATGCAGCTTGTACTTCTTGCGCTCCAGATACTCGAAGAAGCCGCGCACCCCCCAGAACTTTTCGTCCCCCTGAATGACCCAGCTCTGCTGGTCGGGCGTCAGATCGGCCCACGGCACATCCAGCGGAATGCCCGCCCCGCGCGCGTAGCGCCTCATCTCGGTGGCGAACGGCTTGTACTTTGGCTTGGTCCACGGCTCAATCGCGCCTTCCGCCAAGGTGAGCGACTTGTTGGGAATGACCAGATTCAGATCGAAGTCGATGGTGTTGCCAAAGCCCTGGCACTTCGGGCAGGCGCCATAAGGATTGTTGAACGAGAACAGCCGCGGCTCTGGCTCCTCATACCTGATGCCGCAATTCTTGCACTCAAAGCGTTGCGAGAAGCGCAGGCGCTCCGGCGACTTCGCCTTCGTGCGGCGCGGTCTCGAATATCACCTCTCCCGCTTCGCGATAGCCCTGCTCCACTGCATCGACGATGCGCGCGCGAGCGTCCGGCGACACCGCGATGCGATCGATCAGCAGGTATACCGGCTCGGCGAAGTTCACATCCAGCAGCGATTCCGGCGTCGAGAACTCGAACACCTGCCCATTCTGGTACAGGCGATTGAACCCCCGCTTGCGTAGCTCGAACAGCCGCTCCTTGAGCAATGAATCTTCGGCCGGCTTCGCCGTCTTTTTCTTTGTCGACTTGGCTGACTTGGCCGGCTTGGCTGCTTTGCGCCCTTTCGGCTTCTCCGGCTCCGGCGCCTTAGGCGGAGGCTGCAACGGAAACAGCACCTGCACGCGCGTTCCTTCGCCCAGCGCCAGGATGCGGTCCGTCACTTCATCCACCGTGTCCTTCTTCACCTCCTGGCCGCAGTTGATGCAAAACGTGCGTCCAATGCGGGCATACAGCAGGCGCAGGTAGTCGTAGATTTCCGTTGCCGTGGCCACGGTCGAGCGGGGATTGCGTGTGGTGTTCTTCTGCCGAATGGCCACCGCCGGCGCGATCCCGTCGATCACGTCAGCGTCAGGCTTCTCGATGCGCTCCAGGAATTGCCGCGCATACGCCGAGAGCGACTCCACGTATCGCCGCTGTCCCTCGGCATAGATGGTGTCGAAGGCGAGCGAAGACTTGCCCGAGCCCGAGACCCCCGTCACCACCGTGAGCTGGTTGTGTGGAATCTCGAAATCGATGTTCTTCAGATTGTGGACGCGCGCGCCCCGTACAACGATGCTATCGGTGGACATTGCTATAACGACTCGGGCCTCCCGGGCAAACGACTGCGCGCATCCCTACAGAATGGCTCAGCAACGAGGGCTGAAACCTTTGATTATAGATGCCAGGGACGCCTTATCGTAGCTTGCTACAGAGGAGAAAAGTAAGGGACAATATTGAGGTAAGGGAAAATCCCTATCGTAAGGAACAAACAATGCTACATTCTACAGTGACGAGCAAGGGGCAAACGACGATTCCGAAGAAAATTCGCATAGCATTGCGAATCAAGCCGGGCGACAAGTTGGAATATGCAGTGGAGGGAGACCGAGCCACCATCCGTGTGCATCCGGGCATTGGATCACTCAAGGGCGCACTCGCCAGCAACAAGGGAAAGGGGATGTCTTTTGCTGAAATCCGTCAAGCCGCTGCTCGTGCCGCGCGGCACGAGGGTCCGCGGTGAGCAAACGAAGACTTGTCGACACCAACCTGATTATCCGTTATCTGGTGCAGGACCATGAGAAGCATGCCAGAGCAGCCGGCAAGCTGTTCGACGCCTGCGATCGGGGCAACCTGGAAATCGTGGTGTTGCCGGTGGTTTTGGCAGAGTGCGTGTTTGTACTCGAGTCTTTCTATGGGCATTCACGCGCCGACATCGCTTCTGCACTTGGACGCCTCATCTCCAGTCCTGGCGTCGAGATCAGTGACCTGACTGTCCATTTCGACGCACTGGACCGCTATAAAGCAACCAAGGCTCATTTTGTCGACTGTCTGATCGCCGCCACTGCAGTTGCTAAGAACCTGCCCGTATCTACCTTTGATCAGGACTTTCGAAACTTTCCCGAAGTGCGCGTGCAAACCGAATAGTTACTCGCCGGACGCCCCAACACATTCCTTCGCCTGGAATGTATTGGAGTCACGATGTGGGATGGTTCGACATCACAGTCGCCTGTCGCTCGCCATTGCTTCAACGGCTCACCGCGCCCAAGGCGCGGGACGGAGGGCATACCCCACAGAATGGCTTGGGAACAACAGCGTAGGTATCGATCAAACCCGTCCCGCCCTGCGGGACGTCACATCGCTAGCCCACCGTTTCAACGGTGGGTAGCGGATGGAATAGGCCCCGAGTCCCGCCAGGGACGGCATATGCACAACGTGACCAGATCGGGTGTCATGGACCAAAATATCTGGCTGGGTAGCCGAAACGACGAAATGAGTGGAAGAACCCATCCCTCCCTACGCCTCGTACCGTTCCACGTAGGCGTCGATCAACCCCCGCAGCATGCGCTGATACGGCACCCGGTTCAGCTTTGCCTGCCGTTTAAAAAACTTCAGGCTGCCGGCCGTCAGTTCCAGGGTCACCTTGACCGTTTGGGAACGCTTGACAAGCTTTGATGGCGGCGGCAGGAAGTCTTTTACGCGCTCGCCCAGTTCAATCGGCTCATCCGTGTATTTTATTTTCCTGCTCATAGCGCTTCTTTCCCTTTCTCCAGAAGCCCGCCCCGTAAATCCTGATTTGTCCGCCTCGGTGGCTGAACCGCACCGTCAGAACGCCGCCCTCCACCTTGCCCAGGCAGAAAAACCGCCCTTCATGGCTCCTCTCATGCGCCAAGTCCCGCACGATAACGCGCCGGGGATCGTCGAAAGCTCGCTGGGCGTATTCGAAGGAAACATGGTGCTTTTCCTGATTGATCAGGTTCTTCGCTTCGTCCCAGGAGAAGCTCGCCTTATCCATATAATCTACCATATTTTTATATGGGTGTTTACCGTCTCTTTCGGCCCGGCGCCCAGGTTCGCCCCGTCTTTGGGCTAACCTGGGATCGCTGCGTGGAAGCAGCGGTGTAGGCGTGAATCAAACCCGTCCCGCCCTGCGGGACGTCACATCTAAGCCCACCGTTTCAACCGTGGGTAGCGGATGGAATAGGCCCCGAGTCCCGCCAGGGACGGCATATGCACAAGGCGACAAGCTGTGGTGTCAGATCGAATATCACGGCAAGCATCAAACGAACCCATCGTGAATCACGGCACATGTGCCGTCCCTACGGGACTCGGGGGTTGGATGGCATGGTCCCAACCGCTGAAGCGGTGGGCTTAGATATGTTGTCCCCTGCGGGGACGGGTTGATCGTGACAAAATTGGGATTCTGCGATTCTGCCCCAGGTAGCATCGTCTTCCATCTGGGCGTCGCCGAGTGTGTCGTAGTATACGGCAATCGCTGCCTGATGGCGGGCCTGCTCACACTCCTTACGCTTGCGAATTGCCGCCAGTTCCCGATTCAAACCGATGCCTCCAGGGCACAACACGTTCGCTGAAACACCCCTACCGCACGAAGTACAGCAGCCCGAACACATACACCCACAGCAGCGCCATGAAGTGCCAATACCACGCCGTCACGTCGATGACAATGCGGCGCGATTCCGGTGGGCGGCGCAGCCAGGTTGTGGCCCCGGCATAGAGCAGCGCCAGGATTCCTCCCAGCAAATGGACGGCATGCACGCCGGTGAGCACAAAGAAGAAGCCGCTGCTGATACTGACGCTGAGATTAGTGTTGGCGGCCGCCAGCCGCGTCCACGCATAGTATTGCCCGCCCAGGAAGGCGAGACCCAGGACGATGGTGGCATAGAGCCAGGGCAAGGCCGCCCGGGCGCTCACCCGAATGCCCGGCAGATCTGCGATCGGCGCCAGCGCAACATCCGTGGCCGCTCGCCGCCGCGCAACTTCCAGGGTGAATCCGCTCAGCAGCAGGATCAGCGTGTTCAGCAGGAGCGTCTTCACCGGCAGCACGGCCGGCACCCAGTTGCTGATGTAGTCGTTGCTCGCCGGGTCCCACACCGCTCCGGCTTTGCGGACCACATACGCGGTGGTGAACGAAATGAACAGCATCACCACCGACGTCAAACCCAGCACCACGCCCATGCGGTAGCGCCGCAGCCGCTCGCGGTAGGGAACGTCGTCTCCGCCGCCGCGGCCGCCCGGTCCTCCACCTCCGCCCGGCCAGGAATTGACAGGCGGGCGCCCCGCCCCGCCATGCGAGGTCTGCGGATCGCGGACGCTGTCCTTCGGGCTCAAGGTTGGAGTCCTCAATCGACGTTCTTGTCAGCGTAAACGGGTCTACCCAACTTGCCGGAAATTTACTCGAGAAAGGAGCGGTCGAGCATCCCACATCACAGCTTCCTGTGACATATGATGCCCGCACCCGGGCTGGAACTCAACCCGCTAAAGTGAGAAACTTTTCTCACCGGGAAGGAAGGCGGGGCAACCCTGCGCCCCCCGCTCCTGAACGTCATGCGACGCGCCCTGATCACGATGGCCGTGCTATTGGCAGCAATTTACCTCGGCGACTATGGCTGGCTGGCCTACCGCGCCCACACCAACCGCAACGCCTTTGGCAGCGTGACCCTCGATACCTATTACTCCGTAAAGTTGAAGAATGGCCGGACCGAATTCGACTTCGCCGGCCAGCAAAACGTTGAGTGTGTGAACTCTCTGCTGCCGCACCTGGGCGACAAGCCCTGCTGGTATGCGAGCCGCAAGAAAGAACAGCAGATCGACATCGATTCCGGCGACCCCAACAACGTCCACGTCTTCTAGAACTATCTCGTGAATCGGTTTTGAAAGGGCACGGCTTCAAAGCTTGCCCTGAGCGCAGTCGAAGGGTGCCGTATAGGCCGCCAAAAACGCGGGCTTCAGCCCCTGAGGGACCTCAGTCCCGCCCGATCAGGCCCCCTAGAACTTCAGCCCCAACGCCTTCGTCGTGAATTCCACTAGCGGCGCCATCTTGCGGGCCGCCGCCGCGTAGTCGCGCAGAAACTTCGAGCCACAGATGCAGTCCTCCGTCAGCTCCACCGACGCAACGAAGTCCTTCAGCTTCAGGTCTTCGATCAACGGATGTTCGGGATCGAATCCCCGGGGCGGCTTCTTCAGCCTGTCCCCTTCCAGTGAAAGTTTTCCTCGTGCCCGCTTCCACTCGTCAGGCCGATTCACGATCGCGGTGCGCACTTTCGTCAAAGCCCGATTGTCCGGATGCCAGATGCCCGCCGCCGCAAAACAACCGCCCGGCTCCAGGTGCAGGTAGAACACCGGCGCATGGATGTCCTTGCCTTTGGCATGAGAGAAGTGAATGCCGATGTGTGTCT
>CAWFIB010000021.1:0-471159 GCA_963815775.1 uncultured Acidobacteriaceae bacterium | reverse complement strand
GGCGCTACAGGATTCGAACCTGTGACTTCCACCGTGTGAAGATGGCACTCTACCGCTGAGTTAAGCGCCCAAGTTGCGGTGGGTGTATTGTAACAAAATCAGCGGTCGCGCTTTCTGGAGCAGCAGCGCCGTTCAACAGCACATCACACGTTCGTTATGGCCCTCGAGGAATATAAGCGCAAACGCGACTTCAAGCAGACGCCGGAGCCCGCCGGCAAGGTCGAACGCGGCAAGGGGCATCGCTTTGTGGTGCAGAAACACCGCGCTTCGCACCTGCATTACGACTTCCGGCTGGAGATGGATGGCGTGCTGAAGTCGTGGGCAGTACCCAAGGGGCCGTCGCTCGATCCTGCCGACAAGCGCCTGGCTATGCAGGTGGAAGACCATCCCGTCTCCTACTTCGACTTTGAAGGGATTATTCCGGCCGGCAACTATGGCGCGGGAACCGTGATGGTCTGGGATCTTGGCACCTGGGAACCGGAAGGCGACTCCGACGCGGACGCGATGCTGACGAAGGGCGATCTCAAGTTTCGCCTTGACGGCGAGAAGCTCAAGGGCAGCTTCGCGCTAATACACATTCGAGCGCGGCGGCCGGGCAGCAAAGGAACGGAGTGGCTGCTGATCAAGCATCGCGATGCCTACGCCCAGGAGGGCTATGCCATCGACGAATACGATTATTCGGCGCTGACCAAGCGCACCCTCGATCAGATTGCCGGAGACGCAGGCTCACCGGAGTGGAAGAGCCGCCCAGCCTCGAGCGGTCGCACCCTCAAGAAGAACGACTGGCTGGCGGACTCGATCGCCAAGGCGGATGCGAAGAAGCGCAAAGCGCCCAAAGGCACTAAGTCCGCCCCTGCAAGTGCCAAAGGCACTACGGCGAAGAAGTCATCCGCCAGGAAGAAGTCTTCCGTTCCGAAAGTCGTAAAAAAAAAGTCCCAGGCGCGAAAGCATCCGAGTCGCTAATCCCGTCCGCCGCCAGCATCGGCCATAAGCAGGCGATGCCGCACGTCATCCACCCCATGTTGGCCACGCTCATCGACGAGCCCTTCAACGACGACAATTGGTTATTCGAGATCAAGTGGGACGGCTATCGCGCGATAGCTTTCATCGAAAATGGCAAGCTGCGTTTGGTGTCGCGCAACCAGAACGATCTGACCAAGGCCTACCCTGAGCTGAGCGACATTCCGCAGCACCTGGCCGCCCGCACCGCCATTCTGGACGGCGAGGTCGTCGCACTCGATGAGCAGGGCCGGCCATCTTTCAGCCTGATGCAGCAACGTACCGGAGTGGGCGAGGGTGGACGCCGCATTCGCCGCACCCGCGACGACATCCCCGTCGTCTACTACGCCTTCGATCTGCTCTACCTTGACGGCTACAGCCTGATGCGTGCCGACTTGGAGGAGCGCAAGGACCTGCTGGCATCTATCCTCCAGCCGAGGGATAATCTGCGCTTCTCTGACCACTACGTCGGGCGCGGCCTTGATCTATTCCATGCTGCCGCCGCGCGCGGGTTGGAGGGCATCGTCGCCAAGCAACGGCGAAGCTGCTACGTAGAAAAGCGCAGCCGCGAGTGGCTGAAGCTCAAGATCACTCGCCGCCAGGAGTGCGTGATCGCAGGCTACACGGACCCGCGCGGCTCGCGCGAAAATTTCGGTTCGCTGGTGCTGGGGCTGTATGACGACAGCGACCGCCTGGTTCATGTCGGCCACGCCGGCAGCGGCTTCACTGCGCAATCTCATGCCGAGATGTGGCGGCGCCTGGAAAAGCTGAAGATGTCGCGCAGCCCATTCTTCGGCAAGGTCGAGAGCACGCGGCCGGTGCATTTCGTCCACCCCGAACTGGTGGCCGAGATCAAGTTCACCGAATGGACGCATGAAGGCGAGAGTGGCGGCGTCAAAATGCGCGCGCCGGTCTTTGAAGGCCTGCGGTTCGATAAGAAACCCGAGGAGTGCCGCTTCGAAGTTCCCGCGAAAACGCGGGAGCAAACCAGGACGCACAGCTCTGAGTTGCGAAGCATTCCGCATCCGGACTGATTCTTCTCGGCGCCAAGCCCGGACGGGCAAGTCTCACATTGCTCGCTTCGCCAGATTCGAGCATAATGTCGAGAGACCACTTCCGGCCGTGCCAGCCGGAAGCTCCTTTGCACTGTGCAGCATAGCGGCTGGTTATGTCCGCAGGAGCTTTCCAGCCATGTCGCCCTCCCGAAGCAGGTGACCAAGAAGGTATATGTCGAACTTTTATCACGACACGACATTCTCGCCGTCCACTGAGGCTGTGCTCGACGACCAGCCCGTCGTAACCGAAACACAGGCCCGGGAGACCCCAGACCGTAAAGAGGTTGTGGTTCGTAGACCCCAGCAGAGCTATGCGCTGTTCCATTACGCGCTGCTCGTGCACATGTACCTGTTCTGCACGCGCCTGCCGGAGCTGTTCCCGTCCATTCGAGCTTCGCTGGCCATGAGCGTGATCCTGCTGGCCGGCTTGTTTGCGACCGGCAAAGGCAGCGCTCTGGTCGACACCAAGCTGGGAAAAACGCTACTCGCCTTCACCGTTTGGACGGCGATTTGTGTGCCTACCAGCGTTTTCATTGGCGGCAGTCTGGAGACGTTAAAAGGCACTGCGCAATCGACCCTCATCGCGGCCTTCATCATCGCGTTCATTGGCAACATACGCGAAGTGCGACACGCGATGTACACCATCGCGATTGCCATGGGCACGGTCGCGGTCTTGTCGAACACCGTATTGCACGCCACCAGCGGCAAGGGCGAAGAGCGTATTGGGTTGTTCAGTTCGGTTACGCTGCAGGACCCCAACTTCATGTCGCTGTACCTGCTGATCGGGCTGCCTTTCCTCTGGTTAGGCGCCACAAAAGGAAAGTTAGCGACCCGCCTTCTCTTCCTTCCTCTGATCCTTGCGGCATTCGTGGCGCTCGGACAATCGGCGTCACGCATGGCGCTGTTTCTGTTCCTGGCTGGATTTGTCATCTTCCTGATCCAGTCCTCAAACAAGGAGCGGGCTTTCGCCCTGGTGGGCGCGACCGTACTGGGGTGCATTATGGTGCCATTGCTGCCGGAGAGCACCACGACTCGTTTCCTGACGCTGTTCAAGAGCAATAGGGACGATACCTATGCGAGCCGGGATGCGGCAGAATCAGCCCAGATGCGCCTTTACCTCCTGTATCGGAGCATTGAGCTGACGGCCAAGCACCCGCTGTTCGGAGTAGGGCCCGGCCAGTTCACGGTCGCAGAAGACAATCTGGCAAGAGCCGAGGGGCGCCTCCGCGGAATCTGGTTCTACACCCATAACGCTTACACCGAGATTTCCAGCGAGGCTGGCATTCTGGGCCTGGTTTTTTACGTCATGGCCATCGTAGCTGCCTTCCGCGGATTGGGCCCCATTCGAAAACGCGGACCCACTCCCCAAATTCGCGCCATGGCCAAAGCGGTGCAGCTTTCCATGTGGATGGTGATCTTGGGAGGCTTCTTCCTGACCATTGGCTTCGGCGGCGTGCCATTTGTGATCATGGGCCTGTCTGTCGCCTTTAAGAGAGCCGTTGCCGACGTGATTAAGAGCGGTCGCGCCAGCCTCCCCGCGCCAGGTAGCGCCTGAAGACAGCGGCACGTACGATTGCAACATGGCGAAACCCAAATCCGCCGGGAGCAATACCGCTATAAGATCGCGGGCCCGCAGATGAGAGTTTCTCGAGCCCTTCTCATCGCTGTGGCTATCCTGCCGCTGGTGGTAGCCATCGCCATGGGTCTGGCGCTGGCTTTCGGCGGCTCCTTCCTGCGCGTCAACTCTCTCCACCATGCTGACGTGATTCTCATCCTGGGCGGGGGCATCGACGATTCCCGTTACTGGCGCGCCGTGGAGCTGAAAAAAGAAGGTTACGCCGACAAGGTCGTGCTGGACGCTGAGGCTTTCTTCACCAAGTACGGCAAGACGAATGCCGACCTGGCGCGCGAATTTTTGCAGCGAATCCACGATGGCGAAACCACCGTTTGTCCCTTGCAGCATGACTCGACCTACGGTGAGACCGAAGACGTTGCGCGTTGCCTTGCCCCGATGAAGGTTTCCTCCGTTCTGATCGTAACCTGGGACTATCACACCCGCCGTGCGCTGTCGATCTTCAAAGCGCGCTTGCCGCACTATCACTGGTCAATCACCGGAGCCTATGCCGCCATCCCTCCCCTGCCGGACCAGAGCATGACAGCCGACAAGTGGTGGAAACGCCGGCTGTGGGCAAAAGCCATCCTCGACGAATGGGAGAAGCTCATCTGGTGGGAACTGGTTGACCGCTGGAGACCACATCTCGTTGTGCAGAAATAAAGCCGCCGCATTTGCCGATTCGTCGTTGAATGGTTCGCGATCTCCTCCCCGAAAACGTAAAACATATTCCACCTTTCGCCGCCAGGTGATAGTCTGTTCCGCTTATTCCAAACGCAAGTTGTTTGAACCTGGTTCCGGGAGAGACGACTTATGGAAAACTGCAACAACATCGATGTAAATCGGCGGGAATTCATCCGCACCGCGCTGGCCGGAGCCCTGGTAGCGGGTCTACCGGTTAACCTCTTCTCCGCCGACAGCGGCGACATGCAGGCTGTGCTGGCCGAGGTGCCCAAGCTGCATGATCGGAGCGTGAAGGCACTTCAGGAGTGGGTCGCGCTGCCCTCCATCGCGGCCGAGAACCGTAACTACCCCCAAGGCCCTGAGTACATGGCGAAACTGGCGCGCGCGGCTGGCTTCTCCGACGTAGAGCTCATGCCGACCTCCGGCAAGCCGGGCGTCTTCGGCCTGCTCAATGCTGGTGCGCCCACCAGTGTCGGGATCTACTTCATGTACGACGTGAAGCAGTTCGATCCCACGGAGTGGTCGTCACCTCCGATGGAAGCGCGCATCGTAGAGAAACCGGGCTTCGGCAAGGTGTGTGTCGGCCGTGGAGCCGTCAACCAGAAAGGCCCGGAGACGGCATTCCTCGGCGCATTGCATGCATTCAAAGCGGCCGGGAAGAAGCTGCCTGTCAATCTGGTGCTGGTCTGCGAGGGCGAGGAGGAGATCGGATCGCCTCATTTTGGCGAGGTCGTACGGCAGCCCAAGGTAATGGACAAACTGAAAAAATGCCTGGGCGTATTCATGCCTATGGCAAGCCAGGACCGCGACGGCAGTGTCGAGATCTCGCTGGGCGCGAAGGGCGTGGTCGAACTCGAGCTGGTCTCCAGCGGGGAGAAGTGGGGCCGCGGTCCGAAGAATGACATTCACTCCAGCCTCGAGGCTACCGTGGACAGTCCCACCTGG
The DNA here is from genome assembly GCA_963815775.1 of uncultured Acidobacteriaceae bacterium. GTDB lineage: Bacteria > Acidobacteriota > Terriglobia > Terriglobales > Acidobacteriaceae > CAVVDY01. The sequence continues at coordinate 465,864 of CAWFIB010000021.1, read as the reverse complement.
CACCTGGTGCAGGCCCTCAACACCCTGGTCGGGCCGGATGGACACAAACCCGCGGTGACGGGCTTCTTCGATAAAGTGAAGCCGCTCACGCCGGCGCAGTTGCAGATGATCAAGGAAGTGGCAGCCCAGCGCAGTGAAGACCTGATGAAGCAGCAGTTCGGCGTCAGCCACTGGTACGGCGACAAGTCGTTCTACGATGCCCTGGTGCAGTTGGAATCGCAACCCACCATCAACATTGAGGGCCTCGTCGCCGGATACACCGGCCCCGGCGGCAAGACCATTCTGCCGCATCGCGCCGTCGCCAAGATCGACATGCGTCTGGTGCCGGACATGACCGCCCAGGGAACGTTGCAGCTCTTGAAGGACTATCTCGCCGAAAAGGGTTACGGCGACATCGAGGTGAACATGAGCGGCGGGTATGATCCTACCCAGACCGAACCCGATACCAAGCTGATTCAGGCGCAGGTGGCAACCTACAAGAAACTGGGACACGATCCACTGATGTGGCCGCGTTCGGCCGGTTCCTGGCCAGGCTACATCTTCACCTCGGCGCCGTTGAGCCTGCCGGCAGGGCATTTCGGGCTTGGGCACGGATCGGGCGCCCACGCTCCGAATGAGTATTACGTCATCGACTCGTCGAATCCGAAGGTGGCCGGCATTGACGGCGCATCCGCATCGTTCGTCGAGTATCTGTACGCCCTGGCGTAATCAACGGCAGGTGAGGCCGGCTGCAGGACAAAAAAGCCGCGGAGGAATCCGCGGCTTCGCCTTGCAATTAGGTAACTAGCGGAAGCGCCTGACTGTGGCTTTCTTTTTGGCAGGAGTCTTCTTGGCGGCCTTCTTCTTTGCTGGGGCCTTCTTCGCGGCTTTCTTCGCAGCTTTCTTGGGCGGAGCCTTCTTAGCAGCCTTTTTTGGCGGAGCCTTCTTGGCAGCCTTCTTTTTGGCGGCTTTCTTCGCCGCCTTCTTCTTAGCCGGAGCTTTCTTCGCCGCTTTCTTCGCCGGCTCTTTAACTGCCTTCTTCTTGGCGGGGGCCTTGGCCGGGGCCTTCTTCGGCGGAGGCGGCGCTATCACCTCTTCCGCTTCCGGCTCGACTGACTCCTCGTCCTCCTCCACGATTGTCACGGTCGATTCCGGCTCTTCCTCTTCTTCTTCCTCTTCCTCGTACTCTTCGCCGTCGAGTGAATCGCCGTAGGAACCCTCTCCGTAGTCGTCCATCTCATCGTCGCGACCATAAAGCGTTTCGTCGTAGAAAGTCATCTTTCCTCCTAAAATTACCGGACCCCTCTGATGAAGCCCGCCAGTGAACTTGATTGCAAGCGAACAGCGAAACGCTTGCGACTATGCAGGCGCGGGATTATAGCACGCGCCCCACGACGCGAGCTGTGATCGCCCTGTATTCGGAACACAACGGGCTTGTTGTAACAGAAGAAGGTCATGAAGGGAAGGGCTTCCATGAGAGATGTGGGCAGGAAGTCGAGCTGTTGCCTATTTGCGTATTACCAGCACATCGCCGGCACGCAGATTGGAGGCTGTCTTGCCATTGTCGCGCTCTAATGCCGAGACCGTGGTGTCATAGGTGGAGGCTATTTCGCTGAGGGTCTCACCCTTTTTGACCTTGTGATACTTCGCTTTCGCGGTGGTCCGAGTGCTGCCCTTACTGGAGTGAGAGCTGCCGCTGGATGTGGAGTGGGAGCTGTGTTCCGAAGCCACTTCTTCGTCGTCCCCGGACAGGGGCTTGTGAATCACCAGGATGCGACCCACTGCGATCACGGATCCCCGTATATGATTCCATTTCCTCAGCTTTTCGACCGGTACGTCGAAATCGTCGGCGATGGAATAGAGGGTGTCTCCTCTCCTCACTTTGTAGCGTGTGGCGTGTTTGGAGTAAACGATCCCGTCGGAATCGGCATGGCCCGGAGCCACCGGAATGATCAATTTAGCCCCTACGGTCAGGTCATCGGAGGGCAAATTATTGGTCTCGGTGATCGACGCCGAACTGGCGTGATATTTATGCGCAATCGATGCCAGCGTTTCGCCGGATTCCACCTGGTGGTACCGCCATAACGTGCGCATGTCCTGCGGAATCGCCGCGATGGCGGTCTGGTATTTATCCGCCGTTCCCGCCGGCAGCTTCAGGGTGTATGCCTCATCCTTCGGCGTCGTCATGCGCAGCAGGCTGGGATTCAACTCCTGCAAGTAGGTGACCGTGGTATCGACGCAATCGGCCACCAGCCGTAGATCAACCTGATAGTTGATAACCACCCGATCCACCTTGGGAGCCGGGTCGAGGCTTACGTTCTCCAGCCCGTACTGCGTCGGGTTTTTGGCCATGATGGTAACGGCCAAAATGATGGGCACGTAGTTGCGCGTCTCCTGCGGCAGCACACCGCGCTTGTAGAGTTCCCAGAAGTCGGCATACCCGGTGCGTTCCACCGCGTGCTGAATGGTGCCCGGCCCGGAGTTGTACGCCGCCATCGCCAGGTACCAGTCACCGAACTGGTTGTACAGGTCTTTGAGGTGCTCTGCTGCCGCATGCGTGGATTTCACCGGGTCCTGGCGCTCATCGACCCACAAGTCGCGCTCCAGTCCGTACATAGCGGCGCGACTGGCCATAAATTGCCACATGCCTCGCGCGCCCGCTCGCGACAGCGCCAGCGGCTGGAACCCAGACTCCGCCTGCGCCAGGTAGATGAGGTCCTGCGGCACTCCAACTTCCTTCAGCGTGGACAGGATCATCTCCCGATAGCGTCCTGAGCGCGCCAATGCCCGCTCCAGTGTCCCCTTACCCTTGGGGCTGGAGAAGTAGTTGATGAACATCGCGACTTCGTCGTTCAGCACCAGCGGCAAGTCGGATTTGGTGGTCTTGATCTCGCCTTCGGCCTTGGCCTTGATGTTCGGATCCACCGGAAAGGTAATGTCGTTGGCTTCGTCGATGGGCGCCGGCTCCGGCTTCGGCTCGCTGAACCCGTCGCCCTGCTTGAGCGCGACCAGCTCAAGATCATGGACCGCCTCGACGACCTTGCTGAACTCATCCTCCAAACGCTCGTTTCCCTGCACCTCGAGCTTGCTGGAAAGCAGCAGGTTGAATGCCTGATCGAAGTTTCCCCGGGCCGCATCCAGATGACCGGCCGCGTAGTTGGCCTGGCCTGCGGCCAGCAGTTTTTCAGCCTGCGCAATCAGCGCATCGGCGGGATCGTTGGCAGGCTTGGGCGTGGCTGGCTGCGGGATCTTCGGCTGTTGCTGCGCCGATTCAACCTTAGGGTTCTTGGCTTCCGGCGCCATGGCCTGCTTGGGCAGGGAGGCAGGCTTGGTTTCCCTTGTCTCGCATCCCGTCGCGAAGAGAATGCCTGCGAGGAGAAATGACAGGATCGTGGCGCGAGAATTACCCATTACGGCGTGCAGGTCCTCTCCGTGGAAACGTTTCGATCCGCTGCGATCTAACTACCCTCAGGGACTCAGGTTTAAGCCAGCAAAGTGAATCTAAACCATTGCTGCGATTGAAGATATCACGATTCCAGCACCAATTTTGCAAAACGAACCAAGCTTGGCACGTCTTCTACGATTTGGCCAGCGCCTGCTCCAGGTCTGCAACCAGATCAGCAGCATCTTCGATCCCGACGGACAACCTCACCGTACCCGCTGAAACCCCGAGCAGCCGGAGCTGTCGAGCGCTTAAGCCGACATGGGACGAGAGTATTGGATACGAGACAGTGGATTCAACTCCGCCAAGACTGGCCGCCAGGTACCATAATCGCAAGTTATCGAGGAAGCGCCTGGCCGCCCTCTCTCCTCCTCGGATGTCGAATGACACCAGCATGCCGAAATCGCGCATCTGGTGACTCGCCACGTCGTGATAAGGCGAATCGGAGAAACCGGGGTAGTAAACGCTTTCCACTTTCTTGTGCCCGCTCAGCATTTCGGCAATGCGGGCAGCGTTTTCGCAGGCGCGCTCTACCCGCAGGTGCAGCGTCTTCAATCCGCGCAAAAGCAGGTAGGCGCACCCGGGGTCCAGGCATCCACCCGTCAAGATCATCATCTCCCGGGCAGCCTCCATCCACCTCTTTGGCCCTGCCAGGACTCCCGCGACCGCTCATGAGCCGAACTTCTACGTCGAGCCGGGAACGACCATGCTACGCAAGCCGGACGGCACGATGCAGGTGTACGGCAAGGTCTTCGTTGACATGAATACGGGAGATGTCTGGGGGTTTCCGACCAACACGACCGATCCCTATCCGTCGAATCCGACGAGTTCAACTCCGCCCAAGTCGTACCCCATGTATCTGGGGCGCTATATGTTGAATGATGCGGTGCCGAAATAGGCAGGCTCCAGCCGTCGCGCTCGACGAACTTCCCGGCGTTTGATTTCTGGCTTAGAATCGCTCTGCAATTGAAGCGCTGCGTCCCAGCGACGCAGGCGGAGGAATCAATGCGTTTTGACTGGCTTACCAAGCTCTTACTACTGATCGTCGCGGTCTTCCTGGGGGTGCTTGTTTTTCGGCCCGCAATTCAACCGCAACCGGTGTTCGCGCAGGATTCGACCCCTTATCCTTTCCACATCGAGCCGGGCACAGTGACGTTGCGCAATGCCGACGGCACCCAGACCTGGGGCAAGATCGTGGTCGACATGCGGAACGGAAATGTGTGGGGCTTTCCGATCAAGGCGCAGAACACACCCTATCCCACATACGGACCGAGCGACACGCCGAAGGTTTCGCACCCGATGTACCTGGGGCAACTGGATTTCAGCCAAGCGACGCGCTAGCCGGCAGGAGGTCGCGCAACCACCTTCATGCACGGGGGTTCAATTGGTCTGAGGGGTTCAATTGGTCTGAAGAGACGTTCTTCAATGACGACTGTGCGCCGGCACGTACTGATAGGAAGTGTGTTGGTGTTTGCATGGCTGCTTCCTGTCAGATCTATGCCACGAGCCTATGCGGTCGCCAGCAATGCCAAGAGCTTCAATGTAACCGTCAGCGGCAGCCCGCAGTGGTTCGACACCGGCGTGGACGTGAAAGCCGGCGATAAGCTGCACATCACGGCCAAGGGAACGGTTGATTTTGCCGACAAGACCGGCGTCGGTCCCGACGGCGCAGTGCGGGGATGGAAGGACACGCTTCGCACGTTGATGGTTCCAAGCGCAGGTCGGGGCGCTCTGGTTGGAAAGGTGGGCAACGATCCTGCTGCCACTCCTTTTTTTATCGGGGCAGACGGCACCGTGATGGCTCCAGTGGCCGGGCGGCTGTACCTGGGGATCAACCAGTCAGGATCGTCGCTGCCGACGGGCAAGTTTCAAGTCCACGTCGAGCGCACGGCGGCCAGTGTAGCGGCGGCCAGTTCCGCCAAGTACGATTTCCAGCCGCTGTTTGCTGTGCTCCAGAAAGACCTGCCGCTGCGGGTGAGTGATAAGCCGGAGGGAGGGAATCCCGGCGATCTGGTGAACTTCGTGTTAGTCGGTGACCAGGAGCAGGTCACGAGCGCACTGAAAGCCGCGGGATGGGTGATGGCTGACAAAACCAACGCCGATGCCGTGCTGGGAGCTCTGCTGGCGACGCTTAACCGGGAAGTTTATGTCGCCGTTCCGATGAGCACGTTGTATCTCTTCGGACGCCCGCAAGACTTCGGATATGAGCACGCGCAGGCGGTTCAGGTCGCTGCGCAGCGAAACCACTTCCGTATCTGGCAAACGCCGTTCAAAGGCCCGGAGGGGCAAACGCTTTGGGCGGGCGCCGGAACCCATGACATTGGCATTGAAGGCGATCAGCGCACGCCGAATGGCATCACCCACAAGATCGATCCCGATGTGGATAAAGAGCGCGATTTTATTGCTGCTACGCTGCAACAGGCGGGATGGGTGGAGGCGATGGAGTATATGGACCGACCAAATCCGATTACGCAGGCTTTCACAGCGACGGGAGGCGAGATTAAGTCCGATGGGCGAGTGCTGGTGATTGTGCTGAAACCGGTGGAAACGGCGAAATAAGCGGGTAGTGCGGCGCTTCAGCGCCGCGGTGGGTACGACCTGAAATGGAAGAAAACAGGGAATCCATGGCATTGCCATGGATTCCCTGTTTTATATTTTTTGTTGTACGTTCCGCGGGCCTCAAGGGCCGCGCTACCATTACCGCAGCAAACTTGCTACCCGCGATGCCTGCGTCAGCCCGAGCGACCAGTTCGCCGCCCAGATGAAGAAGTTGGGGAACACGCCAATGCCCACGGTCGCGACCGCAGTGATAGTCAATGCCAGCCGCATCGCCGGGCCCAGCCTTACCGGTTCGGGATCGACCGCCGGCTTCATCAACACGGCATTGGCGATGCGCATGTAGTAGTAGAGCGCGACCACGGCGTAGAGCACTCCGATCGAAGCCAGTATGTAGTGTCCGGTCTGGATCAGCGCCAGGAAGATGAAGTACTTGCCCCAGAAACCGGCCAGCGGCGGAATGCCTGCCAGCGACAGGAGGAAAACCAGCATCAGAATGGCTTCCGTCGGGGCCTTGGAGTAGAGGCCGGCCATGTCGTCGATGTCGTCCCCGATGACGTGGCGCCGCCGCAGTGAAGTGATGACGGCAAACGCGCCCAGGTTCATGAAGGTATAGACCAGCAGGTAAATCAGGATCGCGACAATGCCAGTCGTGTTGTTGGTGCCGTCGCTGGCAACCAGTCCGAGCAGCATGTAGCCAACGTGCGCAATGGACGAATACGCCAGCAGCCGCTTGGTATTGGTCTGGGTGATGGCTGCGAGGTTGCCACCCGTCATGGTGGCGATAGAAACAAAGATCAGCAGCGGCACGTACATCGGGCGCAGGGGATAGAGTCCGGCAAGGAAGACGCGCAAGAGCATGGCCCAGCCTGCCGCCTTCACCGCGACCGACATGAATCCGGTAATACTGGTGGGTGCGCCTTCATAGGCGTCAGGCGCCCACTGGTGGAACGGAACCGCGGCAATCTTAAACAGCAATCCAGTGGTCGTGGTTAGCAGTGCAAGAATCACTATCGGATCATTCGGCCGCGCGGCAATTCGCTCCTGAAGCTTCTGCGCGATCTGCCCAAGATTGGTTGAGCCGCTCAAGCCGTAGAACAGCGACAGTCCATAGGCGAAGATGCCGGAGGAGAAGGCTCCCAGCAGGAGGTATTTCAGCGCGGCTTCATTGGAGCGTTTGTCGCGGCGCAGGAACCCGACCAGCACATAGGTCGAGATCGCCATTAGCTCCAGGCCGATGAACAGCAGCACGATGTCGTATCCAGCCGCCATGCACATCATGCCGACGACAGATAACAGCATCAGGGCATAGAACTCGCCGTGATTTTCGTGTTCGATTTCGAGATAGCGGATCGATATCAATACGGCAATGGCGGCGCCCACCAGGAACAGGTAGAAGAAATAGATCGCGAAGCGATCCATCATGAGCGAGCCCATGAAGCCGGTGAAGGCCGCGACGCTTGCCCCCTTCTGCTCCGCCAGGTGATAGGCGTAATGCAGCTTGCCTACAGCGAGGGCCGAAAACCCAAGACCGATGAGCGCGGTAATAGCGTTCAGCCGCTTCCATTCCTTGGGAAGCAGCAGGTCGATTAGCAGAATGCCGAGGGCGAACAACGCCAGCAGAAGCATCGGCAGTGCCAGGGTGTAATCCGCTCTGGTGAAGTATTGTGTGATGGAGGTCGTCACAGTGCCGCTCCGCTTTTCGCCATTCGCCGTTCGCCATTCGCGACTTCGCTTTTCGCTCTTCGCTTTTCGCTCTTCGCCAGAACAGATACGGGCTCTAGCACCTTGCGCCTTCGTCGAAGAGTTCGCAGTAGCGCGGTCAGCATTTGACGAGTGCTGGTTAGGGCTCTCATCGACGCCCCATAATCTGAGTCGTGGAAGTATCCCAAATCCTTAGCCAGCCTTATATGGTTCTGCAGTTCGCTGGCGGAGCCCATTGCAATCTGGACGTAGCGGGCAAGCTCGGCCTCTCCCCATCTGCCGCAACCCTCAGCCAAATTCGCCCCGATGGATGCTGCGGCACGTCGAATCTGCGAAACGAGCCCGAACATCTCGGCGCGCGGAAATCCCTCGCTTATTCGATAAAGCTGAATCGTTAAGGCATGCGCCTTTTGCCAGACCTCGAGTTCCTCGTAATTTCTCATCGAGGCTCCTGACCTGACTCTGGCGAAGAGCGAACGGCCAATTGCGAAGAGCGATCTTTGGACTCTGGCGAATGGCGAAGAGCGAATGGCGAAAAGCGATCTTCAGCCTCCGGCTGCGCTGCTGGTGCAGGCTGCGCCGCAAGCACCGGCTTTTGCAGCCCGGGATAGTCAGGCCGGACGGTTGCCACCAGATTGTTCACCGGCGTCTGCAGAATCTGGAAGAACGGCTTGGGATACAGCCCGATCCAAAAGGCCAGCGCCACCAGCGGCAGGAAGGTCGCGATCTCGCGCGCCGACAGATCCTTCAGGTGCTCGTTCTTGGGATTGTTCACCGGACCGAAGAAGACGCGCTGATAGAGCCACAGGAGATACGCTGCCGCGAGAATCACTCCCGGGATCGCCCATGCCGCCCACATCTTGTTCTCCATGAACGTGCCTTGCAGGATGGTGAACTCGCCGACGAAGCCGTTCAGCAGCGGGAGGCCCATCGAGGACATGAACATGATGAGGGTGATGGCGGCGTACCAGGGCATGACATTCGAGATGCCGCCGTACTCAGAGATCTCGCGCGTATGCCGCCGCTCGTAGAGGATGCCGACAATCAAGAAGAGCGCGCCGGTGGAGATGCCGTGATTGACCTGTTGCAGCACTGACCCGCTCAGGCCGGCCGGGCTCAGCGCAAAGATGCCCAGCGTGCAGAAACCGAGGTGGCTGACGGAGGAGTACGCCACCAGCTTCTTCATGTCCTTCTGCATCAGCGAGACCAGCGCGCCGTAGATGATGCCAATGATCGACAGCACGATCAGCAGCTCGCGCACCCAGGGCATCATCACTACTCCAGGGAAAAACGGCAGTGAGAAGCGGATGAAGCCATAGGTTCCCATCTTCAGCAGAACGCCTGCCAGAATCACCGAGCCGGCGGTTGGGGCTTCCACGTGCGCGTCAGGCAGCCAGGTGTGGAACGGGAACATGGGGACCTTGATGGCGAATCCGAGGAAGAAGGCGAAGAACAACCATACCGCCGCCGGACCGGCAATCTTTGGGGCGGTCGTGTAGAGCTCCGTAATTGAGAACGTATAAACGCCGGTGAGCGTTTGGTGATGGAAGTACAGGAACAGAATACCCAACAGCATCAGTACTGAACCGAACAATGTGTAGAGGAAGAACTTGATCGCCGCATAGAGCTTGCGCGGCCCGCCCCAGATGCCGATGAGCAGATACATCGGCACCAGCATGGCCTCCCAGAAAACGAAGAACAGGAAGAAATCGTTGGCCATGAAGACGCCAAGCATGCCGGTCTGCAGCACCAGGAACCAGATGTAGTATTCCTTCACCCGGGTCTGAATGGCTTCCCACGAGGAGAGGATCGAGATCGCGCCCAGCAGGGTGGTGAGCATGATCAGCAGGAACGAAATGCCGTCGATGCCGAGCACATAGCCGGCGCCGATGGTGGGGATCCAGTTATTGGGCGTGCCCTCGACAAACTGGAAGCCGGCGCGATCCTTCAGTGCCCAGAACCACGGGATCAGCGGCAAGGAGACCACCAAGCCGAGCATGCTGAAGATGTTGGCGAGCCAGCGGATGGTGTTCTTGTTGTCCTTCGGCACAAAGAGCAGAAGGATGGCGCCGACCAGCGGCGTGAATAAGACGATCGAAAGAATGTGGTTGTACATGTATGAAGCTCTCAGCTTTCAGCCGTCAGCTAAATCAAGTCGCTCTTCGCGGTTCGCTATTCGCTTTTCGCCAGAGCAAGATCAAAAAACGTTGTCAACCTGAGCGAGGGCGGTATCGGCTGCCGTCCGAGCCGCAGGACCTGCATTTCTGCCGTCCCTACGGGACTCTTGCTCGTTACTTCAGCATTTCCCGACCTAAAGGTCGGGGCTTGCACCTTGCGGCGCTAAAGCGCGGCTCTACCCGTTACCAGCGCACCACGTAGTACAAGACGAAACACACCAAGCCTGCGACCATCACCAGGGCATACCACTGCACGAGTCCCCACTGAATGACCCGCACGGGATACGACGCCAGGCGAGTCACAATGGCGACGCCATTGACGAACAGGCCGTCGATGATCCACTTGTCCCACCAACTCGAGACGGTGCCGCCCTCACGTGTAGCCCAGCCCGCGCCGTTCACCGTACCGTCGATGACGTCGGCGTCGAACTTCCATAGCCCTTCGCCGAGCCCCATGGCGCCCAGACGGAAGGGCAACAACTTCTGCCGGCCGGTAATGAACCAGTCGTAGAACTCGTCGATGTACCACTTGCGAAACAGCGTCTTGTAAAAGCGCGGCGAAATCTCGTTGATGGGTTCCTTGTATCCCTTGTCGGCATTGCCGTAGGCGCGCTTCGCCAGCCCCCAGCCCAGGAAGGCCACGCCCACGGAGGCGAACATCAGCCCATACTCCAGCGGGTCGGTGTGCTCGACCTGTTGCTCGCCTGCCGCAACCTGAGCCGCCTTGCCGCTTTCTTTCAGCACGACCGCTTCGTTGGCGAAGACCGGCTCCAGAAACTTTTCGAACTGGTTTGACCCGCCCAGACTATGCGGCAAGCCCAGCCAGCCGGCGCCAATTGCGCCGATCGCCAGGATCACCAGCGGCACGGTCATCGACTTGGGCGACTCGTGGATGTGGTGTTCCACGTCATGTGACATGCGCGGCTTGCTCCAGAACGTCAGGTACATCAGGCGGAACATGTAAACAGAGGTCAGCAGCGCGGTGAGGAACCCGATGTACCACAGGTAGCGATATGCCCCGCCCTCGCGCGACCAGGTCTCCCACAGAATGGCGTCTTTGGAGAAGAAGCCGGCGAAACCCGGAATCCCCGCGATGGCCAGCGTGGCCACCAGCATGGTGCCGAAGGTGGTCTTGATCTTGTTGTGGAGGCCGCCCATGTGTTGCATATCCTGCTCACCGCTCATGGCGTGAATGACCGAGCCTGAGCCGAGGAACAACAGCGCCTTGAAGAAAGCATGGGTGAAGACGTGGAAGACGCCGGCGGCAAAGGCCCCGACGCCGAGCGCCAGGAACATGTATCCCAACTGCGAGACGGTCGAGTAGGCCAGCACGCGCTTGATGTCGTTCTGCACCAGGGCGATGGTGGCGGCGAAGATCGCAGTCAGTGCTCCGATAATGGCGACGGTCTTCATCGCCGTGGGAGCGAGCACGAACAACGCATTGGAGCGGGCCACCATGTAAACGCCGGCGGTCACCATGGTCGCGGCGTGGATCAAAGCGGAGACCGGGGTGGGGCCCTCCATGGCATCCGGCAGCCAGACGTGCAGGGGGAACTGCGCCGACTTGCCGCAGGCACCGATGAACAGCAGCAGGCAGGCGGCGGTGATCCAGGGATCGCCAATGGCGAACTGTCCGCTGCGTGCCAGTTCATTGACATGGGTGTACTGCACCGAGCCGAAGTACCAGGCGATGGTGAACATGCCCAACAAGAAGCCGGCGTCGCCAATACGGTTGGTGATGAATGCCTTATTCGCAGCCGTCGAGGCCGAGTGGCGCTGGAAGTAGAAGCCGATCAGCAAGTACGAGCACAGGCCCACGCCCTCCCAGCCGACGAACATCAAGGCATAGTTGTTGCCCATGACCAGCGTCAGCATGGAGAACATGAACAGGTTCATGTAGCCGAAGAAGCGGTAGTAGCCGCCTTCGTGTCCCATGTAGCCGATCGAGTAAATGTGGATCAGCATGCCCACGAAGGTGACGAAGAGCAGCCAGATCGCCGACAGCGGATCGAGCAGGAAGCCGGCATCGGCATGAAATTGCGCGAAGCCCGTATGCGTGGGGTAGACAATGCCGTTGCCGCCAGTGCCGAGCCAGGTGAAGAGAATCTTCTCGAATGGCTGCCCATGGTTGGCGGCGGCGTAGCCGGTGTACTGCCAGACGGCGAGACATCCCCAGGCGAAGGCCAGCACCACCATGCCAACGCAAATTCCGCTGACCATCGACTTTTGCAGGCGGCGTCCAAAGAAGAACATGAACGCCGCGCCGAATGCGGGGAACAGCGGTATTAACCAGATGTGGTTTAAGAAGTACATAGCAATTAGCAATTAGCAATTAGCAATCGCACTACCAGCGCAACAAATCCACCTCGTCCACATTCACCGTCTCCTTGTTGCGGAAGAAGGCGATGATGATGCCCAAGCCGACCGCAGCTTCTGCCGCGGCATCGGTAATTACGAAAATCGCGAAGATCTGTCCGTGCAGCCCGTAGAGCCGCGAGAACGCCACCAGGTTCAGGTTCACCGCGTTCAGGATCAACTCAATCGACATCAGAATGATGATCACGTTGCGGCGGGTCAGCACCCCGACGGTGCCGATCATGAAGAGCGCGGCCGCCAGATACCAGGTAGTGCAATGTAGTTATCTCAGCCATGGATCATCCTTCTGCCGTCCCTACGGGACTCAGGTTCGTCTCTCATCGCCTCCCCAGCGCTGAAGCGCTGGGCTTTCCTCTTCCGTCCCGCGTTGCGGGACTGATTTTTCTCAGCCACTGGCCACGGACCACTGGCCACTGTTTCTCAAATCCTCTTCTTGGCCATGACCACCGCGCCGACGATGGCCACCAGCAGCAACAGCGAGGCAATTTCAAACGGCAACATGTAGTGGCCGTAGAGCCAGATGCCGACCTGCTGGGTGTTTTGCCCTTCCGGCAGTCGGGCGAAGGTCGTGGGGAAGATGTCGTAGCCGCGCTTGTACACGTAGAGCAGCAATCCACCGAGCAAGAGGGCCGCGATGGTTCCCACCAGCCATTGCTTGTTCCACTGATACTCGCGGATGTTCTTCTCCAGGTTCACCAGCATGATGACGAACAGGAAGAGCACCATGATGCCGCCGGCATAGAGCACAATCTGCACGCCGGCAACGAATGGGGCATAGAGCATCAGGTAGAGCCCGGCAAGCGAAAGCAGGGTGACGATCAGCGACAGAGCGGCGTGCACCGGATTGCGCCGGGTGATCACCGCGATGGCCGAGACGATCGCCGTGAAGGCCAGTAAATAGAAGAAGAACGGGGTGGCGATCGGAGTCATCGCGCATACCTCACGGGTTCCTGGCCGCGCTCCAGGGCGGCCTGGTCGAGCACCATGCCTTCGCGGCTGTAGAGCGCCATCTCGTAGTCCTGCGTCAGCTCCAGAGCGTCGGTCGAGCAGGCTTCCGCGCAGAGGCCGCAGAACATGCAGCGGCTCAGGTCGTAGGTCCACGACACCGGCTCTTTGCGGCGTGTCACGGGGTTGCGCTCGCCTTTTACCACGATCAACTGCTCCGGGCAGGCCAGGGCGCACAGATTGCAAACAATGCAGAGCGACTCGCCGGTTTCGGGATTCACCTTGAGCCGCGGCTGGCCGCGATAGCGCTCGTAGACCTCGGGCCGCTCCAGCGGATACTGCTCGGTGACTCGCTCAGCTTCCGACTGATTGCGGAAGGTCACGCCCATGCCTTTGAAAAGGTCGACCAGAAACATTTTGCGCAGAATCGGATTTAAACTCACTGGATTACCCCCACAATGGCCGCCCACAACTCCTGCCGGACGCCGACGATCGCAGTCACGATCAGTACGCCCAGGCTGACGGGCAGCAATATCTTCCAGCCCACCTTCATGAGCTGATCAAAGCGATAGCGCGGGAAGGTTCCGCGATACCAGATGTACAGGTACATGAAGCAGGCAACTTTAGCGACAAACCAGAAGACATCCTGCGAGCGCTCGCGAACGCCGGGAACGAGTAGAAAAAGCCCGGCCAACGCAAGCAGCGTGCCGAACACTGCCAAGCCAATCGTCTGCGCCTTGAATTGCGGGATCTTCGGCATGCGTACAGTCCCGAGGAAGCACATCGCAGCCAGTCCGAGGAACGTGAGTCCCGGCACCAACGAGAATGCCAGGTCCCAGGTGGGGCCACTCAGCCAATTCGGGAAGGGCCGCAGCCATCCGCCGAGCCACAGGGTGACGGCGATGGACGAAACGGCCAGCATGGCCGCGTATTCCGCCAGGAAGAACAGCGACCAGCGGAAGCCGCTGTATTCGGTCATGAAGCCGGCAACGAGTTCCGACTCGGCCTCCGGCAAATCAAACGGCGCGCGGTTGGTCTCAGCCACCATGGCAATGGCGAAGACCACGAAAGCCAGCAGGCCGAGTGGGAACATCTTGAAGACAAACCAGGCGTGCTGATCGGCCTGCGCCTGCACAATGCCGATCATGCTCAGGGTGCCGGTGCCGGTGGCAAGGCTGGTCATCAGCACAGCGGAGATGATCGCCAACCCCATCGCCACTTCGTAGGAAACCATCTGCGCGCCGGAGCGCAGCGATCCCATCAGCGGATAGTGGGAGTTCGACGCCCAGCCGCCCATGATCACGCCCAGCACACCCAGCGACGAAACGCCCAGCATGAACAGGATGCCGATGTTCATGTCGGTGACAGCGTGGGTGCGCCCGAACGGCACCACGATGAAGGTGGTGAAAGCCGTCATCATGACGAAGACGGGAGCAATCCAGAAGACGACCTTGTCGGCGCCGTCGGGGATGATGTCTTCCTTGATGAGCAGCTTCAGGGCATCAGCGAAAGGTTGCAGCAAACCGTGCGGTCCGACACGCATGGGGCCAAGGCGAATCTGCATGTGCGCCAGAATCTTGCGCTCCAGCCAGTTCATCGCGATGACGGCCAGAGACACGCCGACGGTGATGACCAGGACGTAGATGGTCGCCCAGAAAATGCTGCCGGCTTCGCCTGGGGTTACACCCGTATTCAAGTAGCTTTTGATTGCGTCCAACATTGTTTTTAGCAATTAGCAATTAGCAATTAGCAATTAGCAATTAGCAATTCTGCCGCCGGCTAAAGCCGGCTCAATCATTCAAAGGGAGCCTGTTTCCCCCGACCTGAAGGTCGGGGCTCCCACCTCAGGGGCTAAAGCCCGATGCTTCTACTTCATTCGCGGCACGGCTAAAGCCGTGCCCTTTCAAAACCGCCGCCTCTTGCGGCTGGGCCCAAAGCCCTTTCAAAATCGCCGATAGACGCTGGCTTAAAGGCGAGCACTAGCGGTCCACCTCTCCCAGCACGATGTCGAGCGTGCCGATCACGGCGACCACGTCGGCGATCAGCATGCCGCGCACCATCTTGTCGAGCGCTTGCAGATTCACAAAGGATGGCGGCCGGACGCGCACGCGGTAGGGCTGGGTCGACCCGTCGCTCACGATGTAGTAACCGAGCTCGCCCTTGGGCGCTTCGATCGAGTGGTACACCTCGCCGGGCGCCGGCTTGATGACTTTCGGCACTTTGGCCATGATCGGCCCGCTGGGAATGTCTTCAATCGCCTGCTGAACAATTCGCACCGCCTGCCGCATCTCCTCGATGCGAACCAGGTAGCGGTCGTAGGTGTCGCCGTTGAGCCCGGTAGGGATATCGAACTGGAACTTGCTGTAGGCCTCATAAGGCTGCTTCTTGCGCAGGTCCCACTGCACGCCACTGGCGCGCAGCACCGGGCCGGTAACTCCGAGCGCGACGCAATCTTCCGCGTTCAGAATGCCGACACCCTTGGTGCGCGACACCCAGATGCGGTTGGTGGTCAGCAGCTCTTCGTATTCGTCCAGCTTGGGCAGGAACTTCTCGCAGAAGACTTTCACGTCCTGCTCAAAGCCGTCGTAGGTTTCGTAGATGCAGCCGCCGATGCGAAACGCATGGGTGGTGAGCCGAGCGCCGCAATATTTCTCGAAGATCTTCAGGATCTCTTCGCGATCGCGGAAGGCGTAGAACACCGGGGTCAGCGCACCGATGTCGAGCGCATGCGTCCCCAGCCAGACCTGATGGCTGGCGATGCGGCACAGCTCGGTCATGATTACGCGGATGTACTGCGCGCGAGGCGGCGCTTCGACCGCCAGCAGTTTCTCGACCGTCTCGCAGTAGCCCAGCCCGTTAGAAACCGCAGCGACGTAATCCATGCGGTCGACGTAGGGGTTGAACATCGCGTAGGTGCGGTTCTCGGCGATCTTCTCTACGCCGCGATGCAGGTAGCCGATGATGCATTCGGTGCCCAAGACCTTCTCGCCGTCGAGCTTCAGAATGACGCGCAGTACGCCGTGGGTCGAGGGATGCTGCGGCCCCATGTTGAGGACCATCTCGGTGGTGTCGAGAAAGGTCTCCTGTTTGGTATCGAGATCGAGGAGGTCGGGGCGATCAAAGCTGCCGTTGCTCATTGTCCACTCTCGATGCCAAGGTTGATCTGCACCCATTCCTTGTCCTGAAGGAGGATGTCGTAGTCCTTGCGCAGCGGATGGCCATGCCAGCCGTCCGGCAACAGGATGCGTTTGAGATCGGGGTGACCGTCGAAGACGATGCCGAACATGTCGAAGACCTCGCGCTCCAGCCAGTTCACCGTGGGCCAGAGGTTGACTGCCGACTGCACATGCTGATCTTCCGCAATCTGCGTCTTGATGCGCACGCGATCGTTATGCGGGAACGAATACAGGATGTAGATCAGGTCGAACGGCTGCTCACGCTTAGGCCAGTGCACGGCGGTGACGTCCACGCAGTAGTCATATTGCTCATCGTCGCGCATGCGGCGAAGGACTTGGTAGATGATCCCGCTATCGACGACCAGATACTTCTGCCCGACATAGGTGCTGGCCTCGCGAATGGCTGAGCCGTATTGCCTTCGCAGGCTGGCAACAAGATCGGAGTTCCACGGTTCGGGTTGCGGACCAGCGGGCTTTGCGGGAGCCGCCGGCTTGGCCGCAGCGGGAGCGGCAGGCTTGGCCGCGGCGGGAGGCGCAGCGGGTTTGGCCGTCTCGGCCAGTTTAGCCTCGGCTTTGGCTGGGATCGCAGTCGGTGTGGCTTTGGCTGATTCGGATGGGGCGGCGGACGCTTCCGGCTTGGCCGGAGGCGCCTTTGGGGCGGCTTCAGCCGCGCCCTCTGGCAAAGGAGAGACGGGTTCAGGCCCCTTGGTTTCCTCGGGCATTCAATGCCTCTCTGGCAGGGTGCTCCCTGCGATCGGGCTGCGGCGCTTATGTCCCGCAACCCACGTCGACTGAGCTTGCTGATGCAACTTCATGTTGTAGCAGCTTCAGCGACTCAGCATGACGTGCGAGGGTCACGCCCTTCTGTGATTCCAATCACAAAGGACGTAAGTTTCCAAATTTTAGGCTTGCTTCGCTGATGTCGTGAGCGACGGGCAATCCTACATGAAGTGGCGCTGCGGGACAATAAGGCAATTAGCGGCGAGTTGCGAGCAACTAGCTACGAGCTACTTCGGTTCCTCGCTGGTGACGGCGACGGCGAAATACCATCATTGATTCGATTCAGCTCGCGGCTCGTCGCTCTAGTGATTCTGGTCTGGCGGGAACTGCTGGCCACCGGGGGTGAGCGTCTGATTGCCGAGCCCGCTCGGTTGCTGTGTGCCGTTGTTCTGTTGCCCGAACGGACTCTGTTGCTGGTTCTGCTGATTCTGCTGCCCGGCGGGAGTGCCGATATTGCTGGTGAAGGCGCTGGGCGAGTAGGGTCCCTTCAGCAGAACGTTGGCCTGGTCCATCATAGGGTTGTACATAAACACCCACTCGTTGTAGGTCTTCTTCTTGTTGTAGATCCTGATGGTCGGGTCCTTGCTCTTGCTGGCGACACCGATGATCGCCCCTGCGCCGAAAGTCTGGTTGGTGGAATTCTGGCTGCCCAAGGCGGTGTTTGAGCTGTTCGAACTATCGCCAGAGCCCGAACTGGATCCCGTATCAGAGCTGCCTCCGGTTGTGCTTTCTGTCGTGTTCGACGAACTATCGGTCGAGGTGGAGCCCTGTGCCGAGGTGCTTCCCGAAGCCGATCCCAGACTCGACCCGGACGTTCCCTGCTGATTGGCGCCCAACTGGCCTTGCCGCGGAGAAAGCGAGAAGGTCGTGCTCTGACTGCCCGCGCCCGCCTGAGCACCTCCGAGGCTTGACGTTCCCAATCCTCCTGGCGCCGTTGGGCTGGAGGACCCGAACGGGGAGTTGGAGGAGCCGGGTGCCTGTAGTCCCTGGCCGCCAAGGGCTGCGGCCGGTGTTCCCGGGCCTCCCGCTCCCACCAGCAAACTGGCTACGTCGGTGTAGTGCAGCAAGGTCCACTTTCCGTCCTTGGTGAGTGGATCCTTATAACGCTTGCGAAGGAAGCGGATGTTGTTGGTGTTCTCCAGTTGCTCCATGCTGGTGGGATAACGGCCGAATTTCTTGTAGAACTTCTTGATCGCGCGGGCGTACTCAGTACCGCGATGGATCATTTCCTCTTCGCGGTCGCGTTTCAACTGCTGGACGATTCGCGGCGCCTCGTAGGTCAGGGCAATGGTCATGAGGGCCACCATCAGCAGAATCGCCAGCAGAAGGTGGCCGGAGTCGCGCCGCCGTCGCGAATTCAGAGGACCCGTTGGGAGGGAATTCGGATTGAAAGACTTCAACATTACTGCTGCTCTAAGCGCCGCTGGAACTCAGCCTTGTGTCAGGTAAAGGGTCTGGCGATTGTTGGTCAGTACGTCCTCAACCTCAACGGAGTTGGCGTTGATCTTCAGGATGCGATACCGCCGATTGACGATGTCTCCTTCTTTGGCCACGAAAATGTCCTCACCCGACGCGAAAAAGACGCGCTTGGCGCCTCCGTTGTCGTGCTGGGTATAGCCGTACAGCTTCAAATTGATTGGAGGCGGCGGGGGCGGCGGCGCTGGCCCGGTATTGATCGGTTGCTGGACAATTTTCGGAATCTCCGGAGGGGGCGCCTGGGAGCGAAAGATGTCACGGCCCGAGCCCTTATAGGTCACGTCCTCGCTGGACTTCAGCAAGTCGAAGCGCAGCGTCGGATCAAGCGACTGCGCCAGCAGAGGATGGGGCTTGCCGCGGTCAGACGCAGTCTTGTTCCGGGCAGTGGCAGTCAGGGCGGTGGTCGTTTTGGGCGGAGTTGTGTTGGTCTGCGACGCCGGAGTTTCGCCGCCTCCGGTAAACGCCTGCACCAACATGAAAATGGCAAACGCAGCAAGCACGGCGGCCACGATGGTCTTGGTCTTATTTTCCGTGCCCAGCTTCACGATGCCACCGCTCCAGTGCGCAAATAGGTTTCCAGTTTCAACTGCAGACGCACATTGCCTTGCTGCTCGCCGAGCGCCACGCCATCAATCAGAAAGAAGATCTTGTCGCGTTCCAGCGCGTTGATGAATTTCACTTCCTGCAGATAATCCCCCGAGAGCGTAATTTCGATATTGAGCTTACGCAAGCCCTCAATCTGGGAGTTCTTATTGTCATACTTGACGGCCGTCAGATGTACACCGTTCTCGCCGGCGACCTTGCCAAGTTCCTCAGCAATGGAAGAGTACTCAGCCGGAAAGCGCGACGCATAAAACGTGTTGCTGTCGACGGACGCCTGCTTCAGCTTGTTCTCCATCCCGCGCGTCGGCAACACTTCCTTGCGTTTGGCAAGAACCTCCGCCTGCAACTGTTCATATTCGCGCTCACGCGCCGGGCGCGAACGGCCCGCCGGAGAAAAAATGTACACCACGCAGGCGACGATCAGCAGTGCCAGTACGGCAACTACCGGCGTGGATGCACGGCGAATCTCGCGCACATTAGCCATTACTGGTGCCCCTGGTTCTGCGCCGTAGTAGTTGGCTGCGGTTTGGCTGCCATATGTGCTGCCTTCGCCGGGGATGTACTCTTTTGCTCTTCCGGATTTGCCTCGTCCGCTTCGCCGCCCATCGCCGGGACGTATACGGAGGCGATATCGAACTGAATGTTCCCTCCTCCGGCGCCCTGGTCGGAGGTGTTCGAGGTAACGTTTTCCGCCACGATCTGGGGCGAGCGGAAGCGGCTTGACTGCTCCATGCGCTTCACCAGCTCAACCGCGCGGTCGCGCGAGTCGGTAGCCACCACCACGTGGACGACCAGTTCATTATTGGGAGTGTAGTCAGGCTTCATGGATACAACATGAATGTTGTACGGCATAATGCGCTCCATCTCCGAGAAGATGCGTGTCCATGAGAGCGACTTGCGAGCAAACAACTCATTGAGAAACTCGGATTGGTCGGCGATGCCACGGTTGGCCGGCTTGTTCAAGATTGCCTGGGCTTGCGCCTTTTCATTGTTGAGCTCAGCGAGTTCCTGCCTGGCCTGGGCGATCCGGGCGTCAATATCGCGGGTGTGCGAGCGCTGATAGAGGATGTAGCCCACCAACAGCGCGGCGACGATGGCCAACAGCGCCACTAATGCCTGCATGCGCTGCAGGTATTGGCGTCCCGCCTCGTAACGCTCGGTCGCGAGATTGATGTTGATGCGCATCAGGAAACCAGGGTCCCCGCTACCCCTGCCAGCGCAAATCGAGAAACATCGGTCACCGCAGCGCCGGCTACAGCGGTGGAAACCAGATCTTCGACCCTTACCGCGCGGTCGCTGAAGGCAGCCTGCAATGCTTGTCCGGACTGCACCCCCGACACCAGCAGGCGCTCGACCGTAACCCCGTAACGGTCCTCGAAGTAGACCAGAGAAGTATTCACATCGTCCACGAGCGATTCGCCGGTGACCACTGCGCCGCCGTTTTCCAGGGCCCGATAGAGCAGCAACTGGTCCTGGTCGGCGACGGCGAAGGTGGTGGTACCGCTTTCCACCTTGATCACCATTGTCGGCCGGGTAGCATCGACCGCACCCAGGGCGGCGATCATGGAAGGCATGACCGTGCCTGGATTGTATCCGGCCTCTCGCACCGCAGACTCGTATTCCTGCAGCACGGAACGGGGGGTGACGGCAGCGATTATGCGCAGACCCTCTCCCGCCACCTGACGGTCGAATGACACGGCGGATTGGTCGACGTCAAAGGGCAGCGATTTCTTCAAGCGAAAGCGCACCACGCCTTCAGCATCTTCCGGCTTGTCGGGTAAGGTATCGAACTCAAGCAACATGATGCGGGTGGTCGCATCTGGAATAATGAGCGCCACATCCCGCGAGCGGCCGGCCACAGCGCTGAGCGACTCCCGCAGGGCGGCGACAATGGGTTCGCGCGCGACCAGGTTGGTCTGCTGGATTCCGGGCGCGAGCGCTCCGGCAGGCAGAGCCAGCTCGGTGGCCGACTCGAGCGTCTGCGCCTTGTCGGCGGCGCGAGCTGCAATCACCCGCTCCACGCTTACTTCACACGCGACTCGCGGCCGGGGAATGTTACTGTTCGCCATGGTTAACGGGCCGTTTCGATAAAAGTTACCTTGTTGATCTCTTTCAAGGTCGTCAGGCCACGTTTCACTCTATCAAGCGCCGACTCGCGTAGGAAATGCATTCCTTCTTCGCGCGCCGCACGCCGGATTTCGCTGCTGGGACGCTTGGCCAGAATCATCTCGCGAACGTTGTCGGTCAACTCCAGCAGTTCGTGTATCGCGGTTCGGCCGCGGAACCCCGTTCCTGAGCACTCGATGCAGCCATCGCCCTCGTAGAATGGCACGCTCCGCCACTCGTCCGGGTTCATGCCGCTGGCCTCCAGTTCTTCGTCGGAGTACTTAACCTGCTTCTTGCAGAACTCGCAGATGAGGCGCACCAAGCGCTGCGCCAGAATGCAGTTTAGCGAAGATACGAAGTTGTACGGCTCGACCCCCATATTGAGGAATCGTCCGATAACGTCCACCACATTGTTGGCGTGAACGGTGGTGAAGACCAGGTGACCGGTGAGCGCAGCGTTGATACCGATCTGTGCGGTTTCCGTGTCGCGGATTTCGCCCACCATGATCTTGTCGGGATCGTGACGCAGAATCGAGCGCAAGCCGCGGGCGAAGGTCAGGCCTTTCTTTTCATTCACCGGAATCTGGGTGATGCCGACGATCTGGTACTCGACCGGGTCTTCAATGGTGATGAGCTTGTCTTCATCGCTCTTGATCTCATTGAGTGCGGCGTACAGAGTGGTGGTCTTTCCTGAGCCGGTCGGGCCGGTAACCAGCACCATGCCGTACGGCTCCTTGATGTAGCGGCGAAACTTGT
Source organism: uncultured Acidobacteriaceae bacterium (assembly GCA_963815775.1). GTDB lineage: Bacteria > Acidobacteriota > Terriglobia > Terriglobales > Acidobacteriaceae > CAVVDY01. The sequence continues at coordinate 443,788 of CAWFIB010000021.1, read as the reverse complement.
GCAGGTCTTCGTCGCCGAATCCAACCACGTCCAGCGTGAGCTTGTGGAACTTCTCGCTCATGGACTCCTTGTCGAGCACGCGGAGCACAGCGTCTTCGCCGTGGATCGAGGGCATGATGGAAACGCGGAAGTCGATGGAGCGGCTGTTGTAGCGGACCCGGAATCGGCCGTCCTGCGGCACGCGGCGCTCGGAGATATCGAGCTCGCTCATCACCTTGATGCGCGAGATGATGGTGGAGTGGTGCTCTTTGGCGATGGGTTGCATGGCCTGTTGCAGCACGCCATCGATGCGGTACTTGATGATGACGGAGTCGTCGCGAGTCTCGATGTGAATATCGCTGGCCCGCCGCTGCAGGGCAGTGAAGATGGTGGTCTCGACCAGGCGAATGATGGGGCTGATATCGGTCTCGCTGGTCAGCTTCTCGATCGAGATGGTCTCGTCGGAGTTCTCGTCTTCGCGGATCACATCCAGCGCGAAATCCTCGCCGGCTTCTTCCAGCACGCGCTGCGACTGTTCGCTCTTCTTGAGCACGTCGCTGATCTGCGACAACGTTGCCACCCGAGTGACGATGCGGTGCCCGAGATGGAAGCTGATCTCGTCGATCATCATCAACTGGCTGGGATCGGCAATGGCGATCACCAGACGACCGTCCTGGGTCTCATGCAGGGGGACGAAGTTGTAGCGGAACATGAGGTCCACTTTGATCTTGCGGAACAGCTCATGCTGGATGTGAAAGCTCTTCAGGTCAACGAACTCGCAGCGGTAGCGGCGGGCCAGTTCCTGGGCGTGCGCCATCTCGTCGCCTACGGTGAAGACGTTGCCATTACCGCCATTTACGAAAATTGACTTCTTATCTGCCATTGGAAAACCAGTTCTCAGTTATCAGTTGTCAGACCAGGAATTACCGAGAATGGCAACTGACCACGGTTTAATGTATCGCCCCGGCGCCGAGGCTGAAGATCGGCAAGTAGAGCGAGATGAGCACAAAAGCCACAACCACGCCCATGATCACCAGGATGATGGGCTCAATCAGAGCCATCGCGGTAGCCAGCGCGGTCTGGACATCCTCTTCATAGAACTCGGCCACCGAGTTCAACATTGCGGGCAACGCGCCGGTTGACTCCCCGACCTCGATCATCTCGACCGACATCTCGGGAAAAACCTTTTGCGCTTCCATGCTGCGTGCCAGTGCCTGACCTTCACGGACACGTGCGGTTGCGCCGTCGATTCCGTGCCCGATCAGGCGGCTCTGCATGGATTCGCCGGCCGTCTCCAGCGCCGGCACAAGAGGCAGGCCACCGGCGAGCAGGGTTGACAACATACGGGAGAAGACCGCGACCTGATACTTGAGCCAGATGCCCCCGACCAGCGGAATTCCGAGTTTTACGCGGTCCATGTAAGTCGAGCCGGCGTCGCTCTTCATCCATCGCCAGAGAAAGAAACCAGCGATGACCAGGCACAGGGCAACATAGGGTGCGTACTGCTGGGCGTGGGTCCCGATCGACAGCATCGCCAGCGTCATTGCGGGCAATGGGGTATCGAGCTGACGGTACAGGTTGGCAAACTGCGGCACCACATAGGTGATGAGGAAGGTCATCATTACTACCAGCATCACCACCAGCAGGATGGGATAGACCAGCGATGCAGTCAACTTCTTGCGAAAACTCACTGCCAGCTTCTGGAAGGCAATGTAGCGCCCCATAACTTCTTCCAGATTGCCGCTCTTCTCGCCGGCGAGGATGGTCGTAGTGTAAACCTTGGGAAAACTCCGCTGCGCTTCAAACGCCTGCGAGAGCAACTCGCCGCCACGTACCCGGTCGCGGACATTCTGCAGCACCGAGCGAAAGTACGGGTTGCGCTGCCGCTTCATTAGCAGCTCCAGCGCCTGAATAATCGGCAATCCGGCGTGAATCAGCGTCAAAAACTGCTGATTGAAGATGAGAAACTGCTCGGACTTGATTTTGCGCCGGCGCGGTATCCCTGTCTGACCCCCCAGCAGCCCGCGCGGCTTGACCGAATAGACCAGGTAGCCCTGCTGGGCGAAGCGGTCGCGGATTTCATTTTCCGAGCCGCCCTGCTCCACCTGCTCCAACAGGTGTCCGCGCTCATCGGCTAGTCTGACAGTGTATTCGGCCATGAATTACCCAAAATGGTTGGGGTCCTTACGCTAGTCTAGCATCGGAAATAGGGCAACGCTGGCTGGCGGCTAGCGGTCGCAAGCGGGTCCTGCCGACCATCACTCCAAGCTTCCGCTGACGACCTCCACGCCCTGCGGCGGCGTGAAGTGGAACTTGGCGTCTGGTATTTCGACGTTCTCCTGCTGCTGAAGAAAGCGAAATTCCGTAACTGAGCCATCCATCTCTTCGACCATGATGCGTTGGATGGAGCCGGTGGGGGTAACTTCCAGCAGGGTGCGTGAAACGCGTTCCCTCAGGCCTTTGGGAACCCCCTCGAGTACAACGTCGCCAGAATTTATCGGCTTTTCATTCGCCGCGATGTGCAGATCGTCGAATTCCTTTTCCAGCTTGGCCTTCCCCAACAGGTAGCGCAGGGGCGAGCGCAGGTCGTCGAGCTGCTTCACCGGCATTTGCCTCACCTGATTTTCACCTGGAACGTAAAACCATGCGGTCTTGCCATCGACCAGAAACAGCTTGGGACGGGGCTCGGTGTAGTCCCAACGCATACGGCCGGGCTTCTTCAGCAGTAGCGTTCCGCTCTCGGTGCGGGAGACGCCAGGGCCGGAATAGATCTCGGTGAACCGGGCCTCGAGGGTGCGAATGTGGTTATAGCGCTGGTCAACGGCATCGGCGAGGGCGTGGAGATTCTCGACAGAAAATGCAGGGCGATTAAGGGCGACCGCGAGGAAAAGAACAAAAAGCTGGAGCCTGCCGACGCTCAAAAGCGATATACCTCATGTCTGTGACCGACCTTGACGACGACCAGCACGAATCGCTCATCCTGAATCCGGCAGAGAATCCGGTAATCCCCTACCCGGTATTTCCAGAATTCTCCAAATCGTTGTCCCACCAAAGCCTCACCAAGAGTTCGAGGGTCATCGAGATTGGCAAGCGGTTCACGGAGGAATCTTAAAACCCGCTGGGCATGCTGTCGGTCGAGTTTGTCGAGGTCCCGACCGGCTCCAGGAGACAACTCAATCCTCCATGCCATAGCGCTTCATGACATCCTCTAGCGGAATCGTCTTGTCCTTCCCCGACTGGATGCGTTCCCATGCGCGCTCAGCGTCGTAGATGTCCTCTAAATCCTCGATATACCTCAGGATCGCCTCACGAGCATAGAAAGTCTTCGTCCGCCCCGTACGCTTGGCAAGCCTTGCCAGTCTTTTTTCGATTGAATCAGGAAGACGGATCGCGAGCACTTGAGCCTCTGCTATACAAGTATAGCACTAGCGGTCCTCTAGTGGAGGTGCGAGTGTGTTTTGATGTTGCAAAAAGGCGTTCCCAGCACTCCGCCCGAGCTGGGCGGTCATCACACGCCCTTCGGCGCCTGACAATTACTGAATCACCGGACTGCTGACGTCCGCCAGACCGGAGGCGTTGAAATGGATCTCTCCCGATTCGTCCGAGAAGAACCGCCGCTGCCCGGTGGTGCCCACCTGATCAGGAACCGCAGTGATGGTGTAGGAACGGATCGCGCCGTTCACCTTTTCTCCCGGCGTATAGGTAAACGTGTAGCCAGTCTTGCGTCCGCTGGCGAGATTGTCGTCGATAGTTTGCTCGCCGCCACTCTGCGCCGTACCGCCCAGGATCGCCAGGTTTTCTGTGAAACCAAGGTCGGGATGGCTGCTGGAATAGATCATCTCTGCGGCATTAATGGCCTTGATGCTGGCCAGGGCCGACGCTTCGTGGGCGGGAATCTGTGCCTTGGTGATCCTCGGAATCGAGAACGCGGCGATGATGAGAATGATGGTTACGACGATCATCAGTTCGATGAGGGTGAATCCGCGATCTCGATTGCGTCTGCGCATAGAAAACCCCCCTTGCGGGCTGACAGCAAGATTATTGAGCACGCGAATGCGGTTGTCAAAGGCGCGTGGCTTCAGCATGGTGAAAAAAGCTCTCAGCACCGAGGCACGGAGAACGCCGAGGTCTTACAAATCGGCTGCTGCAAGTTTGACTGTGAATTAGGCGCACAGGTAAGCCGAAACTGGAATTGATTCGCCGGAAGTCGCACCCATTCCCCTGGCTCATGTCTCAATTAGCAGGCCAGCGAATCGCGGCTGATCTTCAACCCGTTGAGATTGCCGAGCACGGTCACCGCAATCGCCTCGGGCTGAAACAGTTCCTGCGCCGACTGCTGAACGTCTTCCGCCGTCACGTCCTGAATGCGATTGATGATCTCGTCCATGCCGACGAATCGGTCGTAATACATCTCCTGGCGCGCAAGATTCGACATGCGGGCGGTCGAAGACTCCAGGCTCAGCATCAGGCTCCCTTTGAGCTGATCCTTGCCACGCTTCAGCTCCTCTTCCGAGAGCGCCACTAGCTTGAGGTCGCGAAACTCGCGCAGCACCGATTGCACAACCTTGGGCGCCGATTCCCGCGAAGTCCCGGCATAGACCGACAGACATCCGATGTCACGAAACGGATTCAGCTCGGAAAAGATGGAGTACACCAGTCCCTGTTTCTCGCGCACGTTTTGGAACAAACGCGAACTCATCCCGCCACCCAGCAATGTGTTCAGCACGTAGGAGACATATCGCCGGGTATGGCTGATCTCGTAGGACGGCACCCCAAGGCAGATCTGCACCTGCTCCAGCGACTTCTTGTTGCGCAGGGTAATGCGCGACGAAGTTTTGGGGCGGTTGTCGTGCCAGCCATTCGATCCGGGTTGCAGGTGCTCAAAGTGCTTGCGCAGCAGGTCGACAACCTCTTCGTGCTGGATGTTGCCGGCGGCGGAAATGATGAGGTTGCCGGGAACAAATTTGCGAACGTAATCGGCCAGAATTGCTTCCTGATCGAATCGGCGCACCGTTTCCTTGGTACCAAGGATCGGCTTGCCCAGGGGATGGTCCTTGAAGAAGTTCTGGGTAAACAGCTCGTGGACAAGATAGTCGGGATTATCCTCGTCCATCTTGATTTCTTCCAGAATCACGCCACGTTCGCGGGTGATTTCGCCGGCGGCAAACACCGGGTTCAACACCAGGTCGCTCAGGATATCGATGGCCACCGGCAAGTGCTCATCCAGCACCTTCATGTTGAAGCAGACGGTTTCCTTGCCGGTGAAGGCATCCATGTTTCCGCCAATGGAATCGACCTGCCGGGCAATGTCTTCGGCGCTGCGGCTGAGGGTTCCCTTGAACACCATGTGCTCAATGAAATGCGAGATCCCGTTGACCGGGGCGTCTTCGTGGCGTGAGCCAGACTTGACCCAAATTCCCAACGAGACCGAGCGAATATGGTCCATCTGCTCGGTGATAATGGTGAGACCGTTGGGGAGCACCTCACGACGAATATTGCGAAGTTCTTCTACCATGGCTATTCAAGTGACAAAATACACAAAGTGGACAGTGCTCGTTGAAGCCGGAAGGCAATCAACGAACAGTTCGAACTGATGAAGAGAGCGCGTCGGTTTGCCTCGCGCCGGCTTCCAATGAAGTATCGTTGCCGACACGTTAGACCTCGTACCAGGCTGCGAGGATTGATTCAGGCTGACAGAGCTGCCCTGAATAGCCTATTAGATGCATGAGCACCCCGCAACATACCGAACTATTAGGCCTTTCGAATCAGCAACTTACTGATATCGTTGAGAGCTTCGGTCAGGCTTCGTACCGGACGCGGCAGCTATTGGACGGCCTATATCGGCAAAGGTGGCCGGCGCTTGACCAGTTCTCCAACTTGCCGAAAAGCTTTCGCCAACAGCTAGTGGACTCGGGATACGGGGTTGGGTCGCCCGAAATCGAGCGCAGCTTCAGTTCCGCCGATGGGACGGTTCGCTACCTGCTGAAGTTCTCCGATGGCCAGAGCGTGGAGACGGTCTGGATGCCGGAAGGCGATGGCGGGGAGGCGGGCGATGGCTCTGAGGTCGGCGATGCCGAACTGCGTGAACTGGAGAGCGTCCCGGCAACAGTAGCGGGCCCACGCGGTTGGCATCGAGCCACTATCTGCGTCTCGAGCCAGGTGGGTTGCGCGGTGGACTGTGCCTTCTGCATGACGGCCCTGCTGGGCCTGAAGCGCAATCTGAGCGCCGGCGAGATTGTCGGGCAGATTCTGGCGGTTTTGAACGACCAACAGGTTGAGCTGGAACGCGACCGCATCAACCTGGTCTTTATGGGACAGGGTGAACCCTTCCTGAATTATGACAACTTCATGCAGGCGGTATGCCTGTTGGCGAATGAGGTAGGAATACCAGCGTCGCGCATGACCGTCTCCACCTCCGGGATTGTGCCGCGGATTGTAGATTTCGGGGACGAGCCGCTGCGCCCCAAGCTGGCAGTTTCGCTTAACGCGCCGACTGAAAAGCTCCGCACCGACATCATGCCGATTACCAAGAAGTGGACCATCGAAAAGCTGATGGCGGCCCTGCGAGAGTTTCCTCTGCGGCAGCGCGAACGGCTGACCTTTGAGTACGTGTTGCTGGCCGGCGTCAATGATGACGCCAGTCATGCCCGCGAACTGGTGGAACTGGTTCGCGGGTTACGGGCCAAGGTCAATCTCATTGCGCTGAATTCCGGCCCGCAAATCCCATTTGCGACACCCCACCCTGATGCCGTCGCTCAGTTTCAAAACATATTGATTAAGGCAGGAGTTCCAGCCTTTGTCCGGCGTCCACGCGGACGCGACATCTATGCCGCCTGCGGCCAACTCAAGCACACTACCGAACTCGTTCAACTCGGGTGACGTTTAGAAGGCGAGCGTTCCGTGCTCTCGCCAGAGTTAGATTTCCCTTCAGCTTCCCTCAACCGAGTTGTCACCAGACTGACTCGAAGAGCCGATAACCATTTGACTCGCATGAGACACAGCAATGACAATCATCGCGTTCGCCCGACATACCTTCTCCACTGTGGACGCCGGTCTTAACTCAAGTTTTGCGGCCACCCAGCTGAATCGGAGGACACCATGTTGTATTCGAACAAGCGGTTACGCGGCGCGCTCGGAACCACCACCCTGCTGGTACTCAGCATTGCGTTTGTCGCGCTATCGGCGCAGGCGCAGCGGTTCACGCGCACGGACCTCGTCGACCAGAACAAGGATTCCAACCTAGTCAACGCCTGGGGTATGTCCCGGTCCTCAACCAGTCCCTGGTGGGTGTCTGACAATGGCACTGGGCTGACGACGCTTTATGACGGAGCCGGGGCTGTTCAGAGCCTGGTCGTGACCATTCCCAATGCCAGCGGCCAGGGAACATCTGCGCCGACCGGACAGGTTTTCAACTACACGACCAGCTTCAACGTTGCGGCGGGCAAGCCGGCTGTCTTCCTTTTTGTCGGCGAGGACGGCGGCATCTCGGGCTGGAACCCGAGCGCTGACGCGACGCACGCGATCATTACCGTCAACCGCTCCGGCGCTGCCGCTTACAAAGGCATTGCACTGGCACAAACTCCCACCGGCCCGCGTATCTATGTCACCAACTTCAAGAGTGGTCAGGTCGAGATGTATGACGGAAACTTCAAGCCAGTGGGGCCGCGCAATACCAACCAGTTCCACATTCCCGGACTCGACCAGAACTGGGCGCCCTTCGGCATTCAGAGCGTTGGCGGCGACATCGTGGTTACCTTTGCACATCGCCTGCCCGGTCAGGATGACGAAGACCACGGTCCTGGACTTGGCTGGGTCGGCGTCTTCGACACCAACGGTAACCTGCTGCTCACGCTGGAACATGGTAATTTCATTAACGCGCCATGGGGCATCGCAATGGCGCCTAGCGATTTTGGTGTGTTCAGCCATCGTCTGCTGATCGGTAACTTCGGCGACGGGTGGATCCACGCCTATAACGCCTTCACCGGCAAACATGAAGGTTACCTGCTCGACCAGAACGGACAGCCAATTGCCATCGATGGTCTCTGGGGATTGTCCTTTGGCGCCAATGGGAAGTCGGGCGCGTCCAATGCCCTGTACTTCACCGCAGGACCCGACGATGAGCAAAACGGGTTATTCGGGAATCTCGTCCCGGTCGCGGGGGATCAGCGTGGCAGCAACGACTAAGGACATGGGGGATGTGGGCCTCCTGCTCGCACAGGGGCGTTCAACCGGGACAGGGACCGATCAGCAGGGTCCAGCCCCGGTTGGGCGTTTTTTGCATCTCGGAGGAGACAGTTTGCGTACTACTATTAACGATACGCTTTCTCAATATGGGGTTGCAGCAATGGACAGAGTACTCATCGTGGAGGACAGCCGGGCAATGCAGCGCGCTTTGGAGCGGGCGTTCGCCGCGGAGGGCTATCAGGTGGATGTTGCCTCCGACGGGTACGCCGGCCTATCCAGCTTCCGCGAACAGCGTCCCAGCGCCGTACTGCTTGATCTGAAATTGCCCGGCATCCACGGGCGCGAGCTGTGCCGCGAGTTCAAGGCTCTGGCTCCGAACGTGCCTGTCATAGTATTGAGCGCGAATGCCGAGGTAGACGACAAGGTGCTGCTTCTTGAGCTCGGAGCCGACGATTACGTCACCAAGCCCTTTAGCCCAAAGGAGCTGTTAGCGCGCGTGCGGCGCGCTATGCGGCGCACAGAGGCTCCGCCAGCCAAGGACGAGCCCGCAACCCTTTACCGCTTTGCTGAAGTGGAAGTGCGTTGTGAAGCCATGGAGGTGACCCGTTCCGGGCAGAGAGTGACGCTGACCGCGCAGGAGTTCCGTGTGCTCAAATACTTCCTGGAACATCCGGGCCGGGTTATTTCACGTGATGATCTGCTCAATCAGGTCTGGGGATATCACAACTATCCGTCGACGCGGACTGTCGACAACCACATTCTTCGGCTTCGCCAAAAGCTTGAGGCTGACCCTTCCAATCCCAAGCACTTTCTCACTTTGCATGGAGTAGGGTACAAATTTGTGATGGCGGCCGAGGCAGCCGCATCCTGACGAGGACGAAGCCATCCCCAGACTCACTCTGAGAACGCAACTGCTATTGGCCATGATGGCGATCTTCGCCGCCCTCACCGGCACCAGCTTGTTCGTGGTTCGCCAGGCGGTGCGCAGCGAAGTAACGCGGCAGATCTCCGAGGCCACCGAGTCATCCGTCGGAGACTTCGTGCGGATCCAGCGTCAACAGAGCGCCGAACTGGAGCGCTCAGCAGCACTGATTTCCGAATTGCCGATCCTCAAATCGCTGATGACCGCGACCGACCGCGCAACCATCCAGGATTCTTCCACTGACTTTTTTAAGCTTTCCGACACCGACCTGCTGCTGCTGGCAAGGACAAACGGTGAGGTCGTCGCCGTGCAGACACACGGTTCAAGGATCGGTGACGTGTCCGCTACAAGGCTGCTGCGGGAAGCCTTGCAGCACAGCAATGAGTCCGCTCTCTGGCGCGAGGGTGACGATATCTATCTGGTTGTCACCAGCCCCATCATTGCCGGAGCAGGGGCGGAGAGTAATCCGCTTGGCTACCTGGCAATAGGAAAGCGTATCGACGATTCGGTTGCCAAGCAGCTGGGCAGTTTTGCCGGCAGCGAAGTGTTGCTGACCGCCGGGAACGCCGTGGTGGCGTCAACCCAACCGTTCGACAGCAGCGAGCTGCAAAAAATCTATAACGATAAGAGTGAAAGCCGAGATGTATGGCTCGGAAGCCGTCACTATGCGGTAGCCAGCATCGACCTTCCAGCCACCTCCGAACTTCCCATTCGTTGCTATCTGCTGCTGCCTCTGACAGCGTGGGATGCCTTCCTGGGGCGCCTGAATCAGATGATCCTGGCACTCGGCGCCATAGCCGTATTCGGCGCCATCGTCCTGGTGCGCTTGATTTCGAGCGCGATCACCGGGCCTCTTGAATCGTTGGTGGCCGCCGTGCGGGCACTGGCTGACGGGAACTACCAGTATGCGCTGCAGCCCGGGGGGAGTGCCGAGTTGGCGGAGCTGGGCAGCGCCTTCAACAGCATGCGGCAACAGTTGCTCGAGTCGCAGCGTAGACAATTGGAGGCGGAGCGCCTGGCGGCCCTGGGGCGGGCGGCCGGATCGATTTCGCACGACCTTCGCCACCAGCTCGCCGCCGTGGTGGCTAATGCGGAGTTCCTCTATAACGTAGACGAACTCAATTTCGACCGCGAAGAGATCTACTCGGAGGTGCGCCGCGGGGCTTCCCAGATGACGGAGCTGATCGACTCGCTGGTGGAGGTCTCCCGCGAGAAGCCCAGCGTTGTCCCAGTACCATCAGACCTGGGCAAGGTCGTATGCCGGGCCGCCGAGTCGGTTCAGGCCTCGCCCGACTTCCGCGATATCAACATCGAGATACGCGAGCGTGGAACAGCGACGGGAGTGTTTGATCCGCGCAAGCTGGAGCGCGTTTTCTTCAACCTGCTGCTGAACGCGTGTGAGGCGAGCGCCAATAGCAATGTGCCGGTGAGGGTTGAGATTGCCGGTTTTGAAGAGCGCCTGGAATGCCGGGTCGCTGACAGCGGCAGCGGCGTTCCGGAATCGATTCGTCCCTCTCTGTTCGAACCGTTTGTTAGTGCTGGAAAGACCAATGGCACCGGGTTAGGGCTGGCAATTGCCAAGAAGATTGTGGAGGACCACGGCGGTGAGATCCTGTTGGAGAAGACTTCGGCGCGAGGGTCGGTTTTCCTGGTGCGACTCCCGCGCAACGCTCCTACATTGTCAGAGGATTTGCCTGTGTCAACTCAAGCCCGCAAGGTGCCGGCAACATAATCCCGCCGCCTGATTTTCAAGACGGTCCGATAATCCCGCCCGTGCTTCTTGACGGCGGTAGAGTGCCGGCGAAGGGCCCGACTCCCCAGTATTTCGCGATCAGGTCAATGTACTTGTATCCCGAACCAGTGTTGAACATCACCACCCGGTCGTCCTGGCTGAGAAAGCCGCTATCCGTCAACTTCTTGTAGGCCACCAGCGCGGCTCCGCCTTCGGGAGCGGCAAAGATGCCTTCTTTGGTTGCGAGTTCTTTCACGCCTGCCATCAATTCGTCATCCGTGGCGACAATCGCAGTTCCCCGACTCTTGCGAAGGATGTCCAGCAGGATGAAGTCGGCATACGCTTTCGGAACGCGCAAACCTGCGGCGATGGTGTGCGCGTTGGGCCACATCTCGGCAGTATCCTTGTGCTCTTCGAAGGCTTTCACGATCGGCGCACAGCCGGCTGTCTGGACACAGATCATCCGGGGACGGCAACCCGGGGGAATCCAGCCAATCGCCTCCATTTCCTCGAAGGCCTTCCACATCCCAATCAGACCCACGCCACCACCCGTGGGATAGATGATGGCCGCGGGCAGCCTCCAGCCGAGCTGTTCGGCCACTTCATAGCCCATGGTTTTCTTGCCCTCGACGCGAAAGGGCTCCTTCATGGTGGAGACATCGAACCAGCCTTCCTTGTCCTTGCGTTCGGCAACCATGCGGCCGCAGTCGCTGATCAGCCCGTCGACCAATGTAAGATGCGCTCCCGAGGCTTCGACCTCAAGCCGGTTGGCCAGAGGGACATCTTTGGGCATAAAAATGTACGCGTCGATTGCGGCGGCCGCAGCGTAGGCTGCGAGTGCTCCGCCTGCGTTCCCGGCGGAAGGCGCAGCGAGCTTCTTCAGTCCATAGTGGCGCGCCATCGTGATCGCCAGGCTCATCCCGCGCGCTTTAAAAGACCCGGTGGGATTCAGCCCTTCATCTTTGATCAGTAAGTTGGGATAGCTCCGGCTTTGCAGAAGTGGGGTGAAGCCCTCGCCCAGAGTGACGGAATCGACGTCCGGCAGAACCGCTGAGTAACGCCACATGTTTTTGGGGCCGGCAGCTACCGCGTCACGCGACTGCTTATCGTTCCATACCGCTTGGAGGTCGTAGCGTACATACAGCGGACCGCCATCTTTGGGACAGACGTTATGAGGTTTGTCGGCGGGGAGCTTTTCGCCGCATTTGCTGCACTCGAGAAAGGTGATATCAGGCATAAGGGTTAGGGTTAGAGAGCAATTATCAATTAGCGACCAGCCGCAACCAGCATAGAGGTAAAACCTAGGTTCCCTCAGGGGCTAAAGCCCATGTTGTTTGGCGGCCAGAACGGCACGGATGAAGCCGTGCCCTTTCAAAACCGATTCATTCTTTGCGCTTCCGCAAACGCGCGCCGCTCTTGCTCCGCTTCTTGGCCGTACGCTTGCCGTCATCTGACCAGTGTCCGAGCCGGTATTCCTGAACATAGTCCGTCGATTGGTCAGAGATTCGCACCTTAAGCTGCCCGTTGTTGTCGCAGGTGTACTCCTCTTCAAACAGGGGACCTTCACCCGGCCCGAAGCTCCGTTCGGGTTGCTGGGGAAGTTCGGGCGCGCCGCGTAAGACCGGATCATACGGCACGCGTATCTCGTCCCAGTTGCTGATCTCGCCCTGCGGCTGGCTATTGGGGTCAAGGTGCGAACACTCCAGGTAGCGGAAGTGCCCCACATTGTGTACCGGGCGGTACGTACGCACGATGCGCAACGGCTCCTGGCCCTTGGCGGGAAGCTTACTCCCCCGGGGAAACATCACGTCGAATACGACATTCCGCCCGGAGTCGGCCTCACGCCAAACCCCAAAATTCTGCGCGAATTGTTCATGCACCGCACATTCTTCATGCCCTGCAGCACGTATGGCCAAGCCTATCGCGGTCGCCGAACGCATGTACGCCGAGCGCTTGACCTTTCGCCCGAACCCTTCACGTAAGATGCGAGCCACCGGAGGCAGCTCCGATCCTCCGCCGGTCAAATATAAGGTATCAATCGACTGCTCCGGGCAATGGGCAATTAGTCTCTCAACCACCGCTCGGGACTCCTCGATCAAGGGGCGGCAGTGCTCGTAATACTCATCCACCGGGACCGAAACTTCCTTCCAGGTCTGGCGCACTCTGCCCAGATCCACCGTCACCCTGCGGCTGTTTGGGTTCAGCGTCTCTTTCTTCTCGCGACATTCCTCCAGCAAGACAAACCGCTCGGCATCCGACAGCGAATCTTGTTCGCTTTCCGGCACGCCAGCCCCATTGAGAGCCAATTCTGCGAGAATTTCGTCGAAGTCGTCGCCTCCAAAATCGCTGATGCCATCGGAGGCGATGACCGAGTACTCGGCGTCTCCGAGCGTAACCAGAGAGGCGTCGAAGGTTCCCCCGCCAAGGTCATAGACCAGGAGGCCGGCATCTTCACGTATCTTTCGATCGGAACTGCTACCGTGCGCAAACTCGATGGCGGCTGCCGAAGGCTCATTCGCCAGGCCCAATACTTCGAAGCCCGCGGCCCGCGCGGTCTCCTCGGTCAGAAACCTTTGATTGCTGTTGGAGTTGGCAGGAACCCCAAGCATGGCTTGCAGCTTCGTACCCTCCTCAACCCCAAGCGTGGACCGCTCCATCAATTCGTGGCGAAGTGAGCTCAGCATCTCTGTGATCAGGAGCGAAAGGTTGAGGGGCTGACCGTCAACTTCGATCTCGGTATAGGGACCGGCCGTCTTCAGGTCGCGCTTCAGCGAACGCAACAAGGTCCAGCCAGGTTGACCATGCCGCTCCAGTGCCTCCCAACCGTAGAGCCGGCGGTGCCTGGAGATGGCCGCCACCGAGGGGAACCAGTCACGCGCTTGCCCGTCCGGTGTTTCGAAGTTCACCAGCGGGTAATTGCCCCGGTCCTCCGCCGCCACCACAATACGCGTCGTACCGAAATCAATACCGAGTCTCACAATGCTGACATTTTACTTGGTGAGGCGGCGGGTTCATCGGAGGAAAGCGCATTGCACGTCTGAAATCCGGCCAGATCAACGGACGTGCAGTGCTTCTTTATAGAAGGACTCAAGCCCGTTGAACATGATCTGAATTCCGATGCAGAGCACAATGAAGGCGGACAGGCGGATGAGGACGCTGGTGCCGGTGGTTCCCAGAAGGTGTTCCAGCTTATCGGCATAGCGGTAGCTCAGGTAGATCGCCAACCCAATCAGCATGCTGCCCACTACGGCAGCGAGCGAGGTTAGGATCAACTGAAGGTGGGTCTCGGAATGGGCGTTACTGCCCAGAGTGATGGCCACCGCAATCGAACCGGGACCGACGGTCAGCGGCAGGGTAAGTGGGTAGAAGGCCTTGGAGAGAATTTCGGAGCTGTGCCCGGGAGCATCAGATTGCCGCTCGGCTACGTCGGTGCGGCGGTTCAGGATATGCCAGCCCGCAACCGTGACCACCAGCCCTCCGCCGAATTGGACGGCAGCAATACTGATTCCGAAGAATTCCAGGATGTAAGAGCCGATGAAAATCGACGCCACCAGCAGCACAATTCCGTTAATCGCGATGCGCAGCGCCATGGTGCGACGCACGTCGCTGCTATACGGAAATGTCATGCTGGCAAAGATGGGCGCCATGCCGACCGGATTGACGATCGGGAATAACGCCGCGAACACCAGAAGAATATTACGAACAAAGGCTTCCATGCGGTTAGCGGTTCGCCTTGAGCAGTTGCTCAGCGTGCTTGATGGAGGTTTCGGTGAGCTTGGCGCCACTCATCATGCGCGCCAATTCCTCTGCCCGTTCATGGGCATCGAGCGGCCGCACGGAGGTCTTCGTGCGACCGGATATTTCCCTCTTTTCGATGACGAAGTGCTGATCGGCAAACGACGCGATCTGCGGCAAGTGGGTGACGCACAAGACCTGGGCGCTGCGGGAGAGTTGCTTCAGCTTCTTCCCCACGGCTTCGGCGGCGCGCCCACCAATTCCACTATCGATCTCATCGAAGACGAGAGTACGGTGTGCACCGGATTTCGCGGTGCCGTAGTTGCGGCGCAGCCGGCCGGACGGTCCCCCCTCAACAGTGGTCTTCAACGCAAGCATGACGCGCGACAATTCACCGCCCGAAGCAATCTTCTCGACCGGGCCAAGTGGCTCACCCGGGTTGGCAGAAATAAGATACGCCACCTGATCGAAGCCGCTCGGAGTCCAGTTCGATTCTTCCTCCGAGCCACTGGTTTCGGCTTTGAAACGCGCCTTCATGGCCAGCTCATTAATTTCGCTCTCCACCAGCTTTTCCAATTGCCGGGCAGCGTCGTAGCGCTGCCGCGAAAGGGTTTGGGCAGCTTCGAGATACTGCTCCGCGGCCTTAGCCTGCTCGCTTCGTAACCCGCGCAGGACTTCATCCTTGTTTTCCATCTCAGAGAGCTTGCAATCCAGTTCTGCACCCAGCGCGATGACCTCTGGAAGTGAAGGACCGTACTTTCGCTTCAGCCGATCGAGCTGCGCCAAGCGGTCTTCCACCTCCGCCAGACGCTCGGGGGAGGAGTCGATCCCATCGGCATAGGCTCGCAGCGTTTGCGCGATATCTTCGACCGTGATGCGGGCCGAGTCGAGTTGGCTCAACGCCTGCCGGAACTGCTCATCAAAGCGCGACAGCTCTTCCAGGTGCCGGGCGGCGCCGCGCATCAAGGCCGCAGCCGAAGCGCTGCTCTCATAAAGAGCGTCATACGCTCCCATAGCGGCGGAATAGACGCGCTCAGCATTGGCCAGCAAGTGCTTTTCAGCGGCGAGCTTTATGTCTTCTTCGGGCTCAAGCCGCGCCTGATCGATTTCCTTCTTCTGGAAGCTCCAAAGATCCAGCAGGCGAAGGCGGTCCTGTTCATCACGCTCCAAGTCAGCAATGCGCTGCTGTATCTTCCGCCAATGCCCGTAAGCTTCCTGGGTCTTCTGCGTGTCGATCGCGGCAAACGCATCGAGCAAAGCGAGACGCGAGGCATCGTCGAAGGCCAGGACGGCTTGGTTCTGTGCGTGGATGATCGCCAAGTACGGGGCCAGCTGTTTGAGCACGGCAACCGTGGCCGCTTGATTGTTTACGAAGACGCGTCCCTTACCCGTATTCGCAATCTCGCGGCGAAGGATGAGTTGTGGTTCGTCGGCGGGATCCAGCCCATTAGCAGCGAGTGCCTCGTCAAGAGCTTTGGAATCTGCCTCGAAGACAGCGGAAATTACGGCCTTATCTGCTCCATGGCGAACCGATTCGCTGGACGCTTTGTCGCCCAGGAGCAACGCCAGGGCATCAATGAGGATGGATTTTCCCGCGCCGGTTTCGCCGGTCAACAGGTTAAGCCCCGCCGCGAACTGCACCGCAACGCTTTCGATGACCGCGTAGTTTTCAACTCGCAGTTCCAGCAGCACGTCGCTTTCCGCCTACCTGGGTATGCCGAAGTTTAGCAGGAAACGCCCGGCAGGGGCCCTGTCCTGCTATGCTCATCTGCAACTCAACGGAAGAGAACAAGGCCAAATTTGTGGAGTCCTGGAGAGCGTTCCGCACGGTCGGCTTGATTGTAGCGTCCATCATCGTCTTCCTGCTGGCAACGTGGGCGGTCGCTGCCCTTTACATCGACTTGCGGGTTGCAGGGCTACGCATCCCGCTGATACTCGCCTACCTGCTGCTTATCGCGCTTGCATGGCTGCTTTCAGGCCGCTTCACGGCGGCGTTAGTAGCCGCGGCCTTAGGGTTTGTGGTGATCCTGGTCTGGTGGGTGAGGTTGACGCCTTCCGAGGACGGAAATTGGCAGCCGGACAATGAGAAGACGGCCTGGGCGGATGTTGACGACAATCGCGTCACGATTCATAACTTCCGCAACTGCAACTACCGCACAGAACAGGACTATACATGCTCATGGGAGACTCGTAGTTACGATCTCTCGCATCTGAAGCACCTCGACCTTGCCATCACCTGGTGGGGCTCGCCGTGGATCGCCCATCCCATCCTCAGCTTCGATTTCGGCGACGAAGGCCATGTGGCGATGTCGATCGAGACGCGCGATTTGGTGGGGCAGAGCTATTCCGCCCTGCGAGGCTTCTTCAAACAGTATGCCCTGATCTACATTGCCGCCGACGAGCGGGACGTGATACGGCTGCGAACGAATTATCGGAAGGACGAAGAGGTCTACCTCTTTCGCACCACGGCGACGCCGGAGCAGGCCCGCGGCCTGTTTCTCCAATACCTTGACCGCATCAATGAGCTGCATCGTCGTCCTGAGTGGTACAACGCCCTGACCAACAACTGCACCACCAACATCGCGGTATCGGCGGCGGCAAGCCGGGACCGGCGTCCCAAATGGGACTGGCGCATGCTACTGAACGGCAAAGGCGACGAGATGATGTACGAGAGAGGCCAGTTCGTAACTGACGGCCTGGGGCTGCCGGAGTTGAAAGCGCGCGCTCACATCAACCAGGCTGCACGGGCGGCCAACGACGATCCCAATTTTTCGACGCGTATTCGCGAAAACCGCCCTGGATTCGGCAATACGGCTAGTGAGGGGACTCGGTGAAGATCAGGAAGTAGTCCATGTTGTCGTCCTTCACCAGGCTGTCCTTCTCATCTTTCAGTTCGTAGCCTGCCTTTCGCATCTCCGTCTCTACGACACTTTTTTCGACGCCATGATTGGCTCCGTCGCCATTCCGGTCGATGATTCCAATCCGAGCCCCGGGGCGCAATGCCGGCCGCAAATTGCGCATCAGCGCGACCGGGTCGGCAACTTCATGATAGGTCTTCAGCAGAAGGACGGCGTCAACGCTGGCGGAAGGAAGCAGCGGGTTGTCCGGCTTACTGAGGATCGTCCTTATATGGGGCATCTTGTCCCGGGTGATCCGCTCATTGATGTATTTGATTGCCTCGGGACTTATGTCGACCGCATACACCGTGCCACCGGGGACGACTTCCTTTGCAGCATGTACTGTGAACCAGCCCGAGCCTGCTCCGATGTCAGCAACGTTCTTGCCAGGCGCAATCGCAAGTGCATCCATGACCTGATCGATGTGCAGCCGCTGTTCGCGGCCCGGCGAATCAAAGATTGAAAGGTCCCCGGTATAAGGCGGGCTGGTCTTTCGCTGGTGCGAAGCCGTCCACTGGACAGCCACCGTCACCAGACATATCAAAACGAACCACCCCAAGCGTGACCGGAGGATGCCGAGCTTCATGCGCATATTGTCGCAGTGATCGGCACAAATTCCCATCCGGGCACTAAATATGACCGGCGATACAGAAACGAAAGCGCCGGATCGGCATTACCGCCCCCCTCCAATGCCGTTTTGGGCTTCTCCCGCCACGGTTTCTCGCCAGGCGCTATGACATTCCGCCGTCTTTCTGCGATACTCTGATTCCAGCAGTTCTTCCAGCTAGCGTGGCCTTTTCGCCAGTTGGAGCACTGCCATATCGTTGCCTGTGTCTTGGGCAACTGAATGCAGTTGGGAATCCCATGAATTTGCAAAAAGCTGTGTTTCTCGTGGTGGCCGCCGGGTGTTTGGCGGTGGGACTTTCAGGATGCGGCAAAGGCACTGTTCCGATAACGGTCATGCCGCTGAGCGTTGCTAATAGCTCTCTACCCGTCGCGATTATTAATAAGAGCTATAGCACGACGCTTACGCCCAAGGGCGGCCTGGGGCCGTACAGTTGGGCGATCATCAGCGGCAGCTTGCCCTCCGGCATCACCATGAGCACCAGCGGCGTTTTCAGCGGCACGGCTACGTCGACGAGCTCGTCGGACATAACGGTTCAGGTAACGGATTCTCAGACGCCAACGCCGGCGGTGGCAACAGCTGCGCTCACGCTCAAGGTAAATAATGCGCTGAGCATTACCACGAAAAGTCTGAAACTGGCGTCAGTCAACGTGCCCTATCAGGTCGCCATCAAGGCAGATGGCGGATCTCAGCCTTACACCTGGTCGGTAGTGTCCGGCTCGCTCCCGGACGGCCTCAAGCTTGACCCGAGCTTCGGCGTGATCTATGGAACACCGAAAGCCAAGGGGACTTCCAACTTTACCGTGCAGGTTGCGGACGGCGAAACCCCTCCGGTCATGGTGCAACAGGCGCTGGAGCTGACGGTTGGGGGCTCCAACGCCCGCTTCAGTGGTAGTTACGTCTTCTTCTTCCGCGGATTCAATAATGGCAAGTTGGTATTGCAGGCCGGCAGTTTGGTCTCCGATGGCATGGGGAACGTCACCAGCGGCGTAACCGACATCATGGCCACGAGCGGTACGAGTACCGGTGTTTCTGTGACCGGAACCTACACCGTCGACGATAACGGCCACGGCACCATGTCGCTGAGTTTCGGGCATAACGGCTCCGCCGGTTCCGGAACCTACCAGATTGCCAGCACGATTTCCGGCTACTTCTCCTTCATCGAAAACGGCGACGGCCAGACCACGCAGTACGGCAGCGGCCTTCTGGCAAGCCAGACGAATGTAGTCACGGACCTCACAAATCTGAAGGGCAATTGGGTATTCGGGGGATACGGGGCTGACTCTTCGGACAATCGATACGGTGCCGTAGGCGGGTTAGATCTCCAGCCAAACTCAGCGGGAACCAGCGCGTCCGTGGGAAGCGGGGTGCTCGATTCCAACGATCACGGCGCGGTGAGCAACAGCACCGCTTTCACCGGCAATTTCACGCTTCCTGACTCGACCACAGGACGGGGAAGCATGTCTCTCACCGCGGGCTCCACCACGACTCAATACTCTACCTATTTCATCGACAGTGCAGACTTCGTGATTATTGGCACCAATCCGGTCACGACCTCGGCCCCTCTCATTCTGTACACGATGGTTAAGCAGACCACCTTCCTGCATATCGACAACGCGATCCTCAACGGCAACGGCATAACCGAACTTACCGCGGCGCCCTCGCCGAATGGTACGCCGGTTTCGGAGGCGGCATTGGGCCTGTTCTCATTCGATGGCCAGGGTAATTTCTGGGCGACCCTCGATGACAACAGTGGCGGAACCCTCACTCAGAACAAGCCTTCGGGCACTTACTCGGTCACCGCCAATGGGCGTACTACCTTCACCGGTTTGGATACGGCACCCATCCTCTATATTGCGAATACGGACCGCGGCTACTACCTGGGAACGGACGCCAGCGTTACTTATGGAGAGATGGAACAGCAACGGCCTCCGCAGATGAATAATGCGTCCCTTGTCAACGCCAACTCCGGAGGCTCGATCATCGCTCCGGCGGTGGCGGCGGAAACCGTCGAGGTTGACAGCTTCAATGCGGACGGCAAGACACCAGGACACTTGACCGGGACCTACGACACCAGCGGTCCGGGTGGCCCCATGATGGGGCTGACGTTCAACGCGACTTACACCGTGGAGTCAAGCTCCTGCACGAATACCGGAACGACGTTCAACACTTGCGGACGCTTCCCAATCCTTGATGCCAACAACAACCAGATCGGCATCGGATACATCATCGCCTCACTGTCTCCGCAGAGGACCGTCATCATGACGACCAATGCTCAGCCAGTCATCAACGCAATCGAGCAGTAGCTGGGAAGGGATGGATGTGGGCCGGGTACTGGGAACCGTACCCGGCAAGCGGTCTGGCCGTACCGGCCACGCAACCTTATTTCGCCGCTATCTTACTTTAGCCGCTACCTTCGATTTGATTGCCAAGGGAACGTCGATGGTGCCGATCTTGCCGGAAAGACGATCGACAATGCCTACCTTCAATTGATAGCTGCCCGGCTTGAGCGGCAATTGCTGTTGCAGGCGCAAACCGGTTTTCATGAGGACCTGTAGCTCGGCGGGGTGCAATATATGCCGATAGTTTCCTACGGCACTTCCCTGGGCTTTTCCCTCACTGTCCCACGCGGCAGAAACAAACATGATGTCGGGCTGCTCGCGATGATCAGCAGACTGCAAGAAAGCCAGATCGTGCACGTCGATCAGGAAATCAACCTGTACCGCCTTGTCCGGTACATCGGGAGCCAGCACACGCGCCTGAATGATGAGGGCCGTAGAAGGCGGTACGTCAGGCTGCATCGCGAGGGAAAAGACTCGATCAACGTCTGGAGTCACAAACGGATCCGCGACGGCGTAGTACCCGGGACGGCATTGCACTTTGAGCCCAGGCGGTAAGGGCTTGACCGTGACTTTGCGGAATGCTCCATTCCAATTCTGGTTTTCGGGACGATACGCCAGGGTGTAGTAGCTCGAGTTGGACTGGACGGCATCCTGAATCTGTCCCGGCACATCGTTGTTGTTGAAGTAGGCGCGCCCGCCGGTCAGGTGCGCCATATTCATCATGGTCTCCCGCACCCGCGACAGTTCTTCAAGCTGGCCCGATCTGCTATCGTAGTCGCCGCCCCGTGGGCCAAAGACGTCGGGGCTGAGAGAGGCTCCGTCTGCTCCCAGATAGGCAATACCGCGCACGTCGATGGGGTACACCGCAATCTCGGTGGCCGCCAGCAGCGCAGCCGTCTTCCGCATTTGTGGATCTGTACTGATGGGATCAAACGGAAGCCCTCCGGAGATCCAGATCAGGTTCTTTCGGCCTGGAACGACGGCCATGCTGCGTGCCAACTGATTCAGCGCCTCCATCGTGGTGAGGGTTCGAGTCTCGACCTTCGACTCATATTCGCTCCACAAGAACGACGACAGCGCTTGGTACATCGCCGGACCTTTGTCAAGATGCACCATCCTCGCCTGCACCAATTCCTCGGTGACATCGCGTGCCTTGCGCATCATCGGGTGGGGAGAGGAAGAGAGCTGTTGTGCGGCCTCGATCAGCGCATGAGTGTCATCCGTGAAGCCATGAATGAGATGTAGTTGACCATCGAGGGTGAACAAGGCAACGCGGGTATTCTCGGGAAGCACCTTCAAATACGACAGGAGTTGCTGCCGCGCACTGGTCAAGCTCAGGCGGTCCGTATTCAGCAAGTCAAACAGGATGATGTTGACCGCTCCCGGCTCGTCGCTGCTCACATAGTTGGTGTAGGTATCAGCTGGGAGATTTACCGGTACTGGTGTCTTTGCGGATTGCGCGTCGGGCCGGTGCTCTTCAAAACCCTTTACCTGCTGAAGCGTGCCGTTCTCCAGAATGCTGAAGTCCTGCGCCTTCAGGCCGTGAGTCGGCGTGCCGTCCTTGTCGGTAACAATGACATCCAGAACCACGTTGCGCGAGGTTGTCGTAATGGTGCCGGCGGCTTTTGGTGAGATGGTCTCCGCAGCCTGCCCGTACGCAAGGGTGCAGGCTAGCGGCACGAGACAAACGCGCGCAAAGAGGTTACGCATGTCGATGCTCTGGGCAGATGATAACCCCGGCTCTTGGCAGGAGTCGCGCTTCGATCTCATGACCATCAGGCGTGAGTCGAGCGCTGCTACAACCCTATGGATGCTCTGCCATCGCCCCGGAGACCTCGGTGCTGGCAAGTGCGACTCCGGCCGGAATTTCCTGTTCCTTGTACTGCAACTGATAAAGCTTCCAGTAGATTCCACGCTGTGTCAGCAACTGCTGATGCGAACCGATCTCGCGCACCCGTCCTTTGTGCAGAACGACAATCTTGTCGGCACGCTGAATGGTGCTCAGGCGGTGGGCGATCACAATCGAGGTGCGGCCTTCGACCATGCGGGTCAGCGCCTCGCGCACGCGGAACTCGGTTTCGGTGTCGACGCTGGAGGTAGCTTCATCGAGGATGAGAATCCTGGGATCATGCGCCAGGGCGCGTGCGAAGGAAATGAGCTGCTTCTGGCCGGTCGATAATGTGCTGCCGCGCTCGCGCACCTCTTCCGCAAAGCCGCCGGGGAGGGAGCGAATGAAATCAGCCACGTTCACCTGCTCCGCCGCGTTTTCGATGGATTCGTCTTCGATCCACCGCGAGCCGAGCCGAATGTTGTCCGCCAGCGTTCCCGAGAAGAGAAATGGATCCTGTAGCACCACTCCGAAGCGACGGCGCAAGTCGGCCAGGTCCATATCCCGAACATCGACGCCGTCAATGCGGACCGCTCCCCGTTGCACATCGTAGAACCGCAGCAGCAGCGAGATAATGGTGGTCTTGCCTGCGCCGGTGTGTCCGACAAATGCAGCCGTCTCGCCTGGCTCGATGGTGAAGGATACATCGCGCAACACCCAGTCAAATTCGTCCTGGCTGCCGGAGGCGACTGGCTTCAGCTTTTCGCCCTTGTTTGCCGCCTCCTCGGCTGCCTGCGCCATGGTTCGGTAAGCAAACCAGACATGATCGAACTCGATACGTCCGGGGCCCTCGGGTGCCTGGGGGTGAACAGGCGTAACGATTTCCGCCGGCGTGTCGAGCAGCTTGAAGACTCGTTCGCTGGAAGCCATGGCGGATTGCAGAATGTTGTATTTTTCGCTGAGGTCCTGAATCGGCCGGAAGAAGCGCTGCGCGTACTGAATGAATGCCACCAGAACACCCAGCGTGGCCATCTGCCGGATCACTTGCCCGCCGCCAAACCAGATCACACTGGCGATTGCAAAAGCGGAAAGTACTTCCACCACCGGGTAGTAGATCGCGTGCGCCATGATCGCATCTTTATAAGCGTCCATGTGCACCCGGTTGATGTCCTCAAAGCGCTCGTAGGACCTCTTCTCGCGGTTGAACAATTGCAGCACGACGATGCCAGTGACGTGCTCCTGCAGATACGCATTAATGCGCGCTATGGCGACACGAATACGGCGATAGCTGTCCCGCACCGCTTTGCGGAACAGGCTGGTCGCAAAGAAGATGACCGGCAACACGGCGAAGGTGATCAAGGCGAGCCGCCAGCTCATGTTGAGCATGATCACCACGATCCCGATGAGCACGAAAATGTCTTCGAAGATGGCGACCACGCCTGCGGTAAACATCTCGTTCAACGCGTCCACATCGGTGGTCACGCGGGTCACCAGCCGCCCCACAGGGTTGCGATCGTAAAACGCGACGTGCAGCTTCTGCAGATGGCGGAAGATCTGGCTGCGCAGGTCAAACATCACCTTTTGCCCGGCCCACTGCATGACGTAGGTCTGCACGAACTCCAGCACGAAGCTGAACAGCAGGATTCCGACATACATTGCTGCAATCTGCGCAATGCCACGCATCGGATTGTTGCTGAGAATCGGGTCGAGAAGCGAGTGTGCTTCCGTATGGCTGGCAAGGTACTTGTCGACGGCAACCTTGGTCAGGTAGGGACCGACGACATCAGCAGCAGCTTTCAGCACGATCGCGACAAGGGCGCCGACCACCTGCCAGCGGTATGGCCGCAGGTACCCCAGCAGCCTCTTCATCAGCCGGCCGTCGTACGCCTTACCTAAGATCTCTTCTTCGTGAATGGAAGCCATTTCCCCAGAACAATATTCTAGCGGCTGCGTAGATATAGACGAGACGGAGCAGTGAGAGGATGGAAAAGCTGGATCGTGAGAGGATGGTCGCCGCGAAAGCCGCACCCTATTCCGGCCAGAAGCAACTATGAGCGAGCCTTCGCTATCGCAACCGCAGCCAGTTACTACGAAACCCTCTCGCAAGTTGGCAATCGTCGGTCTGGTGCTGAGTTTTGTTCTGCCACAGCTTCCGCTGGGCACGTGGGGCGATCGCTTATTCGGCAAGAGCCATCTGGTGGGGCACGAGGTCCTCTGGTGGATCGCTGCCCTGCTGATGCTCCTCTACGTTGTGATTGTCGAGAAGCGTCGCCTGAGTTCCATTGGCCTCAAGCGTCCTCGTATTCACGACATTGTCTTGGCGCTCATTGTCGGAGTTCTGATGGTCGCCGGTGTCGTAACCATCTACAACGTCATCTTCCCGGCACTCCATATACAGATGAATACCAAGGTCATGGGCAGTCTCCTGGCGACGCCATTCTGGTACAGGTTCCTGTTGGTGACGAGAGCGGCCGTTGTAGAGGAACTCCTGTTTCGGGGCTATCCTATTGAACGCCTGCTGGAGCTTACAAAGAGTCGGTGGGTTGCCGGCGTTCTTTCCTGGGCGGCATTCACCATTGCCCATCTCAGCAGTTGGGGGTGGGCGCAGCTCATCGTCGCAGGCTACGGCGGGGTGTTGCTGACGCTCCTGTACCTTTGGCGGCGGAACTTATGGGCCAACATCCTCGCCCACTGGATCGCCGATGGCGCGGGCTTCCTGCTGCCGCACTGAGCCGCCGTACCGGAAATTATTTCTTCTTCTTCTTCTTGTTGTTCTTGTCGTCCTTGCCGCTATCGCTCTTGATAACGCGCAGATTGTTGATAACCCCGAAGGTCCCGGGAACCTGGCTGGCTCGCACTCCAGCGTAGTTCTTATCGGACTCCGAATCGACCACTCCATCGAGAGTAATGTGGGCATTCCTGACGATGATGTGGATCGGGGGGACGGCCATGTTGCCATACTTGAACAATGGCCCGAAGCTGTAGATGGAGTTATAGACCTCGCGTCGGATACGGTCGTCCATATTGCTCGGCGGCAGGATCTCGATCTTGTTG
This sequence comes from uncultured Acidobacteriaceae bacterium, assembly GCA_963815775.1. Taxonomy (GTDB): domain Bacteria; phylum Acidobacteriota; class Terriglobia; order Terriglobales; family Acidobacteriaceae; genus CAVVDY01. Next base: position 418,490 of record CAWFIB010000021.1, on the reverse strand, counting down.
ACTACCTTGTCTACGCCCTCAATGTGCTTCACTCCATCTTCGGCGCCCGACTTGGTCACTGCCTGCACCACCTGCCCAGTGAGGATCACGGTCCGGCCATCGATGGAAAATTCGAGGTTATCGAAGACGCTGTAGTAAGGCAGCATGACGAGTTTGTGCCGTACTTCGTTGATGAGCCGTGCCTCGCTCTCCGGGCTGAGGGTTTCGTCGGAGGACTGCGCTGACTGTTCTTGCGAACCGCTCTGTTGGGCCGGAGCCGCGGGAGGGGTCTGTGGCAGTGGGCTTGCTGTAAGAAATGAAGTGCAAATCGCGGACAGGAACAACATGGCCAGACAGTGGAAGCTACGCATCTCTCCTCCTGCTAAGTGAGTAGAACTTTACCTCATGGGGAGCAGGTGTGCGAATTTGGCAAGCGGATTCTTGGGCTGGATGAGAGGCGCGGCGGTCAGGCCGTGCCTCCGAGAAACACCTTCACCGTGCTCTTGCTATCGCACCGTCAGCACCGGGCACGGCGCCTGCCGTACCAGATCGTAGGCCGTCTGCGAGCGAAGGTGATCGAGCAAGCCCGGATAGGTGTGCACGCCAACGACCATCATGTCAGCCTCAAACTCTGAAGCGGCGTCGAGGACCGTGGGCACGGCCCTTCCCAGTCGAGCGATGAACTGGACCTGACCTGGCTTCACCTCGCACTGGACCAACTCCTCCAGGCTCTGCTCCACGGTGTGCTTCAGGCACTCCAGGTCGGCCATCGCTCCACCTTTTGCGTCTTCGATGGCATGGATCAGCACTAGGTCTGCGTGGTGCTCACGTGCCAGAGCACAGGCATACCTGGCCGAGTGCTGCGACGCAGCGGTGAAGTCCACGGGAACCAGCAGCCGCCTGGGGCCGGAGGGATGCAGATGCCGAGCCTGCGGCCCGACGGTGAGGACCGGTATCTCGGAGTGGCGAAAGATGCTCTCCGCCACGGATCCAAGCAGGGCCTTGCTGAGACCCTTGCGGCCATGCGTTCCCACGATGATGAGATCGATGTGCTTGTCACGAGCAGTTGCGAGGATGGAGTCGGCCACGTCGCCTTCGCTGATCAGAAGCTCGTAGTCCTTGCCCTGCTCCCGCGAATATTGTTGGCGCAGTTGGTCGTCAAGGTTTTGCATGTCGCGCTTCGCCACATCGCGCGCAGCGGCATAGGCCTCGAATCCCGCCAGCGCAAACTCGGTTTGCGGAAGCACATAAAGTATGTATGTGTGCGCCCCGTAGGCATGACAGAAGTTCATGCCGGCGTGCAGGATTTCCGAAGAAGCACGGGAAAAGTCAGTGGCGATCAGCACATTCTGGATGCTGACGCCAGTCGTCTTTGGCATTGCGGTAGCCATGGCTCGCTACCATTCTCCCCACGCGGTGGGGTATCCATGGAGCGGCAAGCTGAGCGTCAAGAATTAAGGACAGGCGCTGTCCGGGCGTGCAGCTCCCGCTCGCCCTTGCTGCTTATTATGTAACGCCTTAACCCGAAAGCTGGCTGTGACGTAAATCACTACAGAGTGAATCGCTATTAGATCCCGGCGTCAGGCCAGTGCTACGTCCGAAACACGAAGGGCTTCAGCCGCTGTGCCCACGACGGATCACAGAGGCTGAAGCCCAAACCGTAGAAGGCTACAAAGCCCCCAAAAGCTGCCCTCAAACGGACATAGTGTTCTTAAGCCGCCCTTGTCGTCAGCCTCCGCACCGCCATCGAGACCATCAGGCGGGACACGCCGGTGACGATGAAGCTGATGCCGAACAGCGTACCCATCACCCACTCGGTATTGGCCGGCCAGTGAATGTAGATCAAAATGCCCAGCAGGACGGTAACAATGGCATCAAACAGCACCCACCCCCAGCCGGCAGCCGGGCGCATCCGGAAGGCCAGGATGAAGGCGAAGATGCCGTATACGACCAGGAATGAGCCCACCAACAGAGTAATGGCCAGCAGACCACCGAGAGGATGCATCAGCAGGTAGATGCCCGCAATGATGTAGATAATTCCCAGCAGCACCTCCAGCCAGCGATGCCTGGCCTCATGGCTGAAAGCGTAGAAGAGCTGCGCGCCGCCATTGAAGATCGCCATCCAGCCCACGACGATGACCACCACCAGACCGGCTTCCAGTGGCGCAAAGATCGCGATCATGCCGGCCACGATCATCAGGATTCCCAAAGCAATCGACCAGCCCGACGCACGCCGGACACCACCTATGATTCCCTCTGCCATGACTTCCTCCTGTGCTCGGCACACCGATAGCTGCTTCGTGCGCCGAGTGCACTCAGATTTCTACAAACGGTTGAACTAGACAGCGAGGCTAAGGCGAGTACGGCACCAATTCTCTTGATTTACGCCATTCTGTCAATGATTTAATGCGGCCTCCGCCAACGACGCCCGGTCTACGGCGTCGAACTTCCGCATGTCGAAGGCGACTTTTCTGCCCTTGGTTTCGACGATGAGAAATGCATTGGCGAAGCGTGTGCCCCATAGCATCTCGTCCAGTACATAGGACGTTCGCTGATTTACGGTGGCGGCCACCGTTTCGTCCAAGCCGCTCAGCAATACGATGAACTCCGCCTGGCTCTCGCGCAGCGAATCCACCGTTTCACCATACACCGGGCTATCTTCGTCAATGGGATGGACCACCGTCCAGGTGAGCGGCAGAAAGGTGACCCGCTCGCGTTCCAGGGAGAGCGGATAATAGCGCCGGGTGCGTACGCCATCCACCATTTCGAATCGGGTAAACAATATCTTGGCGGCCACCTCGATCAGTTCATTGCGGCGGGCATTGGCGACGCGGAATTCAAACGCCGTTCTATCGCGATACGGTGCGATGAGCGCATGGCGGCTGAAGAGCATTCTCGCCGTGGGCCGTGAGAAACGGGCGAACAGGAGCCCGGTGACGATGGCAAAGCCCAGCAGTCCGACCAGCGCCTCCAGCGTCACCAGCGAATTGGCAGCCAGTCCGATCGGCACCACCTGCCCGTATCCGATGGTGGAAAGCGTCTGCACGCTGAAGAAGAACGCGCGCAGGAAGGTATGGTTCTGCATCCCGGCGGCGTCGCTGCCCAGGGCGCCGGGGCCGCAGGAGAGGTAGGCCCAGGCGAATGCCATGTTCGCAAGCAGATAGGCTCCCGCGGTGATACCAAAGAACAGCCACCAGGGAATCGTCAGCATGAAGTGGTACGGACTAAAAGACTTCCAGAAGGCAAGGCCGCGGCGTTGCACGTTGAAGCTGCCATCGCGGTTGACCAGTCGGGTACGGCTTTCGCGGGATACGACGGAGCCGAATCCCAGATCGCGCAGGTCCTGCTCATTCACCGTAGGAGGGGTGTTTCTGGCGGCCATGAGCAATTCGATTCCAGCGGGCTGACTGTGGATGCGGGTTTGCTTGAGTCTTGAAGCTCAAACTTCAATACGCCCGGCCTTGTGCACCCCGTTGCTCGTCACTTATCCGGACTCGCCGGCCACCTTTGCGGTCCCTCCCTGCTCTGACTGTCCCTATGCGGATTTCCTGAGATGCTCCTGGCGATTCACCACCAGCACCTGGCAGTGCTCCTGGTCGAAACGGATCTTCTTGTCGTGGTCACACTCGTCACACAGCCAGACTACTTTCTGCTTCACGTGTTCGGGCAGGCCCCATCTCTGCGGGTTCCGCACTAGCAAGGTGTAGATTCTTCCGGTCCCCAGCCGCTTAAATTCCGAGTCGCAATCCGGATTGGCACATTTACCCAACATGGCGCTACTCATCCATTGGATTGGATGCGGGGCAAAGGTCTCACGGACACCTGCGTCTCGCGGTATGCTGTGGCTTCCGCGTGTACGATTGCGTTGGCTTGCGCAGTCATCAACTCTGGCCATCTACGTGCATCTAAGGGCAAGGCTCATAGCGCCCGGAGGAAAACACCATGGGACGAGTCGTTCTTCCGGGTAGGCCCCATCCGCTGGGGGCTACCTGGGACGGAACCGGGGTGAACTTTGCCCTGTACTCCGAAAACGCCACCGGGATCGACCTGTGCCTGTATGACAGTCGCACCCGGCGTGAGGTCGACCGCATCGCGGTTTCGGAGCAGACGGCTTTCGTCTGGCACTGCTATGTTCCCGGATTGCAGCCCGGCCAACTCTATGGCTACCGGGCACATGGCCCATGGGACCCGGGCGCCGGTCTGCGATTCAACCCCACCAAGTTACTGGTCGACCCCTACGCGCGCGCCATCGACGGTCACATCGACTGGCAAAAACCGATCTTCCCCTACAGATTTGGTGGCGACAACGCCGACTTGCACATGGACCGCCGTGACAGCGCCGCCGGAATGCCTAAGTGCGTGGTCGCAAATCCCTACTTTGACTGGGAGCAGGACCATCCTCCGCGTACTCCACTGAGCGACTCGGTGATCTACGAAATGCATGTGCGAGGCTTCAGCAAGCTCCATCCCCTGGTTCCCAAGAGCCTGCGGGGGACTTATGCGGCATTGGCTTGCCAGTCGGTTTTGAAATACCTGAAGAGGCTCGGCATCACCGCGGTCGAACTGATGCCCGTGCACCAGTTCGTCCACGACAAGATTCTGGTCGATCGAGGATTGCGCAATTACTGGGGCTACAACACGCTCAACTACTTCAGTCCTGAGCCGCATTACTCGTCGGGCGGCGCTACCGGCGCCCAGGTAGCGGAATTCAAGTCGATGGTGAAGGCGCTGCACCGCGAGGGGATCGAGATCATCCTCGATGTGGTCTACAACCACACCGCCGAGGGCAATCATCTGGGGCCCATGCTGAGTTTTCGGGGCATCGACAATCCCACCTACTACAAGCTGGTCCCCAACCAACCGCGGTACTACATGGACTATACCGGCACCGGCAACAGCCTGAATGTGCGCCATCCGCAGGTGCTGAAGCTCATCATGGACAGCCTGCGGTATTGGATCACCGAAATGCATGTCGACGGCTTCCGGTTTGATCTGGCGGCAACGCTTGCGCGTGAGTTGCATGACGTCGATCGACTCGCCGCGTTCTTCGACATCATCCATCAGGACCCGATCATCTCGCAGGTGAAGCTGATCGCCGAACCCTGGGATGTGGGCAGCGGCGGATATCAGGTCGGCAACTTCCCAGTGCTGTGGGCGGAGTGGAACGGCAAATACCGGGACACCGTGCGCCGCTACTGGAAGGGCGACGAGGGCCAGCTTTCGGACCTGGCGTACCGTCTCACCGGCAGCAGCGACCTCTACCAGAACGATGGTCGCAAGCCATCCGCCAGCATCAACTTTGTGGTCGCCCATGACGGTTTTACGCTTGCCGACCTGGTGAGCTACAACGACAAGCACAACCAGGCCAACGGCGAAAACAACCAGGACGGAGCCAATGACAACTACTCCTGGAACATGGGTGCCGAAGGTCCGACCGACGACCCGGACATCAACCGCTCCCGTGAGGTCCAGCAACGCAATTTGCTCGCAACCCTGTTCCTCTCTCAGGGTGTCCCTATGCTCTGCGGCGGAGTCGAGATTGGCCGCACACAGCATGGCAACAACAACGCGTATTGCCAGGACAACGAAATCAGTTGGTACTACTGGAACCTCGACATGCGCCAGCAAAGATTGCTGGAATTCACCCGCCAACTGATTGCCCTGCGCATCGCCCATCCCAACTTCCGGCGCCGCAAGTTCTTCCAGGACCGCGAGGTGCGCCATTCATCCCTGAAAGACATCGGCTGGTACGGCAGCAACGGAGAGGAAATGACACAGGAGCAATGGGGAGAGGGGTGGATGCGCAGCATTGCTCTCATGTACAACGGCAACACACTCGGCGAAGTCGACGAGATGGGCCAAAAGATTTGCGATGACTCGTTCCTGATCCTGTTGAACTCCTATCATGACAGCGTCAGCTACACATTGCCCGCATCGCCCCGCAGCCGGGGCTGGACCCTGATCATGGATACCTACGATCTGGAAAAGCCATTCAAGCACGAGCCCATGATGGGCCAGATTACGGTGCAGGGCCGGTCGCTGACCGTGCTGATGGAAAATGGCGGCGAGGACGAAACCCAGCCCCCGGCGGGCGTTTCCCGTGGTGAAGAGCAATCTACTGCTGAGAGCAACTCCCCTGGCGCATAATCGGGCAGAGCCTTATCGCTCAGCTGCTTCGCCGCCATCCGGGGGCGCGCTTCGCAGGTTCACGACGAACACGGTGCCGGTGCCGCCGGCTGCGTCAGAACTACGGAATCGGATGCGACCGCCATGGTTCTCCACGATCCGCCGGCTGACCCACAAGCCCAGCCCGGTACCAACGTCCTTCTTCGTCGTGAAGAAAGGCTCAAAAACCATGGGCTTTGCGTGCGCTGTGATTCCTCGGCCCTGATCGGAGACGATCAGTGTCGCCCCGCCGGGCCGCTGTCTCACGCGGATTCTTATGCTGGACCCGGGCCGCGAAGCGTCCAGAGCGTTGCTGAGCAGATTGGAGACAACTTGCGAGATCTCTCCCTGCGCGCCATAAACAATTGCCTCGCCGTCGATCTCGAAAGAGGCGCGGACGCGCTTGGACTTCAGTTTGCCCTGAAAAACATCAAGAACGTTGTTTACCACTTCTCCGACGTCGACTTTAGCCACCCGGCCGGAGTCGCGGTAAAAACCTAGTGTCTGGCGGGTGATATGGCTGACACGCTGCAACTCCTTATCGGCCGTTTCCAGAAGGCGATCGCGTTCCACCGCATTGGGCTCATTGCGCGCCAGAAAGATCAAGTTGGTCACAGCCTCAAGCGGATTATTCACCTCGTGGGCAATGGTGGCGGCCAATCTGCCCGCTGCCGCCAACTTCTCGGTTCTGCGAAGAGCCTCTTCGGTAGTCTTCCGCCGAGTGATGTCCATGCACATGCCGATCATCCGCACCGGATTACCCCCGGCGTCACGTTCGATGGCAGCGCGAGCCGCCGTCCAATAGATCGACCCATCGGGCCGCACGGTGCGGTATTCAATGTCATAGTCAGCGCGTTCCTCCATCGCCAAACGAACCGCGCTCGCCGTACGTTCGCGGTCTTCGGGATGCACGGAACCGAGCCAGTGTTCGTAGTTGCCGTTGAAGCTTCCCGGGGCGAACCCGTGCATCACCTCAACCTCTTCCGACCACTGCAACCGGCCGCTGCCAATCTCCCATTCCCAATCACCAATGTTGGCAGAGGTTTGGGCCACAAAGCGTCGCCGTAATCTGTCCAGGTCTTGCAACTTCTCATTGGCCGCGCTCAGATCCTGATTGATACGTGCCAGTTCACCGGCGCGCTCTTCCGACAGATTGACCGCCCGAATGTTCCGCAGAATGCGCGGAATGGCTAAAGGAAGCGCAATCGCCGTCGCAACAGAGGCGGCAGCGGTAATCACTTTCACGTACGCGGAAGCCCAATATACCGGCGCCCAGAGCGTTACCACCTCCATGAAGTGAGTAGCACCGCAAGCGATAATGAAGGTACCGAAAGCCAGGAACATCCAGTGAAACGGAATTCCGCCGGCACTGGCGCGAACCAGGTACACCAGGGTCAATGAAATCACGACATACGAGATCCCAATCAGAAGATCCGACACCATGTGCGTGGCGATCAGTGTCGTGTTGCCCAGATAGCAGAAACTATGGGGCATGAACTGCATGCCTTGAAGGTTCCGTCCCAGGAATGGCCAAGCGACAGCCGTTCCGATGAGGAGGAGCAGACCCAGAAAGAAATATCGAACCTGGTTCGTCTGTCCGTCTGAGCCGGCCTTTATTCCGTCGAACCCATCAGAGGAACTGAGAGAAGAAGACATATGCTAACCCCGAAAACGCAGCGCCTGGAACTCTATGACTTCGGATGATTCTACCCGCTTTGTTGTAGCCTGGGTCGCCATAGATCATAGATAAGGCAGACCGTCTCTCTATGTGCCCGCCAAGCCGGCGCCAGGATTCGGGCTCAACTCGGCATCGTCGACCCACCAACATTTTCAAGAGTGCTTGCCAGGTTTTCAGCTTCGCGGTGAGCAGGTTCAAGCAAAATGCCCACGAAGGGACTCTGCCCGCGCCCGCAGATTGTGGAGCTTCCCCAAGGAAACGGGTCAACAGCGACAGGGTACTGCTAGGATCCGACCTTCTTTTCGGCCAACGGCCGGGAAAAAGCCATGGTCGGATTGTGCGAGTAAATCTGTAAGACCTTGCGATAGTAATCCATGGCATTCTTCTGGTCGCCAGACTTTTCGTAGGCTTGGGCGATCAGCACCAGAATGAACGGATCCTTTTGGTTAGCCCTTTCCAGGTCATGAATGGCCGCGGTGTAGTCGCCTCCGTAGAACTCCACGTAGCCTTCAAGGTAGGGGACGAACTGCTGCTGCTCAGGATTGGTTTCCTTGTCGATAATCGATTTGGCAGCGGCGGCAAGGTGCCGGGCCTCGGCGTTGTCTCCCTTCCGTGCGGCGACGCGCGCCTGCGCGTTTTGCCAGCGGAAGTTCCACAAGTCTTTCTCCGCGTCGGTCAGTTTGGGATTGCGCATCGCGGTCTCGTGCCCCTTCTGGTACCACTTATAGGCATCGTTGAGATCGCCGCTCTCCAGGTAAATTCGGGCCAACTCGTCGGCAATGCCTGCCGCACCATTGAAGTCATTGGCGGCCATCTGAATCTGGAAAGCCTGCTCCTCATACTTGGCAGCCTGATTGGCATCCTTCGTGAAGGCGTACGAAACCGCCATGGTGCGCAAGACACGAACCTTGCCGCTGCCTGGGGCCATGTCTATGGCCTTCTGAATGTTCTGCCGCGCGGCGGTGTAATCGCCCTTCAGGTCAAGGGCAGCACCGATGCCGAGATAGGCCTCCCATGCGCCTGGATTGCCCTGAAGCGCATTCTTGTAGAACGTGACGGCGCCGTCGAGCTTGCCCTCGCTGATGAGCTTCTGCCCCGCCGCCATGGGATTGGCAGCACCCGCCGGAGCCTGTGAAGGCGCCTGGGCCGCAGCAGAAAACGTTGCCAGTAGGGCAAAGGTCACAACGAGAGAAGATACAATTCGATGGGTCATGGCGGGCGTCATTATGGCACGGAGCAACGGCGGGCCACAAACGTGACGCCCGCGGCTCAATACGGTTTTCTCTGGCTTGACGATGCCTTCCTCGCAAAATCCTGCCCACCTCTGCCGGGTCCTGGGGTCGCCGCGATGCCGAATCAGCGTGGATAATTTTTTCACATTGCGCGGTGCGGGCATCACCGCGTGAAAAGCTACAATCTCCATAGGCTGAAAGCAAGGCCCACTTGTTCCGTGGCTGCTTTGCAACCATCAGAAGGGCGGACTGACTCATGGCGACCGGCACTCCCAAAAAGGGCGTTATAGGCATTTTGACCGGGGGCGGTGACGTTCCGGGACTCAACCCGGCGATTCGCGCTGTCACCTTCCGCGCAATCGGAGAGGGCTACGATGTAATCGGCCTGCGCAGGGGGTGGGGCGGACTGGTCAACATCGTGCGCGATGAGCGGTATGACAACAGCGACAATTTCCAGGTACTGACACAGGAGATCGTCGACCGCCTGGGCCGCACTGGCGGAACCTTCCTGCACACTTCTCGCACCAACCCCAGCAGGGTCAGCAAGGCTGATGTTCCCGAGCACCTGCAAGGTACCTATAACGACGACAAGAACGACCTCACGCCCGAGGTGCTCAAGAACCTGGAGTGGCTGGGCATCGACTATCTGATTCCCATCGGCGGCGACGATACCCTCAGCTACGGCGTGCGCCTGCACAAAGAGGGCCTCAACGTCATTGCCATTCCGAAGACAATGGACAACGACGTTCCCGGCACCGACTATTGCATTGGTTTCAGCACCTGTGTCACGCGCACCATTGAGCTGACCAATCGACTGCGCACCTCAGCCGGATCGCACGAGCGCATTCTGGTGCTTGAGGTTTTTGGGCGCTATGCCGGATTCAGTGCCATGGTGCCTACCCTGGCCGGTGCTGCCCACCGCTGCGTCATCCCTGAGTATAGATTCAATCTCGACCGGCTTACCGAACTCCTGGTGCTGGACCGCCGCAGAAATCCTAGCCGTTATGCAATTGTTCTCGTCTCGGAAGGCGCCACGGTCGAGGGCGGGCACATGATGTTTGAGGACGAAGCCACCGACGCTTTTGGACACAAGAAGCTGGGAGGCATCGGCGAGCTGGTTGCCCGAGAACTGAAAACCCGCTCGGCCAAGTACAACAACGGCAAAAGCATCAACATCATCAGTCAGAACCTCGGCTATTTGGTGCGCTCCGGCGATCCCGACGCGATTGATTCGGTTGTGCCTATGGCCTACGGCAACCTGGCGCTGGACCTGCTGCTGAGCAAGAACTTCGGCAAGCTGGTGGTTCTGCAGAACGGGCGTTACCATAGCATTCCGGTGGAGATCGTCACCTCGACCAAGAAAACGGTCAACGTGGAAGAACACTACAACACAGACCGCCTGCGCCCCCTGTTTCGCAGCTTCGAAGGCAAGCCGCTATTCATCATGGGCGATCAAGGGTAGGCGGATGGAGGACCACAGTCCACATTGACTGGCAGAGATTATCTCGACACCTTATACAGGTTTGTCTTAAAGCGGCCTCCCGATGCGGAAGGTCTGGCGTATTGGTCGAAGCAAATCGAAGCTGGGCGCACTCTAGCGGAGGTATTTGAAGCGGTCGTCGCGAGCGATGAATATCGACAGCTCCGGCTCCAGGAAGCTCAACTGGAAGACGCGCGCGCAGCAATCGTAGAGGCGCTTCGGGCGTCACGGTATGGGCAGCCCTTATTCATTGTGGATGTTGGCGCCCAGAGTCTGGCGGCTGAGAATCACATCTATAAGCCGCTGGCAGACGCGGGTTTGCCCTGTGACATTGTGGGATTCGAGCCGCTGGCCCATCGCTTGCGTGAACGCGCTGAGAGGGAGGGGGGTACACGTCTAAATCTGCTCCCCTATGCCATTGGTGACGGCAAGACACATACCCTGAAGATCAACAACGACGATGGAACTTCTTCGTTGTATCCGCTAAACCCCGAGGGGGCACAAGACTTCGCTGACCTTCGTGATCTGCATACCGTACGCGAAGAGCGTGTCGACACCCGCCGCCTCGACGACGTGCTGCCGTCGCGGCCGGTCGATTTTCTGAAGTTCGATATTCAGGGCTTCGAACTTCGGGCTTTGGAGCACGCCACCGAAGTGCTGTTCCGAACCGCCGTCGTCCACTGCGAAACCGAGTTCTATCCCCTGTACCTGGGACAGCCGCTGTTTCCGCAGGTCCACGGATTCCTCACGGAGCATGGATTCGAGTTTATCGACTTAGTCAAGCAGGTACGTAATTCACCGCCAACGCCGTCCGGACGTCATCAACCCGACCGTCTGGTTTTTGCCGATTCTGTATTCTTCCGCAAGCTGGAGCGCGGCCATGACCCCTCGGTTCTCGTGACCCAGGCTTGTATCGCTCTGGTGGTGTACAGCAAACCGGCCCTGGCCGAGTCGCTGCTGCATCGCTATGACATGATGGCCGGCACTCAACTGGCGCGCTCGCTCTCGAACTAACCGATCAGCTCAAACCGCTCAGCGAACCACCCCTTCCAGAGGTGAGCTGGCGGTCGCGTACAGCTTCCTGGGCATACGGCCCGCGAGGTACGCGTTGCGACCGGCGATGACGGCATGCTTCATGGCATCGGCCATGAGAACGGGGTCCTGTGCGGCGGCAATGCCCGTATTCATCAGGACGCCATCAACGCCCAGTTCCATCGCGATCGCGGCATCCGATGCTGTGCCCACGCCGGCATCGACGATCAATGGCACATCCGTGATCAACTCGCGCAGAATGCGGATGCTCGGCTGGTTCTGCAGACCGAGGCCGCTGCCGATGGGCGCGCCCAGGGGCATAACCGCGCTGGCGCCCGCGTCGATCAGCCGCTTGGCCACAACAATGTCGTCCGAGGTATAGGGGAGAACGGTGAATCCTTCCTTCACCAGCACGCGCGTGGCTTCAATGGTGGCCTGCACGTCGGGAAAGAGCGTGGCCTGGTCGCCGATGACCTCGACCTTTACCCAGTCCGACAGTCCCACTTCCCGAGCCAGGCGGGCCGTACGAATGGCTTCGTCGGCCGTGTAGCAACCCGCGGTATTCGGCAGGAGGAAGTACTTGCCCGGATCAATAAAGTCGAGCAGTGACTCCTTGCTGCGATCAAGGTTCACCCGGCGCACCGCAACCGTGACCATTTCCGCGCCCGAAGCCTCAATGGCACGTGCCGTTTCCTGCCCAGAACGATACTTCCCGGTTCCAACGATAAGACGCGAACGAAACTGCCTGCCGGCGATGATGAAGGAGTCCATATACCTATTTTAGTTGTATCCGCAAGAAATCGGCTGTGACGCGTGAACAACGGGACGGCCGCTCTCCGCTCTTCGCTCTTCGCTTTTCACTTTTCGCTTTTGGTTCTCGGTGCTCGCCCATTGCGAGTGTCTCTCTGAGCCGACGCGGCGAAGAACGCCTATTTTTCATGGGGGCGTCTGCGCAGGCGTAGGGTACTCAACTCCGGCGGTCAATGGGTCGCCTTTGCTGAGGACGATCGCGACAAGCTTTAGCAGTAGCGAAGAGCCAAAAGCCAAGAGCGAAAAGCGGCCTTTCTACTTCCCGATCGCCTTCCACTGAAACTCCATCACACTCGCGAAGTGGCGCATGGCAAATTGCGGATCATGGCGTCCCGGATAGACGTGGAATTCATTCGGCACGCCACGCGAGTCCAGCAACTGATGCAACTTCTCCGCCCCGCGATCGAAGCCGTAGTCATCATTGCTGCCCACGTCGAAGTAGATTTTCAGCCGTCTCAATTCGGTGACGGGATCGTTCTTGGCAAACGTGAACACATTGTTGCGCTCGAAATAAGCGCGATTGATGGGCGACCCGAACACCTCACCCATCGTGCCTGTGGGCGAACCGAGGCCGCCCGCGCTGGCGAGGTTCTCCGGAATGTCGGCCATCAGGGCGGGCATCTGCGCACTCACCGCCGCAAACTCGTTGGGATATTTGAACGCCAGCCGCAGCGCACCATATCCGCCCATGGAGATGCCGGTGATGCCACGCGTCGTGCGTGTCCCCTCAACACGGTACTTCTTCTCCATCTGCGGCATGAATTCCTTGATGAAGAAATCTTCATAGCGGACCTTGCCGTCCGCCGAATTGATGTAGAAGCTGTGGCCGCCTGCGGGCGCGAGCACGACAAAATCGCCAACTTTGCCTTGTCGGCGCAGTTCGTCGATCATGTCCCAGCCCCCAAGGTTCAGCAGCGACTGCTCGTTGTCGCCTAATCCGTGCAGATAATAGAGCACAGGATATTGCCTGGTTTTGTCCCGATCGAAGCTCGCTGGCAGAAAGGCGCAATAGCGAACGTTGCGCGCAAGAATCTTCGACTTGATGATCGAGCACTCCGCACGCCCTTGAGCGTGGGCAGGGACGGAGCAGAAAAGCCCCACGAGAAACGTTGTGATGGCAAAGAAATGGGCGGGCCTGAAAGCTCTTCTCACCCTACAAGTCTAATAGCAGCCGGCACAATCAGCCTGCTGGGTGTGCCAAAGCAGAACATCCGGGGCCGGGAGATGCGGCAACCCTCGCCTTGCGGTCACCAGGCGAGTCACTACTATCGTGGTCCCTCAATTTTCTGAGGCAACGCAAAGCGGCAACCCGACAATCAAAACAGGCGACCCTATGAAATATCTCGCGAGCTTCATAGCCTGCACAAGCATTATCCTGACTGTGGCATGTAGATCGGAACCACCCAAAATCACTCGCGTGCAAGTCAACCCTCAAAATGCCCGAGGCGACAGCTCTGGGGGGCATGTAGCGTTCATGGCCGTCGGCATGTTCGCGAACCGTCAGTCTCGCAACTTGACGAGCGCGGACGGCGTCGCCTGGAGTACTTCTAACAGCAGCATTGCCAGCATCAACAGTTCCACCGGGCAGGCAACGTGCAATACGTCTGGAACCGTCGCGATAACCGTCCGAGTTCCGGAGGGCGTAACCCTCGCGCCAAACAGCAAATCGCACCACCCGTCTGACGACGTGACGGGGATGGCAAACTTGCTGTGCCTGGGAGGCTCCTGAGCGTCGATCGCTCCCTTAAGGGGAGCAGAATTCCATCTCCCGCTCGCTCCTCTATCTTCAGGCCAGAGTCACAGATCGGGTTCGGCGGCCACGAGCTTCGAAACTGGCAGGCAGCGCCTGGGTCTCGGCCGTCATCGAAGCTGGCAGGAGAACGTCATGAAGTATCTGATCACCGCTTTCGCTTGTGCAGTGCTAGCTGTGTTTTCGGCTTGCGGAGGCAGCTCCAACACCATCAAGAGCGTTCAAGTGAGTCCCCAGAATGCCCAAGGCAATGCCCCGGATGGCACGGTTGGATTCACCGCCAATGGCACGTTCGACAGCGGCCAGTCCCGTCTGCTGACCTCCCAGGATGGCCTCGCCTGGAGCAGTTCAAACACTGCGATCGCTACCATCAACCCCGCGACCGGCCAAGCGATTTGTCTCACCGACGGGACGGTGACGATTACCGCGGGGGTTCCCTCCGATCTCACCTTTCAGGGAGGAGGGCACACGTCTTCAATGAATGTGAACGGGACATCCAGCTTGCAATGCACTCTTACGCCTTAGGAATACTGTGCAGGAAGCTTGGCCGGCTTGAGACCCGCGTATGACGGCGGCTGAAAAGGCTACTGAAAAAGTCAAAACAGCAGCTCCCCTCGGCGACTGAAGTCGCCTCGGGGTACCAGAATAAAAGGACTTATCGGCACGACCAAGGTCGTGCCCTGACGCGAATCACTCCTCCACACGAGCTTGTCAGCACCCTGTGAAGCCGGCGCAGAATCGAAGTAGGTCAGGGGTAGCTAAAGCCCGAACGTCTCTTCAACGCCTTAAACAGCGGTCTGAAGGCCAGCACTTCCGCAACTGGCCACTGCTTTCAAAACGGAATGTCTTCATCCGTGACTTCGGTCGGATGCGCGGGTGCGGGAGCATTGTCATAGTCGGGGGCGCTCTGGTCGAAGCCGCTGGCTTTGGCGCCGCGCGAGCCTCCACCCTCTCCAGCGTCGCGTCCGCCCAGCAGCACCAGGTCGTTGGCGATGACCTCAGTGCGATACTTCTTCTGCCCCGTCTCCTTGTCATCCCAGGAATCGTGGTGCAGGCGTCCTTCGATGTAGACCTTGCCGCCCTTCTTAAGGTACTCGCCGGCGACCTCCGCGGTGCGCTGAAAGGCGACGATGTTGTGCCATTCCGTGCGGTCCTGCCAGTTGCCCTCTTTGTCCTTGACCCGATCGGTGGTGGCCAGGCTGAAGCGTGCTATGGCCATTCCGCTGGGGGTGTACTTTACTTCGGGATCCTTGCCTAAATTGCCGATGAGGATGACCTTGTTGACGCTCTTCGCCATAAGTGCCGCTCCTGTGCTGCCAGACTGTAATAAAGGGAAAGGATAACAGAAGGGGGGACTCCTGGCTCTTGGCTCCTCCCCTAACGCATCCGGCGAAAAGCGGTTACTTCGCGAACACGATGTACAGCATCACGTAGATCACCACCCCGGTCACCGAAACATACATCCAGATGGCAAAGGTGTACGGAGCGATGGCCTTGTGGCGGGCGAAACGGCCCTTCAGCGCACGGTAAAGCGTCACCAGGATGAAAGGGACAACGATGGCGGCCAAAAACGTGTGCGAAATGAGAATGGAGAAGTAGACCGGGCGCGACAGGCCTTGTCCCTTAAAGTGCGTCACTCCCGCGCGCAGCACCAGGTGATAGTAGAGATACGAGATCAGAAAGAGCGTTGACGTGATGAATGCGGCGATCATCAGCCGCTTGTGGGCCTCGATACGGCGCCTGCGAATGAAATAAAGCCCCGACCCGATGAGCACCCCGCTGGTGCCGTTGAGTAAGGCATTCAGGGCCGGGAAGAATGTAGGTTCGATCTGCATTTACGCTGCTGGCTTGGTGCTTCTGCGGTTGGCCACCAGGAACGAAAACGCGAACATCAACAGCGTGAATCCGATCAGCACTGCCATGTTCGTCGCCAGCGAGAACCCATCGTTTGTTGCGCCGGGGAACAGCAGTGCACGCAGCGCCTCAGTCCCATAGGTCAAAGGATTGATCAGCATTAGCATGCGAATCCAAAACGACGCGCCTGACAACGGGAACAGCGATCCCGACAGCAACCATAACGGAATCAGGAACAGGTTGATGATGGCGTGGAACGCCGAGGTCGAATCCATAGGCCAGGCGATGATGAAGCCCAAGGCGGTCAGCGAGAACGCCACCAGAAAGATCACCAGCACCGTCATCGCGAAGCTCGCCAGCGTGAAGTGGACCCCCAGCGCAGGCGCAAAAACCAGGAAGATCAACCCTTGCAGGGTCGCCAGCGTCGCTCCGCCGAGCACCTTGCCCAGCACGATCACCGAACGGCTTACCGGCGCCACCAGCACGGAAAGCAGAAAACCTTCCTTGCGGTCCTCGATCACCGACATCATGGTGAAGATGGCGGTAAACAGCACGATCATGATCAGCGCGCCGGGAAAGAAGTAGTCGAGATAGTGCTGCCCTCCACCGGACTTGAACGAGGTGCCGAAGCCGGAGCCGATGACCACCCAGAACAGCAGCGGCGACGCGATCACGCCCACCACGCGGGCGCGCTGGCGATAGAAGCGGACCACTTCGCGCCACCACAGCGAGGCGGCAGGCAGGAACGTTCCCGCGCTACGCGGTAGAGAGATAGTCGGGGGCAGAGTTTGAGTGCGTGTAGCCATAGGGTTTACTCGTCTTCGGTCTTGTCATCCCCTTCCGTCCAGAAGCGATGACCGGTGCGGCGAATGAACACGTCTTCCAGGCTCGGCTTGTGGACGGATATGCCGTGAATTTCGCCGGGAAAAGCCTCGACCACATCGGGGACGAAGCGATGTCCGTTTTCGATTTCAATGCGCACCTGGTGGTCGAGCACCGTTGGGTGCAGGCCGAAACGCTGCTCGATGCGCTGCGCCACCGACTCAGGCTCGTCAGTCTCAAGCAAAACAACGTCGCCGCCGATTTCGCTCTTGAGCTCCGTTGGCGTCCCCAGGGCCACCACCCGGCCCTCGGCGTAAATGGCAAGCCGGTCGCAATGCTCGGCTTCTTCCATCAGGTGGGTAGTGACGAGCACAGTCACCTTTTCTTCGTCGCGAAGGACCTGCAGGTACTGCCAAAGATCGCGCCGCGCGCCAGGATCGAGTCCGGTGGTCGGTTCGTCCAGCAGCAGAACTGACGGATGGTGAAGCAGACCCTTTGCCAGTTCCAGACGGCGCTGCATACCGCCGGAGAAGGTCTCTGCTCTCTCCTTCGCACGATCGGCAAGTCCCACCCGCGCCAGCATTTCTGCCACTCGCTGCTTGAGCGGCGCCCCGTGCAGTCCGTAAATGTTTCCGACGACCGTCAGGTTCTCTTCAGCAGTCAGCTTTATGTCGATGCTCTGCGCCTGGAAAACCACGCCAATATTCCGGCGTACCGCGCCGGGCTTGCGTGCGACGTCGTCGCCAAGGATCTCCGCGCTGCCGCCGCTGGGCACCATGAGCGTAGAAAGAATGCGAAAGGTCGTGGTCTTGCCGCTACCGTTTGGCCCGAGCAATCCGAAGATCTCGGCCGGGCGGACGTCGAACGACACCCCGGCCAGGGCGGTACGGTCACCATACTGGTGGCGCAAATTTCTAAGCTGAATAACGGCGTTGGATTGAGGAGACGATGCAGATACGGCCGGATGGCTCTCCCGCTCCGGCATGGCAACTTTTGAATTCACGATAAATCTATTCTATGCCGCGCGATTGATCATCATTAGCGCAAACAGCAACGGTAAATAGATAACGGTCGCTTGCAGCAAATGACGAGCGCGCACTTTCGACTTGGGAACAATCGGCGCCAGCTTCATGGTCCACATGCGCAGGCTGAACCACAGCAAGCCTCCGCCCAGCAACAAGGCGCCGACGAAGTACGTCCAACCTGACATTCCCATCAGCGTCGGGACCAGGGTCATCGGCACCAGCGCTAATGCGTAGAAAACGATGGCGAATGCAGTCGAGCGGCCATCGCTCTCCACCACCGGCAGCATGCGCACCCCGGCTTGCTCGTAGTCCTCGCGGTACAGCCAGGCGATCGAGTGGAAGTGCGGGAACTGCCACAGAAACATAATGGCGAAAAGCACGAACGCTTCGGGATCGAGATGCCCGCGGATCGCGACCCAGCCCAGCACGGGTGGCATCGCTCCCGGAAACGCGCCCAGGAAAGTGCACATCGGGTGCACCATCTTCATCGGCGTGTAAACCATCAGGTAGCTTGCCGAGGTCAGCGCGGTAAGCAGAGCGGTTTGCCAGTTGGTCGTGAGCCAGAGGTAGGCGATCCCTCCGAGCGTCATGCCAAAGGCCACAATGGAAGCATGCACCACGCTGAGCGAGCCCGTAACCAGCGGCCGCATGGCAGTGCGCCGCATGCGGGCGTCAATGTCGCGCTCCATCACTTCGTTCAGCGCGGCCGTACCGCCGCTAACCAGGCCTATGCCGAGCAGCGCATTGAATGCGGTCCACGAGAGCGCCGACACGCCCGACCGGGCAGCCGCAAAGTATACCCCGCACCAAGCCGTCATCACGATCAGCGTAGTTACGCGCGCCTTGGTGAGCTCGGCGTAGTCGCGGGTTACAGCTCCAAGACCTTCGCGCGGGACCGCCAGCGGCTGAGAAGCGGTGCTCATGCAACGGCCTTCCGTGGGGTAGATTTCATGACAAGTTCCGTGGCGTGCGATTGAATCATGCGACGGGTCTGTATGGCAAGAACCACGCTGGTCGCCAACACCAGCGCTCCTCCGGCAACGTGGGTGACTGTGCTGAGCACCATGCTCATCGTCGGCTGCACAGCGTCTTTGCCCCACTGTACGCGAGTGACATAGGCGACAAATCCCAGTCCAAGCTGCAACATGAGAAGCACCAGCAGAAGCTGCGCCGGCCGGCGAAGTTGCGGCACATTCGCGTAGTGAGCCAGCACGCGAATCACGGTCCAGCAGATCATGGCGGCCACAACACAGGCGCCGATGAGGTGCGGCAGCAGCTTGATGCCTGAATGCCGGAAAGCCGCTCCCAGAATTAGCTGGATCCAGACGCAGGCGGCAGTCACCGCGGCCAACATTGGAGTGCTCGGCGACAAGCCATGCTCATAAATCGGATCGGTCTCCTGGAGCCAGCTCTTGCTGGTGAACAAAGCCATCGCCACCACGGCGCAGAAGATGGTCTGCGCCAGCGTGGCATGCGCCGTGGATATTGCCCACGGGAGATAGAACAGTACCGTTAGCCCGCCCAGCACGCCCTGCCCGACTACGGCCGCCAACGCGATCCAGCCCAGTGCTTTCATCCACTTGCGTTGTTCAACCCGCTGCGTCCAGATGGCCATCACGATGATCAGCAGGCCGATAAACTCCGCCACCATGCGATGGCCGTGCTCCCATTTCACCCCGCCGACCATCGGCGGAATCTTGTACAGCGATCCGAACGACGTCGGCCAGTCAGGAACCGAGAGCCCGGCGTCATTGCTGGTAACCAGCGCACCGGCGACGATAAGCAGCAGCGTGGCGTAAGCCAGGAAGACGGCAAAGCGATGATGCGCCGGGTGATACGAAAGCGTTCGCGACGTCAGGACAAGCTCCTATTCAACGTTGCGGCCAAACCAAACCAAGGCCAGGGTTCGTGAACGAACCAGCAAATAAATGGGCTTAGATGCTAGCAAAACCGCCAATCCAAAGGCGAGTATGAAGTCCTTGTATTGTAGCAAAACGGACAGCTGATGCCGGCTTGGAAGGCGCATGGCCGCGTGGGAGAAATCGGCCTCGCTGGTAAAAAGGTCTGATTGGTCCGGCTTTGAAGGGGATGGCCTTCAGGCCGTCCGTACGTGCCCGGAATAAAGCTGGGCTTTAGTCCCCGAGGGTCTTCGATCGAACTTCATCAGACCCTCCCTAGCCGCCGCTTGGCGCTGAGGCAGCGAGTTTCGCCCGCTGTTTCTCCTCGAACTGGCGCTTGCTGACGATGGCGCGCCCGATGGTGCCGTAGCCGATCACCTCATGGCCGTTGTGCGCGCTCACCCGGAAGGTGTAAAAGCGCCCGTCAAAGTTCTCCAGCACAGCTTCCGCCTTGATCTTCATGCCAACCGCCGCCGGAGCGCGATGCGCAACGTTGATCGCCGTACCCACGCTCACCTCGTCGCCTTCCAGAAAGGGCTCGAGCGCATTATAGGCGGCCGCCTCCATCAATCCGATCATGTAGGGCGTGGAATATACAGGTGGAAGGTGGTCTCTCCATGCCGTGAGCGTATGACGAGGCTCGACTGTGGTTTCGGCTTCGCCTCGCGTGCCGATGGGAACGGGCTTGGGCATGGACTGAGGGTATTGGTAATAGCGGGATTTGTCACTCCGAGTTGAGCTTCACTCCCTGCTTCACTCCCTGCTTGACCTTCGAAATGCGACAGAGTTACTCTCGTGGCCCAACCAAGAAGAAAGCGAGTCACCGTGCCCAACCTTACCGAGATCGCACCCGACCTGTTTCGCATTTCCGTCTTCGCTGAGGCGATTAACCTGCAATTCAACCACTTCCTGGTGCGCGACCAAGAGCCATTGCTGTTCCACACGGGGTTGCGCGGGATGTTTCCCGAGGTAAGAGAGCAGATAGCTAAGGTGATCGACCCGGCCAAGTTGCGTTGGATCGCTTTCAGTCATTTTGAGTCGGATGAATGCGGGTCTCTCAATGAATGGCTTTCGCTGGCGCCCAATGCGCAGGCGGTATGCGGGTTAGTCGGCGCCCTGGTGAGCGTGAACGATTTTGCGGTGCGTCCCGCGCGAGCGATGTCGCCGGCCGAGGTGCTTACCACCGGCAAATACCGCTTCCGCTATTACCCCACGCCGCACTTGCCTCATGGCTGGGATGCCGGGGTGTTATTCGAGGAAAGCACCTCGACGTTGTTTTGCTCAGACTTGTTTCACCACGATGGCGATGTCGAAGCTGTAACTTCGTCCGACATTTTGGGTCGCGTGCGCCAGACTCTCACTGCCTATCAGCAAGGGCCGCTGGCGAACTACATGCCCTATACTCCGAACACAGGCCTCATCCTGGAGGGGCTGGCCGGGCTCAAACCGAAGCTCCTCGCCACCATGCACGGCTCCAGCTATAACGGCAACGGTGAGCAGGCGCTGCGCGACCTGACCGTCGTCATGAGCGACGTGCTGAATAAAGAGAGCTTCCAGTTTGCAGAGAACGCCTGACTGAACGAGTCTCTCTCTGCTCACCGGTCAGCTAGAATAAACCCATAGCTGCGGCGAACGCTGCCAGTGGGGATTTTCCAGTTTGTCGCAATTTACCGAGACCTACGACGTTGTGGTAGTCGGCGCCGGCCATGCCGGATGCGAGGCTGCGATGGCTGCTGCCCGCATGGGACTGAAGACCGCGCTCTACACCCTCAACGTCGATCTTATCGCGCAGATGTCGTGCAATCCTGCGATCGGCGGCATTGCCAAGGGCCATCTTGTGCGCGAGGTAGACGCACTAGGCGGGATCATGGGCGAGGTGACAGATGCCGTCGGCATTCAGTTTCGGCTGCTGAATACGTCGCGCGGTCCGGCAGTGTGGTCACCTCGGGCGCAGTGCGACAAGCAGCAGTACCGCGTCAAGATGCGTGAAGTGCTCGAGTCCGAGCCGAACCTGACGATCAAGCAGGCGGAAGTAGCAGAGTTGATTGTGGAGCAGTTGTCAGTTGCTAGTAGCCAGTTGTCAGTTGAGGATTCGGCCTCTTTCGAACTGACAACTGACAACCGACAACTGACAACTACATCACGCCGCGTAAGCGGCATCAAGCTACGCGATGGCCGCACCGTCGGCGCGCAGGCGGTCATCATCACCACCGGAACCTTCCTCAACGGACTGATCCATTGCGGCGAGCAGCAATATCCCGCGGGACGCAGCGGCGAGCCCAACGCCGTGCTGCTGGGGGAATCGCTCAAAGCGCTTGGGCTGCGAGGTTGCCGACTGAAAACGGGCACGCCGCCTCGTCTGGACGGTCGCTCCATCGACTGGTCGAAGTTCAAGGTGCAGCCCGGCGATGCCGACCCCACGCCGTTCAGCTTTCGCACCCGGCGCGTGGCTCATCACGAAAAACAGGTGCCCTGCTACATCGCCTTTACCACGGAGGAAACGCACCGCGTCATCCGCGAGAACGTCCACCGCTCGCCCATGTACAGCGGGCAGATCCAGTCCGTCGGGCCGCGCTATTGCCCCTCGATCGAAGACAAGATCGTCAAGTTCCCCGACAAGGACGTACACCAGATCTTCCTCGAGCCCGAAGGTCTGAACACCCACGAGATTTACGTCAACGGCATGAGCACGTCATTGCCCATCGATGTGCAGTTGGCGATGATCAAATCCATCCCCGGCCTGGAAGATGCGGAGATGCTGCGGCCCGGCTACGCCATCGAGTACGACTCCATCGACCCCACGGAACTCGAGCGCACGCTGGAGACGAAGAAGATCGCCGGCCTGTACCTCGCGGGACAGATCAACGGTACCAGCGGCTATGAAGAGGCAGCCTGCCAGGGCATTATGGCCGGCATCAACGCCGGGTTGAAGATCAAAGGCGAACTGCCTCTTGTGCTCGACCGCACCGAGGCGTACACCGCCATCCTCATCGACGACCTCATCAGCAAGGGAACGAACGAGCCCTATCGCATGTTCACCTCGCGTGCGGAATTCCGGCTGCACCTGCGTATCGATAACGCTGATCGACGCCTGACCCCGCATGGCCGCCGGGTCGGATTGGTCGGTGATGCCGCCTGGGCCGACTATCTTGCCAAGCAGGAGCGCATGAAGGCGATGCGTGAGTTGCTGGAGCGCACACGGATGAACGCGGAGTTATGGGAACGAGTTGGCGAAAGCGAACCGGCCCTCTCGGCTCTGAGCGCCGCGTCCAACGGCAACTCGGCCGGCTCGACGCTGGCGCAGATTCTGAAGCGTCCCGAGGTGCAGATCGAGCACTTGGCGCCGGTGTTGGAAAAGCTGAAGCCCAGCTTTTTCGAGCGGGGGCAAGTTTCCAGTTTCGAGTTTCAAGTTTCAAGAGAAGAAACCGCCCGCGGGACCAGGGTGACAGAAAGAGAACTGGAAACTGGAAACTCGAAACTCGAAACTCACTTCCGCCTACCGGCAGAGGCGCGCAACGAACTGAAGTCCATCGAAACCGAGATCAAGTACTCCGGCTATCTCGAGCAGCAGACCAAGTCCATTGAGCGGCTGAAGAAGTCCGAGCAGCGCGCCATTCCCGATTGGTTCGACTACGGCAAGGTCTCTGGCCTGTCGCGCGAGGTGAATGAAAAACTGTCGCGGGTGCGCCCCCGCACCTTGGGACAAGCCAGCCGCATCCCCGGTGTGACGCCTGCGGCGGTATCGCTCATCAACGTGTACATCGAGATCCAGGCGCGCCAGCAGGCAAGGGCGTCGCAGCCGGCCTAGTTCCAGTGTCCGTCGCTACTTCTGCTTGGCAATGATCATGCCCTTGATCTTGTCGTACGTCGACTGCGGAATGATCTTCTTCTGCACCAGCTGGTTCTTCGCCTTATAGGGCCGGCCGTCGATGATCTTCTGGGAGTAGGTGTCGCCGATGCCCGGCAACTGCGCTAGCTGATCCTTGCTTGCGGTGTTGATGTCGAGCAAATCCCCCGAGGGCACAGTCTTGCCCGCCGCTGACGCCGCGCTCTTCGCTGACGAACTCATGCTGCCGCTGCTCTGCGCCACGGCCAGCCCACTCAACAGCATCAGCCCTAACAGCATCGTCGATACACGACCCATCGCAGTTCTAACTTTCATGGTCTTTCTCCTGGTCCCGCGAGGCGGGAGATTGAGCACCCGCAGCTTTATACAGTGTCCGAGTTGGGGAAGGAAGCGGAAAATTTGTTGCGGTTCGCGCGACCTAGAAATTCTGTCCGAGGGGCGTAGGCGAAAAGGTCAGCACCAAAAGCAAAAGCGCCACCAGCGCCATCCACCTCCGGGTACCGTCGAGGCCGGGCCAAAGCGGGACGGCGGGATGACGCCATCCGCTGGCTGCCAGGATCCCGGCCCATAACAGCCAGCCGGGCCATGCCCAGTTATGGCCATTGGGAACACCCAGTTGAACCAGTCCGATGAGCCCGAGCAAGCCCAGTATAAACACCGACAGGCGCGTCACTCGCCGATGCACATGCGGAGCAACAGCATACACAATGTGGCCGCCATCCAGCTGCCCGCCGGGGATGAGGTTGAGCGCGGTGGCGAACATTCCTACCCAGGCGGCAATCGCAATCGGATGCAAGCTGAGCCGGCTGAGCGGAACCGCATGCACAAAGGGGTGAATCAACCAGTACGCAAGGTGAAACACCGGCGGAAAGCCAATCTCATAGCCGCTCTCGCGCACCGGCCCTATCGGGTGGGACAGCAGCAGCCCGATGAAAACAAACGGTACGGCAGCTACAAAACCGGCGATTGGTCCAGCGATACCAATATCGAACAACGACTGTCGCGAGCGAATCGGCGACTTGATGCGAATGAACGCTCCCATGGTGCCGATCAGGGTCGGCGCAGGTATGAAAAATGGCAGGGTGGCATAGACGCCATACTTCTCGCAAAGGATGAAGTGGCCCATCTCATGCGCCATCAGGATGCACATGAGCGTGAGGGCGAACGGCACTCCGGTGAGCAGCAGCGAGGGATTGTGCCAGATCCACATGGGATGGAACAGCGGCATCCATCCCGGACCAAACTCGAATGAAGGAAGCCTGTGGTTATAGTTAAACGCCAGTTGCGCTCCCACTACCAGTGTGGTCACAAAGGTCAACAGGAGCAGCAGGATATGCAGCCAATAAGGCCGTCCCCGCGCCGGTCTCGTAACGGTAAAGACTTGCGGGTAGGGCGGCGTCTCCAGACTGTAAGAAAGCGGCGGCGTTGGATCCGACATCGTTACTTAACTTAGACACTCCAAACAGGCGAAACCAGCAACTGAATGCGCCACCGGCAATGGATGCAGTCACCGGCGCCGGGGGTTTCGCCACCGGGACCGCCGAGGATTATTCGATCGATTGTAGTTCTTTTCCCGGCTTGAAGCGAACCGCTTTGCCGGGCGGGATATTGACCTCAGCTCCGGTACGGGGATTACGGCCGATCCCGGTCTTGCGCGGCCGGACGGTGAATACGCCGAAGCCACGCAACTCGATACGGTCACCGCGTGAGAGCGCCTTCTTCATGCTCTCGAAAACGGTTTCCACCGCCATCTCGGCCTTGGTTTTGGTAACGCCGGTCTTGTTAACAACTTCGTTGATCAGGTCAAGTTTGATCACAAGGGCTCCGCTCTGTTCACACCCATGTCGAATTTAACATGCCGTTCTCATCACGCCACCGTGTTCACCGCATATCTACCGCGTATCTGAGGATTGTAGCCGACCTGCCTCTCGGGGATAAGTCTTCATTTTCTGATAGGTTGGGAGCGGCCTGCGCGAATCCTAGTGCTCCCGGTCACCATTGTCAATCCACAAGCGCATTCCGTAAGATGACGCTACCGTTTCAGGACTCGTTCCGTGCCGCCGGCCCAAGCAGGGATTTGGCTGGCGGTTGGGCACACGCATAGCGGTGGATTTGGCCACCGCAAAGGAGCTTCCTTGCCGATTAAGAGCGATCGTTGGATTCGCAAGATGGCAGTCGAACATGAAATGATCAACCCCTTTTCTGAGAAGCAGGTGCGGGAAGGCGTGATCTCCTACGGTCTCTCATCGTATGGCTACGATTTGCGAGTGGCCGACGAATTCAAGATCTTCACCAATGTGAATAGCACCGTGGTCGACCCCAAGAAATTCGACGAACGCTCGTTTGTCAGCCTCGATTCCGACATTTGCGTCGTGCCGCCCAACTCCTTTGCCCTGGCGCGCTCGGTGGAGTACTTCAAGATCCCGCGCGATGTGCTGACCATCTGCGTCGGCAAGTCGACCTACGCGCGCTGCGGAATCATCGTGAATGTGACCCCGTTCGAGCCGGAGTGGGAGGGCTTCGTCACCCTGGAGATTTCCAATACCACGCCGCTGCCCGCTCGCATTTATGCCAATGAAGGCCTCTGCCAGATTCTGTTCTTTCAATCGGACGAGGTTTGCGAGGTTAGCTACAAGGACAAGAGCGGCAAGTACCAGGGACAGAAAGGGATTGTGCTGCCGAAGCTATAGGCAGCCAACTCGGATCACTTGCTGGGAGAGGCTTACTAGTCGTCCGCCTCGCCGCCAATAACGCTGTCCAGCGTTTCGCTGACGGTTTCCCGCGGAGCCGTCTCCGGTTGAGGCACGGTCCACTTCACCATGCCGGCCTGGATTTCTTCCTCAGCAATGCGGCAAGGCTTGCGGGTCTGCGTCTGCACGACGGGGCGGGCGCCATTCTGGATTTGGCGCGCCCTGCGCGCGGCCACCAATACGTAGCGATAATTGCTGTCGAAACCTTCCACCAGCTTCATGGCTCACTCCGTTCGAAATCGGACCTTGAACTTCAGTGAAACTCGATCAACTCACTCCGCCAGAGTCGGAGGATGAGACAAATCAAAACTGGCCAGGATCGATCGCACCTGGTCCATCATGCGGGGGCGGCGGGCCGCGTCGGCTTGAGCCAACGCCACTTGATCTTCGGCCCCGGGCGCGACGCCGGAACGGCGAAGCCTTTCCGCCCTCACAATCGACTTGAGCGTATCAATCGCCGGGTCGACTCGGTCGTTCACCAAAATATAGTCGTACTCGCGGAAATTCTCAATTTCGCGTGAAGCCGTCTGCAGCCGCCGCTGAATAGTTTCCTCGGTGTTGAAGCGGCGTGCCTTTTCTCCCAGCAGTTTGCGCTGGATTTCGTCGTCCGCCTCGCTGCGGCTGCGCAACCGCCGTTCCAGTTCTTCCCGAGACGGGGGAAGGACGAAGATACTGACCGCGTCCGGCACCTTGGCCTTCACCTGCGCTGCCCCCTGTACATCGATGTCGAGCAGCAGATCGTTGCCCTGCGCGAAAGCATCCTGCATGTAGTGTCTGGCCGTTCCGTAGCAATTGCCGAACACCTCTGCGTGTTCGAGAAAGGCGTCGTCGCGCACCATATTCTCGAACTCGCCTCGGCTGATGTAGACGTACTCGCGGCCTGAGACTTCGCTGCCGCGCGGTGGGCGGGTGGTATAGCTGACGGAAAACTTCAGGTTGGGAACAATGCTGAGCAAACGGTTTGTCAGCGTCGATTTGCCCGACCCCGAGGGCGCCGAGATAATGAACACGATGCCGCTCATTCCAGGTTCTGTACCTGCTCGCGGGCCTTCTCGATCTCCGATTTCATCGCCAGCCCCAGTTCGGTAATGCGCAAGGCCTCGCCCGCTACCCCGGACGTCTTGGACAACAGCGTGTTGGCTTCGCGATTCATCTCCTGCAGCAGAAAATCCAGTTTCTTGCCCACTTCACCACCTGCCTCCAGGACCGAGAGGAAGTGCTGGATGTGGTTCTTCATCCGCACCAGTTCCTCCTGGATGTCGCTACGCTCGGCCAGAATGGCTGCTTCCTGCAATATGCGGTCTGGATCGACCTGGGTGTTGAGCAACTCCTGCATGCGCCCGTGCACCTTGTCGTAGTAGGCGCGTGAAACCTTGTCGCGAAGCTGGTCGACCTCATGAGTCGCATGGGAAAGATGTTGCATGCGCTCGCGAAGCTCGGCAACCGCGCCGCAACCTTCGTCTTCGCGCATGTGGTTCAGTCGCTGAATGGCATCTTCCAACGACGCCGCCACCTGCTGCTCGAGGCTCTCAGCCGCATCCCCGCTGGCCGCCAGATTCAGCGCACCGGGCAATTTCAGCACCGCATTCAAGTCCGGCTCGGCACTCACTCCAAACTCTTCCGCAATGGCCCGGAAAGTCTGCAAGTATCCGCCGACCAGTTCACGGTTCACGTCGAAACCCGTACCTCCGGCGCGCTCCAACGCGACTGTCACCTCCACGTGCCCGCGATGCAAACGCTCTTTCAGGATGCGCCGGATTTTCACTTCTATCGCATCAAGCTCAGGCGGGATACGCAGATGAAGATCGAGAAAGCGATGATTCACCGACTTCAGGCTCAGTGTGAGCGCAACTTCGTCGCCGGCCTGCGACTTTACCTGCGCGTAGCCGGTCATTGAGCGCACCGCCATTTCCAGGATCACTCTCCTCTCGGCGTCGCCTCTACATCCTCAAACTGCAAATCATATAACCGCCGATAGACGCCGGCGCGTGTCATCAGGCGCTCGTGAGTGCCCTCATCGACAACCATCCCGGCTTCCATCACCAGAATGCGATCGGCCCGGCGCACCGTTGACAGCCGGTGGGCCACAACGAACACCGTGCGCCCCGTCATCAGGTTCTGCAATGCCGACTGCACCAGCGACTCGCTTTCGCTGTCCAGGGAAGAGGTCGCTTCATCGAGGACCAGAATAGGTGCGTCCTTCAGGATCGCGCGGGCGATCGAGAGTCGCTGGCGCTCGCCCCCACTCAGCATCAGTCCCCGTTCCCCGATCACAGTATCGTAGCCGTCGGGCAGGCGCATGATGAAATCATGGGCCAGCGCCGCGTGCGCTGCTTCCTCCACCCGCTCGAAGCACGTCTCGGGATGGCCGTACACGATGTTGTTGCGAACCGTGTCATTGAAAAGGATGGTGTCCTGCGTCACCATGGCGATCTGTGAGCGGAGGGAAGCGATTCTCAATTCGCGAACATCGTGTCCGTCGATAAGCAAGCGTCCGCTGCTGACATCAAAAAAACGTGGCAGCAGATTCACCATCGTGGTCTTGCCTGAGCCGCTGGACCCGACCAGCGCCACCACTTCGCCGGGTGCAATCCGCAAATCGATGCCGTGCAGTACCTCGCGTCCGTCCTCCACATTGTTGTAGCGGAAGTGCACGTGCTCAAAGCGAATGCCCTGATGAAACGGCGGTAGCTTGACGGCGTTTGGCTTCTCCGAGATGTCGTCCTGGGAATCGAGGAAGTTGAAGATCGCGGAAGAGGCGCCAATCGCCTGCTGGAAATTGTTGTTGAACTGGCTGAACTTGCGGACCGGATCATAGAGCTTGAAGACGGCAACAATAAACGCCAGGAAGCTGCCGGCCGTAAAAACATGGAGCTTGACGTAGTCGCGGCCAATGAGGATGAGCAGCGCGATGGCAATGGCGCCGATGATGTCCATCAGCGGAGAACTGATTGCCGTGGCGCTTACCGACCGCAGGTTGGCGCGGAACAACCGCCTGGCCGCCTCGCGGAAACGGCGCGTTTCCCAGGCTTCCATACAGAACGCCTTCACAATGCGCACGCCGCTGATGGTCTCGTGCAGGATGTTCTGGATCTCCGCCAGATTGTCCTGGCCGTGACGGGTCGTACTGCGAACCCGCTTCCCGATGCGGCGCGCCGCCATCAGTACAAACGGAACAAAGATCGCCAGCACCCAGGCCAATCTGCCGCCAAGAAGCACCACCACAACCGCGGTGAAGATCAACGTGAAGAACTGCTGAAGGAACTCCGCCATCACCGTCGAAAGCGCATATTGCACCTTCTCAATGTCATTGACGATAGCCGACAACAAGGTGCCCGTGGAGTACTTGTGGAAGAAGGCTACGGAGCGCCGCAACGTCGACGAGTACAGATCGTTGCGCAAATCCGTAATCAAGCCGAACCCGGCGTAGTTCACCAGATACGTGCCAATGTAATCGAAGACCCCTTTCATAATCGTGGCCGTGACCAGGGCGAATGCCACCACGGTCCAGACATTATGGAAATAGGTGGGAACAAAATGTCTTAAATCAATGACTTCGTTCGTATATGGCACGCGGAACAAGGCCAGTTGGCGCGTTTGCGAGGCGGGATTCAGTACCTGGTCGAAGATGGGACCGACGAGCAATACACGAAAGGCATCCAGGAATCCGACCATCGCAAGACATACGACAGACGCGAGCAACTGAAACCAGTACGGTCGTATGTATCGCAGAAGTCGGGTTAACTGACGCATAAACCTCGCGGGGGGCAGAGGTGCCCGGCGAACCCGGATATCAATAGATTGGCCAGATTGTAATGCAACAAAGATTCTACTGGAACCCGGGCGCGAGCAGGAAGCCGGGGAGCGCTAGATCTCTGGAAGTGCAGTTGACTCCGAGGGTTAGAGAATCCCTCGATTGGTTGCTTGGAAGAACCTACTCGATCGGCTCAACCGCGATGACGGGTTCCTGAGCCGCCCGCTTGTCTGGACGCTGTACAAGAATGGTTGCGGCAAGAACCAGCACAATCCCCAACACCTGCATCGGGGAGACGAACTCGCCCAGGAACAGGGCTGTCAGCGTGATAGCCCAGACCGGCTCCAGGCACGCAGTAACGACTGCGCGTGTCGGGTCGAGGTGCTGCAGTCCTGCGAAGTATAGGGAGAACGGCACCAGCATCGAGACAATGGCAAATACCAGCAAAAATAGCCATTGGCCGCTGGTGTAATGTTGTGCCGCGATCTTCCACGGCGGATTCAACATCAGCCAGAACACCGATGCGCCCAGCAAGGCATACAGCAGGACGGTCCAGCGATTGTATTTCTGGACGAGGTGCTGCGCGTACACGTTGTAAAAGGCGAAGGACACAGCCGCCCCCTCCGCAGCCAGCACTCCGATGGTGCTGAAGCGCGCGCCAGATAGTCCCAGCCAGGGAAATCCACTGCGCGCGGAGAGCAGCCCGACGGCGGTCCCGCAACCCACCACCGCCAGTGCTACTCCCAGCACTCGCTGTGCGGTCGCATGTTGTAGACGCCGCGCCAGCATATAGAGCAGGACCCAGACAGGCGCGACGTATTGCAGAACGATGGCAGTGGCAACCGTCGTCTTTTCAATAGCGAAGTAGTAGAAAAAATTGGAGGCAGCGAGGCCGAGAATCCCCAGGAGAAAAAACTGGGCCAAATCTTTGGCGCGGATGCTCAGTGATCTGCGCTGCGCCACCCATAGAATCGGGCAAAGGATTAACAGCGAAATCGTAGCCCGCCCTTGAGCGAGGATGAGAGGGTCGATTGATCCAATATATTGGCCGCCGATCTGAATACGATGGGTAAACACCGCCCGGCCCATGACAGCGGCAAGTCCCCAAAGGAACGTAGCCCCAGCGATGAACAGGTAGCCACGAACAGGATGCTTTTCAGCGGTTGGTTTTGACAAGATCGCGGGCTAGTCCGCCAGCGCCGACTCGCTGGTGGTCCGAACCACGCGGTCGACCACGTATGGGCCACGCTTTTCCGGCTCGTGGAAGTGTCGCACTTGCAGCTCGCCCAGCAGCCCGAGCGCCACCAGTTGTACACCAGCAACGATCATGACGGCGGCGAACACCAGCAGCGGACCATGCTCATCCATGACATTCACGCCGCGGATGAACTTCTCATACATCATGTAGAGCGCAATGGCGCCGCCGGTCAGCGAGCTGAATGCTCCGAAGCTGCCAAAAAAGTGCAGCGGACGCGACATGTACTTCAGCAGAAACCGGATCGTGATCAGATCGAAGAAGACACGGAAGGTGCGTGAAATTCCGTAGTGCGACTCGCCCCGCTCGCGATTGACGTTGCGAATCGGAATCTCGCAGATCGTCGCGCCATAAGCCGAAGCCAGGGCCGGGATAAACCGGTGCAGCTCGCCATAGAGCGGAATGTCTTGCAGTATCTCCCGGCGGTATGCCTTGAAGGTCGTGCCGAAGTCGTGGATGTCCACGCCGCTCAGTTTGGCCATCAGCCAATTGGCCACCCGCGACGGGATGCGCCGCATGACATAGTTGTCGATGCGCTGCTTGCGCCAGCCGCTGACCACGTCGTATCCCTCCCGCAGCTTGTGCAGGAACATCGGGATGTCGTGCGGATCGTGCTGCAGGTCGCCGTCCATGGCGATCACGTAATCCCCTTCGGCATGGTCGAATCCCGCGGCCAGCGCCGAGGTCTGTCCAAAGTTGCGGCGCAACTTAACTACGACCACGCGGCGGTCCACTGAAGCAATCTGTTGCAGCAAAGAAAACGTATTGTCGCGACTGCCGTCATCGACAAACACCAGCTCGAAGGGCTCTCCCGCAGCTTCCATCACCACGCGGAGGCGATCATACAGCTCGGTTACGTTCTCTTCTTCGTTGTGAAAAGGTACGACGATCGAATACTTAGACACGGCTACCTCGATTATACGTTCCCCGGCTGGCCCAGGTAGGCCGTGGGCAGCGGAACTTGCAATTTTGCGGACCCACGGGAGGCGCTGTTGCTTTACTTTACGCCTCAGCGAGGAATCTGAGAAGCCGTTCGATGCCGGGCGCGAAAATTTCCTGCGGAGTGATCAGACTGAGGACCAGGTAACCATCACGCGCGAAATCATAGAAATGCCCAGGCTGAACCAGAACTCCGGTTTGGCGCAAGATGGCAATCGCGAGTTCCTCGTCCGATTTGATAGCCGGAACCCGCAGTATCACGTACCAGCCCCCCTCCACTTCCAAACGCGAGCACAGCTTCTGCGCTGCAAGTTGGCGATCGAGGTCCGTCAAATTCGCTCGAATCCTCGACATGAGCTGGTTTTGGATACTGCGCCGCTCATTCAGCATCTCCGGGATCGCCCACTGGAGGGGCGCATTCATCGATAGGTACGTATCGGCGATCACCTCCAGTCGGCTTAAGGCCTCTCGTTTCAACTCGTCTGCTCCAGTGACGGCAATCCATGCGATCTTCATCTGGGGCAAGCCGGATATTTTCGATAACCCGCTCAACGCGAACCCCAGGGCCTTGCTGGCACCCTGTGAGTCAAACCCGCACGCGAAGGATGAGGCAGCCAATCCGCCGCCTAACGAGTAATCAAGGAAAACCTCGTCGGAGACAATCGCCAGGTTCTTCTCCGCGCATAGTCGCGACAACTGGACTGCTTCCTGCTGCTTAATAAACGACCCGGTGGGATTGTTGGGATGCACCACCAGAACAGCCTTGCATTTTGCAGATGCCGCGGCGGGTGCCCCATCCTTCGCGCTGTGGTTGCGCAAAGGATGGGAGGGCGAGCCCATGCTCAGCGCTTCGGTCAGCCAATGAAAATCCATCTGCCAGCCGTGGTCGTAGACCAGCTCATACGGCACCAGCTTCACATCCTGCAGATCGGCGAGATAGTCGAACAGCGGATAGCTCGGCGTGGGTACCAGCACCGCATCGCCCGGATCACACAGCAGGCGGAAGAGGAAACTGTAGGCCTCGCTGGTGCTGGTGGTGAGAATCAGGTCCTCCGGCGATACCTGGACGCCACGTTCGGCATAATAGCCGGCAATTGCCTCGCGAGCCGCTAACAGTCCCTTGGCTGTTGGCTCGTAGGCTAAGGCCTCCGGCTTGGCCAATGCTTGCAACAATTCCTTTTGGTCATAGCGTAAGCCGATGTTGGTCGGATTCGAAGCGGTCAAGTCCAGGAGTTCCTTGCCGGAGCGGCGATGTTCCTCCAGCGCCCGCGTGTAGGCATTGCTCGCGAGGTCCCAACCGGTGCGCCGGGCAAATTCAAAGGCTGTCATATTGGGTCGCGAAGGGAATCATACAATCTGCCAACTCGCCGCAGACCTCAACTGCAATTGGGAGCGGTTTGTAAAATGTCTACCAGTGTCTCTCCACCCTTGTCATGGTTGATCTGATTCCGCTCAAGCTTTTTGTGCTCAACAAGCTCGCCAAGTTGCGACGCCAGATCGTCGGCAGGAGAACCTTCGCCCTCCTGGTGGAGAGCGACCATGGCCCCCTGCTGGTTGGAGTGGAGGACATGATGGTCGGCCGCAAACTGGCCTCCCACGGCTGCTACTCTCCCGCGGAATTGCGCCGGCTGCTGAATCTGGTTGGCGCCAGCTCGGAGGTGCTCGTCGTGGGAGGCCATGTCGGTGGGCTGGTCATCCCCTTGGCCAAAGCGAGCCGATCCCTAACTGTCGTCGAGGCCAATCCCGAGAACTATCGCTTGCTGGAGATGAATCTCCTCCTCAATCGCTGCGAGAATGTCCGCGCGCTTCATCTGGCGGCCAGCGATAAGCGCGAGCAGCTTCCCTTCCTGGCCAGTTCAGCCAACTCCGGCGGATCCAAGCGCGTGCCAATCGTGAGGGACTACCGCTACTTCTACGATCGCCCGAAAGTGATTAACGTGCCCGCCGCGCCGTTGGACGAGATTCTTCCCGATTCAACGTTTGACCTTATCGTGATGGACATCGAAGGCTCCGAATACTTCGCCCTGAAGGGAATGCCCAGGCTGCTGGCGCGGGCTCGCACCTTGGCAATCGAGTTTCTCCCCCATCACCTCACCAAGGTCGCGGGGATCTCGGCGGCAGATTTCGTCGACCAAATCTACCCCTTCTTCGATCAACTGACGGTCCCCGGCAAGAGCCTCACCGTTGAGAAGGATCAATTTCACTCGGTTCTGAGCGAGATGTTCGAGCGGAATGAGATCGACGAGGGACTCATCTTCCGCAAGCTCTGAACCACCGCTCCCACTGAAACTGCCGGCTATCGCGCCCCTGCTCTGGTCCAGCAAGATGGGTAGCACCTCTGATAGACTTTTTCGCGGGGATGGCAAAAGCGCCCCGCAGATTCGTGCCGGCGCATCCCCCACTTCTGACTCTGCCGTCTGCCTCTGTGTGCCTCCAAACAGAAGGGAGATCGCGCCGCTCGTCGCGTTTCGAGCGGATCAGCCATACTTGAGAATTCAACCGCAGGGAGCGCTCCTCGCGTCCCACCAGGAGGTATCAGCATGTCTACCGCAGTGAGTACCGCGCAGATGCACAACAGCGTCGCTGAGTTCCTCAGCCGGCCCCGCAAGATGTTCATCAACAACCAGTGGGTCGAGTCGGCCTCGGGCAAGACCTTCCCCACCTACAACCCGGCCACCGGCGAAGTACTCGCCCAGGTAGCCGAAGGCGATCGCGAAGACATCAACCGTGCGGTGAAAGCTGCGCGCAAGGCGTTTGACAGCGGGCCATGGGCCGAGATGACGGCCTCTGAACGCGGCCGGCTATTGTGGAAGCTGGGCGACTTGCTGGAACAGCATGCGGAAGAGTTCTCGCAGATCGAGAGCTTAGACAACGGGAAACCCCTTTCGGTCGCGCGAGCTGCCGACATCCCACTGGCTATTGACCTGTTCCGTTACATGGCGGGATGGGCGACCAAGCTGGAGGGCAATACCATTCCGATCTCCGCCAAGTCGAAGCGCAACCTGTATTTCGCTTACACCCGGCGTGAGCCGGTGGGCGTCGTCGGGCAGATCATCCCGTGGAATTTCCCTCTGCTGATGGCCGCCTGGAAGCTGGGTCCGGCACTCACGACAGGTTGTACCGTGGTGCTGAAGCCCGCCGAGCAGACTCCGCTTAGCGTTCTGCTTCTGGCCGACTTGATCGCTGAGGCCGGGTTTCCCGAAGGTGTTGTCAACATCGTGCCGGGATATGGTGAAACTGCCGGTGCTGCCCTGGCAGCGCATCCCGACGTCGACAAGATCGCCTTCACCGGTTCGACCGAAGTTGGCAAACTCATCCTTCAGGCCGCTGCCGGAAACCTCAAA
The DNA here is from genome assembly GCA_963815775.1 of uncultured Acidobacteriaceae bacterium. Lineage (GTDB taxonomy): Bacteria > Acidobacteriota > Terriglobia > Terriglobales > Acidobacteriaceae > CAVVDY01. Next base: position 382,876 of record CAWFIB010000021.1, on the reverse strand, counting down.
AAGGTTTCCCTGGAACTGGGCGGCAAATCACCCAACATCGTCTTCGACGACGCCGACATGAAGGGCACCATCCCCGGAGCAGCCAGCGCCATCTTCTTCAATCAGGGTCAGGTCTGCTCGGCAGGTTCGCGGCTTTATGTCGAGAAAGACATGTTCGACAAAGTAGTAGAAGGCGTGGCTGACCAGGCCAGGAAAATCAAGCTCGGGCCAGGTATGGAGTCGGACACGACCATGGGACCGCTGGTGTCGGAGGAACAGTTGCACCGCGTTTGCAGCTATCTGGAGGCAGGGGTCAACGAAGGTGCCGAGGCCGTGGTGGGCGGCAAGAAGCGCGCCGGTGCGGGCTACTTCGTAGAGCCTACCGTGATGGTAAACACCAATCCGGAGATGAAAGTCGTGCGCGAGGAAATCTTCGGGCCGGTGGTCGTAGCCTCACCTTTCAGCGACATCGACCAGATCGTTGCCGAGGCCAACAACACCGAATATGGGCTTGCCGCGGGCATCTGGACGAAGGACATCAGCAAAGCTCATCGCGTAGCCCACAAACTGCGCGCCGGCACCGTGTGGGTTAACTGTTATAGCGTCTTCGACGCCGCGCTGCCGTTCGGCGGATTTAAGCAGTCAGGCTGGGGCCGCGAGATGGGTCACGAAGTACTGGAGCTGTACACGGAAGTGAAGTCGGTGTGCGTCGCCATCTAGCCGTGCATCGATAGTCGTTGGCGTGGGAAACTGAGACGAGCGTTTGCCTGTGCAGCGCTCGTCTTTTTCATGGGAGGCAGAATTGAAAGCCATCAGAGTGCACGAGTTCGGCGGGCCTGAGGTGATGAAGCTGGAAGAAGTACCTGATCTCATCGCCGGTCCGGGCCAGGTCGTTGTAGACGTCAAGGCGGTCGGTGTCAATCCGGTTGAAAGCTACATCCGCACCGGAACCTATGCCACCAAGCCCGCTCTGCCTTACACCCCTGGCAACGATGTGGCCGGCGTTGTAAAGGAAGCCGGCGCAGGTGTAACCACCGTCAAAGCTGGCGATCGCGTCTACTCCTCGGTTTGCGTCAGCGGCGCCTATGCTGAACAAGCACTGTGCAATGCGTTGAATGTCCACCTTCTGCCCGACAACGTCAGCTTCGAGCAGGGTGCGGGCGTGGGAGTGCCCTACGGAACCGCTTACCGCGCCCTCTTCCAGCGAGCCAACGCCAAGACTGGCGAAACCGTGCTGGTGCACGGCGCAAGTGGCGGAGTTGGCATCGCCTCAGTACAGTTCGCGCGAGCGGCCGGCCTGACCGTGATCGGGACGGCCGGCACGGATGACGGAATGGCGCTCGTCAAACAACAGGGAGCGCACCATGTTCTGAATCATTCCTCCGCGGGATATCTGGATGAGCTGATGGACCTGACGCAAGGCGCGGGCGTCAACGTCATTCTGGAAATGCTGGCGAACAAGAATCTCGCCAGTGATCTCGACGTTATTGCTCGCCATGGCCGGATCATCGTGATCGGCAATCGCGGAACCATCGAGATCAATCCCCGTGGAACCATGGCTCGTGAGGCTGACATTCGCGGCGTGATGCTGTTCGGCGCGTCCCCGGAGGAGTTCCAGGCCATGCGTGCCGCGATTTATGCGGGTCTTGAGGCGGGCACGCTGCAACCGGTGGTTGGCCAGAAGTTCGCCCTGGCGGACGCCTCCAAAGCGCACCAGGCGGTCATGAAATCGAGCGGCGCGCACGGCAAGATCATCCTGGTCACTGGCCGTTAAGGCACCTGGTAGCCTCCCGCCCGGCGCCGAAGCGGGAAACCATCTCCGAGCCAACCCTCAGTTTCTCCGCCACCTCGCGCGATTTGAGCTACTCTCTTGGTAGAAGGGGTACATTCTGCCCCGGATACGGAGGCCACTATGGAACTCCGACTAACGGAAGCTGAGCGCGATCTCCTCGTGCAGGTTCTGGAAGAACGCCAGGTGCACTTTCTGCACGAGATCGCCAAAGCCGATCACCACGAATTCAGGCACGCATTGCAGAAGCGCTGCGAATTGCTGGAAAAAATTCTTGAAAAGCTAAAAGCACACACTCCTACGGCGGTTTAGAGACGGCTCAACCGCTCTTGCCTTTCTGAGTGCGTCTTCACGCTTGGCGATCTTCGTCTGCGCTGGCGACCTTACAATCGAGGCATGTCTTGCCGGCGAATGACGGCCGCTACTGCATTCTTCCTTGCTCTACTCGCAAGTATTGCCGCGTGTGCGCAAGCCGGCACTTCCGCTTTGCAGCAGGCCGTCAATCACGCCATGGCGGGGAAGAACGGCACCGCCGTTGTGCTGGACGTGGCCTCCAATCAGGTGTTGGCATCGTTTCGTCGGGATGTCGCGGCACGACGCTTGGCACTTCCGGGCTCAAGCATTAAGACGTTCACCCTGCTCGCTCTGCTACAAGCGGGAAAGGTGACCAGCCAGACCGCCCTCATGTGCAAGCGCCCGCTCACCATCGCCGGGCACCGGCTGGACTGTTCGCATCCTGACACCCATCATCCTCTCGATCCAACCGAAGCTCTGGCCTATTCCTGTAACTCCTACTTCACCAGGGTTGCCCCACGACTTTCTCCCCAGCAGCTACGGCAGGCGTTTCTCGGTGACGGCTTCGGCAGCCCGACCAGCCTCGCCAGCAAGGAGGCCGCCGGCTCAGTTGCGCTGGCATCCACTCGGGAACAATTGCAGCTCCAGGCCATCGGCGAGTGGGGCGTCAAGATTACGCCCCTGGAGTTGCTGCGCGCCTACCGCAACCTCGCCGTTCTGGCTGACGGCAAAGCGGATGCCGACGTGCAGATTGTGCTGAGCGGCCTGGAAGGCTCGACCTCCTACGGAATGGGACGTCTCGCCCAGCCTGATTCCACCATGCGGGCAGCAGGCAAGACCGGAACCTCTCCCTCGGAGGAAGGTCCATGGACGCACGCCTGGTTTGCAGGCTGGGCTCCAGCGGTTAAGCCGCAGATTGTGCTGGTGGTCTTCCTGGAAAAGGGCACGGGAGGCGCCGATGCTGCCGAAGTAGCGCGCAGCATTTTCGCCGAATACGCCAAGTCGACGGCGAGCAAGTCGCAACGTGCTGCTGACAAAGGCGGGCAATGAAGCGCGCATTGCTGCTGGCGCTGGTGCTAGCGTTGACCCTTGGAGCAGCCGGCCCTCCGCAAACCGCAGTTTCGAAAAACAAGAACATTGGCCCTCCTTCCAGTGGCTTTCCCCGGACCGTGCGCGTGCGGCTGTGGTATTTGCATCCCCCGGCCGCTTTGAAGCTCAGTGCTGCCTCGGGACAGGCGCGCTTTCGCACCTGCCCTGGCTGCAAGGACGCAGGGCTGACCTCCGCTACTCTGCGCGCCTCGGGTACAAAACTGAAGCTCGATAGCGACAAGCACTCTCTGGCCGAGCTTCGCATCACCGGCGCCTACCAGATGAAGGCGGCTGATGCGCCGGCGGTTCCTGCCGACTTTCCGGTTGACATAAAGGCTTCCGGTGGAAGGTTGCTGGTTACCGCAACCATGCCAATGGATGAATACATTGCCGGAGTGCTGGCCGGCGAGACCGGCAACTTCAAATCCGACGAAGCGCTGAAGGCAATGTCTGTGGCGGCGCGAACCTACGCCATGCATTTCGGGAGCCGCCACGCCCTCGATCACTTCGACGTCTGCGACACCACCCACTGCCAGGACCTGCAGCTTTCCGGCATTACCAGCCGCATGCGCCAGATTGCTGCCTCCACCTCCGGCGAAGTTCTCTGGTACAACGGCCGGCCTGCGGCGACTTACTATCACGCCGATTGTGGAGGCATGACTGAAGACGCTCGCTTTGTCCTCGGAGACGACGAAGCGGTGCCTTACCTGACCCAACATTCGGACGTTTATTGCGTCCGCAACGGCATCATGCAGTGGCAGAGCGAAATTACCCGACACGATCTCCAGCGCGCCCTGGCTGCCGATGGCTTCGCCGTACCGGGAACGCTGCGTTCGCTTTCGGTAGTGCAGCGCACGCCTAGCGGTCGCGTCGAGACGCTGCGGATTGTCGGGTCCAGGGCCATCACCGTTCCCGGGGTGGCGTTGCGTGTCGCTGTCGGCCGCCACATTGGATGGGAGCGCCTGAAGAGCAACTGGTATGACGTGAGCGCGAGGGGTGACCGACTCGTTTTTCACGGCCGCGGTTCAGGACACGGCGTCGGGCTGTGCCAAGTCGGCGCTGAAGTGATGGGCGAGGAAGGCAAAACCTACCAGGAAATCCTCGCCTACTATTACCCGGGAACCAAGCTCGGCCGCTCGGCGCAGGGAATCGCCTGGCATACGCTTACCGCCGAAAACATCGAACTGCTGACAACGCGGCCGGATGCGGACCGCGCCTATCTTCCGCTGGCCACAAATCTCGCCCGCGAAGCCCAGGCGACGACTGGTCTCGCGTTCCCCTCAAAGCCCCAGTGGAAGCTCTATCCCACAGTTGCAATGTTTCGCGACGCCACCGGCGAACCGGGATGGGTGGCGGCGGCCACGCGGGGCCACACCATACAAACCCAGCCCGCTGATGTGCTCAAACAGGCTGGCACGCTGGAAAGCACGTTGCGGCATGAGTTCCTGCATATGCTGATCGAGGCGCATGCGAAGCCGGGCACGCCAGTCTGGTTTCGCGAAGGTTTGGTGTTGTATCTGTCGCAGCCGAACCCAGGTGTCAAGCCATCATCGGCCTTCAAAACTGCTAGCGAACTGGAAAAGGCGATCGTCAATCCCGCCAGTGAAGATCAGTTGCGCAAGGCCTATACCGAGGCACATTCGAGAGTAGCGCAATTGGCCACGCAGTACGGCAAGCAGAAGTTGATCGTGTGGGCGCAGCAGGGATTGCCGCCTGATATAGCTCCCTGACAGGTGGTTGCTGAAAAAATTCCTGGGAGTCTTCATTTTGAAGGGGCGCAGCTTCAGCTGCGCCGTCCTGAATCCTTCATATTTGTCATCCCGAGGAGGCCTTTAGGCCGACGAGGGATCTGTTTTTGACTTTTCAGCCGCTCGCGTAAGCTGACTACACGATCGGATCTTCCCCGTCCGTGCGTTCTCCCACCATCCATATCAACAAAATGAACGCCGTAATCAGAATGATGTACGCCGCAGCGAAGCGCAGCCCCGCGCTCCAAGCCTCTCCGCGCAGGCTGCTCAATGCCGGAACCCACGTCACCAGTTTGTAGGGTATCCAGACTCCCAGCGCCATCAGCACGCACAGCGAAATCCAGTACAGCGGCTGGCGCAACACGCGGAACGAGCGCGCGATGTGTCGGCCTGACAATCCTGCCGCGGCAATCGTCGTCGCCACCGGCAGCCAAACCGCAGGCAACACAATCCACAGCACCACAAAGAGCAGCCAGTCAGAGCCATGCATAACATTCCGTGGCGACGGCCCGGCATTCACCTTTTGCCGAATCCACACCGAGAACTGCGGAACGTAATTGCCGGCGCTCACGATGATCCAAGCGATGCACGCGCCCAGCGCCGCCCAGATCGCCAGCGGAATGACATGCCGCAACCCACGCCAGAACGCCGCGCCAATTCCCGGCCGCGTGCGAAACTCGCCAACTCTGAACCACGCCAGCGTCCCCGCACGAAGCCACACAATACCAACCACGGTCAGCAGCGCCAGCACTGCCGACCATGTCACCTGCCAGACGTGCGCATCCGGAATGCGCAGCCAGTAGTACCAGGCCCCGAGCGCTGCCGCGTTCGCAAACAAATTCAACAGCCACAGCTTCAGCACGCCGCTCCGGTTTGTCACTGCCGCGCTCATTTCACGCTCACCGTCATCGCATCGCTGGTGGCAAGATACTCGGGCTGGTACATGGGCTCAACCCGCGTCGGGCTCACCCGGAACTCACCGGGGTTCACCACCTTCAGCAGATAGGTGTATTCCTTCTGCCCGCGCGGGAAATACGTGGTGAAGAACGTGGTGCGATCGTCGTATAGCTCGCGATAGCCCCAGCCGCGCGTCCACCAGCTCGGCTTCTCGTCCAGCTCATACAGATCGTCGCGCGCAATCGACTCCGTCCCCGACGGGATCGGGTCCTCGATCATCAGGTATCGCCACTCATTCCCGCCAACCGTGATGCGCACCGCCAGCGTGTCGCCCACCTGCACCGGCCCGTTCAACGGATCCATGTGGTACACAATGCGATCGCCACGTTGTACTGACGTGAGCTTGTAATACTGCCGCACCACGCTGAGCTGGAAGGTCCCGCTGTTCACCACTTTCGGCTGGCTGGAGTAGTACTCGCCGCGCGTCGACCAGTACAGCCTCCCATCGCCAGACTTGTTTAGCTGCACCTGATTGGCTTCCGGCGCGAGCTGCGAATCGTTCAGCGTGATCGCGGTTGCCGGCGCGAGTGCATTCTCGGCAGTGAACTGCTTGGATCCAGCGTTCTTGCCGTTCACGCTCACATTGACGGTGAAGTTCGGCTTCAGCTCCTGCGTGTGCTGGAGATAGTCCGTCAACCCGTACAGTACGGCTGAGGTCTGCTGCGTCGACTCCCAGTAATACCCCTGGCTGCGATGATCGACCAGATACAGCGCCGCCTTCGCCAGCAGTGGGCTCTGCGGATCAGCGATGGTCAGCAGCTTCATCGCATAGGCCGTCGCTTGCGGCGTGGTATCGCCGTAGTAGTCGAGGAGATAGTTGAAGTCCGTGGGCCACCACGCCTGCGTGTCAGTCTGCTTGGCGTTGGATTCAAGCTGCTTCACCAAATCGCCGGCCCGCGCATCGCCTGCGTGCTGCATCCCCAGCCCCAGCAGCGCCTGACCGTATGCCGTGAGTGTCGAGCGCTGTTTCCAGACCGCATCCAGCACCGTTGCATTCGAATCGCTTCCGCTCAGAACGAGAGCGTAGGCCATGTACGCGCGCAGATCGGTACGGACGTTTTGCGTCTTAGCAAATTGCTTCAGCAGCCAGGCGCGTCCGCTCTCGATCATCTCCGGTTTCACCTCATACCCGGCATCCTTAGCCTGCACCAGCCCGGCAAGTACGTATGCCGTCATGAACGCATTGCTGTCGTCGCTCTGCCACCATCCCCATCCGCCATCGGGATGATGGTAGTTGTACAGGCGCTCGAGTCCCGCCTGCACCTGCTTGTTGAGTACTGCGGGATCGACATTCGACTTGACTCCCAGCTTCTTCAGCGCTTCAGAGACCAGCACGTCGGGCAGGAAGCTCGACATTGTCTGCTCGGTGCACCCATAGGGATATGAAGTCAGATAGTCGAGCGCGCCGAAGACCGCCCCGGCAATCGTCGGCGTCAGGTCGATCCTCAGCTTGCGCGTGTTGGACTCAATGCCCAACGGGAAGGCAACCGTCTGCGACGTGTCGCTCTTGGCGGCGGCGATCGATCCCGAGTTCGACACCGCAAGCTTCACCCCGAAAGGCTCAACCGGCAGGGTCAGCTCCATCGCATCGCTCTCGACATCGGTGAGCGCCTTGCCCAGCACCTTCGCTGAATCCACATCCAGCACGCGAACCCGATAGTCCACCTTCGCCAGGCCGCGGCTCGGCACTTGAACGTCCTTTGTGCCGCCATCGATCACCTGCAGCCCGGTGAACTCCATCGAGACACGCGCCGTTTTCTCCATCGGCAGATAGTTCTGCACGATGGTCGAAAGCACAATCTCATCGCCCCGGCGGAAGAAGCGCGGCACCACCAGACGAACCATCACGTTTTTGCGAACGATGGTGTTCTCAACCGCACTGCCGACCTTCGTGTCCTGTGTGATTCCTCGGGTTGTGGCGCGCCACGACGTAATCGCGTCGGGATAGTCGAACTTCACCGTCGCGTTGCCGCCGCTGTCCGTATCGACGTCGGCAACCCAATACGCCGTGTCGGGAAAAGCCTTGCGGACCTTGGGCTGCACCAGCCGCTCGGGCTTGAGCTGCGCCAGCGACCGGTGCGGACGCACTGCTGCCAACTCCATCGCACGCTTGCCCGCCTGTCCGCTGAAGTAATACGTCAGTGATGTGTCGGTGTTGACCTTGCTGTAGACCGTGCCGTAGAAGGCCTTCAGAATCGGCAGCACCGTCTCCGGCTGGATCGCATAGATGGCTTCATCGACCACGCCGAGGCTGAACTCCGCTGAGACCGGCTTGCCGCTCGCATCGGTGGCCTTGATCGTGTAGGAGGCAGCTTCGCCCGGCAGATACTGCGGCTTCGATGGGGTCAGCTCGACCTTCAGCTCATGCTGCGTCGGCGGTACCGAAAGGCTCTTGCTGCCCTGATACAGCTTGTTACCCCGGATGAATGTCGCCGCAACGTAGAAGTTTGGCGCATACTCCGCCTTGATCGGCACATCAACCGTAATGCTGCCGCCGTTGCTCTTGATCACCTGCGCCGAGTACAGTCCGTTACCTTCTGCCGTGACCAGCACCGATGCCGGATCTTTGCCGGTCACGATGAGCACGTGCGCCGTATCGCCGGGAACGTACGACTTCTTGTCCGGCACAATCTGTATGTTTTCCTGGGCCGGCCCCATCCACCATGCACTCTCCCCCGGAGCCCACAAGAAGACGGAATCCTGCACCTCGCGATGTTCGGGCGTCATGGCGAAGATGCGCACGCGGAACTCGCCCGCATCCGGGACAACGAAATCCACTTGCCCCTTGCCGCTCGCGTCGGTCTGTCCTTGCGTGGTCGAGACTACTTCCCCAGAGCGCTTCTGCCAGTTCCAGCGGCTGATCTCGGCTTTGAAGGCTGTGGCCACCGGCTTCCTGTCGTAATCTTGGGCCGTCACTGTGATCTTCGCCGTGCCGCCTTTGCTGTACACGTAAGCATCGGGCTGGGCAGTCAGGTAGAAGCTGCCATAGGTCGCGATCGCGTATCCGCGCCCTGAAATCTCGCGATTGCCCGCATCCGTTACCCGCGCCTCAATGCGGTACGTCAGGTCCTGATGCTGCTTGCTGACTGTCGTCGGAACCGTGATCTGGAGCTTGCCATCCAGGTCGAGCGTGCCACTGTTCTCCTGCTCCTGTTCGCCGGCGCCATATTGGTCGTACTGACCTTCATCGGGCGGGCCCTCGTCCCCGCCGCCCATGTCGTCCTCCGACGCATAGCGGCCCGGCGGATAGTACGGCGAGGTGTGTACCACCCACTTCACCTTGGCGTTGGCAACCGGCTCGCCGAAGTAGTAGCGCGCCTCGATCGTCGCCTTGATCGGCTGGCCTTGCAGCACACGCGGCGTTTGTGCCGTCACCTTCACTGCATATTCAGGCTTCTTGTAGTCCTGAACCGAAAAGCTCGCACCCTCGATATATCGCTCCCCCATCTGCATCGACAGGTAGTAGGTGCCCAGGTGCGCGTCCGCCGGGATCGTGTACTCCCAGTGCGCGCTGCCATAGTCGTTGAGCTTGGCGGTGTCGTTCCAGATGGGCTGATAGGTCTGCGGATCGCGCAGCTCAAGACTGATCTGGCGGTCCTCCGGCAGCGTGTAGCCGCTCGGGTTCTCGGCGCGAACGATGGACTTGAAGTGCACCGTATCGCCCGGCCGATACACAGGACGGTCGGTGTAGGTGTAGCCGCGCAAATTGCGGTCGGGACCGCTGCCCAGGTTCCATGCCCCGGGTGTGTTGATCGCAAACTGATCGCCTTGCGTGACCAGAACCGCCACGTTCTCCGGCTTCTCGTCGGCAATCTTGGTATCGAGCATTCCCTGCGCGTCGGATTGCCCGGAAGCGACCTGCCGCTGATCAATCCACACCTTGACCTGTGCGCCCGAAATCGGATCGCCGCTCTTGCGGTCGACCACAAAGCTGACCAGCCGCCCCGGTGCTGCCTTGCTGATGACGGCGACCTCGGTGACCACGATGATGGTGTAGGCGCGTAGCGAGCCGTTCGTCGCCTCAACCAGGTAGACTCCCTTGTCGCTGACCGGAATCTTCACTGTCTCGCTCTGCCATGGCTCATGCGAGCCTGGGACCCACTTCCACACCGAGACAACCTGTTGCTGATTGAGCACCGGAACTTGCGCGAAGTTCTCGACCTGCGGGCCTTGCTTCTTGGGCTGCGCTATCTCGCCCAGCCGCCACATGCGTATCTCATGACGGTTCTCCGCCGAGAACTGTGCCCGCACGAAGTCGCGAATCCATGCCCAGATGCGATGCTTCCAGGCATGAAACTTTTCCAGCCAGGTATGCGGCTGCTTCGGCAACGCCGGACCGCGCCCGCCGAAGCTGTGCAGCTCCTGCAACTGGCTGAAGAACTTGATCGGGTCATTGACGCGATAAACCCGAAACTCCAGTTGCTTAACGTTGTGGCTGTAAACCGCGACCTCCGGCTTCTCGCCCGGCATGTAGGTCTGCTGGCTGCTCAGCGAGAAGTAGGGCTCGCCGGATTCCTGTGCCTGCGCCCACCAAGGTGCCGCCAGCACGCTGCAGAGCGCGAGTGCAATCCACAGCCATGAGCCCCGCATCACTGGTCACCCCGCAAGATGTTCCAGCGATACACGCCAAGGAACGCAGGATTTGAGGCCACCGGACGCCAGCGGGCATCGGGAAAGTTCATAAGCTCCGCAACTGACAGGCGTCTCATCTCGCCCGGCCATTTGCCCTCGGGACCGGTGTGGTACACCACGTACCGCTCAGTCCCGGGCTCAATCTGGCTACGGCCCAGGAAGATCATTGCGTGAAACGTCGGCGGATTCCCCGGCTGCCGGAAGAACAACAAGTCGCCAGGACGGGCTTGCGAGACGGAGCGTCCCACATTGTGGGTGTTCTCGCTCCACAAGGTCTTCGTATCGGCAAATTCTGCGAACCCGCCATCGCTCAGATCGGCGGCGGCAAAGCTCCCATCGCGCACCCGAAACATCGCGCCGCCCAGCGGAGTGTAGGGATAGTGATACTGACTCAGCTCTCCGGCACGGGGCAGCACTGGCAATGCCATTGCGCTGGCCCACGCGGAGTCGTGCTGCCGCAGCGCTTCGCGATAGCTGAAGCGTAGCAAAGATGCGCAGTCGTCGATTTCGCGCGGCAACTTCGTCCCGCGAATGTATTGCGCCTCGGCCAATAGCGTGAACCAGCGCCGAAAAGCGGCACGGTCAGCGGCATCATGCAGGCGGAGAAAGTCGGGAGTGCCATCGCCGAATGAGTCGGTGCTGTCAAGCACCGTGGTAACTTCAATCTCCTGCTCCGGCAACCCAGCGGCGGTAATTCGTAGCTCGGTCGTGCCCGGCATCACGCCGGCGCGCAGCGTGGCCGTGGCCTCATCGCCATGAACTACGACCGAATCGACTGCGATCCGGTGCTGGTTCTCCGGCTCGACCTTCAGGTCGCGGATCGCGCTGCCGCTGGAATGCAGCTTGATTTCGGTAGTGGTAAAGCCGTCAGCAGGAAGTCGTGCAGCGGAAAGCTTGCATTGCAGCGAGCCCGAGGCACGGACATGCCGCAGGCTGATGGTACACACCAGCCCGGCGACCGCGACTACGCACAACACTGCGAGCCAGCGAGGCACGCCGCGCATCGAAAAGTTGCCCTCCGCGAGTGAGCGGATTATAGCGCGACCCGGCGGAGAATCCACCTGAGGAATTTTTGTCAGCGCTGGGGCAGCGCCCGCAGCTCAGCCAGCAGCCGGTCCACTTCTTCCGCCGTGTTGTAATGCGCCAGCCCAATGCGTAGCATGCCGCCGCTTGCTTGGACTCCGAGCCGCTCCGCCAGATCGATTGCATAATAGTTTCCGTCCCAGGTAAAGATGCCGCGCTCGCCCAGGTGCGCCGCCAGCTCTCGCGGCGTGTACCCCTCCATCCGAACCGCGACCGTTGGAGTCCGCTGATTAAACTTCGCCGCGTCCTTGATCCCATAGAACGTCAGGCCAGGAATCTCGAGCAGGCCCGTGATCAGCTTCCCGCACAGCTCTCGTTCGTATTGCGATATGACCTCGTGGGCCGCGGCAAGCGCCTCGCGACGCCCCCTCGCTTCGGGAGCGTGATGCCGGCCAAGATCGGCCAGATATTCGATCGCCGCCATCACCCCAGCCATGCCCTCGTGGTTCTGTGTGCCGCTTTCCCAGCGGTCGGGGAGCTGCTCGGTGCAGGCGCGCAACTTGTATGGCCGGAAGCGCTGCAGGTGTTCACGCTTTCCGTACAAAACGCCCAGGTGCGGGCCGAAGAACTTATAGCTGGAGCAGACGAGAAAGTCGCAATCGAGTGCGCGAACGTCAATCAGGCCATGCGGAGCGTAGTGCACCGCATCGATAAACGCCATCGCTCCCACATCGTGCGCCAGCCTCACGACTTCGGCGACATCATTGATCGTTCCCACCGCGTTTGCCGCATAGCCGACCGCCACCAGCCGCGTAGTGCGGCGCACCTTGGCCTGCAAATCGAACATATCGAGCGTACAGTCGGCGGGCTTGATGTCGGCCGTGCGCACCTTCGCCCCGCGCTCTTCCAGAGCCACCCAGGGCGACACGTTCGCGTCATGGTCGAGCACGGTCACCAGCAATTCGTCACCACTCTTCAGCTCGCGTCCAATCGAGCGGCTCAAGGCGAAGGTCAGCGACGTCATGTTGGCGCCGAATACTACTTCGTCGGAATCGCAGTTGAAGAAGTCCGCCATGGCGGCGTGCGCGCCCGCATAGATCTCGTCGGTGCGGTCGCTGGTGAGAAACGCACCATGCGTATTGGCGTTCGAGGTGGCCAGGTAGTAGCCCATGGCATCGATCACCCGCTGCGGCACCTGGGTTCCACCGGGGGCATCGAAGAATACCGCCGGCTGGCCGTTGACCGTCTGGCGCAACGCCGGAAACTGCTCGCGGGCCCATTCAACATCAAACTTCGAGACGACTGCGGACCGACCAAGAGAAGACACGTTAGGCACTCCTGACTGCGTTGATGAAATCACACAACATGCCGTAAGCCGTTGCTTCCGGCCCCGGATCGCGCTCGCTGACGATCAGCTCGAAAACGTCTGTCTCGAATGCGACCGACAAAGACGCGCCACGAACCGAATACATTGGATCCTCCGGCCCAATGCGTTCCGGCCCTACGGAAGCAGAAATACTGCCGTCGCTCTCCCGCTTCGCATGGCTTATCAGCTTCCAAGCTTCGCCGTTTTCCCGCGCTTCGCGCAAGTGCGCAGCGGTGAGACCACGAATCCCCTGTCGGGTTACGTCGGACATCCTGAGGTTCCCGCCCATCAACACGTTCGCCAGCCCAATCACTTTGACTGCCGCATCGATGCCGTCGATGTCGTTGCTGGGATCGGTTTCTGCAATCCCAATCCGTTGTGCCTCGCGCACGGCATCGTCAAAGCTCATGCCCGACTCCATGCATCCCAGAATCACGTTGGAGGTCGAGTTCAGCACCCCGCGGAAGCCGCGCAACTCGATGACGGGCAGGGTCTCGCGAAACAGTGAGAACACCGGCGCTCCATCCATCATCGCCGATTCATGAAAGAAATGCAGCCCGCGCGCCTGTGCAAGTTGCGTCAGCTCGCGCTGTGCATACACCACTGGCCCTTTGTTGGCGCTGATCGCGTGCGCCCCCGCCTCCAGCGCCGCGCGGATGTATGTAATGGCTGGCTCGCCGGTCTCGGCATTCAGCGAGCTGGCCTCGAACAGCGCCTGGGGCTTCGCCGCGGCCAACCACTGCTCGAAGCCATCAACCCTCTGCGCCTCCGAATAGTCGCCACTCAGCAGCCTGTCAGTGGTAAATCCCTCCTCCGCCACCAGCCATCCCAGGCGGCGCGTGGCCACGCCGGTGATCCGGTAGGCGATGCCGTGCCGTTCACGCATGTCGACGGCTTTCCGGTGGAGAAGCCCCACCAGGCTTCGGCCCACATTGCCAAACCCGATCAGGCATAGGTTGAAGGTACGAATAGAGTTCGCTCCTGGCTGGTTTTCGGCGCCTGCAAGTATTCTAAACAGCGAGATACTTTCGGAGCATCGCAAGCATGGAATCTGTTCCCGTCCAACCGGCCACGGAGAAGCGCGCGTTTGTCACCATCGACAGCAAGCGCCTGGAGACGCTATGGATCGAACCACGCAGCACCGGCCTGCCACCCATCGTCATGCTGCACGAAGGGCTGGGCTCAATCGCGCTGTGGAAGGACTTCCCGCAGCGACTGGCCGAGCGCACCGGCTGTGGGGTGCTGGCCTATTCGCGCTATGGACACGGCAACTCCGACCGGCTGCTGGAAAAGCGGCCTGTCAGCTTCATGCATCACGAGGCGCAAGTCGTTTTACCTGAGTTGCTGAAGACGTTGGGCATCGAGCGGCCGATTCTATTCGGCCACAGCGACGGCGGATCCATTGCCCTGATCTATGCCGGCACCTTTCCTGTGTCCCCGCTGGCGCTGATTCTCGAAGCGCCGCACGTTTTCGTCGAAGACCTCAGCGTCGCAAGCATCGCTGCCGCCAAGATCAACTTCCAAACCACAGACTTTCGCGACAAGCTCTCCAGGTATCACGCCCACGTCGACGAGACCTTCTGGGGATGGAACGACATCTGGCTCGATCCCGAATTTCGCCCCTGGAACATCGAGTCCTACCTCGATGCGATCTGCTGCCCCATCCTATGCATTCAGGGCGAGCACGACGAATACGGCACCCGCGCGCAGCTGGACGCAATTCGCAGTCGCCTTCCCGGCACGGAAATTGTTATGCTTGCCGATTGTAAACATTCGCCCCATCGCGATCAGCGGGAGCGGACGCTAGCGGCTGTAGATCGGTTTGTGAGGAAAGTTTCAAGTTGCGAGTTTCAAGTTTCGAGCTGAAGCTGTAGATTCCCTGCTGCGCGGTGAAGCAAGCCACCATCAGCTTGAAACTCGAAACTGGAAACTCGAAACTGACAACTTCTATGTCCGACTGGGTACACACATTCAAAGGCGCGGTGCTGGCTTCGGAGTACGACTTCACCAGCCACATGAACTCGCGCATCTACGTGTCGCGCTTCGACCAGGCGACATGGTTTCTGCTGCACGCCATCGGGCTTACGCCGGCGTCCATGCGGGAGAAGAACCTGCGCATCGCCATCGTGCGCCAGAACTATCAGTTCCTCGAGGAGCTGCGCGGTGGCGAGCTGGTGGTGATCAAGAGCGGCTTTCTGGCCGTCGGTGAAAAGTACTTTCGTTTCCTGCACCAGATGTACAACGACGTCTCCGGCAAGATGGTGGCGACCTCCGATTGCGTCGCCGTGCAGGCCAGCCTCGACCAGGGAAAGAGCGTGGCCCTCAGCGCCGAGCTTCAGCAGCGTGCCAAGGCCCACCTCGTGACCGCTAACGTCCCCCTCAACGCCGAGATCGGCTGAGGATGCCTCCCACCTTGGAACTTCACATCGAAAAACTCGTCTATGGCGGCGACGGACTCGCCCGCCTTCCCGCCGATGACAAGGGTCCCGGCAAAACCGTCTTCCTTCCATTCGTCGTTCCCGGCGAAATAGTTGAGGCGACGCTGACGGAGGCGCGTCCCGGATTCGCTCGTGCTCGGCCGAACCAAATTATCACGCCCTCAGCCGAGCGCATTCCACCGGACTGCCCGTACTTCGAAAGTTGCGGCGGCTGCCAGTACCAGCACATCGCCTACGATGCCCAGCTTCACTACAAGGCTGAGATTCTGCGCGAGACCCTGCGCCGCACGGCGAAGCTGGAACTGCAAAGCCAGATCAGTATTCACCGAGGTGAGCCCTGGCACTATCGCAATCGCACCCGCATGCATGTGCAGCAAGCCCCCAAGTTTCAGCTTGGCTATCACCGCTATGGATCGCACCAGATGCTTCCAGTGGAGCAGTGTCCCATCAGTTCACCTCTGATCAACCAAGCCATTGCCGCCGTGTCGGCGCTCGGAAACGATGGCAAGCTCCCGCAATCGGTGCACGGAATTCAATTCTTCGCCAACCATGACGATCAGCAAATGCTGATCGAGCTGTATGTGCGTCCCGCAGACAGCGCGAACGAGTGCCAGCCATTCGCTGCTGAGCTGCACCAACTTCTGCCTCCGATTGCCAGTATCGTGGTCTTCGCCACCTCGCCGGTGGAAGACGACTCTCGCCAGTTTGCGCCTTTGAGCTCGGTGCATTCTGAACCGGGACAGGCGATCGGCGCCAGTTCCCTTCAGTACCGGGTTGCCGATCACGAGTTTCGCGTAAGTGCCGGATCATTCTTCCAAACCAACCGATTTCTCGTCGAAGAGCTGGCACGGGTTGCTGTAGCTGACCACAAAGGGCGCGCCGCGCTGGATCTGTATGCCGGGGCCGGCCTCTTCTCCCTGGCACTGGCGCTGCGCTTCGATCAGGTGCTCGCGGTCGAAGCCGCTCCCCATTCCTTTGCCGACCTGCGCCACAACGCTTCGCCCAACGTAAAACCCATCCGCGCTACCACCGAAGCCTTCCTCACCGAAAGAGGCCCGAAACTCGCGCCGGATTTCGTCATCGTCGATCCTCCGCGTGCCGGGCTGGGCGAAAAGACCGCACGCGCCCTGGGACGTATGTCCGTGCCGCGTGTGACGTATGTCTCATGTGATCCGGCAACCCTGGCCCGCGACTTGCGCCTGCTGCTAGAATCGGGTTTCAGGGTGGAACAAGCGCACCTGGTCGACCTGTTCCCGCAAACGGCCCACATGGAGACGGTCCTGCACCTCGCGCGTTGATTCAGCCTGCCACATCTTATGTACGCGCTCGCTATCATTCGCTATCGCAAGCCGCTGGAAGAAGTCCTCAAACACACCGACTCGCACCGCGCCTACTTGCGGGGGCTGAAGCAGGAAGGGCTTCTGCTGGTCTCAGGCCCGCTGGTTCCCCGCTTTGGTGGAGCGCTGCTGCTGCGAGTTCCCGATAACGAAGCGCAACAGACCCTCGACAGCATCCGCGAGAACGACCCGTACATCCGGTTCGGCCTCGCGCAATATGAAATGTGGCCCTGGTCGCCCGGCATTGGTGCCGAAGACCTGGACCGCCTGTAGGAGTCTCGCGAAGGGTCGCGCACGCCCACGCTCCTAGCAGACTGTTGAGGATTGCCGTCGAACTCATCCGTTTCGAACGGCGCTCAGGGCTCCGCCTGCCTGCGCCGGCTGTATTGTGGCGGTCAAGAGCCCCTCTTTGTCGCCGCGCTGGCGTTTGCCTGCGGCATCCTCGCTGCCAATTACCTTTGGCGTTCACCCTTCGTCTGGCTGATTGCCTCTCTTTTCGCCCTCGCGGGAGCGTCGCTGTTTTGGAAACGCGACGCGCAGCTCTCCTATCCTCTGCTTTTAATCGCCCTCGCTGCCCTCGGCGCCTTTTACCTCCAGGCTTATGACGCCGCGCAGACTACGCCTCCCGACTTGCACGCTTTCGCAACCGGTGAAGGCCAGGTCTCACTCACGGGACACGTAATCCGCGAAGGACTGGTGCGCGACAGTCCCTACGGCGGCAAGCAGGAATCCGTCGATCTCGAATCGGAAGAGCTTGCAACATCTGACCACACAAGCAATGCCCGCGTCGGCATTCGGCTGACCATTTACAGCAAGCAATCCGAAGAAGACGAAGCCAAAGAGAACGGCAGCGAATCGCCACTGCGCGTGTACACCTTTGGCGAACGGCTGCGCCTGCCGGCCAAGGTCCGAATGCCGCGGAACTACGGCAACCCAGGCGCGCTCGATCTGGTTGGATATCTCGCGTCGCAAGACATCCGCCTGACCGGGTCCGCGCAGGCCAGCCACGTTGAAATTCTGCCGGGCTTTGCAGGCAGCCGCATCGGATTATGGCGTGCCCGCGCACGAAGAAGCATTCTGGCCCACATCCAGACCCTCTGGCCCGGAGAGCATGGCACCCTGACGCAGGCCATGCTCATCGGCGGACGCGCGTTCTTTGCACGCGACATAAAAACCGACTTCCAGCGAACCGGAACCTACCACATCCTCGTTGTCTCGGGCATCAACGTCGGGATTTTGGCCTTCGCCTTCTTCTGGGCGCTGCGCAAGCTTCCATTCGGCGAAACCGCGGCCACCGTGCTTACGATTCTCGGCTCCTGGGGATACGCCTTCGTCGCCGACCTCGGCTCCCCCATCGTTCGCGCCACCATCGTGCTGAACATCTACCTGATCACTCGACTCCTGTTTCGCGACCGGGCCGGCCTCAACGCCTTGGGCATCGCCGCGCTGGGAATGCTGCTGGCGAACCCGCGCACGCTCTTCGAAGCCAGCTTCCAACTGACCTTCCTGTCGGTGATCGCTATCGCTGGAATTGCAGTGCCTGTCCTGCGGCGCACCATCTATCCGCTGCAAACCGGTCTGAGAAATCTCGATTCCCCTAACTTCGATTACAGCTTCCCCACCAGGGCCGCGCAGTTCCGCTCCGATATTCGGTTGCTTCGCGCCCAGTTGGCGAAGATCGTCGGCAAGCCCGTCGCCAACTTCATATCGGTACGAACAACATCGTTCCTGCTCGCGGCGGCCGAACTCGTGATCGGTTCCGCGATCATACAGTTCGTCCTCACCCTCCCCATGGCTTGGTACTTTCACCGCGTCACCACGCTTTCGCTGCCCGCCAATGCGCTGGTGATCCCGCTGGCAGGAGTGCTCATGCCCACGGCGGTCGTGGCGGTCGCGCTGTCCTATGTCTCGTTGTGGCTGGCATGGCTGCCCGCACACATCACGGGTTACACCCTCGACCTGCTCACTGGGACCGTGCGGCTCTTCGGCCACTTTCGCCTCTCCGACGTGCGCGTGCCAACTCCAACCCTCGTCATCTGCTTCTTGGCTGCGGGTGCCATTGCCTTGGCGCTGCTGTTAGCTCGCCGTCGCGCCGGTGCGATGGCAATAGGCCTGGCAGCCCTGGGATTCGCAGCGTTCGCGCTGGTGTTGTTCCCTCCCAAACCACAGCTCCAGCCCGGAGTGCTGGAAGTAACGGCCATTGATGTTGGCCAGGGAGATTCCCTGCTGATCGTCACGCCTGAAGGAAAAACGCTGCTTCTGGATTCCGGCGGGCCAAGCGCAGCTTCACGTTCCGACTTCGATGTCGGCGAAGAAGTCGTCTCGCCCTACCTGTGGTCGCGCGGCATCCGGCGGCTGGACGCCGTAGCCATCTCTCATGCGCACTCCGATCACGCCGGAGGCATGCCCAGCATCATCGCCAACTTCCGTCCGCGCGAGTTCTGGTACGGAGTCCATTCGCCTACCCGTGACTTTGAACGGGTCGAGCAAGCTGGCCTAAGCTTCCACCTTATTTCCAAATCCCGTCATGCGGGTGACCAGTTCGACTTCGGCGGCGTCCACATTCGGGTGCTCAATCCGCAGCCCGGCTGGGAGCCGCGCAATCCCGCACAAGACGACGAGTCGCTGGTCCTGCGGCTGCAATATGGGCAAACCTCCGTCTTACTGGTCGGCGATTCACACTACCGCATCGAGAAGCTTCTGATTGATGAGAATCCGCAAGCGGACCTGCTCAAGATTGGGCACCACGGAAGTCGGACCTCCAGCTCGCCTGCATTTCTGGCAGCCGTGCATCCCGAGTTCGCGGTGGTTTCGGCGGGATTTTACAACCCGTTCCGGCATCCTTCGCCGGAGGTGATGGCGCGGTACGCTGAGAGGCATGTTTCCACGTACCGCACCGATCTGGCAGGGGCCGTTTCGTTCTACCTGGATGGCAAGACGGTGACAGCTAAGCCGGTTCCTCGCTGACAGCTTCGTCGTCCGCCGCCCGGTCGCGTGATTCCTCGATCAGCCGGGCTGCCTCTTCCGCCTGCTCAGCCCGAACCCGCACGATTACGCCTCCCACTCCGGGCAGCACGTCCTGCGGGGCATCGAGGCTCTCAATCACCGAGGGAATACCGTTGGCCTCCAGCAATCCGTGAACCACCATGGCTTCCGATTCCTGCTCGGTATCGAAAACCTTCACCAGTTCCTCGTCTGTTTCCTGCATGTCTCTCTCCTCATCCCGTTCCTTCGAATCTGCCATGCGTCCTCCCTCCTGCGGTATTGTCCATGGATGCGCATTGCCATCGTTGAGCACTCCCGGACTTCTCGAATGCAATTTGCCTGAATCGGTGTATGATGCGGCCCAACGCTTCAGCGCAACGGTGAGATGGCGTCCAACATCCAATTGTAATGAAAGCCGATTGTGGCCGGGCGGAAACGTCCTGACTGCACGGTCTTTATCTCATAGAGGACCAATGGAGCTAACACACGGCAACCAGGCATCGAAACCGCAGCCTACCCCCAATGAACTTCAGGAACAGGAAGAGGAACGGCGCAAGCTCCGGCGGCTCCAGATCATGATGAACATGGTGATGTCGGTCATCAGCCAGGATGAAGATCTCACCGTGGAGGAAGCAGCCGAGATGGTCGCCAACACCAAGCGCGCTGCCCTTGCCATGTTCCCTGACAAGGAGTTCGCCTACGACATTCTGTACAAACCCCGGCTGCAACGACTGATGGCCGAGCGCTTTCGCCTGCAGTAGCTTCGGGTAGTGCCAGCCTTCAGGCTGACCCCAACCGGTCGCTCTACCACGGTTCACACGGTACAATGTCGGGTGGCGGATTCGCTCTATCTGAGTATCTGGTTTTCCCACTTTCGCGAGGGCGAGATTATTCCTCGCGCCCTCTCCGTCCTCCGCCAGTTTCCCTTTTCCTCAGTGCGTGAAGGTGTGACCTATTTGTCTGTGCATCCGGTGGCCTGGAGCGAACCTACCGTGCTGGAAAGGCGTTTCGACCCCGGCGTCTCGCCCGAAGCGGTTGCCGAGGTTGCCCAGGAATTTGCCCATGACGATTTCGCGCTGGTCTTCGAGGCCTTTTGGGACCTGTGGCTGCCCAACCAGGACGAGCACGGCGAAGCCTGGGTACTGCGCCCTTCGGCGGTGAACTTTCTGGTTCATGGGGTTGAATTCGACGAGGGGACCTACACCGACGACGGCCACATTCAGGTCGATTTCGGCCTCGACACGCCCTTCCTCTTCGAAGGCCTGCATCTCACCACCGACAACGAAATGCGTATCCGAACCAACATCGCGAAGCTGGTGGCGTTCTCCACCGCGGTTGAGAGGCATTGCGGCATCAGCGGTCGGGTGCTGTGGTCGGAATCGGAAGACAACCTCGCCCAGAAACTGATCGCCAAGCTGCAGCAAACCCATTGAGGCGGCTGTCAGCCGTCAGCTGTCAGCTCACTCGCGGCAACCAAACCCAAACGATTTGCAATGTCACGCGCAACCGCATCGGGCGATCTGGCATTTGAATCCACGCTCAAGTCGGCGGTGCGATAGAACGCAAGCCGCCGCTGGTATAGCTGGAGAAATGCCTCCCCGTCCCCGGCAAGCGGTCGAAGTCCGTCTTGCGGGCCACTTTCAGCAAAGCAACGCCTTAGCAGGAGTTCGGGAGTGGTTTCCAGAAAAACCACGACCGCGTCATTAGCTCGCAGTGACTTCGCATTCTCAGCCTGCACAAACGTTCCGCCCCCCGTCGCCAGCACCATGGGGCGCTGCGCTTCGGCGAGCACCCGGCCCAGGGTGGCTGATTCGATCGCCCGAAACCTCGCCTCACCTCCGGCCTCGAAGATCTCCCGAATCTTCCGCCCCTCCGAGCGCTCGATCTCGCAGTCCAGGTCGACAAACCTCCAGCCCAGGAGTCCCGCCAGCGCGCGGCCCACACTGCTCTTGCCCGAGCCCATGAAGCCGGTCAGAGCGATCAGCGAGTGTTTGTTATCGCAAGACACTAGGACGGGATATGCTCCAGTTCTGCGATAACGGTCTGTTTTCCGCCTGCAATCACACGCACCTTCCGCTCCCAGGTTCGATGGGCCGCCAGCATGATCTTGATTGTCTTCTCGCCATCTGGGAGAGGCAATTCGGCCGGAGTATGCCCATAAAATTCGCCATCGATCTCAATCTCCGCGCCTGTGGGTTCCGAAGTGATTACAAGAGCGGCGTTCGATGTCCGCCAACTCTCCGAGTCGACACCCGAATGCGGTCTCTGTGCCAGTTGCTCACGAACGGTCGACAAACGCAGTCCGCGTTCCTGTAAAATCTGCGATGCGAAGCACTGTTCCTCCCGTAACAGGCCGAGCAGCAGGTGCTCGGTGCCAATATGCTTTTGCCCAAGACGCCCTGCCTCTTCCGCCGCATACGCCAGTACGTGCATGCCTTCATTGCTAAACGGCAGCTCTACCGAGGTCGAGACCTTGTCCCCATGCACCGTGTGATCTTCAATCTGTTTCCGGATACCTTCAACCGAAGCGTGGGAACGAAGAAAGCGATTGCTGAGCGCCTTGTCTTCGCGCAGCAGGCCCAAAAGGAGGTGCTCCGTTTCGATGTAGGGCGATCCGACCTGACTCGCCTCATACCGGGCGAAGAAGATCACTCGACGGGCTTTCTCGGTATACCGCTCGAACATAGACACCCACCCTGTGGTAATACCCCACAGTCTCACGCCGTTGCGGCGCTGATTACTCCCTCATTCTAAGCAACCCTCACCCGCTCCGCACTCATGTCAGCATCTCGCCCTCAGTCACGACAAAGCAGCAAACCTGCCTCGGCCTTTTTCCGGTGCTCCGCCCGCCTGATTGCATTAGAATAAGAACCTGTTCTTCAGGTGCAAGGCACCGGTAACAGCGGCATTGACCGCGGGTTTCCGGATGGGCGCTGGCGCTGGAGGAGAATGTGCTGCTCTGCCCCATCGATTGTCGGCAGTTGCAGCTTAGCTGTTTCATGGAATCATCCAGGTGACAGCGCCCTCATACTATGTCCACGGAAGAGTTTCTTACCCAGGGGCGTCCCGCCGAGGTGCTGCGGGAAGCCATACTTCGCCACGTTCGTTACACGCTGGTGCGCCCCACATCAGAGTTGACCCCCGCCGATTACCTGACCCCGGTTTCCCTGGCCGTTCGCGACCGCATCGTTGACCGTCTGCTGGAGACGGAGCGCCGCTATCGCCACAAGGACCAGAAGCGCCTCTACTACCTTTCCATGGAATTCCTTATGGGGCGTGCTCTGGCCGACAACTTGTCGAACTTGCGCGCCGAGGAGCTCTGCCGCGAGGTGCTGGCGGGCTTCGGAGTCAGCCTCGACGACGTTTTGGACAGCGAATCCGACGCCGGCTTGGGCAACGGAGGCTTGGGCCGCCTGGCCGCCTGCATGCTGGAATCCATGGCCACCCTGGGGATGCCAGGCTTCGGCTACGGCATCGATTACGAGTACGGCCTCTTCAAGCAGGAAATCGTCAATGGCTTCCAGCGCGAAAAACCTGACCGCTGGAAAGCCAACGGCACTCCGTTTCAGATCGAGCACGCCGACGAGTTTGTCGCCATCTGCCTCTACGGCAAAGTTGAAGCCCAGAGAGACGTAGAAGAGACCGAAAAACCGGACTGGACCGGCCACAAGACGGTCGTCGGTGTTCCGGCGGACCTGCCCATCGTCGGCTACCTCGGGCAGACGGTTAACTGGCTACGCCTCTTTACGGCACGCGCCTCAGAAGACTTCGATATCGAGATCTTCAATCGCGGCGACTACGTTCGCGCCATCGAGCAGAAAATCCAATCCGAGAACATCTCCCGCGTGCTCTACCCCTCCGACTCCGTAGTCAGCGGCAAAGAGCTCCGTCTGGTGCAGGAGTACTTCCTCGTCGCCTGCGCCATTGGCGACATCATCCGGCACTTCCGCAAACAGCATGGCGACAAGTTTGACCTCTTCCCCTCCAAAGTCGCCATCCAGATGAACGACACCCATCCCAGCCTCTCGGTCGCCGAGCTGATGCGCAGCTTGATGGACGACCACTCCCTGCCCTACGAACAAGCCTGGGAGATCACGCAACAGACTCTGGCCTACACCAACCACACGTTGCTGCCCGAGGCGCTGGAGAAATGGTCGGTGCCGCTGCTGGAGAAGGTCCTGCCGCGCCACATGCAGATCATCTTCAACATCAACCACCGCTTCATGCGCGACATGCAGCAGTACTCCTTCCTCGACACCGACAAGCTGCAACGCATGTCCATCATTGAGGAGGGCTATGAAAAGCAGGTGCGGATGGCCAACCTGTGCATCGTTGGCAGCCATGCGGTCAATGGCGTTTCTGCTCTGCACACCGAGTTGATCAAGACGTCGCTGGTTCCCGAGTTCTACGCCGTCTGGCCGGAGAAGTTCAGCAACAAGACCAACGGCGTTGCCCCCCGCCGCTGGCTGATGGAGGCCAATCCCGAGCTGACGGAACTGATCAGCCTCACCCTGGACGACAACAAATGGATCACCAGCCTGGAGAAGTTACACGAGCTGGAGCAGTGGGCGGAAGACGCCGAGTTCCGTGCCTCCTTTAAGGAAGTCAAGCGCCGCAACAAGCTGAACCTCCAGGCCGTCATCCAGCAACAGACCAGCGTGCTGGTCGATCCCGACTCTATCTTCGACGTACACATTAAGCGCATTCACGAATACAAGCGCCAGTTGCTCAACGTGATGCACATCGTCAGCGACTATCTGCGCATCGTGGAGCATGGTGAGCTGCCCGCGGTTCCCCGAACCTACATCTTTGCCGGCAAAGCCGCTCCCGGATACTGGGCCGCCAAGCAGATTATCAAGCTCATCCACAACATCGCTGACGTGGTGAACAACGACTCCAAGGCGAAGGAGTGGATCAAAGTAACCTTCGTACCTGACTACCGTGTTTCCCTGGCCGAACTCATCATGCCTGCCGCCGACGTCAGCGAACAGATTTCCATGGCTGGCACCGAAGCCTCCGGCACCGGCAACATGAAGTTGGCCATGAATGGCGCTTTGACCATTGGCACCTGGGATGGCGCAAATATCGAAATTGCTCAGGCGGTCGGCGAAGACAACATCTACATCTTCGGACTGCGCGCTGAACAAATTGCCGAAATGAAAGAGAAGGGCACCTACAACCCGCACGATCAGTACGAGGAAGACCCCCATCTGAAAGAGGTGCTCGACGCCATCAATTCCGACCGCTTCTGTGCCAGCGAGCACGGGTTGTTCGGCTGGATCTTTGACGAGCTCGTTCACCGTGGCGACAAGTACTTCCACATAGCCGATTTCCTCAGCTATGTTGAGACCCACCGCCTCATTGAACAGGAATACCTCAGCGACGACATCTGGTGGCGCAAGGCCGTACTGAACGTCGCCCGTATCGGCAAGTTCTCCAGCGACCGCACCGTGCAGGAATACGCTCGCGATATCTGGCACATCGGCCCCTACGAGAAGAGTTGGCGGCCTGTCAAAGGCGCCGTACGCAAGACACCGTCACCCTCCGCCTCGAAATCGAACGGCGAAGCCCCTCCCGTGGCCGAAGTAGAGGTGACTCCCCGACCGGCAGCCAACGATGCGACGACCGACGGGTAGTGTCTTCCGGGTTGCGCACTTGGTTTATGATCGGTTGTGACCTGAGTGCAAAAAACATGAGCATTGTTTCCGATGGCGACGTACTGCAGGACGTTGTCGCTCCTGACCTCAAGGTGATCCGTGAGAAAGTCGACAACTTGGAGAAGCGCTTAGATCCTTTGCAGATCCGCTTGGAGAGCGGCTTCCAGCAGGTTGACGCCAAGGTCCAGCAGCTTGAGGAGCGTACGTTGCGTGCCTTCGAGCAGGCCGACGCCAAGGTTCATCAGCTTGAGGAGCGTATGCTGCGTGCCTTCGAGCAAGCCGACGCCAAGGCCACAGAGCGCCACCTCGCTCTGATGAACTCTTTCGACTTACAGTCGCGAGTGCAACGTATGGAAGCCGACTTGCGACGTCTGGAGCAGGAGCGAAAGAACGAACCCGCACGCCAGCACTAAGTGGGCAATGCAAAATTCAAAAAAGCCTCCGTGCCACGGAGGCGCAGGTTGCTGAAGAACTAACGGAGGAGACTTCGCGTCAGGGCACGACCTTGGTCGTGCCGAAAACGCCTTTATTTTTGCAACGCGAGCGGGCTTTAGCCCGCGAGCGCCTTAATATCCGGGGTTTGTCAGCGGCCTAAGCCTCCGTGCCACGGAGGCTTTTTCCACTAGGACGGGAAAATTGCTTTACTGCGCCGGAGCCTGCGGCGCAGGAGCTGGCTTCTGGGCCGGCGCGGGCACGGTCTTCGTCGGAGCCGACTTCGTGCCTTCCAACACCGATCCGCTACTGGTGCCACGGCGGGTGGCAATGGTGGTCAGCGTGATCGACGTCAGCATGAAGATTATCGCTGCCCAGGTTGTTGCTTTGGTCAGCATAGTAGCCGCGCTGCGGGTGCCGAAGGCGGTCTGGCTACCCATGCCCCCGAAGGCGGCAGCGATGTCCCCGCTCTTGCCGCTTTGCAATAGCACGACTGCAATCAGGAATATGCACACTGCGATGTGAATAACAGTAACCAGAACAACCATGAACTCAGTTCCCGCTTCAGGGGCATTTGCGCCCCTTCCTTTGACTTGAACTCTATACGTTTTCGGCCGCGGAGGTATGGTGCGGAAGGGGGGACTTGAACCCCCATGCCTTTCGGCGCCACCCCCTCAAGATGGTGTGTCTGCCAATTTCACCACTTCCGCACACGCGTCCCGCATCGATCCGAGCGGGGGGTCACGCAGAAACGTAAAGGCAATACAAAGTATAACAAACTGCCGTTCCCGGAGTAACCGGCCGGGTAGCTTGCCCCTGCGCCTCTCGGAGAATCGCCGCGGACCTGCAATTCCTCGCTGGCCAGCCGACCGTCGCCCTGGCTGTGCCTCCACCGCACCGTTCACTCGTGCCGGAACCAGAATCTCAGTCTCCAGTGGCCTTCCCGGAGCGCGCCATTTCCTTTGCATGTGCCAGCACTTCTTCGGCGTGGCCATCGGGCTTCACGTTTTCGAACACATGCTCGATCTTTCCCTCCGGTCCGATGAGAAACGTCGTCCTCGCAATTCCCATCACTTTCCTGCCGTACATGTTCTTTTCCTTCAGAACCCCGAACTCCTTGGCCACGGCTTTCATGTCATCGGCAAGAAGCCTGTACGGTAGCTCTTCTTTTTCTTTAAACTTCTTCTGAGCGGAAGGCTTGTCCGGCGAGATGCCGAGCACCACCAGACCGGCTTTCTGCAGCTTCGCGTATGCATCGCGGAACCCGCGAGCCTCAATGGTTCAGCCTGGCGTATTCGCTTTCGGATAGAAGAACAGCACCACGGTTTTGCCCCGGAACTGTTTCAGCGAAACCGGGTTACCGTCTTCGTCGAGCAATGTGAAATCGGGAGCTTTCTTGTTTTCCATAGTGACTCATCTATACCGCAAATCGCGCGTCTACGCTATCCGGTCCCTCGTCGTCGGCTTTTTCCTGTTATTCACTTTCTCCGCCGCCCGGGCGCAGCGGCCGGAGTTACGCCGCCCCGAAGATTCATCCAGCGTTCCTTCCGGCCCGGTTCCTGCCAAGAAGCCAAAACATAGCGCCCGCGCCATCGGCGTCCTGGAATTCCTTCCCGGCGGCGGGGTTCGATTGGTGCCCGTTGTTCTCCTGCTCGATGGCAAGTATTACGATGCCAGCCTCTACGCCGCCAATCCCGAGCCTCTGGCCCTTGAACCCGGCACCGTCTACGAGGCGCAAAACTACGGTGAGAACGCCGGGCTTTTCGTCGTCAACCTGCCCAAGCTGTCGAACGCCGGCTGGATTGGTGACGGGCGCTGGACTCCGCGTCGCGTTGTGGATGAGCAGCTTGCAGCCAAGGCCGCCAAACAAGCAAAGGTGAAGCCGAAACCAGGCAACGCCATCTTCACCAGCGGCGTCGACCAAGGCCCCCCGGTGCTGCGCCGTCCCGACGAATCGGGCTCAACCGAGCCGGCTTCGGCCACTCCCAAAAATCCGCCTGCCGCACAACCTCAGGCGACCGCGCAGGCTTCCGCCTCTGCTCCCCCGACGTCCGACGACGACGACCCCGACCGCCCGGTTTTTCGCAAACCCGCCCCCAAAGTCAATCCTGTCCCCGAAGCTAAACCTCAGACGCCGAGTACCGCCTCCTCCGATGAAAACGACCCGAATCGTCCATTGCTCACGCGCGGTGAGCCGACCAGCGACTCCACCACGAAGCCTGCGCCCACGCTTCCAGTTTCCGGCCCGGACACGAACACCAAGAGCCCTCCGGGCAAGCTCCACTCCATTGCCGCCATCTCCGACGCCGGCCAGTACGAGAGCCGGTCGCTTCTTTACACCACCACTCCGGAACAACAGCAGCAATTGGCCCATTCCATGCTCGCTATTGCACTCGCCGACATGCGTGCATTCGCTGACAAGCACACTCCCGGCCCGAAACTTCCCAAAAACGCCGCCGTCATGGATTACGACCTCCGCTCCTTTGACCTCGATTACAACAACTCCCCCACCCTGGTGCTCACCGCGAAGCTACCTGTTCCGGCTGCTGGCTCGAAGCCCTTCGTCTACTACGCCACCATCGTTGCCCATCTCGACATCAACGGTGAGCCGGTGAAGATATTCAGCTCGGTTACCGACACGACTCACCTCGACGTATTTCCGCACCTCGAACTGATCGACGCGCTCGACGCCAATGCCAACGGTCGCGGCGACCTGCTCTTCCGGCAATACTCTGACACCGGAATGAACTACGGGCTGTATCGCATCTTTCCCTACCAGATGGAGAAGGTTTTCGAAGGGGGCTCTTCGCTGTAGCTTTCGCGCTCGGTCATTCCCGCGTGGATCAAGCTACCGCGGCCAAAATAATAGGGCCAAACCTGCGTGCGAGAATTTACTCTCACGCGGTTTGACCCTCTTTCAATTGCTCCTACAGCTTGGACCGCAAGCAGTGCGCCCCAATCTATTCCGTGCTTATGGGGCCTGTACCGCCCTCAGGATGTTCAGCAATCCCCAGCCAAAATCATTGTCCGGACGGTTGCTCGGCAGCGTGCCGCAGTGGTGGATCGACTGATAGTGTCCCGGAACCGTGTTGAGTTGCAGGAGCTGCTGCGTCTTGTCGATATTGCCTATCAGCGACGGCTTGGCCTGCCACAGCAGCGCGATGCTGCCCGCTACGTGCGGCGCCGCCATTGAGGTTCCCGACCACCCGCTCTGGTAACCATTGCCCGGCACCGCGCCTCGGATACTTACTCCCGGTGCCGACAGATTTGGCTTGGTCCGGTTGCTCATGTCCACCGTCACCGGACCTCGACTGCTGAAACCGGCGATGTTGTCGCTTGAGTCCGTGGCTCCGACGCTGATCGAACTGGCATAGATAGCCGGTGGTTTGTCGATGGAAGAGCAGTTGGAGCCGTCATTACCCGCCGCCATGGCCGGGAAGATGCCAGCCGCGCGCACGGCGTCCACAATGGCTTGCAAGGTGTTATACGAACAGCCTTCGCTGGCCGGGCATACCCACGAGTTGTTGATGGAGTCGGGCGCCTTAGTCGGATCGCCCTGATCCGGGTGGTTCCAGGGATAGGGAGCGATCAGGAACTGGAAGCACTCCGTGTAGCTCGCCGGAGAGCCGTTGCCCCCGGAATCCATGTTGCGGCAGGCAATCCACTTCGCGCCGGGAGCAACCCCGACCTGGTTGCCCTGTCCGTCATCGCCCACCATTTCACTGACCGTGAACGTTCCATGACCATGGGGATCGATGGGCGACTGTGAATTCTGAATGGCATCGTGCCAGTTGTAGTTATGGTCGACGTTCTGGCCGTCCCAGCCACGGTAGTGGCTCTTCAGCGCCGGATGGTCCCACTGCACGCCGGTGTCGGCTCCGGCCACCACCAGGCCTTCTCCGCGATATCCCAGGTTCCAGACATCCGGGGCCTTAACGCGTGTAATGTTCCACTCGATGCCGTCAACGTGGGCGGAGTCGAAACCGGTCGGCTGGGGAAGCGCGGTGTGGACATGCGGGTTGGCGTCAATGTGGGCCACATCAGCCCGCGCCGCCAACTGGTTCATCAGATCACGTCCGCCGCTAATCTTGATCATGTTAACGATGTAGAAGGACTGGTAGGAAACTCCCAGCGAGTCCAGCATCCGCAGAATCGGCGCTTGGGTGCGGTTAGCGACCTCACGCAGTGTGTTGACCACGAAAGTCCCTTTTTCTACTTTTGTCTGCAGATTCGCCGCCGGACGCAGGTCAGCCTGCTCGGTCAGCACCACCAGGGCTTCGGTGGTTTTTCCATTTTCGGTTTCTGTCATCACGCGCGGTGCGATCTTGGCAGTCGCCTTCAGCGACTGTGCCGGCGATGCTGCCGAAACACTCAACACCAGGGCTGCTATTGCCAACCACAAAGAAATGCGTCTGTTCATCACGGACTCCTCTAAAGTTTTAGTTAAGCGAAACAGGTGGACTCGGTCGCTCAAGATGTGGGCAGGGGAAGGCGAAAATCCACGCCTGCTGGACTTTATTCGTGCGACCGCATTCTGTCAAGAAAAAGCCGGGCGCGGATGATTACGGCAGCAGTACAGGCTGCTGAAAAACTCTCGTGACGGGATGGTCCGCGTCAGGGCACGACTTCAGTCAAGATTATCTACTTGACTCAAATTAGCTTCTCTGCTATTATCTGCTAGATGACTCATTTTGAACGCTTTCGGGATGATTTCTTAGGCGCATCCAAGTGCTTTATATGCTTCTTTGCTGCTTTGAGCACTTGCGGGTGGAATACGTGCGCTGCCAGTTCATCGCTGGTCATCTCGGTTGGGTGTTTCTTAATCTTCTTTGGCATGGTGACGCTATGACCTCCGCTCCCGTAGACCTGATGACGTTGGTTGAGCAGTTCGGAACTGATGACAAGTGCCGCGAAGCCTTGACGCATCTCCGTTGGCCCAAGGGCGTGACGTGCTTGCGCTGTGGTCACGATAAGGTGACTCCAGTGAAAGACCGGAAAGTGTTCGACTGCAACTCATGCCATTATCAGTTCTCTGCGACTGTTGGAACCATGTTCCATGATTCGCATCTTCCACTGACGAAGTGGTTCTTTATTACCTACCTGATGACCGAATCCAAGAAGGGTATGTCGGCTTCTCAGGTCTATCGGATGCTCGGCAAGAAGAGCTACAAAACTGCATGGTATCTCTGCCATCGGATTCGGGCTGCGATGGCCGCCGCTGATGATCGCGCCAAGCTTGGCGGGACTATCGAGATTGACGAAACCTTTGTAGGCGGAAAGCAGCGCGGAAGCCAGTTCAAACCCGGTAACCCTCAGTGCAAGAAGGAAGTCGTAATTGGCATCCGGCAGCGCGGCACTAGCGGTGAATTGCGCTTCTTCCACGCCGGTGATGTGAAGTCGGGAACTCTCGCGAAGTACATCCGCGAGAATGTATCCACGGACGTTGACGTAATCATGACTGACGAGTTTCAAGGCTACCCCAAAGCACTGCACGACGCTGGTGTTATCTGTGAGCACAAGACCATAAAGCACAAGGATGGTGTCTACGCGATTGGCGACGTTTACACAAACACAGTAGAATCGGCCTTTTCGCTCTTGAAGCGAGGAATCATCGGAACGTGGCATAAGATCAGTGCAAAGCATTTGCAAGCCTACCTTGACGAAATGTGCTTCCGATTCGATAACCGAAAGAACCCTTATCTGTTCCGCGATACGCTTCTCAAGATGCTGGAAGCGGAGCACGTCGAATATAAACGACTCGTTAGAGCTGCTTAAAGGCACAGGATTCATTGCCTACTCCGCTACTAAATGCGATGGCGAACACTAGGGGTGAACTGGGAGACCAAGCTGGCCACATGAAATTGATTCGGAACTCTCTGTCGCTCAGACGCTCCTCTGGCATGGACATAGCGTATTCCCCGGCCAATGATGAAATTTCCAAATTCATAGGCAAATTGCAGCCCACAATTCCCTTAAGGTGAGGTATCACCTTATTAGTCTGCAGAACAAATACCTTAACCCATAATGGTTTACCTTTACTGTCGATTGTCTTGATAGCTCCCGCCGCTGACTTAATCGTAATACTGGGCGGCTCATTGGGTTCTCTGGCAAGGACAGTGACACAGCTATTTATCGAAGACTGCTGTCCGTTAACCATTTGTTGCTGTGAGTCGATGGTTTGTTGCTGGGCGCTAACCCGGTCGGAAAGCAATTCCACCCTCGAAAGCTCGGTTGATAAGTTACCCTGACACGCGGTTAGGTTGGTTTGCGAACTTGCTAATGCGGATTGTGCTACAACAATCTTGCTGTTGGTTTCGTCCTCTATTTTGTAGGGCGTGTAAAACAGGAACCAAATAAAAAACGGTATCCATGCGGCAATGGCCACGGGCACGACCTTCAATAGTTCGCGACCGAGGTGACGCTTAAGAAACATTAGCCACCCCGCATGTTCTACCTGCTCTGATTGCCAAGACCAGAAAGCGGTAACCGCAATCACAAGAACGGCAAAGATGACCGTGATTACGGTATGCCCGATAATGGCTAGCGAGTCTACGATAGCGCGAGCGACGACAGTCGCCCAGTAGTGGAGCATTGGCACACCTCCGCCTCATCGGGCACCGCCCGACAGCCGGATTGTGCTCCCTTGACAGGTTTGAGTCAAGGGGATAATCTTGACTTCAGTCGTGCCAAAAACGCCTTTATTTTTGCGATGCGAGCGGACTTCAGTCCGCCAGCGCCCCAGCTTCCGGATTTTTTCAGCAGCCTAAGTAAGCCGATGTGACCTCTGGCGAAAAGCCAGTAGCGTTTTGTCAAAGCAGCACCCTCCGCACCGCTCACGCCCGGGGCTACAATACCACTTTGGCTTGTTGCGCTCCGCAGCAAGACTCCAACTGAATTTCCTACGTGACGACTATGCCTACTGCCACTCGCACCAATCCGCTCTCCTTCCTCACCGACCAACTGAACGAACTCAAGCAGAAGGGCACTTACTTCCGCCTGCGTGTGCTGCAAGACGAACAGGCGCCGGTGTGCACCTTCGATGGCAAGAAGGTCATCAACCTGGCGTCCAACAACTATCTCGGTCTCACCACTCATCCCAAGCTGCGCGAAGCGGCCTTGGAAGCCACCCGTAAGTACGGCGTCGGCTCGGGCGCAGTGCGCACTATTGCCGGCACCATGTCGTTGCACATGGAGCTGGAAGAGAAGATCGCCCGTTTCAAAAACGTCGAAGCCTGCGTTGTCTTTCAGTCCGGCTTCACCGCCAACGCCGGAACCGTCTCTGCCATTCTGGGCAAAGAAGATTTTATCGTCTCCGACGAACTGAACCACGCCAGCATCATCGACGGCGCGCGCCTCTCCCGGGCCAAGATCAAGGTCTTCCGCCACAAGGACACCGCCCATGCCGAAGAATTGCTGAACGGAATCAAGGACGAGCCCGGCCACAAGCTGCTCATCACCGATGGCGTGTTCTCCATGGACGGCGACATCGGCGCCATACCCGGACTCTGTGACCTTGCCGAGAAATATGGCGCCATCATGATGGTCGACGACGCGCATGCTTCCGGCGTGCTCGGCCGTAACGGGCGCGGCACCATCGACCACTTCGGCGTGCACGGGCGAGTGGATGTCCAGGTAGGCACGCTCTCAAAGGCCATCGGCGCTCTCGGCGGTTATGTTTGTGGCTCTCGCGACCTCATCGATTTCCTCTACCACCGTGGCCGCCCGTTCCTGTTCTCGACCTCACATCCGCCCTCCGTCGCGGCCACCTGCATCGCGGCCTTCGACGTTCTCCAGCAGGAGCCCGAGCGCATGGAGAAGCTATGGGAGAACACCCGCTACTGGAAGAAAGAGCTGGGTGGGCTGGGCTTCAACATCGGCGGCGTTAACACTCCGGCCAGTGAAACGCCGATCACGCCCATCATCATCGGCGACGGCCGCCTGACCATGGACTTCTCGCGCGAACTCTTCAAAGAAGGCGTCTTTGGCACCGGCATCGCCTTCCCCACCGTGCCGGAAGGCAAAGCGCGCATCCGCACCATCATGACCGCCACGCATACCCAGGAGATGCTCGATCAGGCACTGGAAACCCTGAAGCGTGTAGGAAAGAGAATGGGAATTCTTGGCTGATTTCGAACCACAGCGGCACCGAGACACCGAGATTTCGGCTCTCGATTCCTCCGTGTCTCTGTGTCCCTGTGGTGAAAAAACAAGTCACTGCGTAGGCGCGTAATATCCCTTGCGGGCTCTTACCTTGTACTTCTTGTTGTCGGCCAGGATATCGATCTTGCGGTATTTCCCGTTAAATACGAAGTCGGCGGGCTTGTAGGAAATTGCATACTGGCTGCGCAACTCATCCTGAATCTGCGAGAACGCGTCCGAGACTTCCTGGATCTTGAACGGGAAGAAGGCCCGCCCGCCTGTCTGCTCGGCAAAGTATTCCAATACCTTGTCGCCCTTCAGCTTTATCCCACTCGTATTCGTCGAGATGGCGTAGATAATTACCTCTGCCTTCTGCGCCATCTCCAGCGCCTCTTCGCGTGACACCCGGCTCTGGTTGTCGTCGCCATCGCTCAGCAGAATGATCGCCCGCCGCGTGGCCTCCGGCCCTTTGTCCTCCGCCATGATCTTGTCGCGGCACGCATAGTAGATCGCGTCATACATCGCCGTGCCGCCGCCGGGCCGCAACATGCGAACCCCCTTGGAGAGCTTCTCCGTGTTATCGGTGAAGTCCTGCGTCACCTCCGGCGTGGTATCGAATCCGATGACGAACGCTCGATCGAACCGGGGGCGAATGATCTGGTTAAGGAATTCGATTGCCGCCTGTTGCTCGAACTTGAAGCGGTCGCGTATGGAATTGCTGGCATCGATCAGCAACCCGACCCGCAGCGGCAGATTGGTTTCGCTGCGAAACGAGCGGATCGATTGCGCCGGCAGGTTGTCGTCCATCACCCGAAAATCGCTCTGCTTCAGGTCTTTTATGAAGCGCCCGCGTTTGTCGGTTACGGTGAACACCACATTCACTTCATCGACCCGCTTGGTGATGGTGGTCAGCGGCTCATCACTGCCCCCAGGCGGTGGCGGAGCCCCGGGACCGACAGGAAGCGCCGCGTTTGCTGGAGCCGTAGACCCATCGCTCGCTGCCGCGGGCCCACTATTCGGTTCCGTCGCCGCCGGGCTTGCCGCAGATGGAGTAGCCCCTGACGTCGTGCCGGTGCTGGCTGCGGGTTCGGACGAGCTCGGCGCCGGTGCGGAGGGTGAATCCTTCTTCGGCGGAAACTTGATAGCCGACGGGGCCGAGGGTAATGTCTGCGAGGAGTCCTGCGCGACAAGTACCGGCGATACAACGGCCAGCAGGAGCAGGATGAGAAAGCGTTTCATTTAAAGCCTAATTATAGCCTGTGCGACACCAGCGGCTGCCCGCCGAGCTTCTCCCAAAACACCGCGAGTTCTTCCGGAAGCGGGGCCCGGAAAGCGACAGGCTGTCCGGTCGCTGGATGTGCAAACTCGATGGACTCAGCATGGAGAAAATTGCGCTCCAGGTTCAGCATCGCTCCTGTTGAATTCCCGGTCCCGCGGACCTTCGTCGCCCGCAATTCGCGAGGCGCTCCATAGAGTGTGTCGCCGACCACCGGATGGCCGATCGACGACATGTGTACGCGAATCTGATGCGTGCGCCCGGTCTCGATGCGGACCTCCAGCAACGTGAACTTTCCATATGCCGATTCAATTCTCTGTCGCACTTCATAGTGGGTCACTGCCGCCCGCCCGCCGCTTCCTTTGGTGGTCATCCGGATTCGCCGGACATGGTCGCGGCTGATCGGCGTGTGGATCGTGCCGCTTTCCTTAGCCAGCCGGCCGTGTACAAGCGCGATGTAGCGTTTCTTGACCTTCCGTCCCGAGAACTGCGTCGCCAGTTTGCGATGCGCAACGTCGTTCTTGGCGACGACGATCAGCCCGCTCGTCTCCTTGTCGAGGCGATGCACGATACCCGGCCGCAACTCTCCCCCCACCTCCGACAGCCTGCCGAAGCGGTGCAGCAGTGCGTTGACCAGTGTTCCGCGATTACGCTCGTCGTCGGTAGCGCCTGCTCCGGCATGCACCATCATGCCTGCGGGCTTGTTGATCACTGCCAGGTCAGCGTCTTCGTAAATCACACCCAGTGGAATGTCTTCAGCCACCGCGCGCAGCGGCGGCAGCACCGGATCGCCCAGAACACTGATCTCTTCTCCGCCGCGCAGCTTTAGCGAGGGCTTGACAGCAGCCGCGCCATTCACCAGCACTTTCCCTTCCGCAATCAGCCGTTGCACTCGCGCGCGGCTGCTGTCCGGCAACTGCGCCGCAAGAAACTGGTCCAGCCGCTGCCCGGCAAACTCACCGGCAACGGTGATCGTGGTTGGAAACGATGGGGACATGAATTCGCGAGGATACAACAACTCGGAACCAGCGAGAGAGCAAGAGAGACACTGGCAACCCGGCGATTCAGAGGCTGTCACGAAACTCGTGATTGAGCGCCCACGGTGGGACAAACCACACGCCCGTCCCGCAGGAACAGCATATCTAAGCCCACCGATTCATCGGTGGGAGGGGCGTCAGTGGGAAATCCCCAGTCCGCTTCAGCGGACGGCACGAATTTCGTAACAGGCGCTTCAAAAGCGTCGCAAGTGGGCACAAAGCGCACGAGCCTTCCTTAAACCGAAACCTCAGTGCCTCTGCGTCTCTGTGGTTGAGTCGCCTTGGGCGCAGTCGCTGGCTCGGCCGGCTGCCGCAGCGGCGCACGGCGTAGCCACAGCAATCCACCGCCCACCACCAGCAGCAGCGCGATCAACTGGGTGGTAGTGATGAAGCCGATGAATTCACCGCGCCCGGGATCGCCCCGGTAAAATTCGATGAAGTAGCGTGCAATTCCGTAGATGATGAGGTACGTCCCGATAATCTCGCCCTCAAACTTCTTGCGCTTGATCAGCCAGACCAGGAACAGGCAGTTCACCAGCTCGACCACCATCTCGTAAAGCTGCGTGGGGTGTAGCGGCACGCCAAGTGGCGTCCCCACGATCTCGTTCGCCAGCGGATTATGAAACGTCACCGCCCACGGAACATGCGTGGGACGCCCATAACAACAGCCTGCGGCAAAGCACCCGACCCGCCCGAAAGCGTGCCCCAGCGCCAGACCTGGCGCGAAAACGTCACAGGTGCGCAATATGGGCATCTTGTTGCGCCGCATGTACCAGATGCATAGGATCAGCGCCAGCACCACGCCGCCGGACCACACACCGCCCGCCTGCAAGGTCGCAAGGCTGAACAGCTCTCCGGGATGCTCGCGGTAATAGCCCGCTTCATTGATGAGGTACAGGAGCTTCGCCCCAAAAATACCTGAGAGCACGGCAATAATGCCGAGGTTCCAAAGTTTTTCGGGATCCAGACCCTGCTGGCGGCCCAGACGGATGATCAGCATCAGGCCAAAGATCAGGCCCATAGCCGCCATCACGCCATAGGTCGGCAGGACGAAATGACCATAATCGATGATTCGGGGGAACACGTTGTTATTTTAGACGTTCCTGAAGCGCTACGCGCTTCAGGCGCTCTTCGCTATTCGCCTTTCGCTTTTTCCCAGGCCCTGAGAGACAGACGGCTCCCATCGCGAGAGCCTACGCACGGAAAAAACGTAAGCAAAAAGCCAAAGGCGAACAGCGAAAAGCGGCAGTCAAAACGCCGACCCGCGGGGCCGTGCTCGATGGGCCGTCAATGAACCCGTCCACGACGGTGGGAACCCTCCGCGGCTCTTTAGGCATCTCCGCATGGCGGAGCCTCGCACACCGAACCGATACGAGTCGGGCCCCCTGTTCACTGAGTAATGGTTCAAAAAACGGTTACCATCGGCACCAACTTTGCAGGCCGGCTTTTCGTGGTTAGATGCTAGGGAAACCCCGCCGGAATGGCAAGAGCCTGACTGTTGAATGTTGGCATTTGACGTGCCAGGCAAAGGCGCCCACACGCTGGGACCGGCTCCGCGCGGGAATCCATCCCCACGCGAATCACCGAACCCGCGTAGGGTACTCAGCGTCATTGGGATGTTTCGCTCCCCAGCGCGGAACAATTTCGCCGGTCTGAACGTACCACCACGGACATCGAGAAATGGGGATTCCGGCATGAGAAAGACCTTCGCTTGGTGGCGAGCGGCTTCGGTTGTGATCATGCTGGCTGCTCTGATAGCTGACGCCCATGCCCAGGCGGCCTCTACACCCGACGAACTCTTTAAAACCATCCAGTCGTTGGACACCCAACTTTTCGATGCGTACAACCATTGCGATCTGCAGAAATTTGGATCAATGCTGGCCGACGATTTGGAGTTTTATCATGACCAGACTGGTCTGACCCGCGGAAAACAGGCGATTGTGGAAGCGGTGAAGAACAACATCTGTGGCAAGGTGACGAGAGAGCTTGTTCCCGGGACGCTCGAGGTGTACCCGATCGCGAACTATGGCGCGGTGGAAATCGGTGTTCACCGCTTCCATCATCCGGGACACGAGAATACCGAGCCGGTCGGCGAGGCGAAGTTCACCCAACTCTGGCACAACAAGAATGGAGTATGGAAGCTTGCCCTCGTAATCAGCTTCGACCACCATTCCCTGCCAAAGTGATCACGCGGCATCAAACGCCTATCCCGCCCGCCGCGCCTCTCCCAGCACCTCGTCCAGCGCCCCGGAGAGGTTCTCGGCCCGGGACGTGTAGTCCTCCGACAGAGATTCGTACTTGCGTCTCAGTACGTGGAGCTCGTCCGCGATGTTGAGGGCAGCCAGAACCGCCACTTTCAGCGAATCCACCGTTGCCGCCTGCTGCGAGATCAGGCGCATCTTGGTGTCCACGTATTCCGCCAAGTCCTCGATGTACTCGGGATCGGTGCCCCGCAGGTGATAGTTCTGGTCGTAGATCTCGACCCGTATGTTGGTGCTGCCGTTCTCGTTTGCCTGGCTCAAAACGACTCCTGCTGCAAAACTACGTCTCGACTGATTATTAACCCAATTCGTCGGCCGCCAAAGAATCAATCTGGCTCAGCATCTTTTCTACTCTGGTACGTACCTCTTCCCGATCCTTGCGCAGGGAGATCAGCTCCGCGCGCATGGTATCGACTGCTTGCTCGCGTTCGGCAAGCTGCTCGCGGAGACGGGTGGCGTCACGCTCGGCAGTGGCCTGGGCCTCGCGCGCGGTCTTCAACAGTTCGATGGTGCGCAGGACCTTCTTCTCCAGCGCCTGAAAATCACCGGCGGTAGTGGGCAACGCAGCTTCAACAGCATTAGCAGGCATGATGAGACTTCAACCTTCAGTAAAAATTAGTGTTTCGAGCCGAGTATAACGCAATGCGGAACCGCCCTCGAACCCTGTTGTGCCGCCTGCGGCGAAATCGAAGCGCCGGAATCTCATTGTGCAACTGGACGGGTGGAGCGGCGCGCGCGCAGTGCGGCACCCGGGTAGTGCGGCGCTTCAGTCCGCGTCAGGCCCCTCCATTTTCTACCGAGCCGGCTTCACAGACTGCTGAAAAATTCCCGATCGGGCCCGTTTTGAAGGGGCACAGCTTTAGCTGTGCCGCACCGGCCCTCTATTTCTGTCATTCCGAGCCGACTTTAGTCCGCGAGGAGTCTGCTTTCGAGAGTTTTTTCAGCGGTCTGTTCGGGCGTTGCGGCCGACTCGGTTCCCAAAGGTGATCGAATACAACTGAAATACGGTTACCGCTCGACGGCCTTAAAACAGAGTGTCCTGGCTCAGCGTGCTCGCCCCCGGGCGCTTAATCCCGAAGTGCTGGTAGGCAAGCTGAGTCGCCACCCTGCCCCGCGGGGTGCGGTCAAGAAAGCCAATCTGGATGAGGAAGGGTTCGTAGATCTCTTCGATGGCGTCAGGCTCTTCCGCCAGCGATGCAGCCAGCGTATTCACGCCCACCGGTCCGCCCTGATACTTCTCGATGATGGTAAGCAGCAGCTTGCGGTCGATATCGTCGAAGCCGTAGCGGTCCACCTCCAGCATCTCCAGTGCTGCCTGCGCCGTAGGTTTGTCGATCTTCCCCGTACCGCGCACCTGGGCGTAGTCGCGCACCCGCCGCAGCAAACGATTGGCGATGCGTGGTGTGCCACGGCAGCGCGTGGCAATTTCCGTGGCCGCATCTTCGTTCATTTGGACGCTAAGGATCTCGGCTGAGCGTTGCAGAATGATCTTCAGGTCCTGGTGCGTATAAAACTCCAGCCGCAGCACGATCCCAAAGCGCGACCGCAGCGGCGAGGACAGCAATCCCGCCCGCGTGGTCGCTCCGATGAAGGTGAACGGCCTCACCTCGATGGTGTGAGTCCGCGCCGACGGCCCCTGCCCGATGATAATGTCGAGCTTGTAGTCCTCCAGCGCGGAGTACAGCAGCTCTTCCAGCGCCGGCTGGAGCCGATGCACTTCGTCGATGAACAGCACCTGCTTGTCGCGGACGTTGGTGAGAATCGCCGTGAGGTCGCCTTTGATCTGCAGCGTCGGACCCGAGGTCTGCTGAAAGGGAACGCCTAATTCGTTGGCGATGATGTTCGCCAGGGTCGTCTTCCCCAAGCCCGGCGGGCCGTAGAGCAGCACGTGATCGAGCGCCTCGCCCCGCGACTTAGCCGCCTCGATCGCGACTTCCAGGTTCTCCTTGACCTTCTTTTGCCCAATGAACTCGCGCAGCCGCTGCGGCCGCAGCTTCAGCTCGAAGGACGTATCGTCATCGACCGGCGCCGCCGAAACGATGCGCTCGCGATCAGGATTCTGCTTGTCGGAGGAAAGGGCCACGCTGGGGCGATGGTAACGGGAAATTGGAGGGGGAAGCAACCGGAGCTACTCCGATGGGGTCGGGGCTTTTACCCCTACGCAGTCCACGGATCAACTACGCGAATGCCGCAACTCT
This sequence comes from uncultured Acidobacteriaceae bacterium, assembly GCA_963815775.1. Classification (GTDB taxonomy): domain Bacteria; phylum Acidobacteriota; class Terriglobia; order Terriglobales; family Acidobacteriaceae; genus CAVVDY01. The sequence continues at coordinate 342,239 of CAWFIB010000021.1, read as the reverse complement.
CGAAATCCTTGACATTGCGCGTCGCCAGCGTAGCCGCTTGCACTTGAACTATGGCCGCAATCTGGGCATCAAGATCGCTGATCGGCCTGCCTGAAGCGCGCCGTCGAGTTGCAATGTGGGAGTAGGCACGTGCCGCAGCGCTGTCGAACGGAAGAATTCGCTCTGCAAAGTCGTCATCCAAGGATGGATTTCGCTGCAAGCAGTAGTGCATCACGCCGCTTACTGGGAGGCAGAAGTTGAACCCCGAAGAAGATCTCCGCTTCGCTTACGGCGGTAGTAAATAATTCCCTGCGAATCTGCCGTCCGATCCACCCAGCGACCGATGGAGCCGGGTTGACACGCATAATTTCGGAGAGCACGTTGGTGTCAAGGACGATCATTTGGAGAAATCGGGAGGTTCCGTAAATGATTCGCGCTTCGGTATCTCAAGATCTACCCCTCCTCCTGCAGCCGCAAGTTTCTTGCGGATTGATTCCAGGAGGTTCGGCTCCTTAGTCTCCCCGGTGCTGCGTAGGGCGGTACGCAAGATCTCCCGCGCCTCCTCCTCCATGGAGCGGCCGTGCTGAGCAGCACGTACCCGCAGTCGCGCCTTGATCTTCTCATCGAGCTGTCGAATGGTCAGGGTTGCCATGACTGCAATGCTATCATTGCTAGCAGCAGCGGACAAATCGAGGAAAACTCCTTTGGGAAAGAACCTGGGCATCCTGCTCTCCGGTCGCGGCTCCAACTTCGAGGCCATCGCCGACAACGTCGCCTCAGGCCGGCTGGCCGCCGACATCGCGATCGTCATCTCCAACCGCGCTGACGCTCCAGGGATTGAATCGGCCCGTCAGCGCGGCCTGAAGGCGATGGTCATCCCCTCCAAGGGCAAGGTCCGCGAGGAGTACGATCGCGAGGTCGCACAGGCTCTGCGCGAGCACGCCGTCGAGCTGGTGTGCCTGGCGGGATACATGCGCCTGCTCTCGCCCTGGTTCGTGCAGCAGTTCCCCAACCGCGTTCTGAACATCCACCCTTCTCTGCTGCCGGCCTTCCCCGGACTGGAAGCAACGAAGCAGGCCTTCGACTATGGCGTAAGGGTCTCGGGCTGTACGGTGCACTTCGTCGACGAAAACCTGGATCACGGCGCCATCATCGTGCAGAAGACTGTGCCGGTGCTGCCGGATGACGATGAGCACGCCCTGGCGGCACGCATTCTCGATCAGGAGCACATTGCCTACACCGAGGCTATACGGATCGTTCTGGAAGGCAACTACCGCATCGAAGGACGGCGAGTACTACTCGGGAATGTGGGCTAGTTAAAGGAAGGGTTTCTGCAGCCGACGTAGAGAAATATGCGACCCAAACGAATGACGGCCCGAAGATTTTGCCAACGTTGCCTCGAAGTGTTTGATGAGGTTCAGAAGACACGCCGACCTTACATGATCACAGAGAACGGCAGCGGGCTGGTCAAAGTACTTCCATTCGAAAGCTCGGAACCTCCCACTCTGAAAAGCGGAAAAAAGAGCAGCAAGCAGGGAAGTAAATCTCGGAAACGCTAACTGGCGCGCTGTCTACATCTCGTAGTGCAGCAGTGAATAGACGTCGTAGTCCTTGAGCTTCTCCCGGCCCTTCAGTCCGTCCAGTTCCACCACAAAGCCCAGCCCGCAGATCTCGCCGCCCAGCGCCTTCACCATGTCTACGGCGGCGCGTGCGGTGCCGCCCGTGGCCAGCAGATCGTCGCAGATAAGCACCCGCTGCCCCGGCTGGATGGCGTCCTCGTGGATCTCCAGCGTATCGGAGCCATACTCTAGCTCGTACTTCCACCGCAGAACCTTCGCCGGCAACTTCTTCGGCTTCCGCACCGGTACGAAGCCGGCATTCAGCCGGTATGCCAGAGCCGGCCCAAAGATAAAGCCTCGCGCCTCGATGCCCAGCACCTGGTCGATGTCCTGGTTGATGTAGTAGTCGGTCAGAGCGTCGATCAGACGGGCGAATCCCTGGCGGTCTTTCAGCAGCGTAGTGATGTCATAAAAAAGAATGCCGGGCTTGGGGAAATCAGGGACTTCACGAATCAGCTTCTTCAGATCGTCGCAGTTCTGCGTCACAACATTACCCATGTTTACCAGACTCCTTCAATACGAAACGCCTGCGCCTCCAGAAACGGGGCACTCGACTCCTGCACGTAATCGACCCGGGCTGCGCGCGGGCCCTCTTGCAGCTTGGCCCGTAAGGAACGTTGCTGCTCCCGAGTGCCCGTCGCCATCACTTCCACGCTGCCATCGTCCCGGTTGCACACCCAGCCGGCGATCCCCAACTGCGCGGCCTCTCGCTCCACGAACCAGCGAAAGCCAACGCCCTGCACGCGCCCGGTAACCACATAGCGCCGAGTTTCAAGGTTAGCCATATAACAAGTTAGCAAGATAACTTGCTATCAAATTATCATTTTAGAAAGATAGTTTGCTAACAATACAGCACCAGCTTGCTTCGTAAGTGACTAAAAACAAACTCGATATCACTTGGCCTGCTCGACATTCGTGTCGCTTCCCGCCACATTTTTTTGCGAGATCTGGCCCACAATCTGCTCCATTTGTTGCGCAATCGAGTCTACCAGCTTGGCCTCGTTCATCAGAACTTGTCCGGCGATCACTGCTCCCTGCTCGGCGTCACTCCACTTGTCCTCTTCCAGGGCTTCGCGCACCGCGGGAATGGTCTTCACTCCATATCCGGTGTATGCCCCTGGAGCGTAGATCTGATGCTTGAACCATGGCCGCTCTTTCAAGCCCTGGGTGGTAGTGAACGTCCGCTCGGTCAAGAGCAACTGGGTATTGATCTGCTTCAGCACCGGCGACTGCCACGCGTCCGGCGTCTCGTTCAACCTGGCCACCGCCTTGTGATAACGCAGTGCCGCTTTCGAGTATGCGTCAGCCCCGTTTTCCAGCGGCGCGAAGTTGATGTAGGGAGGAACCGGCCCGACCGAGGGTGGCACGTACTGCTTTGTTGGATCGGCAGTTGCCGTGAACACTCCGTCTTCGATCTGCCAATTGCGTTCCCGCACTTCGTCCTGCTGCTTCTTCAGTTCGCTCTTCAGCTCGCCCACATAGCGCTCCACCGTGTCCGCCGAATCCGACGGATCGAACGGCAGCAGGTCGGCATCAGCCATTCGCATTACAGTCGTTCCTGCCATCTGCGCCAGCGCCTTCTCATACAGGAAGTTGGGATCGCCGAAGTGCGTATACCAGTAGAAGTCGTCGTAGATGGAGTGATATACACCTCCACCGGCCTCGCCGCCGAAGCCGAGGTTGAGGGCGGCCACACCGGCGTGGTCAAGGAAGGGGGCGTAATCCGATCCATCGCCCAGCGCCCCGATACGCAGCTCCGCGCGATCGCGCAGATCCTGGCGCTCCTCCGGCTTGGTTGCCTGCGCGATGCGCCGCATCTGCGCCCGCTTCCAGATCGACATCTTCTTCTCCGGATCAGGAACCTGCTTCTCCATCTCGTTGACCAGCTTCTCCAGCGTGTGCGAGCCGGAAGCGTAGATGTATCCCCGCGAGCTCGAATCCGAGTTGATGTACAGCACCGCATGTTGCTTCAACTCGGCATCGTGCTCTTCCACCCATTCGGTTGAACCCAACAGGCCAGGCTCCTCGCCATCCCAGGCGCAGTAAATGATGGTTCGCTTGGGCTTCCAACCCTGCTTCATCAGCTCACTCAGCACCCGCGCCTCTTCCAGTTCGACCACCAGTCCTGAGACCGGATCATCCGCGCCGTTCACCCAGGCGTCATGGTGATTGCCGCGAATCACCCACTGGTCGGGAGTCTCGCTGCCAGGAATCTTAGCGATGACGTCATAGATCGTCTTGATGTCCCAGTTCGACTTCATCACCAGGTGCACCTTCGCCGGACCCGGACCAACGTGATAGGTGATCGGCAGCGCGCCGCGCCAGTTCTCGGGCGCAACCGGTCCGTTCAATGCCGCCAGTAGGGGCTCTGCGTCGCCATAGGAGATGGGAAGCACCGGAATCGCGCTGATGGTCTTCGCTTCGGTAATCGGCAGCCGCTTCGCGGCCTGGGTGGCGCCCACTCCGGGAGTCAGCGGATCACCGGGATACTCCGTATCCATCACACTCCCGCGCTGCACACCGTCTGACGGGCGGTACGGCCCAGTGGGAAAGTACTGCCCCTCGAAGTAGCCGTCGTCCCGGGGGTCGGAGTAGATGATGCAGCCGATGGCGCCATGCTCCGCTGCGACCTTGGGCTTGATGCCGCGCCAGGCCTTGCCATAGCGGGCAATGACGATGGCCCCCTTCACCGAAATGCCGAGCCGATCCAGCGTCTCGTAGTCTTCGCGCACGCCGTAGTTCACATACACCAGGGGCGCCGTGACATCGCCATCCTTGGAGTAGGCGTTGTAGGTCGGCAGCTGCTCCGATGTCTGTTGGGAGGTGGGGTCCACGGTCAGCGGCAACTCCTGCAACTTGGCGACATACTGGGTCGGCTCCAGCAGCTCCAGATGACGCTCCTTCGGCGTAGGGAAGAGCACATCGAAGGTCTCGATGTGCGCGTCGAATCCGTACTGCTTGAACTGTGCCAGCAGCCACTCCGCGTTGTCCTTGTCGTACGGCGAGCCGACGTTATGCGGGCGAGCACTCAGCCGCTGCATCGACTCGCGCATTTCCGCGGGATCGGGCAGGCTGCGGAACTTCGCCTCCCAATCGCTCTCGGTGGCAGCATGGGAGGGAGAGTAGCCATACATCGTGTCGGCTGAGCTATTGGTGGTGGGGTTGGTTGCCGGGAGAGGTTGCGCAAAGAACAGCGCGATCAGAAGAGAAGCCGAAATACGCGAGATCAAGGTAGCCCTCGGACTGCGTTCCAAAGTTTGGAACGAAGTTGAGGATTATACGACAGCCTCTCCGCTGGTTCGGCGCCTTATACGCTGGAGACTCGGACCGCGAAGCCGTCTTCGTCGCAATGCAGGAGCTCGGTCATGCCGAAATCGCCTGCTGAGGCAGGGCTGCCCCGCGTTCCAGCGTCGCTTGGATGCGCAGTGCGGGCCTCGTCGCAGGAAGGAGCATCGTCAGCACACCCCGTTCGTACGTCACTTCGGCGCGGCGCTCATGGCCGACAACGCAACGCTTCCTCAGTTCCAGAAGCTTCCGATACCAGGCCAGCATCTCGTGGTTCTCCGGCGCACTCGCCCACATCAGCCTGGAACGCTTGAAGGTTTCGGGATCTTCCGGGTCGGGCACTTCGCTGAAGTCAAAATCCTTGAACTCGCTGCGCCGGCCTTGGCTGACGGCTTTCTTCAGCTCGGGATCCTCGAAGTCCGCAAAGAACTGAAAGGGAGCGCCCTCGTCGTACTCCTGTCCCATGAAGAGCAGCGGGGTATGCGGGGCCAGCAGCAGAAGCGCTGCCGCGACTTTGCGCGCGCCGCGGGGAACCAGCGCGGTCAAACGCTCGCCCTTGGCGCGATTGCCAACCTGATCGTGGTTCTGAATGCAGATGACATTTGCCGGAAGCGGAACATCTTTGGCAGGCGTGCCGCGAGGCGCATGCCAATAAGCAAAGGGTTCGCCCTGGAAGACGTATCCCTCGCGCAGCGCGGTTGCGACCTGTTCGGCGCGGCCGAAATCCTGGTAGTAGCCGGTACGCTCGCCCGTCCACAGCGCGTGCAGCGCGTGATGGAAGTCGTCGCTCCAGATTGCGTCGAGCCCGTCGCCTTCCGGAGGAGCTTCGACGTACAGCGAATCGTTCTCGTCGGTCTCGGCGATCACCACGACGTCGCGGTTCAGCTTCGCGGCCAGGGCCTGCACGTTCTCCTTTATCTCCGCCAGAATATGTTTTGGGGAATCGTCCTTGATGGTCTGCACTGCGTCGAGACGCAGCCCGTCGAGATGGTATTCGCGGATCCAGAACAGGGCGTTCTCTACGACATATCGCCGAACGTGCTCACAGCCGTGGTCGTCGTAGTTGATCGCTTCCCCCCATGGCGTCTTGTGATGGGCGGTGAAGTACGGTCCAAACATCCGGAGATAGTTGCCCTCGGGTCCGAGGTGGTTGTAGACCACGTCGAGGTTGACACCCAGCCCGTGCTGGTGTGCCGCATCGACGAATCGGCGAAAAGCCGCCGGCCCGCCGTAGTTCGCCTGCACCGCATACGGCGACACTCCGTCGTATCCCCAGTTGCGCATGCCGGGAGTGGCGGCGACAGGCATGACCTCGACCACGGTAATGCCAAGGTCCTTCAGATACGGCAGCTTCTCGATTGCACTTTCGAAGGTGCCCTGCGGGGTGAAGGCGCCGATGTGCAGCTCGTAAAGGACATAGTCCTCAAGCCGCAGGCCGCGCCACGATCTATCGGACCAGGAGAAGAGAGCGGGATCGATGATCTCCGTCGGTCCATGTACGCCGTGGGGCAGGAAGCGGGATACGGGATCCGGAATCGGCTTGCCGCCGTCGAGAATGTAGGCGTAGCGGTCGCCGGGTCGCGCCTCGGTTACGGCGACAAAGTCTTCACCGTCGCGGCGCATGGGAATGTCTTCCGGCTCGCGCCCTGCGCGCAGCAGGCGCAAGGTGATGTGCTTCGGCGTGGGGGCCCACACGCGGAACTCAACTTGCTTTTCGCGAATGGTGGCGCCGTAGGCCTTGGTTTGAGTCGCAGTAGTCACTTCACATCAGACGAGCACAGGGTCTTGGGGGATGCACTTAGCACTTAGCTTTTGGCTTTGGGCTGAGAACTCGACAACCAAATGCTAACGGCTAAGTGCTAATGGCTCGTCGCTCGTCGCTAAATGCTAATGTAGCCCCATGCCTCGCCTTATTCTCGCATCTGCCTCGCCGCGTCGCGCTGAACTGTTGCGCAATGCGGGTATCGCTTTCGAGGTCGAGCCTGCCAATATCCACGAAGCGCCACAGGCCGGCGAAGCTCCGCTGCAATACGCGCAGCGACTGGCGCGCGACAAGGCGCAAGTCGTGCTGGCCCGCCGTCCCGACGCGGTTGTGCTGGGCGCGGATACAGTCGTGGTCGTCGATGCTCAACTGCTGGAAAAGCCTGCCAATGACGACGATGCCGCGCGTATGTTGCGCCTGCTGTCAGGCAGAACGCACCAGGTCATCACCGGCGTTTGCCTGGCAGCCGCTGGATTGGAGCGGAGCGAGGCCGAGGTTACGCAGGTCAGCTTTACCACAATGTCAGAGGTCGAGATTGCCGACTATATTGCCACCCTCGAGCCGATGGACAAAGCCGGGGCCTATGCAATTCAGGGCATGGCCTCGCGCTGGGTGGAGCGAGTCGAGGGTTGCTACTTCAACGTGGTGGGATTGCCGGTGGCACGGGTTTACAAGATGCTGCGGGAGTACGAACAGAGCTCTGTCAAAGATGGAACCGGCAAGAGCTAAACAGGTGGCTGGAGAAACCATCGAAGGCAGATTTCTCGCGGACTAAAGTCCGCTCGGAATGATAGAAACAAAGGGCGTCTGCGGCACAGGTAAAGCTGTGCCCGTTCAAAATGCGGTCCGGTCGGGAGTTTTTCAGCAACCTTTAAAGCCCACGCGGTATGCGGCGGGTTCGGCACGGCTGAAGGCCGCGCCCTGATACAAAGCGGGTGGGAACGCCTACGCCTGCTTCTTCTCGTCTGGAGTCGTGTTGCTCGGGGCGCTGTGGTCGTTCATCGATGATTTGAAGTTGCGGATACCCTCGCCCAATCCCTTGCCCAACTCGCCCAGCTTCTTGGGTCCGAAGATGAGCAGGGCGATGAACACAATGATCGCCAGCTCCGGCAGACCGATCTTTCCACCAAACATGAAACCTCCCGGTACACAGCCCGGTCTTTCGTTGCGATCAGGCAAGATGCTGCGGGCTGCCTAAATTCTAGGCCTTTGTCATGTCAGCGTCAAAGAATCTAGGGAGAGTCTGATTAAGTCCGATCGAAGATCCTCAGGGGCTGAAGCCCAGCTTCATTCCAGGCACCTACGGACGGCCTGAAGGCCGTCCCCTTCAAGCCCGGACTTAATCAGACCTTCCCTAGAGACTTACGATCAAACCGGCGAGCAGTGCGGCGCGCCGCGGCATCTCGGCAGCGACCAGGGACTCACGCGGCGAATGCGCGCCATCGCCCACTGCGCCCAGTCCGTCGAGCGTGGGAATGCCCATGCCGGCGGTGAAGTTGCCGTCCGAGCCACCGCCCACCGAAATTTCGCTTAGCGGGAATCCAAGCTGCCCAGCCACAGTCTGCGCCTGCCGGAACAGGGCCACGACCTGAGGCGAGCGCTCCAGCGGCGGGCGATTGATGCCGCCTTCGATGTGCAGCTTGCATTTCTTATTGACCGCCCGCAGGGCGCGAACCTTACGCATCATCAGGTCCCCGTCAACTTTGCTGGTAATGCGCAGATCGCATTCGGCCTCGGCCTCCGACGGCACTACATTGGTCCTTGTGCCGCCGCGAATGATACCCGGATTGAGCGTGATGCCTCGCTCCAGGTTCGTCATGGCCGCCACCGCCTGCACCTGGTGCGAGAGCTCCAGAATTGCGTTCTGTCCCTTCTCGAAGTCCAGTCCTGCGTGCGAAGCCACTCCACTGACCCGAATGGTGAAGCCGCCAACGCCTTTGCGCGCCGTCTTCAGGGCTCCGCCGCGCCCCGCCGGTTCGCAGACCAGCACCGTCTCGCAGCGGCCGGCAATCTTCTCCGTGATGGCGCGTGAGGTCTCGCTGCCTTCCTCCTCATCGGACACCAGCAGCACCGTGATCGGCCGGGGAAGCCCTCCCGTGGTTTGCAAAGCACGGATGGCAAACATCATCTGCACGATGCCGCCCTTCATGTCGAAGACGCCCGGCCCATAGACCAGCCCTTTGCTTTCGCGCCACGGCATCGAGGCCAGCGTCCCGAGGCCATATACGGTGTCGTAATGGCCCAGCAACAGAATAGGCTTGTGGCCACGCCCTCCGGCGAACTCAACCTGAAGGTGATGGCCGGCCTTCTTCTGGCGATGCAGCTTCACCCGCCCGCCGAGTTGCAGGAATTGATTGGCCAGCAGGGCACACAGCGCGTCGCACGCGGCTTTGTCGTGGGTGGGAGATTCGATCAGGACCAGTTCTTTGAGACTGCCGACCATCTCAGGCTTGCGCGGCATGAGCCAGTCGCGAATTTGCGCAAGGCGTGGATCGCCGGCAACAGAAGCGGCCCCGGGTTTCCGGGATGTGGTTCGTGATGGAGTATTCATCGTGACACTGAGCCTCGGGTAACAACTCGAAATGTATAATCTATCGTTTTCAACTCAGGTTATGAGCGACCAGGCAAATCCGGCCTTAGCCGACAAAACGAGCCTCGACCTTCAGGATATCCTGAAGATCCTGCCCCACCGGTTTCCGTTTCTGCTGATCGACCGCATCACGGAAATCGTTCGCACCAAGCGCATTGTCGCGCTCAAAAACGTCACCATCAACGAGCCCTTCTTCGCCGGGCATTTCCCGACGTTTCCCATCATGCCGGGAGTGCTGGTGGTGGAGGCGATGGCACAGGCAGGAGGGGTGTTACTGCTGACGGAATTTCCTGACCGCGAGCAGAAGCTGCTGCTGTTCACCGGCATTGAGAAAGCGAAGTTTCGCCGGCCGGTGGTGCCTGGCGACCAGCTTCGCATCGAGGTGGATGTTCTGGTATGGCGCGGCACCGCCGGCCGCATGCAGGGCAAGGCGTACGTCGGCGACAAACTGGCGTGCGAGGCGGTCATCACATGCCGCCTGCTGGACCGTGAGCGGCAAAAGGCCGGACCGACAAGCTCCCACCAACCCGCCGCGGAGTCTGCCTAGCTGCGATGAGCATCCACCCGACGGCCATCGTCGATCGCAGCGCGAAGGTTCCTTCTTCCTGCACCATCGGCCCATATTGCGTCATAGGAGCCGGAGTCGAGTTGGGCGAGAACTGCGAACTGGGCGCGCATGTCGTGATTGGTGGGCCCTCCCGCCTGGGGCGCGACAACAAGATTTATTCCTTTGCCGTGATCGGGGGCGATCCCCAGGACGTCACTTATAACAACGAGCCCACGCGTCTGGAAGTCGGCGACCGCAATCAGATCCGCGAATACGTCACCATCACCCGCGGCACGGTGAAAGGCGGAGGCGTCACCCGCGTGGGCAATGACACGCTCATCATGGCCTACACCCACATCGGCCACGACTGCGTGATCGGCGATCACGCCATGCTGGTAAACGCGGCCACGCTCGCGGGCCATGTAACGGTCGAGGAGTGGGCGGTGGTGGGCGCGCTTTGCCCGGTGCATCAGTTCGTGCGCATTGGAGCGCATTCCTATGTCGGCGGCGGCACAACCATCACCCGGGACGTGCTTCCCTTCTCCATGACCAGCGCCGAGCGCGACACGCATGCCTACATGCTCAACAAGGTTGGCCTGCAACGTCGCGGCTTCTCGCACGAACGCATTGCCAAACTCCACCACGCCTTCAGGGTCCTGCTGGCCTCCAAACTGAACACCTCGCAGGCACTGGAAAAGCTGCGCAGCGAAAGCGACGATGCAGACGTGGCGGCGCTGGTGAAGTTCATCGAAGCCTCAGAACGAGGCATCATCAAATAGAAGCGTGCGTCTTAGGAGAGTCTCGGGATCGAAGCCCCTCAGGGGCTAAAGCCCAGATTTCTTTCAGGCGCGTACGGACGGCCTAAAGGCCGTCCCTTTCAACACTTGGACTCAGACTCTGCTTAGTGGAAGATGGACGCGAAAAATGCGCCGATTCTGCCGAAGACGCCGTGTTTCTGCTCCGCCTGAGCGGTCGCGACCGGCTGGCCCTTCGCCTCGTTCCTCTTCTGCTTGCCCGGCGGCAACACCACCGGCTCCAGCGGCACAACCTGCGAGTCGTCCAGTTTGAGATGGGCAACGACCTCCGTCATGTCGGGTGGAACGTCGTTGCCGTGAAAGACGAAGGGCGCATCAACCGAGAGATGAGTTTGCGGCATCGCCGGCGCCGATTCGTCCATAGCGGCGGCGAGGGCAGCGCCGCTGGTTGGCGGTGGAGGCTTCGCAGGAGTCTCTAGCGGCACGGGATGCGCGACCTGCACGGGGACAGACGCCGGGCATCCGCAGCTCTGATGGGTTGGCGTGGCCCCCTGAATATGGCCTCCCTTGAAGAGCACGGCCTCATCCTGCTTGACCTGATAGCTCTGGTCTCCGATGGCCTCGGAAACAATCAGCGCTGAACCGTTCATGGGAAGCGATTGCACGCAGGTATCGCCGTTGGGACTGATGCGCAAGGCGACATGGATCCTGCCCGGTCCGGGCAGCAGCAGACGGAAGTCCGGAGTCAGCAAACTGTCGGAGGAGGAACCAATCGGATAGTCGAATTCCAGGTTGCCGGAGTTCACGCTGAACATGAGGCGCCGGCCATTCTCCGAGGACGCCACCGAAAGGCTTGTACCCGGACAGACCAGCACGCTTCCGCCGCGCTCCAGCTTCAAGGTCGCGGTCTGGGTGCCGGCGGCGATCTGCGATCCGCTGAGTACTCCAGTGCCCGATCCCGCCAAAATGACCGAGCCTTTGACCCTTGCGTCGGTGGCGTAAAGCTCACCAATGTTCTGCTGAGCGGCAGCCTGGAACACGCCCAGGGAAAGCAGCACCAAGGCGGGCGCAAGCCTTAGTCCCATCCGCGAAATGTGCACGGGGGAATACAACGTACTGACGATAACACCGCCACAGAGCGGCACCAAGCTTGGCCCGGCGCATTTCACAAAATCGTTCGCCCACTGAAAAAAAGCGGCGTGGCGACTTGGCCAGGAAACAGCGGCCGCGTTGAACCCTGGGCGCCATGTGTTTAATCTGTGGAACTAGCAGCATGGCAATCAGAGCGGCGAACGGACGTCCCTACCCCAGGCTGGTCCTCGGCGAAACCATCAGTGTCGCCGTCGAGACCTTTCGCGCGCACAAGACCCGCTTCATGCTGACGGCGCTGGGCATGGTGATCGGCACTGCCTCTCTCATCCTGGTCGTCACCATTGGTCTGACCGGGAAGGAATACATCCTGCGCGAGATCCAGGCTATCGGCGCCAACATGATGGTGGCTTATTACCAGGGTGGCAGCATCCACGGAACCACTTCCAGTGACTACCTCACGCTGGAGGACATGGAAGCGGTACGAAGGCAAGTGCCGGGCATCACCTCGTCGTCGCCCATGCTCGAACTGCACGACCGCATCGCCGTTCCCGGGGGCAAGGAGCGCGACGTGCTGATCCTTGGCGTCTCGTATCAGTATCAGTGGGTGCGCAACCTGGAAGTCCTGGCCGGACGCTTCTTTGACGTGAATGACGTGCGGGCGCGCAGCAAGGTGGCGGTGATAACGCTGAACCTTGCCAACCGGCTCTATGGCTCCCCGGACGCGGCCGTGGGTCAGGAGATCCGGCTGCAGGGCTTGCCGTTCGTGATCATAGGGGTCTTCAAAGAGAGGGTCGACACCTTCGGCCAGTCGGAGATTTCGGAAGAAACCATCCTGATCCCGCACACCGTGGCCCGCTTCTTCACATCCGACGAAGCGGTGAAGCAGATCTTCTTTTCAGTCGCCGATTCCCGCGAAGTCCCGCGCGCGACGGAGCAGATTCTTCAAGTGCTCAAGTCGCGACATCGTCCGGAATCGGTTTACAAGGTCGATAACCTGACGCAATTGCTCAGCGTGGCCAGCAAGACGGCGAACGCGCTGACGACAGTCCTGCTGCTGATTTCGGTGCTGACGCTGCTGGTCAGCGGGGTGGGAATCATGAACATCATGCTGGCGACGGTGACTTCACGCATCCGCGAGATTGGGGTGCGCAAGGCCGTGGGAGCGACCAGCCACGAAATCCGCGCCCAGTTTTTGGCGGAATCGATGATGATCTCGCTGGGCGGCGGAATCGTGGGCATTGTGGTTGGGCTGGCCCTGCCCTTCTCGCTGCGCTTTCTCACCAACTATCGCGTCCCCGTCTCGGGGTGGTCGGTGATTATTGCGATCCTGGTTTCGTCGATCGTGGGCGTATTGTTTGGGACCGTTCCGGCTGCCCGCGCTGCCAGGCTCGATCCGGTGGAGAGCTTGCGGTACGAGTAGGGCTTCGAGCGAACCTCGCTAGAGATCGAGGGTCTTCAAGTAGTTGCGGAAATCTCCGCCCAAGTCGTCCCGCTTCAGGGCAAACTCGACCGTGGCTTTCAGCATGCCCAGCTTGTCACCGGTGTCGTAGCGCTTGCCTTCGAAGGTAAAGCCGTACACTTTTTCCTGTTTCAGCAATTGCCGCAGGCCATCGGTGAGTTGGAGTTCGCCACCCTTGCCGAGAGCAGTGGCTTGCAGTACGTCAAAGATCGCCGGGGTCAGAATGTAGCGCCCAATGATGGCGAGATTCGAGGGCGCGTCTTGGGGCTTGGGCTTCTCGACCAGGTTCCGTACTTCATACAGGCGGCCATCATGGGTGCCAGTCGGCTTTGCATCGAGAACTCCGTAGGCGGAGATGGCCGCTCCCTCGACCTGCTGAGTGGCGAGCACGGAAGATTCGGTCTGGTTGTAGATCTCGATCATCTGCTTCAGGCAAGGTACCGGCGCTTGTATCACGTCGTCGGGAAGGATGACGGCGAAGGGTTCATCGCCCACCAACTCGCGGGCCATCAGCACGGCGTGACCTAATCCCAGCGCCTCTTTTTGGCGTACGTAGGCGATGTGGACCATGTCGGAGATCTGGCGGACCTGCTCCAGAAGATCGGTCTTGCCGCGCTCCTCGAGCATCTTCTCCAGCTCGTAGCTGACATCGAAATAGTCTTCAATGGCGGTCTTACCGCGGCCGGTCACGATGATGATCTGATCGCAGCCTGAAGCCAGTGCCTCTTCGACGCCGTACTGAATGATGGGCTTGTCCACCAGCGGCAGCATCTCTTTGGGCTGGGCTTTGGTAGCGGGAAGAAAACGGGTGCCGAGACCGGCGGCGGGAAACACTGCTTTACGGACTTTCTTAGGCATCATTGCTCTCTCTACTCTATCTAGTAAGCAACACGATGACTGCTCAGGATCGGAGAATGACCCGCAGCAATAAGGATACAGCGTGGGGAAGGGACTGCTTTGCTGCAGTGAATGTTCGCCCCCTCCGTGCAGGCTGTTGCAAGAACCTATCTCATCAATAGCGAACCTGAAGCCCTCAGGGGCTAAAGCCCCGCATTTTTCAAAGCCCGGTACGGCACGGCTAAAGCCGTGCCCTTTCAAAACAGATTTATGAGAGAGCTTGAAGTTACTGGTTCGGAATCTCCAACGGCAGGCGCCAGTCGCGCGCGGAGACGTGTCCGGCGTGCATCCAGGCAACGCGCGTGAGCATTGATCCCACGATGCTGGAAACCGCTGCAGCCTTCCTCAGCCGGGTTGAGCGCCGCGGGCCGGCGATTGCTGCCGCAACGCGCAGCGCCAGTGGCACCGGGCCGCTCAGGACCCCGCCCATGCGGGTGATGAAGCCGCTCGTTCCGCGCTTCAGCGGCTCGGCCGCCGGCTGGTGTGAGCTCTCAATGTTAAAGCCCTCGAGCGTCTCAATGGCCGCGGCACCCATGCCCAGAGTATTGAGCGCGGGATTCTTGTGCCCCATCAGCTCCAGAATGCCGACTGCGGAGTTCAGCCCCGACATGCCGAAATGAATCGGCAAGCTGCCGACGTGCTCATTCCAGACCGGTATTGCAGTGGCGCCGATGAGCACACCGGTGTAGTTGGAAAACGGCAGTCCGGCAGCGGCCGAGAATGCTTCCGCCAGATTGCCGAGCACGCGCACCGGAAAGCCAAAGCGCTGGGAAGCGATCTCTGCGAAAGCGGCTGCGCCGGAGAAGCTGCCGAAGGCCGCCAGTGTCCAGGCGCCCATCGACATGGGACTCTGCGGCTTGAAGACCCGCAGCATGGCGAGGAAGCGCTCCGGCCGCCCGAGGTCAGAGATCAACAGGACGCTGGAGACGGCAGCCCCAGTCGCGGCGAGGAAGCGGCAATCGCGGGCAAGCTTCGCATCGCGGCCGATCCAGCGAGCGATGGCGCCCACCACAGCGGCCGATCCCGCAGCCCCGCCGACGAAGAAGTACGGAGGAATCTCCCAGCTCCACTGCGGCTCCTTCAGCAGAGGAACTCCGTAGTATCCGGTTTCAGGAGAGGCGACAGGAAACGGCGCACCGGGGAGGCGAACGCCCGGGGACTCGATGCGCCCCCCGCGCTCGGCTTCGCGGCGAATCTCGATCAGGCGCTGCTCACGCGCCGAGTCCGGATGCTCCGATATGGGATGTTCATAGGGCGGGCTGCTCATCGTTTGGCGCTCCCCAGAAAGGCGAACAGGCTGCCGACCAGCAGCAGTCCTGCCGCTACCGCCGAGCTCCTCCAACCAGTCTTGTTGTAGATGGTCGGAATCTCGGGATTGGGTGGCAGGTTGTACTGCCTGGGATCACCGCGCACCAGAAACAATGCGTGTGTGCCGCCAACGCTGGTGTACGTCGGATCGTAGACACAGGCATCGTCCATGCCTCGCGCCTGCAACTCTTCCACGCGCTCCTGCGCGACGAGTTGCATTTGCTCGATGGGTCCGAACTTGATGGACTCGGTCGGGCAAGCTTTGGCGCATGCGGGATGCAGTCCGACCTTCTGCCGGTCGTAGCAGAAGGTGCATTTGAAAGCGCGTCCGTCCTCCTTATTGCGCTGCACCACGCCGAACGGACAAGCGACCACGCAGTATGAGCAGCCATTGCAAATGTCAGGCTGCACGAAGACGCCGCCAAACTCGGTGCGCACAATGGCGCCGGTCGGACAGGCTTCCAGACAGCCCGCCGCCTCGCAATGCTTGCAGACGTCGGAGGAAAACACCCACGACGACAGCTCGGGATCATTGCCGCCGAGTCCAGCTTCGGGAGCATGCTCGACGAACTTCACGTGCCGCCAGGTTGAGTGGCCAACCGAGCCGGTGTTGTCGTAGGAGTATCCGGTCCATTGCAAGCCGTCATCGGCAATATCGTTCCATTCCTTGCAGGCAACCTCACAGGCCTTGCAGCCGATGCACAAGGTCGAGTCGGTGAAGAATGCGGTGGTTGTGCTCATGCCGGCTGCTCCGTATGTTCTCTCCATTGTTCCAGCGCCGCGGGTCCACGCCGGCGCCGTCCGGGTTCGATGTCGCAGACCAGCGCCTTGGTTTCCATGATGCGGACGTTAGGTTCTTGTGAAATTACCAGCAGATCATTGGTGACATCGCCTTTTACCAGCCCGTTGTAGCCCCAGTGGTAAGGAAGGCCAATTTGGTGGACGGTGCGCCCTTCCACCCACAGCGGGCGCATGCGTGGGGTAACGAGCACTCGCGCCTCCACCAGGCCGCGCGGCGTCATGATCGTCGCCCAGCCTCCGTGTTCCAGTTCGCGGTCGGCCGCCAGCTCGGGCGAAACTTCGCAGAACAACTCGGGCTGAAGCTCGGCCAGATGTGGAAGCTGGCGAGACATTCCGCCCGCGGTGTGGTGCTCGGTCAAGCGATAGGTCGTGAGTATCAAGGGAAAGCGCTCATCGTCAAAACTCGCGTACTGGTTGTCGGGGCGAACTTTTTTGTCGGCCGGAGGATTGGTGTTGTGCTCGGGATAGAGCACATTGCCGAACAGCGACTCGAGTGGCTCGTAGTGCGTCGGCAAGGGACCATCTTTCAATCCGCTGGTGACGTAAAGCCAGGCCACGCCATCGGGATGCAGCAGGAATGGCTTGTCGCCGGCGATGCCGTCCATGCCCCTTGCTCCCTCCGGCGGGCGATAATCGGGCGGCTTGTGCTGGTCGAAGTCGGGACGGTCGAAGCCGGTCCACTCGCGCTTGTCCTCGTCCCACCAGACGAGCTTTTTGCGCTCGCTCCAGGGCTTTCCGTCGGGACGGGCCGAGGCACGGTTATACAAGATGCGCACATCGTTGGGCCAGGCGAAGCCCCAGCCGTGACCCAGGTAGTCGACGGGCTCGCGCTGGTTGGCGACGTTTTCATGCTCGCCGGGATGGATGCCGCAGTAGATCCAGCAGCCGCAGGCCGTCGAGCCGTCCTGCTTCAGCTCCTTGTAGCTCTTGAGCTGCTCGCCGGTGCTCAAGTTGCGGCCATTGATCTCCATCAGCACTTCGCGGACATTGGGCTCATGGTGAATGCCATGTGTCTTGTACGGCCAGGCGAGCGCGTTGAGGGCTGCGTTTCTAGGATTGGGGTCGGCTGCGGCCTTCGCCTTCAAGCGTCGCGCCAGGTGGTGGATGAACCAACTCTCGCTACGCGCATCCCCGGGGGGACTCACCGCCTGCTCGCGGTACTGCACCAGACGCTGGGTGTTGGTCTGGCTGCCCGCTTTCTCGGCCGAGCCCGCGGCGGGGAAGAGGAAGACCTCGGTGGCGATCTCTTCCGGGCGCAACTCGCCGCGATCGACCTCGGGCGAGTTGTACCACCACGAGGCGCTCTCGGTTTCCACCAGGTCGCGCACCACCAGCCATCTCAACTTCGAGAGTGCGGTGCGTTGCAAACGCCCGTTTGACGCGCCGACCGCCGGATTTTGTCCCATGATGAACAGGCCGTCGAGCTTGCCATCGGCCATCTGGAGCCAGTACCCGAATTGTGAGTGGTCGCCGGTGACTCGCGGCAGATAATCGAAGCCCCAGTTGTTGTCGCTGGTGGCATTCTCGCCGTAATAGGCCTTCAGCAGGCTGACGACGTATTTCGGGAAGTTACTCCATAAGCCAGCGGCCGCAGTGTGCTTCTGAAGATAGGCTTGCAGATGGTTGGCATCCGCCTCGAAAAAAGGCATTGGGAGATAGCCGGGCAGGATGTCATACAATGTGGGAATATCGGTGGAACCCTGAATCGACGCGTGTCCGCGAAGGGCCAGAATGCCTCCGCCGGGACGGCCGATGTTGCCCAGCAGGGTTTGCAGGATCGCAGCCGAGCGTATGATCTGCACGCCTTTGGAATGCTGGGTCCATCCCACAGCGTAGCAGATAGCTGCCGTCTTCTCCGGCCCTGACGCATTGCAGAACGCTTCCGCCACTTTCAGGAACAACTCCTGGGGAACGCCGGCGTGGCGTTCAATCAGCTCAGGCGTATAACGCGCGAAGTGTCGCTTCAGAATCTGGAATACGCAATGCGGGTCCCGCAATGTGGGATCAGCCCGATAGTGTGAGGTCTTCCCCGCTTCACCACCGCGGTCCTTGCCGTGGCCACCCTCGGCTTCTTCATGGCCGGGGTGGCCGTGCCCGTCCGGATTCGAATCCTCTCCATCCTCACCCTGATACAGCCAGGTTTCCGGCGAGTACTTTTTGTGCAGCTCGTCCCAGCCGGAGAACAGCCCGCCGAGGTCCTCGGTATCGCGATACTCGTGGCAAACCAGCATAGGGGCGTTGGTGTAGTGCTCAACGTACTCGTGGAACCACTTGTCATTCTCCAGAACGTAGTGGATCAATCCGCCGAGGAACAAGATGTCGGTGCCGGCACGCAACGGCACCCAGATGTCGGCCATCGCCGAAGTGCGGGTGAAGCGCGGGTCAACGTGAATGATGGTCGCGCCACGCTCGCGCGCCTCCACCACCCACTGGAAGCCGACGGGGTGGTTCTCGGCCATGCTCGAGCCCATGATCAGAATGGCATCCGCGTTGGCCAGGTCCTGCTGTGCGGTAGTGGCTCCGCCGCGTCCGAAGGAGGTGCCCAGACCGGGCACCGTGGAGCTGTGTCATATACGGGCCTGGTTGCTGACGCAAACCATGCCCAAGCCTGCAGTGAAAAGCTTCTTGATAAGGTAGTTTTCTTCGTTGTCGAGCGTAGCGCCGCCAAGGTGAGCGATGGCGGTAGTCTGCATTACGGTTTCGCCGTCCTGCTTTTCGACAAAGCTGCGATCGCGGCTCTCCCACACCAGGTCGGCGACACGGTCCATCGCCGCCTCCAGGTCCATCTCTTCCCATTGCGTAGAAAAAGGGCGGCGATGCTTGACCGTCATCAGCCGGTTGGCATGGGTGTGCAGTTCGTGGGTGTCTGCGCCCTTGGGACAAAGATGGCCGCGCGAAATGGGCGATGCCGGATCCCCCTCGATGGAGAGCAGTTCGCCATGCCGGTGAAAGATCAATTGTCCGCAGCCCACACCGCAGTACGGGCACATGGCCCGGGTGACTGCGGCATCCTGGTTTTTGGGCAACAGGTTCCTGGTACGTTCACTCATCGCCTCAGCCCCGGTGCCGTCGGCGCCGGTGCGGAGCTGGCGAATGAGCGGCCAGCGCTCAATTAGTTCCCTTAGCATCCCACTCCTCAATTTGGGAATGACAGACAGAATAAACGGTCGCCTGTGATTTGGCCCACTCATGTGAGTGACAAAGTCAGGCAGGCGTTGCATGCGGACGAGGAGCGTCCGGCAAGGAAAACCTGCTCATCAATTGACCGCCGCAGACCTTCGGCACATGGGGGAAATAGCGCGGTAACACTGCCTTGTCACCTGCCTCAGCGACACATGTCACAGACCTCGGTGACGCATTCTCCCTACGATTGCATTGCTGCCGCCCACTTTCGGGTGATAGCGTAAGATTTTGAGCAACAGCAAGCTCGGCCTAGAGAGATAGGCGTCGGGCTTTTATTCTGGAGGTATTTATGTCGTCCCTGTCCTTTAACGGCATCCCTCTGCCCTCAACCGGAAGCAAGATCACTTATCGCGACGGCAAGTTCGTCATCCCACACAACCCCATCATCCCTTTCATCGAGGGTGACGGAACCGGACGCGACATCTGGAAGGCGTCGGTACGTGTGTTTGACGCGGCGGTCGAGATAGCCTACGAGGGAAAGCGCAAAGTCGCCTGGTACGAAGTTTTTGCCGGCGAGAAGGCCATGCACCGCTTCAACACCTGGATGCCCGACGACACCGTCGATGCGTTTCGCGAGCTGCGGGTCGGAATCAAAGGCCCGCTGACCACGCCGGTCGGTGGCGGCATTCGCTCGCTGAATGTTGCCCTGCGGCAGATCCTCGACCTCTACGCTTGCGTCCGCCCGGTGAAGTACTACCAGGGCATCCCGTCGCCGGTGAAGCATCCCGAGCGCATGAACATCGTCATTTACCGCGAGAACACGGAAGACGTTTATGCCGGCATCGAATGGAAGGAAGGCACGGCGGAGGCGAAGAAGCTGATCGACTTCCTCAACACCGAGATGCTGGCGGGGACCAATAAGCATGTGCGCGAAGACTCCGGCATCGGCATCAAACCGATGTCGATCACCGGGACCAAACGCCTGGTGCGCATGGCGATTGAGTATGCGCTGAAGAACAAACTCAAATCAGTCACGCTGGTGCACAAGGGCAATATCCAGAAGTTCACCGAAGGCGCCTTCCGCGAGTGGGGCTACGAGCTGGCCACGCAGGAGTTCCGCGACCTGGTAGTGACCGAGCGTGAAAGCTGGATCATCGACAATCTGGACCGCCACGAAGGCCTCTCGATCGAAGAGAACGCCAAGATGGTCGAGCCCGGTCTGGAGTTCGCTGCCCCTGATTTCCGCGAGCAGCTTCATCGCGAGGTCAAGGGCGTGCTCGACAGCATCTACGCCACCCACGGCAAGGGCAAGTGGAAGTCGAAGCTGATGGTCAACGACCGCATCGCCGACAGCATCTTCCAGCAGATTGTCACGCGGCCGGATGAATACGCGGTTCTGGCAACGCCCAATCTGAATGGCGACTACATCTCCGATGCAGCCGCAGCGCAGGTTGGCGGGCTGGGCATCGCTCCCGGCGCGAACATCGGCGACCAGCACGCCATCTTCGAGGCCACCCACGGGACCGCACCGAAATATGCGGACAAGGACGTCATTAATCCCGGCTCGGTCATGTTGTCGGGGGTCATGATGTTCGACTTCATGGGCTGGAGCGAGGCAGCGCGGCTGATCGAGGACTCGATAGAGCGCACCATCCAGGAGAAGAAGGTCACCTACGACTTCGAGCGCATGCTGGAGGGCGCGACCAAAGTGAAGACCAGCGAGTTCGCAACCCACATCATTCAGAACATGCACGCGATGGTCGCAGTAGGTGCGCACTGAAGTGGCACCGCAAACCGGAGCACTGTTTGAAGTCAAAACCGCTCTGGGCTTTCGTGTTCGGGTAACGCACGAACGATGGGAACTCATTACAACGTTGAAGCATCCCGTCATGGCCCGACGTGAAGCAGAGGTGAAGACAGCTCCGGAAAATCCCGACGAAGTACGCAGGAGCCGCGTAGATTCCAAACTGTGTTTTACCAGAAGCAAGCGGTCAAGCGCTGGATTTATGCCGTCATCATATACCTGGAGGTTCACAAGAACTTATGCGTAAGAAGGTAACTGTAGTCGGTTCTGGCAATGTTGGTGCTACTGCCGCGCACTGGATGGCGGCTAAGGAGCTCGCTGATGTCGTTTTAATCGACATTATCGAAGGTGTCCCACAGGGTAAGGGTCTCGATCTGCTCGAGGCCATGCCTATCGAAAAGCGGGACTCCTACGTTGTAGGCACTAACGACTATGCCGACACCGCGAACTCTGACATTGTGGTAATTACGGCGGGCATCCCGCGCAAGCCGGGAATGAGCCGCGACGACCTGCTCAACACCAACTACAAGATCATGAGCGATGTGGTGGGAAAGGTGGTGCAGTACTCGCCGAACTGCATCCTCATCATTGTCTCTAATCCGCTGGACGCCATGGCGCAGGCGGCATTCAAGCAGAGCGGCTTCTCCCGCAACCGGGTCATCGGCATGGCCGGGGTGCTGGATTCCGCCCGCTTCCGCGCCTTCATTGCCATGGAACTGAAGGTATCGGTGGAAAACGTTACCGCCTTCGTGCTGGGCGGCCATGGCGACACCATGGTTCCGCTGCCGCGCTACTCCACGGTTGCCGGCATTCCGATTACCGAACTCATCGAGCCCACGCGTCTGGAGCAACTGGTGCAGCGCACGCGCGATGGCGGCGCCGAGATCGTGAAGCACCTGAAGACCGGCAGCGCTTACTATGCGCCATCGGCTGCCGTCACCGAGATGGTGGAGGCGATCCTGAAAGACAAGAAGAAGATCGTGCCTTGCGCGGCATATCTGGAGGGCGAATACGGCATCAGCGGATTGTTTGTCGGCGTTCCCTGCAAACTGGGAGCGCGCGGCATCGAGGACATCATTCAGATCAAGCTCACGCCTGACGAGCAGGCAGCGCTGCAGAAGAGCGCCGATGCGGTCAAAGAGTTGGTCGGCGTGATCGGCGTCTAGAACGTTTCTTCAGCCATCTAATCCCGTCTTGCGAGGCGGGATTTTTCTTTGCTGCGGTTTCCGCAAGCGTACCGCGCCCGCTGCTATGATTTCTGCGAGGCAATGACGCAACCGGAGCACGAATCAGAGCTGCCGTCGGCCGGCCAACGCCGCAGTATCGGACGCATCGCGTTAGCCTGGGGAGCGCTTGCGCTGGCGGCCGCTGAGAGTCTATGTGTCGCTGCCGTCGGGCTAAGTGGCGTGCGCGTCGCGATTGGACTGAGTTCGCTGATCGTGGCCAGCGGCCCAGCCACCGGCTTTCATCGCGAGGCACTGCGCATTCCGTTTCTTAGCGTGGGCACGGCGGGTGCGCTGCTGACGATACTTCTTCTCTGGAATGAACAGCGCCTGCGCAGCAATCCTTCGGCAGCGTGGAGGATTCAGGCTTTCACCCCGTCGCAAAGAAGGCGGCGGATTCTGGAGTTCTCGCTCGCGATTCTCACCCTGGTGCTGGTCGCCGCGGAGCTGATCACGCACCCCTGGTTCCACCACGAATAATCGGCGGACGATTTAAGTCTTGTTGTGTCCTCAGTGGGTTTCGCTGTCGCCGGCTGATGGAAAACTCCGGATATCAAGGCGTTCGCGGGCTGAAGCCCGCTCGCGTTGCAAAAATAAAGGCATTTTCGGCATGACCAGGGAGGCTGCTGAAAAATTCTCGAAAGCAGATTCCTCGCGGACTAAAGTCCGCTCGGAATGACAGCAATAAAGGGCGTCTGCGGCCCAGCTAAAGCTGTGCCCTTTCAAAGCGGGCCCGCTGCCGCCTGCAGCACAGCTAAGGCTGTACCCCTTTCAAAACGGGTCCGCTACTGCACCTGTAGCTTGAGGTTCGTGCTCTTGTCGTTGGTAACGACGACCTTGTCACCTTTGGCAAGATAAGGTCGCAGCACATCAGGACTGCCCCAATCCAGGTTCCAGCCGTTTTGCAGCGCCACCGCGGTGTATCGGCCGGGGACGACCTGTCGCAGGGTGAAGGTTCCATCGCTGTCGCTTTCATCGCGGCGATAGCGTTGCTTATCGCCCAGGTCGTTGTCCGGCACAAGAAGCACCATCGCCCCGGGGAAGGGCTTGTCATCCTGAAGCACGGTGCCGGCGACGCTCGCGGACACGCGCGCCGCGGTGCAAACCACTTTGGCGGCTGCGCCCGGCGCCAATGTAATCTCCGATCCCTGCACTTTCGCGTTCTCGGCAATGATCCTGGTGATGGTCCAATCCTGTGCCCCGTAAAGTACCGCCTGATACGTCCCGGGGCGCAGTTCATTGTCTTTCAGCCCGAAGAGTCCCTTGTCGGAAACCTGGCTCGTCCAGCGATCACCGGTCTCCTGGTTGCGGAGCTCGAAGTAGGCCGTCTCGCGAGGAGCAGGAGCCCCGTCGTAGGTTAGGAGGCCGGTAACGGTAGCCATCGCCGGAGAGTCGCCGGCGGAGATCTCCATGTCGCCATAGACATCGATGTCACGATACCAACCGGCCTTGCCTCCTATGTTTTCCGAGGCGCTGCCGGGGATTTCGACGACATAGTGTCCGGGCGCCAGACCGGCAAATTCATACACACCTTGACCAAATCCATAGCCCTGGCTGGCGAAGACAGGAATCTGCAGGCCGTCGAAGATGCGCTGCATGATGGTGGGAGGAGGGCCCTGCCGCGGTCTATCACCAGTGATCTTCAGATGTGCGGCGGGCACCGCACGCAACGTGATGTCGGCGGCAACCCGCTCACCGGCGTGCAATGTGATGGCACTAGCTTGAGCGGAGTCGTCGGCATCGGGGTAGAACGTCAGCGGATAAGCCACATCAAGCTCGGCTCTCTCCTGCTGCACCCGGGCGGCAGTATCGGGGTCAAGCCGAGGCTGCGACTGGGGCGCGCTCTGCGGCACATATTGCGCATACCAGGGCCGGCCGGAGACCGCCACGTAATAGGTCCCGGGCTCCAAATGCGGAAAATGGTAATTGCCCTGATCGTCGGTGCCGGCATTGGTGACCGCCACCGGACGACGGATGCCATCCACTTCATCCATCCGGAACAGTTGCGCTGTAGCATTGCGCACCGGCTCGTTCTGGTCGTCGATGACCTGGCCGCGAATTGAGGCGTCGGGCTGCAGCCGGAAGACGATGTTCCGCGCGTCCAGGCCGGCACCCACCGAGATGCCGGTGAAATAGTTGCCGTGCTGATTGAGTCCCTGAGCGCGATATCCCGTGCCGCTGGCGCTGAGGATGTACTTGCCTGCGGCAACTGACGGAAGACTGAACTGTCCGTTGTTGGAGGTCCGCCCATTGAGCGACGGTCCGCCCTTGTCCGAGGTGAGCGACACCACTATGCCGGCCAACGGTTGCCCACTTACGGAATCCAGCACCACTCCCGCCACAGGATAGCCCTGCGAAGCCGCAGCGGCGATCGAAGCTGCCAGGACCAGGCCCACGGGCAGCAGTGCAAGAAGTCTGGTAAGTAAGCGGGACACCATCACTCCGAAGCGTCACCGGTGGGGATGAGTTGTGCTGTCACCTTTGTAGTCTGACCGGAGCTAATTGTCACCGCAGTGGCCTGGGAAGAATAGGACCGCAGCACTTCAGGATTGGAATACTCTACGCCTTCCGGGTTATCGAAGGCATAGAGAAGGTAATCGCCGGGCGCGACGCCGCTGATCGTGATGGATGCTCCCTGGTCGGCTTCAGTGGTGTAGAAACGAGCGGTGCGTGTGGTACCTCGTCCGCGCGCCGGAACCAGCAGCGCCATCCCCGCGGTCGGGGAAGAATCGATCTTCGCATTCAAAACTCCGCCATCGTTGCGAAGCACCAGCTCCACGCTGCAAGAGTCACCGGCAGTGATGGTCAGGTCATCGGCGAGCAGGTTGGTGTTGCCGCACAGCGCTGAAGCGACATACCACCCGCCATAGGCAGAAATCTCGGGCAGGTAGCGTCCTGGTTCAACCGCGCGCAAGCTCAGGGTGCGATTGTCCTTGGAGCCGCCGGGCACAGAATAGGCGTCCGATCCTCCCGGCTCGGTGGCAACGAGATGCACCGAGACCGGCGGCGAATCGAAGGCGTCCCGGGCCAGAACCAAGCCGGGCGACCTTACTGATTGGGACGCGTCTTGCCTGCGATCTTCAACCCGCGCATGGATGGGAATCGAAACCGCCGGCTGCAGCGCCAGGTTCAGGTTTGTCAGGTCCTTTTGCACGGCGAGGCGCACGTCCGCCCGGAACTGCTGTTCGCCCATTTGGGAATACGCCTTCAGGCGATAATTGCCTGAGGGAAGGTGGACCTCAAACTCGCCGGTGTCATGATGAAACCGTACCCCAGCACCGACATAATCTCCGGAGGCGTTCTGCACCTGCAGGCTCACTCCCCGGCGGAGAGGCAAACCAGTGACCATGCCGGAAACCACGTGTAACGGCACGCGATTCATCACCAGGTCGGCTTCCACCTTCTGCCCGGAGGTGACCTGTATGGCAGAGGCCGATGCCAGGTCGGGCGCCTGGGGATAGTAAATTCCCTGCCAACCGGTGCTGGGCATTTCCGGATCGCTGAACAGTGCTTCCCGGGTTGGCACATCGGGGCCGGCCGAAATGTAATAGCTGCCCGGTTGAAGGTTGGGGAAGCGATACATGCCATCTTCATCGCTGGTGGCAGAACTGCGCGCTTCCAGGCGCCAGACACCGTCGCGCAAGGTACGCCTGGTCAGGCGCACTCCCACCGACTCGACAGGTTGGCCGCTGACGTCGGTCAGGCGCCCAAAGATAACGTTCTCGGCGGCCAGCTTGACGGTTACCGAGTCGCTGCCGGCTCCCACTTTGAGGATTTGCGCGGAACGGAACGAGCCACTCTCCCGCGAACCAAAATAACCCGGCTTTTGTGCCTGGACGGCATAGCGCCCGGCGGGTACACCATCGATACTGAAGGCTCCATTGCTGTCGCTGAACACATGCCGGGTGGGCGAGCCTTGCAGGGTAACCAGCGCTCGTGGGATGGGTTCACCGGTCCCGGCATTGACAACGGCACCACTGACGGTGAACTTCTCTCCCGAGCTTGTGCTGGGAGCTCCCATGCCGCTTCCATCCTGAGCAGCGGCGGCACATGTCATGAATACCAGGCACGCCCATGCGATGAATCCCGCAAGCAACAGCTTTTGACGCCATTGGCGGGAGTCATCCTTGGCAATATCAACAGCACTTGAGCGATGGAAGAGCATGAACTGGAATGCGCAACGGCCGCGAGCTGACGGCCTCACCTCTATGTTAAGCCAGGAGGGCAGGCGTAGATTAGACGGGCGCGGCGCTGAAGGGTTTAACGCTTCGCACCAGCGCGTTTCTGGGCGCGCGCGATGAAGACCTCCTGGCTGTTGAAGGCGTTCTTCTTGCCGGCGTTCTCATCGCGCACATACTTTCCGTCCGGCAGCATGTGCCGCGCTTTGGCCTGCTCCCTCAAGTAGGTTCCCAGGATCTCGTCACGCACCGTCTTGATGAGCTTGGGCTCGCCCACGGGGAAGATGACCTCGACCCGGCGATTGAGATTGCGCGGCATGAGATCGGCGCTTCCCAGGTAGACTTCCTCGTCCCCTCCATTGTGGAAGAAGTAAATGCGGCTATGCTCCAGGAACCGCCCAACAATGCTGGTGACGGTGATGTTGTCACTGACACCGGGCACTCCCGGCCGCAGGCAACAGATGCCGCGCACCAGGAGCTGGACCTTTACGCCCGCCTGCGAGGCGCGGTAGAGCTCCTTGATCATCTTCGCATCGACCAGGGCGTTCATCTTGAGGATCAGGTGTCCGCCGCGGCCATGCTTCTGATGCTCAATTTCGCGGTCGATGAGTTCGACGAAACGGTTGCGGAGTGAAACCGGGGCCACCAGCAGCTTGCGATACTTCGATTTCGCCGAATAGCCGGTCAGGAAATTGAACAGGTCGCTGCAATCGGCGGCGATCTGGTTGTCGCAGGTCAGCATTCCGATGTCGGTGTAGAGCTGTGCCGTCACCGCGTTGTAATTGCCGGTGGAAAGGTGGGCGTAACGCCGGATGACATCGCCTTCGCGCCGCACCACCAGCAACGCCTTGCAGTGCACCTTGAGGCCCATCAGGCCATACACCACGTGTACCCCATATTCTTCCAGCTTGCGCGCCCAGCCGATGTTGCTTTCCTCATCGAAGCGGGCTTTCAACTCCAGCAGCACCGCGACCTGCTTACCCTGTTCCGCCGCCTCCAGCAGAGCGTCGACCACAGGAGCATTTCTGCCTACGCGATAGAGCGTAATCTTGATGGCCAGCACATTGGGGTCGCGCGCTGCCTTCTGCACCAGGGTTACAACTGGCTGAAAGGATTCGAAGGGATGCTGCATCAGGATGTCGCCACGGCGGATGGCGGTGAAGATGTCTTCATCCTCATCCTTGGTCAAAGCCGGCGGCATGGCAGGAACAAACGGGGCATACTTCAGGTCGGGCCGGTCAATGCGCGCCAGCTGACGGACTCGCACCAGCGACAAAGGCCCGGAAATCTTGTAGACGTCCTCCGGCTCCAGCTCCATGTTGGTGGCCAGAATCTCCAGGACCGACGCAGGCATGTCCTCGGTGATCTCGACACGCACGACATCGGCGAAGC
This sequence comes from uncultured Acidobacteriaceae bacterium, assembly GCA_963815775.1. GTDB lineage: Bacteria > Acidobacteriota > Terriglobia > Terriglobales > Acidobacteriaceae > CAVVDY01. Next base: position 314,425 of record CAWFIB010000021.1, on the reverse strand, counting down.
GCCGTTGCCACACTCCTTCCTCCACCACCTCGAGCAGATCGCCGGCTTCCAGGTCCTGGATGGCGACATCGGCGTCGCGTGTGACATGAAAGGGATGCGCCTCAAGAATCTCCATTCCCGGAAACAGGGCTGACAGATTCGCCATCACCACTTGCTCAATCCAGACAAAGCACTGATCTTTGCCGGTAGTCCGGGTCTTGGATTTCATCTTGGGTTCGGGCGCCAGCGGTACCAGAGCGGGCAGGGTATCGGGAATCTTCACGCGCGCGAAGTGCTCAGTACCCTGGGGATCGCGCAGTACCACGGCCAGGTTGAGGCTGAGATTGGAAATGTGCGGGAACGGGCGGCCCGGGTCGAAGGCTAGTGGGGTCAGGGTAGGAAAGATGGTGTCCTGAAAGTAGCTATTGACCGTGGCAAGCTGCTCGTCGCTCAGCTCCGAGTAGTCAAGAATGCGAATGCCGGCGATGTTGAGTGCGGTCACCAGCTCGCGCCGCCAGGTGTCGTAGGATCCGCGGTACAGCCGAATGACCGAGGCGCGAATCGCCCGCAACTGCTCGCTCGGTGACAGGCCGTCGGGCCCGGTCTCCAGCACGCCTTTTTCGATCTGCCGCTTCAGGCCCGCCACTCGGACCATGAAGAACTCATCGATGTTCGAGCCAACGAATGACAGGAACATCAGGCGGTCGAGCAAAGGATTGCTCGCGTCCTGCGCCTCTTCCAGTACGCGACGCTGGAAGTCGAGCAAGCTGAGCTCACGATTGAGATAAAACTCAGGATCGTCCAGGTTGACCGCAGCGGTTGCCAGGTGGCCGTTGGGAGACGGCGTGCCGTTGCTGGACTCGGCCGGCTGAGTCGCCTTGCGCCGGGGCTTCGAAGGAATGCTTTTTGCTGTGCTGGCCATTGTTTTGGGGAGGAACTGATGATAGCGCCTTATTCTATTGCGAGTGCGGGCCAATGCCCAAAGATTCATTGTAGTTTCAGCGCTTTCACAGAGTTTTGATCTGGTTAACGAATTGCAAGAAAAGCAGTTTCGTTAACTTGACGGGATGAACACCAGGAGCTTCGCGCGTTGAATACGTCTGATCGTTGGGAGCAGCGCGAAGGGCGCACTCGCGTAGCAGCATTGGCGGGCGCTGTGCGATACGGAAGTCGCCTCCCACGCCGGATGGCGGAACTGGCAGACGCAGCGGACTCAAAATCTCCGGGCGCTGTTAGGGCCGATCGTCCTAATCCATTGTTAGTTATGCGTTTCCATATAGATGCGGGCAAACAGCAAGAGTGCCGGCATCACGCTTTGTGTGGTCCGGTATTGGTTTGTTGCGGTCGAATAGTCACGAATCAGTCACGTTCGTAGGCACGCCTCAGCGGCCTGGGCAGCGCCATCTTCTTCTCATCTTCAAAGCCAGGTTCGATCCTCGGTAGCGTTACCAATTCATATCGGCCTGAAGCATCTGGCGGGGTCACAATAGGGGGCCACAGTTACGAACTCGTCGTCGGACGGCGCGAACTTCCCGCTGTCGCTTCGTGCCCTGATCAGCGTCTTGAGTCCCAATAGGTCTAGAGGCTTGCAGCCGTTTCGCTCGTAAATTGGAGTTCTCAAGATTCCAGCGCGAGATCGCCTGTCGCTTTCGCGCCCTGACATTGCCTGTGCAACCGAAGAGTACCTAGCCCGAAGACGGCGCCGTGGTACCCAGGTACTTGGCAACCGCCATCTCCAGATTGAAATGCATCGCATCGCGTCCGAGCGCTTCGCCCAAGTGCGACTTCTGGACTACCTCGAGCACACGCGGGTTCATTCCGACCAGCCATAACCTCACGCCAAGCTCACGCTGTCGCCTCTCACCCTCAATCAGCATCTTCAGGGCCGTGTACTCCAGATCGGGAACGCTTCGGAGATGAATGGCGACGACCTTAGGCTGCACTTCTTCAATCAACAGTCTGATCTTCTGGCCGATGTGTTCAGCATTAGCGAAGAAAATTCGGCCTTCGATTCTTAGTAGCAGCAAGCCAGCAAATGTTTCATCCTCGGGATGTTCCTTGGAGCGCGGCCGGAAGACGTTCGTCCCCGGCTTGCGTCCCAGGACATAGACCGGAGGATCAGCCACCTGATGCGCAAGAGCGACCATGGAAACAATGATCGCGACGATGATTCCCTTCAGGGTACCTACAAGCACTACACCGGCAAATGCGATCAGGGCCCAGGTGAACTCGGTTCTTCGAATACTGAGGATGTCCCGGAATTCGACCGGCTTAATGAGTCCGATGGAATAGACGATGACCACTGCGGCAAGAGTGGCTTGCGGCATCAAGCCGATGAGCGGGGCGAGCAGAAGCATCGTCACCAGTGTCATGGCCGCTGTAACGATCTCCGACATCTGTGTGCGTGCTCCGGCGAGACGGTTTACCGCTGTCTGGGTGGTACCGCCGCCACCGGGCATTGCGCCCAGAAGCGCGCCGCCGGCGTTGGCCAATCCAGTTGCGAGAAGCTCCCGGTTGGCCCGCGGGGAGGGTTCGTCGCTGCGCGCAAACGCCCGCCCGGCCGCAATGGTTTCCGTAAAACTCATGAGGGCGATGCCCAAAGCGCCGGGCCAAAGTTGGGTCGCAAGTGACAGGACCGGCGGGGTGAACGATGGCAGTCCCTGCGGGATGTGGCCGACCAACTCAACCCCGTGCGCGCGCAAGCTTAGGAAATACGCACCAGCAATGCCTGCCGCAACCGCCAGCAGCGGAGCTGGCGCCTTCGGAGCAAAGTGCTCGATCGCGACCAGCAGAACGATTATCGAGACTCCAACGGCGAGCGTTGCCAGCGATGTCTTGGGAATGCCATGGAGGGTCGCAAGCAGGTTCTGAACGAAAGTGCCCCTGGCAAAATGTACTCCGAGGATCTTCGGTACCTGGTCAACTACGATGACGACTCCAATGCCAGCCTTGAAGCCAATCAGAACTGGCTCGGAGATGAAATTGGCAACGAAGCCCAGTCGCAGGATCGACGCGAGCACAAGTATCGCTCCGACCAACAGCGTCAACGTGGCGGACGCAGCCAGCAGAGAGGCCGGGTCTCCGTTCGGAACCACCTGCCCCAGTTCGGCAGCGGCCAGGATCGCGAGGGTCGTGGTAGTGCTTACGCTGAGTGCGCGCGATGTGCCCAGCACGGCATAGATCACCATCGGCAGGAAGGCCGTATACAGTCCCACTTGCACCGGCAGCCCGGCGATCGTGGCATACGCCATCGCTTTGGGAATCACCACCGCAGCCGTGGTTAACCCAGCGATCACATCGGGCCGCAGCCATTCTTTTCGGTAGGAAAAAAGCTGGGAGAACGACCTCTCGCGTGAGAATGTCATAGCTCGTGGCTCGCTGTTACCAACGCTGCGCAATCACCTGATGTTTCTGCTTTGGCTCCTGATAGCCCTTGGGCTTCTGCCGCCCGGGCAGCTTGGGAGGCGCATAGGGAACTTCCTCGTAGGGAATGCGAGAGAGAATGTCGGCAATGCAGTTCAGGCGGGCGCGCTTCTTGTCGTCCGACGGCACGATGTACCACGGAGCGGTAGCGGTATCGGTTGCGGCGAGCATGGCATCACGAGCTCGCGAATAGTCGTACCAGCGGCGATGAGACTCCAGATCCATCGGGCTCAGTTTCCAGCGCTTTGATGGGTCCTGGATCCGTGCAAGAAAGCGCTTGTGCTGCTCTTGTTCCGAAACATCGAGCCAGTACTTCAGCAAGATGACGCCATTATTGACGAGAAAGTTTTCGAAGGCGGGGCAGCCCTTGAGAAATTGCTTGTATTCCGCCTCGGTGCAGAAGCCCATCACACGCTCGACCCCGGCTCGGTTGTACCAGCTCCGGTCGAAGATGACGATTTCCCCGCCCGCAGGCAGTTGTTCGATGTAGCGCTGGGCATAGAGCTGGGTCTTTTGTCGTTCGGTTGGGGAAGGTAAAGCCACCAGCCGGAACACACGCGGACTCACGCGTTCCAGGATACGCTTGATGATGCCGCCCTTTCCTGCCGCGTCACGGCCTTCAAACAGGATGACAATGCGCGCTCCGGTGTGCTTCACCCAGTCCTGCAGCTTAACCAGTTCGACTTGCAGCTTGAAGAGCTCCTCCTCATATTCCTTCTTGCCAAGCTTCTGATCGCCCCCCTTGCCGGCGCTTCGTTCGCCGGTGTTTGTTCCTTTAGCGTTTCTTGTGTGGCTCTTGTGCTTAGTCGAGTTCTTGCCCATGAGTGCTTCTCCTCCACGCACCGGCGGATGCCCTTTCGCGTCTCGCCATTTCCTCTTCAACGGTATTACAGATGTTCGTGACTCTATTCAATGCACAAATCAGTACTTCAAGTTGTGAAAGCAGAGACGCGCCTGATCAGTCGAACAAAAAAATCACTGCTTAGCCACAGCAACCGCCGACGGCCATTCGTCGTCAGTCGGATGCCAGGTTTTGTCAGGATTGTAGAGTTCCATCTTCTTCACGATATTGAGGGAGTCGGGGCCAAGGTCTTTCTGGTAGACGACTCCGTCGTAGTTGACGATGAAGGTCTTGACGCCGGTTACGCGGTACTCGGCGGGAACTGCGACCAAGGCGAAGCCGCCAATCATGATGCCCTCGATAACGTAATTGATGGCGCCATTGGGGGCGGCTGGTCCCTGTCCTTTCAGGATTTTGAAGTAATAGCCGTGGAAGCCGCCCTTACCTGAGGTATAGCCCTCCTCAAGAGCTTTGGCCACTGCATCGCCAATCGGACCGTCGGGAGTGCCGTCGGCATTCGTCCAGTACAAGCCATCCTGCTTGCCCGGGGTGCTGAAGATTTTCTGTGCATACTGGTTTACGCTGGAATCGTCGTGAATTTCCGATGCATATTCCTTCTGCGCAGACACGTAGCCACGGCACACGGTAATGGCATCCAGTTCATTCGCCCCAATGCGCCGGAAAAGGATCTCCTGCCGTCCGGCCTTGGCATTGAAGTACCACTTTCCCTTCTTCTTTTCCAGGGGAACAGGCAGCGGCCACTCTTCCTCGCCGACGATGATGGATGCCTTGTTCGGATTGGACGCCGCCACTGCGATCGAATTCTTCGCACCGGCTTCTTTGGCGAAGGCAACGGCATTGTTCTTGTCTTGAACCTCATCACCCCCGGAAACAAAGTCCTTGCCATCGGGCCCGAAGATCGCCATCAACTCGGGCACGTCGTAGTCTCCCGCTGCCTTGATTAGCGCGTCGGCGGCTTGCTGGGGAGTTTCGAAGGCTTTCGGGCCGGTTGCCGGCGTTTTCGTCGAGGGCTGGGCTTGCGCCAGACTCAGTGTCGGCAGCAGGCAGCACAGGCCAACCAGGACGAGGACGATTGTGGTGAATGGCATTCTCGGTATCAACAGTTTCGATTTCATGGCTTCCTCGCTGATCATGATCTGCCTTCCTATCTCCGCCTTCCGCCGCCACCACCGCGGGCACCACCGCCACGAGATCCGCCGTAGCTGGATGCGCCGCGCGAGCCGCTGGCGCGGGCCTGGCTGCCGCTCATGCCACTTCCTGCTCCACCGAACGCGCTGCGGTTCGTAGAGCTTGGCGTATTCCGGACTTGCTGGTTGCCGACGCGGTCGGCGCCAGTCCCGCGATTGGCGCTCATATTGCCCGCGCTCGTCCCGCGATTTGACATGTCGCGGGTGCCGGCACTGGGACCAGTTCCACGGTTAGCTGCCTCCCGAGTACCCGCGCTCGGACCCGCCCCGCGATTCGACATATCGCGCCCGCCCGCAGGCTGCTGCCGAGCCTGGTTTTGCCGGGCATTGGCCTGACGCGCCTGCATGGAGTCGCCACGCGCCGTTCCGCCGTATTTATTGGCGGTGTTTCTGTCGCCATACGGAGCTCCGCCGCGGTGCTGCGGATTGTGCTGCCATGTATTGTTGCCCGCGTTGCCTCGATTTACATTGTTCCGGTTGGCGTTGTTGATGTTCTGCCGGTTACTGTTGTTTACGAAGTTGTTGTTGTGATTGATGTAGACGTTGTTATTGCCGCCCCATCCGCTGTTGTAACCCCATCCGCCGCTCCACATCGCTCCCATCGCGACACCCACGCCAAACGAGATCGCCATGCCCGCCGCATAATAACCCGGCGGGGGATAGGCGATCGGGGGATAGGCATAGACTGGCGCTCCATAGACGACCGTGGGGTTGTAGCTCGGAACGTAGACCACCTGCGGATTGGCCTGCTCGACCACGATCACTTGCTTGCTTTCGACGGTCTTGACTTCTACCTTCTGCTGTTCGGTCGACTTCAGATTGCCGGCGTCTTGCGCTTTCTTGCGCATGCGCTGCACCGCATCCATCACATCGTTCTGCTGCGCGAGAAAGGCATTCCCCAGATCCGTGGTCCACTTGATGTTCTCGGACAGGAGCTTGACAACATCGGGCAAGGCAGCCAGTCCCTGGATGCTTGGATCCCAGTCCTGCTTCTTTACGGCGTCGGCCAGCTGTTTCTCATTCATCCCCTTGTTCTGTGCCAGCCACTGCTGCAACTGGATGACTTCAAGGGGATAGGTAGAAGCCACCAGTGTCTGGCTGAGCATTGGATCGGGATATAGCGCGATCGGCGCTACCAGCGAGTCCAGTTGGTCCGGCGGCAGTTTGGCGGCAGATTGCTCCGAGGCAGCTGCGGATTGCTGTGCCTGTGCTGCCACCGCGTTTCCGGGCGCCAGAGCGCCGATGCATAGGATAGCTGCGAGTTCTCGAACCGCCCAGATCATCCTGTTTCTAAAGTTATGGTTAGGATTCATAGTCGCCAATCTCCGTGTTCTTGCCAGAACTGCTCCCGCTCAATTTTGCCACCCGATTGAGAATGTACCTTGCTGCGGACGCGAATGTGCGACATCCGCCGATGTCGGCGTTCAGTGCCTTTGTACTGCGGCGCAGGGCCTACGACAACTAGGGATTTCCCTAGTTGCGGCGGCTGGACGAGACGAAGCATTGCCCCGAGAGTGCGGCTTCAATGGCAGGAATCAGGTCCGTCTTCATGTGAGATTTCACTACAAATGCAAGCGCTCCTTCCGCCAGACAGGCCTCCACGAACTCAGGGCTTTCATGGACCGTCAGGAACACGATGCAGGCCGTAGTTCCCAGTTCCCGAAGTCGATGAGCCGCTTCAATTCCATCCATGCCCGGCATGGATATGTCGGCCACAATGATGTCAGGCTTTAGGCGCACCGCCTCCCGCACCAGCTCGGCGCCGTCGCGAGCCCCTCCGACAATATCGAAGCTCGTCTGTAATAGGGTTGTTACTCGCTGCATCACGAGGGGGTGATCGTCGGCCAGCAGAATGCGCCGACGACTTCCAAAGCTCCCAGGACTTCCGATTTCTGACATGGGCCCGTCCGATGACAACAGATCGTCGCCGAGACACGTTCACAACAACATGCTGATGTTAAGTTCAGGAACACGTCCCCCACAACTAGGGAATACCCTAGTACGCAAGTTGGGCGGCGCAGCGAAATCTTTCAGGAGGTTCGCTTCAAGGGATTGGAATTCAGAGAGATGAGACCCTCCTTGAGGGCCAGGAGTACCAGGTCGGCATTACTCTTCAGGTTGAATGTCTCCATAATAGTATGCTTATGGAACTCAACCGTCTTCTGGCTGAGGTTCAGGTGGCCGGCGATCTCCTTGATCGGACGCCCTTCGGCGCACATTTGCACAATGTCACGCTGTCTTGCCGTTAGACGCTTGGAATACAGGCGTGCCCGAGTCTTTTGTACAACCCAGTCTTCCGGTCTGAGCGTAGGAGTCACGTAGCATCTGCCGCGCAGCACCTGTTCGATTGCTTGCAACAACTCTGAGCCCGCCGCCTGCTTGAGAACGAATGCTGCGGATCCCAACTCCAGAGCGGCGGCAGCCAGATTGGGATTGTCCTGCATCGTCAGAAATACGAGCTTCACTCTCGGCAGTTCACGGCGCACCCGTTCGGCAGCGTCCAGACCGTTCAACAGAGGCATGCCGATATCAACGACGATCACGTCTGGCTTGAGCCTCACAGCTTCAGTTATGAGCGCGCGCCCGTCCGTTACAGTGCCAACGACCTTATAGCACTTCTCCAAGAGAAGCCGGAGCCCATCAGCAAAGATCAGGTGATCGTCCGCTATCAGGACTTGTGGCCGGGATTCCATTTCAAGGTCTCCTTTTATTTAGAACCCCTTGTCGCTGTGGACACTAGACACGCGTAGGGTCAACTGGCGCCGTCTCCTGAGCAACCGCCGACGCACGCGTCGGCACGGCCGCGTGGTCACGACCACTCGTGTCAGACGCATCCCTCAATGGCACTCGCACATCAATTCGGGTTCCTCTATGGGTTTCCGAATGGATCTCGAATCGTCCACCTATGAGACGTACCCGCTCCTGCATGCTCCACAAGCCCAGTCCCCGCCCATCGGAAAAGGGTTTGATGTCGAATCCCTTGCCATCGTCGGCGATGGACAAGTGGAGTGTACGATCCAGCGCTTCGAGTTGCACCTCCGCACGGGCTGCTCCGCTGTGCTTCTTCACGTTGCGCAGTGCTTCCTGCACCACACGAAACAGGCACAGCGCAATGTCCGGAGAGACGGACCGCGGCACGTCTTGGTGTGAGAATACAACCTGCATTCCTTGCTGAGCGGTGAATTCCTTACAGAACGCTGCGACTCCCGGAGCCAGCCCCAGGCGCTCGAGGGTAGAAGAATGGAGACGGTGGGACAGGGTATGAAGATCGGCACCCAATTCGCTGGCGGAATTCATAAGCTCCTGTAGCTGCCGATTCGCCTCCTCTGGTGACGCGGGAATGATTTCCGCGGCCGTTTCCAGGCCGAGCGACAGCAGAGCTAGCCTCTGACTAAAATCATCGTGCAACTCTGATGCCAGCCGGCCGCGCTCATCCTCGTGGGCATTGATCAACATGCCGCTAAGCCTGGTCTGTTCGTTTCGGGCGGCGATAAGCTGTTTTTGCTCGTATAGGAGATATACAGCCAGCGCTACTAGCCCTAAGATGACGAAGAAAGCCGCGAGCAAGATCCACTTGGCTCTCTCCCAAAGCGTGACTTCGCGATTGAGAACTATGCTTCCAGCCGGCAGCCTGCTTTCGCTGAAATTCCAGCGCTTCAACTGCCTTGCGTCAAACATGTAGACGCTGGGTGCAGATATGATCGGGATGTCTGCCGGGTTCTTGCCCGCGAAGATTTCTGTAACAAGGCCTGCGGCAATCTTCCCTTGTTCGGCAAAGCTGACCACGTAGCCCCCTAAAACCCCACGCCCCACATACACATCGGAAATGCCAAACACGGGAGCATTGGCAGCGTCGGAGACCAACGGAAGAGCAGTCGTAGCATTCATGAATTGATTTCCGCGGGAGTCGCGAAAGAATGTGAGATAGAGTACCACCGTGCGCTCTGGTAAATGGTGCAGCCGCTCAAGCAGGCTGCTCATATCGAGATCCGTCAGGTAGGTAAATTCCAGCGGCACGGGATGCGCGTTCAGGCTAGTCTTTGTGAGCCTCAACGTGGCTTTGTCGAACTGCGAGCTTCCACTCACGACTACCGCATTGCGGATTCCCGGGGACAGACGCATCGCCGCCTCAAGCGTGCTCGCCGCATCGAAGGTCATCCAGGTTCCGGTAAAGCGTGAGGTCAGCTCGGGATTCCCGGCCTGCACCTGCGTGCTACCGCAGAACACGACCGGTACGTCAGGCAGAAACGTCTTCGAGTTTCGCAGCAGGAAACCGATTGGTGCAGGTCCTGTGGCGACGATCACGTCGATCTTCCGGTTTCGATATTTTTGAAGGAGTTCGGCTTCGATGTCCTGCTGCGGCGTCTGGTCGGAAAAGAGAGGAGAATCAAGGCTCTCCACATAGAATTCCGTCTGATAGCGCGGGTCTGCCGCCAGACGTGACATTACCTCTTCCGTCACCAAAGCTATAGCGGGATGGGCCAACCCCACCTCATTGATGATCAAGACGTTCTTGCGGAGAGGAGTTTCTGCCTTTACCGTTGACGCATATAGCAACACCGAGAAGGAGAGGGCTAGAAGGCCGCACGATCTGCCGCGAGCCCTTGAGACGGAATTCCGGCGAGTGCGACAGACCGTCATACAGGGTTAACGCCCTGACTTTTCTTCGCCACAAGTCACGCGTTGGTAGGTGCGGACGCGCAGCAACGGCGGTAATTTGGAGGCCAAGTAGCCCAATCATAGAACCGCTGCTACGCCTTATACAAGCTTCTCTAAGCCGGCAAATTCCGGCGCGCTCGGGGGACTTGGGGGACTTGGTTGTTGCCTGAGAACGCTCGGCTGGCATGGCCCCCAGGGATCGCCGGAGTCTAGTAAGCTGCGTTTGGGTCGGCTTCCAGGAAAGCGAGTGCGTGCTGCCGTAATTACGCCAGAATTCGCACTCGTCCGGACACAATCTCGTAGACCGCTCCTGCCAGCTTGGCCCGGCCCTCGGCCAAGGCCCGCGCTCCTTCCGGAGAGTCCAGTAACTGCTTCATCGACCATCGGACGTTGGCTTCGACCGCTTTGGCGAGCTGCTGGTCGATGGTTGTGCATGGGTCGACATCCGGCAGACCCGGCACGATGTTATCCACCAGAATCTGTATGCGGGACTGATGCTGCATGTCGTACAGCTTGCTCTGCAGGGCAGCTTTCACAGCGCCGCATCCCTCGTGACCCAGCACCAGAAACAGAGACGTATGCAGGTGTGCCCCCGCGTACTGCAAGCTGCCCATCACCTCCGGCGAAACCACATTGCCGGCCACTCGCACAATGAACAACTCGCCGAAGTTCGCGTCGAAGATAAGCTCCGGCGGCACGCGCGAATCGCTGCAACCGAGAATCGTCGCGTAAGGTTGTTGTCCCCTGGCGAGATCGGCGAGCGTTTCCTTACAAACGGTGGGAAAGTGCGCCTGCCCAAGCAAGAATCGCTCGTTCCCGGCGATTAGCCTTTGCAGCGCCTCGTCGGACGAAATCATGGATTGCTTCAAGTGATCGGATCCCATAGGGTGCGTTGGCGTAATGTTCACATACCATACGCTACAGCGGATTGCTCTGACAGTCTTACCGCTTCTCGCTCCGGCCCGCGTATGGGCTGAAGCCTCACCTGGTTACGAGAAGGATCCACCCGGTTCCGATCACTAGAAACACGGCCAGAAAGAAGAGGGTAGTCAGCAGCCCAAGTCTGTAAAGTTCGCGTTGTGTGAGATAGCCGCTGCCCACGAAGATGACGTTTTGGCTTCCTCCCTGGGGCGTGATCACAGAGAAGTAGCTGCTTGCGAAGAGAAGCCCGAATGCCATCAGCGGCGCGGGAACACCACCGCGGACGCCAACATCCAGAAAGACTCCCGTGCGCGCACGCCGATCAGCGCGGCAGGACGCGCTAGGCTTGTGACGTGCGGGTGTGTGGGATCAATTCGGCTACAGGCTAGCCACTGCACCAAAGAACAACAACTAGGGAAATCCCTAGTCGCCTTCGAAGTCTGGGGGGGTTACCGTGCGGCTCAGTGACTAAGATTTCCGCGCGAGAGAGAAGTGGAGACCGTCCCCTTCGACGCTCGTTTATTCGAAGGCGGCAGATGGACGCGCTCGGGTCCGCCATCCACTAGCGGTCTCCTGGAAAGGATAATTATGCGATACCGCCGCACACCTGCAGGCGACGCGAACTCGGTAAACCATTCGAGCGCGAACACGCGAGCTGTCGTCCTCTTCTGCACGGCAGTTCTTCTCTCCCTACTTATCGTTTCGCCGGACGTGCTGGCCCAAGCCGTTTCGACCGCCAGCGCCGAACAGATCCAAGCCCTGCAGAAGAAGCTGGACGCGTTGCAAAGTCAGATGGCAGAGGTTCAGGGCGAGCTGCGACGCATTTCGGGCGAGCCTGCGCCAGCCCCCTCTCAGACCCTCCCCGAGGTCACGGATCTCAAGGCTGCAGTTCAGGAAGAGCAAAAGAGCAACCTGATCTGGAATCCGTTCGGTTCACTTACCGTGGGCGGAGAATTTCTGTACGGTTGGAGAGACAACAAAGACGGATCGACGGGGAATGCGCCCAGAATTCAGATCAGCGCGAAATACAACTTCGTGCGAACGCAATTGGCGGGGCAATAAAAAAGCGCGTTCGATCGCCAGCCTGGAGATGCGAGGTTGAAATGCTGCTCAGTGGCTTGACCATCACGTTTCTGAAGGAGCTCGGTCTAGGCATCTGGCTAACCGCGCCATTGCTCCTAAGTCTGGCGCTGGCGATTACGGTGCTTGGACAAGTTGCCGGGAGAGCCGAAGGGTGGCGAAAGTTCGACAGCTTTTACTGGTCATTCATCACCGCAACCACCATTGGATACGGCGATCTGAGACCAACAAAGGTGATGTCGAGGCTGATGGCCATCCTGATCGGTCTGTTGGGTCTGACCTTTACTGGAATAGTGATCGCGATAGCAGTACACGCCGCTGCTTTCGCCCTATCCGCGCATGATGCCACTAAGATTCTCAAATAATGGCTAACGAATGGGCAACCGGAGTGCAAGGAGGCTAACATGTCGGCAGAAGCTGTTGCGACAGAGAGAATTCAAGTAAACCAACCTCTAGAATCATCCATACAGATCGGTTTGGCTGCCTTGCTTGTCGTCGGGTGCCTGCTGATTGTGAAGCCCTTTGTGCCCCTGCTCCTGTGGGCGATCATTATCACCATAGCTTCGTATCCCACGTTTTTAAAGCTGGAACGCATGCTCAAAGGTCGCAGAGGGCTGGCTGCCACCGTCTGGACACTACTGCTGCTTGCGGTGCTTATCGTTCCGCTGGTGCTGCTGGGCCAAAGCCTGGCTCAGGGTATCAAGCCCATCGTCGCCGGGATGCGAGATGGAACACTCGTCCTCCCACCGCCGCCTGAAGGTGTCGCGAGCTGGCCTCTGATTGGTGGCCAGCTCTCCCGGACCTGGGCCGCCGCATCCAGCAACCTAAGTGCGACGCTGATGAAGTTTGCACCTCAGATCAGGTCTGCTCTTCCGGGAATCTTGGCGGCGTCCGCCGGTTTTGCTTCGACTATCGTGCAGCTATTGATTTCGATCGTGCTCTCCGGGGTACTCCTCGCAAACGCGCAGGCTGCTTACGAGGTGACGCGATCACTGGCGAATCGGTTGTTTGGTGAGCAGGGTCCCGAATTTCAGAGTCTCGTCGGCTCGACGGTTCGCAGCGTCACTAACGGAGTTTTGGGAGTTGCCCTTATTCAAACGGTGTTCGCGGCGGCGGGGTTTTTCGTTTTTGGACTTCCCGCCGCAGGCGTCTGGTCAGTCGTCTTCCTTGCGGCTGCAATTCTTCAGGTCGGGATGTTGGCTTTGATACCAGCGGTGATCTACGGCTTCGCCATCGCATCGGGCACCAAGGCTGTAATTTTCCTCGTCTGGTGCATCATCGTCGGGCTGATGGATAACGTTCTGAAGCCGCTGCTCCTGGGACGCGGCGCTGCCGTTCCCATCGCGGTTGTGTTTCTGGGAGTCATCGGAGGCTTCATGGCAATGGGCCTCATCGGCCTATTCCTCGGGGCGATTGTGTTGTCCGTAGGCTACAAGCTGTTTATTGCCTGGGTCGAGAGTAGGAGTGCCGAATCAACCGATATTGTAGCCCCGCCAGATGCGGAGGCCGGAGTGGCCGGCTAGCATCCAACCTGCAAGGGCAGACGCATGGAATGTGGACGATCGTCGTCCCGCTTCTGGCCTGGCATAGAAGCCAGTGAGAAGAAGCCCGCCTTCTCGAACCCAGTTCTAAACAGATTCAATTGCATCGGCTAACCCTGTCTCGAAGAGTTTGAAATCAAGCCTGCTAAGCATCTTGAGCAGCTCTGCGACGGATGCATTGGTTGTCGCTTCTCCGATATGCGCCATTTCATCGGCCCGAGTAAATTCCGATATGTCAAAAGACGTCACGTCGGGCGCGACCACAAAGTCTGCCGGCCGGACCCCGACGGAGTTCATGTTGTAGTCCTGGACCATGGTCTGTCGCATGATCACCTGAATTGTTGACAAGAACCGACCAGTGAACCTGGAGCTAATTCCCTCAAAATCCTTCTCTAGCTTTGCCGTCACCGTTGATGCGATAACAAAGTTGCATCCCTTGGCTACCAGCACATTGGCAGGAACATTGTTGAGCAGCCCGCCGTCCACCAATGCCTGGCCTGACTCAATGATAGGAAGCGATAGAGGAGGAAGATTGATACTTTCCATGACGCCGATTGTCGCATCGTTAGCCTCGCGCACCACCGCTTCTCCTTGGACGAGATCGACGGAAACTGTAAATGTTGGAAGCATCAATTGTTCTATTCTGGCTTGACCCAGGTATTTCCGCAGCATGGAATCGAATTGGCGCCATCTGTACTTGTAGAGCAAATACCAGTAGCCGGCGCCGGGCAGCTGTCGAAAGAACCACGATGGCTGCAAGTCGGTCTTGAAGCGTTGAGCAATGTAGTCGGGATCGAAGCCGGCCGCGTAAATTGTGCCCACCATCGCACCGGCGCTCGTACCCGCCAGCATGTCGACGTAGATGCCATGCCGCTCCAGCGCTTTGAGCACCCCGAGATGAGCCATGCCTCGAGCTGCGCCACCTCCCAGGGCCAAACCAATCTGGATGCCTCGCAAGTGATGAACAATGCGTTCGAATCCATGCTGCAGCAAAGTATTTTGGTTTGCTCCAGGAGCATCAAAGGTGAGTTTGAAGTCTCGTTGAGCGAGCCCATAAAGCTCCGGCACATACGGAGCGATTGGCTCTTTGCTGTCGAGAATCCACACGATGCGGATCTTGTCTCGCCATCTGGGGGTGCTCTTGATCAGCCCTTCGAGCAGAACAACTGCCGCGCGCGCATCTTGCGGTCGAACACACCAAAGCACCGCGTCGACGTAACTCAACAGCCGCATCATTGCCTCTGGTGAATAATCGGCTCGAACATCAATCAACAGCCTACTGTTCAAAGGCCAGTCTTTAAGAATGTCTTGCCGTATCTGGCCTTCTTCGGCAAGCAACTTAAAGGGGATGTCCCCGCGCGGCTTCCATTGCTCGTCGTCACTGAAGACTGCAGGAGATTCGTCCAACTCTCTGAGCCGACGTGCTAAGCGACCGACGAGCGGCCGGCTCGCCTCGCTGTGATGAATAATGCCCACGACGGATGGCTTTGGCAGGGAGCGATCAACCATCACGTATCGTTTGAACGCATTCACCGCCAGCCGAAATACAGCGGCTTGGAAATCGGCATGCTTAGCCGCGAGCTGCAGCAGCGCCGACGGCGTCAATCGTATTGCTGTTGCAGGCTCAACAGCTTCGACGTGCAAGAGAGCGCGATCCGTTGAACCCAGCGCAATCAATGCAATAGCGCGCCCTGGACCGATAGTGTCGGTCTCCACCGCCTTGCCCAGCGAATCGTGAAGGGTTGACTGCACCCGGCCTGTAATCAGGAAATATATGTGCGTGATGTCTGAGTCGACTTCAATGACCACTTCCCCGGTGTGAAACTCGACCCACTCGGCGGCGTCCGCGATTGCCGTTAACGTTTCCTCGCTGAGCCCCTGTGCCCATTCGAGCCGACGGAGATCCACCTGAAGTTGTTCGGCAGTGGGGCGAACTGGTTTTTCGTCGCTGCTATTCACCTGATCTCCTCAGAAGTTCAGAATCAAGAGGACATTCTGCCGTTCAGACAGTGCAGAAATTGGCTTAGGAGACAGAAGCACAGCCCGATTCAGCTCTTACGGATTCCTACCCGAGGCCTCACCGATTAAGCCTCGCGACACAAGGATGCTTACGGAAGGTCTACAGCCCAGGAAACAACCTTCCAACCCGCTTGCTCTTTGGTCCACAACAGCAGAAGAGCGGGTGATTGTTCCTCCCCATAGTTCAATCTGCTGGCCGACAAGTAATAGGCCCCGTACTTCGCATCAGCGGGATTCAACTCTCGAGAGCTCTCGGGTTGGTGACGGTGTTGGCACAGAAAGCTATAGGCCTTCTGGTCGGGCACGGCCATGATCGCGTAAGCTTTAGAATTTTCCTGCTGGACTGGGCGCAGAAGATCATTGGCGGGCTGCAGACTCGACATCATGTCGGCGAGATTCGCACCCGATGGGATTCGCGTGAGCGGCTGTTGCAGCCCAGACTGAATTCTGGCGATGGGCGTCGAGTTCTTCTGGTCTTCGGACGGTGGCGCCAGACACTGGTAAGAGGGCGGTGATGCAAAGGTTGAAGCCTGGGCAACATCCCGTTTCACGATCCAAGCCTGGTAGAACTCCGCAATGGCTTTTACCGCAGCAGGATCACCGGAGATGCTCTGCGGTTCTTCCGCTGCGGGTTCGGTCAGGGCAGCAGCTTTCTCGGGGACGATGCCCGTGTCCTTGCCATCTTCAAGACGGATGGCAACGATCTTCCAGTAGCCGCCCTCCTGGGCCCAGAGCAAGGACATAACCTTGTTTCGGCTGGCTCCCTGTTTTCCGCGAAACGCAGTGGCAAAGTACTTCTCTTTCGAGCCCTTGCCTGACTCATCGCCCGGTGTGGCAACGCACTCCTCGTCCGGCACCATGTCGGCAGGCACGCTTACCAGCCGGAATTCCGACGCATACGCGTTCTTTGCCGCTTTCAATGCTGGCGACCATTGCTCGGCAGGCTCGAACTCGTCGCCAACGGAATTCACCGTTCCTAAGCTATCGCTAAATTTCTGCATTGCTATCAGCGTGCGCAGCCGAACCATGCCCTGGGGCACGGGATGGCCGCTCTTTTCCACCGCTACCTCCAAGCACGGATAACTGCGGCGCGAAAAGTACGCAACTGATTTATTCGGTTGTTTCGCCACTACCCAGCTTTGCAGAAAATCGTGGGCGCTCTTGTCGACGCCCTGATCGGCTTTGATGGCGGGGTTCGAAGGAATCTTTCCCATGCGCTCGGTGGCGTTCTCCTTTGGCGGCTTGCCGCCGCTACCGAGCTGTCCAAAAACGTTGCGCCACCAGCCGTTGAGACCCGTCCAGCGGCCGTCATGGCGGTCCAGATTATTTCCTGCGCGGACGTCCGAATTGGAAGAGGACAAGTGTCCATTAACCAGCGCCTTAGGGAAGCCGGAAGAGCGATAATCCACATCAATATCGGCCATTTTATGGCCCCGCGAGATGGAAATCTGAATCGACGGAGGCCCCTTCTTCAGCCGGTAACAAGTGGGAAAGCCCTTGTGATAAACGCTGTTGTCGCGATCACGAAAGAACTCCTGACTGCGCCCCAGGACGTCAACTGCGTTTGGTTTCAGGTATACATACAGTCTGAACTGAAGGTCGCCGCCCACACCGGATTGCTCTCCCATTACCTCGTCAACGGCATCCACCAGGTCAATCGCGCGTCCCAGGCTCTTGCCTTGCACGTCGGTCATCTTGGCGTTCAGCAGCGCATGGGTTACAGCGTCGAACGTTGTGCGGACGGAGAGTCGAGCGTTATCGTAAGCTGGCTCGGGAACAAGCTTGCTTCCCGTGGTGGCGTTATAACGACGGATGAAATCATCTACCAGTTGCTTTTGCTCAGGGCGCAACGAGGCATAGGATTTGCCAAGCTCCAAGGCTTCGCTTTTTGAATTTGCGGATTTAGCAGCCTTCTTTGGAGTCGGTTGTGTTTGAGCAACAACCAAGTCGAGTGCGACGAGTAAGAAGAGGGTGAGAACGATCAATCGGGCCATTAGTTTCATGGTGAGCCTTCTGTCATCGGTTTGCCGGCCCTGACGGCGCTGATCTTGCCAATGGTTGGTAAAGGTCGCGCCAAAAGGCGACTCGTTTGTGGTCCAACTCGAAGCGCGGACCCTCGATGGGATTTACTCCGCCTCACGGAGCGGGGACGGATTTGCATTCTCGAGATCCTGACTCCTGACCGCCTGTAACTGGCGCTCCGTTGTTGCCAACATCTCTTGCAAGACCTCAACAAGTTGCGAGGAAATGTCGGGACTCGAAAGCCACTCTTTAATCGCCTCCTTACGCGACTCAAGCTCCATTATCCGTCGCCAGGAAGGTTCGCCGGACATCGGACGCTGATTGAACATCGCCGTCTCTCTCGGAGTTCTTGGGACAATCCCATTCATGTGGAACTACGTTCTACATCGTCCTGCACGCTTTAGGGCAGCGAAACTGTGAAAGCTGCCGAGCGGCTGTGGGTACCAGTAGGGGAGAGCTGCCAGGCTGGCGCCGCGGGTTATCAAGACTCCAACCTGAAAGCTATGTCCGCACACAGTACACCCGCTGCTACTAATGCTGTTCTAGAGTTAGGGTCGCTTACTTGCGTCTCTCATAAAGGAGGCTCTCTTTTCGCACTCAGCGCGCGCTCTCAGCGACGCGAACCGGTTCTTGTGGACCCTCGGCGAACAGCCCGCGGTAAATCACCCCGGCCAAGATGGCGCCCACAATCGGAGCTAACCAGAATAGCCACAACTGTTCCAGCGCCCACCCCCTCACAAACAGAGCCGGCCCCGTGCTGCGGGCGGGGTTCACCGAGGTGTTCGTCACCGGAATTGAAATGAGGTGAATCAGGGTAAGGCTCAGCCCAATCGCGATGGGGGCAAAGCCCTTTGGCGCCCGTTCGTCGGTCGAGCCCATAATGATCAAAAGGAAGAACATGGTGAGGACCACCTCAGTCAGCAGGCAGGCGAGAAGTGAATACCCACCAGGCGAGTGTTCCCCATACCCGTTGGAGGCAAATCCGGCAGCCAGTGTGAAACCCTCCTTCCCGCTCGCGATTACATAGAGGACACTCGACGCCACGATGCCGCCCGCCACTTGGGCGATGATATACGGCAGCAGGTCGGACGCAGGGAACCTTTTGCCTGCCCATAGTCCGACCGATACCGCCGGATTGATATGGCATCCGGAGATAGGGCCGATGGTGAAGGCCATGGTCAGCAAGGTCAGGCCGAAGGCAAAGGCGACACCCAGGAAACCTATTCCCAAGTTTGGAAACGCTGCTGCCAACACGGCGCTCCCGCAGCCGCCAAAGACTAACCAAAAGGTTCCAAAGAACTCAGCAGTTGCACGCTTTGTGATCGACATGTCTTCTCCAACAGAAATTGTGAATTCTCGGCAAAATGTATCACGGAACACAAGCATCGAGCCGGTTTCAGAGGAAATACAACTCAAGAGCCTCCAGCCCCGGCCGCTGACGGCCCTTCGCCCTTACCGAGGGCCACCCGCAACTGAGGCGACAAAATGCCGCATGACATGGAACTACTTCTTGTTCAGGTCGTCGTTCTTGTAATACTTCGTGCCTTGCAGGGTTATCTGGAGGGCGAGGCCGTTCTTGGTGATCTGGTAAACCCATACACCCGGGCTCATCTCCTCCGCTCCCGAGTAGGCGCCCCCCTTCTCGCCCGCCTTGGCTGCGGCATCGGCTTGCGCCGAGCCTGACCAGCCGGAGTTGAGAAACTGGTTCAGCGCGCTTTCGTTCTCGAAAATAAAGATAACCCGGTAATCCTTCACGCCGATGCCCAGCCCGCCACCGGCGGAGACCATCTTCATGAAGGTTTCCTGTTTGGTCTTAGCGTTGACTGCGATGCCTGCGCCACGCGCCGTGCTTAACACCAGGATGTTGGTTCCCGTGTTGTTAAACACAGCGTATCCGGCGGACTTCTGAATGGCCGCCTTTGAGGCGGGCTGCAACTTGTATAGATCCTGCAGAGTCTGCGCCGCCATCTTGCGGATCTTCTGCCGGTTTTGTTCGTTCTTATCCTGGTCCTTGTCCTGCGCGATGGACAAGCTGGCAGCAAGGAGGCACGCGACGACAATCGAAGCGATGCTCTTGAATTTCATGATAGTGCTCCTCTACGAACTGAAATGGCCCAGTTGCGGCACTTCTTTTGTAGTTCGACACAAGGCGTACCGTTCCAGATAGTGGACTCCGTGCCGAGCCAACAAAAACACTGGGCTCTGGAATATCCCGAACCTCTACAACCCACCTCATTCAGGTTCACAATACGGCCACCATTGGGAATTACGATGGCACTCCGGTTAAGGCACCCGGGTTCGACCGGGCGCATCATGCAGCACAGCCTAGGGCCGCACTGGTTCCTGGAGCAACTAGGGATTTCCCTAGTTGTCGGAAGCGACCTCACGCATCATGCTTCCAGTGGGCAAGCACCTCGACAGCATTCAGGGTCTGCACTCAGGCGTTCAGCAATTCGAGGCTGGGGATTACCGCGCGGCGACCTGAACCCATTGCTCTCAGTCGTCGATTAGCCAGATTCACCGGAGGAATCAATGAAGAAGTTAGCGATAGCCCTTGTTATGGGAGCGTCACTCATGTTGATTCAGAGCGCGGCGTTCGCTCAGAAATCGGAAACGCCGGCATCGGGGCCGACCGTTAGTGAGCAAGACATACAGCTACTGCGGTCCGATATACGCTCCGCGAAAAAGCAAATCATTGCGGAAAACATGAAACTGACGGATGCCGAAGCCGAAAAGTTCTGGCCGGTCTATGATGCGTACACTCAAGAGACCACGAAGCAGGGTGATGCTCGTTATGCTCTCGTCAAGGAATACGCAAACAGCTACGTGAACATGACCGACGCCGAGGCCGACAGCCTCGTCCAAAAAATGGCCACGTTGGACGAGCAGGCTGCAACCCTGCGCGAGCAGTGGATTCCTAAATTTCGGAAGGTGCTCACCGGAAAGCAGACTGCGTTGTTCTTCCAGTTGGACCGGCGCATCAATCTGCTGCTCGATCTGCAGTTTGCCGCAAACATTCCGATCGTCATGTAGCGTTCAGCAACGGTTGGCGAGCTACCCATACCGCGATCGCACAAAAGCGAGAGTAACTAACATGACAGGACCTCGACATAGATAGTTTGATGAGAGGAGAAATAGCGATGAACAGAGTAGGTTGGAAGTATGCTTGGTCAGTTGTTGCAACGGCCACGGCTTGCTTGGCCTTTGCCCTTAACCTGAGCGCGCAGGTGCAGACACAAACTACCACAGCCACAGGAAAGCCTACCGTCGTAACCAAGGTCGAACGTGGTGAAGTCGTGACCGTCTCGGGCAACGACCTGGTAGTCAAGATGGCGGATGGCAGTATCCGCCATTTCGAGAATGTGCCCGAGAGCGCCAGAGTAACGGTAGCTGGTAAGCAGCTCGGCATTCACGATCTGAAACCAGGCATGAAACTCCAGCGGACCATCACCACTACTACCACTCCGATGACCATCACGACCGTACAGACGGTTAAGGGGAAGGTTTGGGAAATCGTTCCGCCGCTGAGCATCATTCTCACTCTTGAGGACGGCAAAAACCAGCGATTCAAGATTCCCGAGGGCCAAAAATTTAACGTGGATGGACAGATGGTCGATGCGTTCGGCGTACGCAAGGGGATGATCCTCACCGCCACCAAGGTCGTGGAAGAGCCGGCCGTTGAAGTCACGCAAGAGAAGACAGTGACGGGTTCGCCTGCGCCGCCTCCTCCGGATGTACCCATCTTGGTCGCTGAGGGAAGCGAAGAGCCGGTGCCGACTCCAGCAGCGGAATCAGCTACGGCACCGGCAGCAGCGCCAGAGGCCGCGAGGGGCTTGCCGTCGTGGGTGATCTGGTTGCTGGTTCTTCTGGTATTGGCCGCCATCATCTGGTGGTATGTGAACCGGAAGAACCGCTCGGGTTCATGATCGTCGAAGTCACTTCACGAGAGTAGCCCATTTCTTGGTGGGCAAGTCCTCGGTCACGGCAGTATCTAGGAGCTTTGAGGTCTTTGCGAACTCTGCGGAGATAGGATCGCTTTCAGGCAGACACCGACTGCACGGCGGGAACATCGCACGGATTGAACGAACACAGGTTTTTCAATTGGGAGGTCCGATATGAACTACAGGATGCGAACTGCATTGTGCTTCGCGGCGACGTTCGTTGCTGTCAGCTTTTCCACCATTACGCGTGCCCAAACGACTCCATTTGCAAAGCCTCAAGTTGCCGACCGTATCCGCAAAGTTGAAGACGGGGTGGACCAATTCAGCAAGTATCTGAAGACCCGCGGAGAGGACGCCAAGAGCCGGGCGGACTCGGCACAGAGCAGTGGATCGACAACCCGCCGGCAGCGTTCCAATTCAGCGAACACACAAGCTCAAGGGAACCAAGCCAAGCAAACAAAAGACGATCTCGAAAATGCAATGGACGATCTGGATCGCACCACGAATCGTCTCCGGCGCAAGTTCGATGCAACGTCGAATTATCTGGAGACCAAGGCACAAATGGAGCAGGTCATGGACAGCGCGCGCCGCGTCAATCAGGTGATGGTTAAGGGGAATTACGGCACTCAGGCAGAACGATACTGGGCTGCTCTGCGCGCGAATATCAATGATCTGGCGCGGTGCTACAACTTGACACCTCTGGGCGTGTAGATCTCACCTTAACCCCTTGATTAATGGGTAACCGGAATTTAGGGCGCTTTCTGACGATGAGCATGGCTCAAACAAACACCGAGTGCGGTCCAGTCTTTCACAGAACAGATTAATGTCAGGAAATCGCCGTCTCACTCGGAATGAGCAGCACCGAGCCAATTACTGGCGAGTGCTGCCAACCCGGGAACTGGCCCTCCTCGAAGCTTGTCACCGTTCCTGTCAAATGCTGAAGAACACGCAGCTTTAAACCCGCGCAATTTTGGTTGATGATCCGCTCGAGGAGTTCCCGTACGACTCTCAGTCGATCTGTCGATCTCGACATCTCGGGCGACGCGAAGCCGCGAAACAAATCCCGTTCGCTATGGCCAAGGCTCTCACGTAGACTGCGATTCAGGCGCGGTCGAAATCGCCGCAATCAGTCACGAATCAGTCACGAAATCCACTGATGTGCCTTCTCGGATTGCAAACGAGAAGCTGCTAAACTAAGCTGTATCAGAGTTTTCCAATTAGGCCGGGATGGCGGAACTGGCAGACGCAGCGGACTCAAAATCCGCCGAGGCTTATCACCTCGTGGGGGTTCGACCCCCCCTCCCGGCACCAAGCCTAAAAGAGAACTCTTTCTAATTGCGCGCCCAGCCATCGCAAGGTGTGATGCGCGATATTCTTTTTCCGAGTTGCAAGGCCATGCATAAGTATGAGCCTCAGCCAGGAATTGAAGAACCGCGCTCTGATGCAAGCGGAATTATCGAACCGGGACGGGAGTTGGCACACCATCCAGAGCAGCCCATGTTTTTGGTCCGACAATACCGTCGGGGACGATCCCATGAGCCTGTTGGAAGGCGCGCACCGCGGCCTCGGTTTTTGGTCCAAAGTTGCCGTCTGCGATGACTCCCACCTTCGCTTGCACCTGCCTTACCAGTGCCCCCGTCGCTGGGCGGCGGAGCGTGGGTCGGCCCGACGGAGCCCCGGGGCTCGACGGAGGCTCGGCTGCGGGAATCGGCGTGGGAGTAGGCGTTGTGCCCTGCAGGATCGCAGCAACGGCTGCGCGAAACGCATTCATTTCGAAGTTTGGATCATCTTTGCGACCGGAAGGCAAAGCAAATTCCTTGTGTCCGGCGCAAAACTCAGCTCCCCGCCCAACACGCTTCAAGATCGCTGCCACACCACGGCGATAGGCATCTAACTGAACATCCGGCCAGGGAGAATCGTTGGAGAGTCCCGTGTTCTCTGCCTCGATCCCGATGAAATTGGAGTTGCCAGTGGTCACGCCCTTCCATGAGCCTTTGCCTGCGTGATTGCACCTGCCAGCAGCAATCACATAGTACGTGCCGTCGCGACCGAGGCCCAGTTGAGAGAGTGGCCCAGAGAGGTCAGGCCGCCCGTGGATCAGAGTGCCCAGACTAGGCATGTTGCCATTCCGTGGGCCTGCGGTGTGGTGGCATATGACGCCTACCGTGTTGCCAACGTCGCCATCTCCACGGTTCTCCCAGCCATCGACGAGCGCCACCTTCAGTCCGGCGTCTTTCAGCACCTGCGGTAACCAGATTAACGACTTCGCCATATCAGGCCACTCCTCCTTCGGCGGCAGGCAGATCCTCGTCTGATGTTGCATGGTCGACAGCAACGTCACATCCATCAACATCCTCGCTCTCACGGTCAGGAACTGGCCTGGTTTCGCCCTCGGACTCCGCCTTCATTTCGAACGCGGCGCACGTGGCGAGCAACACGTCATCGGAGATCAAACTCCCGTCTAAACGAACTACAGCGATTGACATTGGAACCGTCCTTTGTGCGTAAAGAGCTCCAGAGGTACCGAACGAACCGACCTACCCATGGGATCGTCTGAGGCTTCGGGGTCGTCCGCCAAACCTCGCGACAAACTTCTTCAATTCGACAATTTACACTGGAATGAAACAGATGCAACCCTAAAAGTAGTGTAGGCAGGGTCACGCAACAAATAATGGCGAAGGGCGTCGTCAAGCTGTGGTTTTCCTCGGCACCAGGTCTTATGTTCAGGGCCTATTTGTGCTCTCCCCCATATCGCGGGTGACCCCAAGGTGTTCATTTAGCGGCCCCAGGCACCATCGTGCATTTCGTTTCAGCGGAAGCTCGCTTAGAATTATCCCCCCTTCATCTCATTGATCCGGGAGGCGAACAGAAAATGAGTCACCAAGTCTCACGCCGGCAGTTTTTCAGCACGTCGCTGGGAGCACTGGCGGGAAGCGTAATGCTTGCGGAACCAGGCTTCGGAAGCGGGGCCCAGTTCCTTGAACAGGTTTCACCGGCGCCGACGGCGAAAGCTACGACGCTTCGTGCCATGAGACGCACTCTGGAGATCAACGGCAAAGCTGCGGATGTGATGGGCCTGTTGCAACCGAATGGCACCCCCGGCCTCAGCACGGTTGAGAATGCTCCTTTTGACGTGATACTCGATAATCAGCTATCGGTGCCAACGGCGCTGCACTGGCATGGGTTGCATCCGCCGAACAATGAGGATGGCGTTCCCGGAGTAACGCAACTTCCCATGCGCCCGGGGGCCAGCAACTTCTACAACTTCCCAGTTCTACCCGCCGGCACTCATTGGATCCATTCTCATGAGCAGTTGCAGGAAGCGTTCCTGCTCGAGGCCCCGCTCATTGTTCACGACTCAGGCGCTGCCGCGCGCGATGAGCAGGAGGTTGTGCTCATGCTGTCGGATTTCAGTTTTACGCCGCCTCTGGAAATCCTTGCCAAGTTGCGCCAAGGGGAGAGCAAGAAGGCGGGAGCGGAGATGAAGGCCGCGGCCAGCAAGCCGGACGCCAACGATGTCAACTATGACGCGTACCTGGCAAATGAACGCACTTTACAAGATCCGGAAGTGGTCAAGGTTGAGAAAGGTGGGCGGGTCCGGCTTCGGATTATCAATGGCTCGACCGGTACGAACTACTTTGTCGATCTGGGCTCACTGACGGGAGAGTTGATTGCGACTGATGGAATGCCGGTCGAGCCCGTGCGTCGCAGCCGCTTCCCGATAGCTATTGCACAGAGAATCGATGTCATGGTCCAAATACCACGCGAGGGAGGTGCATTCCCTATCCTCGGGTTGCGCGAGGCCGCGACGGAACAAACGGGAATCATTCTGGCGACGCCGGGCGCGAAGGTTTCGCGGCTGCCGAGCAAGAACTCGTTGCCCGCCGGCCTGCTCACTCTGGAACTGGAAAGGCATCTGGTTGCGGTGAATCCTCTAGAGCCCAAGCCTGCCGATGTGACCAGTGTCTTGCGCTTGCAGGGAAACATGAGCCGCTATGAATGGATGATCAATGATGTCGCTTTTAATGTAGCCAATCCCGCCAGCGAGAAGGCGCAAGTACATGTGAAGTTGGGCCAGCGTGTGGCGGTGAAGTTTGTCAACGAAACGCCCATGTCGCATCCCATGCACCTTCACGGACACACCTTTGAGGTGGTCGCCATTAATGATCAGCGTTTCGTTGGCCCGCTGAGAGACACGGAGTTGATCCCGGGTAAAAGCAGTGTGACGGTGGAATTCGATGCCAATAATCCCGGGCTTTGGTACGTCCACTGCCATATTCTGTGGCACCTGGATGCCGGCATGGCAGCACTGGTGGAATACAAGGCATAGAGGACCGCGAGATTTCACGGATGAGTTCGGACCCTACCCGCCTCGCTGTCAGGGCATTGTTGTCTGTAGCTGTATGGACGCTGCTTCTGACAAACGCATCAAGCACCGGGCTCGCTGGACAGCAGCCGATAGCTACTCCCTCTAAGGAAAGTGCCGGCACACCCAGTGCAGGAGCCGCTCTTCAGGCGCCGGCATCCGCTTCTCCAACAGCCCAAGCTGCAGCTCCCACGCCCAGACCGGGAAGGATCGATTGCCGGCGCGCCGCTGATCCGAACCGACGAAACCCATGCTGCAACCAGGAAGACTTTGACTGGGACGAAACGCTTTCCAGGAATTGGACCGGCCTTCGGTCCAGCTTGCGGCGGCTCGGCATCACCCCGATGCTGTCCTACACCGGAGTGTTGCAGACGAACGTAAGCGGTGGGACGCATGAGATTTGGGGCTATGCCGGGCAATTGGTAGCGGGTCTCAACGTTGATCTTGAGAAACTCGCGAAGATTCGGGGTATGTCCGTGTACATCGGCGGTTCCTGGGGCACGGGAGACAATTTGAGCGCATCTCTAGGCACCCTGTTTCCAGTGAACTCGCTATACGCTCCGAGTTACTACCTGGGTGAAATGTATTTGCAGCAGCTCCTCTTCAAAAATCGACTGACCCTGTTGGGCGGCCGCCTGGCAGCAGCGAATACTTTTGCCACCTTGCCAGTCTTTGGCAACTATGTGAACTACGGATTGAACCCTAATCCCTATCCGCTGGGCGGCAACGACATCAGCTTCTTTGGTCCGCCTACGGGAACGGAGTGGGGTGTGCAGGCGACCTATGAGATCACGAAAGCGGTCCAGGTGGCTGCGGGAGTGTTCAATACCAACCTGAACTCAGCGAATGGTCAGAATCACGGAACGGACTGGACGCTGCAGCAGGGTAACAAAGGCGCCTTAGTCGTGGCGGAGGTCAGCTATTACCCGCACGGGATCTTAAGCGATCAAGGCAGGCAAGGCGAGTACACCCTGGGTCTGATCTCCGACAACAACTCGTTTCCTGCACTTCCCAACGGCATGAGCACCAGCGGCGGATACACCGGAGCATTTGCCATGGGCCAGGAAATGGTCTATCAACCCGACGGCCCCGGCACCTCGCGAGGACTCACGATTTGGGGTAGTTGGGCTTACAATGCGAAGCCGCTCATCAGCATAGTGCCGTTGTTCTGGGGCGCGGGCGCAAGCTATCAGGGGCTGATCAAGGCGCGCAAGAATGACATCGTTTCGGCTGGCTGGATATATGGCAAGGTCAGTAATCTGGAGCCCAACACCAACGCGGAGCAGGTCCTGGAGCTGAACTATCGCTGGCAGTACCGACGCTTTCTCGCCATCACTCCTGACTTCCAATATGTCTGGAGCCCAGGCGGACATAGCGTGCCGGGTGTGGCTGTCCTGGGCATGCAGGCGTCGGTTACGTTTTAAGCATTCGAGGCCGGGCAGGTTGGACGGCACGTCGCTCGTCCAGCCAATCAAGCGCTGCGTTTATTTGCTTCATAAGGACATTTCCTGTTTGAGATAAGGCTTTCACCCGATAGGCAGTTGGTGGCCGCGCCTTTACCGTGATGACTGAAGTGAATGCGGTTTCGGATGGAAGCTCACGCAGGAGGATCCATCCGGTTGGGGGCTTCGGCTATTGGTTTGGCCGGGGCCTTTGGCAAATACGCAGAACACTCGGAGGTGAATAATGAAGAGCGCTACGCTATTTCGGCTGATTTCGAAGCTGAGCTTGCTGGCTGGTGGCCCAGGTATAAAGAGTTAAATCTGGGGTGCCCCAGAGCCTGCCCTGAGCTTGTCGAAGGGTTCGGCCATCGGTTGGCCTAACCTGGGCGACGCTAACCTGGGCGTCACTGCTTTTCCCCGTCACACCGTCGCGCAATCTTTATTACTCATCAATGCTCAAGCCGCAACCGGAGGCGCGGGAGCATGAACCTCCACCCCCGAGCCGCACGTTCTGGCGAAGAGCGAAAAGCGAAGAGCGAATGGCGAACCGCGGCTCCCGAGCGCCCCCTAACCCCTTGCAATAGAGTAGTTTACCCGTAACTAGCTATGAAATGACGAATTTAGGAGCGAAATCACGCTATACCAAAGATTCTAAAGAACCGGTACTGAACAAAAATGCCTGAGCCCGGCGGCAGAGCAGGGAGTTCTTCAGCGGTGGCTTATGGCGCTTTCCCTACGCATCCTGCGCGTGCACCAACGGAGAATCGTGCAGAGGCGCCGGGCAACCTGCCCGGTGCCTGCCGTAGCGCAACAGGAATTCAGCCGCATCGTCGGGGGACAACGGCCTCGCAAAGTGGTAGCCCTGCGCTTCCTGGCATCCCCAAAGCTTCAGGAGTTCTACTTGCTCGGACGTCTCCACCCCCTCGGCGATGACCTCGCGTCCAAGCTCCCGGCCCAGGCCAATGGTGGCCCGTATGATGGCGCTACTGTCGGCGTCCTGGGGCAGCTCCCTGACGAAGGTTTGCGCAACCTTGATGCGAACCCCCGGAAAACGCCGCAGATATTCCAGCGAGGAGTATCCCGTTCCGAAATCGTCGATCGCGATGCTGATGCCCAGCCGTTGCAGCTTTCGTAAGAGGTCGCCGTTGCGCTGCCAGGCATCGATCAGGGTAGCTTCTGTGAGTTCGATCTCCAACTGCCGTGGTGAGAGCCCGGTCTCGCGAAGGACCTCAGCGATCTCGACACTCAGGTCGCCCGGGCCTTTGAGCTCCATCGGGGAAACGTTGACGGCCATCACCGGAACGTCAATTCCCTGGTCAAGCCATCGTCTGGCTTGCTGGCAGGCAGAGCGCATCACCCAGCGGCCGAGAGGGACCATGAGTCCGTTGTTCTCCGCCAGGGAAATAAATTCGGCAGGAAGAATGGTTCCGCGCCGGGGATGGCGCCAACGCACCAGCGCCTCCAGCCCGGAGACGGCTCCGCTCCGCAGATCGATCTCAGGTTGATAGACCAGGAAGAGCTGGTTCTTCTCGATGGCCTGCTCCAGATCGGCCAGCAAGCTGACCCGCTGACGCATCTCCGAATGCATATTCTCGGTGAAGAAGCGATACGTGTTCCGGCCCTCCGCCTTGGCGCGGTATAACGCCAGATCGGCCCTTCCCAGGAGTGTATCCGGGTTCTCCTTCTGCTTGTCGTGCAGGGCGATACCGATGCTGGTGGTGATCCGCACCCGATGGTCTCCCAGGAAAAAAGGGAAACTCATGGCGCCAATGATCTTGCCCGCCAGAGCGGCGGTACCGCCGGCGTCGGTTTGCGTCGCCAGGATGGCAAACTCATCGCCTCCCAGGCGGGCCACTTTGTCGATGCTGCGCAGGGCGCGGCGCAACCTCTTTGCCACCTCCTGCAAGAGCAAATCTCCTACGGCATGGCCCAAGGTGTCATTGATGTCCTTGAAATGGTCGAGATCAAGATACATCATGGCCAAAGCCCCGGCGCCTCTTGCCGACTGGGCGATGGCTTCTCGTACCTGATCGGCGAACACGGTGCGATTCGGCAAGCCGGTAAGAGCGTCGTTGCGTGCCAGCCAGGCCACGCGCTCTTCAGCTTGCTTGCGCAGACTGATATCGCGCAAAATTCCAATCGCCCACCACTCTCCATTGATATTCATCGGGGCAACGGACACCTCGATGGGAATCTCGACGCCGTCGCGGCGACGAGCGGAGAATTCGCGGGTCCCACCCAGCGCCGCACCCTTTCCCGTTGCAGCGAAGTGCGCCAATCCGGCCGCTACGGCTTCACGATAGGGCTGAGGAGCGATCATGTCATGCAGTTTCTTGCCCAACATCTGTAGCGGAGAATAGCCCAGAATGCGCTGCGCCGCCGGATTCCAATACTGCACCGCGCCGCGTGAATCTAAGGCGATCATGGCGTCTTGCGCCGCTTTGGCCGCGGCCCGAAACCGTTGTTCGCTGTTGCGCAGCTTCTTCTCCAACCGGCGGCGCGGCGTGATGTCGCGGAAAAACCACACCCGCCCCAGGTAGCTTCCATCCTCCGCCCGTATTACGGTCGAGTAGCGTTCCAGGGTCCTTCCGTCTTTCAATGACAGCTCACAGTGATCACGGGCCTCGTGATCAGCATAGAGTTCCAGCACCCGATTGAGGAACTTCTCAGGATCGCTGACCCGGTCGAGGACAGCCTTGAGGATCGGAGCGTCCGCGAACCTATCCGCGGCCTGTAGCGCAACTAGCTCCTCAAGTTTCCAAATTTCGAGAAACTTTCGATTCAGTGACACCACCAAGCCTTCGTCGTTGACCACCAGAATTCCATCCGGCGAGGCCTCGTGCAAGGCGCGCATCAGCGAGAAGCTGAATTGGTTACTGTCATCCTGCGACAGACGCTGTCGGATAAACTGGTACGGCGGTTCCGGTTGCCTGGGCAGCATGGGGGACCCTTGCTCTCGCCCTGCTTATCGGCATTGCCAGGCGGAACCTTGATTCGCGCTTCGGCAAGGTGGCCCACCCCGCACCCTAACATCTAACGAAAAGCTCTGACTCGGCGGGCGGGTGGACCGGGGGAACCCCTTTCGAGGTTTGGTTTTGGCGAGTGAGTGCGGCCGCGAGCTCCCATTCCAGAATACTAATAAGGTGGGCGGGAGGCGATCTGCGCGATAGCCCAGCCGAGTCACGGTGCGCGTCACCGTTCGTCCGGACGCGGCATGGCGCCGGCGAGCAGAAGGACGGTGCCGCAAAACATCAGCGTATCCGCCACGTAATTGAGGCCCATGGCGAGGCTGGCGCGTTCCGCCACCCCGATCGGCAGGTAGACAACCAACTCCAGGAAGAGCACAGTCAAGCCCAGCCAGGTAGCGGCGGCGCGGGTCTTCTTGCCAACCAGCAGAAGTGTACCTGTGATGGCATAGGCCACGGCCGCGAAGTACGTCCAGACGGCATGTCCAAAGATCCATGTAGGAGTGAGCGCCTTCAGCGGAATGCCGGGAACGTGATCGCCATGCAGGAATTGTTCGAAGCTGAAAAACAGCACGGGAATGGCAACGAAGTATCGGGCAATCGTCGCAAGAATGCGCCGGGCGCGCATGCGCCAAGGTCCGGTGAGGCTGGCTGCCAGTGCCAAGGCGCCGCCACTGAAGGATATTTCTCGCAGAGAGACGGTCAGCGCAAACCGATTTTCCGGATGGCGGGCCCAAGCCGGGGCGTGCATCAGCACGACGAAAAGGAAAAACGTCAAAGCCAGCAAACTCGCCGCCAGACGCGCCTGAATCCCCGTCACGAGGCTGAGTGCGGCGGCGATAAAGCAAGCGCCTACGAAGTAGACCCAGAAGTGATGCCAGGGGATCCACGCCGGGATGATGGAGGCGAGGGCTGCGGTCAAGGTGAAATGTTCGGTGCCGAAGGCCGCCAGTGGCGCTGCGTAAAACATCGGCCCGAAGAGAATCAGCTTGTCGAATCCTCGCGCCTTTTGCCAATCGCCGCGGAGCAGAATCGCGACCAGCCCCACGGCGAGAACCACTCCAAAGGAAAGGTACGACCAAATCACCTGGCTGGGAATGGCGAGAGCCATGACTGCCGGCGAATTCACCAAACTACTGCCCAAACTGATTCCTTTCCTTCCCTTGCACGCCATGGGCTTGATTTTGGCGGATTCTACTACCTTTCCGGGTAGAGACTGCGAATAGTTGACGGAAGCCCTATTTATGCATGTGAGCGACCGGATTGGTGGGCCGGGCAAAGGAACCTGATCGGGGTTACCGACCAAGCTTCGCTGCAAGCGTATTTGCTTCCGCTTAGGGCTACCGAACGGACAACTCGGGCACAGTTGGTTGTCCACTCTTTCACTTCGCGCCTCAACGCAGACCTGGAAGAACGGGAAAGGCGATGAACCAGGGTTCGAATAGTCCTCAAGCATTGCGGGTAACCGCAAAGCCTCTATCTCGCATCCGGTTTATGCCGCACAAAGAACTCTTCCTTGTTCACGTCCGCCGGCACGGCCACGTCAAAGAATCCCACCATCATCTCGTCATAGGTCTGGCCGCCCCAGGTCACCACGGCATTGGGATCGGGGTTGTGCGGGTTGTTGTCTGAGTTGTCATACCATGCCACGGCTTGCAACCACGTTCCCGCCTTCAGCAAACGAGGCTGGGCCAACTTGTAGCTGAGCTGCCAGTGGAAGTTATAGTTCACGCGCAGCAGGGTTTCTTTAAGCGTGCCGTCGGGATTCAGGATGTTGTATTCGAAGCGCTTTCCCCGCAGGTGCATGTGGGGGAAGAAGCTGAGCAGGATGCAATCGTTGGGGATGGTTCCGGCGACGTCGACACGGTAATCATCGGTGCGCGGCGGAATGATGAAGCTGTGATTGGTAAGCTGCAAAGTCAGCACGCGTTGCGCCGGCTTCTGTTTGGCGAACACCATCCCAACGCTGGTCTGGTCAGTCGCGGCGTGGCCGTTCGAGGTGTAGTGCATCTGGAAGACCAGGTCGGAGCCGGCGGGAATGAACTTGGCCATGGTTGCGGGCCAGTGGTCGGGCAGACTGCCGGGAGCGTAGACCAGCAGCATGTCGCTTGTAGTCTCGTGGGCTTCAGCGCGCATCTTCGGATCTTTGAAGTCCGAGGCGACAAAGGGTACGCCCACCGGGGCCGGACGCAGCCAGTCGGAATTCGGCGGCCGGATGTAGACCACGGCGTGATGCACGTGCTCCGGACTTGAGGGCTTGATTTCCGACTCGCGTACCCACATGTCGTGGGTGAATCCCGTAGGAACAATTTCGTAGGTGTACTCGATATCGCCGGACGCAGGTAGCGTCACCGAGTGCGACATAGTGATGACCTTGTCGGGAGGGTCGATGTTCCAGCCCCTGGACCAGCGCTTCGCGGGCGGAGCGTCGTTGGGCTGGCCCGCCGGGGCGCCTTCGTCAACCCACTTCCCGATGGTTGCGATCTGCTGTGGCGTCAGGGATGGATCGTTGGAGAACTTGCCATAACGCGGATCAGCGAACCAGGGCGGCATCTGCCGGAACACCACCGCCTGCTTGATCGCCGCCGCCCACGGCCTGGTTTGCTGGTAGGTTTCGAGCGGCATGGGTGCGACTTCGCCCTGCCGATGGCAGGCCTGGCAGTGGTCCTGAAGAAGGGGAAGCACGTCCTTATAGAAGGTGACGTGCGAGGGAGGACGCCCCCGCGGCTGCGCATGGCCCGCGCCCAGGAGCGCGATCGAAGCAGCCATGGCTGCTATCGCGAGCAGGAAACGCCGGGACAAGCCGTGGCGTGTGCTTGCTTTCAGGAGACGCCGCAATAAACCGCAGAGAAACAAACCGTGATTCTATTCGAGTTCTTGCGCTTCTTCCGGCGCCCCGTGCCGGCGGAGCAACTGCGGCAGGTTCTGCGAGAAAGCCGAACGGGGCAGCACCATGTCACATCCCGCCTCCTGGGCCTTCACCTTCAGATCGCCCTGCACGTGGGAAACAAAGCCGATGATGTTGGTGGCCTTCTTCAGCTTTGACTTCAGCTTGGGAATGGTGGTGAGCGGCTTGGCCGCGAGATTGTTCAAATCAAAGATGATGAGCGAGGGCTTATCGTTGCCGTTCTGCCCCATGCGCTCATAAAGGTCCTTCTCGGTTTTGACGAACTCGACCTTCACGTTCAGCTTGCGGCCAGTCTCCTGGATCTTGGTGAGGAAGAACAGCTCGTCGACAAAGGCGAAGATGCGCGTCGGCCCCGGCTCGGTGGTCGCCGGCAGCGGCTCCGGATCAGCTGGCAGGAACTGCTTGCCGTAATTCTGGCTGCTACGGCCACGCCCTTGCCTCGGTTGATTGCCGCTGTTGTTGTTTTGCGCTGCCCGATAGCTGTGGTCCATAGGAGCGGTGTAGATACCGCTGCCGGGCTGGTTCTGGCCGGCCCGCTGTCCCGGACGGTGGCTCGACTTACGCGCCTTCCCGTGACGATGCTGCGCGGGGCCTTGCGACGTGCGACCTTGTGCTTCGGGATTAGGGCCTTGCGAGGCCGGTCCCCGGCGCCCACGGCGCCGCCTGCGTCCTTTCCCCCCGCCGGGCGGGCCGGAGGGAGGGTTCGATCCTTGATTCATGCTTCTCTCGTAGTCAAAATCCCGCAGGTTGCGGGTTCCCACATCTGGACCGCATTTGCTGGCCTACTATTCGCCTCAGAATCGGCGTGGTCGGCACTCATGCGGTTGGAGTCGTTCTCGAAATCGAGTTCGTTACGTCCGTCTGGCGCCTGGACATGTTGGCGCATGGAACGCCGGCACGGAGGTGCGGCGGTTGGAGGACATCCTTATGGTACCCAGCTTTGGCTCCGAAAGGCAAGCTCCAAACCATCTTTTCTGGCGAGATGCACATTTCTTTACAACTCCACTCCGGATGGCGCCCACCCCCCGGCAAGGGTCCCGATCAGTTCAGCCGGGCCAGCAGTTGCCGCACCATCTCCAGGGTTTCGCGAACGTCATCTACGTCCGGTGCCTCGGGACAGAGCTTCAGATAATGCGCCAGGTCCTGCGCGGCTCCCACGTACTGGTCGAAGTTGAGCCTGACCAGCGCCCGCTCCCGCAGCATGTCGGTCGATAGCGGTGGTATGGCGATCAACAGATCAAGCACGATCAGCCCCTTGCGCAGGTTCCGCTGGGTGAAATAAATCTGCCGCAGGTTATTGAGCATGCGGGTGAGGATTTCGCGATGGGTGACCGGGCGCAGGAACTCCGGCTGGAATTCCACTTCGCCATGGTAGATCTCGTTCAGCCGTTTCCGGCAATCTCCCGAAGTCAGCAGGCATCCTCGATTGAAAGCATCGATGATGATGTCGCCGGAGAGCACATCATAGTGCTTGAGCAGAAAATGTCCCGGCATGCCCGTCCCCGCCACGGGGAAGCCGATGCGGCGCGCCACCTCCATATAAACCAGCGATAGGGTTATGGGAATTCCCAGCTTGCGATCCAGTACATCGTTGAGAAAGGAGTTGCGCGGATCATAATAATCGTCGCGGTTGCCGCGCAGACCTTCTTCTTCGAACAGAACCCGGTTTATGGCAGCGACCGTCTCCCGAGCGCAGGGATTGGTACGCAAGTTTGTCTTCACTCGGTGTGCCAGCGTGTTGAGGCGCTGCAGGTAGGCCGGAAGATCGAGCTCGGGATACTCGATGCGCGCCAACACCAGCGCGGCCGTTGCCAGATCAATGGCTTCGTCCGCCCGTCCCGGGTTGACCAGCTCCGCGAAGTCCTTCAGCGCCTGATCGTGCGGATTCGGTCCCAGCATTGCTGCGTTAGATGAGGGTGTCACAAGCGGCGATTCGGAGGGCCGAAGGGTCTCTCCGCCAAGGCGGAAGGCCGGTGGTTTGGGCACCGAGCTGACTCTCGCTGCGCACGCGCTATAGTGAACCATGATGTCAACCGCCAAAACACGCAAGCGTAAGCAGACTGTAAAAGTGC
Source organism: uncultured Acidobacteriaceae bacterium (assembly GCA_963815775.1). Lineage (GTDB taxonomy): Bacteria > Acidobacteriota > Terriglobia > Terriglobales > Acidobacteriaceae > CAVVDY01. The sequence continues at coordinate 279,037 of CAWFIB010000021.1, read as the reverse complement.
TCTCCTCGAAGACTTCTTTTAAAGGCAAGGTGTTCAGCGTGACCTCCGACAAGGTGATCGAGCCGAATGGAGTTACCGCTATTCGCGATGTCGTACGGCATTCCGGCTCGGTGGTGGTGTTGGCAGTGGACGACTGCGGACAGCAGCCACGGGTGCTGCTGGAGCGACAGTACCGCTACGCTGCTGGAGACTATTTGTGGGAGCTGCCGGCCGGGAGCATCGATGAGGGAGAAAGGGCCCTGGCCGCCGGGAAGCGCGAGCTACGGGAAGAGACTGGATACACGGCAAAGTTATGGCGCCGGATTCTGTTCTTCTACCCCAGCCCCGGTTTTATGGACGAAACCATGACGATCTTCCTGGCTCGAGGCCTAGAGTCCGGCAAGGCACAGCCCGAGGAAGACGAAAGAATTGAGTACAAGCTGGTTCGGCTTGCAGAGGCGGTCAGGATGATCTCGACCGGCAAGATCTGCGACGGAAAAAGCATCGCCGGCGTGCTTTGGCTTCGCGAGTCCTTGCGCCAGGGAAAAGCTCGGAGCAGGGCCTGATGGACCTCGCCGCAACTATTTTTGGTTGCTAAAAATTGTGTTTATCTTTTTGACATCAATAACAGTCTATGAACTCTAAGAGTTGTAGCTAACCCTTGTGTATCCAGCGGAATAGCCTGTATACTCTCTTGACAACCAAGGTTGTGGAGAACACAATCTAAGTCAGGAAGTTCAACAGGCAAGCATCTCCGATCTACCGCAGGTCTCCTGGACGAGTTCCTCCCGATCTGGACGGGTCACCCGCCTGTTAGACGCAATTTCAAAGAAGCACTCTGCCCGGTGGGTGCGAGTGGGTCTTGCCCCGGAGGAAGAAGAACGTGAAATTAAAAGGAACCGTTAAATGGTTCAATAATGCGAAAGGCTTCGGCTTTATCGGTCGAGAGGATGGTCCGGATGTGTTCGTGCACTACAGCGCCATCCATAGCGAAGGTTATAAGAGCCTGCAAGAGGGCGACCCAGTCGAATTTGAGATCGTGCAGGGCCAGAAGGGGCCCCAGGCCGACAACGTCACGAAGGTACAGTAGCTGCTCGTCAGCTTCTTTGGACAAGCCCAGCCTCCCAGGCTGGGTTTGTTGTTTCTAGTAGGCGGACGCCTACAAGCTCCCGCGCTACAATTGCGCTTCGGTAACTCTCCTTGGATAACAAAGCTATCGCTCACATCTTTTACGAGACCGCTGACCTGATGGAGATCAACGGGGACGACGGGTTTCGTATCCGCTCGTATCGCCGCGCCGCGGAGACGGTGGAGGCGCTGCCCGACCAGGTTTCCAGCCTGGTGTCCGAACCCAAGAAGCTGTTGGAGGTTCCCGGCATAGGCAAGGGAATGGCGGCCAACATAAAGGAGCTTTGCGAGACTGGAAAGCTCAAGCAGCACCAGGATCTGCTCGAAAAATACCGGCCCTCGATGCTGGAGCTGCTGAAGATACAGGGGCTGGGACCGAAGACCATTGCCCTGATCTGGAGTGCATTCCAGGTCAGCGACCTGGCGGGTGTGGAGCAGCTCGCCCGCGAAGGCAAGCTGCGGGAACTGCCACGGCTCAGCGAGAAGAGCGAGCAGAAGATACTGAAGGCGATTGAGGGTTATCGCCGTATCTCGGGACGGTTCCTGATCGACGAGGCCGACCGTACGGCGCAGAAGCTCACCGACCACCTCCAGCATATCAAGGGAATCGACAAGATCACGCCAGCCGGCTCGCTGCGCCGAGGCAGAGAAACGGTCGGCGACCTGGACGTGCTGGTCACCGGGCCGTGCTGTGTTGATGACCAGCTACGGGCCGATCTCATCGAAGAGGTCCTCCGCTTCCCGGGCATCGTCGAAGTCCTTGCCAAGGGCGACAACAAGGTGAGCTTCAAGCTGCGCAGTGGCATGCAGGTGGATGTGCGTACTTTGCCGCCTGAATCCTACGGCGCGGCCCTGCAATACTTCACCGGATCGAAGAACCACAACGTGACGCTGCGGCAACGCGCGCTAAAGATGGGCTACACCCTCAGCGAGTACGGCCTGTTCACCTTGAAAGGCAACAAGCGCGTCGCTGGCGTAAGTGAAGAGCAGATCTACGGCAAGCTGGGCCTTGACTACATCCCGCCGGAGCTGCGCGAAAACTGCGGCGAGATCGAAGCAGCCGCCGAACACAAGTTGCCCAGGCTGGTGGAACTTGGCGATATCCGCGGCGAAGTCCACATGCATACCGTCGAGACCGACGGCCGCTGCACCATCGAGGAGATGGCTGAAGCCGCTAAGGGACGCGGATACCGCTACATCGCCATCACCGACCATTCCAAGAACCTGGCATTTGCCAACGGGCTCGATGATGCGCGGGCGGTGCTGCATATCAAGCGCATTCGCGCGGCCAATGACGCCATTGAGGGCATCATCATACTGGCCGGGATCGAGGTCGACATCCTCGCCGACGGTTCACTTGATTTGTCGGACTCAGTGCTGGAGCAGATGGATGTGGTGGTTGCCAGCGTGCACTCGATGTTCAGCCAGGAGCCGGAGCAGATGACCGACCGTCTGCTGCGCGCCGCAGGCAACAAAAACGTGTCGATCCTGGGGCATCCGACGGGCCGCCTGCTGCTGAAGCGCGATGCCTACAAATTCGATATGGAAGCTGTGCTGAAGGCCGCGGCCCAGAATAAGGTTGCGATGGAGTTGAACGCCTATCCCGACCGGCTCGACCTGAATGACGTTCACCTGCGCATGGCGCGCGATCGCGGCGTCAAGATCGTCATCAACACCGATGCCCATCACACTTCCCATTTTGAAAAAATCAAGTATGGATTGCTTCAGGCACGCAGAGCGTGGTTGACATCGCGCGACATCCTCAATACGCTTCCGGAGCGAGAGTTCCGCAAGGCTATGAAGGGCGACTGGCCAGGCTAGCTGCAATCAAAATCAGGCCGCGGTGCGCCCAAGGAGGCTGTCATGCCCAATCCCCCTCACAAGTCCTCCAAGCGCGAGTTTGATGCCGGCCATGTCCCCATCACCGAAGAATTCGACAGCCCAAGTCGCACCCTGCCGGCCATTATCCCGCTGGCGGCCGCTTTGGTGGTGGTGGTCGTTTTCATCATCGGCATCGCCTATATCTTTCGGGCAAAGCCGACGGGCCAGGGAGAAATTGACAACGTGTTCTTCAGCCGGAGCAAGGACCAGCCGAGTTCCATGGTGGCGATCCAGGTTTCTCTCAAGGCCGTGGGCGACAAGCCGCTCTACATCAAGTCGATCTCGGCCGAACTGAAGACGCAGGACAGCTCTTATACCGACGTGGCGGCGTCACCTTCCGACTATGGGCGCTACTTTCAGGCCTATCCCGACCTGAAAGAGCGTGCCATGAAGCCGCTGGAGGTTGAAAGCAAGATTCCTCCAGGCGGGGAAGAGCGTGGGACGGTGATCGTCAGCTTCCCCGTCGACGAGGGTCAGTTTGAAGCGAGAAAAAGCCTGACCGTAACCGTCGAGCCCTACGATCAGAAACCGATTGTGCTGAAGGAAGTGGGCAAAAAGTAGGGCCGGAGAAGTCCCGGCCCCTGGTTCCTGCAATCCCGACGTTGAAATCGGATGCCTCGCCTATGGCGTCACCGGGGCTGGCGCGCTCTTCGGCGTAGACAGGTATCCGGTGATGGAATTCTTGGTCTCAGAAAACACCACAATTTCATACAGCAGGCGATCGCGTCCGGTATAGAACTGCAGCGGTTCGCCGATGGTGCGGTCCTTCTTTTCGATCGTCTTGTCATCGGCGATCACGTTCATGGTGAAGCGGCTCTTTTTAGGATCGGCCTTCTTCAACTGCAGGCTTATGGTGGAGACGGGCGTTCTCTTGCCTTTTTGCAAGGTGAAATCGTAGTAATTGCGCTCTCCTTTGCGCTTCAGGATATCAAGCTCGCCGGCATTGTGCGCGACCAGACCGCTCTGGACTCCCAGGTCGCCAATGGTTTTCTCCAGCTTCTGGTTGGTGGCCGCCAGGTCGGATTGGGTCTTCTGGATGTCGGTTTTGGCGCCGCCCAGCTCCGTCTTGACCCCACTGACCTCCGTGTTTACCGCGGCGAGCTGTTGCCCCTGCTGCTTCTGAGCGCTGCTGAGCATGGCCGCCGCCTGCTTCTGCTGCTGCTCCAGTTGAGCCGCTCGCTTAGCCATCTCCTGTTTGGTCAATCCGACCTCACTGGTGAGGGCCTGCTTGAACTCGTTGGAGGTACTGTGCAGCCGCGCCAGAAGCTGCTGCTGAGCATCGTTTAGCGCGATCTGCTTCTGGTCGAGCGTGTCGAGCCGGGTCTTCAACGAATACATGAAGTACAGCGAGGCCGCGACATAGACCACGGCCAGAGCAAACAGGATGTAATGCAAAACCGAACTGCTACGCGAGGGTCCGCTTTGCCTTTCGGCGGTATCCAGGGTCTTACTGGTACCGGTTTCAAACATCTAAAGTTCCTTCCTTCACGAACCGATTGTCAGAAACAGCGAAACGCTATTTCGAATACATCTTACAAGTATTGTTACAGGTTAGGCGACCGGTCGGCTGTGGCCCAGCGACGCCAGAATGGCAGCTCCGCTAAGTTCATTCAGTTCAGCTACCTATAAACCGAGACTCGGGGTTATGTTTCGATTTTCGGCCGCCTGCACCGGTAGGACACGGCAATCGTCCCGTTCCCAGGGGTACGGGATCTCTCCTGAGGAATCGTCTTGGCAAAACAGGCGTCTCAGGCGAGCGCGTTGTTCACGATCTGCTGGGCTTCTTCCACGATGGCGTCGAGATGTGCCTCGTCGCGGAAGCTCTCGGCATAGATCTTGTAGATGTTCTCCGTTCCCGAAGGCCGGGCGGCGAACCATCCCGTCTTGCTGACGACCTTCAAGCCGCCAATCGGCGCATCATTGCCGGGGGCCTGGGTGAGTTTGGCTGTGATCGGCTCGCCTGCCAACGTCGACTCTTTCACGGCGTCCGGTGAAAGCTTGCCTAGCTTCGTCTTCTGCTCAGGTGTAGCTGCGGCATCGATGCGCGTATAGATCGGCGCTCCGAACTCCTGGGTCAGCACACGATAGTGCTCACCGGGATCCTTACCCGTCACCGCCATGATCTCCGCCGCCAACAGGTCAAGCAGAGGGCCGTCCTTGTCGGTGGTCCAGACGGTGCCATCCAGGCGGAGGAAGCTCGCGCCGGCGCTTTCCTCGCCGCCAAAGCAGAAGCTGCCATCGAACAACCCCGGCGCAAACCACTTGAAGCCGACCGGTGTCTCGCTCAGCTTGCGGCCAAGCTTCTTCACCACGTGGTCAATCATGCTGCTGCTGACCAGCGTCTTGCCGACGATGACGCCCGGCGACCACTTCGGCCGATGGGTGAGCAGATATTGGATCGCCACTGCAAGGTAGTGGTTTGGGTTCATTAGCCCGGCCGACGGCGTGACGATGCCGTGCCGGTCGGAGTCGGGATCGTTCCCGAAGGCGACCTGATACTTGTCCTTCAGCCGCACCAGCGACGCCATGGCGTAAGGGCTGGAGCAGTCCATGCGAATCTTGCCATCGTGGTCGACCGTCATGAACGAGAACGTGGGGTCAATCTTCGGATTCACTACGTCAATCGAAAGACCGTAAACCGAATTGATCGGCCCCCAATAAGGTTCGGCCGCTCCGCCCAGCGGATCCACGCCCAGCTTGAGGCCGGCATTGCGGATCGCGTCCATGTCAATGACGTTGCGCAGGTCGTTCACGTACGGCATCAGGAAGTCCTGCTGGTGGGTACGCGACATCTTCATCGCTGACTCAAGCGTCACGCGCTTCACGTCTTTGTTGCCGGCGCGCAGCAGTTCGTTGGCGCGATTCTGGATCCAGCCAGTCACATCCGTGTCCGCCGGGCCTCCGTTGGTCGGGTTGTACTTGAAACCGCCATCCTCGGGAGGATTGTGCGAGGGCGTGATCACGATGCCGTCGGAGAGATGCTCTTTGCGTCCGCGGTTGTAGACCAGAATGGCGTGCGACACCGACGGCGTGGGCGTGTAGCCGTCGTCCGGCTGAATGACAGTATCGACCTGGTTGGCGGCCAGTACCTCAAGCGCGGTCCGCTGCGCCGGGCCGGAGAGCGCGTGCGTGTCCTTGCCCATGTACAGAGGGCCGTCAACGCCTTGCTGCTTGCGGTATTCGCAGATGGCCTGGGTGATGGCCAGGATGTGCGCTTCGGTGAAGCTGCCGTTGCCGGGTGTGCCGCGATGTCCGCTGGTGCCGAAGGCGACCATCTGCGTGGGATCGCTGATGTCGGGCTTGCGCTGGTAGTATTCGCGCTCGAGTTGCGCGACATCGATCAGCATCTCCTTCGGCGCCAGTTTGCCGGCCAGAGGAGAAATGCGCTCGCGCTGCGTGGTTGCTTCCGCCATGATTAGGTCCTCAAGCCTGTTTTAGCACAGCGGAAGGCCGCCATTGTTAACCTCAGATTGCCAGGCGGGAGCTTGCTCTGTGCCGCCTGCCGGCCCTTCCGCCGACTCAAGTAAGGAACGCCAGCTCCGAGTTACTGGCTCGCTATCCAGCACTTCAGTGCCGATTGACCGCCATGGATGGCGGGCATAATATTCGGCCTCAGACTGGGAGGAGTTTAAGCCTATGTGCGACTACACATGGTTTCGGCCCTTACGTATTTGCGCCCTGGCAGTTCTGGCGCTCCTGGTTGTCGGCAGCTTCGGGACGGCGTATGCCGACAATTGCAACATCAATACCATGCCGTTTTGGGATAACAACATCACTAATGGCTGGTTAGCTCAGGCACAAACCTTCGAAGCGCCCTCACAGGCATGTAATGTCCTGTCCGAATGGGAGTTCAAGCTGGCCGGCAGAACTTCGCCGGGCCAGGTTACCTTCAACGTCTTCCAATGGGGCCCAAGCGGTCCAGAGGGGAATGCCCTGTACAGCCAAACCATGGACTGGGGCACCACCGATAGCTTGTTCGACGTTACCAATATCAATCTGATGCTCACCCCCGGCCAACTCTACGGAGCTGAGATCGACTTGCTAGGCTACAGCGGCCAGAGTGTTTACTACGAATTCAGTCAGACCGGGTATCCGGGCCACGACGGGTGGTGGTACAACCCGGACTTCGGAGGCTGGAACGACGTCGGGGGAACCAACCAATATTTCATGGCGAACTTCACCGGCGTTCCCGAGCCCGGCACCCTCGTATTGCTTGGGTCATCCCTGCTTGGAGCGGTTGGCGTCCTCCGCCGCAAGATTCGTCTCTAACCTCCCCATTGCCCTGCAAAGCCGGAGCCGAAAGCTCCGGCTTATTTATGTCCGGCAACACCAGCGTGCTGACGGCCGTTCTCCATAACCAGAACGACGCACGGATGAATACTGCGCAACTCCGCCCAGCACAAGCCATGTTTTATTAACCCCGTGTTCATCTGCCGTTGCACTGCTGCGATTGTGCCGCGACAGCCTCGGCAATACACTGGAAAATCAGATCCAAACGAGGAGAAACGGTTGCCGGGTCCCATCATCGAAGCGCGCGCCGTCGAAAAGTACTACGCCCAACCGGGCGGCAATCGCATCCAGGTGATTGCCCCGACAGATCTGGAGGTCGGTCCAGGCCAGATCATTGCACTGCTGGGGCCGTCCGGGTCGGGCAAGTCTACGCTGCTTCGCATGTTGACCGGCTTGTCCAAACCTTCTTCCGGACACATCTTCTGGCATGGCAAGCTGATGGACGGCGACATTCCGCACGTCTCCATCGTCTTCCAAAGTTTCGCCCTGTTTCCCTGGCTCACGGTAATCGAGAACGTCGAGGCGCCTCTGGCTGCGCGCGGCATGGCAGCCATCGAGCGCCACAAGCGCGCACTGCGGATGATCGACGTTGTCGGTCTCGACGGTTTCGAAACTGCTTATCCCAAGGAACTTTCAGGCGGCATGAAGCAGCGCGTCGGTTTCGCCCGGGCATTAGTGGTCGAGCCGGAGGTTCTGTTCATGGACGAGCCGTTCTCCGCCCTCGACGTGCTCACCGCCGAGAACCTGCGCTCCGAACTGCTGGAACTATGGCTGAACAAGAAGATGCCTACCACCTGCATCTTCATCGTGACCCACAACATTGAAGAGGCCGTACTGCTGGCCGACCGCGTCATCGTGCTGGGGCGCAATCCGGCGCGCATTCGCACCGACTTCGAGATCGACATTCCGCAATATCGCGATCGCAAGTCGCCCAGATTTCTTGCCTATGTCGACTACATCTACAAGGCGCTGACCAAGCCGGAAGAGGAGATGTCGGCGCCCGCCGTCACGGTGAGTGGCGACGGCCAGGCAAGAGAGAGGACGAAGTTCCAGATGCTGCCCCACGCCCGTCCTGGCGGCATTGCCGGATTCCTGGAACTGCTCACCGACCGCGGCGGCCGCGACGACCTTTACAAGACCGCCGACGAGCTGGCCATGGACGTCGATGACCTGTTGCCGATCGTGGATGCGGCGGTCATCCTGGGCTTTGCCAAGGTGCATGAGGGCGATGTTGAGGTTACGCCCGAAGGCCGCGAGTTTGGTGAAGCGGACATTCAGCGGCAGAAGGAGCTGTTTCGCGAAGCCGCGCTGAAGAACATTGCTATTCTGCGCCTGATTGAGAACACGCTGCACGCCAAGCGCGACCATGCCATCGGCGAGGAATTCTTCCGCGACATCCTCGACGAACACTTCAGTCGCGATGAGGTCGAGCGCCAGTTCGACACCGTGCTGAACTGGGGCCGCTATGCGGAAATCTTTGACTACGACTCCGAAACCGGGCGCCTGTTTCATCGCGAAGATTCCGAACTCGCGGCCACCGGACAAGAGACGTAATGCCCCGCGATCTCTGGCAGCCGGTACGCATCCTCGGCAAGGGCCCCTGGTCCCTGCTGCCCGCCAAGACGTGGTCTCTGCTGACCGACTTCGTCATCTTCGCCGCCGGCCTGTCGCTGTTCTACGGCATCATCGTGCTGGCGCGAAGCTGGTTCGGGCCCTTCAATCCCAGGGTTGAAATCTCCCGCGACCCGCGCATGCTGCCCCTGTACGCTTCCTACTCACTGCTGCGCATCGCCATTGCCTATTTCCTCTCGCTGGCCTTCACCCTGGCCTACGGGTACATTGCGGCGTACAACGAGCGCGCCGAGCGCATCATGATTCCGCTGCTCGACATCCTGCAATCCATTCCTGTGCTCAGCTTCCTGCCGGGAGTGATGCTCGCCATGGTGGCGCTTTTCCCGCACCATCAGCTTGGAGTTGAGTTGGGAGTGATCCTGCTCATCTTCACCGGCCAGGTGTGGAACATGGCCTTCAGCTTTTACGCTTCGCTGAAGAGCATTCCTCGCGACATGCGCGAGGCCGCGAAAATCTATCGCTTCAACTGGTATCAGCGCTTCACCCAGATTGAGGTGCCCTACGCCGCCATCGGCCTGGTGTGGAACTCGATGATGTCGGTGGCCGGCGGCTGGTTCTTCCTCATGGCGTGCGAGATGTTTGTGCTCGGCTCCAAGGACTTTCGCTTGCCGGGGCTGGGGTCCTATCTTCAGACAGCCGCCAGCGCGGGCGACACCCCCAGCATTCTCTGGGGTATTGCGACCATGATCGCCGTGATCGTTCTGCTCGATCAGATCGTGTGGAGGCCGATTATCGCCTGGGCGGAGAAGTTCAAGATCGAGCAGGTGGAAAGCAGCGATGCGCCGCAGTCGTGGTTCCTCAATCTGATCGAAGGCTCGAGCGGGCTGCTGCGGCTGCGCAAGCGAGTGGTGAATCCGACCCGCGAGTACCTGACAATGCGCTTCGCGCGCTATGCAGCCACCTCCCAGGAATCGCCGCCTGAGCCCTGGAAGGTGTGGGTGGGGCGGATTGTCGCCTCGCTCGCGGTTGCCGGCATCATCTACGCCGTGATTCGCGCCGGAGGCATGATCGCCGGCCTGACGCCAAGCGATTTCCGCACGATACTGCAAGGCGCCGTGGCGACCTTTTTGCGCGTCATCGTCGCATTGATCATTGGTTCGCTTTGGACGATTCCAGTGGGCGTCGCCATCGGCTTCAATCCCCGGCTGTCGAGAATCGCCCAGCCGCTGGCGCAAATCGCCGCTTCCGTGCCCGCGACGGCACTGTTCCCGATTGTTCTGCTAATGCTGATTCGTATTGGCGGCGGGCTGGGACTGGGCTCCATCATCCTGCTGCTGCTGGGCACCCAGTGGTACATCCTGTTCAACGTCATCGCCGGGGCGATGGCGATCCCCACCGACCTGAAAGAAGCGGCGTCATTGTTCCGCTTCGGATCGGCGCAGCGCTGGCGCCAACTCATCCTCCCGGGAATCTTCCCCTATCTCATCACCGGGCTGGTGACGGCGTCCGGTGGCGCCTGGAACGCCAGCATCGTGGCCGAATACTTTCGCTTCAAGGACCAGACCTATACCACCGTCGGCCTGGGAGCAACCATCTCGGCGGCGACCGACGCTGGCAACTTCGCTCTGCTGCTGGCGTCGACAGTCGTGATGGCGATGGTGGTCGTCACCATCAATCGCCTGGTGTGGCGCCGGCTCTATCGCCTGGCAGCCGAGCGCTACACGCTGGAAACCTGAGTAAACACAGAAACGCAGCGGAACCATTGGCAGGTGCCTGGCGTACCAACAGGTGGAGAATTGTGCTCTGCAGACTGGCAGCTTAAGCTAGTGCATGGCTGACAAACGGGGGGACGTCATGGCAACTCGACCGGCCTTCATAGTTCTTGCTGTCTTTCTCTTCCTGGCGCTTGCCCTACCCGCGGCGGCTGCCAGATCGAACAACGACCGCGTCCAGTTCGGCAGCAGCATCTCCATCAACGATGGCGAAGAGGTCGGCGACGTAGTATGCATCGGCTGCTCTATCCGTGTAGCCGGTAGCTGTGGCGACGCGGTTTCCATCGGCGGCAGCATCCTGGTTGAAGGCGAGGTGCGCGGGGATGTGGTCTCCATCGGCGGTGGTGTAAGGCTGAACGATGTCGCCCGGGTCAACGGCGACGTGGTCACCATCGGCGGAGGGCTGTCACGCGATCCCAACTCGGTGGTGAAAGGCGAGATCGTATCCCAGGGTGGCGGCTACATCTTCCCCCTGCTGATTCTGATACCGCTGATTCCGGTCATTCTGATCGTGGCTCTGATCTGGTGGCTGGTTACGCGCGCCAATCGCCCGCCCGCACCGGCGCAGCCGACGTACACGGGGCGATAGACGACCCGGCGTTCCTATGCTGATCATCAGTGGGACGCTTCCGAAGCAGCGCCTGGCGTTTTGTCCATTGGTTGGGGAAACCGTGGCACGATGAAGCGCATGGGCGAGCGCACTGCCTCCAACGCCACCGACCATAGGATTGCCAACTGTTCCCGCCAGCCGATATCGTAGGCGCGCAGTGCTACGTAGAAGGCAATCATGAAGCTCACTGTCAGGTTCAGGACAAAGACGATTGCGATACCAAGCACCGCGTAGAGGAACCAGCGATCGCCCAGGCCGGCGGTGCCGAAGCGCGCCGCTGCGAGTGCCAGGGTTCCGGTGGAAAGCGTCACGTGCCGCACGTCGAGCGGAATGCCGAAGAATGCTCCTACTACCGGAGTGAAGCCCAGCAGATACCCCAGGACGATGCTCGTGCTCCAGCCGCCCATGTTGTGGCGCACGATTTGGGCGAACCTGCGCGTTGCCCGCTCGCTCAGGCGCAGACCGAGAGGATATTGCGCGATAGCATCGGCGAAGTGGTAATAGACGGCTGCGTTCTCGATCCAGCTTCCCGCCAGCGCCGCAAGCCACAGAATGACGCCTGTGATGATGGCGTAGAAACCAGTCCCCGACGAGAACGGATGCAGTGTCTCGTAAACGTGGGCCGCGCTTTCCCGCGCCAGGTAGGAGTCCGTAAAAAGCATGCGCCATAGCCAGTTGAAGACCACGGCCCCGGCCGACACCGCCAGCACGTTGCCCAGCGCCGCCGCCAATTGCGTGCTGGTGATGCGCGAGACGAAATCGGTCAACTTGTTCTTGCGCTCCTGGCCGCGACTGTCACGAATGATTCGGGCGAACGCAGCCGCAGTGGTGGCCGGCTGCTTGGTGGCCAGCACCAATCCGAAGACCTGCAGCAAAACGAAGCTCACCGCATAGTTGGTGCCTGCCACGAAGCCTTCGAAGAATAGCGGCAGGTGCGATTCGACGATGCGCATTTTGATGGCCGCGGTGAAGACGGTCAGCAATCCGCCGCCGATCGCGGCACCCCACATCCAGCGATACTCGCCCCGGTTGTTGGCGATGTAGTGCTCGCCAGTGTCGCCGTTGCGGTCGACCACTTTGCGTGCCAACAGGTTGAGGTTCTCGCGCAAGAACGACGACACGCGCTTGTCTTCGAGATTGCCTTCTTCCAGCCGCGACAGGAGCGAATGCACCGACGCCAGCAGCGTGGTGGAATCGACGGCGGTGAGGACCACGGCAATCGCCTCCATGCGGGCCAGGCAGGCGTGTATGGTCTTCAGGTTGAAGACAAGTTCGACGCTGATGCCCTGCGTCTCCATGTGCTCGTAGACGGTCTCCATCTCCTGGCGGCATTGGGCGACGTTCTGCTTCCAGGCGTCGAGGCTGGCCGCGCACCCCCGGCCTTCGGAGCCGGTGATCAGCTCTTCCGTCATGCGGATCAGTTCGTAGAACGGGGAGCGTACGATGCTGTGCGAGCTGCTGCGGTCGCGCATCTCCGGTTCCAGTCCCAGGCCGCTGATGCGCGCCGCCAACAGGCGCATCGCCTCGTGCAGATCGCGCAACTGCCGCGCCCAGAATGCGGGATGGTTCTCCGGCGTGAGAACGGAAACGGTTCGCCGGAACACTTCCGCAGGTTGCGCCGCGAACCGCCGCACATACTTCTCGCTGGTGTACAGGTCCATCAACAGCTTGGCGGCATCGGTGTCGCGCCGTGCCGATGGAAGCACGCGGCCGATCAGGCGGCGCACGATCTCGGTGGTAAAGGGATGGACGGAAGGCAAGCCGATCTCGGCGAACAAAGCCAGCGCGTCGATCTCAGCCAGCAGCTTGTTGAGCGACTGCTGCACCGCGCTTTGCAGGGTTGCGTCGCCCTCGATGACATCGAGCAGAAGCGTCAGTCGCCCAACTTCGTCGGCTCCGTCTTCGCCCTCGCGTGTCCACCGCACAATCTGCACAAAAACCGATCTCCGCCCGTGCAGCGTGGTGGTCTCGCAGAACAGATGCAGCAAGGAGGCCAACTTGGGCGGGGCTGCTGCCGGTATGGCAAGGGGGCGGACGGTGGGCTCAGGGGCGACTTGCGGTCCCGAGCTATCGGTCGTACTCATCGTCGTGCGCCGAGATTAGCACAAAGCGGAACGATCACATTGGGCTTGGATAAATATCACTGCGAGACTCTGCCAACACTGTCATCCTGAGCGGAGCGAGCCTGCCGCAGGCAGGCGAACGCAGTCGAAGAACCCCTATACCATGCAAGAAGATCGCACCTACTACGTCTACATTCTCGGCAGCATCTCGGGCACGCTGTATGTAGGCGTCACGGGAAAACTCCGTCACCGAATCTGGCAACACAAAAACCATGCCTTGGAGGGCTTCTCCGCGAGGTACGGGATTGACCGCTTGCTCTATTGGGAGAGATATGCGGATGTGGGGCGAGCAATCGCCCGTGAAAAACAGCTCAAGGGCTGGCTACGGAAGAAGAAGATCGCACTGATTGAGAAAGAGAACCCGCAGTGGAAAGACCTGGCCGCCGATTGGTTCGCAACGCACTCCGAAATGAGTAAACTTCAAGAGCGTTCGTCGCAATAGGGGTCCTTCGACTTCGCTTGGTCGCTGCGCGACCAGCGCTCCGCTCAGGATGACAAACAAAGGCCACTAGCCGCTGAAGCCCTACTCCACGCTGCCTCAGTTGCTCTCTACCCGATGCTCACCAGCTCCGCGATCTTCGCTTGCCACTGCTTCGGGCCCGACTCGTGCACCGAATTGCCTTTCGAATCGACAGCGACGGTCACCGGCATGTCCTCGACCTCGAACTCGTAGATCGCTTCCATGCCGAGATCATCGAAGCCCAGGACGCGCGACTTCTTGATCGCCTTCGACACCAGGTACGCCGCGCCGCCGACCGCCATCAGGTAAATCGCCTTGTGGTCGCGGATGGCTTCAATCGCCGCCGGTCCGCGCTCGGCTTTGCCCACCATGCCGAGCAAGCCCCTGTGCTCCAGCATGTGGCGGGTGAACTTGTCCATGCGGGTGGACGTGGTGGGGCCGGCAGGGCCGACCACCTCGTCGCGCACCGGATCGACCGGGCCCACGTAATAGATGAACCGGTTCTTAAAGTCCACTGGTAGCTCCTCGCCGCGGCCGTGCATTTCCGCGATGCGCTTGTGCGCGGCATCGCGGCCGGTCAATAGCTTGCCGTTGAGCAGCAGCACGTCGCCCAGCTTCCAGGTGGCGACTTCTTCGCGCGTTACGGTGTCCAGGTTCACGCGGCGCGCTCCGGACGCCATAGGGTCGTAGGTCAGGTCGGGCCAGTCGGAGAGCGATGGCGGCTCCAGCGCCACCGGCCCTGAGCCATCGAGCACGAAATGCGCGTGGCGCGTAGCAGCGCAGTTGGGAATCATCGCGACTGGCAAATTCGCCGCGTGCGTAGGGTAATCCTTGACCTTCACGTCGAGTACGGTGGTCAGACCGCCGAGGCCCTGCGCCCCAATGCCGAGTGCATTGATCTTTTTGTAGAGCTCAAGACGCAGCTCTTCCGCGCGGCTTGACGGCCCGCGCGCAATGAGCTCCTGAATGTCGATGGGCTCCATGAGCGCTTCTTTCGCCAGCAGCATGGCTTTTTCCGCCGTACCGCCGATGCCGATGCCAATCATTCCTGGCGGACACCAGCCGGCGCCCATGGTGGGCACGGTTTTCAGCACCCAGTCGACGATCGAGTCCGACGGGTTCAGCATGACGAACTTCGATTTCGCCTCCGAGCCGCCGCCCTTGGCCGCGACGATGACCTCGACCGTGTCGCCGGGGACCACCGTCATGTTCACTACGGCGGGCGTGTTGTCCCTGGTGTTCTTGCGCGCTCCGGCAGGGTCGGCCAGCACGCTGGCGCGCAGCACATTGTCAGGATGCAGGTAGGCGCGGCGCACGCCTTCATTCACCATGTCCTCGACGCTCATCCAGGCGTCCCACTGCACGTTCATGCCGATCTTGAGGAAGACGGTCACGATGCCAGTGTCCTGGCAAATGGGGCGATGGCCTTCGGCGCACATGCGCGAGTTGATGAGGATCTGCGCCATGGCATCGCGCGCCGCCGGCGACTGCTCTTTCTCGTAGGCGCGCGCCAGGTTCTGGATGAAGTCCACCGGGTGGTAATAGGAGATGAATTGCAGCGCGTCGGCTACGCTCTGGATAAGATCTTCCTGCTTGATGACGGTCATGAGTGCCTCGGAAGGGCGGAGTTTCTGTATGTGTGACCTTGTACAGATTACAAAATGGAACAACCCGATGCGATGGGTTTCGTTGAAAACCTAGCGTCCACGGTGGGTTTGTCCAAATTGTGAGTGCATCTGCGCCACCTAACTACTGTTGCGGATGTATCACCGCGCGTCGGTGAGCGCCGTCACTGGACCGTGTGTCGACGCAGAAGCGCGCCACGAAAACGCGGCCCGGCCCGCCACACGATATCCTATTCCCATGCTCGAGAACGGACCGGATGTGGCGCTCGCGCCTGAGCGCTTCGATGTAGTCGTGGTCGGCGCGGGGCCGACCGGCCTGGCCTGCGGCATCGACGTAAAGCGGGC
This sequence comes from uncultured Acidobacteriaceae bacterium, assembly GCA_963815775.1. Lineage (GTDB taxonomy): Bacteria > Acidobacteriota > Terriglobia > Terriglobales > Acidobacteriaceae > CAVVDY01. The sequence continues at coordinate 263,252 of CAWFIB010000021.1, read as the reverse complement.
CGGGCTGTCGGTGGTCAACATCGACAAGGGTTGCCTGGTGAATTCACTCTTCCACTACCCCAGCAACATGACCTTCTTCACCACCCCGGAGCTGCTGGAGATCGGCGACTTGCCATTTTCCAGCCCCAATCAGAAGCCCACCCGCCAGGAGGCGCTGGAGTATTACCGCAAGGCCGCCGAGCACTACGCGCTCGACGTGCGGCAGTACGAGCCGGTGCAGCGCATCGAAGGCAGCGATGGCAACTTCATCCTCCACACCACCGACATGCACGGCCGCCCGCGGGAATACCATGCGCGCAAGCTGATCCTGGCAACCGGATATTATGATCGCCCGAACTACATCAATGTTCCCGGCGAAGAGCTGCCCAAGGTCATGCATTATTACCGCGAGCCGCATCCTTTCTTCGGTCTCGACGTGCTCGTGGTAGGAGCGAAGAACTCGGCCGCCATTGCTGCGCTGGAATTGTGGCGGCACGGCGCGCACGTGACGCTGGTGCATCGCGGGCCGGGAATGAGTCCTTCGGTGAAGTACTGGATTAAGCCCGACATCGAGAACCGCATCAAAGCCGGGCAGGTGAAGGCCTATTTCAACAGCACGGTGCACCAGATCGCGCCCGATCACGTCGTGCTGAATACGCCTGAGGAAGAGGTCACCATTGCCAATGACTATGTCTTTGCCATGACGGGTTACCATCCCGACTTCGAATTTCTTTCCAATCTGGGGATTAAGATCCGAGGCGATGCCGACAAGAAGCCGATCGTTGATCCGCAGAGCCTGGAGAGCAACGTGCCGGGCATCTACCTGGCGGGCGTGATCGTCGCGGGCATGAGAACCAGCGAAATATTCATCGAGAATGGCCGCTTCCATGGCCAACAGATTGCCGCCGATTTGCAACAAAAACTGCGTCCCGACGTTGTTATTGTTTCCTGAGGGCCGCGCAACGCAGCCTGGTTGCCATGAGAATTCTGATTTCAGGAGCGGGAATAGCAGGATCGACGCTTGCTCACTGGCTGCTGCACTATGGCATGCAGCCCACCCTGGTCGAGCGAGCGCCGCAGTTGCGCACCGGCGGGTACATTGTCGACTTCTGGGGCTGCGGCTACGACGTTGCCGACCGCATGGGGCTGCTGCCCGAAATCAACCGAGAAGGATACAAGGTCCGTGAGATCAGGGTGCTCGACGCCCATGGCGAGATCGTTTCGAGCTTTCCCGCCAGCGCCTTTGATCGAGCGACGCATGGCCACTTCGTCAGCCTGCCACGCAGTGAACTGGCGGCCGGCATCTTCGCGACCATCGACGGCAAGGTTGAAACCATCTTCGGTGACAGCATTACTGCTATTGAGCAAGGCGATAGCGGTGTTCGCGTGCGCTTTGAGGGCGGAACGGAACGCGAGTTTGACCTGGTGGTTGGAGCCGATGGGCTGCATTCCAAGGTGCGCGAGCTTGCGTTCGGCCCCGAGGAGCAGTATGAGAAAGTATCTCGGCTGCAAGGTTGCCGCGTTCTCCGTCGATGGCTACGAGCCGCGCGATGAGCTGATCTACGTGATGTACACCCAGGTCGGCCAACAGGTGGCGCGCTTCGCCATGCGCGATGACCGCACCCTGTTCCTGTTCACCTTTGCCGACGACAATCCTGACAGCGGCGACACTCAGGCACAAAAGGAACTGCTGCGAAAGCGCTTTGCCGCCAGCGGATGGGAGTGCGCGAGGATTCTGGAACATCTCGACGACACCACTGACTTCTACTTCGATCGCGTCAGCCAGATCCGGATCGAAGCGCAGCAATGGTCGCGAGGTCGTGTCGTCCTGCTGGGCGACGCTGCCTCATGCGTTTCACTTCTGGCAGGAGAAGGCTCGAGCCTGGCGATGACGGCCGCCTATATTCTGGCCGGCGAACTCCACCGCGCCAAGGGAGACTACGTCAACGCATTCGCGCGATATCAGCAGCTATTCGGGCCGTTTGTGGCAGAGAAGCAAGAGATGGCGCTTCGTTTTGCCGGATGGTTTGCGCCGCCCTCGAACATGTCGATCTTCCTGCGCAATCAGGGAATGAAGCTTCTGAAGTTCCCGCCTCTGGCGAACCTCATCGTGGGGCGCGACCTGGTCGACCACATGACGCTTCCGGAATATGCCGCCTGAGCTTCTGCCAGATTTCGCTCTGCCGCCGGCTAGCTAACTTTCTGCCAGTTGGTTTGCTCCCCGCCGCTGGTGTAGCCCGCGAGTTGATAAGGGCCTGTCTGGTTGAGCTGAACGATCACCAGGTAAGGCATCTGCTGAAAGCCCAGCACCTGTCGGCCTTGCAGGGTGAGCTGGTTCATAGGCGAGAGCTGCCACATGCCTTCTACCGCTCCCATGCCCATCGGCGTAGGAATCTGTCCACGAAAGACATTGCCGGGCATGATTTGCAGCGTCATCTGGCTCATGATTCCGAACGGATTGGTGATTTGCACCTGCCACGAGCCAAGCAGCGTCTGCGCCAGGCCCGGTGGCTGTTGCTGCCACGGAGAGGAATTCGAGTCGTCGGGCACCGGCGTCTGCCGTTGCTTTTTCGGCTTGGGAGGCGCATCGCTGTCTTCCGAATCGCCATGCTTTCCGGTAATGCCCCATACCAGCCTGTCCATGGGGTCGGGATCGGACTCGCGGAAATCGACCCACGTCATGCCCACCAAAAACAGCGGCAGGTCAGGCTCGGTAGGAGCATCGGTTAAAAGCACCGGGATGACCGGCGACTTCTGGTCGACAAACTTGCGCAGAAAGGCCGCCAGCTCCTGATGCTGCCAGGGGCCGACGCCTTCGCTTCCCACAAACACCGCGGCCGACTTCACGCAGCCGATCTGCTGCTCCAGCGCATCCTGCCAGGGCAGGCCGGGGCGCAACTCCCACTCGTCCAGCCAGGGCAGAATGCCCAACTCTTTCAGGTCTCTGCCGATCTGCTTGACTTGCGGCTTGTCGCGGTCGTTGTGGCAAAGGAAGACGTCAAACGCCCCGCCCGCCCTCTTGTTCTTCAGAAGCTCGGTGGCCGAGTCCATTCGTCCTTGACCCTGATTTGCCATTCGGTTCTCCGCTGGTGTCGCAGCTATTCTGCCACTTAATCGGCGGATTTTCACGCTCATCAATCACAATCGGTTCCGAGCATCGATCTACAGGCCTTATACGATAGGCTCTGGTGGAGACGGGTTTGTGCCGTCCTCGCGCATCCCCAAGCTCACAATCGCATGCAACGTATCGTAGTTCCGGAACTGCTGGACGACGATCTCGGAACCGCGGCTGAGATCGCGGCATCGCTGCGTGATTTGCAGAGAATCAATGACTGGTTTGGCGGGACCCGGACCACGACACAGCTCTTGCGCCGAATTGCTCGCGCCCAAGGCAGCAGCAGTTTGTCACTTCTGGAGATTGGGGCCGGCAACGGGCACGTCCCGCTCGCGGCGAGCCGAGCGCTCGCAGCAGAAGGAATCGATATTCGCGTAACTCTGCTCGACCGCGTCGCATCGCACCTGCCGCAGAGTGGAATCCCCGCGGTCGTCGGCGATGCGCTCGAGCTCCCGTTTCACGATGGAGCTTTTGACGTTGTCTCCTCTAACCTGATGTTGCATCACTTCGAGCCGGAAACCGTGTTACCCGTTGCCACCGAGGCGCTGCGCGTTGCGCGCATTGGTGTCTTGATCAACGACGTGATTCGCAGCCGCCTGCATCTTGCCCTGACCTATGCAGGATTGCCCCTCTTTCGCAGCCGTCTGACATGGCACGATGCGCCTGCGTCCGTACGGCGCGCTTATACACTGGAAGAGATGCGAAGCATCCTGGGCCAAACCAGTGCGCGCCGGATGGAGACTTCCACGCACTACCTGTATCGCATGGGCATTGTGCTATGGAAGTAGAGTGCTCCAGCTTCGATCTCGCCATCATCGGCGGTGGTCCGGCGGGAGCATCCGCGGCCATCACCGCCGCGCGCATGGGCGCATCCGTCGGGCTGTTCGATCTCAGCGATTTTCCACGTCAGAAAGTTTGTGGCGAATTCGTCTCCGCCGAGTCGCTGGAGCTGCTCCGCGATTTGCTGCGCCAACATCCGCGGGCAGAGAAGCTCTTCAGCGATGCTCCCGTCATTTCGCGGGCACGAATCTTCGTCTCCGGGAGCTGTGTGGAAGCCGCGATCAATCCTCCAGCTTTGAGCATCCCACGCTATTCGCTCGACCTTTTGTTGTGGGAGTCGGCGCAGCAGGCTGGAGTGACCGCTTGCAAGAAGTGCGAAGTTTTGTCGGTCGACGGAAACGGGCCATACACGCTGGCTACTGCACAGGGAATTGTCAGCGCGAAGGCATTGGTCCTGTGCGCAGGCCGGTGGTCGCGCTTCTCCGACGCTGCAGAGGTGCCGCCGGGTCCGAAATGGATCGGGGTGAAAGCGCACTATCGCGAGCCGTCTCCATCGCCGTCGACCGATCTGTACTTCTTCGACAAGGGATATTGCGGGGTCCAGCCGGTGGCCGAGGACGTGGTAAATGTCTGTGCGATGGTTCGCTCCGACGCCGCGACGACGCTGCCGGAGGTCCTGCGACTGTCGCCGCCTCTCGCCCGGCGGGCCGCAGATTGGCAGCCGCTGGTGCCGCCCGTCAGCACCGCTCCGCTTATCTATCGCAAGCCGCAGTCGGTGCGCGACAATCTTCTTCTTGCCGGCGATGCCGCAGCTTTCATCGATCCGTTTGCCGGGGACGGAATCTCTTTGGCCCTGCGCAGTGGACGAGCGGCCGCCAATTGTTTGCAACAGTTTTTCGCAGGATACTGCTCTCTCGACGCGGCGACGCGAGACTACGAAACTCTTTATGAATGCCAGTTCGCTCCCCTGATCGCAGCGGCATCACGAGTTCGCGGGCTGTTCCGGCTGCCCGAAATCGCCCGACCGGTCGCTCTGCAAATGTTGCGAATTCCCGGCGTGCTTGCCTACGTGATCAGAAAAACGCGGGTGGGCTGACCGTCCCAAGTGGATTGCGTCAGGACGTTGTACAGCCTACCGAATCACCAGCACATCCCGCATATTGTCGCGGCCAAGAAAGAACTTGATGGAGGCGAAATCGCGAAACAGGTTCTCGACGTGGCGATTGGCGAAGACGCGTTGCAGCTTGAATGGAGGCGCCGGCTGCATGTCCACCGCCTCTTTCGAAACGATGTGATAGCGGTAGAACGGCTCCTGCGGGCCCGCATCTTTGGTGTGGAAGAAGGCCAGCAGAATTGAGCCCATCTTCATGCCGATGTGGACCCTCTCGATGACAGGTTTCACCAGCGCTTCGGGAAGATAGTCGGCCAGGTCCCAGAACATCACGGCGTCGAATTCTTCCCGCTCGAAGTTCAGGTTGTCTCGCAGGAACTTATCGGTGTCGAGAGTTGTGCCCCCGCTACCGTTCGGGACCAGCAGGTCTTTGTCGGCGGAAAGCCTGAGTAGATCTTCCTGGTGAAACTTGTGGCCCAGCCCGGTCATGAAGGTGATGTTGGCTGCCGAGGTGGCGCCGAGGTCAAGAATCCTGAGCTCGTCCTGATGAGAGATGTACTTGACGAACTCGTTGAAGCCGGTGGAGCGACGAGAAATACGTTGACCCGACACCGGAGGGTGTTCGGGCCGTGTCGCTGGCTGTGAACCGAAAAATTTGCCTAAGATGCCGGGTGCCACGTTCCCACATTGTAAGGCCAGAGAAATCCTCCGGCCAGCTTAGGCTCCCAAACCCATTGGGTCAGGAACCCAATCGCTCTTCCGACACAAAACACTTGGGGCCCCGCGCTGTTTGCATGGGACCCTGCCTCGCGCCGCTCAGTGCCGGGGGCCGCCGCGTCCCCGGCCGCGTCCACCATCACGACCGCCGCCGCGTCCGCCTTGACGCCCACCGTCACGTCGCGGTCCACGATCGCCGCTGTGCTCGCGGTTGAAGCTGGGTTCTTCCACGTCGGCGGCTTCGTGTCCGCCTTCGAAGGTGACCACGCCGCCGCCGGTTTCAGCTTCGGCTTCGGCTTCGCCGCCGCCCATCTTGGCGCGCTGTTCCTTAAGGATGGCTTTGCGCGACAGCTTGATGCGATTGCCTTCGACCGCCAGCACCTTGACCAGGACCTGGTCGCCTTCCTTCAATTCGTCGCGCACGTCCTTGATGCGGTGCTCGGCGACTTCACTGATGTGCAGCAGACCATCGGTGCCAGGCAGGATTTCGACGAAGGCGCCGAAGTCCGCCAGCCGGGTGACCTTGCCAAGGTAGGTCTTGCCGACCTCGGCGGTCGCGGTGATGTCGTTGATCATCTGGATGGCCTGCGCCGCTGCCTTCTGATCGCTGGAGGAGACGTTGACCCGCCCGCTGTCTTCGACATCAATCTTTACGCCGGTCTGCTCGATGATGCCGCGGATGACCTTGCCGCCCGGCCCGATGAGATCGCGAATCTTGTCGACCGGAATCTGCAGCGTATAGAAGCGCGGGGCAAAGTCGCTGATCTTGGTGCGCGGCTCGCCTATCACCTCGTTCATCTTGTCGAGAATGAATAACCGCCCGCGGCGTGCCTGGTCGAGGGCTTCACGCATGATTTGCGGTGTGATCCCCATGACCTTGATGTCCATCTGCAAGGCGGTGATGCCGTCGCGCGTGCCCGCGACCTTGAAATCCATGTCGCCGTAGTGATCTTCGGCGCCGGCGATGTCAGTGAGGATGGCATATTCCTCGTCCTCTTTCACCAAACCCATCGCCACTCCCGCGACGGAAGCCGAGAGCGGAACGCCCGCATCCATCATGCTCAACGAAGCGCCACAGACCGTCGCCATCGACGACGAGCCGTTGGACTCCAGAATGTCGGAGACCACGCGCATCGCATAGGGCCAGTCGGTTTCGTTGGGAAGCACCGCCGATAGGGCGCGCTCCGCCAGAGCACCGTGGCCGATCTCGCGCCGGCCGGCACCGCGCAGGAAGGCGACCTCGCCGACGGAAAATGGCGGGAAGTTGTAGTGCAGCATGAAGCGCTTCTTAGCTTCGCCTTCGAATGCTTCGAGCCGCTGCATATCGTCGGCCGTACCCAGAGTGGTGGTGACCAGCGCCTGGGTTTCGCCGCGGGTGAAGATGGCCGAGCCATGCGTACGCGGCAGCACTCCCACTTCAATCCAGATATCACGAATCTGATCGAAGGCGCGGCCATCGGGACGCCGCTTCTGCTTGATCACCTGCTCGCGGAAGAGGCGCTCGCGCAGGATGTCGAAGTAGGTCTTGGCCTTCTTGCGGCCTTCGTCATCTTCTTCCTCAAACTCGTCCATGTACTCGCCCTTGAGCGACTTGATCAGGCTGTAGCTTTCGCTCTTGGGATACTTTTCGGTGTTGACCGCATCCAGCAGGCGATCGCCAAGCTTGCTGCGCAGTTCGGCAATGTAAGCTTCGTCGATCACCGGCGCCTGTACCGCACGCTTTTGCTTCCCGACCTGCCTCTGGAGATCACTGATGGCAGCGCAGATCTTCTTGATCTGCTCATGGCCGAACTCGATGCCCTGGACGATAACCTCTTCCGACTCTTCCCGTGCACCCGACTCGATCATTACGATTCCGTCAGCGGAACCGACGACCATCAGGTTCATGGTGCCTTCCCGCTGCTCGTCATAGGTCGGGTTGACGACGAACTCGCCATTGAGCCGGCCAACCCGCACTGCCCCGATGGGACCGTGGAATGGAATGTCGGAAACGCTCAGAGCGACCGAGGCGCCGTTGATGCCGGCCACATCAGGATCATTGCTGGTATCGGCCGACAGCACCATGGCGATGACCTGGGTCTCGCAGCGGAACCCCTCAGGAAACAGTGGGCGAATGGGACGGTCAATCTGGCGGCTGGTTAAAATCTCGCGTTCGCTGGGACGTCCCTCGCGCTTGATGAAGCCGCCGGGAATGCGCCCGGCAGCGTAGGTGTATTCGCGGTAATCGACGGTGAGGGGAAAAAAGTCGATGCCCTCACGGGGATCGGCGTTGGCGCAAGCCGTGGCCAGAACCACGTTGTCGCCTATGCGCACTATGCAGGAGCCGTGGGCCTGCTTGGCCAGTTTGCCGGTTTCGAAGCTGATGGTCTTTCCGCCAGCCAGCTCAACAGAGATTTCGTGCTTCATTTCGTGAATTTCCTTTTCCAGCGCAATCGATCAGGTGGTGCTCCGCCAGGCCGTTGCCGGCGAGGATTAGGTTTCTCGGATGCAAGCGAGGCGGAGGAGAGTGCGGGCAGGGGCCGGCGACCGTCTCCCGGCACGCGTTCAGGCGAGGACGTGCGTCCTGATAAAAGCCCAAAGGCGGCCGAGCCGGTCTGGTTGCGATTGCCCATTACGGAAGACGCGTGCCTCTGTCCCGGCACGCGCCCCACAAATGCGCTTACCGGGACAGGAAGTGACACAGAATACGCTGCGAAACGCAGTAGTTCAGCGGCTGGCAAACTGCTTACTTGCGGATGCCGAGTTTCTGAATGACGGCTTTGTAGCGTTCGGTATCGGACTCTCTGAGATAGTCGAGCAGGCCACGACGCTTGCTCACCATCATAAGCAGACCGCGCCGGGAGGCATGGTCTTTCTTATGCGTCTTGAAATGCTCCGTCAATTCACCAATGCGCTCGCTCAGAATCGCGATTTGGACCTCCGGCGAACCGGTGTCGGTCGCGTGAGTGCGGTACTGGTCAATCAGGGCGGATTTTTTCTCTCGTGCTAACACGAATCGGATGCGCTCCTACGTTTTGATCGTATCTTGTTACGCTACAAAGAATAACATGCCCTGCAGCCAGCGCCAAGCCGAGGGCCAGCGATCTTTAGCGGTGCTAGCGCTCCGATAGTTCCTTGGCAACGTCGGCGACGAGGCGTTCTGCAGTCTGGATGGCAGCGCTAGCGCGTTTGAGGGGAAACATCGAATTGGGCCCAATCTCATAGGCTGCAACCGATTGCTCATAATAAACTTCTCGCCTGCCCACTGGGACCAAACCAAGCTACCGACAACCTCACATAAACTCCCGAGCATCTTTATAGATGTAGCGGACCGCTGGCAACTCATCGCAGTAGCGGCGCTGGCAGCGATCGTGGCGGCGTTGGTCTCAGCCGCTCGAGCTGGCTTCCACCGTACTGCGGAGCAGAGGCTTCGCGCAGGATTTACAACGGCGGAGCAATACCGTGGCACATGACCTCCCACTGACGGCGGTCGCCACGCGCAGCACTCATGGCGTGATTGGCATCGCGGGTTTCTCACAGACGGACATGGCTGACAGCTCTTCTACTCATCCTTGCGTTCGAACGTGTCTGGCGTTGCTAGAACCCTTCTCGGCTCCTCTGGCCTGAACGGTTTTCAGGCGATGTGGATGTCCCGGCACTTCCGGCCTTCAAGTCCAGGAGTGCCACAACGCGAGATACAGGAAGGAAATTGATATGAACTGGGGAAAGAGTTTCTTAGCTGGAGTAATAGGAGCAGGGTTGATCGCTGCCATCCTGGCCGCGGTGATCGCAATGGGCTTGCACGTACTGGACTTCTCCATGATGTGGGGAACCCTGGCTGGTTTGCCGGTGGGTGCCGCTGCCTGGATCATAGGATTCTGCATTCACCTTCTCGTGGGAGGACTGTTCGGCCTGCTCTATCTCGCAATCTTCAAGGCGTTCTCCGGGGCTGGCGCTCTGCGCGGAGCGTCCATCGGATTCGTTCAAGCAATAGTCACGGGGATAATAATTGCACTGTTGCCGCTGGTGGATCCAGCCTTTGAGCACGGCTTGCTTCACAATCCAGGCGCATACTTCTCCCAAGTCGGCGTGGCCGGAATCCTGGTCTACTTCGCAATGCATCTGGTGTACGGAGCGGCGGTAGGTTGGCTCTGCGCCCGCTGGATTGCCGGCTTTCGCATCACCAGGGCGAATGATAATGAGCACCAACACCTTGGCATTGCTGCTTGAACGAGCATAAAGGGGAAGGGAGAGGCGCCGAGCTGCACGCCTCTCCACGGTAGGAGCTCTACTGGGGTTCGATACTCGCGATGTAAATCGTCTTGGTCGACGGATCGACGGCTCCCGTAACCCTGACATCCTTGCCTTCGAAGGCCCTCACTTTGTTCTGGTCTTCGATTTGGTAGACCGAGTTTCCGACGCTATCTTGAAACGCCAGCCGGTCACCCGACTTGACGATCTTGCCGCTGAAAGCCTGGGAATCCGGCATCTGCTCCTTGCTGTTGGCCTGCGATTGATTCATTTGGTCGGTCTGTTCCTGTTCTTGCGTCGCCGGGGAAGTCGGTTTAGGTTCCTGTTGCGCGGACAGCACACCACCCACCCCGCTCACTACAAACAGCAGCAAGCTCAGCTTTGAAATCAGCCGAAATAGCGTAGTGCTCTTCATTATTCACCTCCGAGTGTTCTGCGTATTTGCCAAAGGCCCCGGCCAAACCAATAGCCGAAGCCCCCAACCGGATGGGTCCTCCTGCGTGAGCTTCCATCCGAAACCGCATTCACTTCAGTCATCACGGTAAAGGCGCGGCCACCAACTGCCTATCGGGTGAAAGCCTTATCTCAAACAGGAAATGTCCTTATGAAGCAAATAAACGCAGCGCTTGATTGGCTGGACGAGCGACGTGCCGTCCAACCTGCCCGGCCTCGAATGCTTAAAACGTAACCGACGCCTGCATGCCCAGGACAGCCACACCCGGCACGCTATGTCCGCCTGGGCTCCAGACATATTGGAAGTCAGGAGTGATGGCGAGAAAGCGTCGGTACTGCCAGCAGATGAGAGATAAATATCACGTGCGGGTGTGACGTGAGAAGGTGCGAGGCCCAGGTTAGCTTCGCCCAGGTTAGGCCACCGATGGCCGAACCTGGGGCACGCGCGCTTATGTGTCAGTCGGTACTGAGCGCATCGTTTCGGTGATCGACACCTCCACGAACACGGTGGTTGACACCGTAGCAATGAATGACGGGGCCACTGGCGTGGCCATCACTCCGGACGGAACGCGTGCCTATGTGACGAATTCTCTCTCTCACACGGTGTCGGTGGTCGACACCGCCAGCGATACCGTGATTGCCACGGTGGTAGTGGGACCGGGACCCCAGGACGTGGCCATCACTCCGGACGGGGCGCATGCCTATGTGACAAATCCGGGTGACAACACCGTTTCGGTGATCGACACCTCCACGAACACGGTAACGGCCACAGTGCCGGCGGGACGGACCCCGTACTACGTGGCCATCACCCCACTGGTGACTTTCTCGGCCTTCACCGCCAAGCTAGACATCTTTGCTGCCAAGTACTTTCTGCCGGCAGGATTCGACCTGCCGGCGAACTTCACCCTCGGCGCGGGAGGGACGATTGATCCTGTGACCGAGCCGGTGACCCTGCAAGTGGGGACTTACCAGGTGACCGTGCCGCCGGGATCGTTCGTCAAAGGCCCACTTGGTGCCTTTAATTACTACGGGACGATAGACGGCGTGTGCCTTCTGGTTCGCATTGCACCGACGGGCGATGGCACCTATCGGATGGGAGTGCTGGCGCTGGGGACTGATCTCACCGGGCTGAACAATCCGGTGACGGTCGGCCTGAAGATCGGGAACGATGGCGGCACTACGTCTGTGATCGCGAACTTTGAGTAACGGCACGGGCTGGGACGGGCGGAGCGACCTTCGCACGAAGATCGGCTCCGCCCGCTGATCCTGTCCCCACTGAGCCTCGGCAGGGGCGCGGCTTATAAAGAGTGGACCATCTGTAACCGGCCTTTGCGTAGACTGCGACCATTTCCCTGAAGCCAAGAGCCAACGGCGGCTTTCCTACGGCAACCGCTGGGCCAGGCCCGGCAGGGCCTTCATGATGTCGTTGTAGATCACGACCACGGCGAAGAGCACCAGAAACACAAACGCCGTCTGGTAGATGCGTTCCTTGATTCTCATGCTGATGTCGCGGCGAATGACGCCTTCGATCAGCAGCATCAGGATCATGCCGCCGTCGAGGATCGGGATGGGCAGCAGGTTGAAGATGCCGAGGTTGAGGCTGATGCCCGCCATCAGGCTGAGCAGGGGAGTCCAGCCCGGCTCCTGCGCCGCCTCTCCGGAAGCGCGCGCGATGCCGATGGGGCCTTCCATCTGCTTAATGGAGGTCTGGCGCTCGATCATCTTGTGCACCAGGTTCAGGATCAGCACCGAGTACTTCTTGTTCTCTTCGACGGAACGGCTGAGGGCCTGCGCGAAGGGCAGCTTGTCCACCTGTACCGGCACGGACTGGAAGCCCAGCCGATAGCGCTTCTGGCCGTTCTCGTTGGTCATGACCGGGGTGGCCTGGAAGTGCAGCTCATGCCCTTTGCGGACGGCGGTGATGTCCACGGACTGGCCGTCGCTCTGTTGCAGGTAGTGGATTACCGAGTAGAGCGAGTGCACCGCGATACCGTTGATGGCGACGATCTGGTCGCCCAACTGGATTCCAGCCTTGGTGGCGGGCATGTTGGGCTCGAGTTGGGTCACCGTAATGGGCTCGTCCTGTACCCATCCCAGGGTGCGGTAGGGGTCATACTCGTTGCCCTGCGGCTGAGCCTTGACCTGCTTTTCCAGAATCTGGTTGCCGCGCTGTACGGCTACGCCGATGGGCTGGTTGGTCTCGACTGCGGTCTTCAGCAGCACGTCTTCCCAGGTAGGATTCTGCACGCCGTCGATGCGCGTGATGCGATCGCCCGCCTGGATGCCGGCCTTGGCCGCGGGCGAGTTCTCGATGACCCAACCGATCACCGCGGGCTGATCGAGGTAGACCGGGTGCTCGTAATGCACCATGAAGACGCCGGTCAGGAGCCCTATGGCGAGGAAGATGTTCATCGCCGGCCCGGCAATGGCAATAATGAAACGCTGCCAGCGCGGGTGGGACATGAATTCGTCGGCCGATCCCGTGCGCGATTCCAGCGGATTCTCGCCTGCCATTTTCACGTATCCGCCGAGCGGCAGGGCGCTGATGCGGTAGTCGGTCTCGCCGCGCCGGAAGCCGACCAGGCGCTTGCCAAAGCCGATAGAGAAGACGTCGACCCGGACGCCAAGCAATTTAGCTGCGGCATAGTGGCCGAACTCGTGCACCAAAATCATGATGCCGAGCACGACGGCCATTGAAACTACCGCGATCAAAAACGATTCCATAAACCTCTGTTACCGGGAAAGCTCTCTGCGCCGGTCCAGGAGCGAATTGGGGGAAGACGCCGTCTTAACCGGGCCGATCTCCTGGATGTGATGCCGGGCCCTGCGGCGGGCATCTGCGTCCAGACTCAGTACCTCTTCTATAGATTCAGGCACGTGCGCGGATGTTTCACGGAGTACTACAGATATTGTAGCCGGAATGTCCTCGAATCCTATACGGCCTTCGAGAAACGAGGCGACTGCGATTTCATCCGCCGCATTCAACGCGATTGTCTTGGCACCTCCTGCTTCGACAGCTTCGTAAGCCAAACGTAAGCAAGGAAATTTCTCCAAGTCAGGCTCTTCGAAGTCGAGGCGCTTGAGCTGGTTGACGGGGAAGCGCAGATCGCTCTCAATGCGCTCGGGATAGGTGAGAGCGTAGAGGATGGGTAAGCGCATATCGGTTACGCTTAGCTGTGCCAGCAGGCTGCCGTCGACGAACTCGACCATGGAGTGGATGGTGCTCTGGGGATGCACGATGACGCTGACGCGGGCGGGAGGCATATCGAAGAGTCGGCAGGCCTCGATGACCTCGAAGCCCTTATTCATCAGGGTCGCGGAGTCGATGGTGATGCGCCTGCCCATCTTCCAAGTGGGATGGTTGAGCGCCTGCTCGACGGTGATGTGGGCGAAATCCTTGCGCGGGGTATGCAGGAACGGGCCACCGGAGGCGGTCAGCCAGACGCGATGAACTTCGTGCGTGCGGCCTCCGCGCATGCACTGATGGATGGCGTTGTGTTCGCTGTCGATGGGAAGCAGCGGCTTGCCCTGGCGGCGAGCTTCGGTGACGATCAGGTCGCCGGCGGTAACGACACACTCTTTGTTGGCCAGGCCGACGGTCTTTCCGGCTTTGACCGCCTCGTAGGTCGCTTCCAGTCCGGCGACTCCGACGATGGCGCTGACCACGAAATCGGCTTCGGGAAGGGTGGCCACCTTGACGGTGCCCTCCGGCCCATAAGCAACTTCGATTGCGTGGGCGAGGCCGACCGTTTTCAGCTTGTCGTGCAGATGGTTGGCGGCCTCGGCCGATCCCATCGAGACTGCCTTGGGGTGCCAGCGGCGCGTCTGCTCAAATGCCAGGTCGACGTTGCTGCCCGCCGCGAGGCTCACAACGGAGAAGCGGTCGGGGAAGGCTTCAACGATTTTGAGCGTGCTCTTGCCGATGGAGCCCGTGGAGCCGAGGATCGCAATACGCTTCATGAAATAACTGACGTTATGGTATAGCACGGAGGATAGCGTATGACGAGGCAAACGGCCACTTCGGGGCAGGCGCGCGGAATCGAGCGGAGCGACGCCCGGGCTAGTGCCTCTTAGCCTAACCAATCGGTCGGCGGGAACCTGACGGTGAGAATGGGAGGCCGCTATTGCTTGGCCATCGGGGAGCGCGGCCGACCTCCCGATTCGGGCCGAGTTCCGATGCGGCACACCTACCTCCAGAGAACACGCTTGCCTGCTTTGAATATGCCCTGACCCAAGGCTGCGATGGATTCGAATTCGATGTTCGCATCACGCGCGATGCGAGGCTGGTGATCTGTCACAATGCCTGGCTGCGCGGCTCGAAGGTCAGTACGTCGCTTTTCGAGACGCTGCTTGCGCGCAGTGGGGTTGCGCTGGCGAGTCTCGAGGATGTGCTGGAGATATTTGGTGAGCGCGCCTACCTTGACATCGAGGTGAAGGTGGCCGGCGGAGAACAGCTGATCGTGAAAGCGATTGGCAATTGCCAGCCGCGTTCCGGTTACCTTGTATCTTCTTTCTTGCCGGAGGTGCTTTGCCGCCTGCATGAACTCGATCCGACGCTACCGCTGGGCTATTTGTGTGACCGGTCGTATGGCATTCCGCGGTGGAGGGAGCTGCCGATCCAGGCATTCCTTCCGCATCACAAGCTGATCACGCAAACTATGGTTGATGAGGCGCACGAACGAGGGCTGAAGATCTTTACCTGGACAGTAAATCTGGAACCAGAGCTACAGCAGCTTGCGGCGTGGGGAGTTGATGGCGTGATTTCCGATGATCCCAGGCTGCTGAAGCGCGTTTTTCTGGCGCCGCGCGAAAAGCGGGCGGTGAACGCTGAATAAGGCTGCGCGTAGCGCAAAGGCACAGTCTCATTTAGATTGTTTGCCATGCCCACAACTGGCGAACGATTCGAGCGTGCGGTGTCGATCATGGCGCGACTGCGCGCTCCGGGCGGATGTCCCTGGGACCGCGAACAGACCTTCGACACCATCAAGCCGTACACCCTGGAAGAAACCTACGAAGTGCTGGAGGCAATCGACGCGCGCGATTGGGATGAGTTGACCGGCGAGTTAGGCGATCTGCTGTTGCAGGTGCTGTTCTATTCCGAGATGGCCGCCGAAGAAAAACACTTCACCATTGATGACGTGCTCGATCACTTGGCGAACAAGCTGGTCGACCGGCATCCACATGTATTCGGTGAGGTGAAGGCGGAGACCTCCGGCGAAGTGTTGCGCAACTGGCAGGCCCTGAAAGCGGAAGAGAAGAAGAAGCGCGCGGCGGAGAGCGGCTCGGCGGCTAAGGGAGGCCACCCTGAATCGGTGCTGCACGGGGTTTCCTCGGCCATGCCCGCACTAATGGAGGCGTATAAGATCAGCACGCGCGTGGCCCATGTCGGCTTTGACTGGCCGAACATTGAAGGGCTCTTCGAAAAGCTGCACGAAGAGACGGATGAACTGCGGCAGAACTTGAAGGAGTATCCTGAGCCGGGCCCGCGACCGCAGTCGGCCGGCGACGTTGCCAGCGCCCGCGGAGTAAAGGTTCCCGACGAGCTGCGTTCGCGACTGGAGGACGAGGTTGGCGATTTGCTGTTTGTGCTGGTGAACATCGCGCGCTATCTTTCGCTCGATCCGGAATCGGCGCTGCGCAAGACGAACCGCAAATTTCGCCGCCGCTTTGAGTATCTGGAGGGGCGCTTGCGCGAGCAGGGACGCAAGCCGGATGCGGCCTCGCTGACGGAGATGGAATCGCTATGGCAGGAGTCGAAGCGACTGGAGAAGGCATGAGCGCCGACAGCTTGCAGGTGAGGTCCTGTAGCACGCTGGAGGAGTTCAACGAGTGCCTGGAGTTGCAGCGCGAGGTGTGGGGCTTTAGCGATCTGGAACTGGTGCCGCTGCGCGTCTTCTCGCTGGCCGCCAAGATTGGGGGGCAAGTGATCGGCGCCTGGGACGGCGACACTATCGTTGGATTCACGCTCTCCATTCCGGGCACGCACCGGCGCTATCCCTACCTGCACTCCCACATGCTGGGAGTGAAGGAGAGCCATCGCAACACCGGACTGGGCCGTCGCATCAAGCTGTTTCAGCGCGAGGACGCCATTGCGCGCGGCTACGATCTCATCGAATGGACCTTCGATCCGTTGGAGATCAAGAACGCTTACTTCAACATCGAGCGGCTGGGGGCGATTGCGCGCCGCTACAATCTGAATCAGTACGGCATTACCACATCGCCACTGCAAGGCTTTCTGCCGACGGACCGCCTTGTCGCCGAGTGGTGGATCAAGTCGAAGCGGGTGGAGTCGCTGCTGTCGGCCGGGCACCTGCCGGGATTTCAAACCGGGCTGCAGATATCGGTTCCGGCTGAGATTTATGCCTGGAAGGCTGCGGAAGAGACGCGGCCCAAGGCTGCTGCGGTGCAGGAGCGCAATCGTGAGCTGTTCCTGAGCGCGTTTTCTAACGGGCTGTCGTGCCTGGGCTATGGCCGCGATGAGAACGACGGCGGGGTGTTTCTGCTGGGCCGCTGGGATGAAGACTGGTCGTACGCGATCAAGGAGTAAGGAATACCACGGAGGCAGGGAGATTGAAGGGGCGTGCCTTCAGGCGCGCCGTTGAAGCCGGTTACAGTGAGCGTCAGCCCGCTGCGGGCGTTGGTTAGCACGAGACGAGTCGAATTGCCTTCAGAGGCTAAAGCCTTGCATCTCGCGGTCTTTCCGGCGCGGCTGAAGCCGCGCCCCTGCAACGCGACGTCCGTGGCCTTCGTGCCTCTGTGGTGAATCCTACATATGAAAATCGAAGCCATTACATTGCGCGAACTGAAGATGCCGCTGGTTCACTTTTTCGAGACGAGCTTTGGCCGGACGTACACCCGTCGCGTCATGCTCGTCACCATCCACAGCGACGGGTTGGAGGGCTGGGGCGAGTGTGTTGCCGGCGAACAACCTTATTACAGCGAGGAGTACATCGAAGGCGCATGGGACGTTATGGTGCGGTATCTGGCGCCATCGCTGTTAGGTCAGACAATTACATCAGGCAGGGAAGTTCCGGCGCTGCTTGGCAAAGTTCGCCAACATCGTATGGCGAAGGCCGCGCTGGAGAACGCGGCGTGGGACGCCGAGGCGCAGGAGAAGAATGTCCCGCTGTGGCAGTTGCTGGGCGGCGAGCGGCGCGAGATTGCCTGTGGCGTGAGTATTGGCATCCAGGACTCGCACGATCAACTGTTGCAGAAGATCGAAACTGAGTTGCCGGCGGGCTACCAGCGCATCAAGGTAAAGGTAAAGCCGGGGTGGGATGTTGAGGTGCTGGAAAAGATTCGGCGGCGCTGGCCAGACATTCTGTTGAGCTGTGACGCCAACTCGGCGTACACGATGGACGATCTGCAGCACCTTCAGCAGTTCGATCAATTCAAGCTGCTGATGATCGAGCAGCCGTTGTGGAGCGACGACTTCTACTTCCATTCAAAATTGCAGAAGCAGCTACAGACTGCGATTTGCCTGGATGAAGCCATCCGTAGCGCTCGCGATACCGCCGCCGCGCTGGAACTGGGTGCGGCTCGCATCATTAACATCAAGGTTGGGCGGGTTGGGGGATTCAGCGAAGCAATTGCCGTGCACGATGTAGCAGAGGACTTCAATGTTCCGGTGTGGTGCGGCGGAATGCTGGAATCGGGAATTGGCCGCTCCCACAATGTGGCGCTGTCGACGCTGTCGAACTTCAAGCTGCCGGGCGACGTCTCAGCGTCGAAGCGCTACTGGAAGGAAGACATCATCGAGCCGGAAGTGACAGTCTCTCCGCAGGGAACGATCGCTGTTCCAGACAAGCCGGGCCGGGGATACGAGGTTCGCAAAGAGCTGATAAAGCAGCTTACGGTGAGGGAGGACACGGTAAAAGGTTGATGAAAAGTCTTACAAGCAGATTCCTCGCGGACTAAAGTCCGTTCGGAATGACAGAAATAAAAGCTTCTGCGGCGCAGCTAAAGCTGTGCCCCTCCCAAAAAACGGTGAGGTTCGGATGCATTCTGCGAGGTTCCGGTTGAGACCGTTGCGAACAAGGCTGCTATCAAGAACGACGCCAAAACCGTGCCGCCCCTGAAGGGGCTCCAGAAAATGAACGAGACGCATACCCAGGACTTCCGTCCTGAGCTATAGGTTGTTTCGCTCTTCGAGCTCGGGTTCGTGGGCTCTACCAGATGGGTTCGCTTGAACTCGAGCACCCTCAGCATGGAAGGCGCCGGAGTCTTACCACAGCTTGCAAGCCGACTGCCTACTCGTTGCGACGTTGACTTGCGCGCATACAATCTCACCATGGCCGTTGATGCAGAAGCTGCACTTGCGCTACTGAAGCGTGTCCCCATCTTCTCCAGCTTGTCGGAGCAGGAGTTTGCCTTCCTTATGCCGCGCCTGGTTCAGCGGCGATTTCAGCCGGGCGAAATCATCTTCAACGAGGGAGACGCTTGCGCCGGGCTCTACGTGGTGCAGAGCGGCAATGTCCGCATCTTCAAATCATCGGCGGGCGGGCGCGAGCAGGTGCTTGCGATTGATGGCCCGGGCAGTTCCATCGCTGAGCTGCCGGTGTTTGACGGTGGCAACTACCCTGCATCCGCGCAGGCGGTAAACGAGTGCAATCTGTTCTTCTTCAGCCGGCAGGATTTTCAGGCGCTCTGCCTGCAACATCCTCAAGTGGCGCTGAAGGTTTTGCGGGTTGTCGGCGGACGTTTGCGGCGGCTGGTTGGGATCATCGAAGAGCTATCGTTCACCACCGTTCGTCATCGCCTGATCGCGCTGCTGGTTCGACTGGCAAAATCACAAGGCAGCCGTAATGGGGAGGCGGCGACACTGGTGCTTCCCGCCAACAACAGCGAGTTGGCGGCGCAGATCGGCACCGTGCGCGAGCTGGTTTCGCGCAACCTCAGCCGGTTGCAGGCCGACGGGCTGATTCGCGTCGATGACCGCAACGTGGCGATCCCGTCGCTGAAGAAACTGAAAGCGGAACTGGAGAACTCCACCGGGTAGCGGACGGCCCATCAGAAGAAATCGGAGTACGTTCCTGAATCGCCGTCCGCAAGGTCAGACACCCAGATCTTCAAACCGCGCTTCATGAGAGGTGAACTTCTTTCCTTTGCGCTTCTCGGCAGCCTTCAATGGGTTGACGGTCGTCGGATTGGAGACCCTGATGTCGAACGGCAGCGCTTGCTCGGCGGCCACGCATACCAGCAACAAGCGCACCGCGTCGGAAATGGACATGCCCATGGCGGCCAGCGCCTTTCCTGCTTTCTGCTTCAGCTTCTGATCGATCCGAATGTGAACCATGGTCGTGGCCATGAGATACATTGGATCTCACTCCGCAACGACCTGAGGCTACGAATGCGCAACTTCACTGCTCAAGCAAACGCAACTCCACCGCCACTGGACTCGGCCTGGTCGAAGCGTTGCAGAGCTGGCGGAGCCTGTCCGACTTCAATGCTGACGATGATTGGGTTTGAGCATCGCCATGGGTGGCGGGTGCGATGCCGCTTTACCCGAATGCCATCCAGCGTGACTACCTAATTCCCGCGGGGAAGCGCGCAGACCTCGGCAAGATCGGCTGGCACACGTTGCGGCACACCTATCGTTCCTGGCTCGACCAGACGAAGGCGCCGATGACGGTGCAAAAGGACCTGATGCGCCACGCGGACATCAAGACCACGATGAACGTATACGGCGGCTCGATGCCGGAGGCGATGCGTGAGGCGAATAGCCAGGTAGTGAGGATGGCTATACAGCCGCGAGCCGTTAATGGACTGTAAGTGGACTGTTAGCGTTTCTAAGTTGTTGAAAACATGGCGGAGAGACAGGGATTCGAACCCTGGATACCCTTTCGAGTATACACGCTTTCCAAGCGTGCGCCTTCAGCCACTCGGCCATCTCTCCGTTCGGGAAGCGTGCTGCGGAAGGGCGCTGAACGGCAGCGCTGTTTCATTGTAGCGCAGCGCCAGTCGGAAGCTTTCACCGTCCGCGCTTCGGCTGCGGTTCCAGCCGAACAGGGCTGTTCGTTCCGCCCATCTGTGTGAAGAACGAAAGGCGAACCGCGACCTTACTCTTCTTGCTTCAACTGCTGCGCCAAATAATTCTGGATACCCATCTCGTCGATCGCGTGAAGCTGAGCTTCCAGCCAGTCGATGTGATGTTCTTCGTCGGTCAGGATCTTCTCCGCCAGCTCGCGCGATCCACCATCATTCTGCTTGACGCACAGTTGTATGCCGTCGTTCAGCCGCTTGACCGCCCCGTATTCCAGCTGAACATCGTTCTTGAACTGCTGCTCGACGGTGTTGCCGACATTGATCTTAAAGTAGTCGCTCATGTTGGGAGTGCCGTCGAGATATAGAATGCGCTCGATGAGCTTCTCGGCGTGCGTCATCTCTTCAATCGATTCCTTGCGGATGAGCTTGGCCAACCGTTCATAGCCCCAGTTCTCGCACATCTCGGCGTGCAGAAAGTACTGGTTGATGGCGGTCAGCTCGGCCTTCAGAACTTCGTTGAGAAAAGCGATGACGCTCTTATCACCCTTCATGTCAGATCACTCCGTGGGATCCATGGGGCGCGATTCGGGCGCGGCATGGCAGTTTTGTCACTCCCCAAACCGACAATGATACCGCACGCGGTGGCGAGAACCAGTGATGTAGCTCACTGCGCAGCGCAGAAAAAGCGGGCGCTTGGCCCGCCCTCGCATGGAAAGCGTAAGCTACTTCGCGGCGCCCGCCGCCTTCAGGCGCGCGCTTAGGCGGGACTTGTAGCGGCTGGCGGTGTTCTTGTGCAGAACGCCCTTCTGCACGCCCTTGTCAACGATGGAGGCGGTGTCGCGATATGCCTTCTGGGCGGCATCTTTGTCGTCTTTGGCAATGGCCTCGCGCAGCGAGCGCAGTGCCGAACGCAGGCGCGACTTGTTGGCGCGGTTTTGCGCCGTCTTCTTTTCTGTCTGACGGGCGCGCTTCAGCGCCGAAAAATGATTCGCCATACTTTGCTGTGATCCTTCAGGTAGAAATCTCGACGTAAGCCGGATAGTCCATTGTATTGGAAATGCGCGACTTTACGCAATCGCCGTTCGCTCTTCGCCTTTCGCTCTTCGTCCAAACCGCATCCGAGTCGACTAATCAAGCATTGGGTCATCGCCAACTCCGGAGCCAACAGCTAAGAGCCAAAAGCCAAGACCGGCCTTTCCTACTCCGGCCGGTCGATCTGCGCCTTCTGCAGCGTGTCGGAGTAGTCCACGTACACCGCCTTCCACTCGGTGTAGAACTCGATGGCGCCAATGCCCCCTTCGCGATGGCCATTGCCGGTCGCTTTCGTTCCACCGAACGGCAGATGCACCTCTGCGCCGATGGTCGGAGCATTGATGTAGGTAATGCCGGCGTACAGGTCGCGCATGGCGACGAATGCCTTGTTCACATCTTTGGTATAGATCGAGGATGACAGCCCGTATTCGATATCATTGGCGATCTCGATGGCGTTCTCCAGCCCGTCACACGGGATGATCGATACCACCGGCCCAAAGATTTCTTCCTGCGCGATGCGCATCTTGGGATCGACATCGGCGAAGACCGTCGGTGCTACGAACCAGCCATGCTCGTAGTCTTTGCCCTCCAGACGATGGCCGCCGCACAGCATCTTCGCGCCTTCATCCTTGCCGATCTTTATGTACTTCAGGTCGGTCTCCATCTGGTTCTTGTTGACCGCTGGACCCATATCAACGCTCTCGTCGAGTCCGTTACCGATCTTCAGTTTCTTGGCGCGTTCGACCAGCGAATCGACAAACTGCTTGTACACGCCCTTCTGCACAATGATGCGGCTGGTCGCGGTGCAGCGCTGGCCGGTGGTGCCGAACGCTCCCCACAGCGCGCCTTCGAGGGCCAGTTCGAGGTTGGCATCGTCCAACACGATCATGGGATTCTTGCCGCCCAACTCGAGCGAGCAGTGCTTGAAGGTCTTGGCCGCTTCCTGGCCGACGATGCGCCCCACGGCAGTCGATCCCGTGAGCGAAACCGCCCGCACTTCGGGATGCTCCACCATCGGCGTTCCCACTTCGCCGCCAAATCCGGTGACGACGTTGACCACGCCCGCCGGAATGCCGGCGTCACTCAGCGCCTGAACGAAGTTGATGGTCGACAGCGGAGTGTCCTGCGCCGGCTTGATCACCGCAGTGTTGCCGGAGACCAAGGCAGGGAACAGCTTCCATGACGGAATCGCCATAGGGAAGTTCCACGGTGTGATCATGGCGCACACGCCCAGCGGCTGCCGCACCGCCATCGCAAACTTGTTGGGCAGCTCCGAGGGCACCGTCGGCCCGAACAGCCGGCGGCCTTCGCCGGCGGTGTAGTAGCCGCAGTCGATGGCTTCCTGCACGTCGCCGCGGGTTTCTTTGATGACCTTGCCCATTTCGCGCGTCATGGCGCGAGCGTAGTCTTCCTTGCGGGCGATCAGGATTTCGGACGCCTTGTACAGCATCTCGGCACGGCGCGGCGCGGGAACCAGCCGCCACTTCTTATAGGCCTGCCTGGCGGCCTCGATGGCATTGTTGACGTCGCGCTTGTCCGAGTGCTGGAAGACGCCGACCACCTCGCGCGTGTCGGCCGGGTTGAGGTTGTCAAAGGTCTCGCCGGTGCGGCTCGCGACCCACTCGCCGGCGATGAAGTTCTTGTAGACAGTCGCTTTCGCGCCGGACGCCACGCTGGGCGCTTTCTGCTCTAAAGTAGCCATAAGAATGCCTCCGCAGGATTAGCTGCAAACTCTTTATGGTAGCGGCTGGGTGACGGTGAAGCAAACAGCCGCGATTTGAACCACCGAGGCACGGAGACACGGAGATAATGAGAGAAAGGCTTCAAATCTCCATGGTGTTTCAGTTGCGATTTTCTGGAGACGACCTTAGGCAAAGTCGACCTGAATCCCACCAGAAAACCCATGATTTCCATGGAGTCACAGACGTCGCGGAGGGAAACGAATCTTCAGATATCTCGTTTCCTCGGTGTTCTCTGTGCCTCCGCGGTGATTCTGTTTCTTCCGATGGCTTACGCCAGTACTGCCGACTCCTGCTTCAGCTTCTCTGCCTGAAAGTGCGTAATCAGCGCATCGATCATCGGTTGCAGGCGGCCGTCCATGAACTC
This sequence comes from uncultured Acidobacteriaceae bacterium, assembly GCA_963815775.1. Lineage (GTDB taxonomy): Bacteria > Acidobacteriota > Terriglobia > Terriglobales > Acidobacteriaceae > CAVVDY01. The sequence goes on along the minus strand of CAWFIB010000021.1, from coordinate 239,745 downwards.
GGGCAACTGATGCGCGGTGAAGCCGATGCGGTGATCGGTGACGCGGTTCTGCGGGAAGTTGTAAGTGCGAATCTTCTCGCTGCGATCACCGGAGCCAACCATCGCCTTGCGCTCTTTGGCCAGCGCTTCCTGCTGCTTCTGCTGCTCCATCTCATAGAGGCGGGCACGCAGGACGCGCATTCCCTTCTCGCGGTTCTTGATCTGCGACTTCTCGTCCTGGCAACTGACGACGGTGTTGCTGGGCAGGTGCGTGATGCGCACCGCGGAGTATGTGGTGTTCACCGACTGTCCACCCGGGCCCGACGAGCAGAAGGTGTCGATGCGAATGTCTTTGGGATCGATTTTGATGTCGACCTCTTCCGCTTCCGGCATCACGGCGACGGTGACTGCTGAAGTGTGCACGCGGCCCTGCGTCTCGGTCTCAGGAACGCGCTGTACGCGATGCACGCCGCTTTCATACTTCAGCCGTGAGTACACCCCCTGGCCTTCGACCAGCGCGATGACTTCCTTCAGGCCGCCGACGCTCGACTCGGAGGTCGACAACACTTCCACTTTCCAGCGCTGGGTTTCGGCATAGCGGTTGTACATGCGGAAGATCTCCGCGGCAAACAGGGTAGCTTCGTCGCCGCCCGTACCTGCGCGGATTTCCAGAATGACGTTCTTCTCGTCATTCGGGTCCCTGGGCAGAAGCAGAACCTTCAGATCTTCTTCGACGGCCCCGACGCGCCCTTGCAGCCGGTCAAGTTCCTCCTGCGCGTAGGCGCGCATTTCGGGATCAGTCTCTACTTCCAGCATGGCCTTGCTCTCGCTGATGCCGCGCGTCAGGTCCTTATACTCACGATACTTCTCGACTACAAGCTGCAACTCGCTGTGTGCCTTGGCGGTCTTCTGATAGCGCGAGGAGTCGGCGACGATCTCCGGCGAGGCCAGAGACCGGGTCAGTTCTTCGTATTTCGATTCGATTTGTTCTAAACGCTCAAACATGGGATTCTTTCGACTTCGCGAACTCCACTCGTAATGCGACGATTCGCGTCAGGGCACGACTTCAGTCGTGCCGCAAAGTTCCTAATTGTTGATGATTGTCATCCCCCGCGGACTTCAGTCCGCGAGGGATCTGCTCTCTTGCCGTCGCTACGCGACTCAATCTTAGTAGAAGCGCCCTTCCGGCACGGCCAAAGTCGTGCCCTGACGCGACTCTTCGCTCAACCACTATGCACGAAATCGGTTAAGAGTTTTTAGCGGCGGGCGCCGCTAGGCAATCACCAGTTCGCCGCCGCGAACCTTTTCCAGCTCCATGGCTTCATTCAGTGCGGTGATGGCGCACTCCACTTGATCATCACCGGGGGGCTGGGTGGTAATGCGCTGCAACCACAAGCCGGGCTTGGTCAGGAGGGCGAACAGCGACGCACCGTGCTTGGCGGCAAAACGAATCAGTTCGTACGACACACCGGCGATCACCGGGAGCAGTGCAATACGCAACCCGAACTTCGCCCAGAACCCATGTACCGGGAACATCATGTACACCACGATGCAGATGAGCATCACGGTCATCAGGAAGCTGGTTCCGCAGCGCGGATGATAGGTCGAGTAGCTCTGCGCGCGCTCGACCGTCACCGGGTCGCGCGACTCAAAGGCGAACACTGTCTTATGCTCGGCCCCGTGGTACTGGTACACGCGGCGCAGATCAGGCCACAGCGAAGTGCCCCAGATAAACAGCAGAAAAAGTGCGATGCGAATCACGCCGTCGACAACATTGAAGAGCACCTGGTTGCCGAAGGCGGGATAGACATCCTTCAGCTTGGTGGCCGCGACCAGAGGAACAAACTTGTACAGCGCTATGAAGAAGCCGACGGAAAAGATGACATTCAGGGCGATGACCCAGGTGCTCATCTCCTGCTTCTTACCCTGCTCTTCAGGGGGCTTAAGCTGATCAATGGCGACATCGGCGGAGTAGCGCAACGCGCGGAAGCCCAACCCCATTGCCTGTCCCAGCGTCATGACGCCGCGAATGACCGGCCATCCCATCCACTTGTGCTTCTCCGACAGGCGCTCCAGCGGCTCGGAGTGAGTCGAGATCGTACCATCAGGTTTGCGGACCGAGATCCCCCACGCATGCGGCGAGCGCATCATCACGCCCTCCAGCACGGCCTGTCCGCCGACCAGGGTCTCTTCACCGCTCTCCAGAGCGGGCAACAGTTGCACGGCTAACAGGAACTTGAGATGTTGACGCAGGGAAAACATGACTATTGGATGTGCCTCTGCCGGGAACGGCGCAAACCGATACAGAATACAGAGTAGCAGTTTGGGCGGGAGTGTCAATCGGCAGATGACTGGGCGGGGACCATACACGAAGGTTCTGTGCGTCGCTGCCACTTTGTTCGCTGACCAAGAGTCGGCTGGTTCGTCTCAAATTATTTGGAAGGGATTGCTGCATTTCAGGCAATGCAGCTTAGTAGCGGGATGAGGGCCGGGCGACGAATGGCAGACGCAACAGTCGATGATCAGCAGTTGCTCCGGCAGCTCGCCAGAGGAGACCAGTCGGCGTTCCATGCCTGTTACGAGCGCTACCAGGGCCCGATCTTTCGCTTCGCGTGGCATATGAGTGGAAACCAGACTACCGCCGAGGAAGTGACGCAGGAAGTCTTCCTGCGGCTGATCCACAACCCGCGCAAGTTTGACGCGGCGAAGGGATCGCTGGCCGGCTATCTCTTCGGCATCGCTCGCAACGTCATGCGGCAGCAGATGGCGGCAAGCTATCTTGACGTTCCGCTCGAAGACGAAGAGGTGAAAGACGATCCGGCGTTTGCCGCCGACCCTGACATGCTAGTGGAGCTCGATCGGCAGGAGAGGCTCGACCTGCTTCACAAATCGGTGCTGGCGCTCCCGGCTGCGTATCGCGAAGCGTTGATTCTGTGCGATCTGGAAGAGATGGGCTATCCCGAGGCGGCGGCCATCCTCAACTGCCCGGAAGGGACCATAGCGTCGCGGCTGCATCGCGCCCGGAGGATGCTGAAAGCGCGGTTGCACAATATGAGGTGCGTGCGATGAATCCGCAAAAAGACACACTATCGGAAGCGTTGCGCGAGCTTGCGACGGCATCACCGCAGGCATCACCGGAGCTTGGCGCCAGGTTGAATGGTGAGTTCGCCCGCCATCATGCACGGCGGCGGCAACGTAATCGTCTGGCGCTTGCCATCGGATTAGCCGCGTGCCTTGCGATTTCGGTGGCGTTGTTCCGAACGGGAAAGCAGAGCGCACCAGTGAAAGCGGAGCCTTCATCCCAGACAGCGAAGGCGCCATCGCCGGAGCCGGAAACGAAGACGGCCGCGTCCGAGAGTCCCCAGGTTCCGGCACAGCAGGTTGCGAAGGTCGCGGTGAAGCCTCGGGCTCACAACCAGCCGGCACTGGAAGCCCGCAAGCACAGCCCCGAACTGCCAGTCGCAGCTCCCGAGGCCGGAGACTTCATCGCTTTAGCGACCTTCGATCCGGCGATTCCGCCGGGGCCGTCGCGCATCGTGCGCGTCGACATGCCGGGTTCAGCGCTGCAACTGATCGGCTATCCGGTTGACGGACAGCTTCTGGATCGCCGCATTCTTACCGATGTTCTGGTTGGCCAGGACGGCATGCCGTACGCCGTTCGATTTGTACAAGCCCGCAACGTTCACTAAGGAGTATGAGGAATGAGAGACATCGCTTTGTTTATCGCCAGTGTTCTACTTTGCGCCGTGGGTACCGTCGCCCAAAACCCCGGTACCACGGCGACGCCCGACACGATGGAGGGCCAGCGGTCAGGGCAGGTAGAGCCGCCTCCGGGTGGAGCGCCTCCGAATGTGTTCTTCCACACCCAGAACATGAATGGCAAAATCACCACCAGCTATATCGCGATCGCAGATTCCGCCAAGCCGGTGACGGGAGCTCCCTACACTGCAACGGCGACCACTGAAACCACCCAGGTGCTGGCTGACGGAAATCGCATCGTGAACAAGACCGAGTCGCAGTTGGCCCGCGACAGCCAGGGACGCACGCGGCGGCAGGAGATGACAAGTAACCTCGGTCCCCTGGCCACGAACGCGCCGAAGATCGCGTTCATCAATGATCCGGTCGACAAGGTCAGTTACGTCCTTGACTTGAACGACAAGACAGCTCGGGTCATCAAGCTTTCGGCCGGGCCTCACACCTTCGCCACGGCGGCTGGGGATGTGCCCAAGCCGATGCCGCCTGGGGTCGGGCCGGTGACCATGGAGAAGAGGATCATCGTTGCCGGCGGGGCGACTCCCGGGATGGAGCAACGGGTCTGGGTGAACACTGCGGGAAGCCCGAGCGAAAGCAAAACCGAGTCTCTGGGCACGCAGACGATTGAAGGAGTCTCAGCCGTGGGGACCCGCACCACGCGCACCATACCCGCGGGCGAGATTGGAAATGAGCGTCCTCTGGAGATTACTTCTGAGGTGTGGACCTCGCCCGATTTGCAGATGGTGGTGCTAAGCAAGCGCAATGATCCGCGCATCGGAGAGACGGTTTATCGCTTAACCAACATCCAACGGGAAGAGCCGGACCCCTCGCTCTTCCAGATACCCAGCGGATTCACTACCAGGCAGGATCCCAAGTTTTCCACCCGGCAGGTTCCCGATTAAAGTTGCACTCCGGAGCAGGCGCAATCGTGGGGAGAACGCAATGGTTGCGCCTGAGTTGTTTGCACGAGTTCCGGTGCAGCGCCGCTTCTTTATCTATATCTATGTATCTCGCCGGGGGCTCAAGTGCGATGAGCACGCCCATGGCAGCTTTTTCGCGGCCCACTATGCGGAACGGATCGCGCTCAGTCAGCTGTCGCGCTGGGAGACAGCGGCAGCATCGGGTAATCGAGCTCCTCTGGCCGCCTAGCCAGTTTCGAATGCGGATCCGGCCTGTACACTTCCCGATCTATAGGCCGCCTCGGCAGCCGACGCTCAAGGGCAGCGACGACTCTCTCACGCGCTATTGCCACATATTCGGGCATGATTTCAGAACCTGCGGCTCGACGGTTGTGCAGTAGTGCAGCGCATGCGGCACTACCAACACCAAGATAAGGATCCACCACGAGATCACCTTCCTCAGTAGAGCAAGCACCAATCGTTCGACGAGTTCAATCGGAAACTGGCAAGGATGGACCGTCTTTTCGATGTGGTTGTGCTTCACATTCGGGATCACCCAAAGATCGCCAGGATTCTTGCCGAGGGGGTTGCACGTCAGCTCTCCCCTGCGAGGCCCCTTGAACGCACGTTTGCCCGGGTACTTCTGAACACGCGAACTGAATCCCAGATTCAACGTGTTGCGGTCAGTTTTCGTGAATCATGGAAGGGTCATGTGTTTGCTGGAAAAAGTGAGGGCAAGTAGCCCGACCCCAATAAATTGTCTGCTTCTCTTGACGGGAACTCGTCTCCCTCTCGGATACAGTCCAGTCGATGATTTCGACCCGACACCCCGAAGGCACGGTTTCTTCTACGACAGTGGCGATCCCTCGGTCGACGACCACCCAAATTTTTTGTTCCATGTTCATCTGTAAGCCCCCAGCAGACTGCGATGCCACTCTAAGACATTACTGTATTCCAAAAAGCTAACTAGCTCCGACAGTCCGCTCCTCTGAAATGTCGGACGAAACGCTTGGCGCGAAAAGCAGGCCCTTCGGCTCTCGTTCGATACAACACTGAACCGATTAAGCTTCGGATCAGTCAACAAGAGATCATTGAAACGTAACAGGCCGGAATAGATTGAAGTCGAATGTTCCACCTCGAACAGAGCCTCGACTGACTCTCTTACCTTTCTAATCCAAACTACGTCGACTTCGGAAATAATGCCTGCGACATTTAGCGAAACCGACGGAGGGTTGGAACGAAGACGGAACCGGGACGTGAGCGACCAATCAAGCTTTGGACAGTCGTACGACGGCACCCAAACTTCATACCCTTTCATATGACCAATTCCGGCGAGCAAAGTCTGCACTTGCCCATGGGTTAAATCAATGGAAGGTCGGACCGAAGCCTGTATGTTCGCATCCAGCGTGCCAAACCCACGGTAAGGCTCGACGCTGAATCGGCCCTGCCGAGCGACATACAATTCTTTACCCCCGTTGCCGTTGACAAGCTGAACCTTGTACTGCCCGTCAGCTGCTACTGCCGAATTTCGAAATATCTCTTCGAAATCGGCATAAGGAAGGAACAATGGCGCACAGCCATCATCTGTGATGAAGCATAGGAAAGACCGGTGCCCTTCCAATTGCCGGAGGTCCAATGCGCGGAGACCAAAGAAAGTGCGGCCAGCCTCGTGCACTTTCGAATAGCGAACATAGACTCTCGCTGAACCTCCAATTTCAAAGAGCGAGGCACTACCTTCAAGTTTTCGAACACTGCCATACCGGCCCTTGAGTTCCTTAAGTAGGTCAGCTTTGTAGAGATTGGGCATTTCGGCAAGCCAAACGGGGAGGTCCCGCTACTCATTTTTCGTTGTGGTGCTTCGTACGACACTTCTCGGCATCGATTTGACCCACCACTCGTTTGATCGTTTTCAGGATGGCAGGGCGGTGCACCAGCAGCCATTCTTCGCCGTTTAGGTGGGAGTAGCTCTTTTCGATGCGCATGCTCGTGCTGCAATGATAGCCTCACGACAGGGTCGCGGGAACAGATGAACAGCGGAGTTATCCACAGGGTAATCACAACCATGGCGCCCAAATGCCACTATGTCGCTAGCCGCGGCAAGCGCGGAAACCCGCATGGCCTGCCGAGACGGTGTCACCACGCTCCACGCTGTTCTGGCGAGCACGCTCGGCATCGAGTTTCCATTTCTGGCGTATAACAGCCATTTATCATAACTAACCCAAGAAACGGACCGTAATGCGACCAGCGAAAGTGCCTTACCTCTTGCTCAGTGTTGCTCTCCTTTGCACCCCGTCAGGGAGCCTTGTTGCGCAGCCGCCAGCGCCTTCGAATCAGCGCATCATCATTGCCGCGAGCCATATTCTCGACGGCAAGGGACACGTTCTCGAAAACCGCCGCATCGTGGTCGAGGGCTCGAAGATTGTTGCGGTCGAGCCTCTCAACGGCGGGCCCGTGGACTATGACTTGCGTGGGCTAACGGTGCTGCCCGGCTGGATCGACGCGCATGTGCACATCACGTGGATCTTTGGCAAAGACGGCAAGAATGCCGGCACCGAGGGCACCAGCCAGGCGGACGCCTACAAGGCTGCGTCAAACGCCTGGGTGACGCTGATGGCGGGCTTCACCACCGTGCAAAGCGTGGGCGCTCCCAACGATGTCCCCCTGCGTGACGCGATTGCCGACGGAGAAATCCCCGGGCCCCGCCTCCTGACCGCGATTGAGCCGCTGGTGGGGAAAGATGAGGACACGGGTACGCCCGATCAGATCCGCGCTTACATCCGGAAGCAGAAGCAAGCCGGCGCTGACCTGATCAAGATCTTTGCCTCGAAGTCAATACGGCTGGGCGGAGGGATGACGCTTTCCTGGCAGCAGTTAAGCGCTGCCTGTGACGAAGCAAAAAAGCAGGGGCTGCGTACGCTGGTGCATGCCTACAAAGAGGCGGTGCGCGCCGCAACCCTTGCCGGATGCACAGAAGTAGAACACGGCACGGGCGCAAGTGAAGAAGACCTCAAGTTGATGGCGGAGAAGGGTCCTTACTTTGATCCGCAAGCCGCACTGGTCATCAACAACTACTTGCAGAACAAGGAGCGTTACCTGGGGACAGAGGGATACACCGAGGAAGGCTTTGCCGCGATGGAGAAGGTCCTGCCCGAGGACTGTGACCTGGTACGGGAGGCGGCGAAAACTCCCGGGTTGAAGATGGTCTTTGGAACCGATGCCGTCGCCGGCGCGGACGGGCGCAATGCCGAGGAGTTCATCGACCGCGTGCATTGCGGCGTCGATCCCATGGCCGCCATGGTCTCCGCCAACTCGCTGGGAGCAGAGGCGATGGGCCTGGGCGACCAGATCGGGTCCATCGCTGCGGGGATGCAGGCCGACATCATCGCGCTCGACGGCGACCCTATCAAGGACATCACCGCCGTGCGGCGGGTAGTCTTCGTGATGAAGGGCGGCGTGGTTTATAAGAACGTGGCGAAGAGCGCAATTCCGTTCTATGCGGGCGTAAAACCTTGATCCCAGAAGCCGGAGGGCGACGCCCGTTTTCATGAATGTCCTCGCTGCAACCTGTGAGCGCATTGGCGCCACCACCAGGAAGCTGGAGAAGACGGCGATTGTCGCCGGGTACTTCCGCTCGTGCGATGTGGAACATGCGGCCATCTCGGCGGTGTTTTTGTCGGGCCGGGCTTTTCCGGCCTTCGAAGAGCGCACACTGCAGGTCGGCGGGGCGCTGCTGTGGAAGGTCGTCCAACAAGTCACTGGCGCTTCCGACGCCGAGCTCAGCGCGGGCTATCGCAAGACGGGTGACCTCGGAGCGGCAGTGTACGAGGTCCTGGCGCAACGGCGCGATGGATCACCCGGAGAGCCACTGAAGCTGCTCGAGGTTCGCTCCGCCTTCGATCAAATCGCGGCCACCCGTACTGCCAACGCTAAAGGTGAGCTGCTGAAAGCGCTTCTGGAGCGCGCATCGGCGCTCGAAACCAAGTACATCCTGAAGATCATCACCGGCGACCTGAGAATCGGGCTCAAAGAAAGCCTGGTCGAAGAGGCGATCGCCAAAGCCTGCGATGAGCCGCTGGCGCAGGTGCAGCGCGCCAACATGCTGCTGGGCGACATCGGGGCAACGCTCAAGCTTGCGGCCGAGCACCGCCTGAGCGAGGCACGTATGCGGCTGTTTCATCCCATCGGGTTCATGCTGGCCAGCCCCGCGGCCGATGCCGCGGAAGCCTTTGAATATTTCGAGCACGCGCTGGTCGAAGACAAATACGACGGCATTCGGGCGCAGGCGCACTGCGGCGGAGGGCAGGTCCGCATCTTCTCGCGCACGCTCGATGACGTTACCCAGTCGTTCCCTGAGCTGACGGCCCCGCTGAGTGATTTGCCGGGCGAAGTAATCCTGGATGGCGAGATTGTTGCCTGGCAACACACAGGCGATGGCGGGCATGCCATGCCGTTTTCGGAGCTGCAGAAGCGGCTGGGGCGCAAGCAGGTCGGCGAAGCGCTGATGGCACAGGTTCCGGTGGCTTATGTTGTGTTCGACGTGCTCTACGCCGACGGCGAGCTGGCCTTGCAGAAGCCGCTTTCGGAGCGCGGCACGATGCTGGATCGCATCTTCGCCGGAGCGAAGCGAATCGAGCCTCGGCCTGTAATCAACGCGCAAGGGCAATTGCTGTTTGAAGCAGAGATCCCGCGACAGGCTTTGTCGGGATGGATACTGCGAGCGCCGGCTACACGCGCCGACTCGGTTGAGCGGTTGGAAGAGCTCTTCGCTGAGGCCATGGCGCGCGGCAACGAAGGGCTGATGATTAAGGACGTCAACTCACCCTACATGCCGGGACGCCGCGGCCGCTGGTGGCTGAAACTCAAACGCGAGTTGGCGACGCTGGATGTTGTCGTGACCCGCGCCGAATTCGGCAACGGCAAACGAGCGCAGGTGCTGAGCGACTACACCTTCGCGGTTCGCAAAGGCGAGGAACTGGTCAATATCGGCAAGGCCTATACCGGGCTCACCGACGCGGAAATCGCCGAGATGACGCAATGGTTCTTCGCCCACACCATCGCCGACTACGGACATGTTCGCGATGTGGAGCCGCAGATGGTTCTGGAAGTGGCGTTCAACGCGGTCATGCGCTCTGACCGGCACGATAGCGGATTCGCCCTGCGCTTTCCGCGCATTGTACGCATTCGCCGCGACAAGCTTCCCGCCGAGATCGACACCATCGAGCGGGTCGAGGCAATCTACCGGCAACAACACGGGCGGAGTACTGAAGCGGCCCCAGTGTCAGATTCAAAGCACGCGAAAGTGCGCCACAGGCGCTAAAACCGTGCCCTGAAGCAAGGCTGCATGGGAGACGGACTTTGTTTGTGTCTCTTAGGAATCCTCTTCCTTTTTCTTCTGCTCGGGCTTGATCGCCGAGCGGACCACCATGAACTTGCTCAGCAGGTCGAACCAGAATGGCGCGCCCAATGATAGCGCCGCCGCAGTAAAGCACCAGCCCAGCATCCGGAACCAGGCGAGCCTCATGTCAGTTGGAAAGGAACGGCCGTCGGTGGGAGGAGGACCTGATTGGCCGCCACCCAATAGAGTGCTTACTGCTCTCATCACGCCCGCAAAGACGGTCTGCGCTCCCGAGGCAATCGGCCATCCCACGGGAATTTGCAGCGTTTGAAGCTGAGAGTTCAGGCTGTCGAGAGCGGTCTTCACCTGCACCGCGCTGGGCGGCGAACCAGTGGTCGTTTCAGGCTTGTAGTCCTGGACATACCTGTCGGCAGCGGCGACCGTTGCTTGCCGCAGCGCCGGGTTGTTCCAGAGGGTTCGCGCCACCAGAAAGGAATCCGTGTTGGTCACGATGGCCACGAGCAGGCCCAGCACAAACAGGACCAGGGTGGTCCTACGCTTGTACCACCCTGAAATCCGGTCCATGCCATCGCTGTACCAGCTCTCCAGCGATTTCTTGATCTCTTCCACCTTGGTTTGGCCCTGATTGACCAGCGCGGCCAGCGCTTCCTTCCCCTTGCTGGCAGGAAGATTGGAAATTGCGGTCCGAAGAGTATCGACCGGATTGGCGTTGGCATCCGGGCCGGGCACGAGAAGGTTTACCAGGGTCGTGGAAAACAGTGCTGGCGGTATGTAGGATGGGCCGCCTCTTCTCAAAAAGATCTTGTCCCAGAAGCCGCGGCTGTAGAGGCTCTGGATCAGGCCATGAGCGTACAAGGCATCGGCCAGCGAAGTTTTGTCGTTCAGTTTTCCATTTGTAAACAGGCTGCGGACGCCCCTCTCAAGGTTGTAGGCGCGCGAGCCCGAAATGCCCGCAATCCACTCATTCACGATCGAGCAGAGCAGGCTGAGAAGCAGATAGATGAAGGCCAGGCCGACCGCGACTTCAACGATTCCGGAACTAAGGATCGATGTCACAGTGCACCTCCTGAAGCTATGGCAAGTCGGGCAAAGTAAAACGCGACTTGCCGACGATGTCAATGGGAATCTGGCTCTGACGGCGGGATGAAATCAGTCGGTTACGAGGCGAGGTCACGGCGACGATGGCGACAACCGGAACGCTACTCGGCGCTTTGCAGCTTCACTTTCTTGACCGTCGCCTTATGCTCCTTGCCGTCATCGTCCAGCAGGTACATTTTGTTCTTGTCCACGACGAACTTCACGCTCTCACCCACGCTGATGTTCGCCGCCTTCGACCAGGGAAACAGCAAACGCTCGCTGGCGGTATAGATCTTGCCTGCGCCCTGAATGGTGTAGATCTGGAAGGTATCGTAGTCCTGGCTGGCGGTGGTTGTGGTGTTCTGGGAATACTTGGTTTTGTCGCCCTTGGGTTTGGCGGTCCCGTCTGTTGTGCTGTTGTAGGTGGTGCCGCTCGGGACTTTCTGCTGCTCGGTTTCCAGCAGGGTCCCGGTCTTCCAGTCGCGAGCTGGAGCAGCGGCCATCGTCTGACCAGCAAGGAGGAACAGCAGAATTGCTACGGCAAAATGTCGCATGAGCAGCGGCCCGTCCTGAGATCAAGTCCGGCCATGTTGCCACAGTCCGAACGAGCGAATCAAGCGAGCCGTTACGGCCGGTAGTGTCCTAAATCTGCGTTGATGGCGGTTTGCACGTGTGTTCGCGCTCCCATTGCTGAAGCGAACTATCCGCAGCGGAAACCAGCTTCCACGCACCGCAGCGCTTACAGCTTGATTTTATGAGAATGCGGCCTGTGATGTCCTTCGCAAGTTCGTGGTGGAAATCAGGCGAGGCTGGAGTGGTGTTTGGCACGGCGAAGCCGAGGGCATAACTGTACAGCGTGGTCAACTATTACGCTAGGAGTTCCCTCACGCTCCACCTGTGATCAGTGACGCAGCTTCCATCCCCGGGCCGACGCGCAAGATCTTGTGTCACCCTTCGAGCAGCGGGTTGCTGGCGGCGCGATTTGCTGCAATGATGACAACACTCCGCAGGTACTCGTAGCGTGTTGAAGAAGGTTGATTGGCGCCAGATCCGGGCAAGCTCGCGGTCCTCATCTCAATCGAGACCGCTCACTAGGGAACGGCGGGTTAGCTGGCTGGGCTTGACGTTCCTGTTAATCTGCTGCGGGCTTGTCCGAGCGCAGTGCCGTCTGCCCGCCTCAGGTCAAAGCGGCGGCCAGGCCACGGACAGCACAAGATCGACCTCGGAAACGCTGCTGCCGGAGTCCGGATTACTGACGGACGATACCTACACCAACCTCTACTTCGGCTTCTCACTTCACCTGCCGATTACGCTTTCGGGCCACCGCCTGATGCTCCCCATCCGCTTGGCCGGTGAGCACGCCTTGCTCGGCATCGGGTTCCAGAACGGTCCGCAGTACGGAACGTTCGTGATCACCGCAGGCGGGAATCAAGACGAAGATAAGGGCATGACGCCCGAACAGATACGGCAGCGGGATGAGATGGCGCGCAAGATGTCCAGATACACGCATGAGGGTTCGGTGGACTCGGCGCCCGCGCCCATCCACTTCAAACGGGTTGACAAGCACAGAGACGGCGTCTGGGGCACGCGGTTTTCTGCGAACCTTCGGGACTACAACGTCCGCTTCACCATCCAGACCAACGACAAAGCGTTTCTGCGAAAGTCTCGGAAAGCGATTGAAGACGTGCAAGCCTTCTGCAGCGATGGCGCAGGAAACTTCTTGACCGCGGACGGCAAGCCTTTCCATGTGGAAGGAGCCGCCACCAACGGCCCGACAATCCCGACCGGCGTTGTCGACGAAGCAATTCGCACTCGCCCCGCCGAGCACACGATCCCACCGGGCACCCTTGCGGGCAAGGAGTTTCGCATCCCGGAGCTGGATTTCACATATGCATTGCCTGCGGGCTGGAGCTACACCACGCAGCCGCCGCCCCAGGATGAAGACGCTATTAATAACCAGTTGACAGAGCGGCTTGCCTACCTCTGGAGGTCGTGCGCGCGGACTTTGCTCCGAGGCAGAGCGGCCAATGGTGGAGCCACGCTTGAGCTGCGAGTGTTGGATCAGGCTTGCCTCGGATTACCCTTTCCGGCCTCGGCCACCGATAACCTGGGCTCCGAGTCGTTGGGCGAATTTCTTGAAATGCTCGGCCGCTTTGGCGAGATCAAGTCGAACCACATCGTGCAGTCGGGAGGACGGGTGTTTACGGTTTATCGCGGCACTTCCGCGAGCGCGCCGGAGGAACATGAACTTGAGCGGCGCCGCAACGATGCCATCGCAGCCACACGTTATGACAAGCTGATCTTCACGTGGCTCTGGAGTGCTCCCACAGGATCGAACCTCGATCAGGCTCCGGCTTCAGAGGTCAGATTTGGCGACGCTGCACCGATTGCGATCGGGCCGGCGATGAGCGGGGATAAGTGAGCTAACGCGAGCAGCAAAACCCCGGCCAACATCACAATCTACCTCTCGAACCTCATTTCCACCGTGATCTGAACCGGCACCGGTTTGCCGTCTTTCTTCGCGGGCTTGAACCGCCAGCTCTTCACCGTAGCGACGGCGCTCTTTTCGAATGCCTCGCCGGGACTGCGTAGAACCCGTACCGGCTTAACGTGGCCGTGAGCATCAACTCCGATCAGCATCACGACTACGCCACTTGGCTCGGCGTCGGCTGGGATATCGGGAAACTGCGGATCGGGAGAGTGCGTCGCCTTCGGGGGAGTGATGCCGGCGGTGACAAGCTGATAGCCGGCAAAGGCCGCGTCGTCGGAGACCTCCGCCGGTGTGCCGGAGTTCCCCACCGAGTCTTTCGTCTGTGCTGCGGTAACGGCCGCAGGCGAAAGGAGTGCCATTGTGATCGCAAGCGCGATCCGGGTGAGCTTTCCCATAGCGTAGTGAATCGTAAATGATGGCCGGCGTTGGCTGCCGCCGGCCAAAGAAGCGGCCTTGCATAACGAAATCGCTGAACCGGGGCCTAAATGAGGTCTGATTAAAGTCCGGGCTTTGAAGGGGACGGCCTTCAGGCCGTCCGTAAGTGCCTCGAATCAGGCAGAGCTTTAGCCCCCGAGGGTCTTCGATGATCGGACTTAATCAGACTTTCCCTAAGTTTCCGCCCTAGCTGTCTCCCCGTTTACGCAGGAACGCCGGAATCTCCAGATCGTCGGCGTCATATTTTATGTTCACGCTGCTGCTCACCGTCTCAATCGCCGGCATCTCTTCTCGCTTGACCGGCGGCGGCTCCGGCGGTTTGGGGTAGTCTTCCATGGGCGCTGCATGGCGCACGATGCCGGAATCCAGTTCGTAGTCGTCGACGATTTCCGGCACGTGCGAAACGGCGGTCGCGACCTTGGGATCGAACGCGGACTCGACAAACGCCGCCGCCGCCGCAGCTGCGCGCTCGGGAACATGCACTTGCGCCACCTCATACGTTGCCTGTGGCGAATTGCCGTTGTTCCGGTTTTGCAAAGTAGAGCTGCTCATCGACTCCTGGTTCTCGCGATGGTGCGAGGTCTCTTTGAAGCCCGTTGCGATTACCGTGATCTTCACTTCGTCCTTCATCTTCTCGTCAAGCACCGCGCCGAAGATGATGTTGGCATCTTCATGGGCTGCACTCTGAATGATGGTCGAAGCCTCATTAACCTCCGCCAGCCGCAGCGAGCTGGAGCCGGTAACGTTGATGAGGATGCCGCGCGCCCCATCGATTGCGCCCGCTTCGAGCAGCGGTGAAGCAATGGCCGCCTGGGCCGCTTTTGTCGCCCGGTCCTCGCCCCGCGCGGTGGCTGTGCCCATCACGGCGTATCCCATGCCCGCCATGATCGTTTTCACATCGGCAAAGTCGCGGTTGATGATGCCCGGGATGGTGATGATGTCGGAAATTCCCTGCACCGCCTGCCTCAGGATGTCATCGGCCACGCGGAACGACTCAAAGAAGCCGGCATCTTTAGCGACCGCCAGCAGTTTCTCGTTGGGAATGACGATGGTGGTATCGACCGAATCGATGAGCTCGTGCAGACCGCGCTCGGCCTGGGATTGGCGGCGCTTGCCCTCAAAGGCAAAGGGCTTGGTGACGACCGCCACCGTCAGCGCGCCCATCTCGCTGGCCAGCGACGCGATGATCGGCGCCGCGCCGGTACCGGTGCCCCCGCCAAGGCCGGTGGTGACGAACACCATGTCGGCGCCTTCCAGGGCTTCGATGATCTTGTCGGCATCTTCCAGCGCCGCTTTGCGTCCGACCTCGGGATTTGCGCCCGCCCCCAGACCATTCGTGAGCTTTATGCCAAGCTGGATCTTCACTGGCGCATTGGACAGCTTCAGCGCTTGCAGGTCGGTGTTGGCGACTACGAACTCTACGCCTTCCAGGTGCGACTCGATCATACGGTTGACGGCGTTCCCGCCGCCGCCGCCTACGCCGATGACCCGGATGCGCGCGCTGTTCAACACCTCTTCGTTGAACTGAATGCGAAGGTCGTTCTCAGGCTGCTTATCGTTGAAATCTTCGATCATCGTTAACTCCCGCTGAATTCGTTTGCTGACCCCTTTACGCGTTCGGCCGGGCGAAAATTGCCTTCAGCCTGGCCCCAATGCTGCGATCAATGTTCATGCGCGCCTGACGCGCCCGATGTCCGTAGAGCACCATACCAATGGCGGTAGAAAATTCCGGCTCCAGCAACTGCGAGGGCAGCTTGGCAATCGGCACTGGATAGCCCAGGCGAACCGGCCGGCGCAGAATGTCTTCCGCCGTCTCCAGCAATGCAGGCAACCGCGAGCCACCGCCGGTAAAGACCACGCCTGCTCCCAGCAGTTCGTAAACTCCCGCCTGGCGAAGATGCTCGCGCAGCAACTCCATCAGCTCGCGCGAGCGCGGCTCCAGAATCTCGCCCAGCATGCGCTGCTGCAGCAGCCGCGAAGGACGATCGCCCACCGAGGGAACTTCGATCTCGTTGCCTTCGGGAATGCGCGTAACGATGGCGCAGCCAAACATCTTCTTGATGTTCTCCGCGTCCGGCAGCGGCGTGCGGAAGCCGACCGCGACATCGTTGGTGAAATGATCTCCGCCCAGAGGAATCACGCCGGTATGAATCACCACGCCTTCGAAGTAGACGATGAGGTCGGCAGAGCCGGCGCCGATGTCAACCAGACAAACGCCCAGTTCCCGCTCGTCGGTCTGCAGCACGGAGTCGGCGCAGGCCAGCGCTTCGAACACGGTGTCGACAACGTGAATGCCGGCGCGGTTCACCGCGCTGACCACGTTCTGCGTCGCCATCGTACCGGCGGTAATGATGTGTACCCGCACTTCAATCTTCTTGCCGATCAGTCCTGCGGGGTCATGTACTCCGGGCTGGCCATCAAGGATGAACTCCTGCGGAAGCAGGTGCAGGGGCTCGCGATCGTCAGGCAACGGAATGCTGCGCGCCTTCTCCACCGCCTGGCGAACATCATCGCGGCTGATTTCGCGCGAACGCGAACCCAGCGAGATGCCACCATGACTGTTGACGCCGCGCATGTGCGATCCGGCAACCCCCACCACGGCATTCTCTACCGGAGCCTGAGCCACGTTTTCGGCTTCTTCCACCGCCTTCTTGATACAACCGACCGCCTTGTCGAGGTCGGCGACGACGCCCTTGCGCATGCCGCGGGAGTCGGAGATACCGTGCCCACGGTAGCGCAGCGCGTAGTCATTCACCTCCGCAACAATGACGCAGGTCTTGGCGCTTCCCACGTCGACGACTGCTAGCAGGTTTTCGCTCTGGTTCGCCATCTTTAGTTATGACTCTTCGCCTTGCCGCGCGCCCGTGTCTTGCTCTTTCCCTTCGCGGGCGACACCGTGCTACCCGCGGAACTTCCGGCTGCCGGCTGCCGGGCCTCGCCAACCTCATCCGGGTTCACAATCACCTGGTGCTGGTAACGCAAATCGACTGACTTGAGCGGCTGGAATTGCGTCCGCCACTCCTGCACATGGGAAACGTAAACCTGGAAGCGCTCCAGGAAATTTGAGGAGCCGAGATGCACCAGCACCGCTCCCTGCGGATCGGAGATCGTAGCTTTTACGTCGTCTGGATCGCTGAGGTTCACATCGCTGAGATTGCGCGAATACTGGGTTCCGCCGGAATCAAGCTCGCCGATGAGCCGTTCGTAAAGCTTCATGCGGGCCGCGCGTGTGGCCAGGGGTTCCTCCTCGGTCATGCCGACAATCACGGGAAAGGAATAGTCTGATTGTTGCCCGGCCGACATTTCCATGATCACGCCATGCGCGTCGATCAGTGCGATGTGCGAGTCGATTTCGACGAAGGCCACCGGCGTGCGCTCCTTCACTTCGACCGTCAAACGATTGGGCAGCAGGCGCATCACCGATGCCGACTCAATCCAGGGAATCGCTTCCAGCCGTTTCTTGCGTTCGGCAAGGGGCACGAAGAAGATGTTGCGATCAATGTCGGAGGCAAAGACGTCGAGCACTTGAGCACGGTTTACGTTGTGCGCTCCCAGCACTTCGATGTTGTCGCTGGAGTCGATCTGAAACCTCCACGAGTGGGTCGCATAGCGATATACCGTGATCCCGATCAGACTGATAACGCCAACCACCAACAGCAAAAGCAGCAGCACCTTAAAACGGTCCAGCGCCTTGCGAGGCAGCGCACTGCGGCGCACCGGCACCCGTTTCTGGCCGCGTAGAAAGGGGGACTCGGCTTCATCGTCCACATCGAAGAGAGTTCCATCGAGCGGACCGTCCTCGAAGCGCCGGGAAGAAGAGGGCGATTCGGGGGCCATCTCGAGTTCGTCTTCCGCGATGGTGGATGCGTTCTTGCGAGCCATGAAAAGTGCATCAAACGCCGAGAAATCAAGCCTTTCGCCCAACTATAGCTGCTTTCGAAGCGGATGCCGCAGCCCATCTGCGGCACTCCCGCATGGGAACCACAGAAGTAACGGGAACGTTACCGAATCAGGGATTGGCGATTGCGAAACTCAGCTGGTGACGGCGCTCTTCGAGCAGTCTTGCTGGGTGAGATGGTCCAGTACCAGCCTGCCGAGTTGGGACACGTTGCCGGCGCCCAGGGTGAGGATCATGTCGCCGGGCCGCGCGCCAGAGCACGCGAGCTGCACCGCTTCCTCGAACGAAGCCGCATTTTGTACATCGCAGGTGCTGGTTTGCGAGATTCGGTCAGCCAGCGCCTGGCTCGTCACACCCGGAAGCGGCGCCTCGCTAGCAGGATAAATGTCGAGCAGGATGAGCGCGTCTGCGTTCTCGAAGGCAGTGGCAAATTCTTCCATCAGAAGCTGGGTGCGGCTATAGCGGTGGGGCTGGAAAATGACAAGCACGCGCTGGAATCCGCATTGGCGTGCACCAGCCAGAGTGGCCCTGATCTCCGTCGGATGATGCCCGTAATCATCGATCACGGTAATTCCGTTGACTCGGCCCTTGACCTGGAAGCGGCGATCGACGCCGCTGAATCCTTCCAGGGCGTCGCGAATACCGGCGACCGGCACATCCAGACCGATGCCAACCGCGATGGCAGCCGCGGCATTGCGCACGTTGTGCTCGCCGGGAACGTGGAGGCGAAACTCGCCCAGGTCGCGCTCCCGGTAGCGTACGCGGAAGCCGGTCTGCGAGAGATGCACACCGTCGCCGGCGGCGAAGCGCAGATCGCTGATGCGAAGGTCCGAGTCCTCGCGGGTACCGTAGGTGAGCACCCGGCGGCGAACTGCTGGGAGGAGCTTGCGCAGGTTCTCGTCGTCGTTGCAGGCCACAACAATTCCGTAGAACGGCACCAGGTCCATGAACTCGATGAAGGTCTGCTCCACATCGCGCAGGTCGCGATAGCAGTCCATGTGCTCGCGGTCAATGTTGGTCACGACCTCCACGATGGGCGAGAGCTTGAGGAACGAGCGATCGCTCTCATCGGCTTCGGCAACCAGGTATTCCGACTTGCCTACCCGGGCATTGGAGCCCATCGCATCAACGCGGCCACCCACAACAACTGTAGGATCAAGGCCGCCCGCCGCAAGCACGGCGGCGATCATGGAGGTGGTTGTGGTTTTCCCGTGCATGCCGGCGACGGCGATGCCGTACTTCAGCCGCATCAACTCGGCGAGCATCTCCGCACGCGGGATGACTGGCACGTGCTGCTCGCGCGCGGCTTGCACCTCAGGGTTGTCGTTGCGAACCGCCGAGCTGATGACCACCACGTCGCAACCGGCAATGTGCTCCGGGCGATGGCCTTCGCAGATGGTTGCGCCCATGGATTGCAGTCGCTCGGTGACCGCCGAGAGTTTGAGGTCAGAGCCGGAAACCTTGTATCCGAGATTGAGCAGCACCTCGGCAATGCCACTCATGCCGATACCGCCAATGCCGACGAAATGCACGCGCTGAATCTTGGCGAACATGGAACGTTTGGTAGAACGCTTGTGTCGGGGCGAGCACGCGTCCACGGGTTGCTGAAAAGCTCCGTTTGCGAAAATTCGCGTCAGGGCACGACCTCGGTCGTGCCGAAAAACCCCTTACTTTTTGTCAGCGCGAGCGGACGTTCGTCCGCGAGCGACCTGCTTTCTCAACTTAAGCGCATCAACGACATTCACGCAGGCCTTGCGAAACATCTCCGGCGAGTCCTGGAGCGCGAAGCGAAGATAGGTAGCGGCTTCTGGATCTGCCAGCGCCTGCCGAAGCTCGTCTCGATATGATCTGTCCTTGGTGCTCATGTGATTAAATACGCCCGCAGCGGCTGCCATATGCCGCCGACTAAAGTCGTCTCAAAATCATTAAACAAAGCGCTATCGGCACGACCGAGGTCGTGCCCTGACGCGATTTCTCGCGGAATCCCTAGCCTACCGCGGGTTGGCTGGACACGCCAGCGGCCCGCAGGGCGATGTGGGCAATCTCCGCGGCAGCGTCCGGATGCGCCAGCTTGCGCGCCGCCTGCGACATCTGGGCCAGCAGCGGAGGGTTCGCCAGCAACTCGGCGATCTCCTGAGCCAGGCGGCCGCTGGTGAGTTCTGACTGGGGCAGCAGCCGGGCCGCGTTCGTATCGGCAAGGGCGGCGGCGTTGTGTCGTTGATGGTCGTCCGCAGCCGTCGGTAGAGGAATGAAGATCGCCGGGCGGCCGGCAGCGGCGACCTCCGCAACCGTGCTGGCGCCGGAGCGGCATACCAGCAGGTCGGCGCGGGCAAAAGCGCCCGGCATGTCGTCGATGAACGCTGATACCTCGGCAGAGATGCTCGCCTTCGAATAGGCTGCTGCTGCCTCCGCGTAATCCTTTTCGCCTGTCTGGTGGATGACGTGTATCTCAGGCAACAGCGCTGTCAGCGTCGGTAGGGCTCCCAGCATGGCGACGTTGATGGCGTGTGCTCCCTGGCTTCCGCCAAAGACGAGCAGAGTGGGTCTGGCACCCAGAGGACGTGGCGCGACGCGGAAGAACTCGCTGCGCACCGGCACGCCCGTCACATGGCAGTTGCGAAAGTATCGGCAGGTCGCCTCAAACTGCACAGCAGCCGCGCGCGCCAGCGGCGCCATCACGCGATTGGCGAAACCGGGAATGAAGTTCGGCTCGAAGGCAACCAGCGGCACGTTCACAATGGCGCCTGCCAGCATCGCCGGGCCGGAGGCATAGCCGCCGACGCCGATCATCACATCCGGACGAAAACGCCGAATCAGACTCACCGACTGAAAGACAGCGCGCGGCAGGTCAATCACGGTCTTGATCCGAGTTTGCAGGCCAACTCGATTGAGCTGGCCAACCTGTACCAACTCCAGATCGAAGCCGGCCGCGGGCACCAGGCGGGTCTCGATGCCGCGGGCCGTGCCGACGAACTTCACTTCGGCCTGATGCTGGTCGCGCAACTCACGCGCAATCGCCAAGGCGGGAATGACATGGCCACCGGTGCCGCCTCCCGCGATGATCACACGCATGGCTAGTCGGTCTGCTGGGTGATGTTCAGAAGAACTCCAACGGTGGCCAGCGTAATAAACAGCGACGAGCCGCCGTAGGAAATGAAGGGCAGGGGAATACCTTTGGTCGGCACGATGCCCAGCACCACGCTGATGTTGATGAGCGCCTGGATCACCACCATCGCCGTGATACCGGTAGCAAGAAACCGCGCGAAAGCATCTTCTGTGCGCAAGGCCACACGCACGCCCCTATATAAGAAGATGCTGAACAGCACGACGATCAACAAAGAGCCCCACAGTCCGAGTTCTTCGGCGATGTTGGCGAAGATGAAGTCGGTGTGCGGCTCGGGAAGATAAAACAGCTTCTGCTTGCCTTCCATCAAGCCGGCGCCTGTCAGGCCGCCCGTGCCAACCGCAATCATCGACTGGATGATATGAAAGCCGTGTCCTTGCGGGTCCTTGTAAGGATTAACGAATGCCATGATGCGGTTCCAGCGCCACGGAACCCGCACCACCAGGAAATAGAGAGGTACGACCGAGGCAGCGATTGCGTAGGCGAAATAGCGTGTCTGCATACCCGCGACATACAGAATCGCGCCGGTGATCGCCATGCAGGCTACCGCCGTTCCCAGGTCCGGTTCCTTCACGATGAGCAGGGCCAGCAGCACAGTGGGCGCAACCGCGGGCACCAGCACATGTTTCCAGTCGGCAATCTGCTGCCACCGGGTTTCAAGGAAGTAGGCAAGATAAAGGATGATGGCGGGCTTCGCCAGCTCCGAAGGCTGGAACGACAGTATGCTGAACCTGATCCAGCGATGCGTGTTGTGCGAGTCGTGAAAAAAGAAGGCGGTGATCAGCAGCAGGCAGGTAGTTCCCAGAAACGTGAAGACAATGGCAGGACGGCGGAGTTGCCGGTAATCGACGTTCATCACTGCCACCATCGCCACCACTCCGGCTACCGCCCAGGCAAGTTGCCTGAACAGGAAGGTGTACGGCGAGCCATAGCGCTCCTTGGCCATCACCGCTGAGGCGCTGAACACCATCACCAGGCCGATAAACACCAGCAGCAGCGTCACGCCGAACAGCCACTTGTCGACACTGACGCGCTTGGCCATTAGCGGTCGCCTCCCGGCTTCGAAGTCGCCAGGCTTTGCTCCTGCTCTCTTGCCGCCAGCCCGCGGACTAGCTCCTTGAAGACGCGACCGCGATGCTCATAGCTGTCGAACTGATCGAAGCTGGCGCACGCCGGAGCCAGCAGCACAACATCGCCCGCGCTCGCCAGCTCACTGGCACGCTTGACCGCAGCCTCCAGGGTCTCGCTGTGCAGCACCTCGGCTCCGCGGATCTGCGATTCGATCTTCGCCGCCGCCGCCCCTATGGTGTAAACCCGCTTCACCCGCTGCGCGATCAAGTCGTTCAGCACGCTGTAGTCGCTGCCCTTGTCCTTGCCGCCAAGAATAAGGTGCAGCCGCCCGGGAAAGGACTCCAGCGCCTTGATTGTGGCGTCAACGTTGGTCGCCTTCGAATCGTTGTAGTACTCGACACCGCGCACCGTGCCCACGTACTCCAGGCGATGCTCGACCGCGCGGAACTCCTCGACCGCGCGCCGGATCGCCGCCGGCTCCGCCTTCACCAGCATGCCCACGCAAACCGCGGCCAGCACGTTCTCCAGGTTGTGCGAGCCTTTCAGCGGGATCTCGCGCACCGGCAGGATCGTCTGTTCGCGGTTCGCATCTGTCCACACGATGTCCTCGCCGCGTACGAATGCCCCCCGCTCCACTTGCCGCAATCGGCTGAAGCAGTACACCCGCGACTTCACTTTCGCCGCCATCGCGACACAGGCGGCGTCATCCGCGTTCAGGATGGCGAAGTCGTCACTCGTCTGGTTCTCGAAGATGCGTGTCTTGGCAGCGGTATAGTTCTCGAAGGTGTAGTGGCGGTCGAGATGGTCAGGCGTGACGTTCAGTACGGCGGCAATCTTTGGCCGGAAGCTCTCGATGGTTTCCAACTGGAAGCTGCTGATCTCCAGCACAATCCACGTCTGGTCAGAAGCCGTCTCGACGAAGCTGATGGCAGGAGTGCCGATATTTCCTCCCACTAGCGTGTCCCGGCCGGCAGCGGCAATCACATCCCCCGCCAGCGTCGTGGTCGTCGTCTTGCCGTTCGAACCGGTGACGGCCACGATGTTGCCTTTCAGGAAGCGGTAGGCCAACTCGACTTCGCCGATCACCAGAGTCGCCCGCTCTCGCGCTCGCGCCAGCAGTGGCATGTCGAAGGGCACGCCCGGGCTGACGACGATCAAGTCCTGCTCGCGAAAGGTGCGCTCGCCGTGCTCGCCGGTCTCGACCGTGATACCGGCATCGAGCAGCATGGGAATTTCCTGGCGCAGTTGTTCCGGCAATTTCGCGTCGGAGACGGAAACCCGCGCGCCCCGCTTTTGCAAAAACAGCGCGGAAGCCACGCCGGACTTGCCGAGGCCGACGACCAGAACCCGCTTGCCATTCACATCCATACGCAGACCCGAAGTCCTCATTGTGCCATTTCCTGGCACGAACTTAGCGCAATTTCAGAGTGGTGAGAGCAAAGAGTGCAAACACCAGGGAGGCAATCCAGAAGCGCACGATGACTTTCGACTCGCTCCACCCCAGCAACTCGAAGTGGTGATGGATGGGCGCCATCTTGAAGATGCGCTTCTTGCGCAGCTTGTACGAGCCCACCTGGAGGATCACCGACAAGGCCTCGATGACGAACACCCCTCCGATGAAAGGCAACAGCAGTTCTTGCTTGATCAGTACCGCAACCGTGCCAATCGCCCCGCCCAGGGCGAGCGAGCCCACGTCGCCCATGAAGATTTCCGCGGGATGAGCGTTGTACCAGAGAAAGCCGATGGCCGAGCCCGCCATCGAGCCGCAGAAGATGGTGAGCTCCGCAATCTGCGGCATGCGGGCAAGCTCCAGGTAATCGGCGAAGACCGCGTGCCCGCTGACGTAGGTCAGGATGGTCAACGCGCCCGCTGCGATTACCGTGCAGCCAATCGCCAGCCCGTCAAGACCGTCCGTGAGATTGACGGCATTGCTGGAGCCGACGATGATGAGGCCCACGAAGACAAAGAATGGAAGAAACGCCAGCGGCCACCACGGCGTGTGTAGCAGGCTGCTGATCACCAGGTCAGGCCGCACCCGCTTGAAAAAGGGAACGATCAGGCGGGTGGAGTACAGCCCGTAGTGCTGCAAACCAATCAAGGTTATACCCACGGCAAATGCTGCAGCGAACTGGTAGGCCAGCTTGGCCCGGCCGCTGAGGCCCAGGTTGCGGCGATGCACCACCTTCAAGTAATCGTCTGCAAAACCGATTGCGCCGTAGGCCAGGGTGGATGCCACCGCGATCCAGACAAAGCGATTGCTCAGATCAGCCCATAGCAGCGTCGGCACCACCATGGCCACAACGATCAGCACGCCGCCCATGGTCGGGGTTCCGGCCTTCTTCTGATGGGCCTTGGGCCCCTCTTCGCGAATATATTGGCCGACCTGGAACGCGCGCAGCCGCCGCACCACCGCCGGCCCGACGATCAAGCCCATGAACAACGCCGTCAGGCTGGCGAAGGCAGTGCGAAACGTCAGATAGCGGAAGATGCGAAACGGGCCGATATGAAAGGCCTGAAAGCCTTGCTGGTACAACAGCCAATAAAGCAAATTCTTCCCCGTATACGAACTGTGCCGGATTTGGCCTTACTGGTCGCCAGCTGGTTGGCGATTCATCCAGACATCCAGCGCCCGCTCCAGGCGTACCCCGCGCGATGCCTTGATCAGCACTGCATCCCCGGATTCAACCTCGCGCCTCAACCACTCGCCGGCCTCTTCCGGAGTATCTACAAACTCGGCGTCCACGCCCGCCTCGTGCGCGCCCTCCACCATGGCTTTGGCCAGCCCACGGACCCCCAGCAGTTTGTCGATGCCATAGTTCCCCATGTACTTGCCGCAGTCGCGGTGCAAGGTCTCGGCGGCCGGGCCCAGTTCCAGCATCTCGCCGGCCACCACAATGTGCCGCTGCGCCTGAAGCTGCGCCAGCGAGCGCACCATATTTTCCAGGGCCTTCGGATTCGAATTGTAGCAATCGTTGATGACTGTCGCGCCCGCGAAATGAAGCACCTCACCACGCTTGTCACCTGCACTGAGCGACGACAGCGACTGGGCTGCGGCCTGTAGCGGAACTCCATACTGCAATCCAACCGCAATCCCCGCCAGCGCGTTGTAGATACTGTGCTCACCGAGCAGCGCCAGTGCTGCCCGCACCTGTTCGTTGTCCACAACGACATCGAAGATCGAGCCCGCCGCACCGTGCGTCTCGATGTTCTTTGCCATCACGTCTGCCGGCTTGTGCAACCCGAATGTCACGACCCGGCCATGGAAGTCGCGGCCAAACTGCGAAACGTACTGATCGTCGGCGTTCAGGACCGCAATTCCGCCTGCGGGTAGGGATTCGATCAGCTCGTACTTGGCGCGCGCGATTCCGGCAAGGGAGTCGAAGAACTCCAAATGCACGGGCGCGACCATGGTCACGACGCCGCAGCTCGGCTCGGCCAGCGCCGCCAGCGCGCGTATCTCTCCCGCGTGCGACATGCCCATCTCGATCACCGCCATCTCGTGCTCGCGGTCAAGCTTCAGCAGTTGCAGCGGCATTCCAAACTGGTTGTTGAGATTGCCTTGCGACTTCAGCACGCGGTGCCGGATCGAGAGCACGTGAGCGATGATTTCCTTCGTCGTCGTCTTGCCCGCTGATCCGGTCACCCCGATCAGCGGCCTGGCCCACAACCTTCGCACCGCCGCGCCTAATCGTTGCAGCGCGACGAGCGTGTCCTCGACCACCAGCAGCCGTGACTGATCGCCGAACTGTCCCAGCCGGTCCCGGCGTACGACTGCGCCCACCGCCCCTGCGGCCAGCGCGGCTTCAACATAGGCGTGCCCGTCGAGCCGCTCGCCCTTGACCGCGAAAAACAGCTCACCCGGTTGCAATGTACGGGAATCGATGGAGTATCCCGCGGCGACGGCGTCGCGATCGAAGCTGCCGGTTGCCGGCAGGAACTCCTCAGCTCTCCATAGCGGGAGCTTCATGTGTGAGCAGGATGGGCTACCCCATATCCTGCATGATGTAACGCCGCCCGCGCGACTTCGACATCATCAAACGGCAAGGTGCCCTCGCGCGTGACCTGAATCTTCTCGTGTCCCTTGCCCGCTATCAAAACGATGTCCCCTGATTGCGCTTCCTGAATGGCCAGCTCAATCGCCTTCTTGCGGCTGGGCTCCAGCGTGTACTTCGTGCCGGTTCGCTGAATCCCTGGCAGAACATCATTCATGATGTCGACCGGGTTCTCGCTGCGGGGATTGTCGCTGGTCACCACCACTAAGTCGCTGCCGTTCCCCGCCGCTTCTCCCATCATCGGCCGTTTGCTGCGATCGCGATCCCCGCCGCAGCCAAACACGGTAATCACGCGGCCCGGGCCCCCACGCTGTTGTATGAAGTCCTTGGCCACGGCCGTCAGATTCAGCAGCGCGTCCGGCGTGTGAGCATAATCCACAATCACCGTAAATGGCTGTCCCTCATCGATGCGCTGGAACCTCCCGGCGATGTGCGCGATCTGGTCGGCCGCTTCCGCCATCGCCGAAGGCTCAACGTCTCGCGCGTAGGCCGCCGCCGCTGCGGCAATCAGGTTGTAAATGTTCACCCGCCCCAGCAGCGGACTGTAAATCGGAACCTCGCCCTGCGGCGTCACCAGCTTGAATTGCACGCCGTTGTGCTCGACCTTGAGGTCCTTGGCATGAAAGTCGCCGCGCTCAATGCCGTAGGTGATCAGCTCTTCGTACTTCTTGCACTGCTTTAGCAACTGCTGTCCATGAGGATCTTCGATGTTGACCACCACCACCCGCGGCGGCTCAACTCCTTCGCCCTTGAACAACAGCGTCTTAGCTGCGAAATAACTTTCCATCGATTCGTGGTAGTCGAGGTGGTCGCGCGTCAGGTTGGTGAACAGCGCCACATCGAAGGGGATGCCGTACACCCGCTCCTGATGCAGCGCGTGCGACGACACTTCCATCACCGCTTCGGTGCATCCTTCCTGCAGCGCGTGGGAAAAGAGCCGGTTCAGCTCCAGCGCCTCCGGCGTGGTATGCGGAGCGGGAAAGATTTCTTTGCCGATGCGGTACTCCACCGTTCCTACTAGCATCGTCTCGCGCTTCGCTGCCTGCAACATGCGATGCAGGATGAACGATGTGGTGGTCTTGCCGTTGGTCCCGGTGATGCCGGTGATTTTGAACTTCTCCGCCGGGCGGTGATAGAAGTTGGCGCTCAACCGCGCCAGGGCCCGGCGTCCATGTGGCACCTGCGCCCAGGACACTCCCGGCCGCGGCGGCAGCGAGTCGCTCACAATAGCCACAGCGCCCGCCGCCAGCGCCTGATCGATGAACAGGTTGCCGTCCGTCTTCTCGCCCCGCATGGCGACGAAACACCATCCCGGCTGCACCCGCCGGCTGTCATAGTCGAGTCCGGCGATGGCAGGGTCACCCTGCTGGGCCGTGTATTCCGCACCATCAAGTAATCTCAGGAAGTTCATTCTGACCAAATTATAGTCGGGGCTTTGGACAAGGGCGCCACTACTTCAGCGCACCGCTTCCAAAATGGAACTGCCTGCGAATTCGACCGTAACTCCTTGCCTTCCGTCATGTCCCCAAGCGGGGACCGGAAGGGGCTCCTCAAACACAGGGCGACGGGATTGTTCTTCGTGCATAAACGGCGCAGGCTCGCAGGACGGAGCACGGACGGCTTCGCGAGCGTCCAGGCTTTGCCGGGTTCGCTCGTCACAGAGTCCCAGCCACCGCTCCCGAAACCTGGCCCGAAAGGCGTTATTTGTTTTAGCCATGGGCGTCAGCCCCGGTATCCGATCCAATAAGCCGCCCCGAGTCGCGCCAGCGGCGGCACAACGCAGCATGATACCCGTCACAGAGCGCAAGACAAAGAAAGTGCTTCAATCCAGACTGTCCCGCTCTCATGTCCTGAATTACCTGCACGCTGTTTTCGCCACCAAGCAGCGAAAGCCGACGATCAATGATCCCGCCTCTGTTTGGGCATACATGCGCGGCATTGCACGAAACTGCCACTTTCGACTTGCTGGCGATCGGAGGAACCAACAATCACGTTCCCCTACTTGCGTTACCAGCCGGACGGAATATCTCCGACGTGATGCGCGACATCATGGCGAATTCTCCTGCTTCATCAGAACAACCAGCCGTCTCTTCGCATGGCAGGACGGCTACGCAGCGGTTTATCGTCAGTCCCTTCGCAGATAGGAAGCGTCAAGGCTTATATCGCCAATCGGGCAGAATTCATCGAGTCCGCCGTTTCGAGGATGAATCTTGGCCCCGGTTGCAACACTCGGGCGTGAAATTCGTCCTGATGACGTTCCTGGATGAGCGATGCCGCCGCTGGCGCGGCCCTGGGCTTGAATTGAATCGCCGACCGCGGGCTAACGCCCACGGCTAAAACAAATATCGCCCTTCGGGCTCAGCCCGTGGCACAGTGCGGGGATATAGTCTCTTCTTGTCTCCCCGCGGCTGCCTGCATTGTATTTGTTGTTAACCCTGGGTCCTTCGACTCCCACTCAGGACAGGCTCTTGCCATTGCAGGGCTGGCCGGATTGCTTACACTCTTAATCTGGTTTCGTGGTTTTTCAGGCCGAAGGGCGCCATTTGTTTTAGCCGCGGGCGTCAGCCCGCGGTTTACCCGGGCCAATAAATCTCCGAGCCGCTGTCAGCGAGCGCCACAGCGGGTTGCAATCAGCTGGGGGAGCGCCTTCTCCACCCTTGTAATAAACGCCTTCTTCTCTGGCGGTATTGACATCATTTCCACTTCGGGTCATTTGCCTCACCCCGTGGGCCTCCTGAATCCCTCAAAGAGGGATGGCATAAAACACATCAGCTCATTCATACTCTGGCTCTGGCTGCATCAGCAGCATCTTGTGGGCGCAAGCGCAAGCTCAGCGAAATTCGCGTGCCGCCCGATCCCAAGTGCCTGCCGCAGATCGCGCCTCAGAAAATGTTCGCGCCGTACTGGACGCCGAGCCCGGTCTGGCACACCGAGATTCAGTTGCGAAACAATTTGATCACCGGGACGCTCGCGGTGACAACGGCGTCGGCTGTGCAACCGGGCGGAGTATGTGCTGTCACCCTGACCTCGCCGCTTCGGACGTGGTTTCCGTCGATGTCGCTGACGAGTTGAGAAGAGTACAGTCTCGTGGGCCAGGCCGGGCGTTATGGTTCGGTCTTCTTCGCTTACGATGCGGTCTCGCATCGAACTCTATATGCGGCTGTCATGGTGCATGAGGTCGGCCAGCCCATCGGATTTCTATCGACGCGTTTGGCAGCGATGAGCAAGATTTTTGTTTTAGCCACGAAGGCATCTGGTGGCTGCCAAGATGCGGGTGTCAAGGACAAGCTCATCCTTGCCAATGCCAGCGGCAAACCAACAAGGCGCACGCTGTTTGTTATGACGCAGCGGGAAGACCATTGCAGTACAGGACGTGCCGCCAGGGCCGAGAGAGACCGTGAAATTCTCCGTCGCAGAACTCGTGACCAAAGCTGGACTCAGCGGGACCTACGGCGGCTTCAGGTTCCAGGCCGCAGCACGCTCGGATTCGGTTGACGCGGTCTACTTCATGTACGACGAAACCAGCGGATTCTCGGCGCTCATGAAGATGTTCGACCATGACCCCAGTGCGACGGTGAAGGAGCACATTTTCGGCGGCAACCAGGTCTGGACCACATGGTGGGATGGGGAACGAGCAACACCTTCCTTGCCGAAATGACTTGCAACAACGGGTGGGACGACGTTACATACGCGTCTTACGGCTGGGGAAGCGACAACCCTCCAGTGGCCCAAGTCGCAAATGCACACACATCGCTAATGAGCATTGGTAATGCAAATGGCAGCGGATGGGCAGACATTCTCTGGGGAAACCGTCTTAAGACGTGTCCCACTCAACCCCATACCGCGACGGCACCGAACAACTCCCGAACGGTGACTCAGTCACCGTCGACAATAAATATGTCCAATGGCGATGCCAACGTAGCCATATCCGTAACTATCAATGGACCCAATGGAATCCTGGCATTTGCAACTGGTTTGCTCTCTAACCTAAACAGCAGTTCTCAGGCGTCCATCTCGATACCGGGAAACAACAATGCCGGGGGTACGGCCAACTACACGATCTCCGTTGCGGGAAGCAACTCCCCATCTGGTGTTTTCGGCGCGACAGCTTGTGTTTCAGGGGCATGTGCGCACCAAGGAACCACGATCAATATACCACCACAGATCTTGATCCAGATGATGTATGCAGAAGCTAACGGGACGAATTCGACGGCGATGAGTGCCGATGGAGATGTGGTGCGGAACAGATTCGGTTCAGCTATCTTCAACCCGCCTTACAATACCTACCAGAACACAATCGTAAGCGGACAATTTGCTTTTAATACCTCAATCACTACCGGTGTCCAGCCGGAACTTTTGTCGGCAGCGAACGTTTTTACTAGGGCAGGTGGAAATTTCTGTAGCTCCCTTGCCTTCTGGACGCCGACCCCAACGCAGTGGCAAGCAGTGCAAGCAGCCATCAACTCGCAAACGACAACATTCCCAACCGGTACGGGAGCCCCGGTCTTTGGCTCTTCCTGGCCGGCATCGCAACAGCAAATTCTGTATGTAAGTACTATAGGTAACCAGGGGAATGGCGCACCTAACTTCCTTTATCTTACAATGCGCAATTCTAATCAGCCGGCAGCAATTAGCACTTCGTGCACGCCTTAACTAGGTCAAGGATTTCGATATGCCGAAACAAATTTGGGTTATATGTGTAATATGCTTCTTGTTCGGCGCTGTTACTCCAAGAGCGTCTTGCCAGTCTGATCTGGAAGCAGCCAAAGCTTTGCTTGCTAACCTGACTGTTGAGCGGCGCAACCTTGCGGAGGAGCACGACCCCGAGAAAGCAGCCGAACAGCGCGAACACTTAGCCCTGGAGCTGGGCTCGCTTCCAGATAGAGTCGAGAAGCTTGTGAAACAAGGAATGGTTGATGACTTAAGCAATGGATCGTTGAGATCGGCCGCAGAGCTACAATCAGCACTGAGAGGCGCATTGGCAGGAGCAGCAGGGAATGAGGGCGGAGCTGTGGCTTATGCCTTTAACCTCGATGCGCCTCCCAGAGCTTCCTACCTAGTTATCTTTGTCATCGAGTATTGTGCTGTATGCAGTAGGAGTTGGGTTGGCGTTATTGCTCCTGACGGTGAGGGGCGATTCAAGATCGCAACGCAGATTGAGGATCCACTGCCAAATCAAAGCGTTAACGTAGCCTTGTTGGGGGCGACGAAAGGACAGCCTGCATTTCTAGCATACGGGACACATTGGGGCGACGCGCATCGAAGGATGAATGCGGCTGTCTATGTCACAGACGGGGAGAAGGTGACAAGTATATGGTCAGTCGCGGATGTCCCCGAGGGCGACATCACTCTCGTCGGCAATTCGTTCTTTATTTTGAAGTCATACACCGGCCTGAAGCCCCCGTTTGTCTTGCGCACCCAAGTCTACGCTCTGAGGGCTGACGGAATCAAGCTTCAGTCGGCATCGGAACGGCCGGCAAGCTGAGCAATGAGTAACGCTGGGTGCCGGACTCCCCACACGTTCCTTCGGTTGGAATGTGTGGAAGTTCATGCCCGTCATTTCTTCCTGCCTCAATGAGCAGCAAAACCTACTGCGCAAACCGTACCATCACCCTCTGTCCCGCCGGTAGCCGGCTGCCCGGCGGCGGGAATTGCTCGCGCGCAATGCCCGAACCCACCACGCTGATCTCCAGACCTTGATGTTGCGCTTCTTCCACTGCGCCGCGCATCGTCTTGCCCACAAACGACGGCACCACCGGTCCGCTATTCACATCGATGATGACCGTGCCCTTGCCCGAAGACGAGTCCGCTCCCCTGACGGCTGACTCGGGCTGCCCCACGTTCGCATCCTTGCTTTGGACGCTAATCTGGGTGGAGGGCGCCTCCCCACCCGCCACCGGCTGATGCGCCGAAGCGTCGACGATCTTCCCTTCATTTGCGGGAGTGAGAGCAGGGTCCTGCTTCGCCTCAACTTTCGCGTCGACACCCGCATCGTCGTTCGTCACCAGCGGCGCACCCAGATGATCGGAGTCCTCATCAATATCCGCTTCCTTTGCCGAAGCCATGAGTGCCTGCCGCTTGGCATCGTTCTTCGGGTCTTTGACGTCGAGATCGTAGGGAACGTGCATGTACTCCAGTACCTGCTGCGCGATACGCCGCCACACCGGCGCGCACACCTGCCCGCCCTGGTGCAGGCCGACCGCCGAATCCAGAATCACCAGGATGGTAAGCGCCGGCTCATTCACCGGAGCGAAGCCCACAAACGACGCGATGTACTTCGTCTTGGAATACGCTCCGGTCTTGGGATCAACCTTCTGCGCTGTGCCGGTCTTGCCGGCCACGCTGTAGCCTTGCAGCGTCGCCCGCCGGGCCGTGCCGAACAGCACCACCCCTTCCATCATCTTCTTCATGGTCACGGCAGTCTCCGCGGAGATCACGCGGTGTTGCTCTGCGGGATGGAAGACCACCGCTTTCGGTCCGGCATTCGGCGGCAGCTCCCCGGCTACAATTCGCGGCGGTGTGTACATACCATTGTTCGCGATGGTCGAGATCATGGAGACGATCTGCAGCGGCGTCACGCCGATCTCCTGCCCCATAGAGATGGCGCCGATCGAGACTTTCGACCACCGGCTCACCGGCTTGGTCAGTCCCCGCGTCTCCCCTGGAAGCTCGATCCCCGTGGGCGAACCAAAGCCGTAGTCGCGGATGTAGTGGTAGAGGCGGTCATCGCCCAGCTTCATGCCCACCTTGATCGCCGCCACGTCACTGGAATGTGCCAGCGCCTCAGCAATAGTGATGGTGCCCAGGCTCTCATGGTCGTGAATGCGCATCCCGAAAACGTTGATTGAGCCATGCTGGCAGTCGATAAGATCGTCGGGCTTCACCAGGTGCTGCTCGATCGCGGACGAGTAAGTCACGATCTTGAACACCGAGCCCGGTTCGTACACGTCGCTGACCGCGCGGTTCTTCAGCGCCTCGCGGGGTACCTGGTTGTAGACGTTGGGATTGAAGGTGGGCCAGTTGGCCAGCGCCAGGATTTCGCCGGTGCGCGGATTCTGCACTACCACCGTCCCGGCGATGGCCTTGCTATCCTCGATCCCTTGCGCCAGCTCCTTCTCGGCTATGTATTGAATGGTGCTGTCGATGGTCAGCACCAGATTTTGGCCGGGAATGGGCTGCCGCTCCGTGCGGCCAAACCATTTGCGGCGCGCGTCGACTGAGATCAGCTCGCGGCCGGGGATGCCTTGCAGATCGTCGTTGAACTCCAGCTCGATTCCGCCCAGGCCTTCATCGTCCAGCCCCACATATCCCAGCGTCTGCGACGCCAGCTCGCGCTTGGGGTAAAACCGCTTCGGCTCTTTGCGGAAATAGATGCCCTTCAGGTTCAGGTTGCGGACCCGTGCGCTGGTGTCGGCGTCGACCTTTCTCATGATCCAGGCGAAGTTCCGCGAGGCCTTCAGGCGCGCCACGATCTCCTCGGGATCGATATGCAGCACGTTGCCCAGAATGCTGGCCGTGGTCTCCGGCTCTGGAATCTCGCTGGGAACGGCGAAGATCGAATCCACGTCGATCGACATCGCCAGCTCCGCCCCGTTGCGGTCGTAGATGTTGCCGCGGCGCGGCTCGACGGTGATGGTGCGGCTCTGCTGGCGCAGTGCCCTGTGCACCCAGTCGCCGTAGTGCAGCACCTGCATCTGGACCAGGCGGCAGCAGACGGCGAGGACCCAAAAAGAAAGCACGACGGTGAAGAGGATCAGCCGTCGCGTGGGGCCTTTGGATTCGGGTTTGGGACGAGTGGGCAAGCCGAACTCTACTTAGACCTGAGGCAGTTTGTGGCACTCAGCCACTCCCCTGCTTTGAAGGGGCACGGCTTCAGCCGGGCCGCGGCGCCCTTCTATTCGTTTGTTATCCCGAGATGGCTTTAGCCATCGAGGGACCTCCTGCTGCTCTAAGGCGGCAAAAAGCTGTCCCACAGTGTGGGACAGCTACTTACAACCTATAAAGCGCGTGCTCCCTACTGTACGGCCGACACCACCATGATCCCGTTGACCTTCGCCATCACCGGGGCGCTGGAGTCGTTGCCGCTGGTTTCCATCACTTCCACCTGTCCTACAGTCGGGGGGCCCATACCCATCTGCCGCGCCAGGGTGTCGATGCGGGACAGGTCGCGCAACGACGACACCTCCAGTTTCAGTGCGCGGTTCGATTCCACAATCGAGTCGCGCTCCGACTTGAGCTGCTCGATCTTGTACCCATACTCGATGGCGCTGAAGTGTTGCCAGACATAGACCATCGTCAAAACCAGCAGCACGCTCAACATGATCGCGAAGGAGCCCAGCTCCCGCCGCCGCTGGGGATCGACCACTTTCATCACTCGCGAATTGTCAATGCGCTTGGCGAAGTAGATTTCCGGTGTGCCGATGAACGTGCCCACCGGCTGCATGGCCGGCTGGCTCGCCCCATCGGGCTCCGACATTGTCATAGTGGGATACAGAACTCCGGCTGCCATTTCGGCTTCTCCTACTTTGTGTCACAGAGCCTGTGAATATCTCTGCGGAAAATGTGCAAAACTTTCGAAACTCTCTTATAACCTCTCCGCTGCCCGCAGCTTGGCGCTGCGCGAGCGCGGATTGCGATCGATCTCTGCCGCGTCCGCCGTCACCGGCTTCTTGGTTAACAGCCGGTAAATACCGTCGCGCGCGCCATCTCGTAACCCATCTTTCACAATGCGGTCTTCCAGCGAGTGGAAGCTGATCACCACCAGCCTTCCGCCTGCCCTCAGGACCCGCGGCGCGGCCTCCGCACGAAGCAACGCCTGCAGGTCCTCAAGTTCACGGTTCACTAGAATTCGGAGAGCCTGAAAGGTCCGTGTCGCCGGATGAATACGCCGCTCAGCCTGGTTCATTGGCCGGGCCGCAGCCGATATGACCCGCGCAAGCTGCGCCGTGGTCGTTACCGGCCGCGCCCGAACAATGGCTCTGGCGATTCTCCGCGACCTCCTTTCCTCACCGAATTCGTAAATCGCGTCGGCCAGCTTGCGCTCGTCGAAGCGGTTTACCACTTGTTCGGCCGTCAGCCCCGCCTGCGGATTCATCCGCATGTCCAGTGGGCCCTCGGCCTGAAAACTGAATCCGCGCGCCGCGTCTTCCAACTGCATGGAGCTGACGCCCAGGTCAGCCAGCAGCCCGTCCGCCGAGCCCGCCGCCACATGCTGCGCCACTTCCGCAAACGAGGCATGCACCAGCTCGATGCTCGGCCACTCCGACTCCCACTCTGTGGGAGGCGACATCAGCCGCTCACGCGCCCGCTCCAGCGCGGCCGGGTCCTTATCGAAGCCAATCAAACGACCCGCTGCGCCGAGGCGTTTTGCGATTTCCCAACTGTGCCCGCCCAGGCCCAGGGTTGCGTCGATATAGGTGCCGCCACGCTGCACGGCCAGAAATTCGATCGCCGGTTGTAAAAGAACCGGGACATGGCCAAATTCCCTTCCGCCATGCCTGCCCTCTGGAGGGCTGCCCGTTTCTCGAAACTTGTTGTCCATTCACTCCCGACTGCCGATCGCGAATGGAACCCGCTGCGCTAAATCCCCAAACCGCCCAGGATCTCTTCATCCTCAGTGGTAAACGGCTCCTGCACTTCCTTACGGAGTGCCTCCGCGTTCTCTACTTCCAGATAAGTCAACCGCCCGCTGACCGCCACTTCACCCTTCAGGTCCGCAGACTCGCGAATGATCTGTGGCAGCAGCAGACGCCCTTGTCCGTCGAACTCCACCGTCTGCCCGTAAAAACTGGTGCGCTTCAGCAACTTCTGTTTGGTGGGATGGAAGTTGGAAAGGTTCGCCAGCTTGCGCTCGATCGCCTCCCACTCTTCCATGGGATAAAGTTTGGCACTTCTGCCGTCCCAGCTCGTGATGTAAAACTGAGCACCATAGCGCTCGTCCAGCAGACGCTTGAAGTCCGCCGGCACCTTGAGGCGCCCTTTGTCGTCCAGCCGGGTTAAGTGCGTGCCGCGAAACATCGGCGCTGACGTCTTTCTCTGGGAGGGAGCTCACTGCGGCTTGCCATTCCATGTGGCGGCTGCGATCTGGTTGCGAGTCGCGTTGGGCGAAAGGAACCATGTAGAACCGACAGCATCCACGAGAGCGGTTCCGCTGCTGCTTAGCTGATCGGCAATTTGCTGATCAGCTTTACCACTCTCTCCCACTTCTTACCACTTGACACGTATGGTACGCCCAAACATTTTTGTGTCAAGGGGAAAAGTGCACTTTCGTGGAAAAGTTAATTGGGCGGTCATTCCGGGACGAGGAATTGTGCCGATTCGAGAACAGCCCCACCTAATTGCGTTTACTGGATTGGTGCCGGGTGGCGGACCCGCTCTTCGCTTTTGGCTCTTCCCTTACTTTTTTCGTTTGTCATCCTGAACGTAGTGAAGGACCTGCTGTTCGTTTCTTTCGTTTTGCCAGCACGCCGTGGCGGACGAGGGATCCGCTCTCGCTTTCCTGACAACCGACAACTGGCCACCGACAACTAGTTTTGCCAATGGCTGATGGCTAATAGCTGAGAGCTCTTCACCAACTTCGCATACTCTGCTTTGGCCTGCTGGTAGATGGGAATGTCGGGATCCGCATCTTTCCAGAGCGTGAGAAAGTCCTGATACGACTTGCGCGCCGCGTCCTTGTCGCCCATCATCACCTCGGCGCTAGTCTAGCGCATTGCATCCTCTGGCTCCGGGCGGACCTTGGGCGCACTGCGCAGAAACTTCGCCAGGCCGGCACCGGTGGCCTTTCCCGCACGCCGCTGGAAGAACACAGCCGCCGTTTCGACGGTGCCAACTTTCTCCGCCACCGCGACCGCAATCCACTGGTTCAAGGAGACGCCATCTTCTTTAGCCAGCCGCTGCGCCGCCTTCTTGACCGATAGAGGTAGCTTCAAAGGATAAGTTGCTTTACTCACGGCTTCACCTTCTTTAAGACGTCTGCCGGCGTGAGGACGGCAATGCCAAAGCGTTTGCACGGCAGAACAAAATCTTTCACATTGTAGGTGACAAGGGCATCGGCTCTGCCATTGACTGCCGCTTCAATCACCATCTCATCATTCGTGTCCGGCGACTGCGGCCGCCAGCGGAAATGCAGCTCGACCGGCTCGATCAGGGCCGCAAACTCCGCCAGGAACTCCTCGACCTGCTCTGGAGCCAGTCCGTGCACCAGGCGCTGCTCCGGACGCAACAGGACTTCTTCGTACTCCAGAAACAGCGGAGGTGTCGCCAAGGCTACGAGGCGGCGATTCGCAATCAACCGCATCACCGCATTCACAGCACACACTTGATGGACTTATCTCCTTGTCCTAAAAGCATCGTCCCACAACGCCGGGTCGGGCCGATACACCGTCACCACGTAACAGTCTGCGGTTTCGTCTTCCCGAGCCACCAGCACATGGAGCGGTAAACCTTTGACAAATCCCAACAACAGCGCGCTGGGATAGGGCGGATCCTCAGGATAGCTTGCGATAACCTCTCCCAAGCGGATGCACTCGGACACTTCATCGGGCGGGATGCTGCGTTGAAACATTCGCTCGATCCCATGCCGGGGAGTAGCGAACACTGTTGCAGTCCATGGCTCCCGCACAGAATAACAGGCGCCATCAAGGAACTCGACACTCTAATGCCTAGCCGGAAACTGCTGGCCGGTGGCCTTCCCGAAACCTGAGACCTGATACCCGACACCTAATTCTTTCGCTGATAGCTGAGAACTCTTCGCCGGACGCTGGGATCTGGTGGCTGGCAGCTTGTTCAGCTTCGCATACTCCGCCTTGGCTTGGCGGTAGATGGGAATGTCGGGGTCGGCATCTTTCCACAGGGTGAGAAAGTCCTGATACGACTTGCGCGCGCCGTCCTTGTCGCCCATCATCACTTGCGCGCGGGCAAGCTGAAGATGGGCCAGGGGACCGATGACGCTGTACCTAGCAAGCCCAGGATGGTCGATAATCTTCTTGAACTCGACGACCGCTTCCGGTGCTCGTTTTAATTCTAGCAACGCGATACCCCGCATATACGCCAGAGTTAGGCCGTCAAGTGCATCGGTACCGCCACGGAAAAGTGGCAACGACGGATCGAGTGCCTTCACAGCTTCCGCCGGCTTCTCTTCCGCAAGCAATGCCGCCCCCCTCAGAGCGGGAACTTGCAGCCCGTTCGCTATCGTACCCAGCGGCTTCTCCCTCTCAATCTCGGTTGCCGTCCTTTGTGCGTCAGCCCCGTTTCCCGAACGCGCCAGCACGTATGAAGAACAAATCTGCAGCTCGCGGCTGGAGGGGTACATCGCTAGCGCAGCGATAGCATCCTCTCTCGCCCGAACGGTTTCGCCAATCTCAGCCTCCTGCATTGCAAACTCACAACGGTCGATCGCCGCCGATTCCTGAAATCCTGCATGAAGCTTCTTGCCGACTGCCTGCGCCAGGAACGTCCTTGCGAGTCTGGCACGGCCGGAGTAGAGATGAGTACCCGCTTCGTCGACAAATACGTCTCCAATCGCGCTCGGATCACTTTTCTCCCATTTGAGCTCTTCTTTCATGCCGTCCCGATCTCTTTCCAGAAAGGCGACCACGAATCGCTGGAAGGACAGGAGATCCGACCCGACCTTCCGCGAATGTGCCTCTTCATACACGGCTTTCGCTTCTGCCCAACGATTCATCCCGATCTCTGCGGCCATAAGGTTGAAGTAGGGGGCGTATACCTCGGGATTGATATGGATTGCCTCTCGGGCCGCAACGGCCGCCTTTTCTAGTTCCCCAATCGCGCGAAAGCACCATGCGAGATCGTTTCGTGCGGCGAAATCGCTTGGGTATTTCTGGCTGATGACCTGCCAGACATTGACAGCTTTTTCCATTTCCCCGGTGATGTCCATATAGTAGAAGCCTTCGATCCGAAGGCGTTCTCGGTCGGTAAGTTGTTGTCGAAGCTCAAACGCTTTCCTAAGACTGTCGTTCGAAGCAGACCGCTGGCCTGTGTTGTGGTAGAAGCTCATCAGCGCACGATAAGCGATCGCAAACGATGGATCGCTCTCTGTCACCTGTAGCATGTCAGCCAGCCCTGTCGTATCTCCCTTGTGGCTGGCTCGCTTGATTGCTTCGGTGTACAACTTCAGCGTGTCAACAGACGCGCTGGTCGCATGATCCAGAGGCTTATCGAATTGTTGTATCGTGGTGCTTGGCTCGCCGAGCTTCCCGCGCAGATCGACGGCTGCTTGCCCTAGTTCCGCAACGATCTGGCTGCGTTCGTTCGCCGTCTTCCCCGCCATTGCAACGACCCTACCTGTGTCACAGCGGACGGCCCGCAAGCCGATCCGATAGCGGTTTCCCGCATCCGCAATTGTCCCAATCACGGCGGCCGTGCTGTTGGTCTTGATACACACCTCTCTTACCAGGTCCGGCGTGAGAGGTGCCTCCGGGTCGTGGCCGGTCTCAGTGAGAATTCTTGTCACCTTCTCGGAAGACAGAACATCGAGAAATGGCGTTTGTTCCAAAGCAATGCGTAGCGCCCAAGTCAGGCTTCCATCGAAAACCGGGTCGCCCGTCTTGTTTTCGAAATCGGCGAGTACGATGGTGTCTTTGTCGGTGAGCTTGAATCTCGGATGAGAGAGTCGGTAGAAAACTGCCGCGAGCGTAACTACAACAAGGGCAGCGATCAGGGCTGCGGCAATCTGGCGTCGAGGATGCGGCTCCTTCCTCCGTTCCGGCCCGCTCTCGGGAGCTGCCGGCGGAACTTGAACTCGCTCATGGACCAGAGCGTCCTTTAGCTCAGTCGCCGACTGATACCGTTTCGGCGGCTCTTTCTCGAGACAGCACCCAATCACTCCACCGATAGCCGAAGAGATTTCCGGTGCCAACTCGCGTACCGGCCTGGGCTCGCGGTGCTGAATGGCGTTATGCAGGATAGCTTCGGTCTCGCCGGTGAAGGCGCGCTCGCCGGTCGCCATCTCGTAAAGCACCAGACCAAAGGAGAAGATGTCGCTGCGCGCGTCGAGCGGCTCGCCGCGCACCTGCTCGGGCGACATGTATCCCGCCGTTCCCAGCTTCATGCCAGTGCGGGTTAGGGTGGCTTCTTTGGGGTGGTAGAGCTGGGCTTCAGCCCAGCGTTGCGGCGCTTCGTCTCCTTCCTCGGACTCTAGCCCCGGCATTTGAAGGGGCGCACCTTCAGGTGCGCCGACAGCATCGCTGTTTTGAAGGGGCGCACCTTTAGGTGCGCCGTTAGGGCTCTTGATTTGATCTAGCGCGGGGATCAATCCCGATGGGGATTGATCCCCGCGCTCCTCTTCGAGCGAAGCCGGATCGGCGCGGCTGAAGCCGCGCCCCTTCTCGTTGCTATAGGGGTCCTTCGACTCCTCCCTGCGGTCGTCGCTCAGGATGACAGCATTCGTTGGCTCCGAAAGCTGAATGACCTTCGCCACCCCAAAATCCAGAATCTTCGCCACATTCTTTTCGGTGATGAAGATATTCGCCGGCTTGATATCGCGATGGATGATCCCCTTCTCGTGCGCGGCCTCC
Source organism: uncultured Acidobacteriaceae bacterium (assembly GCA_963815775.1). Classification (GTDB taxonomy): domain Bacteria; phylum Acidobacteriota; class Terriglobia; order Terriglobales; family Acidobacteriaceae; genus CAVVDY01. The sequence continues at coordinate 199,073 of CAWFIB010000021.1, read as the reverse complement.
AGCCCCGAGGCAATCTGAATCGCTATCTCCAGCCCTTCCGGCTGCGTCAACCGAAAGCGGCCTTCAGCGATGTAATCACGCAGGGTCTTACCCTGTAGGAGTTGCATCGCAATGAAGGGATGGCCCTCGTATTCGTCGAAGTCATACACCGTGCAAATGTTGGGATGGTCCAGCGCGTAAACCGCATCGGCCTCGCGCGCGAAGCGCTCGCGCGCCTTCGGATCATCACCCACCTCTTCCGGCAGGAACTTCAGCGCCACTGCGCGGCCCAGCTTGAGGTGTTCGGCACGATAGACCAATCCCATGCCGCCACCACCGATGACTTCCAGCACGCGATAATGCGAGACGATTTTGCCGGTCAGTCGGCCGACCTTGAGCCTGGCTTTGGGCACAGCTTCGGAATCGGGTTCGCTCGCCGAACCCGATTCCGAAGCGTCTGAAGACGCCTCGGCAGAGGATTCTTCTCCCGAAGAATCCTCCGCCCTCACCCACTCCACTGGCACCATCAGCCGGTAGCCGCGGTGGGCAATGGTCTCGATATACTTCGGATTCTCGGCCGAGTCGCCCAGACACCGGCGCAGCTTGCGGATGGTCGCGTTGATGCCGCTGTCAAACTCGACGATGGTGTCGCTCGGCCAGAGCTTCTTCTTGATTTCCTCGCGCGTGGCGAGCTCGCCCTCGCGCTCGATCAGCATCAGCAGAACTTTGAGCTGCTGCTCCTGCAGCACCGTCCGCTGGCCATTCCCGTACAGCTCACCCGCCCGAGGATCAAGCTCGAAGCATCCGAATCGTACCCGGCCTTGCGCGATCTGCGGCATCGCTTCTCGATAAATGCGTCGATACTACTACTGGTCACAGCTCCGGACAAGCAAGCTAAATGGCTTGTTTCTAGCCAATTAGCTAGATTAGCCAGAAGTCATCCCTAAATCATCGGTAGCACATCGACGGTTTCGCCCTTCCGCCCGACACTCCTCGCATCCGCAGGCAAATTCAACTGCCAAGAAAAGGGTGAGGCAAAAATCCATGAAAGCCAAAATCAGGTTAGCTCTGCTGGTGCTGGCCACGCTTCTTATGCTCACGCTGCTGGCCAACGCTCAAACAATCCACCTGTTGCACACCTTCGAAGGGACCGACGGCTTAGGCCCGGGCGCCCTGACGATCGACCAGGCGACGAACCTCTACGGAACCACGTCGGAGGGCGGCATCCAGAACTGTTCCGTTCCGAATAATGCCGGATGCGGAACCGTATTCGAACTCTCGCCCACGAACAACGGGTGGGTGTTGGGAACGCTGTATCAGTTCCAGAGCAACGCCGATGGATGGTCTCCGAACGCGCCGCTGACCATTGGCGCCGGCGGCATGCTTTATGGGACAACGCTCGACGGCGGGATCGAAGGCGGTTATGGCTCTGTCTTCCGTCTTCGTCCCATGTGCAAAGACTTGGGGTGCAGGCAGATCGTCTGGAAGAAAACCATCCTGTACCGCTTCGGTCAGTGTGACGGCGCGGGCACCAACGGCGGACTCATCTTCGATTCCACCGGGAATCTGTACGGCACCACGGTCGAGATGTGCGGGCATACAGGGCAGGTGTACGAACTCTCGCCCGCCCAGAACCTGGACGGCACCTGGAAGAAGACCTCGGTGCATGTCTTCCGGGGACCTCCTGCCGACGGGCGATGGCCGGAAGGGCCCATTGTCTTCGGCCCGGGCGGCAGACTCTACGGAAGTACCTTGGGTGGCGGTGTCAACGACATGGGGACTGTCTACCAGATTACGCTGGCGGGCAACGCCGAGTGTGTTCTGCACAGCTTCAATGGAACAGACGGTAATAAGCCCATCGGCAATGTGATCTTCGACGGGTCAGGAGAACTCTATGGAGTTACCAACGGGGATGCGCAGCCGAGCAGCGCCTTCGAGCTAACCCCTGCAGGCTGCGGCAACTCGCCGGTGACTCGGCTGTACGACTTCCTGCCCGGGCAGGCGCAGAACGTGGCCACCGGCCTGGTCATGGATACCGACGGCAATTTGTACGGAGTATCGGGCCGCGGCGGAGCGAACGGTTATGGTTCCGTCTACAAGCTGACATTCGCCGGCAGTGGCTGGGCATATTCAACTGTGTACGACTTCACCGGCGGCAGCGACGGCGCAAATCCGCAGGGACCGCTGGTGCTCGATGCACAGGGCAATCTTTACGGCTCGGCCGCCGCAGGCGGAGATAACAATTGCAACTCTGGGATGGGCTGCGGGACGGTCTGGATGATCACACCGAACTGATCTGCCACAAGCCCAGGACTTCCCCAGGGAGCTAACGGCTGCGGGCTCAGACTTTCACCGCAGTCGGGTAGCAGGCGGGATGAGGGGCCCTCAAGAGCCTCATCCCGCTCTTCCACCGAGCATTCCCATTTCTGGAATCTCTACCACCTTCGTAACCTCTGCCCCACGCTTTTCCCGTGCAGGTCACTTCAGCGATCCATAAACTGCCTCCGAGGACAGCGAAGCGTGTCCCAGCGGGACGAGTCCCACTAAGTTCTTTGAAATCTGGACTTTGCCTGTAACCCTCACGGGCTCAGGATTTTGCGGACGGAAATGCGCTATAGCATTGAAAACAAAAGATCACTTCAACAGATTTTTTGTAGTTGAGCGCGTTATCGGAACGTTATCAGGTACCTAAGCGCGGGCTGAAGCCAGCCCCAGGTGACAACCCCGAAAGCCCATGTCCGGCGAATAGCGAATGGCGAATGGCGAACAGCGATCTGACAACGTAGCCATCAGCCGATCACGCCGAGCTAATAGGTCACACAGCTAAGTCCGGCGAACTGGAGTCAGCCGCCCTCGTGTAGTATTTTTTGGGCGTGCTGCTATGAAACGCTCCCTGACCATCCTTATCGTTCTCGTTGCCATCGCCGTTGCCCTCCTTATCAACACGCGTCTGGTGGACTTGCGCACCCGCGCGGCGGAGGCCCGTGAGGGCGGACAGGTCATGGACACCGACGTCGTTCCGGCCAACGTCAGGGTGCAAGGCACGGGCCCGGCGATCGTGTTGATCCACGGCTTTGGCGCGGCCATTGATTGGTGGGACGCCATCGCTCCCGCGCTTGCCGCCGATCATCGCGTCATCCGCATCGACCTTATCGGCCACGGAGGCACCGCCGCCCCCGCCAGCGGCTATAGCATCGAGCGACAAGCGGCGCTGGTGGCCGCGGTGCTCGACAAGCTGGGCGTGGAGCGCGCCACCATCATCGGCCACTCCATGGGCGGCGAGGTGGCCACTGCTCTGGCCGAGCGAAATCCAGCGCGCATCGACCGGATAGTGCTCATCGATAGCCCGGCGACCGCCGCGGCCACATTCACTCCCTTGACGCATCTCTATATGGATCCGGTGGTCGGCCAACTGCTCTCGCGCTTTGAAACTGACAACGCCCTTCGCCACGGCCTGCAACAGGGCTTCGCTCCCGGTTTCCCCGTGCCCGAAGCCTTTGTCGCCGATCTCAAGCAGCTCACCTACACCGCGTTTCGCTCGGCGCACGACGACAGCATCGCCTACCGCACGACCAAGCCGCCGTATGAACGGCTGGCGGCGCTCCAGCCTGTACCGCCGCTGCTGGCGATCTTCGGCTCCGAAGACGCGATCGTCCCGCCGGAGAACGCAAAGCTCTTCCTGCGCGTGCCCGGCGCGAAGCTGGTGATGATTGAAGGCGCCGGCCATTCACCGATGGTCGAGAAACCGGAGCAGGTGCTGGAGCAGCTTAACCATTTCCTGTCGCGATGAGAGGCGTGAAATCCTTTCCCTGGTCCTGGGAAAGGGTGGGAGGCAAAAGCCCGATCCCCTCCGCGTCCTCCGTGTCGCTGTGGTGAAAAGCTTTTCGATGCTGCCCGCGCGACTCTCCACGATAGCGACGACTGGTGCGGAGCGCGAAAGACAAGCCGAATCTTCTCTGTGTCCTCCGAACGCCTTTTCGCAGTTACCCGCGAAGAATCCCCCCGTTATACACCAGCTTGCCGTCCACCAGCCGCGCCTCGGCCATGAGTTTGTGCTCGCGCGGCGCATGCTTCTCGTCATCGATGTGCAACACCCTATGCCCGAGCGCCACCAGGTAATCGCTGATCAGCATGCGATGACAGTGGAAGTAGACCCGCTCCGCGCACATGTAGGCCGTCCTGCCCTGCCCGGCGATCTGCACCAGCCGCTCAATCCCCTGCGCGAACTCATCCGTCATCATGTAATCCGCGTAGTTACGGAACGACTCATTGCGCAGTGCGAGGTTTGGCGATTCATCGAGAAGCTTCTTGCGCCGCCCGCCCAGCTCCTTCATCCAGACATAGGTGATGCCGTGCTGGGGCAGCCCGGCTTCCAGCAATTCGCGGTTGAAGTGGGGCAGCCTCCGCGACATGGGAAACGAGCGCACGTCCGCCAGCGTCACGATTCCATGCCCGGCGAGAGCTGCCAGCAATTCATCCAGGCTGCAGGTTGAGTGACCGATGGTATAGATTTCCGCCATGCCGAGCTGAAACCTCATGAAAGTATAGCTACTTACCGTAAAAGTGCCATATCAGACATGCTATATCTAAAAACTCTAATTAATGTCTTGCAAAGCTTGTATTGGTAGGGGTTATACTTCACGATGCCCTATAGAAGGGCGACTTGGTCACGTCGCCAGTGAGTAGGACGTGAAAGTTGCTTGAACGGGTTCATTCCTGTGCGAAGTCCAATTGGCCTTTCGTAGGCCACTGATTGCCTCACTCGAGTTCGGATTAGGAGGAACGGTATGAAGAAATCCCTGTTCTTGGTCGCTGTTCTGCTGTTCGCGGTCAGCGGCTTTGCCGACACCACCTACAACAACTTCAACGGATATAGCGACTACTGGCATCCGTTCGGATATCCCAACACTGCGACGTACGGAGAGCTCTTCACGGCGCCGAACAACTCAGACAACTTGCTCACCAGCATGTCGTTCTACATGGGCAGTTCCCTCGGTGGTGGAAACATCATCACTGGCGCTTACATTGCGACCTGGGACGGCTCGAAAGCCGGCACGCTTCTCTACGACAGCGGCTCGTTCAACTACGACAACAACGGCGATGAGCAGCTGACCTGGAGCCCCAACATTGCAGTAAACCCTGGCCAGGAGTACGTGATGTTCTTGAGTATCTCCAAGTTTTACGGCGAGTCGTCGGGTGAAGCCTACGTCTCCCAGGGTGGCAGCATCAACGGCCTGAATGGATTCGTCTACAACAACAACTCGGGCGACTTCAACTCGCTGTTCACCACCGCGTGGAGCGGCCCCCTGACTCCTGACTGGGCGGTCGACCTCGAGTTCGCCCCGGTTCCGGAGCCCAGTTCCTTGTTGCTGCTTGGCACGGGCATTCTGGGCGGCCTCGGCGTTATTCGCCGCAAACTGTTCTAAGCTTTGCGATCCGTCTCGCGCACGCCGGAGCGGCAACGTTCCGGCGTTTTCTTTTGCGATGAAACCTTGCTTGCCTTGTACCATCTACCTTGCCTGTGCAGGCGCGACCGCTTCTCCGCCCCGAGAAAGTCGCCATAGTCACCAGGCCCGGTGTTTTTGGCAGTTAAAATACCAGCTCTCATAGCGCTACTAGCTAAGGTCTAGATATGTATAGGTCTTGCGCAAAGTTTTCGCCGTTTTGAGCAAAGATTTGAGTTGACTTTTGCCGGTGCCAGTTGTTTTCCGCGCTATACTTCAGACGCTCGAAAAGTCGGTTTATTTGCGCCGTCTACAGTGGGTCGCCGAACCGGCTGAACGGGCCCAATCACTGTGCGAATTCCAATTCCTTGTGGCCAGCTATGGCCAGTGTGCCTCAATCGAGTTCGGATTTTAGGAGGAGTTACATGAAGAAGTCCCTGTTTCTGGCCGCTGTTCTGCTGTTCGCAGTCAGCGGTTTCGCCAACACCAGCTACAACAATTTCAACGGTTACAGCGATTACTGGAATCCGTTTGGGTATCCCAATACAGCTACCTACGGAGAGCTGTTCACCGCGCCGACCAACGGCGACAGCAACCTCAGCAGCTTTTCCTTTTACATGGGAAGCCCGGAGGCTCCTGGAAACATCATCACGGGCGCCTACATTGCCACATGGGACGGTTCGAAGGCCGGTACGCTCATGTACTCCAGTGCGTCCTATAACTATGACAATGCTGGCGATGAGGAGCTCACCTTCAACACGGGTGGACTCGGCCTACAGGGCGGCTCCCAATACGTCGCCTTCCTCAGCATTTCCCAGTACTACGGCCAGTCCCAGGGCTCGGCATTCGTTTCCCAGGGCGGCTCTATCAACGGCCTGAATGGCTTCGTTTACAACAACAATGCAGGCGACTTCAATTCGCTGTTCACCACCGCGTGGAACGGCCCCCTGTCTCCTGATTGGGCCGTCGACCTCGAGTTCAACAATGCAGTTCCGGAGCCCAGCTCCCTGTTGCTGCTTGGCTCGGGCCTTCTGGGCGGCCTCGGCGTGGTTCGCCGCAAGCTGTTCTAAACTTCGCGATCCTTCTCGCACACGCCGGAGCTTCCCGCTCCGGCGTTTTTCTTTTGTGCTGAAAACTCGCTTCCCTTTTGGGTTATAGTTTGCTCGAAGCTGTCTCATAAATCGGCTTTGCAGGGACACGGCTTCAGCCGTGCCATACGGGTCGCCAAAAACGCGGGCTTTTAGCCCCTGAGGGAAAGCAACTTCTACCTTCTGGGTTGATTGTGAGATAGCCTCTCGATAACGCGGTCACTTCGGTTTCTCGAGCGAGCCCACATGATCATCAAGCCCGCTATTTTTGTCAGCTCCACTTCCATGATGGCCATGGAGCGCCAGGAACTCCGCAAGCAGCTTCCCTCCATCTACGAACTGTACCAGTACGAATGGGACCGCGCCGGCCGCGGATCGCCGGAGGAGCGCTGCCGCGCCATGATCGAGCAGTCCGACGTCTTTCTGGGCGTCCTGGGCCCTGACTACGGAAGTCTCTATCCCGGCCAGCAGCGCTCCATCGTCGAGTGGGAGTTTGATACCGCTCGCGAACTGGGCAAGCTGGAGATCTTCACCTTTGTGAAGAAGCCGGGTCCGGGCGAAACCCGCGAGCAGGCCCAGGAAGCCTTCCTCTCGCGCATTGGGGGGTTCACCACCGGGGTGTGGATGCACGTCTTCGCCACCCCATCCGAGCTGGTCAACGAAGCGCGGGAATCCCTGGAGAGCTGGCTGGCCGAGGTGTATCAGGCGACCAAAAAAGCCAACCGCCCTCTGGCAAGAAAAGTCTGGATCGTCGCGGTTTTGCTGTCAGTTCTTGCGGTCGCCGCGCTGGGCGCCATTGTCGTGCTGCGCGGCGACAGCCTGAGCACCTCTGCCATCGTCATTCTTTGCTCGTGTACTTTCGTCGTGGTCGCCGGATGCCTGGTTTCGGCGCTCTTCGTGGATGTGGGAGGTTGAGATGAGTACTGTTCCTCTGTCGCCAAGCCCCGGCAATGTGCAAAGCACCGTGGAAAAAGAGATGCGGCGCCGCAAGCTGCTGGTCGGCCTCTTCGTTGCTCTGCTGCTGGTGCCCGTCGCAGTGGCTGCCGTCTTCCTGTATTCGGCCCCCATGGCCGCTCCCCCTACCGCGACCGCGCCTGCCTCCAGTGGGCCCCCACCGCCACCAGAGCCGGTTTCAGCCGAGCTGCAAGGGCGAATTCAGAACAACGACAAAGCCTTGGCCCAGCAGCAACAGCAGCTCTCGCAATTGGATGAGAAGCTCGGGAGCCGTGATCAGGAACTGGTGGCTTTGCAACAGCAGGTGGCCGACACCAAGACCATCGCGCAAGGAACCCAGGCCTCATTGCAGCAGTTGAGTTCATCGCAGGCCCAGCAAGCCCAGCAGGTCGAGGCCTTGCACGCCGACCTCCAGCAGACGCAGGCGGTGGTGCAACGGGCGCAGGCAGTCCAGGACAACTCGAGCGCGCTAAAGTCGCAAAACGTCTCGTTGCAACGCGACGTGGAGGCCCTGCGATCGCAACTAGCCACCTTGAGCCGGCAAGTTAAGAGCGTGCAGGACCAGAACGTGCAATTGCAGAAGCAGGTCACCACTATCAACCGGCGTTTCGAAACGCAACCGCTGCGCCCGCTGCAACCCTCGCGGCCGCAATAGGAAGCGCGATTTTTCGGCTAGCGGTTCGCCAGGGTACGAATATCTCCCAAACCCAGCAACCGTTGGTCTGCAGTCGCCAGCACCAGATTCAAGACTTGGGCTGTTGCCGCAAGAAACCGATCTGCCGGGTCTTGATGTAAAGGTAACTGGCTCGCGGCAAAAGCGATCTCCTGAGTTAGCGGGGCCTCGCGGGTGCCGGCTGTAGCTCGACTGATCCAATCATCCAAATCATTGCCCAGGTTTACTCTGCCCTTGGCGTGCAGGGTGAGCGCTTCCCAGCTGCTGATGGGAGACAGCCACAGCTCATTCTCCTCGTTGCGCAATTCGCGCAGGAGCCTCTTACCCAGCCGTCCGGGGTCATGGATCGTCCACAGCCAGATGTGCGTATCGAGGAGCAGTTTCAATCCCGCAGCGCCTCCCAGTCACCCGTGTCGTTCGCAGGAGAAACGATGTCTCCTAAAATCTGCATGGAATGCTTCATCGAACCAATCCACGCGTCCCGTCCCTGTACCGCTGTGGGCGGGACAACCATAGCTATGGGTTTCCCGAAACGCGTGATGCGCAGCGGCTTCGAATCACCACGATTGTTTGCGGAGATCTCGCGCAGTTATCGCAGCGATCGGTATGCCCACAAAAAAGATGTGGGCAAAGAGCTGGTTGACGAGATCGATCGTTCCCCAGGGGCGAGAAGGCGCTGCCGAAAGCTTCACGACCACATAATGCATGAATACGAAGACCGCGATTCCAAAGACCGGGCCGCCGAGCAGCGGGCGACCGGCAAAGAACGACAGCCTTCGGCTCAAGGCGTAGTAGGCCGCGGCGGCAACAGTCGCGATGAAGAAGTGCAGCAGCACACCGAGCGCGCCGGTCAACCATCCTCCTGCGAAGGACCTCGTCCCCAGCAGTCCGCTGGCGATAAATTGGAAGACGCGCAGCACACCTGCTCCGCGCACGATGCCGATGAATATGGCGGCGTCGAGCCCGTCGAGAGTGCCCGCCACAAGACCCGCTGTCAAAATCGCAGGGAATACTCGCGCTCGCACGGAATGCATCGTCATGGCCTCGCTGCCCACTGTGCTCCCTCAGGTTTTTGCACTCTACCGCAAGTTGAAACTCAACCGCTGCGATTGTGACTACTCACGCTATATGCGTTGCGAGCATCCAGGTTATTGCCACGGACTTCGCCGGCAAGGACGTTAGAGATCGCGGCCCACGACCATGGTTGCTGGTGACGGTCATCCGTAGGCTCATCCCCGATTGCTGTAAATTCGCACCGAGCGCGTACTCGTTCGCAGTCGAGGGACGTAAAATTCAAGCGCCATGAAGGCAATCGACGTTCGTCGAATATTTCGCGCCTATGCTCTTTCGCTTGGCCTGTGGTTCGTACTCTCTATCGTGACCGGATTCCAGTACCGCATCCTGGACGAGCAGTGGAACATACAGTCGACGCTGGGGGACATGTTGCTGCTAGCCGGCTCCCGCGGCCTGGCCTACGCACTGCTGACCCCGCCGGTGTTCTACCTGGTAGCCCTGACCGGCAAACGCGCCCTAAAGCCGGTTCAGACCATGGGGGTGTACGTGCTGGCGCTGGGGCCGTTCATGCTCCTGGACGCATGCATTCGTTGGATCGTATTGCCGCCGTGGGACGCAGCGTTAGAACAGTATGTGCCCCGGACCGGGCACTCGCCGTTGGAATTCATTCGTTCAGGATTCGCGGACCAGATCACCATCTATTTCGCGATCGTGATCGCAGCCTACGGATATCAGTATTTTGAGAACCGTCGAAAGCAGGAGGTAGAACGCTCCGAGTTTCAGCGGGCGCTCGCCGCCAGTGAGTTGCAGGCACTTAAGATGCAACTCCACCCTCACTTCCTGTTCAACACCCTGCATGGCATTTCCACCCTTATCGACACCAACCGTAGCGCTGCTAAATCCATGATCGTAAGGCTTTCCCGGCTGCTTCGTCTGGTGCTGGATGATCACAGCTCTGATCTCGTTCCACTGAGAGACGAGCTTCACTTCGTGCGCGAATACCTCGAACTGGAAAGAATGCGGCTGGGCGCGAGGCTGACCGTGGAGTGGTCGATCGAGCCCGGTATTGAAAGCATATTGGTACCCCAGCTTATCTTGCAGCCGCTCATCGAAAATGCGGTGCGCCACGGCGTCGCCGCCTCTCGTCAGGGCGGATGGATTAAGGTTTCAGCGCGAGTGGGTGGCGCAATGCTTGAAATCAGCATCAACAATACATCTGAAGGAAAGCACTCGACCGGCACCGGAATCGGGCTGCGAAATACCACGGCACGTCTCAAGTGCTTGTACGCCGACGAAGCGAAATTTAGCTTCTCCGACGAAGCTCACATTGCGACTGCAACCATATTCTTGCCGGTACTGCACGAACATGCTTCCGCAACCCATACTCAATCGGCCGCTGCCGCGAACTCATCAGGAGACCGAGATGCGTGTACTGATCGTCGATGACGAACCGCTGGCGGTGACCGCTCTGGCGAACATCCTCTCGCTTCGACAGGAAGTTGAGCACTTCGATTCGGCCAGTGATGCGGTCGATGCTCTGGCGAAAGTCAAAGAGCATCGATATGACGTTCTGCTGCTCGACATCCATATGCCGGAAATGTCCGGGCTGGAACTGCTCGACGAAGTCAAGAAACGGCCACAGCCGTGGCCTGCCGTCGTATTCGTCACCGCTCACGACGAGCATGCGATCACCGCCTTTGAAAAGCACGCGGTGGACTACGTGCTTAAGCCGTTCTCGAACGATCGTGTCCATCAGGCGCTGGACGTCGCCTTCCGCAGGACCACGGGAGAACGCGCTGCATGCCTGCTTGATGCCGTGCCGCAATTCCAGTCCACCCTTGCCGCTCCGGTACGCCGCATCGCCATCAAGTCGAACGGGCGCATCTTGTTCGTCGATACTTCTGAGGTGCTGGCGGTTCGGGCCGAAGGAAACTACGTGCTGCTCGAACGCAAGAACGGCTCGTATCTGATTCGCGAATCCATCTCCTCGATCGCGGAGACGCTCAAACCATACGGCTTCATCCGCATCCATCGATCGGTGCTCATCAACGGTTCGTACGTGGAGAACATCCAGGCATCGCTGACGGGGGAATACGAATTGCGTCTCAAGAACGGCCAGGAATATACCGTGACCCGGACCTACAAGAAGAACTTGAAGTCTCTGGCACAGTGCTGGATTGGCACCGGCGTAATCGACTGAGACAACTGTTGGGAAGGCCTACAAAATCCGGTGGGTTTCATGCTGAAGAAAGGGCCGAGGAGGCAGCTAACCCATTCAAAATCAGGGGTGGATTGGGGTGGGTGGTGGGACTCGAACCCACGACAGCCGGAGCCACAGTCCGGAGTTCTACCACTGAACTACACCCACCGTGGCATGTTGGATTATAGCATTCGTAACAGGCCCATTAAGCGCCACTAAATCGCTGGCACCACGCTTCCTTCGTCGTGGATAATGACGGCACGATGCTTCCCTCGCAGGTACGCGGCTCACTTTCGGTTTGCTTAATGGCCTGGCTGGTGACGGCCTGCCTGCTGATGCACGCGAAGCCGGCGGCCGGGCAAGTCGAGCCGCTGACGATTGTGACCTCATCGCTGCCCACCGCTGCGGCCGGTACCGCCTACGACGTGTCGTTGCAGGCGGGTGGCGGCGTGAGCCCGTACACGTGGCAACTGGCGGCGGGGGACCACCTCCCACCGGGAGTGCATCTGCGCCGTCATCCCGGCCAGCTCGTGGGAACGCCGTCCACGCCGGGGGAGTATCACTTCACGCTTAACCTCTCTGACGTGGATGCTCCGCCGAGTCATGTGCAGCGCGAGTTCACGCTTGTGGTCGTGGCCGGGCTTACGGTGGAGTGGAAGAGTCCGCCTCAGGTCAGCGGCACGAGGATTGCCGGCTCGCTGATCGTCGCCAATCATACCGACCAGCCGGCGAGCCTGACGGTGCTCGTGGTCGCGGTCAATGAGATTGGACGCGCAACCGCGCTGGGCTATCAGCACTTCACCATTCAGCCGCAGGAGGAGCAGGAGATTCCCTTCGGCGCGGAGCCCGGACCAGGAAGCTATCTGGTGCGCGCGGATGCGGTCGCCCATTTTTCAAGTGGCAAAGCCACGCTGCGGACATCGAAACAGACGGGGGAAGGCGAGCTGGTGGTGCGGCATACCTGAGAGTGCGAGACCAGAATTCCACCCGCATGGAGCGACAAGCAACCACCAGTCAATGACTTAGCTCGGAGTTGCTTTTGTGAGCCCGGCTCCTGCCCGTGCCGTTGCTGAAACCCGTATTTTGCACCCGGCTCCATTTCATTTGTATTGCCGGCATTCTCGTGCCATCATCCTAGGCACAACTGCCGCGCAAGGCATGGTGCGGATGTAGCGGCTGGCAGTCGCATCACTACCCAGGTTTTGCCTTCTTTGAAAGGAGGAGTGCGCATGAAGCGCTTACTTCCACTGGTTCTCGTGCTGGCTTTGAGCTGTGCGGCCGGAGCAACGGACATCTACAACAATCTTGGCGCCGACAGCAACGGCACCGACTCGATATTCAGCTTCGGTCCATTAGCGGATTCTTTCTCCACGGGCGGGGGTGGTTTCACTCTGGCCAGCGTCGGGCTCAAGCTGGAAGATATAGGCACGCCGACTGGATCGTTCACCATTCAGTTGCTGGCGGACAACAATATCAGTCCTGGCAACCCGATCTATACCATCGCGACGGTCGAGGACAGCTCGCTGACCGACTCATTGCAGGACTACTTTTTCCTTCTGGCCCAGCCTCAGGTGCTGGACCCGAACACGCGCTACTGGATTGGGCTCAGCTCCAAGGACAACAGCGTGGCCTACTGGTCGTGGTCGGTCGACACCAGCGGCGTCGGAGTCCCCGGCGAGTATTTCGCCAATCAGAACGGTATTTTCAGCACCGACAACGGCGCGTATCAGATGGAGCTTAGCGATGTGCCGGAGCCGGGAACGCTGATCATGCTGGGCAGCGGAGTGGTTGGGATGCTGGGTGTAGTGCGCCGCAGAATGCTGGTCTAGCGAAGTCGGTTGCATCGAGAACAGGCCGCCCCGTTGAGGCGGCCGTTTTCATGAGGCTTGCCCAGGTTTTCGTCAGGTCAGGCCGCAGCGCTCTCGCCTTGATCCATGGTGATGGGCGGGCTGTACTTGCGCAGCACCAGAACCATGATTACACCGAGGAAAGAGGTCAGCAGGGCGTACCAGATAATGTCGCGATAATTACCGCTGCGATCAATCAGGTATCCGGCGAGAGGCGGGCCAATGACCGATGCCGTGCCAAACGCGGTGAGCAGAATTCCCAGCAGCTCTCCCAGGCCTTCCAGCCCGAACATGTCAATCGCAACCGCGGGCGTGAGAGCGGCAACCCCTCCATAGCCGATGCCGAGGAGGATGGAGAACAGCACCAGTCCCTGATGCGAGGTTACGTACATCCAAACGAAGCAGGCAGCACAAACGCAGATAAAGCTGGCTTGATAGACGCGCAGAATGCCGAGTTTCCTGGCAATCGCATCCAGCCCCAAGCGCGAGACCACGCTGGCCCCGCCGATATAGCCCACCAGGGCGGCGGCCGCCACGCGACTCATTCCTTCGTGCTCAGCAAGCGCGGGCAGGTAGACCAGCGCGATGAGGATGGCAGTGGCGGAAAGAACCAGCGCCACATACATTACTGAGAATCGCGGTGTCCGCACTTTTTCCCACACCCCATGATTGCTCCCCGGATTATTGACGTTCACCGGTGGTCCTGCCATCCATAACCCGCTAAGCAGCAGAAGAGCGCCACCAGCGATCCCGAAGATGGTCATCGTGTTGCGCCAGCCATAGTCCCGGATAAGGGCCGCGCCTACAGGGGCGGCTGCCAGCGTGCCGCAACCGATGCCGCTGATTGCGATTCCCAGGGCCAGTTCACGGTATCGCCGGAACCACTCGCCCACCGCCGCCATGGCAGGCACGAAGACACAGGCCAAACCCGCCCCCACGCCAATCCCGAGACAGGCAAAAACGGACGGAAGACTATGCATCCGCGCCGTGATGATCAGTCCCGCAGCCATAAATCCGGTTCCGGCAAGCACCACCTTGCGCGGCCCGATGCGGTCGGCCAGATTTCCGGTAAACGGGCCCAGAAGATAAGACAGGATGCTCATGAGGGAGAAGAGCATCGACATGACGGCATGACTGACGCCAAACTCCGCCATCATGGGCCGGAGAAATATGCCGAACGAGTACAGCACGCCGAAGCCAACAAAGCAGGCGAGGAAGCCCGCGGCATCCACGAGCCACGCGCGTGGCGAGTCAAGCCTTGGCGATTGGGACGTTTCCATCACGATGGGCGCAGCCAGGAAGTGTCCTTGCAGAATACGGGTGAATGCTCACGTTGCCAAGAACAAATGTGAGAGGTAATTTCGGCGTCTGTCTTAATACAATGCAGAGATGGACTATCTCGCACGGCAAAAGAAATTCCAGCAAGCGCTCAATGCGGAGCAGTTCGACGGCTTTGTCGTAACTCACGCCGCAAATCTCCGCTATCTTTGCGGCTACACCGGCAGCAACGGGTTGCTGCTTTTCCTGAACGGGCGGAAAACGTTTTTCACTGACGGACGTTACACCGAGCAGGCGGGTGAAGAGGTGAAGGGCGCGCGCATCGTGATCTCCAGGGGCGCGCTCGTCAAAGATGCGGCTGTCATGCTGGGCAAGCTGCGCTCGGCTGCGATTGGCTTCGAGGCCGACCTAACGACGGTTGCAGCAGCCGATCAGATGCGCGGGCTCACGCCCAAGCGCATTCGCTGGAAGCCGACGTCAGGGCTGATCATGCGCCAGCGCATTATTAAAGACGCCGACGAGTTGAAGCTGATCCGGGCGGCAGTAAAACTGGGCGCAAAGGTTTACGAAGAGGCGCTGGCGTCGCTGAAGTCTGGCGCATCTGAAGTCGAAGTTGCAGGGCTACTCGAATATGCGGCACGCCGCGGCGGCGCCGATGGCATGTCATTCGAAACCATCGTCGCGGGGGGCAAGCGTGGGGCGCTGCCGCACGGGCGAGCTACGAGCGCGGCTATCCCGCGCCGCGGATTCGTGGTCATCGATTCGGGTGTTATACTGCGCGGTTATTGTTCCGACATGACCCGCACTGTGTATGTGGGCCGGGTCAGCCGCCTGGAGCGGGCGTGGTATGAGGCGGTGCTGGAGGCGCAGCTTGCCGGCATCGCGGCAGTCAAGCCTGGCGCGAGTGCGGGCGATGTGGATGAGGCAGCGCGGTCGGTGTTGAGCAAGGCCAAACTGGACGGGTACTTCACTCATTCCACGGGACATGGCGTGGGTCTGGAGATTCACGAACCGCCGCGGCTAGGGAAGGCGCAGGCGGAAAAGCTGGAACCGGGCATGGTCGTTACGATCGAGCCCGGTATTTATGTGCCCGGGAAGGGCGGTATCCGTATCGAAGACATGGTGGTTGTCACCGCCGGCGGAGCCGAAGTGCTAACCCCGGTTACCAAAGAACTAATCGAACGATAGGCATCGGGGGAGTAAGAGCGCGGCGCTCGAGCCCACGCCGGGCGAGTGCTGGTGCCGAGGAATCGCATGAACCAGAAAGAACTGCGCGAGCTGATCGAGTTTCTGGTGGAGAAGGACATCGCCGAGTTCGAGATGGAGCGCGGCGACCTGAAACTCCACATCAAACGTGGGGCAGGAGCGGCGCAAGTGCTGCCTGCGCCGATGGTTGTTACCCATGCGGTTCCGGTTATGCCTGAGCCGGCGCCGGGGGCTGCGTCACCACCTGCGCCAGCCGCAGCCGCGCCGGGTTCCGCAGCGGGTGCGGCTGCCTCGCCTGCCGCCTCGGACGATGCCAACCTGCACATCGTGAAATCACCCATGGTCGGCACCTTCTACGAAGCTCCCTCGCCGGGCGCGCCGCCTTACGTGGCTGTGGGCGCCGCGGTCAAGGAAGGGCAGGTGCTTTGCATCATCGAGGCCATGAAGCTGATGAACGAAATCGAGGCCGACGCCACCGGCGAAATCGCGAAAGTCTTCGTCAGCAATGGCGCGCCGGTGGAATACGGTATGCCGCTGTTCGGCATCCGCAAGAGCTGAGAATTCCCTTTCATGTTCAAGAAGATCCTGATTGCGAACCGCGGCGAGATTGCCCTGCGCGTCATCTGCGCCTGCAAGGAGCTGGGCATCAAGGCCGTCGCCATCTACAGCGAGGCCGATCGCAACTCGCTGCATGTACGCTTTGCCGATGAAGCCATCTGCATCGGACCGCCGCGCCTGAGCGAGAGCTACCTGAATGTTCCCTCCGTGATCAGCGCGGCCGAGATCGCCAACGTCGACGCCATCCATCCCGGCTACGGCCTGCTGAGCGAGAACGCCAACTTCGCCGAGGTGGTGGGTGCTTGCGGCATCAAGTTCATCGGGCCGCCGCCGGAAGTCACGCGCACCATGGGCGAGAAGGAAAAAGCTCGCGCCACCATGAAGAAGGTTGGGGTACCGATTCTTTCCGGCTCCGACGGCATTATCGAGTCGGCGGAAGAGGCGGCTGAGTGGGCGAACACCATCGGATATCCGGTCATCGTCAAAGCCTCGGCGGGGGGCGGCGGGCGCGGTATGAGAATCATCCGCTCGGCGGACGAGCTGCCCAACCTCTACCACGGCGCGCAGTCGGAAGCGGCGGCGGCGTTCGGCAACGGCGACCTGTACATGGAGAAGTTCATCGAGCGCCCGCGCCATATCGAGTTCCAGGTGCTGGCCGACGAGCACGGCAACGTGATGAGCCTGGGCGAGCGCGAGTGCAGTATTCAGCGCCGCCATCAGAAGCTGGTTGAGGAAGCACCGTCAGTCGTGGTCACGCAGGAGATGCGCGACCGCGTTGGCGGCATCCTGGTGAAGTCGCTGGGCGAGATCGGCTACCAGAACGCCGGCACGGTCGAGTTCCTGATGGATGAAGATGGCGAGCTGTACTTCATCGAGATGAACACGCGCATCCAGGTGGAGCATCCCGTGACCGAGATGACCACTGACGTCGACCTGGTGAAGTCGCAGATTCGCATCGCGGCGGGTGAGAAGCTGGATGAGGTGATCCTGCACAAGGTTTATTTCCGCGGGCATGCCATCGAATGCCGCATCAACGCCGAGCATCCGGAAAAGTTCACGCCCTCGGCGGGCAAGATCACGGCCTTCAACCTGCCGGGCGGCACAGGCATTCGGGTGGATACGGCGGCGTATGCCGAGGGAGTGATTCCTCCGTATTACGATTCGTTGATTGCGAAGCTTGTGGCGCGTGGGCGTGATCGCGAGGAGGCCGTTTCCCGCATGGCGCGCGCGCTGGACATGTTTGTCGTCGAAGGCATTTACACCACCATTCCGCTGCACAAGCGCATCATGGCCGATCCTGAGTTTCGTGCGGGAAAGCTCGACACCAAGTTCATGGAGCGCTTCCTGGCACGGCAGGCAGAGGTCGCGAAGTAGAAACCTTGGGCGAACACCGCATCCAACTCCCACGGCTGTACGCGATTGTTGATGTCAGCTCTCTGTCCCATGTGTCGCCTGACGCTGCGGCGGTAGTGGAGTTTGCGAGCGAGCTGGCGGCCGGTGGGGTCACGCTCATCCAATACCGCAACAAGGACGGCGGCGTGCGCACCATACTGAGCCAGGCGCGTGAGATGCGGCGCGCGCTGGGAGGCAAAGTTAAGCTCATCATGAACGATCGCGCGGACCTGTGCCTCGCGGCTGAGTTCGACGGAGTGCATGTGGGGCAGGACGACCTGTCGGCGGAAGGCGCACGGCGCGTGGCAGGGCCGGAGCGAATCGTTGGCGTCTCAACGCACAATCTCGAACAGTTAAGAGAAGCCGACGCAAGCCCGGTGGACTACATTGCCTTCGGGCCGATATTCAGCACATCCGCCAAGCAAAACCCTGACCCGGTTGTGGGGCTGGAAGGATTGCGTGCCGCGCGCGCTGCCACCAGGAAGCCGCTGGTTGCCATCGGCGGCATCACGCGCGCGAATGTGAGGCCGGTCATCAATGCTGGGGCGGACTCGGTGGCGGTGATCTCCGATCTTGTGACATCGCCGCGACAGGCGGCAGAGGAATTCCTGCGGCTGATGGTGTAAGCTGCGACAGTTTGGGCGAGCTGGACCGTTCGCAAGTTGCGATCCTGTCCTCAAACTTGCTGACGTTGTATGCTTCAACAATCTGGATCGGCACCGAGGCTTCTTGAGCACGCAAACCAAAACCATCACCCCATCCCCTGACAGCGGATTCGTAAAAGGCTTGGGCCTGACCAGCGCCACCATGCTGGTGATGGGCTCCATGATCGGCTCCGGCATCTTCATCGTCTCGGCCGACATCGCGCGCATGACCGACTCGCCGGCGCTGCTCATCGGCGCCTGGCTGGTCACCGGCTTCATGACCATCACCGGCGCGCTGGCCTATGGTGAGCTGGCGGCCATGATGCCTCACGCCGGCGGCCAGTACGTTTATTTGCGCGAGTCGCTGGGGCCGTTGTGGGGATTTCTCTACGGCTGGACGCTGTTTCTGGTCATCCAGACCGGAACCATCGCCGCTGTCGGCGTGGCCTTCGGCAAGTTTCTGGGCGTGTTCTTTCCGTCGGTTTCTTCCACCAACTGGATCCTGCATCTGTGGAAGGTGCCGCCCATTCCATTCGGGCCGATGGTGCTGGGCAACATGGATGTCGGCCTGAACACCCAGAACCTCGCCGCCATTGTGATCGTGGTCTTTTTGTCGGTGCTGAACATCTTCGGCGTGCGCACCGGAGCGCTGGTGCAGAACATCTTCACCTTCGCCAAGACGGCAGCGCTGCTCGGACTGGTGCTGCTGGGGCTGTTCCTCGGCCGTAACGCACAGGCTATCGCTGCCAACTTCGGCTCCAACTTCTGGCGCAATGCGGGGTGGAGCGTGATGCATCCGGTGCAGGTCGGAATCGGCGGTCCGATGGCTCTCGTAGGAATGTTGACCATCGTTGCCGTGGCGCAGGTCGGATCGCTGTTCTCCTCCGATGCGTGGAACAACGTAACCTTCACCGCGGCGGAGGTACGCGACCCTAAGCGCACCCTTCCCCTTTCACTCGCGCTGGGAACGGGCGCGGTCATCCTTCTTTATGTACTGGCAAATGTGGTGTACCTGAACGTGCTGCCATTGCACGGCGTCGCCGACGGCGCAACCGTCGTCGCGCGCGGTATCCAGCACGCCTCGGAAGACCGGGTGGCAACCGCAGTCATGCAGCAGATCTTCGGCTCGGCGGGCGCGGGGATTATGGCCATCGCCATCCTGATCTCCTGCTTCGGCTGCGACAACGGCCTGATTCTCGCGGGCGCCCGCGTCTACTACGCCATGGCGCGCGACCGGCTGTTCTTCCGCCGCGCCGGCGAGTTGCATCCCAGGTACCGCACCCCGGCGCACTCGCTCTTCATGCAGTGCATCTGGACCTGCGTGCTCTGCATTTCGGGCAGCTATAGCCAACTGCTGGACTACATCATCTTTGCGGTGCTGATGTTCTACATCCTGACCATTGCCGGGCTGTTCATTCTGCGGGTCAAGCGGCCGGACGAGCCGCGGCCCTACCGCGCCATTGGTTATCCGGTACTGCCGGCGGTTTACATTTTGATGGCGGTGTTCATTGATATAGTCTTGTTGCGCTACAAACCGCAGTACACGTGGCCTGGACTCATCATTGTTTTACTGGGTATTCCCGTGTACTTCGTGTGGTCGAGGCTGAACCGGCCGGTGGACGCCCGAACCTGATTTCGAAGGAGTAACAACTGCTGTGGCCAATCTGCTGAAATGCAAGCCCCTGGACATGTTGATGCACGAGGCGTCGGAAGAGGGCGAACATAGCCTCAAGCGCGCCCTGGGCCCGGTAAACCTGATCACCCTGGGCATCGGCGCCATCATCGGCGCAGGTATCTTCGTGCTCACCGGCTCGGCGGCAGCGCAGTATGCCGGTCCGGCCATCGTGCTCTCGTTTATTCTCGCCGGACTGGGCTGCGTATTCGCCGGCCTTTGCTACTCCGAATTCTCTTCTCTTATCCCGATCGCCGGCTCGGCCTACACCTATGGCTACGCGACGCTGGGCGAAATTTTTGCCTGGATCATCGGCTGGGACCTGATTCTGGAATACGCCTTCGGCGCCGCCACCGTGGCCTCAGGGTGGGCCGGATACTTCGTCAGCTTCTTGCAGGATTTCGGCATCCATCTTCCGCCGCAGTTCACGGCGACACCCTTTACCCACGCGGGCAATCACTGGGTGCCGAATGTGCTGGTGCAGTACCAGGGGCGCTGGGAACTTCTCACCACCATGGCGCCCACGCTGAAGCAGAATGGCGTCGATGCATCGACGCTGCCGCACGTCACGGGCGTGTTCAACCTGGTGGCTTTCGTGATCATCGCATTGGTGACGATCATCCTGGTCATCGGCATCAAGGAATCGGCCAACTTTAATTCCGGCATTGTGATCGTCAAGGTCACGATTGTGCTCATCTTTATCGGCATAGCCGCGGCTTTCGTTATCAAGCACCCCAGCCTCGCGGCCGCTAACTGGCATCCGTTCATTCCTCCCAACCAAGGTGAGTTTGGCCAATATGGCTGGTCGGGCATCGCGCGCGCGGCGGGCGTGATTTTCTTCGCCTACATCGGGTTCGACGCCGTCTCCACCGCAGCGCAGGAAGCGCGCAATCCGCAGAAAGACATGCCCATCGGTATCCTGGGCTCGCTGGTCATCTGCACCGTGCTTTACATCCTGGTCTCCGGGCTGCTCACCGGCATGGTTCCCTATAGCGCTCTGAATGTCTCCGATCCGGTGGCCGTCGGCATTGATGCTACCGGCATCCGCTGGGGATCATTTCTGGTGAAGCTGGGGGCGATTGCGGGCCTGGGCAGCGTGATGCTGGTCATGTTGCTGGGGCAGTCGCGCGTCTTCTATTCCATGTCGCGTGACGGTCTTCTGCCGGCATGGGCGGGAACCATTCACCCCAAGTTCCGCACCCCCTGGATCTCGTCCATCACGGTAGGAATCTTCGTAGCCATATTCGCGGCGTTTATTCCGATTGGCATCCTGGGCGAACTGGTGAGCATTGGAACGCTGCTGGCTTTCGTGATCGTGTGCGCCGGCGTCTGGGTGCTGCGGGTGCGGCGTCCGGAGTTGCACCGGCCTTTCAAGACCCCGATGGTTCCGCTGGTGCCGATTCTGGGGATTGTGATTTCCTTTGGCATGATGGCCAGCCTGCCACTGGACACGTGGATTCGCCTGTTCGTGTGGCTCATCATCGGCATGGTCATCTATTTCGGCTACGGCCGCTACCACAGCCGGGTGCAGCAGATTGATACCCAGAAGGTGAAGGTAGCGGGCGACTAGCCCCGAATGGGTATGGGGGCATGAACTTGGCAGAGTAGGGGCTCGCCGAGGCGCCGGCAGGCTGGCGCTACTCCAGCCCGAAGGTCACAGCCGGTTGCGTCCCACATCACTGAACCGCCATGGTCCAGCGATACAATGGAATGTAACCAACCTCGGCTGTTCCCGGAGTTATAATCCATGAGTTTGCCTATGCCTGCCACTCAAACCGAATTGCGTCTTGCCAAGCGGATGTCGCGCCTCGGCACCGAAACTGCCTTTGAAGTCCTGGTTCGCGCCCGTGCGCTGGAAGCGCAGGGCAAGCACATTGTGCACCTGGAAATCGGCGAGCCCGACTTCGACACCCCTGCCAATGTGGTGAATGCCGGAATCGCAGCACTGCAACAGGGCTATACCCACTATGGCCCGTCGGCCGGACTGCCCGAACTGCGCCAGGCCATCGCCGACGATGTCGCCAAATCGCGCGGCATCAAGGTCGGCGCCGACGAGGTAGTCGTGGTGCCCGGCGGCAAGCCGATCATCTTCTACACCATGCTGGCGCTGATCGAGGAAGGCGATGAGGTGATTTATCCCAATCCCGGCTTCCCCATCTACGAGTCGATGATTAACTTCCTGGGCGCGAAAGCCTTGCCGGTCCAGGTCCGCGAAGACCGCGATTTCCGCCTCGACGTCAACGAGGCGAGGGACCTGATCACCGATCGCACCAAGCTCATCATCATTAACTCGCCGCACAATCCAACCGGCGGGGTCATGACCCGCGGCGACATTCAAGACCTCGCCGCCGCCATCGGCGATCGCGACATCATGGTGCTAAGCGACGAAATCTATGGCCGCCTGCTGTTCGAAGGCGAGCAGTACAGCATCGCTTCCGTCCCCGGTATGAAGGACCGCACCATCATCCTCGACGGCTTCTCGAAGACGTACGCGATGACCGGATGGCGCATGGGCTACGGCGTAATGCGTCCTGACCTGGCGACCCACATGGCTCGTCTGATGACGAACTCGAACTCCTGTACCGCGACGTTCACCCAGCGCGCGGGCATCGAAGCCATTCGCGGCGACCAGAGTGAAGCATCCCGCATGAATGAGGAGTTTCGCCAGCGCCGCGACGTCTTCGTGAAGGGCCTGAACCAGATCAAAGGCTTCTCGTGCCGCCTGCCGCATGGGGCGTTCTATACTTTCCCCAACATCACGCAGACCAAGTGGCCGTCGAAGAAGCTGGCCGATGCCCTGCTCGATGATGCAGGGGTGGCGGCGCTGTCGGGCACTGCGTTCGGGGCGTTCGGCGAGGGCTATCTGCGCTTCAGCGTGGCGAACTCGATCGAGAACCTGAACCTGGCGCTGGACCGCATCGACCAGTGGACCAAGAAGAATTTGTAAGATAGCCAGCGCAGCTTGATCAGGCCCGCTCGCCGGCGGGCCTTTTTTGTGGGGATTGCGCCCGCCACTGATTGGAATCCAGGAAACGGGCGCCCCATCCCGGCCTGCGCCGGGGTGCCTGGAGCAGAACTATGGCGGCGATTACATAAAGATGCCATACGTTTGTGAACAAAGAATCCTTTCGCTAGCTGGTATCTTGAGCGGACGAAGGATCACCAGCGCTCGCCCCACCTTATACTCGCTCCACCTTATAATGGTGCCCCGGCCCGCTGCGCAGGCCTTTTGCACCCAGCATTCGTTTTTGATCATCACAGCCAGTGGAGGAAAAATCAGAATGGCACATGAAGTTCCGGCGCTGCCCTACGACTACTCTGCCCTTGAACCCTATATCGACACGCAGACCATGCATCTGCATCACGACAAGCACCACCAGGCCTACGTCAACAACCTGAACGCCGCCCTGGAGAAGGCTCCCGAGCTGCAGAAGCTGAGTGCCGAAGAGTTGCTCAAGAGCCTGGACAACGTTCCCGAGGCTGTTCGCAATGCGGTGCGCAACAACGGTGGCGGCCAGGTGAACCATTCCATGTTCTGGACGATCATGGGCCCCAACGCCGGCGGGGAACCCACCGGAGCCATCGCCGATGCCATCAAGAGCAGCTTCGGCGACTTCAACAGCTTCAAAGAGAAATTCAACGATGCCGGCCTCAAGCAGTTCGGTAGCGGCTGGGCGTGGCTGGTGCGCGACACCGGCGGCAAGCTGCAGATCATGAGCACGCCCAACCAGGACAATCCCATGTCCCATGGCTTCTACCCCATCATGGGCAACGACGTGTGGGAGCACGCCTATTACCTGAAGTATCAGAACCGCCGCGGCGACTACCTGAAAGAATGGTGGAACGTGGTGAACTGGCCGGAAGTGAACAAGCGCTTCCAGCGCGGGAAATAGAGACCAGTTCTCAGTTGTCAGGTTTCAGTTGTCAGTAAAGACGTGTGGTCCCATCCTGGTGCCGCAAGTTGGCGCTGGGGTGGGAGTCTTCAGTCTCCATCAGATTCGATAAACCAGTTCAAGCGGCCTGCCGTCCAGTTGGAAGCCATTCCCGCCCGCTGTCTGATTGGCAAACCACATTTCCGCAGTTGCAGCCTAGGCTCAATCCGGAGTATTGTTTGCGGTGCTTTGCGGGAAGCCGGCCAGAACACTGGTGTGGCCGCGGTGTTCCTGTCAGCCAGGGCTCCGGCGCAAGGAAAAGCACACTACCCCGGCCCGCCAGTCACGTTCCGGAGTGATAAAGATCACGGCACAGATGCCCGTGGAGGAATGCAATACAGATGGCCCAACACCACAGCCGTGGTGAGAGCTCATTCGGCCAAGCCTTTGTAAATACCGCAAGGTTCCTTAAGGAGGACCTTTAGTTATGCCAGTTATGACTTCGGCGATCAAAACGCCAACCGATTACATTAACGATGTGATGGCCCTGGTTAAGGCCAAGAACGCGGCCGAGCCGGAATTCCATCAGGCCGTACAGGAAGTGCTCGAGTCGCTGCGTCTGGTGCTGGAGCGGCATCCGGAGTACATCTCCGCCCGCATCCTGGAACGCATCACCGAGCCCGAGCGCCTGCTGATGTTCCGTGTGCCGTGGTTCGATGACCAGGGCAACATTCAAGTCAACCGCGGCTTCCGTATCGAAATGAACAGCGCCATCGGCCCCTACAAGGGCGGCCTGCGCTTCCACCCCTCCGTCAATCTCGGCATCCTGAAATTCCTGGCCTTCGAACAGGTCTTCAAGAACTCGCTGACCACGCTGCCCATGGGCGGCGGCAAGGGCGGCTCCGACTTCGATCCCAAAGGCAAGAGCGACAACGAAGTGATGCGCTTCTGCCAGAGCTTCATGACCGAGCTCTGCCGCCACATCGGCCCTGACACCGACGTGCCCGCCGGCGACATCGGCGTGGGCGGACGCGAGATCGGCTACCTGTTCGGCCAGTACAAGAGACTGCGCAACGAGTTTACCGGCGTGCTCACGGGCAAGGGCCTGGCATGGGGCGGCTCGCTGATCCGTCCGGAAGCTACCGGATACGGCTGCGTTTATTTTGCCAACGAGATGCTGAAGACGCGCAAGGAAACCCTGGAAGGCAAGCTCTGCCTGGTTTCGGGCGCCGGCAACGTTTCGCAGTACACGGTGGAGAAGCTGCTCGACTTCGGCGCCAAGCCGATTACCTTCAGCGACTCTGACGGTGTGGTATACGATCCCGACGGCATCAATCGCGAGAAGCTGGCCTGGGTCATGGAACTGAAGAACGTGAAGCGCGGCCGCATCCGCGACTACACGGAGCAGTACAAGAAGGCCGTCTTCATGCCGACCGACTTGAAGCTGGGCTACAACCCGCTGTGGAACATCAAGGCGGATTGCGCGTTCCCCAGCGCGACCCAGAACGAAATCAACGCCAAGGACGCGCAGAACCTCATCAACAACGGCTGCAAGGTCGTTGCCGAGGGCGCGAACATGCCGAGCACCCTGGAAGCCACCAAGCTGTTCCTCGAGGCCAAAGTCCTCTATGGACCGGCGAAGGCAGCCAATGCCGGCGGCGTTGCCACCTCAGGTCTGGAGATGGCGCAGAACAGCATGCGCATAAGCTGGACCCGCGAGGAAGTGGACGATCGTCTGCACAAGATCATGATCGCCATCCACAAGACCTGCTTCGAAACGGCCGAGCAGTACGGCACGCCTGGCAATCTGGTGAACGGCGCCAACATCGGCGGCTTCCTGAAAGTCGCCAATGCCATGCTGGACCAGGGACTGGTGTAAAGGTGGAAGCACCAGGCTTCAGCCTGGTGAAGAAGTGCCCGCCTATTCATTCCGGCATCTCGGGGGCTTTGCCACCGGATGCCGGATTCTTGTATCGCTCCGGTGGAAGCACCACGCGTGGTGACAGAAAGCTCTCCATAAAATGGGGCTTCAGCCCGGACAAACATGCTCGCCCCGCAACAAATCCGCACATTCTTCATCACTGCCGTAACATGGCAACGCCGCTCCATCTTCCGAGCGGAACCGATGGCCCAACTTTTTCTCGAGACCCTGCAACGCTATCGCGCCCAGGAGAAATTTCTCCTGCACGAATTCGTCCTCATGCCCGACCATTTCCACTTGCTGCTTACCCTGGCTCCCAATGTCTCACTTGAAAAAGCCATCCAACTCATTAAGGGGGGATTTTCCTTCCGCGTTAAGAAGGAACTCGGCTCGAACTTGGAGGTCTGGGGAACGGGATACACGGAGCATCGCGTGAAGGACGAACCCGACTACGAGCGTCATGTCGCCTACATCCGCCAGAATCCGGTTCGCGCGAAGTTGGCGGAAACGGCGGTGGGTTATCTATATGCCTCCGCATCCGGCAAATGGGAGGTTGATCCAACCCCGCCGTGGCTAAAGCCAGCGAATATGAGGACGCTTCTTTCACCACGCTAAAGCGTGGTGCTTCCACCCCGAAGATCGACACTGAAATAGCGCGAAATTAGCGCACACTAGGGTGGAAGCCCGGTGCCCCAGTGCCTGCCCTGAGCTTGTCGAAGGGTTCGCCCTTCGTTTGGGCTAACCTGGGATTTGCCTACTCCAGGTCGAGCGCGATTTTCAGAGCCGTTTCGATCCTCTCCAGGGAAGCCAATGTCAGCGTCCCTAGTGGAGGGTAGATCGCCAACTCTTTCTCCACCGTGGTTGGCTGGTCGCACTTCACCCACGAGTCGTGAGTCAAACCGCCCTCTCCCACCTTCAGCCCGGGGCGCAGGGAAAACGTCTTGTGCTCGGCGGTCGAGATGGGCAGTACACAAACGTCCAGAGAATGTGCGTTCAAGCTGTCGCTCGAAATTACGAGCGCCGGCCGTTGCTTGTCGAGTTCGATCAGGCACACCTCGCCCCGCCGGGGATACCAACGCGCGGGCCTGGTTCCTCTTCGCCAGGCTGTCATCGGCGTGACCAGGACTTAAGTCCCGCCTTCTGAAAGGCACGCCGCTCTGGCCGATCATCAGGCGGGGGCGCGCTGCTGAAAAACTGGGCCGCTTCCTGGTAGAGGCTGGCCTTGCGCTCCGTCTCCAGAGCGTACTTCAGCAACTGGTTGACCCGTTCGCTGGCCGAGGCACTGCCCTTCGTACGCTCAACCTCCGCGAGCACCTGCGGATCGAGCGAAAAGGAGCGTGTTTTCCTGATAGCAGATCGCATCGTAATCGTTCCCATACGGCTATTGTGATTCCTGTTAGGTTTGCTGTCAAGATGCCCGGGATCCCAGGTTCGCCGATTTTTTGAGCTAACCTGGGACCACTACACTGCAGACCCGCAATGGTGTAGGTTCAGTTGATGCCACGGGCCTGCGCCATTTTCACGAATCCGGACAGTCGACTTTGTGACGTTTAGTTGTTATTGAACGTGACCAAAGCCCGCTGGGCGCAACAACAATTAACCCAGCACGTGAGTGCTTGGGCCTGCGACCCTAAATCAGCCAAGTCCGGAGGCGACACCAGGCAAAGTCGTGGGTAGTGGAAGGACGTGTTCCAAGTGATGCAAGGTAGTCTCGTGTTCGGGGCAGCCATTCGTTCGAGATAATCCGAGAACATTGCACCACATCGCGGACGCGCCCAGCCCGCAGGGCGAGCAGTTTCCTTCCCCAGCACGTATTCGGGGGGTCAGCAAAAAACGCAGTGATCTATGGCCAATATCTCTGGAGCGCCGGATGCCCCACCCGTTCGCGGCCCGCGAATGAGTGGGGTACCGGGTTGTTCACTTGGAGGGGCAGACTGGCAATCAGCGTCTTCGCGCCGCTCCTGCCATGGCGTACTCCTGCTCGCCTTCGCCTACAGGCTCGCTACTTGTTCCCAGAAAACCACGCCCCTGGGCAAAGTAGACATTGATAGGCTTCTCGTTGCGCAGCACGTCGAGCACGCTGTGGAACATGGTAGAGGGAAGATGCATCTTGATAATCCCTCCGTCGTTGGCATCGGTTTCAAACGTCATGCCGGGATCATTGAAGCGGACCCAGGCCAGGGTCTTTCCCGCCCCATCACTCAACTGGATCTGCGCACGGTTGGTTTGGTAGCCATCTGGTCCACCGTAGAAGAGAATGCTGTAACTGGATACTGCAGCCATACGATCACCTCGTCTTGATGGAATTAGAGCAACCGTCCGATGCGTCCGCTAAGGTGGTCACACCTGTTCGTTTGCTAATCTTGATCGTACGACCGTCGGGAGATAAAGCTGCACAGAAAGGGAGCCCACTTGCAGATGAGGCCCAAAATGGAACACAGGGCGGTGGGCTAGTGACTCGGGGCGAGCATTCTGATTTGGTACTACGCGCGAGGGTGGCCCGCCTGACTTTCATTG
Organism: uncultured Acidobacteriaceae bacterium; assembly: GCA_963815775.1. Classification (GTDB taxonomy): domain Bacteria; phylum Acidobacteriota; class Terriglobia; order Terriglobales; family Acidobacteriaceae; genus CAVVDY01. The sequence goes on along the minus strand of CAWFIB010000021.1, from coordinate 170,814 downwards.
AGCGGGGTCTTCCTTTAGGTGGTGTGGGTGCTGCTCATTCGTTCAAAACGGGCCTGTTCGACAGATGACCCACCAACTGACCACCAATGCGACCATGGTTTCTACCACTCCCCAGCCCAAGGAAAGCCAGACCGCGCGAAGGCTAAGGTGGCTTGGGTATCTGTTTTCATCCCTCCTGCTTGTAGCCCCGGCGTACAATTCCTGAATTCACTAGAACCACCATTCCAGGAGCGATCGATGAAGAAAGTCATGCTGGTGGTGTTGGCGAGTGTGTTATGGGTTCCTGCGTTGTGGGCCACTGCAGGTGATGTGATGGCGCCGATTCGTCAGTTCATTGATGGCTTTAACTCCGGCGACACAAATTCCGCTTATGCTGCTTACGCCACGGGCGACATCCAAATCATCGATGAGTTCGCTCCCTACCACTGGACTGGGCGCAACGCCGCGCACGCCTGGGCGGCCGAGTATGACAAACATGCCAAGGCCACCGGCGTCACCGATGGCTCGGTGAAGTATGGCGAGCCCACTCGCACTGAGACAGAGGGCGACTTGGCTTACGTGGTCATCCCCACCACCTATCTCTACAAGGAGCACGGCCGGCCTATGACCGAGAGCGGACAGATGACGTTTGTTCTGCGCTCGCAGGCTGGCGCATGGAAGATTGCCGGCTGGACATGGGCAGGTGAAAAGCCGCATCCTGCGAAGTAGGTGCGGTTAACCCGAGGCCTCTTCCCCCCAAAAATCTCGATACCAGGGAGACGCGCATGAGCACATCTCGTATACGGCTGCTGGTGGACATCAACATTCACGAAGGCAAGTTCGCTGAGTTCGAGGCGATCGCAAAACAAATGGCCGCGGTGAGCGAACGGGAATCCGGCACGCTTGCCTACCACTTTGTCCTAAGCGCTGACCAAAAACGCTGCCGGCTGGTTGAGGGCTACGCCGATGCTACCGCCATCACAGCGCACTTCAACGGACCGGCGGTGCAGCAGTTGGTGCCGCAGATGATGCAGGTGGCGACTCCCGCGCGGATGGAGATCTACGGCGATCCCGGCCCGCAGGTCAGGACCATGGCCGCGGCCTTCGGCACCGAGGTGTTCACATCGTGGGAGGGCTTCGATCGGTAGTTATCCGGCGAACTCATCTGCGAGCCAACGCGGATGAGGCGAGGTTGCTGACGATGAACGAGTACGAGTTACCGCATGACTTAGCCGGCGAGCGGCGGCGGCTGGACCTGATGTCAGAGTTGCTCGATCCGCTGCATCGCCGCCTGCTGGAGCGGCTTGGTCTGTGCGCCGGCTGGCGATGCCTGGAGGTGGGCTGCGGCAATGGGTCGATATCGCAGTGGCTGGCGGGTCAAGTTGCACCGGGAGGCCGAGTGGTAGCAAGTGATATTGATGTGCGCTACCTGGACGGGAAGTACGCTCCAAACCTTGAAGTGCGACAGCTCAACATAATTGACGGTCCGCTAGAAGAGGGGGCCTACGACTTGGTGACAGCGCGGGCGTTGCTGCATCATCTGCCTGCTGCCAGGGAGGCGGTGCAGCGGATGATTGCCGCGCTGAAGCCGGGAGGCGTGCTGCTTTCGGTTGAACCGGACTTCCTGCCTGCGACCGCCACCGAACCGGAGACGATGAGGAACTTCTGGCAAGGCTGGCTGGCGTGGTCCAGGTCGGTCGGGATCGATTATTTTATCGGACGAAAGATGCCGGCAAGGTTGGCTGAATCAGGACTGAAGCGCGTCGGCGCGGAGGGCAACACAGCAATTTATCCTGGCGGCTCGCAATGGGCCTTGTTCTGGGTGGACACGCTGCAGGAGCTGCAGCCCAAGCTGGTGCAGTCAGGATACGTAAACGACCACATGCTGTCGGCCTTCGGCGCCCGGTACGCCGACCCTGACTACTGGACCAGCGCAATCACTTTTACTGCATCATGGGGCTACAAACCTGCCTAGGTTACTGAATTTCCAATACATCGCAAAAAGGTTGCACCGCCTTACAAAACTTCACGCAATTTCATTGGTCTGCGTTTGCATCTTCCTTTACCCCGCGGAGAATCGAATAGGGGTATGTGTAGTGAACTTCGAATCGTCGCTGCGATCGACGGTCGGATCATGACGAAGGTGCCACCATGAAAACAACTAGAACAATATGCGTTGGACTATTAATCTCGGCCCTTGGAGCCGGGAGCTATGCACTCAGTCAGGAGTCCAAGGCCGAGAACGGAAAATCTGCAGCACATGTAGAGTCACATCCCCAGGGCCGGCCTCCGGCGGCACGGCCACAAGCACAACCGCCGCACCCAGAGGCGAGACCTGCGCCAGCGCCAACTGCGCGGCCACCTGCGGCTCCATCTCATCAGCAGCGTCCGGAACAGTCACGCCCGCCACAAGCAAAAGCCACTCCCGAACCGGCGCCGCCTAGAGCAGAAGCGCATCCCCAGGCAGAGAACCACCGGGCTGGACCTCCACCGACTGCCACGGCGAAGCACCAACCTGAACCGCGTCCGCAGCCGGAAAATCGCCGGGCGCAGGAGGAGAATCACCGGGCTGGACCGCCACCGACTGCCACGGCGAGGCACCAACCTGAACCGCGTCCGCAGCCGGAATCTCCGCGCGTGGCGGAGCGACGGGCGGCACCGCCAAGCCGCGAACAAAGGGAGGATTGGGACCGGCGCCGTGTGGCGAACTGGCATGCTGAGCACCACACATGGGAAGAGCGTGGCGGCTACCAGGGGTACCATGTGCCCGATGTGCGGTATCGCGCCTATTTCGGGCCGCCGCACCCCTTCCGTATCTATCAGTATCCGGTGACATTCGTCAGCGGCTATCCCCGCTTTGACTACGGTGGATATTGGGTCCAAGTGGTCGATCCTTGGCCGTCCTACTGGGATCCGGACTGGTTCTATGACGACCAGGTCTATATCGAGTACTGGAACGACGGCTACTACCTATTCGATTCCCGGTACCCGGGAGTGCCGATTGCGGTAGAGATAGTTCCCTAGCCGGCGCCAGGGTTGAGTAAGCAGCCCCATCCTTTTCAGGAAATTCGGTTAAGGATGGGGCGTGTCCTACCTGATGGAACTCAATCTTTGTGCCGCAGCAGCCGGTCGAGACTATACCAGCCGGCGCCATGCGCGGCCACGAAGAGGAAGAAGAAACAGTAAGCCACCGCGAGCTCGCCCCTGTTCTTGATCGGCCAGAAGTCGTGCGGCGCGTGCATCTTGAAGTAAGCCACCGCCATCTCGCCCGAAGCGATGAACGCAGCGATTCGGGTAAACAGTCCAAATGCGATCAGCAAGCCTCCGAAGAATTCGATGATTCCTGCGGTGAGCATCAGCGGATTGCCGGTCATGCGCGTGCCGCCCAAAAGTCCGAACAGCTTCTGCGCGCCGTGGCAGGTATAGAGAAGCCCGATAATCACTCGTGCGAGAGAGAAGGCGAGAGCGGAAATCCCGCCGCGATTGTTAGCCATGGCTGGTAATCATAGCGCGAATGAGTGACGCGGCTAAAGTAGCTAACGAGAGGCCTTAGCGCTCCAGCGCCTGGCGGTCCCAATGTCCCAGATCGGCTGCGGCCTCATACGTTGATTGCAGAAACGCCAGCAGCGCATCGCGCGGAGACGCCGCATGGCGTACATCGTCATACCTCAGGAGAAACTCTTTGAGCGTCTGGTCGTAGAACGCCTGAGCCGGTTGGACTCGCTGATCGGCAAAGCCCGTCGGCTCGGGTGCGGCGTAGGAATAGAACGCCGGCGCGGTGATTGCACCTCCTCCCGGCCACAGTCCTGCGCTGCTGACCTCGTGCGAGTAGGCTTCGCGGGTGATCGGGTCGGCGCCCGGCCGCTCGGGCGCGCGCCTTCCCGAGAAACGGGTGACTGCAAGATCGAAGCTTCCCCAGAAGAAATGTACCGGGCTGGACTTGCCGATGAAGCGAGCGCGAAACTCTTTCAGCACCGCATCTGACCAGGCAAAGATCTGCCAGAAGCGCGCCACCGCTTGACCATCGTAGGAGTGGTGCACGATGTCCTTCTCGAAGGCGATGGGGTCGGATAGTTCAACCGGCATCGGCCATATCTTCACTGCAACGCCCAGATCGCCGAGCGTGTGCATGACCTCACGATAGAAGTCAGCGACCGTCTGCGGTCGCAGCGGCAAGCGGCGCACCTCGCCCCGGCTGGTGGCGAACTCGAGATTGTGGTCAATGAAGTCGAAGCGTATCTCCAGCGTGCCGCCTGGATAATGCAGCGCCTGGGTGTGCACGCCTCGCGCTGTGAGTTGAAAGGTCACGTTCCACCAGTGGTTGACCAGCGGCGTGAGCGCAAGCTGAATCTTGCCGATCACCTGCATCCACATATGTAAGGTGGCCTGCGTGTCCTGCCACTCGGCCAGGGGTAGCGGGGGAAGGTTAGTCGAGTCGGGAACATGCACCATATTCGCTGCGGGCATCGGGACCTCCAAAGTGATTAAACAAAGCCGGTGGCTGGATGACAAGCGGAGAATATCGCCGGCCCGCGATGCCGCTCGCCGGGAAATGTCGAAAGCGTGCAAGTCCGAGACGCAACCCCCGGCAATGTGGGTCGCGTCTGAATAAATTCAGGAGGCTGGACCCTATGGCAACGACGCACAAGAAGAGTTCCTCGCGCAGCAAGGCGAGTTCGTCGAGCAAAAAGTCTTCGTCGAGCAAAAAGTCCTCAAGCCGGAAGTACGGGCCTGCGGCGCAGAAGAGCGTGGAGCGCGAGATGCACGAGTTCAAGCGCGGCAAGCTCAAGAGTGGAAGTGGAAAGAAGGTTACCAATCCCAAACAGGCCGTCGCCATCGGTCTCTCGGAGGCACGCCGCAAGGGAGCCAAGGTGCCGAAGAAGAAAGCGGCTTGAGCTGTGCAGGCTGCTAAAGCCGCTTGATCCACTCGCCAGTGGGCAGCACTTCGCTGAAGCGCATCTGCTGCGTTACCAGAATCGCGCGGTGCAGCTCCTCGCCGGAAACCTCGCCTGCTTCGTTCTGAATGTTCAGCGTGCCGGTGGCGTCGGAGAGGAACTCCACGCCAAAACCCAGGTGCATCGCCTGCCGCGCCGTAGTGTCGCAACACATCTGCGTCATGTAACCCGCGATGACGACGGTCTCCACGCCGCGTTCGCGCAGCCATGCTTCCAGCGGTGTGCCGGTGAAGCTGCCGGGCAGCGACTTGTGGACCAGCACATCGTGCGGCCGCGCGGCGATCTCCGGATGCAGCTCCCATTCCTTGCTGCCTTTGCGAAAGATGGTTGAGTCGGGTTGCGGAGCCGCATGCTGAATGGCGACAACTGGGACGCCGTGCGCGCGCGCCGCGTCCATGGCGGAGGTCACGTTGGCCAGGCTTCCGCCGGGATAAGTGACGGGCAGCTTGCCCGTGAAGTATTCGTTCTGAACATCGATGACCAGCAGTGCGCGCTTGGGTTTCTCCGGCATGGTGACATTGTAAGGGCAGCCCTGGTGACAAGGCTCACAAGTAAGCAAGCGGCCGAGTGGTAGCATGGCGGGCATGAATTTTCCCGCATCGCAGGCTGCCGGCGCGCTGCTGGAGCAGTTTGTTACGGCGGCCCGCAGTGCAGCGGCGACCGTCGAGGTCATCGACCGGACGCCGGAAGCGCTGGGCGACGCCATTCGGGCGACCGTGGGTGACGCGCCGCGAATTCTCTTTGCTCCGCCGCAGGTCACGTCACCCGAGCTGTTCGCTGCGTTCGCCGCGGACCCGCGCGTGGTGTCCCAGCCGGATTCCGACCAGATGGTGCACTCGGCGGCAGGGGTGACGGAAGCCTTTGCCGGGGTCGCCCGCACCGGCTCGGTTTGCGTGGACCTGAGTTATCAGCGCACGGGAATCGTCAGCTTGCTTGCGCCTCTGCACATCGCGGTCGTGGCGGCGGAGAACATTGTGCCGCAGCCTCGCGACCTGTTCCGCAGCGACGTGCTGAACGGCGAGGGACTGACGCGCGACTTTGTCTTCATCACCGGCCCCAGCGCGACTGCCGACATGGGCCCGCTGGTGCGCGGCGTACACGGCCCGCATCGGCTGCACGTGATCGTGGTGAGGTAAATATGGCCGGCGCGACGAAGGCAATTGAGATTCAACCGCGACAGGTGGCCAACAAGTCGAACAAGCAGGCTCTGCTCGATGCCATTCGGATGGCGCTCGACATCCAGAGCGCAGCCGTTCGCCATAACACGCAGACGTTCAATCGCAATCGCTATGTGGCCGTCGCACAGATCAGCGACTACGAGCAACTGAAGGACCGAGCACGGCAGATCAAAGAGCAGGCAATTGCCGACCTACCGAAACTCTTGCAACAGCTCGAAGAGAGTGTGCGCCGCAATGGAGGCCACTTCTACCTTGCGCCTACGGCTGCCGACGCCAACCACTACATCCGCGACGTGCTGCTGAAGCACGAGGCCAAACTGGTGGTGAAGGGCAAGAGCATCACTTCGGAAGAGACAAAGCTCAACCATGTTCTGGAAGCCGCGGGTATCAAGGTTGCGGAAACGGACCTTGCCGAGTTCATTTTGCAGGTGGCCGACGAGCAGCCATCGCACATCATCGGCCCGGCGATTCACTACTCGCGCGAGCGCATCACCGCGCTGTTCAAGCGGAAGTTCGAGACCGACCTGCCGCTCGACACCGGCGAGGAACTTACCAGGTTTGCCCGCGAAAAGCTGCGCCGGCAGTTCATCGCCGCCGACGCGGGCATTTCCGGCGCCAACCTGATCGCCGCCGACAGCGGCTCGATCATGCTGGTGGAGAGCGAAGGCAACATCCGCATGACTACCACGCTGCCGCCGCTGCACATCGCGATAGCCGGCATCGAGAAGGTGGTTGCGTCGCGGGAGGATTTCGGGCCCTTCCTGGAGTTGTTGCCCGCCAGCGGCACCGGCCAGCCCATCACGTCGTACGTCAGCATCCTGCACCCGCCGCTGAAGGCGCCGTCATTTGCTGCTACGGGAAAAACGGAGAAGCCGCGCGAGTTCCACCTCGTTCTCATCGACAACGGACGCAGCCGGATGCGCGACGACCCGGTGCTGCGCGAAGCGCTGTACTGCATTCGCTGCAGCGCCTGCCTGAATTCCTGTGCCAACTTCGAGACTGTCGGCGGCCACGCCTTCGGAGGCGAAACTTACTCCGGTGGCATCGGCGGCGCGTGGGAGGCAGGCACAGGCAATCTGATGAACGCACGCTTTGCCGAGCTTTGCACTGCCTGCTCGCGCTGCGTGAACCAGTGCCCGGTGCGCATCGATATCCCCTGGCTGAACGAAAACCTGCGGCATCGCATGAACCAGATGGAACCGGCGTCGCTGGCCAAGTCAGCCTTCGGGGCGCTCACTGGCACCGCGGCGGAGGACCGCACGGCCCCGCTACAAAAGCAGTTCTTCGGCAACTACCACACCTTCGGCAAGTGGGGCACGCGTAGCACTGGATTGGCTAACAGCTCGCTGGATTGGTCCGCGACGCAGACCGCAATGGAGAGTGTCTTCGGCGTGGACCATCGGCGCGAGCTGCCCAGGTTTCGGGAGCAAAGTTGGGAAGACTTATACCGTGAAGAGGCGCGCCACCAAGCGGCAACGGTCGCGGCTCCAGACCGTCCCAAGCTTGTGGTCTTTGCCGACGGGTTCACCAACTTCGGCTCGCCGGAGCGAGGCATGGCCACGATTGGCGTGCTGCGCAAGTGCGGCTATGACGTCGAGCTGACACCGTCGATGCCGGATGGGAGAGCAGCGCTGTCGCAGGGCATGATCGACACCGCGCGCCGGCAGGCGAGAGCGATGGTGAAGGCGCTCAGCCCTTATCTGCAAGCCGGCAGGAAGCTGGTGGTGGTCGAGCCGAGCGTGCTGGCGATGTTCCGACGCGATCTGCGTCACCTGATTGACGACCCGGCTCTGGTGGAAAGACTGGCCCAGATCAGCTTTGAACCGTTGCAGCTTGTGTGGCGGGCGTCGCAGGAACTCGGGCTCGATTTGCAGCAGACGTTTCCGGCGGAACGTTGGAAGTATGGAACGCGGCTCTTCTACCACTCGCACTGCCAGCAACGGACGTGCAACGCTGCAACGGAGACCATTGACGTCCTGCAGGCCTGCGGTTTCGACGTGGTGACCTCTTCGGTCGAATGCTGCGGCATGGCCGGAAGCTTCGGCTACAAACGCGATTACTATGAGTTGAGCATGGCGGTAGGTGAGGATCTTTTCGCCCAGGTCCGCCAGGCAGAAGATGGCCACCATCCACGAGCTCTGGTAGCCAGCGGAATCTCGTGCCACGAACAGTTGTGTTGCGGTTTTAAGCGGCCAGTGCACCATCCTGTTGAAATTCTCAGTGACATCGCACGGTAAGTCACTTTCTAAACTGAGAGCCAACCGGCGTCACCCATTTACGATTACTCTGCGATTACCAAAAACATTACGGAAGAAGTATTTACAAACTCTGAAACTGTTGTACATTGTGAGCTGTAGTTTGGGCAGTTCTGGGGGAGGGCTGCCTTAGAAGCGTCCTGCGAAACCGCAGGACGCTTTTGATTTGGGCCGTGATTTGGGGCGATGCGACCTGGGAGTCAGTTGTGCATCTAAACTTCCAGTCCGGAATGTTAGGATCATACTGGCGGCGAGAACTCCGCTGGGAATCATGGTTCGGGCTTAATGGGAGGGTTGATGGCGAGTGACGCTATTGTAGAAATTACGGATGCGAATTTTGACCAGTTGGTATTGAAATCAGAGCAGCCGGTGCTGATCGACTTCTGGGCCGCCTGGTGCGGTCCCTGTCGCGCTCTTGCTCCGATCGTGGATGAGGTTGCCCACAACTATGCCGGGCGTGTAAAGATCGGCAAGATGGACGTCGACAAGAATGCAGCGACTCCGCAGCGCTATGGAGTGCGCGGAATTCCCACCCTGCTGCTGTTCAAGGATGGCCAGGTGAAGGAACAGATCGTGGGTTACGTCGCCCGTGACGTGATCGAAAAGGCGTTGGACAAGAACGTCGCGCCTGAAACCGTCTCCTAAGTTTTGCCGAGGGAAGTTTGCGGGAGCGCAGTTCGCTGCGCTCCTTTGTATTCTCCGGCAGCTAGTATTTCCGCAACACGCCGATCACCCGGCCCTGCACTTCCACATCCGCGGCGGGAACGATGATGGGCTGCATCGCCGCATTCGAGGGCTGCAGCCGAATGGTCTCGCCCTCCTGGTAGATTCGCTTTAGCGTCGCTTCCGATTTGCTCAGCAGAGCCACCACAATTTCGCCGTTGCGCGCGGTGTTGGTCTTCTCCACCAGCACATAATCCCCGTCCACGATGTGCTCGTCCTGCATGCTCTCGCCCTTCACCCTTAGCACATAGACATCTTTGGCGCGAGCGAAGTCTCCCAGGGAGATCGATTCGGGATTTTCCACGGCTTCCAGCGGACGCCCGGCGGCGATCACACCCAGCAGCGGCAGGGTAAGATCGTTCGCAGGCGCCGCCGCCTTGGAGCGGCTGCGAATCTTCACCACATCGATCGAACGGCTGCGATTGTAGTCGCGCTTGATGAGGCCCTTCTGCTGCAAGTTGGTGAGGTGCTTGTGCACGGTGGCCAGCGAACTGAGTCCCAGGCCGGCGCAGATTTCTTCGAACGACGGCGAGTAGCCGTGCTCCTCGACAAACCTCTGCAGAAAGTCGTAGACCTCGCGTTGTCGCCGGGTGATCGCCATCGTCAGACCCTCCGGGCTAATTGTCAGCGAATAAAAGGCGAAATGTCAACGAGAACATGGGTTATCGGACAAGGTACCGCGGAGGAGAAGCCACCTTCGGGCCGAGCACGGACGTAAAAACGCCCCCGGAGCCTGAGTGATGGGTCGGGTACAAGGCCGCGCCGGGGGCAAAGTGTGCTCGAAGGGCTTCAGTCTACGCAAGATGGCGTGGGTTAGTCGTCTCGGAGTTGTCAACGGTTTGTAAACAACTTGTCTCCTGGCTGACCGAGGGCTGAGTTTGGCGGCCCGTGGGCCCATCGCCGGGCCCCTTTCGCTCATCTACAATAGTGTTCAATCGTTGGGTGAGGTGTTCCATGCGCAGGTTCTTCCTGATCACGTCTATTGTCGCTCTGGCAGCTTCGCTGCAAGCCCAGCAGCTTCGCGGAGATTACATCGAGTCGCGCTCAACCGACGTTTATGTCGCCCAGTGCTTCGCCAACGGAGAAGTCGGCCTCGCGGGAAACGACGCCCTGATGGCATGGCATGTAGAGCAGGGCACGTGGGAGGGCGTTAAGCTGGACGGGCTGACGGTTGCGGCTGCAGTACGAGCTCGCGCGACCTTGGGAGACCCGTACGGCAATCCCTATCCCGCGCAGGCGGTGCTGATGGTCGATGACGCGGCCAACTCCCAGCAGCGCGCCGCGCTTGTCGCGCTTGCCAGGCACAATGGCGGACGGCTGCTCGAAAACGTTGCGCGCGTCGACTACGTGCCGGTGATTCTGGATGCTCCCGCCGATCCGCATCAGGGTGGAGCAGTCTTTCGCGCGGGCAGGCTGGCAACCATCGTCACCCGGCCGCTGAATCACCATGACCACATCTGCGGCAACGAAGTGAACTTTTACCCGCCGCTGACCGATGTGTCCGACGCCGTGTCGGCGGTGGCCCTAACCGATGAGTTCCAGGGCGACGGCCTTGGCACCCAGTGGAGCACCCATGGGCGGCGCAGCGTCTATATCGCGCACTTCAGCGACAGCGGCAGCGCAACCGCCTCGGCCGAGGCTGCAGCCCCGCATCATCCCGGGGAATAGCAAGCTTCAAGGAGTCTGAGATCTGCCGCCCGGCAGATGGCTGGCGCTGAACGGCGCAAGATTCACCACGTCCGGCAACCTCAGCGCACGCCGCGCCAGCGCCTCGCCGACGGCAGTCGAGTGCTTGAAGCCATGTCCTGAACAGGCAGAGGCGAACCAGACTCTCCCCGCGTCGTCCGCTTGATCAATAACGAACCTTGCGTCCGGAGCGACGGTGTACAGGCAGGTGGCGGCGCGCACACATCGCGGCGAGACGTCAGGCAAGCGGGTGGCGATGTAGTTGGTGTGGAGCGAGACGATCTCGTCATCGCTCACGTTGCGGTCGACTTGGTCTGGATCGATCGGGGTGTCGTAGCGTTCGGTCGCAGTCTTGAGTCCGTGTTCGGCGCCGTCGAGTGCGGGAAATCCATAAAACATGTCGCTGGGTTGGTTGCCGGTGATCCAGATGAAGACGGGGAAACGCTGCGGCGTGTAGAGCTCAGGGTTTCGCGCCAGCGCGAACCAGGTCATCACCTGCCGATAGACCCGGAGATTTTGCGCGATGGTGTTTGGCAGCAGCTTGCCGATCCACGGCCCGGCAGTAAGAATCGCGTGCCCGGCAGAGTAGGTCGCACGATCGCTGGTAATTTCGACCGCGTTCCCCGATGCTTTGACGCCCGTCACGGTTTCGCCGGTGTGCACCTCAGCGCCTAACTTCTTTGCCAGCGTTAGCTGGGTCTCGATGCAGGCTTCGGGGCGCAGAAATCCCGCTCCCGGCTCGAAGTAGGCTGTCTCTTCGTTCTCCACGCGAAATTGGGGAAACCGCTCGCGGATCTGTGAGGCATTGAGCACGTCGTGCGCGATGTTGTTGGCTTGCGCGGCGGCAATGGTTTCGCCGAGAAACGACGTCGCGCCGTGATGGTCGCCTTTCGTGTGCGGCGACTGAAGGATGAGCGCCCCGTTGCGCGTGAGCAGGCTGCGACCAGTTACAGCTTCGAGCCCCTCCCAAATCTCATTCGAGCGCAAGACCAGTGGCACATACTCGCGTCCTTCGCCGATGGCTTGTCGGGTGATACGCGTTTCGCCGTGCGACGAGCCGATGTCGTGCGGAGGATGAAAGCGGTCGATGCCAATGGCCCGCGCTCCCAGCTTCGCCGCCTGGTATAAGGCCGCACTGCCCACCGCGCCCAGACCGACGACGAGGATGTCGGGGCCCCTCATGTCAGGGTTTCAGCCACATGATAGGAAAGCCGTGGCCCAAGCGGCGAAAATCCGAATCGCTGGTGATCAGGGTGGCCTTCATCTCCAAGGCGAGCGCGGCGGCGAAGGCGTCAGCGTAGTAGAGTTTGTGGCGTACCCTAACGTCAGCGGCCGATAAAGCGCGCTGCCGCGTGGCATCTTCAACGGTAATGCGAAGGGGGTGAAGGGTCGCCAGCACCGAGAGGGCGCGATCGCGTCCGTACGTGCGCTGTAGAACCGCGAAAACCTCTCCATAGTTCACAGCGGACATATGAAGACCCGCTTGTCCGCGCATCGCCTCTCTCAGGCAATCCTGGAGCTTAGCGGCTCCGGGCTTCTTTTCCAGAAGAGCGACGAGCGCGCTGGTGTCGAATACGTAGGTTCTCATCGTCGAATTTGCTCCCCCAGCGGCGTTCTTCCCTCAACGCGGCAAGCAAGTCCGGGCCGCCGGCAAGCACGCCCATCACTCGATCGATGTACTCTTCTGTGATGGGTTGGAGCACGATGCGCCCAAACTCGTCTTCGAGGAAATGGACCTTGGTCCCCGCCTTGATGCCGTGCTTGCGGCGCAGCTCCACTGGGATGACAAGTTGGCCCTTGGAGGTAAATGTAGCACTCAGGTCACGCATGACTTACATCTTAGCAAAAAGTAAGACAAGCACCATCAAGGGAATGAAGAAATTATCGTCAAAACAAAACCGGCCGCTGTCGCGGCCGGTTTAAGCTCGACGCTCGCAGCTCCACGCTAATCTCCGAACACCGCTTCCCTCTCTTCTTCCTTTACCGGAGCAGCCGGTTTGACGCCGCCGATGGAGCCGAGCGGAACGAAGCCGCCCTTTTCTTCAGGCTTCTCGCCCAGAATGTGCTGGCGATAAAGGGCCTCCATCCGGGCGTCCTCGGCTTCCTTCTTGATGCGCTCGTCGCGGGCCTTGAACTTCTCCTGGCGCGCGTTCTTCACGATGCCCAGATCGTCGAGGGTGTGGTTGGCTTCCGCCGCCACATGCTCATCGACCAGCACCAGGGTGTGATCGGTAGTAGGCAGGCCGACCTTCTTGCCGCCGGCGAAGATTTCGTGGCGTCCCTTCTCGGCGTACCACTTGGTCAGGGTGGCCGTCATGTGCATCTTCTCCACGATGTTGCGCCAGCCCACGCCGGTGTTGTAAGCGCAGAAGCTGATCTCGCCTTCCTGCGTGGCGTAGGGAATGATGCACTGCTCGGTGCGGCGGAAGTCGTAGTTGAACAGGTCCTGAAACCACATGCCGGCGATGAACAGGAAGTTCCAGCGATCGCGGCGGCGCTTCTCGATGTCGGTCAAGGTACGCTCGCCGGAAACCTTGCCATAGTCTTTGCCGGTTGCGCCAAAGGTCTTGTCGAACTTCTTCAGCAGGTCGGCAAACCTGAAGTGCTTGGGCGACTTGAAGGGGTCGTAGTTCTTCAACAGCGCCAGCGTCATGCCGGTAATCGACATCCACTTGCCGCGCGCTGCGTCGTTCACTTTGGCAATGTCCTTGGCGATCTTGTCACCGTTCAGGAACGCGGTGACGGGCACTGCTTCCTTGGTTTCCTTGTCGATCATCAGCGCCATGCCGACACCGCAATTGGGGTGGCAGCCGCAGTTCAGCGAACCCCAGTCCTTCTCCGGCCCGTGGACCAGGTCGGCCCAATCGGAGAAGGTGCCCATGAACGAGATGGGGAACCAGTCGCGCGTGGGCTCGCCCATGCCGGTCTGGTCCTTCACGTCGTGCGCCAGGTGCGACAGGGTGTAGCGCTGTGCGTGGCGGCGCTCGTCGGTGATTGCCTCGTCGCGGCCGGTGAACGATACCGGCTGGAACGACAGAAACGAGATGCGCTTGGGATTGTCGAGCGCGAACTGAATGATGCGTCCTACCTGCTCGTTGTTCAGGTTGTTGACGATGGTCACGACCGGGACGATCTCGACGCCGGCCTTGTGCAGATTCTCAATCGCCTGCAGCTTTACGTCGAACAGGTTTCCTACCAGGCGGTGCGAGTTGGCAGCATTGCCGATGCCGTCGAACTGCAGGTAAGCGTAGCGCAGTCCGGCCTCGGCGGCCTTTTGGCAGAACTCAAAACTCTTGGCGAACTCGATGCCGTTGGTCGCAGCCTGCACGCTGTTGTAGCCAACCTGGCGCGAATACGCGACCGCGTCGAGGAAGTAGGGTGACAGCGTCGGCTCGCCGCCGGAGAACTGTACCGACATCTGGCGGCGCGGCTTGATGGTGATGGCGTCGTCCAGCATCTTCTTGATCTCTTCCCACGACAGCTCATGCACGAAGCCCACCTGGTTAGCATCCATGAAGCAGGGGTCGCACATCATGTTGCAGCGGTTGGTCAGGTCGATGGTCAGCACCGATCCGCGGCCGTGCTTCACCGTGCTGGAGCCGTGATGGTGCAGGTGCTCGTCGTTGTGGGCACGGATGTCGCGGCCGGGGAAGACCTCTTCCAGATGGCGGAAGAAGCCGGTGTCGATGGCCATCACGTCTTCAAAGTGGCCGTGTATCGGGCAGTCTTTCACCATCAGGATCTGGCCGTCGCGCTCGATGATCTGCGCCTTGATCTCGCCCGCCTTTTCGTTCATCAGCACCTCGATCGGCAGCTTGCCGTCGATGATCTGCTGGCGGATTTCGGGTACGCACTTGGGGCAGAGCGAGTCGGTGGAGCGCGGCCAGCCCAGCGGAGGCTTCGACTTCTGGTACGACTTCAGCAGCGGCTTGTCTGACCACTTGGGCGTGAACGACGGGTTGGGATTGATGCTGTTCAGCTTGTCGAATACCACCCATGCGCCCTTAGCGGCGACGGTCACTGCTTTTTCTACATATTTAACTGGCTTATGCATGGAAGCCCCTTCATTAGGTTTGATGGCGGTGCCTCGGCTAGTGGAGGCACGGCGACCCAAGGCAAGCTTAAATACTCCGCCGGAAGCAGCCAATGGATATGGGCCAAACGGGAGGAATCAGCCCCTTAGCGGGGATTTGCACCATTGAACGGGGAGGCTCGCATCGACGTATGTTGTTGAAAAAACAATGGTAATTTAAGCTCTAGACCTCAGCGTAAAGACCCGTTTGTAATGGAACGTCTGGGATCGATCCTTGCAATGGCACAGGCGCTTCATTTCGCGTTGCTGACCCTGGTCGCATTTCTGGCGGCGACGGTGGCCGCCGTCACTGGCTTCGGAGGAGCGGCCATCCTGCTGCCCGCGCTGGTGTTGGCCTATGGAACGCGCGACGCGATTCCGATCCTCACCGTAGCCCAGTTGATAGGCAATGGCAGTCGGGTGTGGTTCAATCGCCGGGCGGTAGACCTGCCGGTTGTAGGCTGGTTCGCCTTAGGCGGCGTGCCCGCGGCCATTGCAGGTGGCATCTTGTTTGCCAAGGCCCCTCTGCCAATCCTGACGCGCGGACTGGGCGTGTTCCTGATGCTTCTGGTTGGGTGGCGGCACTGGCGCCGTCGACCGTTCCGCATGCCCTTGCGCGCATTCACACTCCTCGGTGCGGGTGCAAGTTTCTTGTCAGCCTTGGTCGGTAGCGTTGGGCCTTTAATGGCTCCCTTCTTTCTTGCCTATGGTCTGATCAAGGCCGCTTACATCGGGACGGAGGCGTTGACGACCGTCATCATGCATTTGACCAAGCTCATTGTGTACCGGCAGACGTCGGTGTTGTCAGGCCATTCGATCATTGCGGGACTGTCTTTCGGCCCCGCCATGATCCTCGGGTCGTACGTAGGGAAGAAGCTGGTTGACCGGCTTCCTGAGCGCTTCTTTGTGGCGATCATTGAAGTGACGCTGCTAGCCGCGGGGATCTTGTTCATTTGGCGGGGGTAGGGTGAAGCTATGCCCCGGCTGTCATTTTGCTTGACTTGGCCGGCTTGGCGCGCCGCAAGTTTAGTTTCTAACGGGAAAAACGTAAGAAAGCCGGGGCGCTCTGCTCCGGCTTTTTTGGTTTGGGCGCAATGAACCGGCTATTCCGTCCTCAGTGCATCCACAGGCTCGATGCTCGCAGCGCGTATCGCAGGGATGACTCCGGCGATGGCCGTCGCCAGCGACAACACGGCCACCGCAATAGCGATGCTCAACGGATCATAGGGACGGACCTCGAACAACTGGTCCGCCACCAGACGCGCCCCCAATAAAGCAAAGGCGATTCCAATGACCAGGCCGATGCCTACCTGCAGGAACGCACCCCGCAACACCAGCTGCACGATTCTGCCGCGGTCTGCACCCAAGGCCATGCGCAAGCCGATTTCGCCGGTGCGCCGTGCCACAGCGTAGGACGTAATGCCGTACAGTCCGACCGACGCCAGCACCAGGGCGAGCAATCCAAAGAGCATGGTCAGCCGCGCAATCAGCCTCTCCTGGCCAAGAAGGTGGCCGATCTGGTCATCCAGCGAGTCCAGTCTGATCACTGTCAGGTTGGGATCAACGTCGGCCAGAGTACGGCGTATCACCGAGTCCACGTTTTCCGGCGGATGCTTAAACCGCAGGGTGACGGAGTTGATAAAGAGTGACGAACCCTCGGCCATGATCTCATCAGGTTCGGTTACGTTCAGGCGTTGGTTGAGTGGCCGGAAGTACATCGGGCGTATCTTGCTGTGGGGGTCGCTATATTTGGCATCGGCCACGACCCCGACGATCTCGAAGGCGCCGGCATACTTGTGGCTGAAGATGCCGAAGTGACGGCCGATGGGGTCCTCGTTGGGGAACCACTTCTTGACGAACGACTGGTTGACCACTGCGACCAATTGCGAGGTTGCGGTATCGCCGTCGGTGAAGCCGCGCCCGCGGATGATGGGCTGGCCCACCGTTTCAAAGAATTGCGGACTCACGCGGTCCCACGAGGCGCCGGTGTGCTCATTTGGCCCAGGCTCGGGACGTCCCTCCACGTGGACGCTTTCGCCCCAGTTGTTGCCTTCCAGCGCGCTATAGAGTGCAAGCCCAACACTCTGCACTCCAGGCAGCGCTCCAAATCTCTGCTCGAGTGCCTGGTAAAGCGCGGGCAGCTTCCCCGGCGTGTATCCGGCGCCCGCAGGATCGATATGCACGACGTAGCGGTTTGCCGTTTGGATGCCAAAATCCTGATGCTGGAGGTTGTTGAGGCTCTTCGTTAGAAGACCTGCGCCGACCAGAAGTAGCAGCGACAATGCGGCCTGCACGACGATCAGCGACTTCTGCGGCAGGGACGAGCGATCCCGCGTCGACCGGTTGACGCCGCGCAATGCCTCTGCCGGATCGGAGTGCGAAGTGATCCACGCCGGCACGATGCCGAAGACAATTCCGGTCACGAGCGAGAGCAGGAAAGCAAAGATGAACACGGGAAGGGAAGGATTGGTCTCAATCGGTATGTGGGGCGCATCCGGGAAGGCAAGCGACACAATGATCTTCGCGCCGCCATAGGCGACGGCCAGGCCTACCAGACCGCCGACAAACGCCAGCAGCACGCTTTCGGTCAGCATCTGCCGTATCAGGCGGCTACGCGCTGCGCCGAGCGCCATTCGGATCGAGGTCTCAGCTTTGCGCGTGGCGCCCCGGGCCAGCAGCAGATTTGCCACATTGGCGCAGGCGATCAACAACAGCAGCCCCGAAAGGGTCATCAGCAGGTAGATTCCCTTGCTGGTTCGCTGCTGCAGAATCTGAATGCCCCCTCCCGCCGGCGCGATCACCACATGCTGCCTGGGAATGAGCACCGAGCGTCCGTTTTGGGCATATTCTTCCTGCGTTGCCATCCACACCCGCAGGCTATTGGACAGCTTCTCCTGCAAAGGCCCCAGGCTCACCCCGGGCTTGAGCCGGCCCACCGCATAAAGCCAACTGCTTGAGGGGATGTTGAGGACGCTGCGTCCCCGGTCGACCTGCGGCTCCAGGGCGAGAGGAATCCACAGCGCCGGAGGACGGCTTTTGATCCGGTCGCCAAAGAATTCCGACGGAGCGATGCCGGCGACCGTCACCGGTACTCCCTCAACGTATAACGTCGATCCCACCAGCAAGGGATCGCCGCCATACTCCGATTGCCAGGCCTCATAACTCATAACGACCACGGGCGCGGCGCCAGCCGTGTCGTCTTGCGGCGACAGCACTCGCCCGGCATAGGCCCCGACTCCGAAAGTCGAGAAATAGTTTCCTGAAACGTATTCGGTGGAAAGAAACTTGGCCGGCTCGGAGCCTCGACGAACCGTATGCCCACCATTGCCCGCCTCCATGGCAGCCAATTGCTCAAACTCAGGCGTGTTGTCGCGAAAATGCAAATAGAGGTCGTAAGAGAAGAGGTCCCAGTCGCCTTCCTCGTTCAGGTAACTTCCTTCAATGCAGCAATCGTCCTTGTCGCCGATGCGGTACAGCGTGCTGGGATCGACTACCGGCAGCGACTTCAGCATCACCTCATGAACCAGCGTGAAGATGGCGGTATTGGCGCCGATGCCCAGAGCAATGGTGACGATCACCGTGAGGGCGAAGCCCGGTGACTTGCGCAGTTGCCGGATAGCGTAACGAATGTTGGGCATAGACCGATTCTGACCCCCTGCACGGAACAGGCACCTGGGTTGCCACGACGACTTCGGTCGAAGCTGTTATGGTTTGTACGTTTAGGCGAGGCGAGAGGTTCGCGGTAGCGTCCACTCGTGGGCAAAATGCCCGGATTCGGACGCCCCAGGGGACCAATTTTGTGTGCCTCGGAGGATTTAGCGGTAGGTCACCGAACTCGACATGCTGCTCAAAACCAGCCAGCCGGTTCCGAGGATGATCAGCCCCAGCATCACCGCCGATACCAGCCAGATGATGGCGACGGCCTTCTCCTGTTCAGGTTTGGGGAGCGAGATGCCGATGGCACTGTGCATTCCCCGGGTAATGGCGACCAGATACTTCATCATGGCGGTTGCAGCAACAGCATAGCGCAGATGCGGGTCCCGTTACCCCGCGGTCAGGCGTCGGCTATGAAGCAGGTGGGCCTCCCGTCGGTGACACCACGTAGATCTGATCGAGCACCTTCAACATGAGGACATTGGCAGTTGGCTTTTCATCGAGCGACACCGTCAGATTGGTCCACACGACAAGCGTCATCTGACTGTTCGGGTCATAGCCCATGAACGAGTTGTAGCCCGGCGTCTCGCCGCCGTGAAAATAGATACTGTTTCCTCCCCAGCTCAGTTTGGTGATGCCGTACCCGTACTGCTGGCCTTGGGGTTTGCTCGGGTCCTCGGGCTGCAAGCTGTCGAGCCAGCGGCGCTGATAGGCGGCGTTGAGCACGCGGCCGGCAACCAGTGCCTGGATCCAGGTGGCGAGATCCTCGGCCGTAGAAATGACACCGCCAGCCGCCGCAGCAAAGGAGTGGTTCAGTATTGTGAAGTCCTTGGGCAATAGGGTGCCAGCCCGGGCAGCGGCTTTGACCTTGGGCGAGTAAGGAGGTGAGCCCACCATGGCGACCGAGGCACTGCCATATAGGTACCCGTGTGAGTAGGGCTCTGGGATGGAATTCACCGCCGCGGCGGGAAGTTCGGTATTTCGTAAATGCAGGGGCCCGAACAACCGGTCCTGCATCGATTTGGCCAGCGGCTTGCCATCGACCTTTTCGGCAATGTGGCCGAGCAGCACGTAGTTAGTGTTGTTGTACTCGTAGGCCGTACCAGGCGGAAAGTTGGGCGGGTGCGCGAACGCAATCGCCAGTAATTCGGCCGGGGACCAAACCTTGGTCGGGTCATGGTCCATGCTCGCCGAGATTTCTGGGGCGTCGGTGTAATTGTAGAGGCCGCTCCGCATTTCCAGCAGCTTGGCGATGGTGATGTGGTTGCCGTTAGGCACGCGCGGGACGTACTTAGACACCGGATCGTCGAGACTGAGCTTGTTCTCCTGGGCCAGTTGCATGATCACCGCGGCCGTCATCGTCTTGGTGTTGGAGGCGATCCTGAAGTGAGTGTCGGCGCTGGGCGGGCTTTTTGCGCCCAGTAACGTGGTGCCGTAGGTGACCGTAAAGTCCCCTTGAGGTGTGCGCAACAGAACCACGGCGCCAGGGATCAGGAGATCGTGTGCCGCCGTGTCTACCATGGCCTGCAGCGCAGCCTGGTCGATGTGCTTTAGCCCCGCCGAACTGGCGGTAGAGCCAGGCCCTGGACTCGCAGTCGTCCCCGCCGGCGTACCAGGGATTGACGCAGTATGTGTTGATGAGGTCGGCGCAGTCGAGCACGCCGCGGTCAGCAGGGCAAGAGCGACCGCGAAGATCGCGAGATGGAGGCACCCGCATTGCCGCGATCCCGACCGCCCAATAAATGTTCGCACGTTGTTACCCCTTCCGACGCGCGCAGGGATCGAGTGATCACATTATGGAGATAGCGAACGTCAATTAAGATGCCTGCGAATATGCTCCCGGGCCAGCAACCTGTCAAGCCGGATGCGACAGTTGTGCGAATGGCCGGCACCCTGCGACATCTCACCCGGCAAGCTTCAGCGCTGAGAAAACCTCTTCCCAATGCACTAATTTCCTAACGGAGTAAGTGACGGTGCCGGCGGTCGCGGGCTCACACTGGAAAGCCGGCTCGCGCTGGATCGGTGTATAGTCTTGCGAAGCTAAATTCCCAGGATCGAGGAAAGAATATGCAATCTGCTCCTTCGCAAGCCGCGCCATTGACCCCCGCTGTCGTCTTTGAGAACGTACAGGCTTTCCAGCGCACCTTCGCGGTGAAGGCGGCCATCGAGCTCGACATCTTTCGCGCTATCGGCGAAGGCCGCGATGATGTTGCTTCCATCGCCCGTCATGCCAAAGCTTCCGAGCGGGGCACGCGCATTCTCTGCGACTTTCTCGTCGTTGCCGGGCTGCTGGAAAAAGTGGACGGCCGCTACCGGCACACGCCCGCCAGCGCTGCCTTCCTCGATCCCGCCTCGCCGAGCTGTATCGCGTCGATAGTTCACTTCCTTACGCTGCCGGACCTGCACCAGTCGTATGAGCACCTTGCCGACGTCGTGCGCAGTGGCCGCACTGCCCTCCCGGGACAAGGTTCGGTCGAGCCGGAGAACCCGATCTGGGTGGAGTTTGCTCAAAGTATGGCGCCGATGATGGCTCCCATGGCGGGGCCGCTGGGAAGCATCGTGCTGGAGGGACGCACCGGAGCGATGCGCGTGCTCGACATCGCATGCGGCCACGGACTCTTCGGCATCGAGATCGCAAAACAGAACCCGCAGGCGCATGTTACCGGGCTGGATTGGGCTCCGGTATTGCGCGTTGCCCTGGAGAACGCCCGCCGGGCCGGCGTACAGGATCGCTATGACATGCTGTCGGGAAGCGCCTTCGAGGTGGACTTCGGCGGTCCCTACGACGTTGTACTGCTCACCAACTTCCTGCACCACTTCGACCCCGACACGTGCGTCGGGCTGTTGAAGAAAGTCCGCGCCACACTCAAGCCGGGTGGATGCGTCGCTACCCTGGAGTTTGTCCCGAACGAAGACCGGGTGTCTCCACCGCTGCCGGCGGCCTTCGCCTTGACCATGCTGACTTCCACGGAATCAGGCGACGCTTATCCCTTTAGCGAGCTTTCGGATATGCATCGCCGCGCCGGCTTCGCCAACGTGACGTCCCATCCGGTACCCATGAGCCCGCACACCGTCGTAATGGGAAGAGCGTGAGATTGGGGTACTCGGCGATTCATGGAGTGTCGAAATCCCAGGTTAGCCCAAACGAAGGGCGAACCTAGGGCAGGGCGATTGTTCTGGACAGACTAGCCGTGTTCGATGCGCGCCTTTATATCCGCATACGCGGTATGGATGAGCCTGCGCAGTGCCGCGGAGTCTAAGGGCGTCCCTGGTTTTAGCTTCACATGACGCATGAACTTGCCACTGCCTTGCAACAAGCCGTCGGGATCCGGCAGCGCCGCGCCTCGGAAGAAGCCCACATTTACGTGCGAAGTGAATACATTGACGTAGCCGAACGCGGCATCGCCCAAACACGCGGTTGGACAGCCGTCATGCATAAGCTCCCGCACTTCGTCCCCGCACTTGCGCATTACTTCAAACCACTGACGCGCTATGGTTCCCAATTCACCGGGGCGCTCTTTCAGCCAGGCATCGATAGCAGGATCTCGCTCGACAGCGCCGTTTAGCCGGAACAGTTCTGTTCTGATCATCGATCCACTCTCCGTTTCGAGATGTATGGTCGCATGGTTCTCCGCCGGCAAGGTACATCCTGATGAGCTAAGCCGCGCTTAGCTGCGAGGTGCAGTTCGGGCAGCGTGTCGCTTTCACCGGCACCGGGGAAACGCAAAATGGGCACTCCTTGGTTGCCGGTACACTGGCTGCAAATTGAAGCCGCAGACGGTTGACCTGCCGGATGAGAAGAAAGACAGCGAGAGCGACGATGAGGAAATCGAAACAGGCGTTCAGGAAGAGGCCATAATTTATGGTCGCGGCTCCGGCGGCTTTCGCCTCCGCCAGCGTTGCATACGCATGACCGGAGAGATTGATGAACTTGTTGCTCAGATCGGAATGACGGCCGGAAATCAGCCCGATGGGCGGCATCATGATGTCGGAGACAAACGAGCTGATGACGCGGCCAAAAGCTGCTCCGATGATGATGCCGATGGCCATGTCAAGCATGTTGCCTTTAAGGGCGAATTCGCGGAATTCACCCAGGAAGCCACCTTTGCCCAGAAATATTTTCGGCGCTCCCAGGTGGGCCATTCCGAGATGCGTAAGAATCGGATCGCTGCCAGTCGCCATGAAACACCTCCACCTGAGAAGTATGCACTTCCGGTGTAATCCGGGTGCGATTTGCGTGAGGCCTACGCTGGAGTGAGGTACATGATTTGGGGAATTCCAGGCCGGGTGGGTCACCCGTCGTCGCCGCTTACGGAAGTCGCATCAACTGCCCGCGCCACGCGCCAGGAAGCAGATCCGGTCCATCCAGTCCTGCCTCCCAGTTTGTTGGAATAGTTGGAGCAGCGCTCGTACCAGCCCGCCAATGTCGGCCGGGGAGATGGTTTTCTCATCGACCAGAATTACGCCACCGTGCTTTCGTCCTGTTTCTGCCCACGTCTTGAGTAGCGGAGGAATGGTCCTGCGGTCGTAGGTGACAAGCGTCAGGCGTTGGGCAGCAGCCTCGAGCAGGCAGGCCGAATCATCCTGGCCCAAAAAGTCACCATTCTCCCATTCCGCCAGGCAGTGCACTTGCACCAAACGGCTGCGGCGCTTCAGTCCAGCCGCCACATCGCGCGAGATGTGTTCATCGAGAAGAAGCTTGAGCATCTCAGCTTCTGGCGGACTTAGAGGGAACGACCTTCGTCGCCTGTGGCAGCATGCGCCGCACGGTTTCGAAATCGGTGGCGTCGTTGTCGGCGATCGCCTGCTCGACCTCGTCGGGAAATGCCGCGGCATAGTTAGCGGCCGCCCGCACTTTGGCTTCGGGCCAGCGCAGGTGCCGGGCCACAGCCGGAATGCTTCCCTTGTAGCTGCGGAGGAGCAGCATGATCTCCCAGACGGCGAGCGTACTGCCTTGAATGCAAGCCTGGCGGCCTGCGGTCGAGTCGCGAAAGTCGATGAAGGCAAATTCCGAGCGGCGCAATCCTTCCTCCACCAGACGGGCACTGGCGTCACTCGGGGTCCATCCGTGGCGGTTGGCCATGCGCTTCAAACGCTTGCCGCTTTCCGTAGAAAGACGCATGCTCAAAACCATGGAACGGGGAGTCTTCATCGCAGTTCCTTCAGACTCGTAATTGTTGTAAGTATTGTATACGATGATCATTGAGCGAAGCCAAAGGTCCTGCAACCGAGGAACAAAAATCCTCGGATGTATTGCCTCTCCAAACTGCTCGGCCGGGCCACCCGCGGGACATTTTGTAAAGGATGTCATGGAACTGAACACAAAAGAAGGCGGAATGGAGCACCCGATTGGGAAATTCTAAGGATGGAGTCGCGGGGTGGGCCACCCAGCCGCGCGCACTGCTATCGAATTACATGCACAGGCACTTCGAGCTTAAGCTTCCGCCACGCTTGTTCGGTGGTATAAACCGGAGCTTTGAGGCTTAGGGCCAAGGCCAGGCAGGCGCGGTCGCCCAGAGAGAGACCGAGCGTTCGGGTTTGGGCAACCAAGTCGCCCGCAATGCGGGCCTGCGACAAATCGAACGGGACCACTTCCTGGGTTGGGCTGAAGGCGTCTTCCCAAGCTTCATCGACAGGCCATCCTCGACTCACCAACTTGCCGTGTACTTCCGCCAGGTTAACTGCGCTGCAAATCGAGTCGCTCAGCAGCTCCGGAGTGAGCTTCTCGCTGCCCGGCCCGCCTTGAATGAAGGCCAGAATGGCCGAAGCATCCAGCACAATCCTATTCATGCCTGGCAGCTTCGCGCCGCTCGGCGAGCAATTCTTTGGACAGTGAAACGCCTTTGGGCAAATACTTGCGGGCGCGTTCCCGGGCGCGTTGGATGCGCTGCTGCTGCGTCGTAATCCGCAGCTCGTCGTGTTTCAGCTCAAGCACAACCTCGTCGCCGACCTCGATGCCGAGGGCCTTGCGAAAGGAGGCGGGTATCACCACGCGTCCATTCTCACTGACACGTACCCGGGTTTGCTGATCCATGACAGGACTCCTAAGATATGTCAGGATTCTACCATTCTGTCAAAGTTGGTGGTTTCTGCCTAGAGGCGTGCCGCCGGCTGAAGCCGGCTCGAAGAGAAGGAGAAGAGGTCGCGGTCGGCACGACTGAAGTCGTGCCCTGACTCGAATCTTCGCAGACGCGAATTCTACGCTCGTGCCCTGATACGGATCCTCGCAGACTCCGAGTTCTAGAATGCCGCTATCCCCGTAATATGCTCCCCGATAATCAAGGTATGAATGTCGTGGGTTCCTTCGTAGGTTTTTACCGACTCCAGGTTGGCCATGTGGCGGAAGATGGGGTATTCGTCGGCGATGCCGTTGCCGCCCAGGATGTCACGTCCCATGCGCGCGCACTCCAGCGCCATCCAGACGTTGTTACGCTTCAGCATCGAGATGTGCCAGGGCTTTACCTTGCCCGCATCTTTCAGGCGGCCGACTTGTAGTGCGAGTAGTTGCGCCTTGGTAATTTCGCTGATCATCCACACCAGCTTTTCCTGCACCAGCTGATGCCCGGCGATGGGCATGTCATGAAACTGTTTGCGGAACTGCGCGTATTGCAGCGAGCAGTCATAGCAAGCCATGGCCGCTCCGATGGCTCCCCAGCCAATGCCGTAGCGCGCCTGGTTGAGGCAGCTCAGGGGAGAGCCCAGCCCCTTCGACAACGGCAGCAGAGTGTCGGCAGGCACGCGCACGTCGATCAGGGACAGGCTGGAGGTGACCGAGGCGCGCAGCGACCACTTGCCGTGCACGTCGGCAGCTTTGAATCCCGGTGTGTCGGTGGGCACGATGAAGCCGCGAATGCGCTCATCTTCGTCCTCGACCTTCGCCCAGATGATGGCGATGTCGGCGATGGAGCCGGAGGTGATCCACATCTTCTCGCCGTTCAGGATATAGCTGTCGCCATCTTTCTTTGCGCGCGTGCGCATGGCGCCGGGATTGGAGCCGGCGTCAGGCTCGGTCAGCCCGAAGCAGCCGAGGATTTCGCCCTTCGCCATCTTAGGCAGGTATTTCTGCTTCTGCTCCTCGCTACCGAAGGCATAGATGGGATACATGCACAGCGCCGACTGCACGCTGACGAACGAGCGCACCCCGCTGTCGCCACGCTCCAGCTCCTGCGTCATCAGGCCGTACTCGACGCCCGACATGCCGGCGCAGCCGTAGCCTTGCAGGCTGGCGCCGTAGAAGCCCAGCTCGCCCATGGGCGCGATGAGCTCCTTGGGGAAGCGGCCTTCGCGGCTGCACTGCTCGATGATGGGGACGAGGTTCTCTTCGATGAACTTGCGGGTATTGTCGCGCACCAGCCGCTCGTCGTCGGAGAGCAGGGTGTCGAACTCGATGAAGTCAACGCCTTTGAATTTGATGGCCATGATCTTTCCCTGTCTGGCTGCGGAGCAAAGTTCTAGTTCACCACGGAGGCACAGAGACACCGAGGAGATCAGAGGTGATAATTCTGTCTATGCCTCTGCGTCTCCCTGGTAGAGCTACGCAGTTACGAAGAGCAAACATACGACGGTATCAGGCCGCAAAGAGGAGGGTCAAACTTGGGCCCGTTCAAGCTTCTGCCGGAGGCCGGGCTAGCCTTCCTCAGCAATTCGCTGAAACTCCTGCGACTTGGCATAGGCGTCCTGAAGCAACTGTGAGGCTTCTGCGGTGAGTTGGAGATCGTCGCGCGTCAACAGCCTTTGCAGCGTCGTGCGCAAGAGCAGCCCCTGGGTGGAGCATTCCTGCCGAATTCTGTTTAGCGTCTCAGTCAGCTGCCGCGCCTCGCGCTCGTGCCGGTTTCTTTGCCAGAGCAGCCAGCCAAGCGCCAATCCCAGCAAGATGAACAGGGCACGGTACAACAACATGCCCGGATGCACCACCACTTCCCCGAGGAAGCTGTTGCCACCCGCCGCGGCATCCATGTTGGTGTCGAGCAGGAAAGCGCCGATTCCAAAAGCGAGTCCGAAAAAGATCTCTTTGTATTTCTGGAGCATGTTGAATCGACCACTCCTGAGCGCTGTTGGTCGGCTCGCATCACGCGCGCGGTTGCCGCGGAGAAGCTAGCTGAAGCGCTTCTTAACGAAACACATTCCTATTTCCTGGGGTAGCAGTATACCGAACACTACCAACATTGAGCCGACAAGACCTGTGGTGGGCCCGAAAGATTGCCAATCAAGTAGATGCGAGAAGCAGTGACAACGACACCTGGTGATTCGGTCGGAATATCACCAAGTGCCTCCAGGCCAGGCTGCCGCTCCGGCTCATGTAAAATGAAAGAGCTTACCCGGCGAGTAGAGAGTGGCGCACCGGCGCCCGCCTGCAGTCGAAGCCGTCCGGTAAACCTACTCCGGCAAAAGAAGTCGGAATGGGCCCCGGACGTGAGCTTGAGACATGTGCATCTCGCGCTGGCCTGTGCCTTCCTGCCCGGCCTTCTCGTGTTGCTTCCCTCAAGCCCCGAGCCCACCCCGCCAAAAGAAAGCGGGATGGGGCACCCCGCGCACCGCAAGTTGCGGGAGAAATCTGTAATCCATCAGGAGAAGTCAATGGCGAAGATCGCAAAGACCGCTGACCGCAAGAAGGTCATGGACACCACCAAGAGCACCGACTGCCCCAAGTGCGGCAAACCGACGCGCATCGTGAAGCGGGTGAAGGACCGCGAGCGCGACGTGCCGGGCGGGATCTACATTTCGTGCTCGGCGTGCGAGTTTTACGAGAAGCTATAGTTTCGACAACGCGGGAGGCGGGCCCCAACTCCCGCTTTACCTGCCGGAGAAGCTGACATGGCCCCCATCGCCGCGTTCTACGATTACAGCTACATCACGCCGGGCTACGGCATCGGCTGGGGAACGCTGGCCCTCATCAACGCCGGTCTGGCGCAAGGCAAGGACCGCAGCGGCCTGCTGTGGTTCCTGCTGTCACTTTTCCTGGGGCCGATCGCGACGCTGATCATCGTGTTGCTGCCGAGAGGCTAGGAACATCAGGGGCTGAAGCCCGAGTCTAATTTTGACGCCTTGACCGCTGGCCTGAAGGCCGGCACTGCCAGAGCGGCCGAAGCGATGCCTTTTGCCGCCCCTACTGTTGCGGCGGACGGGGCATCACTCCGCCCAGCCCGGGCACGTCCATCTTGTGATAGCCGGCCGGAATCTGGAACAGGCTCGCGTCCTGCGGTCCTTCCTTGATGTTGCTCAACTGCCAGATCGTGCCTTCGCTGACCGTCTTGATGGGGAAGTGGAGCTGGTTGTCGATCCAGATTTCGGACACCTTGCCGTCCTTATGGGTGATCTGCCAGTGGTCAGTGCTGCGCCCGTTCACCGTCTCCGTGCCCAGGTTCTTGCAGGTGGTACCCGGCTCGGAGGCGCAGGGATTCTTCGGGTCGTAAGGGTGAACGTTCTCGGTGTTCGGCCCCCGGCGCATGGGATTTTCGCCGGCCTTGTGCTCCATATACAGGTGCTGCTGCGGCATCAGGATATCGACCGTCTTGGTAGCGAAGCTGGTGATGATGATCGCTTGGCGCGGGCCTCCTCCCTCCATATCCATGCGCATGGCCTGCTGATCGACATACATCTTTCCGGACATATCGCGATTGGCGGGGCCGGCCTGCATCGATGAAATTTGCATGTCGGCAGAAAACGGGGTCATGTGCGGGATCTGAGCAAAAAGTGACGGCGTCAGTAGCAGTAATGTGCCTAGAAACAGGCTGGTTCTGAGTTTCAAAAGGTGTCCCCCTGGTCGGCGGCGCGAGCCGCCGAAAATCATCGTTAAGCAGTGTACGCTCTGTACCTTAGTCGCGCCTACCATGCGAATATCGAACTCACGGCGGTTTTTTCCGGACAAGCACCGCGAAGTTGGTCCGGCCAGACAGCTTTGGACTTGAGATCGCCCCAGGTTGGATATGGCGCTGGAGTTGGGCTATATTCGCTAGCAGCTTTCAGTGACGCATTCGCAGCGGGAGGGCGCATGGGCGCAACCGGAATCTGGAGACGCACGCTCGACAACACGACGAGCAGCGATTCCACCGTCCTGGTCGTGGTCGAAGGCACCGAGCGCCGCACGCTGCTACTCGATCATTTCCCCTTCACCGTAGGGCGGCGGACCGACCGTGATCTGGTGCTGGCCGATCCGCGCGTCTCCCGCGAGCACGCCCATCTGGTGCGCGAGCCGGATGGCATTTATCTCGTCGACCAGAACAGCCGCCAGGGAACGTTCGTCAACAACGAAAAAGTTTCCCGCCACAAGCTGGAACGCAACGACCGCATCGAGTTCGGAGTGCGGGGCGCGGCTTTCGTCATGTTTAGCCCCGACCGCTCGCCCTCCAGCCTCGGGCAGCAGGTCCTGAGCCAGCTCTCCACCTGGAAGCCTGCCGCAGGCGCCGGCTCCGAACTGGAGATGCTGAACGTCTTTCTGGAAACCGCGCGCAAGCTAAACAACGTCGGCGTGCTGGAGGACGTTCTGCAGACTTTGCTGGAGGCCTCGCTGCGGCTCACCCAGGCCGAGCGCGGCTTTGTCTTCCTGCGCGACGGACCGGAGGGAGAGCTACGGTTGGCCGCCGGGCGCGAGCGCAACGGCGAAGTCATCATGGATGACAGCACCATCTCGCGCTCTGTACTCCGCGAGGCCATGCACAGTGCCTCCGACTTCCTGGTAACCGATACCGAGGACACCGGCAAGCTCGCCGGGCGCGAAAGCATTGTGGCGCAGAACCTGAAGAGCGTGATCTGCATCCCCCTGCGCAAGGCGAATATTCAGGAGAGGACGAAGGAAGATACCAAGTCCGAGGGCGCCGACATCCAAGGCGTACTGTATCTCGATTCGCACTTCCTGTCGGGGAAGCTGTCATCGGTCAACCACGACATTCTGAAGACCATCGCTAACGGCGCGGCAACCCTGGTGGAAAACGCCGCGCTGGTGCAGGCGGAAGATGCCGCCAAGCGTTACCGCCAGGAGCTGTCGATTGCCGCCGATATTCAGCAGCGGCTGATGGCGGTGACCATTCCGGACGTGCCCTTTGCCCGGGTCAACGCTGTCAGCTACGCCTGCAAAGACATTGGAGGCGATTTCTTCGACCTGGTGTACACGGCGGACGCGCTGTCGCTGATCGTGGCCGACGTCTCGGGCAAGGGAGTAGCGGCGGCTGTCGTGGCTTCCATCCTGCAGGGAATGCTCTACTCGCAGTTGGCACAAGATGCTTCGCTGCCCGAGATGGTCTCGGCGGTTAACCGTTTCTTGTGTGAGAAGGTGGGCGGACAGAAATATGCCACATTGGTGGTGGCGCGGCTGCGCCCGAACGGTGAGATGGAACTCATCAACTGCGGCCATGTGCCGCCGCTGATCATCTCCGGCGGCAGGGTGCAGCAGGTCGAAGCCGGCAACCTTCCCGTAGGACTGATCGCCAACGCAGAGTTCGCCGCCACCACCCTGAAGCTGGCGCCTGGCGATCGCCTGGCGGTAGTTACGGACGGCGTCACCGAAGCGGAAGATGCCACCGGCGAATTCTTTGGCAATGACCGGCTGGAAAGCTGTTGTGGCGCCGGCTTCGCCGCTATTGAGCAGGCGGTAACCGACTTTCGCGGCGCCACGCCGTTGAGCGACGATTGCACCATTACCGAGCTGACGTATCGGGGATGAAACTCACTACCCCATCAGGTTGCTGAAAAACTACGTGTAACCACGTTTTGAAGGGGCGCAGCTTCAGCTGTGCCGTTGCAATCCCCTTATTTTTGACATCGCGAGCCGACGCCTGTCGGCGAGATCAACGTTTTCGACTTTTTCAGCGGTCTGCCATGCCGGTCAACCCGGGCATACGAACCTGACTCTTAATCCGTTCTAATCCACTCTGGCGATCCACCTGCACAACCTCTCCTGTTCGGAATCGCGGGCAGCCGCGCCGGCGCAAGAAGCGACGTCGCGTCAGAGGCCGAAGCGAGTACCGCGACGTTCGATCTTGCATGCGCTTCCATAGAGCAGTACGTGGCTGAGCGCCAATGGCGGCCGCCAACCAGCGGCCGCCGTTGTAGTCTGATCCTGCCTATTTCTGTCTACGCGATTTTTTGCCCTCTTCTTTCTCGGTGTCCTCCGTGTCTCCGTGGTGTGATTTTTCTTCCGTACCTCCATGCTGAGCTTCTCTCTTCACCCGCTTGATCTCTTCCAGCCGGGCCTTGATGCGCGCCTCGATGCCTTCGCTTGTGGGATGGTAGTAGACGCGGTCTTTCAGGTTGTCGGGCAGGCATTGCATGTCGGCGACCTTGCCTTCCACATCGTGCGCGTACTGATAGCCCTGGCCATAGCCGAAGGCCTTCATCAATCCGGTCGGCGCATTGCGCAGGTGGAGTGGAACCGGCTCCTGAGCGGTGCGTTCCACATCTTCCTGCACCGCGCCGTAGGCGGTGTAGAGCGCGTTCGACTTCGGCGCCGCGCACAGATATACCACAGCCTGCGCCAGCGCCAGGTTTGCCTCCGGCATGCCAAGGAAGTCCACCGCGTCACGGGCGGCCAGGGTGATGCCCAGCGCGTTGGGATCGGCCAGGCCGATGTCTTCGCTGGCCATGCGCACCACGCGCCGGGCGATGTAGAGTCCGTCTTCTCCGGCTTCGATCATGCGCGCCAGCCAGTACAGTGCCGCGTCAGGATCGCTGTTGCGCACGCTCTTGTGCAGCGCGGAGATCAGGTTGTAGTGCTCTTCGCCTGCCTTGTCATACATCAGCACGCGCTTTTGCAGCGCGCCGGTGGCGATGGCATCGTCGATCCGCGCCGGCTTGCCGTCTTTGCTCGCCTCGCGCGCCAGCGTCGCAGCAACTTCGAGAGCGTTGTAGGCGCTGCGCGCGTCGCCGCTGGAGTAGGCTGCGATCTTGCGTAGCGCATCCTCGTCGGCGACAAGATTCAGATCGCCGAGCCCTCGCTCCTTGTCGGCCAGTGCGCGCTGCAACAGTGTGACAATCTGCTCCTCAGTCAGCGACCTCAGCAGGTAGACCCGGCAGCGCGACAGCAGGGCGGAGATCACCTCGAACGACGGATTCTCCGTGGTCGCGCCGATCAACCGAATGCTGCCTTTCTCGACGTAGGGAAGAAATGCATCCTGCTGGGCCTTGTTGAAGCGATGCACTTCATCGACAAACACGATGGTGCGCGTGCCGTACTGCCGCGCGCGCTCGGCATCGGCCATGACCTGCTTGATTTCCTTGATGCCGCTCAGCACTGCCGAGAACTCGATGAAGTCGGCGTGCGTCATGCGCGCGATGATTTTGGCCAGCGTGGTCTTGCCCACGCCGGGAGGTCCCCAGAAGATGACTGAGCCGGTATCATCGCGCTCGATCTGCACTCGCAGCGCTCTACCCGGACCGAGAATGTGCTCCTGCCCGACAAACTCGTCGAGCGTGCGCGGGCGCATGCGATCAGCCAGGGGCCGCGACTTGTCGATAGGCTCATCGGCCGGGATATTTTGAAAGAGTCCCACGGATCAATTCACCACAGAGACACAGAGGCATGGAGAAAACTATTCACAAGACCCTGCGGCGGATGCCATTTTTCAAGACAGCCACATTGAAGTTAATCAGCAGACCTACTCGCATCCCGGTGAGGTGGAGGTAGGTCAGCAACTGTGCTTCATGCACAGGGAGGATCTCTTGTACAGCCTTCAGCTCTATGACCACCAGGTTGCCCACAACCAGGTCTATCCGATAACCGCAATCCAGCTTTACACCCTTGTAGGAGAGCGGCATGTCAACTTGTTGAATGAAGGCGATTCCTCTTAGTGACAACTCTCGGCACATCGCGGCCTGATAGGCGGACTCCAGAAGCCCAGGCCCGAGTGCGCGATGCACTTCAATGGCGGCGGCGATGATTTCGGACGTAACAGATTGATGCTGATGTGGCGTCTTCCATTTGGGCTGGGCGGGTGCACCTTGTAACGCAGCAAGCGGTCTGTCGGACATAAGCGATCTCCGGCTTCGCACTCTTCTGATTCTATTCCTCAGTGCCTCCGTGCCTCTGTGGTTCAATCTATCTTCCGCTGCCGACTCGCCTCATACAGCACCAGCGACGCGGCGATGGCGGCGTTCAGCGATTCGACTTTATCCGAGTGTGGAATCGCAACCACCTCATCCACCTGCGCGAGGACATCCTTTGGCACGCCTGCTCCTTCGTTGCCGATGATGAGCGCAATCGGCCGCTTGAGGTCAGCATCGGCGATCGGAGTTCCCTTGTGTGACGATGTGGCCAGCACCGCAATTCCCTGTTCCCTGAGCTGCGCCAGTGCCGAAGCGATTTCCACCTTCGCCACTGGAAGCCGGAACAGCGATCCCGCCGAAGCCCGCAGCGACTTCCAGTTCCATGGGCTGACCGTCTTCTCCGCCAGCAGCAATCCAGTCGCGCCGAAAGCCTCACCCGAGCGCGCAATGGTTCCCAGATTCCCCGGATCCTGCAGCCCGGCAGCAACCACCAACAAAGCCGGCTGCACTCTCATGAGTTCGGCCATCGAATGGGTTTTGACCTGCACCAGCGCAGCAACGCCCTGCGGCGTCTCGGTTGGAGCAGCGCTGGAGAACACGTCGTCGGGCAGCAGCAGGGTTTGCGTGTGCTTGGCAAGCTGAGGCAGCAGCTTGTGGGCACGCTCGCGCGCCGATTCGGCGAAGAAAACCGCGCTCAGCCGCAGGCTGGAGCGGATCGCCTCCTCGACCAGATGCACTCCTTCGACGGCGACTTCGCCTTGTTCATTCGGCGTCGCCTCGTGGAAGGCGCGGCGAAGCTCTTTGACCACCGCGTTGTTGCGGCTGCTCACCGGTCGCAGCCGGTCCTGCATGTCAGCTTGAGCACTGTCGGCCATGAGTTCCAATACCGGAAGCAATCCTACAATGCCGGCAAACCCCGCGCGCGAAACCGTGCCCGACATGATAATCTGCTGCCTTACTGTTGATCGAGGCGGTAGCTTGTGTTTTCTCACCGCAAAACCATCGATCACTGCGCGAGGCTCGGTTGCGCCCCGAAATTGTAAAGATCAATCCCAGCAGTCCGGAACCGTCGCTGGTGACGTACGCCGCCGAGAAAATCCGCTCGGGCGTCGTCCTGGGGATGCCCACCGATACCTTCTACGGCCTGGCGGCTGACCCGTTTAACCTGCATGCCGTCGACCGCATCTATGAGATCAAGACCCGCTCGCGGCACAAGCCGCTTTCCCTGCTGACCGAGTCGGTCGATCAGGCGGCCGAGCTGGCCTGGCCGGTGCCGGATGCCTTCTATCTTCTGGCGCGCCGCTTCTGGCCCGGACCGCTGACCATCATCGTGAAGGCCGATCCCAAGGTGCCGCTAAAAGTCACCGCCAATACGGGCAACGTTGCGCTGCGTGTGCCGGCGGCAGAAGTCGCGCTGGCCATTATTCGCGCTTCGGGCCTTCCCATTACCGCCACCTCGGCCAATCTGCACGGCGAAGCGGAATGCACCACCGCGCAGGCAGTACGCGACCAGCTTGGCGATTGTTTGCCGGTCATTGTCGATGGCGGCCAGTCGCCGCGCGAAATCGCCTCCACTATCGTCGATCTCACCAGCGAAGACGGACACTGGCGCATCTTGCGGCAGGGGGCCATTCCTTATGATGAGATCGCAGAGTTGCTAGGGCAGGAGTAGTTACCACGGGAGCCGCCGCTTCCAAATCACATCGTATTCGCTGGCTGCTCGTCATCGCAGTCGCGGCCGTAGGGGTCGGGTTCCTCGGCCTCACCGCCCAGATCATGCGCGAGGGAACCATCAATCAGCCGTACAAGGCGGATTGCATCCTCGTGCTGGGCGCGGCGGAATACTCCGGCCGGCCGTCGCCGGTCTACCGGGCCCGCCTCGATCACGCCTATAAGCTCTTTGCAGAAGGCAAGGCTCCGCTGATCATTACCAGCGGCGGCGCCGGCGGAGACCCGCACTACAGCGAGGGACAGGTGGGACGCGACTACCTGATGGCCCGCGGAGTTCCCGACGCCGACCTCATCGGCGAAACCCAGGCCGACAATACTGACGAATCCACGCAGCGCACCGCAACCATCATGCGGGCCAATGGCTTGAACAGCGTGTTGCTGGTCAGCGACGCCTACCACATGTTCCGCGCCAAGCGCATGATGCAGCGCCTGGGAGTCACCGCCTACATTTCACCTCGCCCCGAGTCGGTGCCGAAAACCTTCTGGGGACGCTTCCTCGCCGCCTCCCGCGAGGCCTTCAGCTATCTGCTCTACCGGGCGCACGTGACGTAGAAGGGCGCGGTTCGTGTTGGGTCTTAGCACTTAGCTTAGGGAAGGTCTGATTAAAGTCCGGGCTTTGAAGGGGACGGCCTTCAGGCCGTCCGTAAGTGGCTCGAATAAAGCTGGGCTTTAGCCCCTGAGGGTCTTCGATGATCGGGCTTAATCAGACTATCCGTAAGTGGTGAGAGCAAATTGCCAATTGCTAATTGCCAATTGCTAATTGCTAATTGCTAATTGCTAATTAATACGCCTCGTCGAGCAGTTCGATGACGTGTGCCACGCGCGCTTTCAGGTGCGCGCGCTCAATGCCGGCGCGATATTGCAGCATGCATCCTACGTTGGCGGTGGCGATGATCTCGGGCGAGACGCTGGCGATGAATCCCATCTTCTCGTCGAGGATCTTCATCGAGATTTCGTTCTGCACCACGTTGTAGACGCCGGCGCTGCCACAGCAGGTGTCGGGACGTGGCGACTCGACCAGCTTTGCGCCGACATGCTTCAGCAACTGCCGGGGCGCAGCACGCACCCCCTGGGCGTGCGCCAGGTGGCAGGGATCCTGATAAGTCACTCTGGCTTCAAGCTTGCGCTTGGGCGGCCGCAGGCCCAGCTCCGCCAGATGCTCATTTACATCGCGCACCTTCGCCGTGAACTCCTGGGCGCGCACTGCGTACGTAGCGTCCTCCGCGAGCAGGCCGGCGTACTCCTTCATGGTCGAACCGCATCCCGCCGCATTGGTCACGATGGCGTCGAACTCCGGGCTGAGCATGGCGTCGATGTTGCGCCGCGCCTGGGCGCGGGCACCGTCCAGAAGCCCGGCGTGCAGGTGCAAGCCTCCGCAGCAGCTCTGATGCGCAGGAATCTGGACTTCGACGCCGTTCTTCGTCAGCACGCGGATAGTTGCGCGATTGAGTTCGGCAAACGCGACGCTGCCGATGCAGCCGATGAGCAGAGCCACGCGGCCGCGGCGCTCGCCTTCCGCGGGATAAATTTCGCCCAGGTCCTTGAAGGAGAAACGGCTCTCCATGTGCGGGGAAAGCGCGTCGAGCTCCGCCACGCCCAAGAGTTTCAGCAGACCCGTAGCACGGGCCAGCCCCTGCAAACCCGATTGCTGGTAGAAGCGCACCATTCGCGCATGAAACGCCAGTCGCGAGAATGAGGGCAGGACTTTGTTGTAGAAGTGCGCGCGCACCCTGCGCTGCAGCCATGGACGGCGGAAGTTCGCCTCGATCTGTAGTCGCGCGCGCTCCAGCAGCGCACCATACTGCACACCCGAAGGGCATGCCGACTGGCAGTTCAAGCAGCCCAGGCAGCGGTCGATATGCGTGACGAAGGAATCGGACAGCGCCAGCTTACCCATGTCGACTTGCACGATCTGGTAAATGCGGCCGCGCGGCGAATCCATTTCCGTGCCCAGCGCGCGATAGGTGGGACACTGATCCAGACACAACCCGCAGTGGATGCAGCGCGAGTACACGTCCCACGTCGGTTTCTCGTGAGGCGAGAAGTTCGAGCGCTGCGTCTCTGTCTTGTCGGCAACGATGGTCAGAAGAGTTCCCTCCCGCGTAAGACGTTGTTGGGATCTAGCGCCTGCTGCACAGCGCGCAGCTGAGCGCGGCACTCCCGTTCGATCCACGCGCCTTCCCATCGGTAGCGGAGCTGCACCGAATGCGGCAGACGCTCACGCAATCTCCTCAGGAAATTGCTGTCCGGGCCGCTGGTGGCGAAGTGCACGAGTAGGTGACCAATCCCAACCCTGCCGACAATGCCTAACTTCGTCGTCTCGGGATGAAAAAACTCATCGAACAGCTTTAACACGGACCGCAACTCAGCGGGCGGAGCGAAGATGGATATGAGGCTGGGGCTCCACCGGCCGGGCAACGCGGATGGCGATCTCGGTCCGCCGGGAATGGTGTTCGACCTTAGTGCGTAGCGGCGATCAAGATCATCGAACAACGGGAAATCTGCTATCGCCTTCCACATGTTCGTCTCAGCATCACCTTCCAATTCGCGTGTCACGGCCGATCCGAGTTCCTTGCGATAACGGACCAGCACCGCATTGCTGCCAGCTGCACGAACACAGATTACCCAGCCGTCATCACTGTTCTCAGGACGCATGAGCACGCGTGCTTCGGGAGAGATCAGCTCCAAACACATGGGGGATAGCGGCGAGCGCACGATCAAGTCGCGAAACTTCAACGTCTCCTGCCAAGAAGAGAACTCGGCGATAAAGGTTCGCGTCTGACGTGGCGTGGGAAACAGCTTGAAGCTCGCCGACGTGATGACCGCCAGCGTTCCATAGCTGCCGATGAACAGCTTCATCAGGTCGTATCCGGCCACATTCTTGACCACACGGCCTCCGCCCTTGGCCTTGCGCCCATCCCCGGCCACAAAGCGAATCCCGATGCAGAAATCGCGCACCGCACCGTAGCCGTGGCGCAGCGGGCCATGTTTTGCCGCCGCAAGCACTCCACCGATGGTTGCACACTCTGGATTGGCAGGATCACAGGCGAACATGAGGTTGTCGGCCCCGACCAGCGCGTTCAGTTGTCCCACGCTCATGCCCGCGCCAACTCCGACGGTCAGGTCTGCAGGGTCGTAGTGCTCGATCTCCGAAAGGCGATCGGTGTAGAGGAGGACCTCGGCATTCCAGTGGGAAGCAGCTCCCCGGTTGGACCCGACCGGCGACACACTAAATCCTCGCGCATTGGCGAGCCTCAAGATGGCGGCGACCTCCTCCACCGAGCCGGGATGGACTCGCACGGGCAGGGATGGATTGGGGATTCGTCCGGCCTGTCTCACCGCCTCCTCAATCCAAGGCAAAATCCGGTCCTTAGGAACGTGTTCTTCTCCACATATCGCCTCCAGTTCGCGCACAACCTCGTTCGAGACGCCCGCGGCGCTCACATGCCCTCCTGCGCGAGCACCGGGTTTGCTGCGGGACCACGCGTCTCTACGCACGTCCGGCTGGTCGGGAAAATTTTGGCGGGATTGAGCACCCCATTGGGATTGAAGGCATTGCGCAGGCTAAGCATCACGTCGAGATCGTCATTGCTGAAGAGTAGCGGCATCAGGTCGCGCTTCTCGATGCCTACACCGTGCTCGCCGGTGATGGAGCCACCGGCATCGATGCAGTACTGCAGAATCTCGCGCCCCGCATCCTCCACCATCTTCATTTGCCTGGGGTCGCGCGCGTCAAACAGGATGAGCGGATGCAGGTTGCCGTCGCCGGCATGGAAGATGTTGCCGATGCGCAGGCCGTACTTCTTCGAAATTTCGCCGATGAATTGCAGCACGGCAGGAATCTGGGTGCGCGGCACCACGCCGTCCTGGGTGTAAAACGACGAGCTCACGCGGCCCAGCGCGCCGAAGGCGTTCTTGCGGCCCTTCCACAGCAGGGCGCGTTCATTCTCATCTTTAGCCCGGCGCACTTCCCGCGCATGTTGCTCGAAGCAGACCTGTCGCACGATCTGCGACTGCTCTTCCACCAACTCCGCCAGGCCGTCCAACTCGATCAGCAGCACCGCGCCCGCATCCAAGGGATAGCCTGCATGGCAAAATGCTTCGATGGTCTGCAAGGTCCAGCCGTCGAGCATCTCCAGCGCGGCGGGAGTAACGCCCGCGGCCGTAATGGCAGCAACTGTTTTCGCAGCGTCGTCAATCGTTTCGAAGATTCCCAGCAGCGTGGCAATGCGTTCCGGGCGGCGCAGCAGCTTGACGGTCGCGGCAGTCACGATGCCGAGCGTCCCTTCCGAGCCGACGAAGAAGCCGGTCAGATCGTAGCCGGCGCTCTCCGCCGCCTTGCCCCCATAGTGAACGATCTCGCCGTCGGGCAGAACGACTTCCAGCCCGGTCACGTGGTTCACGGTGACGCCGTACATCAGGGTGTGCGGTCCGCCGGAGTTCTCGGCCACGTTGCCGCCGATGGTGCAGGCTTTCTGGCTGGAAGGATCGGGCGCGAAGTACAACCCGAGATGTGCCACATTGTCAGACAATGTCTGATTCACGACTCCCGGCTGCACCACGGCACGCATGTTCTCGGCATCGACTTCCAGGATGCGGTTCATGCGCGAGAAGGCGATCAGGATGCCGCCTTCCACGGGGATGGCGCCGCCACTCAGGCCGGTGCCGGCGCCGCGAGGAACTACGGGAATGCGTTCGTGGGCAGCTAGCTTGACGATGCGGGAGACCTGTTCGGTGGCTTGAGGAAATACAACGGCATCGGGAGTACTTGTGCGCACGCCACCGTCGTACTCGTACAGCATCAGGTCTTCAGGGCGGTCGAGAACATAATCACGGCCGACAATGGCCCGCAGTTGGTCGGCAAGCGCGGAGTTGCGCTGAGAGCCCATGAGACTGAAAGGAGGAGTCTATCACCAGCAGGACCACCCTGAATCGCTTTCGTGAGGGCACACTTAGCGCATGGCGTCTTCGACTTCGCTCAGCCAGTCGGGACGTTTGAGGACCTCGCGCGGCTTGGGCCCGTCGGCGGCGCCTACGATGCCATCCCGCTCCATGAGGTCAATCAGGTGGGCGGCACGGCCATAGCCGATGCGCAGCCGGCGCTGCAGCAGAGAGGTCGATGCCTTTCCGTAGTCCAGCACAATGCGCACGGCGTCCATGAAGAGTTCGTCATTCTCGCCGCTGCCGTCTCCACCGCCGCCTGCCTCCGACGAAGAACCATCGTCATCGTCGCGCGGAGCCGCCAGGAAGTTCTCCTGATACTGTGCCGGGGCCTGCGCCTTCCAGAACTCGACCACCGCCGCGATCTCCTTCTCCGTGACAAACGGGGCGTGAACGCGGTGCACGCGGGCCGAGCCGTTGGGCAGGTACAGCATGTCGCCGCGGCCCAGCAGGGCTTCGGCGCCATTGGCGTCGAGAATGGTTCGCGAGTCGATCTTGGTCGCGACGCGGAACGAGATACGCGCCGGGAAGTTCGCCTTGATCAGCCCGGTGATGACGTCGACCGATGGCCGCTGGGTGGCAAGCACCAAATGAATGCCCACCGCGCGCGCCATCTGCGCCAGGCGGGTGATCGAGGCTTCCACGTTCTGCCCGTCGAGCATCATCAGGTCGGCCAGCTCGTCGATGATGATGACGATGTAGGGCAGCGGCCGGGCCTCGCTGCCGTCGTCGAACAGGCTCGGGGTGTTCTCTTCGAACAGCCGGTTGTACTGGTCGATGTTGCGCACGCCCTTCTCCGCCAGCACCTTCAAGCGGCGCTCCATCTCGCGTACCGCGTTGCGCAGCGCATTCGAGGCCAGCTTGGGCTCGGTGATGATCGGGGTGTGCAGATGCGGCACGCCTTCGTAGTTGCCCAGCTCCAGCCGCTTGGGATCGACCAGAATCAGCTTCACTTCGTCCGGTGTTGCCTTGTACAGCACCGACATGATGAACGCATTGATGGCCACGCTCTTGCCCGATCCGGTAGAGCCGGCGATCAGCAGGTGCGGCATGCTGTTCAGGTCGGCAGTGACAATGCGGCCGTTGATGTCTTTGCCCAGCGCCAGCGTCAGCTTGGATTTGGAGGCCAGGAACTCGCGCGCCTCGACCACCTCGCGCAGCCAGATGGTTTCGCGCTGATGGTTCGGCACCTGAATGCCGACCGTCGATTTGCCCGCCATGCGCTCGATGAGAATGCTCTCCGCCCGCAGCGCAAGACACAGGTCATCGCTCAGCCCGGTGATGCGGCTGTACTTGATGCCGGCTTCCGGCTTGAACTCGAAAGTCGTTACCACCGGGCCAGGGTTGATCTGTGATACCGAGCCGCGCACGTCGAACTCGCCGCACTTCTCCTGCAGCACCTGCGCCAGGTTCTTCAGCTCCTCTTCATCGATGGCGCTGTGCTCATCGGCGCGGCGCAGCAACGCAGTCGAAGGCAATTTGTAACCGCCGGCAATACGCGGCATGGTTGTCTTGCCGTGGGGCACGCTGTCGGCGCGAGTTCCCACCGCGATCGTCTCGGCTTCTGCCGGGGCTTCCTGGGTTGGAGACTCCGGCTGCCTGGGAAGCCCCACCGGCTGCGCAGGCATCGGCTCTCCACCAAGCGTGCGCTCGATGCCGGTACGCACATTCTCAGCACGTGCCGGGGGCGGCGGAGGAGGTGCAACGATCTGTTCGACAACCGGAGGCGCCCCCGGTTGCTCGCTGGCTCGACGCGGCACCAGTTGCGCCGTCACCACGGGCTTGGCATTGGCCGCGGCTGCGCGCTTCTTCTCCAGCTCGCGGGCGGCGCGGCGGCGAGCGCGCCCGGTGCGCCAATCGGCAAACCTGTCCAGCGCCGCGTAGGCGAACGAGAGCCGCGTCTGCGACCAGATACGAATCGCGCCAAACGAGAAGGTGGTGGACAGATACAGCGCCACCGCAATGGCCGCCAGGCAGACCAGGTAGGCTCCGACGACGTTGAGGTAGTGAATGAGCCCATCGGCGACGATGCGTCCCAGCAGCCCTTCTGCCGGTATCGCCTGCCGCCAGCGGAAGTGCCAGGGCAGCAGACCGATGAAGCCTGAGGTGAAAACTACCAGGGCCGCCGCCCCCAGCGTCTTGGCCACGGGAGAACCAATCGCCGCGGAGCGGAACCAGCGCAGCGCGTACAGCACCAGAAAGACGGGAATCAGGAAAATCGAAATCCCAAAAAGCTGGAACGCGAGATCGCTGAGCATGGCACCCACCGGTCCAATCCAGTTGTGCGCCGGACGCGACGCCGGTGGCGTAGCCGCGGTGTTCCACGAAGGATCGAGCGGCGAGTAGGAAATCAGGGCGAGGACAAGGAGAGTCGCGGTGACCAGCGCCAGAAATCCGACGAGCTCATTGAGCCGCCGGTTCGACGTCGGTCTGAAGGCGTGGGAGACGAATGTCATGCCGGCCGATGGCCGCTTCGCCGGGCCACGGCGTTTCCGGTTGGTCATGTTGCCTTATTGATCGGAGCCCAGGCAAACATCACCCCGCGCACGGGAAAGCCGGAACGCGTGACCTGAAAGCTGCCATTTGCGGACCGCACCGCCAACCCTCGACGGCGTGCGGCTTATAAAGCCAGAGCAAGATGATTATGCCAAACGGTCCGAGGCTGCGGAGAGAAATCAACCCGGGGGCCGTTGTCGAAGTAAATGCCCCAAGGCGACGCCGGGCATCATCAAAAAACCAAAAAAACAACCCTGCTGCAGTGCGATTCATTGCTACATGTCCGGGGGGAGCAATTAAACTGGAGCGCGCATGAGCCACTCAGGCATTCCTCCGCGTACCGCCGGCGCACTCTCGGTGCAAATCCGCGAGTCGCTCGTGACCAGGGCACTGGTGGTGCCAATCCAGGAATTCATTCACATCCAGGGCGTCAGCAGCATTGTGCTGCTGCTGGGGGCGATTGCCGCCCTGGTGTGGGCGAACTCTCCGTGGCACGAGTCCTACCACCACGTATGGGACATGGAGCTGCAACTGTCACGCCTGCAACTGCCCGTACACGCCTGGATCAACGACGCTTTGATGGCCATCTTCTTTTTCCTCGTCGGGATGGAGATCAAGCACGAGATCGTGCACGGCGAGCTTTCGGACATGCGGCGCGCGTCGCTGCCCATCGTCGCGGCGCTGGGTGGAATGGTCGTCCCGGCGCTCATCTATGCCGTAATCAACTTCCATCAGGCCAGCGCGCACGGCTGGGGAATTCCCATGGCGACCGACATTGCCTTCTCTCTCGGCGTGCTCGCCATGGTAAAGGGAATTCCTCCGGAACTGAAGGTCTTCCTGCTCTCGCTGGCCATCGCCGATGACATTGGGGCCATCGCAGTCATTGCCATCTTCTATACCGAGACGTTACGGATCCAGTCGCTGGTCGTAGGCTTGCTTCTGCTGATCATTCTGTATCTCGTCTATCGCGTGGGCATCCGGCATTCCATAATCTTTGCCCTGTTGGGAATTCTTTTCTGGGTGGCAATCCTGCGCTCCGGCATCCATGCGACCATCGCCGGCGTGATTCTGGGATTCATGGTGCCCACCACGCCGGGGCTGAGCTTTGAGGAGTTTGAGAGCATCGGGAGCGACGTGGTCCAGCGTTATCGCGATGCCTTGGCCGCCAACGACGTTACGGCCGCCAATCGAATGCTCGGGGTACTGGAGCAGGTGGTCAGCGCGACCGAGTCTCCGTCCGAGCGGCTGGCCCGAAAACTGAACGATTGGGTATCGTTTCTCGTCCTGCCCTTGTTCGCACTGGCCAACGCGGGCGTGGAGTTTTCTCTGGGTGGCGTGGGCGAGCTGCTGCGCAGCCACGTCGCCTGGGGTGTCTTCTTTGGTCTCGTGATTGGCAAACCGGTGGGAATCACTCTATTTTCATGGGCTGCGGTGAAGATGGGATTTGCCAGCCTTCCCAAGCATGTGAGCTGGAGGCTGGTGGCCGCAGTCGGTATGTTGGCCGGCATCGGTTTTACGGTTTCCATCTTTATCAGCTCGCTTGCCTTTAGTGATCGCATGATGCTGATCGACGCCAAAGCCGCCATCCTGGGGGCGTCCCTGGTGGCAGGGATAGTCGGATACATCGGCTTGCGGCGGACGATCAGGGAAGAACCGCAAGCAGTTGTCGAGCAGCCCCTCGCACAGTAGCGGCGGAGCGTCTGTCGAGATTTTGCTCTATCCAAAGCCCTTACGAGCTAGAATTAGCTCGAAGGCTTAACAGCAGTTTGTCTGGACCCCCCGATTCGGCGGCATCCACAAGGAGCAGAATATGCGATCTCGAATTATTGGCCTCGTATTAGGTGCGTTTCTTATTGTCGGTATGGCCGGCTGCAGCAAGAAGACCGAACAGGCGCAGACGCCGCCGTCCACCGACCAGTCGGCGCAAACCGCCCAGACGGCTCCGGGCGGCACACCCGCGGCCGGGCAAGCCGCCCAGTCAGCTCCCGCGCCGGCTCCAGCCCCCGCGCAGCAAGCTCCCGCACCGGCACCCGTAGCTGAGGCGCCAGCTCCCCCACCGCCGCCACCACCGCTGGTGGTTCCTGCGGGCACGTCTTTGCTGGTACGCCTGGGCTCTACGCTCGACACCAAGACAGCGCAGGACGGCCAGCCCTTCAATGGCACCCTGGCTAAGTCCGTGGTCGCTGGCGGCGCGGTAGCCATCCCATCTGGCGCGGGCGTAAGCGGAACCGTGGTCGAATCCAAATCGCCCGGCAAGTTCAAGGGCGCAGGCGTCCTCTCGATTACGCTGAATTCCATCAATGTTGGCGGAGTTCCTACCGAGATCGCGACGTCGACCTTTACTCAGACGGTGAAGGGA
Organism: uncultured Acidobacteriaceae bacterium; assembly: GCA_963815775.1. GTDB lineage: Bacteria > Acidobacteriota > Terriglobia > Terriglobales > Acidobacteriaceae > CAVVDY01. The sequence continues at coordinate 126,808 of CAWFIB010000021.1, read as the reverse complement.
AAAGGTAAGCGCTCCGCGGTCGCCATCGGTGGCGGAACTGGCGCAGGCGCGCTGATCGGTGGCATCGCCGGCGGCGGCAAGGGCGCTCTCATCGGTGGCCTTGTCGGCGCTGGGGCCGGTACTGCCGGCGCAGTGTTCACCGGCAACAAGGACTTGCAGATTCCCGCCGAAACGGTCGTGACCTTCCGCCTGGCGAACTCGCTCACCGTGCATCGCTCGGCGAAGCATTCCCGGGGCGAATAAGTTCCGGCGCGGTAGACAACTCTGGCTTCCAAGTAGCGACAAAGGGAGGCTCCGGGGCCTCCCTTTTCAGCGCACCGAAACTTTCAGCTATTCGCGGACTTTTTCCTTTTAGCTCTTCGTTCCGCCGCCCAGCCGGGCTTGTTCACCTGCCGGCCCCGGCCCAAAGCCAGCGCGTCAGCCGGAACGTCTTCGGTGATGCACGACGCCGCCCCGATATACGACCCTTTGCCGAGACGCACCGGCGCAACCAGCGTGGCGTCGCTTCCCACGAAAACCCCATCTTCGATAACGGTCGGATATTTCCCGACTCCGTCGTAGTTGCAGGTGATGGTGCCGGCGCCCACGTTCACTCCTTCACCAATTTCCGAGTCGCCGAGATAGCTCAGGTGATTGGCTTTCGATCCCTTGCCCATCCGGGTCTTCTTGGTCTCAACAAAATTGCCGACGTGAGCGCGCTCGCCGATGTCGCTGCCCGGCCGCAGATGCGTATATGGGCCCAGCTCAGCTCCGTTGCGCACCACCGAGTCTTCCATGATGCAGCCCGGCTTGATCAGCACTCCATCGCCGATCTCGCAGTTGGTGATCACCGAATACGAGCGAATGCGACAGTCGGAACCGATCTTCGTCTTCCCGATGATCTGCACGAACGGCTCGATCACCGTATCGCTCCCGACTTCAACGTCGGCATCGATGTCGCAGGTCTCAGGACGGAAGATAGTGGTGCCTGCCGCCATCAGTTCGTTCGCCTTCCTGGCGCGCAGCTTGGCATCGAGCTTCGCCAGTTCCATGCGCGTGTTCACGCCCAGCACTTCGTTGGAATCATCGGCGGCCAGGGCCATCACCCTTTCGCCGGAGCCGCTCAGGATGGCGGCCATGTCGGTGAGATAGAACTCGCGCGCAGAGTTGTCGGTGGTCAGCCGGTCGATGTGCCGGAACAGCGGCTTGGTGGCAAAGGCGTAGATGCCGGAGTTGACCTCGCGCTGCTCGCCTTCGTCGCCGGTGAGCGACCTCTGCTCGACAATGCGCTCCAGCTCGTCGGTGGTCCGCCCGTGCAGCGTGCGCCGGAAGATCCGTCCGTATCCCGTAGGATCGTCAGGACGCGCGGTGAGCACGGTCATGGCAGCATCGCTGTCGATGTGAAAATCACGCACCCCCGCGATGGTCTGTGCCTGGATGAGCGGCACATCGCCGGAGAGCACCAGCACATGTGCGAACTGCTGCAAGGCGCTGCGCGCCTGCATGATGGCGTGTCCCGTCCCTAGTTGGTCTGCCTGCAGCACGAAGTGGATGCCCGTCGAGCACAGCGCCGCCTCCACCCGATCCGCCTCGTGCCCAATGATGGCAAAGATGTTTTGCGGCGGTACCACGCGCCGGGCGGCGGCCACGACGTGCGCCAGCAGCGGCCGCCCGCCAATCTCGTGCAGGACCTTGGGATGCCGCGATTTGAGCCGGGTGCCTTTGCCTGCCGCCAGAATTGCGATGGCGAACAGGTAGTCGGGCTGCTCGTGGGCGGATGAGGCAGAACTCGGGTTTGGCATCATGTCTCGATTCGTTGCGACGATTACGACTTCATTCGCGAGGCAGCAACAGGAGTTTCGCGCGCTTCCATCATAAGCCGGAGCAGGTCGTGCGCCACGTGCACAGTATTATGGCGGGCAATCAGCCCGTCCGGCTGGCGCATTTCCTCCGTCAGATAGTCGCCCAGAATTGGCTTCACCCCAAGGGCCTCAATGCGCTCCAGGTCGGCTTCGATAGGGGACTGGAGTTGCTCCGCGTATTTCTGCCGCAACGGCTCCGACGCGGGAGTGGTGTTGATCAGGGCATATTCAAAGAATTCGTGCCGCGCGTGCTTGTACAGAGCGCGAATGTGGTCCGAGGCGCTCAGGCCCAGGCTCTCATTGGCCTGCGTCATGAGGTTGCATACGAAAACTTTGGTCGCCCGCGATGCCTGAATCGCCTTCGACACGTCGTGTACCAGCAGGTTGGGCACCAGGCTGGTGAAGAGCGATCCCGGTCCGACGGTGATCAGGTCGGCGCTCTCGATGGCTTCCAGCGTAACCGGCAGCGGCTTGGCATTCGCCGGAGCCATCCGCAACTCGACGATGCGCTTGTTGCTGGCGGTGATGTTGGTCTCGCCGCGAACATAGGAGCCGTCATCCATCACGGCGTAGAGTTGGGCGTTGCTGGTGGTTGCGGGATAGATATTGCCCCGCGTGGCCAGGATGGCGGCCGAGAGCTCCACCGCTTTGCTGAAGTCGCCGGTAATTTCCGCCAGCGCCGACAGGAACAGGTTGCCGAAGCTGTGCCCCTCCAGGCCCTCGCCTGCCTTGAACCGGTATTTGAAGAGCCTGGAAAGCAGTGCCTCGTCCTCCGCCAGGGCGACGATGCAGTTGCGCACGTCGCCGGGCGCGGGCATGTTGAGATCTTTGCGCAGCCGTCCGCTGGAGCCACCATCGTCGCTGACCGTCACCACCGCGCTCAACTGCGAGATGAAAGGCAGATGGGGATCGATCTCCGCTTCGCCCGCCAGGCAGACGTAGCGCTTCAGTCCATGCAGCAGGGTGGAGAGTCCGGTGCCGCCTCCCATGGCGACCACCCGGAGCGCGCGCGTGCCTTCGACCTGGCGTGCAATCGGCATTGGCTAGGAGAACACGGGTTTAGAAATGCCAGTTCTGCGATTCGGGCGGCACTTCGGCGCTAGTGTCGGGATAAAGCAGCTCGGTAAAGCGAGGATCGTCAGCCAGGTTCTTGAAATCAGAGTCGTTGCGTGCCTGGAAACGGTTGGCTGGATTCAGACGGATCGCTTCGTTCAGGCTGGTGATGCACTCAGGAAGATGGCCCATCAGGCAGTTCAGCGCCGCCATGCCGTACCAGATGTAATCGAGCTGCGGATACTTCTTCACCAGGGCTTCGAAATTCTCCCGCGCCGCCTGGTAATCGCCCAGGTTCATCAGTGAGATGGCGTAATCGTACTGCTCTTCCCCGGTCTTGAACTTGTTGGCGGCTTGGCTCAGATGCTGGTTGCAGGTATTCAGGTGCACGGCTGCACGATCGGCAAGCTCAGGGCTGGCGCCTTCCCTCACCTTCTCAAAACATGCCTTGGCACGGTCGTATTTATGCGTCTGCATCGCCTTCAGACCCGCCTCATACTGCTGCACCGCATGGGTGAACCGGGGATCGTCGGCCATCTTCATCGGCTTGCTGGGGCGAGACTTGTCCGCATCTTTCATGGCTAATCGACTGTGCGCTTTAGGCTTAGCAGAGGTCCGCTTGCCGGCCACTGCAGTTTTTTTGTTCATCCCCGCTGTCCCCATGAGCTAGTTCCATGGCAGACCTACCGAGTACAGCCCGGGACAGGCTTCGATCTGCTTGTTAGATGGAGATTCTTACCCGTAATCGCGCCTGCCGTCAACTGACCGAAAGTGGCGATTCCGTCCGGCGGCTAATCCGTCTTGGCCGCTTCATCCAGATCGATCGACTTCCAGTCGCCCTGGACGATTCCGGCGCGAATCTGTGCCGGGGTTTTGTGCAACTTAGTCTGCTCGTACGCGTAAAACACTTCCTTCATGCAAATGCCGCAATGCGCCGCATGATCGCTCTCATAGCAGGTGTGCAGGCTCTTGTGACCGATCCGCTCGCAGTAGCAGTAGCACGGAAGCTGGTTGATCACCCCAGGGATCTTCGCCGCCAGCTCATAAGCCCGTACTTGATACGGGTACTTGAACATCTCTCCCACCCGCTGGTCCGAAGGCAGGATGGGCATGACCTCCCCTGGTTGGGGAGGCGCCGTGTTGTACGCCGGGACATGGTCTCCCTGCGCCAAAGCCAATACCGTGAACGCCGCCACTACCGCGAGCAAAACCACTTTCCGCATCGCGAGCCCTCTTGGCGGTATTCTATACGCAAAGCAATGCAGGCAGCGTCGCAATAGCTCGGCGAACGAATCGCATAAACGCGACCGACGTTTTTATCATATTCCGGCGCACGATTGTTACAGTAGCTTTAATGCCTGATGAAGCGTCTAACCCACTTGGCGTTGAACGAAGCCCATAACGATTCCTCCGGCGGAACGAACCATCCTCAACCCGACCCTCAGGGCACGAGGCCGGTGCTGGTCGCCTGGGCGCGCGACATTGCGATTTCCCTGGCGGTTTCGATCTTCTTCATCATCTTCCTCTACCAGCCGGTGAAGGTGGAAGGCACCAGCATGATGCCGACCCTGGCCGACCAGGAACGCGTCTTCATCAACAAGTTCGTCTACAGGCTGGAGCCCATCCATCGTGGCGACGTGGTGGTCTTCCGCTATCCCCGCGATGTCTCCAAGAGCTACATCAAGCGCGTCATAGCCCTCGCCGGCGACCGGGTCCGCATCGATGACGGCGTGGTCTATGTGAACGATCGCCCTCTGGCCGAGCCTTATGTTCCTGAGGATTATTGGGATACACGGTCGTACTCCGAAATCGTGGTTCCCGCCCACTCCTATTTCGTGCTGGGCGACCATCGCAATCTTTCCAACGACAGCCGCGACTTTGGCCCGGTCAGCCGGAAGTACATCTATGGCAAAGCCGTGTTTGGCTACTGGCCAATCGACAAAATGGGCAAACTACAATAGATTTCGTGGCCGAAAGGGCGCAGCTTCAGTTGCGCCGAATCGCCAGTAATGAAAATTGGGCTTCAGCCCCTGAGGTCACCATTTGCCCAATCCAAGATTGCTTCTCCTCATCCTGCTTCTTTCAGGCTTGGCCCTGGTGGCGGCTGAGCGCGATGCCGGTGTTCTGATGCAAGCCGATCGCGACTTTGCCGAGGCCACCGCCGAGAAGGGTGTCGACGGCTGGATGTCGTTCATGGCCCCCGGAGCCGTGCTGCTGGGCGAAGAGCCAACTGTCGGCCCGGACAAGATCAGGACAGCCATGCAGGACGAACTCAAGCCCGGCACAAGCCTCACCTGGGAGCCCACCAAAGCCGGCTTCATCGGCGATGGCGACATCGGCTACACCCTCGGCCGCTTCCAGTTTCGCGCCACCGACAAGCAGGGCAAGCCGGTCGTGGTGAAGGGCGCCTACATGACAACCTGGCAGAAACAGAAGGACGGGAGCTGGAAGGTGATCGGCGATTTGGGCAGCCACGACAAGCCGTAATCGCACTCTGATAAAATCAATAAAATCCACTCACCGGAGATGCGATGCAAGCAGTGCTTGCGCTGGAAGACGGTCGAATCTTCCATGGCAAAGGCTACGGCGCAAAGGGCGAATGCTACGGCGAAGTCGTTTTTAATACTTCCATCACCGGCTATCAGGAAATCTTCACCGATCCCTCCTACGCCGGGCAGATCGTCGTTCTCACCAATCCTGAAATCGGCAACTACGGCACCAACCCTGACGACAACGAAGCCACGCGTCCGTACATCGAAGGGCTGATCGTGCGCGAGTTCTCGCGCGTCAGCTCGAACTGGCGCTCCCAGGAGGTCGCGGAAGAGTACCTCGAGCGCTACAAGATTCCCGTGCTGGCCGAGATCGATACCCGCTCGCTGGTCCGCCATCTGCGCGACAACGGCGTCATGCGCGGCGTCATCTCGACCCTGGAGAGCGATCCCGAAAAGCTAATCGCCAAGGCGCGCTCCATCCCCAGGATGGACGGCACCGACCTGGCGAAAGAGGTCACCACCCCGCGTGTATACGAGTGGGACGAAGGTGTGCGGTCCTACGAGCCGACCGAGGTGGTTGGCGTGAAGGACGCTCCGCCGAAGTACCAGGTCGTCGCCTACGACTTCGGAATTAAGCAGAACATTATGCGCCGCCTGGTCGGCGAGCAATGCCGCGTCACCGTCGTTCCGGCCACCACCAGTGCCGAAGATGTCCTGGCGCTGAACCCGGATGGCGTCTTCCTCTCAAACGGGCCGGGCGACCCCGAGCCCGTGACCTACGCGCAAGAAAACATCCGCCGCATGATGGGCAAAGTTCCGATCTTCGGCATCTGTCTGGGCCATCAGTTGATCGGCCTCGCGCTCGGAGGCAAGACCTACAAGCTGCGCTTCGGACATCATGGCGGCAACCATCCGGTGAAGCAGATGGCGACCGGCAAGATCGAGATTACGGCGCACAATCACAACTTCGCCGTCGATCCCGATTCGCTGAAGCAGAGCGAAGTCGACCTGACCCACATCGACCTGAACGACAATACGCTGGAAGGCTTGCGCCACCGCTCGCTGCCGCTGTTCAGCGTGCAGTACCACCCGGAAGCCGCTCCCGGCCCCCACGACTCGCACTACCTGTTCAAGGACTTTGTGAAGATGATGGAGGAGTGGAAGGGGAAATGAGGGATGAAGGGACGCAACATTGCACGCGCCATGCCCCGCTGATTTGTCATCACGAGCGAAGCGAGGGATCTGCTGTTTTCGAAGCGGCGCACCTGCGCCGACAAGGCTAGAGTTTTCGAAGGGGCGCACCTTTAGGTGCGCCGAATGGGCCGTCTGAGATTGCGGCTTTAGCCGCTGAGGGAACTCGAATTTGAGACCGACCAGAAAAGATACTCAACCCGGATACACATACTTTGTCACTTTTCAGACATGGCAACGGCGCGCTTTATTCAACAAGCCTGCCTGGGCGGAACTGTTCATGGAGACCCTCCAAAGCTATCGGGGACGGGCATATCTGCTTCACGAGTATGTCTTGATGCCCGAGCATTTCCACATCCTGATCACGCCAACCATCACCCTGGAGCGTGCCGTCCAATTCATCAAAGGTGGTTTCTCCTTCCGCGCCAAGAATGAGCTGGAGTCCAACCTGGAAATCTGGCAATCGGGATTTTCGGACCACCGCATTCGGGAAGCTGCTGATTACCAGAATCATGTGGGGTACATTTTCCGCAACCCAGTCGGCAGGAAATTGGTCGAACCAGCCGAAGAATATCCGTACTGCTCGGCTTTCCCTGGTAGCTTGAAAGAAGATGTCCCTCAGTGGCTAAAGCCACATATGGAGCAGCCTTTCGGCGGGCCTGAAGGCCCGCCCCTTCAGGCTCAGCAACAAGATCCCGGCGCGCCTGAAGGCGCGCCCCTTCAACCTTTGAAAGGTTAAATGCCACGCCGTAACGACATCGCGAAGATTCTGATCATCGGCTCGGGGCCTATCGTCATCGGCCAGTCCGCCGAGTTCGACTACTCCGGCGCGCAGGCCTGCAAGGCGCTCAAGTCCGAAGGCTACGAGGTGGTGCTGGTCAACTCCAATCCGGCCACCATCATGACCGATCCCGAGATGGCCGACCGCACCTACATCGAGCCGCTCACCCGCACCTACCTGGACGAGATCATCCGCGTTGAAGCCGAGATGCTCGCCGCCAGCGGCCGCCCCGGCATCTTCGCCGTGTTGCCCACTGTTGGTGGCCAGACCGCGCTCAACCTCGCTGTCGATTTGGCCGACAACGGCATTCTGGAGAGGTATGGCGCGCAGCTTATCGGTGCGCAACTGGACGCGATCAAGAAGGGCGAAGACCGCCTGCTCTTCAAGGACGCCATGACCCGCATTGGCCTTGAAGTTCCCAAGTCGACGCTGGTCAACAACCTCAAAGACGGGCTCGACTTCAGCGGCAAAATCGGCTTCCCGCTGATTCTGCGGCCGTCATTCACTCTCGGCGGCACCGGCGGTGGCCTCGCCTACAACCGCGAAGAGCTGCTCGAACTGCTCGCCCGCGGCCTCGATCTCTCGCCGGTGCATGAAGTGCTGCTCGAGGAATCCGTACTCGGCTGGAAAGAATACGAGCTCGAGCTGATGCGCGATCTCAAGGACAACGTCATCGTTGTCTGTTCCATCGAGAACTTCGACCCCATGGGCGTGCACACCGGCGACTCCATCACCGTCGCTCCGGCGCAAACGCTCACCGACCGCGAGTACCAGGCCATGCGTGACGCTGCCATCGCCGTGATCCGTGAGATCGGCGTCGAGACCGGCGGCTCCAACATTCAGTTCGCCGTCAATCCCTACAACGGGCGCATGGTGGTCATCGAGATGAACCCGCGCGTCTCGCGATCTTCAGCGCTGGCGTCGAAGGCCACCGGCTTCCCGATTGCCAAGATTGCGGCCAAGCTCGCCGTGGGTTACACGCTCGACGAGATCACCAACGACATCACGCGCAAGACACCGGCTTGCTTCGAACCGTCGCTCGACTACGTGGTTGTCAAGATTCCCAAGTGGCAATTCGAAAAATTTCCCGGCGCCGACGAATCTCTCGGGCCGCAGATGAAGTCGGTCGGCGAGGTGATGGCCATCGGGCGCACCTTCAAGCAGGCGCTGCTGAAGGGCGTTCGCTCGCTGGAGACCGGCAAGAGCATCAGCTCCGAGAAGATCGAGCCGCGCATTCTCACCAAGCGTCTGGTCACGCCGCATCCCGAGCGGTTGCAGTACATTCGCTACGCGCTCGAGCAGGGCATGAGTGTGCGCGAGATCGCGCAGATGACCGGCATCGATGCCTGGTTCCTGCATCAGTTAAAGGAAATCGCCGACGAGCAGGCGCGGGTCAGCAAGGGCGGCCTCGGACTCTTCGAAAAGAACGAGCTGCGCAGCCTCAAGCGCCTGGGCTTCTCCGACTCTCGCCTCGCCGCTTCGTTGAAGATGCAGGAAGCAAAGTCTTCGTCGGAGACGGTTCATCGGCTACGCAAGCAATATGGCATCACTCCGGTGTACAAACGCGTGGACACCTGCGCTGCCGAATTCGAAAGCTTCACGCCATATCTGTATTCGACCTACGAAGATGAAGACGAGGCGACGCCTACCGATCGCAAGAAGGTCATCATCCTGGGCAGCGGGCCGAATCGCATCGGTCAGGGCATCGAGTTCGACTACTGCTGTTGCCACGCGGCCTTCGCGCTGCGCGACGACGGCTACGAGACGATCATGGTGAACTGCAACCCGGAGACCGTCTCCACCGACTACGACACCAGCGACCGTCTCTACTTCGAGCCCCTGACCTACGAAGACGTCATGGCCGTCTATGAGCACGAAGCCACAAGCGGAGCCTCGATCGGAGTCGTCGTTCAATTCGGCGGACAGACGCCGCTGAATCTCGCGCTGCGGCTGAAGGCCGCGGGCGTGCCGATCATCGGTACCTCGCCTGAGAGCATCGACCTCGCCGAAGACCGCAAGCGCTTCGGCAAGCTGCTGGACGAACTCAATATTCCGCAGCCGCCCGGTGCCACCGCGGCCAGCGTCGAGGAAGCCGTCGCCAACGCGAAACGGGTTGAGTATCCCGTGCTGGTTCGGCCATCCTACGTGCTCGGTGGACGCGCCATGGTCATCGCCTACGACGATGCTTCGGTTGAGCAATACATGCGCGAAGCGGTCGAGTACTCGCAGGAGCGGCCGGTGCTGATCGACCATTTCCTCGAATCGGCGACCGAAATTGATGTCGACGCACTCAGCGATGGCGAAGACGTTGTGATCGCCGGCATCATGCAGCACATCGAAGAGGCCGGCATTCACTCCGGCGATTCCTCCTGCGTTCTGCCGTCGGTGGATATTCCGCAACCGGTGCTGCAAACCATTCGCGACTACACCTTCCGCCTGGCGCGCGCACTGAAGGTCATTGGATTGATGAACGTGCAGTATGCCATCCAGCGCGACAAGGTCTTCGTCATCGAAGTGAATCCGCGCGCTTCGCGCACCGTACCTTACGTCTCCAAGGCGACCGGCGTTCCCTTGGCGAAGATCGCTGCCCGCCTGATGACCGGCCGCAAGCTGAGCGAGTTCCTGCCCGAGAACATCGCCAACGCTTCCGACCTCGACACCGGCAGCTTCTACTACGTGAAATCACCAGTCTTCCCCTGGGGCAAGTTTCCCGGCGTCGATACCGTGCTGGGGCCGGAGATGAAGTCGACGGGCGAGGTCATGGGCGTGGCCGACAACTTTGGCGAAGCCTTCGCCAAAGCACAGACTGCCGCGGGGCAAATGCTGCCGACCTCAGGCCGCGTCTTCCTCAGCGCCAACGATCGCGACAAGCCTTACATCGCCGAGGTTGCGGCGCGCTTTATCGAACTCGGCTTCAGTCTGGTCGCCACCCACGGCACAGCACAAATTCTGGAGCAGGCCGGGCTGCAGGTCGAGCGCGTCTACAAGGTGAAAGAAGGACGGCCCAACGTCGTCGACCTCATCAAGGGCGAGCGCATTCATCTTATTGTGAACACGCCGCACGGCATCGAGCCCTGGTTCGACGAGAAGGCGATTCGCCGTGCCGCCGTCACCGCGCGCATTCCCACTATTACGACTCTATCCGCTGCCCGCGCGGCGTGCGAAGGCATCGCCGCTCTGCAACGCGGCGAAGCCAAGGTCTACGCTCTGCAACAGCTCCACGCCGAGCGGGCCGCGGCAGTAGGCAAGTAAAACTTTTGCGGAGCACCACCCCACGATGGTGCGAATTCCAACCATTTTATTAGTAAGGCGTTGAGAGTTCACCTTTCGAATCGGCTCTGCCCCATAACGGGCGGAGCCGATGTTTTTTGAGGAGAAAGACTGCAGACGTCTCCAACCGCACCAGCCAGCAAGAGCCGCCGTCGTATAGTTGAAGAGGCGGGTCATCAGTCCGCCATTGCTGCCTCAGCATCAAACAAGTTCATGCGTAAATCCAAGTCCTTCGACTCCGAGCTGGCCGCCATTCGTTCGGAGCTGCAGGAGGAAAAACGCGAGTTCGTGGTACCGGCTTCAAAGAAATCGAAGCTGGCTGTCGCTACACGGGCGCTGCGCCATCGCAATTTTCAGCTATTTTTCAGCGGACAGCTCATCTCCCTCGTCGGCACCTGGATGGACACCGTCGCCGAGTCCTGGCTGGTCTATCGCCTGACCGGATCGTCGCTGCTGCTGGGCACGGTCGCCTTCTGCAACCAGATCCCGGTATTTCTCTGCGCGCCCATCGGCGGCATTGTGGCCGATCGCTACAACCGGCATCGCATCATCATCGCCACGCAGACGCTGTCTATGGTCGTGGCCTTCTTTCTTGCAGTGCTGACGCTGACCCACCGCATCCAGGTGTGGCAGATCATGGCCCTGGCGGCGTGCGGCGGCGTTATCAATGCCTTCGATATTCCCGCGCGCCAGGCCTTCCTCATCGAGATGGTAGGCCGCGAAGATTTGCTGAACGCCATTGCGCTGAACTCCTCGATGTTCAACGGCGCGCGCATCATCGGCCCCGCGGTCGCCGGCATTGTCGTCGCCGCCGTCGGCGAAGGCTGGTGCTTCATGGCGAACAGCCTCAGCTACATCGCCGTCATCACCGGCCTGCTGCTCATGAAGCTGGCTCCCCGCCGGGAGCGCGACCGAGGGACCTCGCCGCTGGAAGAGATCGTTAACGGCTTCACCTTCGTCAAAACCACCGCCCCCATTCGCGCCATTCTGCTCATGCTCGGCCTGGTAAGCCTGGTGGGAATGCCCTACGCCGTGCTCATGCCGATCTTCGCCGCCGAGGTCCTGCACGGCGGCGCCAGGGCGCTGGGCATCCTGATGGGCGCAACCGGCGTGGGGGCCCTGTTGGGCGCCATGAGCCTGGCCGCTCGCGTGGGCGTCAAAGGACTGGGAAAACTGATCGCCTTTTCCGCCACCGGTTTCGGCATCGCCCTCATCGCATTTTCCTTCTCCCGGATCTTCTGGCTCTCCGCTGTGCTGCTGGTTCCCGTGGGCTTCTGCATGATGGTGCAGATGGCCTCGTCCAACACCCTGGTTCAGTCCATGGTGCCGGATGCGATGCGCGGCCGCGTGATGGCGGTCTATTCCATGATGTTCATGGGCATGGCTCCGTTCGGCGGATTCTTCGCCGGCCTCATCGCCCACCACATTGGCGCGCCCTTCACGGTGGCCTCGGGAGGCGTCGCCTGCATTCTGGGAGCGATGGTCTATGCGATGTACCTGCCGAAGATTCGCGGAAAGGCGCGCGAGTTGATCCTGGCCCAAGGCATGGCAGCAGGAGTGCCCGCCCAGGAAGTGACGCGGCAAGGGGTATGAAAAACAGTTGTCAGTGATCAGTTGTCAGTTGTCAGAAGACAGCAGGTCGGGCTCGGTTCCGGGCGTGTCAGGTGTTCTGCGCGGTGTCGAAGATTACCGGTTTCGGGTACGAATCGTGACAAGCCGAAAGCTGGCGGCTGACAACGGACAACTGAAATGTCATCATAGCCACGATGCAGCCCGAACCGGCACAACTTTCCGCACCTTCCACCACCGCCTACGTCGGCACCTCGGGATGGTCTTATGCCATCTGGAAGCCGGACTTCTATCCCAAGAACGTGGCTTCCAAGAATTTTCTGAGTTACTATGCAACTCGCCTCAACGCTGTGGAGGTCAACTTCACCTTTCGTATGAGGCTGCAGGAGAAGACGGCCTTGAGCTGGTTGGCGGCCGTCGGTCCCGGCTTCCGCTTCGCCCTCAAGGCGAACCAGTTCATCACCCACATTCGCCGGCTGAATAACGTCGAAGAGCCGCTACAGCGCTTCCTCACGACGTTGCAGCCATTCGGCTCGCAGCTTGGTCCCGTACTGTTCCAGCTTCCACCCAACCTGAAGTGCGACGCCGGACTGCTGCGCAGCTTCCTCGCGCTCTTTCCCAAAAACTTCCGCTCGGCCTTCGAGTTCCGCCACGAGTCGTGGTTCAGCGAAGAAGTCTACACCGCGCTCCGCGACGTCAACGCGGCGCTCTGCATCTCGGAGACGGAGAAGCTCACCACCCCTGAAGTCCACACCGCCGGCTACACCTACTTCCGCTTGCGCGAGACCAGCTACTCCGCGGACGACCTCAAGCAGATCGCTTCCAGAGTCGAGCGCGTCCTCGCGGACGGCCGCGACGCCTACGTCTTCTTCAAGCATGAAGAAGATCCCAAGAGCGCGTTGAACGCGGTGGAGCTGCTCGGCCAGCTTCGCTGAGCCCCGAGGAAGCTCTTCTCGCTGCGTTACTATAGAAACACCCGAAGGCAATTCGAAGGAACCCCGCCAGTTCTGCGGGAGATCGGGCCTGGAGTAAGGCTTTCATGCTTCCGCTGCCTCCCAACGTGGAGAGATTTCTTCGCCGCACCCGCTACTACCGAATGTTGCGGAATCAGCCCGCGGAAGCCGATGCTCAGGCTTGCCGTCCCTTCCTTCGCCCCGGCGATATGGCGATCGACGTTGGCGCCAATTTCGGCTTTTATACCAAGCTGTTTTCCGAATGTGTCGGCCCCGAAGGCTCTGTCCATGCGGTCGAGCCGGTGCCCGAGACCTTCGATTACCTGCATTACAATGTGCGACATCTCGAGCTCAGCAATGTGTTCCTCTATCAGGTAGCCGCCAGCGACTATTCCGGCATCGCGCGCATGTCCGTGCCGCTTTGGCATGGGGGCCGCAGAAACATCTACGAATCCCGCCTCGATGAACATGGCGACATCCCGGTGCGCGTCATACGGTTGGACGATCTCTTTGCCGGAATGAAGCCGGCGTTGATCAAGATCGATGTCGAAGGCAATGAGCTGCAACTGATCGAGGGCGCCCGGCAGTTGCTCACCAATTACCATCCTCCACTGCTGGTCGAGGTTTCCTCGCCGCAGACAGCTCCGCTGCTGGCCGAGCTCGGCTACACCATCTGCAAAGACGGAACCGGTCCTAACCGCTTCTTCCTTCATCCTGAAAGCTGAGGCGGGTAACTCAAACTCCTGCTGAGAAAAACCGGGTAGTGTCCTACATCTGCGTTGATGAACTAAAGCGGCCTAAAGCGGCGCTCTCCTGCGGTCAGTGAATCCATACTTCTGCATCACGGCATACCAGCGCTCGCAGATGGGGTGCCTTGGCAGGACAGCGAGGGAAGCTTCCAGCCTTGCGATTTCCCGACTCATCATCCGGAAGCCATGTTATTGCTTGAAGCAGGATTGGCGAACACCTTCATCTGATTTTTCGCTTGCATCTTTGAGTGAGGTCTAGTATCCTAGTTAAGAAGTTGCTCCCCTCTCGACATGCTGAAAGGCCTCGGGAGGGGTTATTTATTTGTGGCGACACTTCCGGCCCATCGAAACGAACCCGCTATAAAGCGTGTCGTCGCGTTTGTTGACGGCCAGAACCTCTACAGATCAGTAAAGGAGTCGTTTGGCTATCATTATCCAAATTACGACGTCTACAAACTTTCTGAGGCTGTCTGCAAGTCTCGCGGTTGGGATCTAGTTCAAGTCAGATTTTATACAGGCGTTCCCGACGCAGCTGACGATCCCCGATGGAACCACTTCTGGGTTGGAAAACTCGCGGTTATGGGTAAGTCTGGCATTGAAGTGTTTAGCAGGCCGTTGAGATACAGGAACGATAGGGTTGTACTACCCGATGGCACTACGCACACGTTTCTTCGTGGAAGCGAAAAGGGAATCGATGTTCGCATTGCGTTGGACGTAATCCGTCTGGCAATTCGCAATGAATACGATATGGCCCTAGTTTTTTCTCAAGACCAAGACCTCTCGGAAGTTGCTGACGAAATTAGAGCTATCTCAAAGTTGCAGAGCAGATGGATTCATATGGCGTGCGCTTTCCCTGTCAGCCCAACAACAAGGAACAGGAGAGGCATAAACCACTGCGACTGGATTCAACTGGACCGCAAAATGTACGATGCCTGCATTGATCCGACGGATTACCGCTGATCTTGCGTAAGGTACATACGTCCCAAAGCATCTGTGAGCCCCGTGAACCGGCGAATCGCCGAAAACCGCGATGCCCTCGCTGCGCTGCTGGTTTGCGTTATGCTTCAGCCATGCGGGTCAGGGTGGTCTATTTCGGAATGCTGCGCGATATGGCGGGCCGGGTTCAGGAAACCGTCGAGCTCAAAGAAGGCGCTCGGCTGGCGGAGCTCTTTTCTGATTTGCAAAAACGTATCCCCGGCCTGAGCAAGTTTGGCGGCTCTCTCGCCTTGTCGATCAACTACGAATATGCTCCGACCGACTCTCCCCTGCACGATGGCGATGAAGTCGCTCTGCTGCCGCCCGTTAGTGGCGGAGCAGACAGTACGGGCGACGGCTCCCAGGGTACAGCGCGCCACAGTCGAATCGTTCGCGAGCCTATCAACTCTGCACAGCTCGCCTCAGACGTCAAAGCTCCGGAGGACGGCGCGGTTGTCGTCTTCGATGGCATTGTGCGCAACCACTCGCGCGGACGCAGGACCCAGTATCTGGAGTACAGCGCCTATGAGCCCATGGCCGCGGCGGAATTGGAGAAGCTGGCCCAGGCCGCGCTGGCCAATTACCCGGTCCGCGAAGTTCGCATCGTGCACCGGCTCGGACGCCTGGAGATTGGCGAAACCAGCGTCCTGATCGTGGTATCGTCGGCCCACCGCGCGGCTGCCTTCGACGCGGCCCGCTGGATTATTGATACTCTTAAGAAGACGGTGCCAATCTGGAAGAAGGAGTTTTTCGAAGACGGAGCGGTTTGGGCTGATGGCGAGCCGTTTCCCCCTGAAATCTCCATTTCTCCCGGGGGCACGTCAAATTAGCTGGAATCGGGTTTATCCCCCAGGAATGTTCTCACCTCTCACCAGATTTGCAGCCATCCCAACGCTTCTGATAGCGGCCACCATGACCATGATGCCGTTGTCCGTGGCCGCCCAGACGCCATCCGCCGCCCAATCGCAATCCGGCACAGCCAGCGCCCAAGCCCCGCTGCCTGCCGCGCCCGCTACCGATCAGAGTGACTCCACGGGAGGGGATGCTTCCGGCACGATTCGGGTCAACGTCAAGCTGGTCAACATCTTCGCCACCGTCACCGACCCGTCCGGCGCTCCAGTGGCGTCACTGAAAGAGGGCGATTTCCAGCTCTTCGAGGACGGCGTGCCGCAGAAGATCGCGATGTTCGCCCGCGAATCAGAATTGCCGCTCTCCATTGTGCTGGCGATCGACACCAGCCTGAGCACCAAGTCTGACCAGAGGCTGGAGCTGGAATCGGCGCGACATTTCGCCAAGGACATTCTGCGGCCCATCGATAGCGCATCCCTCTTCGAGTTCAGCGAGATTGTCGACCAGCTCACGCCCTTCACCTCCGACTTGCGGGCCATCGACAAAGGGATCTCGCGGGTGCGCACCGGTGCGGCCACCGCGCTCTACGACATGCTTTATCTCGGCTCAGACGCGCTCCTGCCCCGCCGCGGACGCAAGGTGATGGTGGTGATTACCGACGGTGGCGACACCGTCAGCAAGGTCAGCTACCAGGAGGCAGTGCGCGAGGCGCAGCAGGCCGAGGTCATCGTCTACAGCATTATCATTGTGCCCATCGAGAACAGCGCCGGCCGCGACATTGGCGGTGAGCATGCCCTGATCCAGCTCTCACGCGATACCGGAGGCAAGTACTACTACGCTAGCGGACTGGACCAGCTTGATGCCGCCTTCCAGAAGATCAGCCAGGAGCTGCGCACCCAATACCTGATTGCGTACTACCCCGCCCAGCGCCTCTCCAGTTCCGACTTCCGTAAGATCGACATCAAGATTGTCCCCAACACTCCCGACTACGCCAACCCTGCGGAGTTACAGGTGCGTCATCGCAGCGGCTATTACACCATGCCTTCCAAGTAGGACCTTGCGGTAAGCAGCTGGCAGATACGAATCGGCCCGCGACACAAACTTTTGGAACTTTGCGGAAAAAAATCGAGAAGAGAAAGCAGAGAAAGCAGAGAAACAGCAGCCGCTCGCGAGGCCCGGATGAATCTAGGCAAACAACCGAGCCTCAGCCGATTGACAGGACCCCCAAGTCCCGAATCTGTCGAGCGTTTCGCTTTTGAGCGCCGACAACCCCGAAGTTGGCCGCAACCCAAACTAGTTAACTGCACTGCACGCCGGCTACCACGCTTTCTAGAGACCTAACTGCTTTATTTGCAATGAAACTGTAGCCACCCCGCCCGGTCTGTCTCTCGATTTCTGTAGTTGGCAGCTCTTTCGACTACAAGTTCTGGGAGCCTGCTGTGGGTTGTGTCGGCGCCAAGCATGCCCTTCGGGCGGATTCTGCGGTAAACTGGCGCGCACGTCGAACGCCGAGCGGGTTGACCACTAGCAAAGAAAGGATGATTTCATGCCTCCCACGATAGGTAACGGAAAGATTTGTTACATCGAGATACCGGCCACCAATATTGAACAATCCTCTAATTTTTACCAGAAGGTCTTCGGATGGAACGTGCGACGGCGCGGCGACGGCGCAACCGCTTTCGATGACGGCGTTGGCGAGGTGAGTGGTACCTGGGTCCTGAACCGTCCGCCCAGCGACCGCCCCGGCCTGCTCTTCTACATCATGGTCGACAACGCGGAGAAGACGCTCGAGGCCATCGTGGCCAATGGGGGCGAGATCGTGCAGTCCATCGGCGGCGACGCTCCCGAAATTACCGCCCGCTTTCGCGATCCCGGCGGCAACGTGATCGGGATCTATCAGGAGCGCGGCAACTAAGGTTCTCGCGGCGTGCCGAAATACCCCGCCTTTAGTGGCGGAAGTGCCGCACGCCGGTTAGCACCATCGCCAGTCCCAGCTTGTTGGCGGTGTCGATCACTTCCTGATCGCGCACCGAGCCGCCGGGTTGAATGATCGCCGTCGCTCCCGCCTCGGCTATTACCTCAACTCCATCAGGAAATGGGAAGAACGCATCCGACGCTGCCACCGAGCCCTTAATGCCGAGCACCGACTTCATCGCGCCGAGGCGCGCCGAATCCACCCGGCTCATCTGTCCTGCGCCCACGCCCGTGGTCTGCCCCTTGCGGGCGTAAAGAATCGCGTTCGACTTCACGTGCTTGCAGACCTTCCAGGCAAACAGCAGGTCGCGCATCTCCTGTTCGGTCGGCTTGCGCTCGCTGGCTACCTTCAGGTCGGAGCCGGTGAGCGGACGCACATCGTTATCCTGCAACAGCACGCCGCCAGAGACATTCTTCAGCACCCACTTCTGCTCCATGGGAACGACCTCGACCAGCCGAAGGTTCTTCTTGCCGGCAAAGATCTCGCGCGCGGCATCGTCAAACCCGGGGGCCGCGATCACCTCCAGAAACAGCTTCGCCATTTCGCCAGCTGTCTCCGCGTCAATCGGACGATTCACGCCAATCACGCCGCCGAATGCCGACACCGGATCGCACTCCAGCGCGCGCCGGTAAGCCTCTGCCAGGGTGCCGGCCACCGCTGTGCCGCAAGGGTTGGTGTGCTTGATGATGGCGCACACCGGCCCTTCGAATTCCTGTGCCAGGTCCCACGCCGCTTGCAGGTCGACAATATTGTTGTAGCTGAGCTCCTTGCCCTGAAGCTGCTTGCCGTTGGCGACGCCCTTGCCCGAACCATCGCTGTATAACGCCGCCTTCTGGTGTGGGTTCTCTCCGTAGCGCAGATCAAACGCCTTCTGAAACGACAGCCGCAGGCTCTGCGGGAAGCTCGTCTCATCCAGCGCCAGCTTGTCTTCGGGAGCGGCAACCCGCTCCAGCGTCGATGCAATTGCCGCATCGTAAGCCGCAGTGGTGGCAAAAGCTTTTTGTGCCAGCCGCCACTTGGTCGCCAGTGAAAGCGCTCCGTCCCCGCTTTGCATCTCCTGCGCGATGGCATCGTAATCGTCCGGCGAGGTCACCACGGCCACGTCCTGAAAATTCTTGGCCGCGGAGCGCACCATCGATGGCCCGCCAATGTCGATGTTCTCGATCAGCTCGTGCAGGCCTACGCCCGGCTTCGACGCCGTCTTCTCGAAGGCGTACAGATTGACCACCACCATGTCGATGGGCTGAATGCCGTGCGCGGCCACCGCCTCGCGGTGCTGCGGGTTATAGCGGATATGCAGAATGCCGCCGTGCACCTTGGGGTGCAGCGTCTTCACCCGGCCGTCCAGCATCTCGGGGAAGCCGGTCAGCTCGGAGATGTCCTTCACCGTAATGCCCGACTCGCGCAGCAGCTTCGCCGTGCCTCCGGTGGAGACCAACTCCACTCCCATCTGGTTCAGCTTGCGCGCAAACTCCACCAGCCCGGTCTTGTCCGTAACGCTTAGAATTGCTCGCTGTATCTTGCTCATGATTCCTTCGCCAGGAGGATTTCAATCTGCGTGTAGGAGCAGACGCCTCGAAGATTGTGTCGGCATTTAACAGAATAGCTGAAGGCGTTGTCCGCCGGCAGGCATGCAGGATCTCATCGGCTCAGGACCGCCGGCAAACTTCCGGCCAAGTGACGAAAGCCGCCCATCAAGGCGGCTCAAGGGCGGCAATTCTGTCTGAGTTACCTGGTTGGACCGACAGCCATTTTTTTGACCATGGCCAGCACCAGCTTGCGATCGCTTTCGTTCAGGTTGGGCGAGTAGCGGCGAATCTGCGTCAGGAAGCGAACTTCATCCTCGGCGAGCTGTGGCCCCGCCTTGCTCCCGTTTTCGCCGGTACCGTTGTGGAAGAACTGCGCCAGCGGCAGCTCCATTGCGGTCGCGATCTTCGCCAGGGTATCCAGCGACGGGACTGTGTGTCCGTTCTCTACTCGCGAAAGATAGCAGCGCAACAGTCCGGTGCGCTTTTCGATGTCGCCTTGCGACATTCCTTTTTGCAGGCGGTAGTTTCGAATGGTCTCACCGATTTTCATTGCAGTGTCACGCTCTCAGAAAAGAAGTGCGATTGGGGGGTGACTGCATAGTAACCAGATCGGTCTCGATTGGCAAGGACTTTAGAGCACGCGACGGAATTATTTGCTTTTTCGAATAGAAACGGCGAAATCAGGGTCTATACCCTCTAGTTACTAAGGTGTGCATTTCTCAAGGCACTAACGGGCAACCTTTGTTGTAGCTCCTGTCCACGTACGTGAGAATCTGCGATGCCCCCCGCAACAATTATTCTTTTGACGATCAAATTCCTGCGCCAGCAATGAGCCAGGGTAAACGCCGAATGCTCACCAAGAAGTTGCCCAAACGATGCTGTCAAGGCCCGGACGATCATCCCATCAGAATTCCGCCGTTCACCTTGAGCACTTCGCCCGTGATGTAACCCGCCTCTTCCGACGCCAGAAACTTCACCGCGTGCGCCACATCGAGATCGCTGCCCACCCGCCCGAGCGGAATGCTCTTCATCATGCCTTGCTTCATCTCATCGGAGAGCACAGCAGTCATGGCGGTTTCGATCCAGCCCGGCGAGACGGCGTTCACGGTGATGTTGCGCGACGCCACTTCACGCGCCACCGCCATCGTCAGCCCGATCAGTCCTGCCTTGGCCGAGGCGTAGTTTGCCTGCCCCGCCTGCCCGATCTGCCCGAAGATGCTGGTGATATTGATAATCCTGCCCCAGCGCTGCTTCAGCATCGATCCGATGACTGCCTGGGTCAGCAGGAACGGCGCCGTAAGGTTGGTGTTGATGACGTCATCCCAATCCGCGCGCTTCATGCGCATGACCAGTTGATCGCGCGTGATCCCGGCATTGTTCACCAGAATGTCGACCTTCCCGAAGTGGGCGACAATAGCCTTCGCTACCGACTTGATTTCTTCTTCGCTGGCCACGTCCATCTTGAACACCGCTGACGTGCCGCCCGCCGCCGCAATCTCGGTTGCCACCTGCTGCAGCTTCTCCTGGTTGCGCGCGCACAGCGCGACCCTTGCCCCAGCAGCCGCCAGCACCATCGCGCACGCTCGCCCTATGCCTTGCGAAGCTCCCGTTACCAGCGCAATCCGGCCTTCCACACCTGGCATGAATGTCTCCTGTGTAGCTTTCTGAAGTTCTGCACAACTTGGCGCTTTGAAAGAGCACGGCTTCAGCCGTGCCGTAATCGTACGAAATGAACCCGGCTTTGGCCGCTGAGTGTGATCTCCGTCGGTTGGTGAGACCTAGCCCGGCACAAATCTCAGCAGGATTATACGAGCGCCGTCCGTCTGGACAGACGTGCGTCATCGCGTTACGGCGAACCCGCAAGCTGATTCCCTTCCTCTACTAAGACAACGAAGCCCGCCAGTTTCGCCGGCGGGCTCGATCCACAAACGCTGCTAAGGAATTATGCTTTCTGTCCCTGGTTCTTCAGCACCTCGATCGCCTTGTTGAGCTGATCGTCGGGCTGGGCCGTTTTCTTTTGCTGGGTCTGGCCTTCCACGGCGTTGTCATCCTCGTCGGGGACTGCGAAGTCGTCGTTGTTATCGGCCACCATAACGTTGGGCGTGATCGCCGTGTCTTCCAGCGCCTTGCCGGAAGGCGAGTAGTACTTCGCTACCGACAGAATCAGCGCCGAGCCATCCGGCATCTCGATCACCTTCTGGATCGCGCCCTCACCGAAAGTCTTGTCACCGACAACGTCGCCGCGCGCGTTTTCCATGATCGCCGAGGCCACAATCTCCGCCGGACCGGCCGTGCCGCGATTCACCAGCACCACCAGCGGCAGGTTGCTCGCCACCGTCTTCTGCGGATCGGCAGTGAAGGTCTGCTTGGGATACTTCTGGCCCTGGAGGTAAGTGATCGTGCCATGATCGAGGAACAGGTTCGCCACTGCGATGCCCTCGTCCTCGTCGCCGCCGCCGGAGTTGCGCAGGTCGAGCACGACCTTCTTGGCGCCGTCTTTTTCAAGCTGCTTCAGCTTGGCGGCAACTTCCTGCGAGCGTCCCTTGGGGAAGTCGTCGATCTTGATGTAGCCGATGCCCGCCTCCAGCATCTTGTCCGACACCGCAGGATCGGTCACGATTTCGCGAGTGATGGCGGCCTTCACCGGCTGGGCCTTGCGCGGCCGCACCACGGAAACGTTGATCACCGAGCCCGGCTGGCCCGACAGCAGGCCGTCGATCTCCGCTACCGACATGTCGCGCGTCGTCTTGCCCTCGATCGCCTCAATAATGTCGCCCGAACTCATTTCTGCCTTGTCCGCCGGCCCGCCCGGAATCACCGAGATCACCGCGGCGTACCCGTAGCGCTTGGAGATCGAAGCGCCGATCCCCGCCTTGCCCTCGCTTTTGCGCTGCTTGTAATCCTTGTACTCCGTCGGATCGAGATAGCTGGAGTCAGCGTCCAACGATTCCAGCAGCCCGTGCAAAGCGCCATTGGTGACCTTGGAAATGTTGGGGTCTTCGACATATTCCGTGCGAATGCGCGACAGCACTTCGCTGTATACCCCAAGCTGCCGGTAAGAGTTGTCGCTATCGTCGGTGCTGGCTTTGACGCCCAGTCCGCCGGCTACAACAAAAGTGGCCAGCAGAAAGGAAATACTAAGAAGAACTGCTTTGGTCGTCTTTGACATCGTTTGTGCTACGCGATCTTTGTAGGGAGGGACGGGCGTTTCCGACGGGATACGGCCCGAGAACTCACCTTTGATTATACCTGTCTTCGATGCGGGTTCCGCCCCGCCGATGCTGGAAATATGACGGGGCACTTTTGGGACTTGGCAAGGTCACAAATCAGAACTCGCGCTGTTTAGACGCGGCGGGGGGGTGCCGGTTAGTTTCCAGTTTCAAGTTTGCAGTTTCGAATTGTGGAGGCTCAATAATTCGAGCCCAGCGCGGGAGCGGTGGGTGAGAGTCCGGTGATGAAACCAGAGCCCCTTCAGGGGCGGCACGCATGGGGCTCCTCGATGCTTGCTTCGCGATCGCTCGGGACGCCTACTTCGCGTTCGCTGCCCCCTGCAACTCCCTCCATACCCGCTCCACCTGCCGCTCCGTCGCCTCCAGCGGCCCGGAGTTGTCGATCACATAATTGCCGCGTCTGGCCTTCTCTTCGTCGCTGAACTGCGCCGCGCCGCGCCGCTCGACCTCGTGCCGCGCCGCCTCCAGCGAGATGCCCGCCCGATGTGCATAGCGCTCCACCTTCTGCTCGAACGGGCAGGTCACCACGATGATTATGTCGAAATCCTTCGCCGCCCCCGCCTCGATCAGCAACGCCGCCTCCAGCACCGCGATGCCGTGCGGGTCGCTTTTCTCCACCTCGGCCAGCCAGGCATTTTGCACCGCAATCACCGCCGGATGCACAATCGCGTTCAGTTCGCTAATCCGGTTGGGAAACGCCTTGTTGGCCAGCGCGGCGCGGTCGATGAAGCCGTCGCTGCGCACGATGTCTTCGCCAAACGCCTGTACCACAGCGTCGTACACCGGCGCTCCCGGCAGATAGAGCTGGTGCGCCAGCGTGTCCGCCTGAAGAAGGTGCGCCCCGCGCGCGGCCAGCATCAGGCCGATCGTCGACTTGCCGCACGCCACCCCGCCGGTAAGGCCTACCCGCAGCATTGTGGTATCGGAAGCATCGAAGTCTCGAAAGCGTTCTTGAGCATTATCCGGGGCACGAACCCAAGGCAGTATATACGGGCGACGAATTTGGGCGATGGGAATGGCCCTGAGGCGCGGTGCGAAGGAGATTCACCACCGAGGCACCGAGGCACCGAGGCACCGAGAAGGAGAAATCAGAATCATGTTCACCGAGAAGGAGAAATCAGAATCATGTTCCATGCCCTGGTGGTGAGCGGCCGTGAGTGCAAAGGACCGAAACAATTCGAGCCCAGCGCGGAAGCGCTGGGAAATAGAGCCCTCCAACAACCCGAGCCCCTTCAGGGGCGCCACGCCTCAGCCCTCGGTTAGAATGACCTTTCCGGCCTTGCGTGGCCAAGAGCCAAAAGCCAAAGGCCAAGGGCTTCTTCCCATGTCCTTCATTCGCTTCTTGATGCTGTTTTCGCTGGTCGTCTGGGTCGGCGGGCTGATCTTCTTCGCCTTCGTCCTGGCGCCGACGGTGTTTCATCCCGGCATTCTGCCCGCGCGGCAATTCGCCGGCAACGTGGTGAATCGCAGCCTCGGGATCATGCACTGGATGGGCCTGGTGTGCGGCGTCATCTTCGCCGCGGCGTCCATGATCGACGCCCGCATAGTTGACGGCGCGGCCCACCCGTTCGCGCTTCGCAATCTGCTGATCTACGCCATGATCCTGCTGACGCTCATCGCCATGTTCGGCATTGCCTCGCGCATGGCAGTGCTGCGCAACGAGATGGGCTTCATCGACAACGTCCCACCCGACGACGCCCGCCGCGTCGAGTTCAACCGGCTGCACGTCTGGTCCACCCGCGTGGAGGGCGCCGTGCTCCTCCTGGGATTGGTGCTGGTCTACGCCACGGCCCGGCGGATTTCGGGATAGCACACGTTCGCGAGGCCCGCTTTGTGTCAGGGCTGGGCTTCAGCCGGGCGACAAAAGGCTTTAACAATCAAACGGCTTTAGCCACTGCAAACAGATCGTGTCTTCGGGGGGTGAGGCCCTTATCCTCTTGATGCCATTTCGGCCCGACTGGAAGTCGGGCCCTGATACAGAGCTCGCCGTCCCAATCTGACACGCGACCCCCGGAACCTGCCCCCCAAGCTGGCGGCTGGCGGCTCGAAGCTGATAGCTTGGAACGTAGCCGTTACCGACAACCGACAACTGGCCACTGACAACTTTCTTATGAAGACCGGAATCATCGGCCTGCCGCAGGTAGGCAAAACTTCGCTCTTCGTCATGCTCACCGGGCAGGACGTCTCGCAACGCTCGCACGGCAATCCGCGCGAGGCGCACCTCGGTGTCGCCAGGGTTCCCGACGACCGGCTCGATCGCCTGGCCGCGCTCTACAACCCCAAGAAGCTCATCCACGCCAGCGTCGAGTACGCCGACGTCGCCGCCCTCAGCCAGGAGGCGCTGAAGGAAACCGCCTTTGCCGCCAACCTGCGCAATGTAGACGCCTTGGCCCACGTGGTGCGGGTCTTTGACGATCCGTCCATTCCGCATGTCGGCCCGGTCGATCCCCTGCGCGACATCAAGAACATCGATTTCGATCTCATCGTCACCGATCTCGGTCAGGTGGAAAAGCGCCTCGAGCGCCTGGAAAAAGATTTGAAGAAGATGCGTACGCCTGAGCTGGAGAAGGAAGACGAGCTGCTCAAGCGAGCCAAAATCCACCTCGAAACCGAGCGCCCGCTGCGCGAGATGGAGATGACGCCCGACGACAAGAAGCGGGTGCGCGGCTTCATGTTCCTCAGCGAGAAGCCCATCCTCTACGTACTCAACATCGGCGAGAGCACGTCGCTGGGCAGCGATCTGGAAGCCGCTGTCGAAAAGTACGGGCTAACCGAAGTCGCGTCGCGTTCGAACACCGGAGCGCTCGCCGTCTGCGCCAAAGTGGAAGCCGAGCTGGCCGAAATGGGTCCGGAAGACGCCGCCGAATTCCTCTCCAGCTACGGACTGAAGGAAAGCGGGCTAGTGCGCCTCATCCGCAAGAGCTATGAATTGCTGGGCCTGATCTCGTTCTTCACCGTGGGCGAAGACGAATGCCGCGCCTGGACCGTGGAGCGCGGCTCAAAGGCCGTCGACGCCGCCGGCGCGATTCACACCGACCTGTCACATCACTTCATCCGCGCCGAAACGATTCACTGGGACCAGTTGCTGGAAGCCGGCTCCGAAGCCCAAGCTCGCGCCCACGGCACCCTGCGCCTCGAAGGCAAAGAGTACATCGTGAAAGACGGCGACGTGATGCATATCAGGCATAGTGGGTGAGAAGAAGCTAACTAGCAATCTCCTGGACGATTGCAACGCCACGGTCGACCTGTAGCACATTCTGCCATTGCGCGGCTTTCCGCTCCCACTTGCCCATAGCCGCGCCCCGAGCATTTTTTTCGGGAACACTATGCGCCTCGATAACGGGTATCTCGTCGTAAGTGCGACCGTTTAGTTGCCGACCGGCGGTGGTCTTGTGAATACCGCCCCATTGCTTGAAGAAAAATGCTACTCCTGCCCTGCGGCAAAGCCGGAAAATGTTTTCGACCCATGATTTCTGCATTTTCCGGGCACCTGGTCCGCTCTCGCCGCCAACAATCGCCCAATGAACACCAGAAATATCGAAATGCCCTAAGTCCTCAAGCAGCGGTTCGATCGATGCGAACTTCACCCGCGCCGGAGTGTCGCGCAAATCGTCTAGTCTCGGCAACCCGTAGCATTTATCCTCCACACTGACGCCCCACCAGATGTGGGGCTTGTCGGCAGCAAACCTGAGACGTCCCGAGAGCATAGTGCGAAGCCGTTCGGAGCGTTTGGTAAGAACTTGATATATGTGCCAGTTTGCCTCCACCATCACCCTGACCACGTCCTCGATGTACTCATCTGGCACATCAGGTTGGAAAAGGTCGCTCATGCTATTGACGAAAATCTTCCTTGCGCTCGGCCACCGGAAAGGCTCTGACAGCTTCTCTGGAACGAGGCGGAGATCGAACCCCTGCTCGTAAGGATGGCCCGGAACGCCGCGGAACCGTTCGGCGAAGGTCTCGGCATAACAATGCTTACAGCCGGGACTGATCTTCGTACAGCCCCTCAGAGGATTCCACGTGGTATCCGTCCACTCTATTTTGGAGCGTTCGCTCAAGAACTTCCCCTCACCCAACCTCTTGATACTAGCAGCGGTCCCGCTGCTTGGGATCTGCCTATTTGTACATCAACGGCAGTGGGCTATCTTCTCTTTTTGTTCGCCAGTATACTACCAGTTAACAGGCGGGCTTGTAGGTGTTCTGAGACAATGAAATTGCTCAAATATGACTCAGCAAAGCATGTTCGGCGGTCCCTGGACTCAGCAAAAACTCGAAGTGCTGAGCAAATATCTGCGCGCCTATCGCAAGATCTTCGAGCGAAACCCCAAGGCGCAGTACTTTGAGATTAGCTACGTCGATGCTTTTGCTGGGACGGGGGTGATCCCCAGACCGGAGCCCGGCGTATTTGCAGAGATATTCCCGGAGATCGCCGAAGCGGAAGAGGAGTTTCGAAAGGGGAGCGTGCAGCGTGCGCTCGAGGTGGAGCCCCCGTTCGATCACTATCTGTTCATCGAAAAGGATGCCGCCAAATGTGTAGAGCTTCGTAAACTGGCCGAGAGATTCTCAGGCCGGGATATCAAGATCCTTAATCAAGATGCAAACGCGGCACTACTGCAGTGGTGCGCGGAGATGGATACCAGAAGGCAGCGAGCAGTAGTATTTCTCGATCCTTTTGGCGCATCTGTCGAGTGGGATGTTATAAAGGCCATTGCGAGGACGCAGGCGGTCGATTTGTGGATTCTGTTTCCTTACAGCGCAATTAACCGCATGCTGGTGAAGGATAGAAAACCACCAAGCGCATGGGCGGATCGCCTGACCCGCATTTTCGGAACGACGGATTGGGAGACAAAGTTCTATGGCTCTAGTTTTTGGCGGTCGATACTCGATCCGACCGAAATCGTAGAGCAGGTACATAAAACCGCCGACCAGACACAGATCACCGACTTTTACCTAGAGCAACTCCGAAAGGAGTTCGTCGCAGTTGCTAAACCCGGATATCTATATAACTCGAGAGGCGCTTTGCTGTTTGTGCTGATCTTTGCGGCGGGAAACCAAAAGGGTGCAACGATTGGGCTGAAATTAGCCAATAGTTACCTCTTGCGGAAACTCGGATAGCTTCGTTCCCTTGCGGCTCAACCCTACACTGACTTCCTCGCCAGCGCCCTACGCATCGTCTCATCCAGCGCGGCTTTGGCTTTGGCGTACTCTTCTTCGCTGACCTTCCCTTGCTGGCGATCGATCTCCAACTGGAACAACTCTTCTTTCATGGCTTCGAGCAGCATCGTCGAACGATCACCCGTCACCGGAGCATCAATGCGTGGGCCCTCCGCGACAGCCGGCTGCGGCCGCTGATTCGTCTTCGAGATCACGTAGAAGCCGCCCATCACCAGCACCACGGCGAACACGCCCAGAATGATGGCGCGGTAGTTGTATAGCGGGTCGGGTGCATCGATGGGCGCGCCCAGTCCGCCGCCGGGGCGATTGTCGGTGGCCGCCGCTTGTCCTCCGCCCATCGCACCGCCGCCTCCGCCATCACCCGCGCCGGCCTCCTCTTGTCCTTCCTGCTGGAAGACGCCCGTGCCGGCGACGCTGTACGCCAGTTGCTGACCAGCCTTGACGTCGGTGGCCACCATGATGGTCGAGCCTGACTTGTCCGGCATCGACTGGAACAGTTGCGCGTTCTTCGGCGTGAAGCTCATGCCCTTAGGCAGCATGACCACAAAGTGCTGCACATCGGCCAGCGGCTTGGGCGCGAAGCTGGCCTCGCCGCTGTAGGGCAGGTGGTAGGAAATCTGAAACTGCGTCTCGCCGGGCTTTAGCGGAAAGCTGAATGCGTAAGTATTTTTCTGGTTCGTCTCGGTCGCCGGGCTGGAGATGGGCTGCCCGCCCGGGCCCTTGGCGTCGCTCGAATCCAGTTGCGCTTCCGCCGGCAGCGCAAAGGAGAAGGTGTGATCGGAGTCCAGCGTGCGCGGCGGACTTGACGCATTCTGAACCGCGAACAGCGCGATCACCTGCAACTGCTTGCCGTCGTCGCTCTGGTAGCGGTCAACCTCGACCGTCTGATTCAGCGGCTCAACCTTTTTGGCCGAC
Organism: uncultured Acidobacteriaceae bacterium; assembly: GCA_963815775.1. GTDB lineage: Bacteria > Acidobacteriota > Terriglobia > Terriglobales > Acidobacteriaceae > CAVVDY01. The sequence continues at coordinate 98,261 of CAWFIB010000021.1, read as the reverse complement.
TCGTACACCGTGACCTGGGTAGTGGTCACGCCCGGCATCAGCGGGCCGCTCTGGGGAAAGTAGCTGACACCGCCCATCGTCACCCGCACCATGTGCGGCGCGCGGTCCGATGGAGGCGGAAACGAGAACTTGCCCTGCGCATCGGTCTTGGTCGAGCCGATCTCCTGCATGCCCTGCGAGAGCGAGAGGAGCGTAACGTCAGCTCCGGCGGCAGGCTTGCCGGTGGTGCCATTGGTGACCGTGCCGGTAATGTTCTGGGCGACGGCAAGGGTCGACAGAACAAGAATGGTGATCAGGGATACGATGAAACGAGTCAGGGCACGACCTTGGTCGTGCCGAAACGCCGGTCTTTTTTTCTCCGGCCCGGCTTCAGCCGGGGACATAAGTTGCGTCGCAGGTCGATTGGTTTGCCACAACTGCGCGCCCCCCGACGCACCAGCCCCTTGGGGGCGGGGAGATGATAGCCCAGCACGGAGCCGCAGGCGGAGTGCTGGGCACACGCGCAAATCTGTGCTGAGTCCCCCGGGGACGACATATGTATTGACGTCAGCGGAATGGAGCACGCCTTTAGGCGTGCATGTGCGGCCGCCTCCGTTTCTTTTGTCCTCCTGAGGGGACTTCAGTCCCCGAAGGACCTGCTTTTGTTTTCCCTCAGCGGCTAAAGCCGAACCGTGCGAAGCATCCCATGCCTGCACCGCTGAAGCGGTGCTCCACCCGACTTTCATGCATTCCCCCGGGTAGGCGTCGCATGGTGGCGCGTATCGATGGCTTCCATCTCCGCCAGGATCGCCGCCGCCTCGTCTTCCAGCGCTGCCCGCTGCATGGCGTAATCTTGTTCGCTCAGCTTGCCCGCCTTGTATTCGAAGTTCAGGTCGCGCAGGTTTTCGTAGGTAGCGTCCTTGCGCTCGGCCAGATAGCTGAGGCGGGTTTTAGCCTCGCCGGCTTCAATGTCGTCCAGCCCGTAGAAGACATATACGAACAGGGCCACGGCGAAGAGCGCGCATCCGAACATGACGAACGCCGTCTGCGTTCCCGCGGCTGCTGCAAATAGTGCGAACATCAGAATTCCGTCTCCCGCCGCGCCTTCTGGCGCAGCGCATCAAGTTGTTCTACCGGCAGATTGGGATGCTCCACCGGTTGCGCCACCGCGCGCGACTTCCAGAGCCTTACCAGCCAGACTGCCAGTCCCGTGGCCACAAAGAACACCGCGAACGGCATGATCCAGGCCACCATGTTGAAGCCTTTCTGCGTCGGCGCAGCCAGCACCGTGTTGCCGTACTTCTGCACAAAGCTTTGCAGGATGAGCGAGTTGCTGTCGCCGCGCTCGATCCCCGCCATCAGCTCGTTGCGCATGCGGTCGGAGTAGGTGCAGCCTACATGATTGCACTCCAGCAGCACCTGGTTGCAGCCGCACACGCACATCAGTTGATGCCCCAGCTTGTTGAAGCGAGCGTCGGTGTCGGCGCCAAGAAAGAGCATGGCGACGATGGCCAGCAGCGCAAGCTGCGCGATGTGCCGAATCAGTTTCGAGTTTCGAGTTTGTAAATGCAGTTTCAAGTTTCCAGTTTCGAGTTTCAAGTTGCGCACTACCCAATTCCGATTGTCATCCTGAGCGAAGCGAAGGACCTGCTTTTCGTCGGAGCGCAGCCAGCTTCGGCTCACGCGACGCTCTGCATTTGCGGGACCTTCACCTCTAGCCATTCCACGATGCATGACAGTACGCCATGCTCCGGATCTTCCTGCGCAAGATCCACGCTTGTGGTCCGAGGCTCGGGAATTGTGTCACCATCAGCCGCTAATCCCTCGAGGTGAAACTCGACCGCTTCGCGCATGTTAGTCCGTATGTCTTCCAGGTTCGAGCCCGTCGAGATGACACCGGGAATGTCGGGAACGAATCCGCTGAGGTTGTTGGCTCCTACCTCGTAGACGATTAGGTATCTGTTCTTCATGAGTGCCGCCCCTGAAGGGGCTCCCATTTCATTACGCGACTTCTCTCCCAGCGCTCCCGCGCTGGGCTCGAATTGTTTTGCACGCCTTCGCATTGCAAGTGGACTCGTATTGTTTCAGCTTCCAACTCGAAACTTGAAACCCGAAACTAGCCACTAGCCACCGGCCACTATCCACTAGCCACCACCGCCTCTGCCGCTTCTCGCTCCTTCTTCGTGATCAGCGCCTTCTTCGGCTTGGCATTGGGCAGCAGCGCGATGATGGTTCCGATCAGCACTACGTTCACTCCTATCCAAATCCACATCACCAGCGGATTCACGTGCGCCTTGATGATCGGATTGCCGGTGTCGGGGTTCTTGCCGGTATACACCAGGTACAGGTCTTCGTTCAGTCGCGAGCGGTTAGCCACGATGGTCGAAGTCTGCTGGCTTGCCTTATAAAAGCGCCGCTCGGGATACATGGTAGCGATCTTCTTGCCGTTCTTGTAGACGTCAAGTACGGCCCACTCGCTGCCGTAGTTAGGGTTGTCGTCCTGGGTGTACGACTGGCAGACCAGGGTGTAGTTGCCAATCTGCATTTTGTCGCCGAAGCCCATCTCCTGCTCTTTGTCCAGGTTGAAGGGCAGCCCGGCAAAGCCGATGATGATCAGCACCACGCCGAAGTGAACGATGTATCCGCCGTAGCGGCGGGTGTTGCGGCGGGTGATCTGCACCATGCCGTTGACGATGTTGGTGTGCTGCTGCCGCGCGATCACGCGTCCGCCGCGCCAGAACTCTCCGGCAACGGTTCCCATGACGAACACCGACAGCGCAATCGCCATCAGCGAATAGAAGTAGGCACTGTCCTGCCACGGCTTCATGCCGCCGGCGATCAGCGCCACCGCCGTCAGCACCGCTAGAACGCTCGGCCACAAAAAATTCCTTCGCAGACTGTCGAGCGATGTCTGGCGCCACGCCAGCAGCGGGCCGATGCCCGTCAGGAACACGAGGAAGATGGCGATGGGCACATTAACGCGATTAAAGAATGGCGGCCCGACCGTGACCTTGCTGCCCGTCACCCACTCGGAAAGCACGGGGAACAACGTGCCCCACAACACGGCGAAGCACGAAACCAGCAGCACCAAATTGTTGAACAGGAAGCTTGACTCGCGCGAGACCAGCGACTCCAGTTTGTGCTCGCTGCGCAGCGTGTCGCGGTTACGCACGAAGAAATACACACAAGTTGCGAAACTGATTGCCAGAAACCACACGAACCAGATGCCGATGCCGGACTGCGCAAAGGCGTGTACCGAGCTCACTACGCCCGAGCGCGTGAGGAACGTGCCGAAGATGGCCAGCAGGAAGGTGGTGAAGATCAGCCACATGTTCCACATCTTCATCATGCCGCGCTTCTCCTGCATCATCACCGAATGCAGGAAGGCGGTCATGGTCAGCCAGGGCAGCAGCGAGGCGTTCTCCACCGGGTCCCATCCCCAGTAGCCGCCCCAGCCCAGCACTTCGTAGGCCCAGTGGGCGCCCAGGAAGATGCCGCAGGTGAGAAACAGCCAGGTCACCATGGTCCAGCGGCGGGTGATGTGGATCCACTTTTCGCCGGGATACTTCATCATCAGCGCGCCCAGCGCGAAGGCGAATGGCGCGGTCACGCCGACGTAGCCAAGGTAGAGCATCGGCGGATGAATGACCATCTCGGGATACTGCAGCAGCGGATTCAGGCCGAAGCCGTCGGCGGGTATGGTTCCGGAGACCAGTCCGAATGGGTTGGCGGCAAAGTTGATGAGCAGCAGGAAGAACACCTGCACGCCCGCAACGATGACCGAGGCATGCGCGGTCAGCTGCGGGTCGACCTTGTAGCGCATCCGCATGACCAGGCCGTAGGTCGACAGCAGAAACGCCCACAGCAGCAGCGAACCTTCCTGGCCCGACCACAGCGCGGCAAACTTGTACTGGAGGGGAAGGTCGCGGTTGCTGTGGTGCAGGATGTAGGCGACGGAGAAGTCGTTTCCAAACGCCGCCATCACCAGCGCGACCGCCGCCACCGTCACCGCCACCCAGCAGGCAATGCCGGCGCGGCGTGCGGTTTCTCCCAGGCGATCGTCCTTGCGGTAAAGGGCCAGCCCGCCCGCAACCAAGGAATAGGCGGCCAGCGCAAGGCCGAGCAGGAGCGCAAAACTTCCAATTTGTGGCATGAGAGCTAGTTACCTGTATTGTTGCAGGGGCCGCCGCGACTCACAATCGGAGCCATCCTCAATACTTGCTGTGATTTTACTCGCAATGCACGGCAACGTCAGAGGTTTATGGCCGGAAGACGGTGCGACTTTACGGGTAGGCAGCATGTCGACAAAACCAGATCTCCGGCGACGATGGTGACTCAGAAAATTTCAATCAGACGTAGAATGAACTCAAACGGCTCTTGACATCCTCCCTCATTGAGCAACAATTAACAGAATCACAGGACGGAAGCATGGCGACGACAACGACTTGGAAGAAAACTGAAGACGAAAACTCCGATCTGATTGATTTCGAAGATGCCGTGGAGATGCTCTCCCGCGAAGAGGCCTTCAGGGCGACCGTCTATGCGATGAACACGCTTCTGGTGCAAAAGGGCATCTACTCGCCGGAAGAGTTCGAGTTTCAGTTTCGTCAATGGGCGCAAAAGAATCTCAAGAAGGCCGCTTCTTAATATCTTTCCACTTTGGCATGTGGCACTCCGGTCGGCTGCAGTTCTCGTGAGCCCCCAAATCGCATAGCTTGCAGTCACAGGCGCACCAGTGCCTGGGATCAGATTTGTCGGATTTGCTCTTTTCTGGTTTTCCCGGGCATCGCTACATATCATATCGAGCCGCGTGCCAGGGTGGTGCGAATCGCAAGAAGATTGCACAAAAGGTGAATTCGGTTGTCCCGGACTGCAAAACCGCAGCCTGCGCTCCCCAGAAGCAAAAAAGCGAGCGGCGGAAACGCTGACTCTTGGATCCCAAAATCGCGCCGGCCGCTAGAAGTTGCGGAAGCTCTCTTGCACGCTGCGATTGACCTGTTCGGTGATGTCGCGGGAGAACTGGTCCCAGTCGGCGTCGGACACGCGGTCACGCACGCTTTGGTCGATGGAGCCGTTGCACGCGAGCCGGCTGTTCAAGCGCGCCTGCACCCGATAAGCTCGCGCCTGAGCAATGGCTGCCCGCTGCATGGCCCGCGAATTGAGCCGGGCTTGCTGCGCCACCAACTTCGCTTGCAGTTTCGCTTGCTTGGCCAACAGCTTCGCTTGCAGGGCCATCATCTTGGCTTGCATCTTGCTGTTGAAGTCCTGCGCCCAACGGGCCTCGCTCATCACGCGGGCCGGGCAAACCACCGCTTGGACCGCCGGCGCTTTCACCACTACTGCAGCCGGAAGTACGGGCGCAACCGGCGGCACGGGTGCAACCGGCGCGGGGATGTTCATCTCAACCCGAAGCTGTGCTTCCTCGGCGGTGCCGGAGCCAAGCGAGTGGTTGACCTTATCGAGTAGCTGGCTGCGCAAGCTCTGGGCGGCGCACCGCATCTCCGAAACTAACGTCGTGTGTCCTGCTTGCAGCTTGGCCATTAACCCTGAGTTGAAGGCGTGGGAAAAGATCGCGAAGGTCGCTGCCATCGCGATTGTAGCCGCCAGGTATCTGCGCTCCATACAGCCTCCCCTTTGTTTTGTCTGACGCGCCGTGCCGGAGTCGGTTAGAAGAATTTTCCCGCGGGCACGAAACTTTTTGACAAGGGCGTCAACCGTATGTGCAGGTTGCTGGCCATCCTGCACTTCCTCGTAACTGTTGGGAATAAGTGCCTTGTGTCAAGGGCGCCTCGCAGGGTGCCGCCGCGAGCTGCCCGGTGGCGGCCCTTGCTGTCCGCATGTGGACGGTAGATGGGCTCGGAGCAGTAACTGCATTTTCATCGACGGAGTCCCGCGGCTTCGCAATCGGTGGCTGTGAGCCTGAAACGTTCGGTGTTAGGCTGTAATCCCATGACGGCTGACGAGATCAAAGAGCTGCTGCAACTGGAGCCGCTGCGGATGGAAGGCGGCTTCTTCCGCGAGACCTACCGCTCGCGCTGGATGGTTTCCCCCGACTACCTGCCGGAAGGCATGCAGGGCATGCACTCCATCGGCACCGCGATCTACTTCCTGATTACGCCGGAAGCCTACTCGCGCCTGCATCGCGTGCCGGGCTCGGAGATTTTTCACTTCTACCTCGGCGACCCGGTGGTAATGCTTCAGCTCTACCCCGACGGCATGCATCAGACGCTGACCATTGGGAGCGACCTGGGCGGCGGCGCGCGACCGCAGGTGATCGTTCGCGGCAATACCTGGATGGGCTGCAAGCTGGCCCCGGGCGGCAAGTTCGCCCTGCTGGGTACCACCATGTCTCCCGGTTTCTCCCAGACCGATTACCACGGCGGGGTGCGCGACGAGTTGATTGCGCAATATCCCTCGGCCGCCGACCTGATTCGCGAGTACACGCGGGATTGATCTCCCAGCCACCGGCCGGTTTGATTTGCGATTTCCTGCTGGCGAAGTGTGTACATTTTTGCGATACTCTTGCGGCTACGGGCAGGGACCCCCCTCCGGGCTCAGGTGGCTCACTTGGTGCAGCAGCACTTAAAAGATCGGCAGTGGAAAACCCTCATCTCCTCGCTCCAGCATGGACAATGTATCTTGATGCTCGGGCCGGAGATTCCTGCCAAACTGCTGGCCGGAGATCCACAACACAATACCGTCATTGAAGTGCTGAAGCGTCAGCTCGCAGACGAACTGGAAGCAGACAGGCGTACGGTCTCCGGAACCACGCTGTTTGCAGTCGCCCAACAATACGAGGACGCTTTCGGTTCGAAGGCGCTCAAGTCCATCGCCGAGGATTTCTATCGGACCTCTCAATTCGGGCCTTCCACGGTGCACGAGATGTTGGCGTCGCTCCCCTTTTCCCTGATCGTCACCACTTCGCCTAATCAATTGCTTGCGCAGGCGCTTAGGTCTGCCAACAAAACCCCTTCGGTGCAGCGGTATCACGCCTGGGGCGACAAGCGGGACAACCCGGAATTCGAGATCACGGGCTCGCCGTTGGCGCCGGTGATTTATCACCTGTTTGGCCATGCCGAGGAGCCGGAGTCTCTGGTGCTCAGCGAAAACGACATCCTCGACTTCCTCAAGGCCGTTATCTCGGGAACTTCGCCGATGCCGAACAGTCTGCTGCGCGTGCTGAAAAGCAAAGAGCAGAGCTTTCTTTTCCTCGGCTTTGGCGTGCGGCGCTGGGATTTGCGCATGTTGCTCAAGGTCCTGCTGAAGAGCTGGGAACAGGACCAGGGCTCTATCGCTGCCGAGTCTCTCGAGGGGCTTGCCGACTCGGATTGCGAAGAGATGGCCTTGTTCTACCAGCGCGGAACACGGGTGGAAATCGAAGACACCGACGCGGAAACGTTTCTGACGCAGGTCTCACAAAAACTGCAGGCCGCGGGCGGCTACGCCGGAAAGAACACTACGCTCGTCGCCCGGCCGCGAGTTTTCGTCAGCTATGCGCGCGAGGACAACGAGCTGGCTTCTCGGGTTTACAACGCGCTGCTGCAGCAACAATTCGATCCGTGGCTCGACACCCAGAGCCTGGCCGGTGGAGTGGAATGGAATCCGCAGATCGAAAGCGAGATCGCATCCGCCGACTTTGCGCTCGTGCTCTACACGGAGATGTTCTGCCGGAAAACGGCCAACTATGTGAACAAGGAGGTGGCACTGGCCACCGACCGCGCTCAATACTTCCGGGGAGCGTTTCTCATCCCCTTGCGGACCTTTGACATGAAGCCCGAAGATCGCGTCCAGCAGCTATCGAGGTTCAACGAGATGCCGCTCATGCCGGCGACATTCGACGATGACATGTCGAAGATCGTCTCCACCATGCGCCGCGAGTACCAGCTGCGCAGCCGATGACGCTTATGGCAGACACTCGCTTTCGATATCCCGGCGCCCAGCCGTTTCGCGATGATGATGTCGAGCGCCAGACATTCTTTGGCCGCGACGCTGCCGCCGTCGCTCTGACCGATCAGATTCTCGCCAACCGCCTGGTGGTGGTATATGCGAAATCGGGAGTCGGAAAGACCTCGCTTTTGAATGCCGGCGTAGCACCGCGGCTGCGCAGCGCTAATGCCATGCCGCTGTTTCTGCGCATCAACGATGTTGAGCACGACATCCGCACGTCGCTGTTTGAGGAAGTTCGCTCTGAGGCGGCGCGCCAGAAGGTGGAGTACGTTGCCGGAGATACTTCATCCCTGTGGACGTTCTTCAAGACTGCGCAGTTCTGGCGCGGCGATCTTCTGCTGACCCCGGTGGTCATCCTCGATCAGTTCGAAGAGCTCTTCACGCTGCAAGGCCAGCAACAGCGCGAGCAGTTCCTTTCCGAGCTTAGCTACTTAGTGCGGGGCGTAGCGCCTTCTTTGCCGGCCGGCATCAAGCTAAGCGAGACGGCGCCGCCCATGTACGTGGTTCTGTCGCTGCGCGAGGATTTCCTGGGATTGCTGGAGGAAGCCTCCGACCGCATCCCGCAGATTCTCGACCGTCGCTTCCGGCTTGCTCCTCTGGATCGCGCCACCGCGGCAGAAGCCATCACCAAGCCGGCGGAAATCCAAAATTCGAATTTTGTCACCAAGCCCTTCAGCCTCGATGCCGACGTGGTGCCCGCGATTCTCGCTTATCTCGACAAGTCGAGCGATGGCGGACGCAAAGCCGAGAGCCGGTACGTGGAACCGTTTCAGCTACAGCTTATCTGCCAGCGAATCGAACGCGTCATGGCCGACAAGCAGAAAAAAACAGCCGAAAATGCGCGATTCACCCTGGCAGATCTCGGCGGCGAAGAGGCGCTGGCGGAAACGCTTTCCGGCTTTTACGAAGACGCCATCAATTCTTTGCAGGGGTACTTCAGGCGTCGCACCGGGCGGCGCATGTGCGAGGAGTATCTGATCAGTCCCGAAGGACGGCGGCTGAGCGTCGATGAGCGCGCCTTGGAGTCTCAATTGGGGTTGCGACCGAATGACCTGAACCAACTCGTCGATCGGCGACTGCTGCGCACCGACCGCCGCGCGGATGCAACCTACTACGAGCTAAGCCACGATGCCCTGGTACAGCCGGTGCTGGAGAGCGGACGCACGCAAGCACTGTTCTTTGGCTGGACGGGACTCGTCCTCGGAGTGCTGGTCTCCATATTTGCGGCGTTGCTCGTCGTATTCGGTATCTATTGGGGATTTCTCGACCCGACCGGCGCGAAAGACCCCTACGACAAGGCAGCAGCAGTATTCATCGTAGTTACAGGGTTTGCGTTCTGCTACTTCGGCGTGCGCTGGTTTCTTGCGGGCAGGCGGACGAAGCGGCGCTACCGGCGCCCAGCCAGTCTGGCAGCAGCGCGATCCGCCCTCAGTCCTGGTTAGGTCGAACCATCACGGCAGCGGCTGCGGGCGCTGTTCCATCAGCTCGGTGAAGCGCTTGTCGGTGCGCAGCGTGGCGAACTCCGAGTCTGTGTAGACCCGCTTGATGTTCTTGAAGCCTTCCTCCATCGCTTTGCGCAGATACTCCAGCGAGTGATCGACGTCCCCCGCCTGGGCGTACATCCTGGCGACCATGAAGGAAAACGCGGCACGATCTTCCGGCGAACTGGTTTGCGCCAGGATACCCATACGCGACACGCGATCGAAGATGTCGGGATCGATCATGTATGCCGCGCGATATTCCGTCGCCGCTTCCTGGTACTTGTGGCGCGCGAAGTAAACCGACGCGAGGTTGTAGTGAAACGTTGGTGATCCCGGCTTCAATGCCAGAGCGTGTTCGTAGTATTTGGCCGCCCTGCCATAGTTCCGGCCCACCTGCTCCACAAAGCCGCGGTTGTTCCAGGCTTCCGCGCAGTTCTTGTCGAGCTTCAGGGCGTGATTGAAAGCCTTCTTCGCATGGCTTTCCTGCTGCAGAAACAGGTAGGCCATGCCCAGCTTGTTATAGCGCAGCGGCGTTTGCTGCTGGTCAAGCGCAGCCTGATAGTAGTCGACAGCGTCGAGATAGCGCTTCTGCGCGCGCAGCAAGTCCCCCTCGTGTTCCAGGTCGGCGGCGCTGGAGCCTTTGAGTGGTATCAGCGGTGGCGAAGGTGCAACCACGGTTGGCGTGACCGGCAGATTGCTGGGCATCTGCTGATCAAAATCATCCGCAGCTACGGCGCACAGCGATAAGGTGAGAACAGCCGCCAGCACTAAGCAGCGGCACAGGATCGGAGAACGGTAAATACGGTCCATAGTCGGACCTCCACCCCATTTGCCACCATATTAGACCTATTGGGGCGGATTTTTGTTCCCTTTTTCGTTTCCCTGGCCAGGATTTTGTGGAGGCTGATTTCCGCTGTCGCCTTTGCCGCCGAAAAGCCGGCCCCAAAACCCACGTTTTGCCTTCTGTTTCTGGGGGTTTTCAGCGGGTTGAGCGGTGACGGACGGATCGGTGGTCTCCGGTGCCGCGGCAGTGGTGGCTTGCACCGCGCCGTTGGTGTCTGGGGGAGGAGGCGCTACCGGCGGCGAGCCGATTCCCAGAATCCTGGAGAAGACCCCGCGATTATCGGTAAAGGCCTGCTCGCAGGTCTTCTGGGGCTCGGTGCCGGCGATGAACGCTACCGTGTAGGTCTGGGGGCACGCCGGCGTGGCCAGCAAGTTGGTGACTTTGTCGATCTGTTCGACCACCACGCCCTGGGGCGCGGAAAACTGTTTGGGATCGGAGTACTGCGGGACTTTCACCGCGCGCTTCATGAACTCGGTCCAGATGGGAGCGGCCGTCGATGCGCCGGCCAGCTTCAGGTCGGTGTAGTCGTCGTTGCCCACCCAGACGATGCACAGCAGATTGCTGGTGTATCCCGCGAACCAGGCATCGTGCGAGGTACCGGTCTTGCCCGCGGCAGGAGCGGTGAAGCCGCGCGCCCGCACGGTATATCCGGTGCCGTTGTCGATGACGCCCTGCATCATGGTGGTCAGCACGTAGGCGACGCGGGCATCGAGCACCTGTTTGGATTCCGAGTCGTACTTCTGCAAGACTTCGCCCTTGCTGTCGCGCACCGAGCGGAGCATTTGCGGCGCCATGTGCTTGCCGCCATTGGCGAACACGGTGTAGGCGCCGGCCATCTCCAGGGGAGTGGCGTCATACGATCCCAGCGCGACGGAGGGTGTTCCCCGTGCGCTGGTGACGCCCGAGACCCGGGCCAGGGCGGCGACCTTGTCGAAGCCGACGTCCTGCGCCAGGCGCACGGTGGCGTTGTTGAGGGAGAGCGCCAGCGCGTAACGGGCGGTGACTTCACCCTTATAGCTGTCATGATAGTTGCGTGGTTCGTAAACTGTATTGTTGTACTCGATGCTCACCGGGGAGTCGTCGAGCAGCGACGCGGGAGTGAACACCGCATTGGTGGCTGGTCCCTCGCCGGTGGGGGAATCCAGAGGAATGGTCCCGCCATTCAGCGCACTGCTGACGGCCGTGGCATACACAAACGGTTTGAAGATCGAGCCGGTGGGACGCTTGGCCACGGCATGGTCGAGCTGGCTCAAGCCGTAGTTGCGGCCGCCGACCAGCGCCAGCACCTCGCCGGTGTGGGGATCGAGCGCAATCAGCGCCACCTGGGGCATGGGCCCTTTTTCGACGGTGGTCTCGACTTTGGCGTTTTTGCCGGTCCCGACCCTGGTCTTCCGGGTACGCCGCTTGATGATCTGCTCGTCCACTTCCTTCATGCCCGCATCGACGGCTTCGGAGGCGGCTTTCTGCAAATCGGGATCGAGTGTGGTGTAGATGCGCAGCGCCTGCTGGTTGAGATCGCTGTCGCTGAACTGGGTGGAGAGCTGGTCTTTCACCAGGTCGACGAAGTAAGGCGCGTCGCTGGCCTCGACATTAGGCGGAGCCAGCTTCAGCGGAGTGGCCTTGGCCTGCTCGGCCTGCCGGCGGGTAATGGCGCCGGTCTCGACCATGGAGTCCAGCACCAGGTTGCGGCGCTCCAGGGCGCGCTCGGGATGGCGGTACGGCGAAAGATAACTGGGCCGCTGAATGAGGCCTGCCAGCAGCGCGCACTCCGGCAGGGTGAGATTTTTGACGTCCTTGTTGAAGTAGGCGCGCGCCGCTTCGCCCACTCCCATGATGCTGTAGGTGCCACGTTGGCCCAGCGGCACTTCATTGGCGTACATCTGAAAAATCTGCTGCTTGGAGAATTTCTGCTCCACATCCATGGCGATCAGCATCTCGGTCAGCTTGCGCTTGATGGTCTTTTCCGGCGTGAGGAAGAAGCCGCGCGAGAGCTGCATGGTGAGGGTGGAGCCGCCCTGTGTGCGATGGCCATGCATGATGTCGGTGATTCCCGCCTCGGCCAGGCGGTAGTAGTTGACGCCGCTGTGCTGAAAGAAGCGCCGGTCTTCGATGGCGACGATGGCATTGACCAGATCGTGGGGAAGCTCATCGAACTTGATGAGCTGCTGCTTGGCGCGGTCCGAACCTTCGAACAACGCGGTCACCAGCACCGGCTCGAGCTCGTAATCCCGCGACGCATCGCCTTCGCCGCCGGTGATCTCGATGGCGCTGACCTTGCCGTTCTCAAAGTGGATGATCGCGCCGTCGGCTGCACGCAACGACTGCGGCCCGGGAAGGACCTCAATTCCATCACGCAGGAAGCGGTAGTGGCCAATCGGGGAATCGTCGTCCGTTCCCTGCTCGCTGTATCCCGCGCGCCGCAGATTGGCTGCGATTTCATGCGCGTTGATGTCCTCGCCTACGGAAACCGTCTTGGGGCGGGCGTAGATCTTCGCCGCATTGTTGAAGAGGGGGCCTGACATGCGCTGGTCGACGATGCGCGAGTACTTGACATAGAAAAATGTGAAAACGCCCAGCAAGAGGATTGCGGCGACGAGGAAGCCGCCGGCAAACAGCTTCACCATGGGGTCGTAGAGGGTGAAGCTGCCCGACTTCGCCGTCGAACGCGAAGAGCGGCGAGAGGCTGTGCCGGGCTTCTTGCGAGCCGGCTTCCCGGAAGCTGGAAGTTTGATCTTAATCGCCACGTTTATGAGAGCACAGAGACATCCATCGGTCCTAATGATAGACGGCAGAGGGAGACATTCCGTTTATCGGAGAGGCCGATCCCGGGACGCGCCTGGTTTGTTTGGCGGTCAACGCCAGAGCGATGTACCTATTGTAGAGCAGGTGGGGGATGCGCCACGAAGAGAGAACCTGATTCACCACCGAGGACACGGAGGACACGGAGAATCAGGAATCAGGATTGGCCTTCTCGGTGATCGGTGTGCCCTCTCCCCTAGCTAGCCCTCGGCTGCTTCCGCAGTGGCTTCCGCGGTCAACGGCAAGGCGGGTGCCGGATCGGCACTCATGGCTGGTTCAGTGGGCACCGCATCAGGATTGAGTGCTGGTGCGGCCGGAGCCGGCACCTCGGCCTGTGGGGCCCGGCTGCAGCGCATGGCTGCCACGATGACGAAGGCGTTGGTTACCAGCACGACGGTGAAGGCCATGGAGGGGAGAAAGGCGAAGTCGGGGCCGCGGGCGCTGACGATTTGCAAGGCCAGCACGGCAGTGATCAGGCCGCGGGGCAGCATCAGGAAGAGCAACTCGTTGTCTGCCGGGCTCGACCCGTGAATGCTCCAGCGTGTAGCGTAAACCGCCACCGCGCGCGCGATCAGCAGGGCCGCAAAGATGGCGATGATGGGCAGGATATAACTGCGGCTTATTACCTGCGCCATCACGCCCAGCACCACAAAGAAGAACGAACGCACCAGGAAGGTGAACTCAGCCTGAAAGGCGACCATGCGCGCTCCCTGGCGGGTTATGTGGGGAGACCGCGGCAGGTTGCTCAGGGTAAGGCCGAAGATCAACTCGGCCAACAGACCGCTGCCTCCAGCCAGACGGCCGATGGCGAAGACGGCCAACACAACTCCAAGATTCAAAGCGTTGCCAAACTGCTGTTCGGCGACGAAGGGCAACAGCTTGCGCCACAGAATGCCGGCACCTATGCCCAGCACCACATCTACGATCACATTGTGGGAGAAACCCACCACCAATCCCGAAAACAGGGTTGATGTACCCGAGATCGTGACCAGCGCCCCGACGGTGAGCACGGCGAGGATCTCGCCCAGCGATGACTCCAGGGTGAGGGTGACTTTGAGGTAATTGGGCGAATCCATCTGTTGCAGCGCCGGCAAAACCACGGAGCCGCTGGTGGAGCCCAGGGCAGCGCCGATCAGCAGGCTGTCAATCCACGAAAAGTGCAGAAGAAAGTGCGTGACCACCGCTACCAGATACACGGTCAGGCCAAAGCATGCCGTGGCCAGCAGCAGAGCACCGGGCAAGTTCTGTATCACCTCGCGCAGGCGCAACTCCAACCCGCCTTCGAAGAGGATGAGGATCAGAGCCAGCATGCCGATCACGCCCAGTGTGCGCTGGAAGACGTCGGGATTGACCCAGTGCATGACGGGACCGAGTGCTACGCCGGCCAGCAGTAGCACCATGATGTCGGGGACGCGGGTGAGGCGGGACAGCCGATTGGCAGCCACGGCTACTACCAGCAGGGCGGCGGGAAAGGCGAAAATGTAACCGTAGTGCATAAGGCTACGACCGGGACCGTCCAGTGGGATATGGGAATATGTTGCTGGATTTTGCGTCGAAATTCCAGAGGAAGTTCAGGCAGGGCCAAGGGCAACATTCAGCTAGGCCGCGGGTTTAAGCGATACGCTGCCAGGCAGCGCCATTCGTCTCCTACCCGGAAAGAGGCTTCCATGTTTGATGGGCTGTTTCAACCGATGCACCTGCTGGTGATCATGTTCATAGCGTTGCTGGTCTTTGGACCCAAGAAGTTGCCGGAGTTGGGCAAGGGCATCGGCGAAGGAATCCGCAGCTTCCGCGATGCGGTGCGCGACAAAGATCCGGCCAAACCCGAATCCTAGTCTGGGGACTATTTCGAGGCGCAAAAAGCCATGGCGATCTCGCGCTGGCGGGGGCCATCGAGTTCAATGAGCACGACGCGCTGCCAGGTACCCAGCAACAGGGCGCCTTGTTCGACCATCAGGCCCAGCGAAGTGCCGATCAGCGCGGACAGGATGTGGTCGGGAGTGTGCGACGGATCGTGCGGATGCCGGTAATGCAGCTTAGGCACCATGGCCTCGAAGGCATCGAGCATATCGAGATCGGTTCCGGGATCGAGGTCGGCCGTGGTCAGGGCCGCGGTGGTGTGCAACACCAGCAGATGACAGACGCCGGTCTGCCGGGGATGATCGCGGCGCAAGGCTCCCTGTACTTGTTCGGTGATGTCGACTACTTCGCGTTTCTGGTGGGTCTTGATGCTGAGGCGGTTCATGGTTGTGTCAAGGTCGCTTACCAGTTATGACTTCCAGGTTAAGTTTTAAACCCTCACTGATCTTACGGCTGACCTTACGGCTGATCTTCGGCACATAAGTGCCTACCGAGGCGATCATTCCATTCGTTCCAAGAATTGTAACTTCCACTTGAGGGGAATCGAGACTAGAATTTGGCTACTGCGGAAGACCCTCTGAATCTGTGCGGGTTCTGCGCCTGTGTACGAAATTCAGGAGAGAACAATGAAACACTACATGCCCTTTGTGCTCATCGCGTTGCTTGCGGTGTTTGCTGCTCAAGCAAGTGCGGACAATTTGCTGGTCAACGGAAGCTTCCAGTCCGGCGATTTCACCGGCTGGACCTTGGGAACCACCTCGAACGGCACCGCCGGCGACGGATTTCCGATTGTCACCCAGTGGCCGCTGGACAACAACCTCAATGCCTGGAAAGGAGAGGTTGGCCAGATTACACATACCAACAGTAACTACGAAGGCGCGACGCTGTCCCAGATGTTTACCACCGCGGGCGGAGCTGCCAGCTTCAGTTTCATGTACGCGGCGATGGGTGATGGCATCCACAATAACGCGGACGGCGGCGATTTCCGGCTGATCCTGGATGGGTCGATCCTGGCCGAGTTTGACACAGGAGAGATCACTGCAGATCAAATCATCAGCGGTACGCTCAGCGCGAACGCTGACCTGAGTGCCGGTACCCATACCTTTGAGATCGACATCCTGCGCCCCTACACCAGCAGTTCCGGCAATACCCCTTACCAGTACATTACGGCTGCGGATGTGGAAGGCAATCCGGTTCCGGAGCCGGGCTCACTGGTGCTGATGGGATCGGGAGTGCTGGGTCTGGCGGGCGTGGTGCGCCGCAGGCTCGGTTTCTAGATCAGTTTAGAATTTGTTTAACTATTCGGCGGCCTGAGGGAGGCCGCCTTTTTCGTCGGAACGAATGGCCGGGTGGTGGGGGTGACCGTCGGGCACCGCGGTGGCGATCCGCGAGCGGAGAGCACATCTCCCGCGACAGCCAAAACTTACAAATTTTTTTAACCGGATTACTACTTTACCGCGTGATTGCCCTGGACTAGACTTGTGCCCTGTAAACGGCGGGCGATGTATGTCCGTTCCTGAGCGTGCGTGTTAGGAGGAAACAATGAAACGCTACTTGCCTCTTGTGCTCGTGGCTCTGCTTGCAGTTTTTGCGCTGCAGGCGAGCGCGGATCAGCTACTTGTCAACGGAAGCTTCCAGTCGGGTGACTTTAGCGGCTGGACAATCGGAACGACTCCCAACGGAACATGGGGCGATGGCTTCCCACTTGTTACGGCATGGCCATTGGGCGGCGTGAATGCCGCCCAAGGTGAAGTCGGCGAAGTGAACTTTGACGGCACCTACCAGGGTGGAACCCTTTCTCAAACCTTTACCACCGCGGGCGGATCCGCCACACTCAGCTTTGACTGGGCCGCGATGGGCGATGGAAGCCACACCAACGCTGATGGCGGCGATTTCCGGTTGCTGCTGGATGGAAGCGTACTGGCCGACTACGATGTGGGCCAGATTGGTCCCAACGATCTCTTCAATGGGACACTCAGCGCCATCGCAGATCTCAGCGCCGGCACCCACACCTTCGAGATCGATGTTCTCCGGCCATATGTCTCGATTTCGGGCGGAACGCCGTATCAGTATGTGACCAATGCCAGTGTGGAAGGCAATGCGGTTCCGGAGCCGGGCTCGCTGGTGCTGATGGGATCGGGCGTGCTGGGTCTGGCGGGTGTGCTGCGCCGTAAGATCGGCTTCTAGGTCAGTTTAGAATCTGTGTAACTATTCGGCGGCCTGACGAGGGCCGCCTTTTTTGCGTCCTTGATCCCCTATTTACCGCAGCTCTCTTCCCTTTGTCTCGGGCAGCGGTAAGACAGCCAGCGCCGCCAACAAGAAAGCTCCCGCGCACAGATAGAAGGCCACGTCGAGGCCATGTTTCTGGCCGAACCATCCGATGATGAGCGGCGAGATGGCGCTGATCATGCGGGCGCCGTTGTAGGTCACCCCCAGCGCCTGGGCGCGGATGGCGGTAGGAAAGATCTCGCTGGCGATGAGTCCGGAGCCGGAAAAGAATCCGGTGCCAAAGAAGGCGACGGCGATTCCTAACAGCAGGAGCGCAGTTGAGCTGCGGGCCATGGCATAGAGCGGCACCAGCGCCGCGGCGGCCACCAGATACAGGATGAAGGCTCCTTTGCGGCCGAGGCGGTCGGCGGCCAGACCGAAGAACAGATAGCCCGGCAGCATGCCCAGCAGATTGAGGGCCAGCAGCAGGCCGGTGGTGGAGAGCACGCCGAAGCCTCGGCCACCCTGAGCGACCGGGATGGAAAGGTAAGGCGGGATCCAGGTGAAGAGTCCCCACCAGGCGAAGAGGCCGAAGAGGTTGACCAGCAACAGAGCGACGGTGCTGCCCAGCAAAGGCGGACGGAAGATGTCCCACAGAGTGGGAGTTCCCTTCTTCCCCCCTGCTGCCAAAGGCGAACGGCGGGATGGGGCGGGCAGTTGGTTGCTGGTTTGCGAGGCCCGCCACATCTCCGACTCGGGCACGCGGCGCTGGATCCATAAGGTCACCAGCGCGGGCAGCACGCCGACGAAGAAGACATAGCGCCAGTTGGCAAGACGGAGCATGACACCGGCAACCAGAGCAGCCAAGGCATAGCCGATGGCCCAGGAGCTCTGCACCATGGACAGAGCGCGGGCCCGCAAATGGGAAGGCCAGGTTTCGGCGACCAGGGTCGCGCCGGTGTTCCATTCGCCGCCCATGCCAAGACCGAGGAAGGTGCGAAAGACGGCAAGTTGCAGAATGGACTGCGACAGACCCGAAGCGAAAGAGAAGATCGAATAAGTCAGAATGCTGAGGGAAAGGGCACGAGCCCGGCCGATGCGGTCGGCGACGACGCCAAACAACAATCCTCCCGCCCCGGAGGCCAGCAACATGAGCGTGTTCAGCAACCCGACCACAGGCTTGGACATGTTCAGGTCGCGCATGATATGGGAGACGACCAGGGCGTAGAGCATGACGTCGAAGGCGTCGAGCATCCAGCCGAGGGCAGCGGCCAGCAAGGTGCGGCGCTGGGCCGGGGTGGCTTCGGCAAGGGCTGACCAGGGCGAAGGCATCAGGCGGGAATTCTAGCAGCGGAGGATAATTGACCTGCGGTTCATTTGTGCCGGAGGATTGGGCTGTCAATGGCTCCAAAGTGCTAACAAGTGGCCCAAGCTCTAGGCAACATGGGAGATATAAAGTCGGTAAGAAGTGAAGATTTCCCGCGAAATCTGCTAGCATTAAAACAGTAGAGTCAGAAGGGCAGCCAAGCTCTTCTGGCTTTTTTTTGCGCGGAATGCCCCATCGGAATGGTGATAAGGGCAAACCGGCTTTTCGGGTCGACCCTCGGAGTCCCAGTTCAGATGGGACCGCGACCCGCCAGCTCGACGTTACTATCGCATTACTTTGGTTAGAACTTCCTTAACAAGCTGATTTTCAAGGCCTCGATGCCGATGAGGAACATGACTGCGATTCGCAGCCATGGGACCAAGGCCCTGAGGGGCGTAGAAAACCGCAGACCGGCGGATAGGCGGCAAATGCACTTATATAAGTACGCCGCTGGCCTGCGGTGCTGAGCGCTGTGCATCCCCGTGCAAGCGCATCAGTAGCGGCAAGATAAGAGCGAGCTGAGCGGCAATCGAGCAAGTTTGTACAGCGACAGGTCGAAGCAACGCCTAGAGAGAGCCGGTTCCGTGCTTCTTTAAGGAGTTCGATATGCCGTTGTGCTGTGGTAACGATGGTTTCCTATCTTCATCCATTTACAGGCGCTTCAGGATTTTCAGTTACGCCGTTGTTTTCGTGGTGAGCTGTGCTGTTTGCGCCTGGGCGACCACGGGATATTCCAACGAGATCAGCAACATTTCCGTAGAGAACGTCACCCCGGTCTCGGCCGATATTGTGTGGGACACGGTGCACCTGAGTAGCTCGGAGGTGGTGCTGGCGCGCGACACCAACTACCAGGGAGAGCGCCGCATCACGAGCGCAACTGCCCAGCTGTCGAATCACCACCGGGTTACGGTGGACCACCTCATGCCGTACGATCCGGTAGAAGCAACCGGAACCTACTACTTCTATGTCGCATCCACCGATGTGCATGGGGTCACCTCAACTTCGCCCGGCCCCTACGATGCGAACACGCAGGATCCGAAAACGAAGCTGCTGTTGCTCCAAACCGCCGCTCCGGATCCCAACCTTGGCTCGGACTACCGTATCTACACGTATGGGCCCATAAACGTTTATTCCGGTTCAGACCTGTATTTCGCGATCCATGTGGCGCAGGTGGCAGGCGCACATCCCCGCATTTATGTGCACAACCGGAGCGGCTACAACAACGGCAGCGACGGCATAGTGAAGGCGGCAGTGAGTACGACGTCGCGAGGGCTGAGTCCGCAGGCGATCAGTGTCCACCTGGCCTGCAATGAATACAATCCCACCAATAGCGACGATTATGACCAGCAGTATGACGCCGGCAAGAACATGGGATTCTGCTGGAACTCTGACTACCACAACATGACGGTGAGAGTGCGTACCGCAGCGAAGACGGCGCGGGGAAACTATTCGGTCACCATCACTTTACAAGACAACGGGCAGGACGTCTCGACCACGTATTACTTCTCAGTCTTATCGGCACCGACGGAACCGCGGCGACGCAATACCTATCCATCACCAATACCGGGCCAAGAGGTGTGGGAGAGCTACATGACGCAGCTCGGCCACAAGTATTGCGACGACCCGAACTACTCCGGCTCGCGTGATCGGCTGAACGCGGCGGGAAGTTTCCTGACGACGAACTGGGACGGGCGGTATCAGGAGGACGCGTGGTATTACGACGGCGCCCGCGTCTACCAGCAGATTGAAAGTTACACCAATGATCCTTCGTGGAACCACTGCGCGCTGACCTTACTCGATCCCTACCGGCAGTGGACCTTAGCCAACAATGGAAAACTCCCGCTCTATGCCATTTTTCCCTATGGAATGGCGATGAACTACTGGCGCACGGGAGAAACAGCCAACCTGGATGCCATCAAGATGCTGGAGAGCGTCCCCTGGGGCGCACAGATTGGGGGATGGGTGGACCCATACAGCATCCGGCCAACAGCCTACGGCGCCGACGTTCGCATCAGCTACGAACTTCTGACCGGAAAGCGTGACCGGCTGCTGGCCAAGAACATTGACAAGCTGCTGGGGCATCTTGACATGCTGTACTACGGCCGGCTGGGCGCCTCGCACCCCTTCATGGTGGGGCTGGCCATGGAGACCGCCATTCATTATTACGAGATGACGGTGGCGGAAGGAAACCCGGATCTGCGAATACCGCCGGTCCTGAAGCGAGCCATGGATGCGCTGTGGCGGGATTACTATGTGCCGAAGACGCACACCTTCCGCTACACTCTGTGGGACATTCCCACAATCGACAACTGGATCGGGTTGAACGATCTGGTAGCCCCGGCGTATGCCTGGTACTGGAACCTGACCGGCGATGCTGTGAGCCGGGAGCGTGGAGACGATCTTTTCCAGCACACCTTCGACCGCCCCGACGAGATCAGCTGGTCGGGCAAGCAGTTCAGCCAGATCTACAAATGGAGCTTCGATTTTGTGCGCTGGCGGAGCGGCCTTGCCAACTCTGCTATCGTGGCGGACAACAATCCGTTCGCCGGACCTTATCCCGATACCGAGCCCCCGATCGAGACCCAGGTGACCGCTTCAAGCATTACGGACACCACTGCGACCTTCACCTGGAAGACCTATGAGAACGCCGATACGCAAGTCATGTTTGGCACGACGAGCGGCAACTATCCGCTGAAATCGGCGCTGCTCGATAGCGGTGTCGGTACGACATCCCACAGTGTGACACTTAGCGGTCTTACGCCGGGCATGACTTATCACTACCGCATCAACTCGCGAGATGCGGCAAAGAACCTGGCGTCGCTGGCAGACGCCACCTTCACGACGATGGGAAGCGTGCAAGGTGGCGGGGGAGGGACGATCACCAGCCCAGGCAGCCAGGACAACGGCACTCAGGCTGCGAGTGACAGCTCCAGCAGCGGGGACAGCAGTCTCACGTCTGGAAGCACAGGCTCGACCACGTTGGTGGAAAGTGCTCCTTCGGAGGACGGCACGGCGGGAGACAACGCTACTTCGGGAAGCACCACTTCCACCCCGAACAACAGCGTAGGCGGCTCGCAAGGGTCATCCAAGACGTATTCACCGAAGCAGATGCTGATGCAATAGAGGCAATGCAAGCATCAGCGCAGGCCGGAGCGGGCAGCCGCTCCGGCTTTTGTTCGCCGGAGAGAATTAGAGCAGGAATACGAGCGTTACGCCTCTTTTGAGCAAAGAAAATGCCGGCGGCAAACACAAACGGTTACAGCTTCTTGCGGGCAGCATTCCTGCGGAAGATTCTTGCGATCAGCTCAATCACGCCGTAGACAACGACGCAAATCCAGAAATCGACCACCAGGCCGAGATCGAAGCGATCGGGATTGTGCTGCGCCTTTGCCGGCAGGTGCGGGGAGAGCAGGAAGAAGTAGAGAACATTGCCGATGAGAATGGCGGCGAATTGCTTGAGCAGTCGGCGGAGCACATATGAGTTTTACACGGAAGGCAAGCCGTCTTGTGAAATTCTCGCTCTTCGCTTTTCGCTCCTGGCTTTTCGCTCCTGGCTTTTCGCGTGTTCCGTAAATGACCTGACATGGTTGATGAACAGCGAAGAGCGAACAGCGAAGAGCGAACAGCGGCCCCTTGCTGATTTACCATGCTCTTTGCTCGACCTCTCCACCAACGTGCAGTACGTGAAGGGCATCGGCCCGAAGATCGCCGAGATCCTGCTGGAGAAGGGCATCGCCACGGTTGAAGACCTGCTCTACTACCTGCCCTTCCGCTACGAAGACCGGCTGAATCCGCGGGGCATTAACGAGCTGCGCGCGGGAGAGATGGCCAGCATCGTCGCCGAGGTGCGGACCTTTGGCCTGTTTCGCACGCGGCGCATGCCCCTGTTCGAGATGACAGTTGGGCAGGGCCGCGACACGCTAAAGTGCGTCTGGTTCAACGCCGCTTATCTCAAAGATAAGTTTCAAGCCGGCATGACGCTGGCACTCTACGGCAGAGTGGAGCAGAGCGACTTCGGGCGGCAGCGCTTGCAGATTCTGCAGCCGCAGTTCGAGATTCTGCACGATCCCACCGCGGCGGAATCCAGCGAGGAGAATGCATGGAAGTCGCTGGAGATTGGGTGCATCGTTCCGATCTATGAGGCGGCAGGCAAGGGGCGGCTTACGGCGCGCTGGTTTCGGCGCGTGATTCACGGCATGCTCGATCAGCTTCAGCCGGACATCCCGGATGCAATCCCGCGGATCGTGCGCGGCCGCATGAGCCTGATGAATCGGCGCGGGGCATTCCAGCAAGCGCATTGGCCGGAGGTGGGCGAGAGCCTTGCGAAACTGCAGGAGGCGCGCACGCCGGCACTGCTGCGGCTGATCTTCGAGGAGCTGTTCTTTCTCGAACTGGGGCTGGAGCTGAAGCGCCGCAAGATGCGCGCGCAAACCGGCATCGCCTTTGAAACCAGCGACGAAATTCGCGCTGCGGTGCGGAAGATCCTGCCTTTTCGTCCGACCAAAGCGCAGTTTCGCGTGCTGAAGGAAATCGTTGACGACATGAAGGAGCCATCGCCGATGCGACGGCTGCTGCAAGGCGATGTCGGCTCGGGCAAGACGATTGTCGCGCTGGAAGCGGCAGTGATCGCCATGGAGAACGGATATCAGGTCGCCCTGATGGCGCCGACGGAGATCCTGGCTACGCAACACTACCTGTCGGCGCGACGCATTCTTGAGCCCGCGGGGTATCGCATAGTGCTGCTGACCGGTTCACAAGAGTCCTCGCGCAAGAAGCAGACGCGCCGCCACATCGCGCAAGGCAACGCACAACTGGTGATTGGCACGCACGCGCTGATCCAGGAGTCGGTGGAGTTCGACAAGCTGGGGCTGGTCATCGTCGATGAGCAGCACCGCTTCGGGGTGATGCAGCGCTTCAAGCTGATGAAGAAGGCCGACGCCGCGGAACCGGACGTGCTAGTGATGACGGCAACGCCGATCCCTCGCACCTTGGCGCTGACGCTGTATGGCGATCTTGAGACCAGCGTGCTGGATGAGCTGCCACCTGGGCGCACGGCGATCGAAACTTCACGTATTGGAGACGAGAGCGCGGAAGAAGTCTGGCAATTTGTGCGCAAGCAGGTGGCAGAAGGCCGGCAGGCGTATGTGGTGTATCCGGTGATCGAAGAGGGGGCACTGGGCGGCGAGCTGAAGGGTGCTATCCAAATGTATGAGCAGTTGCGGAAGCGCGATCTTGCAGGATTGCGGGTTGGTTTGCTGCACGGAAGAATGGCGGCCGACGAAAAGGATGCGACCATGGCGGCGTTTCAAAAGGGCGCGATCGATGTGCTGGTGGCGACGACGGTCATCGAGGTCGGCGTCGATGTGGCGAACGCCAGCGTGATGGTGGTCGAGCATGCGGAACGCTTCGGACTGTCGCAACTGCATCAGTTGCGCGGGCGCATTGGGCGCGGCAGCGCCAAGTCGCACTGCATTCTGATGACGGGTGGCAAGGTTTCTCCTGAGGCAGAAGAGCGGCTGCAAGCCATGATGCGCACCCAGGATGGATTCGCAATTGCCGAGCTCGACTTGCAGCAGCGCGGTCCGGGCGAGTTCTTTGGCACAGCGCAGGCGGGCATGCCGAACTTTCGCGTAGCTAACCTGATTCGAGATCGCGAGCTTTTGGAGGCCGCGCGCCATGAAGCGCGCTTTGTAGTGGAAGGTCCGAATGAAAATTTGACAAAGGAAGAAATCGCCCGCGCCGTGCAGCACCTGCGCAGTCATTGGAATCGAAGATATGGGTTGGTGGAAGTGGGATGAACGGCGATGGCAGTTGAAGCCTACTTACCCTTCCGGGGCTAAAGTCCGTGTTTTTTTGGCGGCCTGAACGGCACGGCTGAAGAGCCTGCTACGAAACTCGTGTCGTCCGCTGAAGCGGACTCGGGATTTTCCACTTACGCACTCCCAGGGCTGAAGCGCTGGGCTTAGATATGCTGTCCCTGCGGGACGGGCGCGTGATTTGTCCCGCCATCATCGCTCAACCACGAGTTTCGTAACAGGCTCTGAAGCCGTGCCTTTTCAAAGCTGATCGATGAACAAGGCGCGCCTTCAAAGCCGATTTATGAGACCGCTTCCGGAGCCAGGAATCGAGGGCATATGAATCAGGCACAGGAAATTCTGCAATCCATAGCGGAACGCTTTGCAGCCACAGCAACAGTGAAGCAGGTTTTCGCTGAACCGATTGAACGAGGCGGCAGGACCATCGTTCCGGTTGCCCATGTGCAGTACCGCCTCGGCGGAGGCTGGGGGAGCGGCAAGCGCCCGGGCGCTGCCGAGGACCAGCCATTGTCCGGCGGTGGTGGGGGAGGTGGCATGGTGGTTGCCCGTCCGGTGGGCGCGCTGGAGATTACGGACGGTGGGACGCGCTTCATTCACTTTGCTGACCCTACCGACATTATTAAGGCCTGCGTGGGCGGCTTGCTGGCGCTCCTCATCATCCGGCGACTGGCGCGCCGCTAGACTGGCACTTGCGCCAACGCTCACGAATCCGCAAACTAGGCGGAAGTGACTGCATCCGGCAAAGCCGAGTTGTTTCGCCTGCTGCCCTCCATCGACGAGCTGTTGCGCCGGGATGAGCTGCGCGTGCTGATGGCCAGCGAGGGACACGCTTCCACGCTAAGTGCCGCACGATCGGCGCTGGATGAGCTGCGCTCCAGCATCGTTGATGGGACACTCGACGAGGCGCAAATCGCAAAGCGGATCGAAACCCTGCCGCGCCAGATCCAACTGCTTCTCAAGGAGTCTCATTCGTACTCGTTGCGCCCGGTCATCAACGCTACCGGAGTGATCCTGCACACCAATCTGGGCCGGGCGCCGCTGAGCCGCGCCGCACTGGAGCACGCTAGCGAAATCGCGGAAGGGTATTCGAATCTCGAGCTCGATCTGCACACCGGCGAACGTGGCAAGCGCGATTCGCATATCGATCGGCTGTTCGCGCGCCTGCTGAATACACCGGAGCGCGAAGTCGCGACCATCGTGGTGAACAACAACGCCGCGGCGGTGTTGCTGTCGCTGAACGCGCTGGCGGAGGGCGGTGAGGTGATCGTCTCGCGCGGGGAGTTGGTGGAGATCGGCGGGTCGTTTCGCATTCCTGACGTGATGGCCAAGTCGGGCGCAGTGTTGCGTGAGGTGGGTACGACGAACCGCACACGCATCGCCGACTATGAAGGTGCGATCAGCGACAAGACCAACCTGCTGCTGCGGGTGCATCGCTCGAACTTCCAGATTGTGGGCTTCACCGAGCAGCCATCGCTGGAAGAGCTTGTGGCGCTGGGGCGCAAGCGTGGCATTCCGGTGATGGAAGACCTGGGCAGCGGCGATCTGTTCGACCTGCATGAAGTGAGCGTACACGGTGAGCCGACGATCATGGACAGCGTGCGTGCAGGCGTGGATGTCATCACCTACAGCGGCGACAAGCTGCTGGGTGGGCCGCAGGCTGGGCTGATCAGCGGCAGCCGCGAGCGGGTGGCGAAGATCCGGTCGAACCCGCTGTTTCGCGCAGTGCGCGTCGACAAGATGTTCTACGCCGCGCTGGAAGCTACGCTGCTGGCGTACTTGCGCGAGGACTACGGTTCCATCCCGGCGCTGCGCATGATGCGGCTGAGGGACGAAGAGCTGAAGGGCCGGGCGGAGCACCTGATGCGCCGGTTGCATGTCAGTTGCTCGGAGCTGCGCTTCGAGGTCATCGCGTCACGGTCGGTGCTGGGCGGCGGAGCGGCTCCTGGATCGGTGCTGCCGACGCATGTGCTGGCAGTGTCGAGCGCGAGGATGAAGGCCGACGAGATTGCCGACAGGTTGCGCAATTGGGAGACGCCGATCATTGCGCGCGTAGAAGATGGGCGGGTGCTGCTGGACTTGAGGACGGTCACGCCGGAGCAGGAGGCGGAGATTGCGGCGGCGCTGGAGGGGATAGGTGTCGCGGACTAACGTCCGCTCGGGACGACCGCAATAAGAGACTTGCGAGGGCGCAGATGAAGAGGCTATTACAAAATTCGTGCCGCCCCCCCGACGACGACAACTACTAAGCACTTAGGGGAATCACGCTTTTGGTGATTTCCACATTTCCCCGCCCTCCGGTCAGCCCTGCGCGCCAGAGCCTCGGCGCGGCCTTCTCCAACTTGGCCTGCAGCTTGCGCGGCCCCCAGGCCGGGTGCTCGCGCCGCAGATCGAGCACGCGCTTGCTCGATCTCCGCCGGCGTCTGGTTGGGATGCCGCCGTGCCCTCCGGTCCTGCTCCTCCAGCCCCGGTTCGCCCGTGGCCGCATAGCGCGCAGCACCCCATCTCCGGTCGGCCGCGAGATGCCATGCGCCTGGCATAACTCAGGCATCGTCATCCGGCCCGCCTGGTACTCGACCACAAACTGCTTGCGTCGCTCCACCACTCCGCTCACTTTCCACGGCATGTCTCGTTGTACCTGCCTTCGTCAACGGATGGGGTATAAAGGATTTGCCCGGTCTAATCTGCAATTATCTGCCCGAGGGGCGTCTCTCGTAGATCGCCTGAAAAACCGCACTTCTTTGTCGAGATCGCCTCAAGACCGATGTTCCCCACTTACCACAATCTACTGCAAAGGCCGAGCGTTCCCGGAAAATGTGATGAACCAACAGATATAGGACGGTCGATTCACAGAAAGGTTGCATGAAATCGCACTTGACGAGCATTCGTCCGGCATGCGCTCTATCTTCTGAATTTTTGTAGGTGTGAAAGTGCGATTCCATATGCCACGTCACTACAAGACAGCGTGACGAATCTATGGAAGGATGCGTCGAGTTCCCGCCAGTTAGGTATAAGTCCGAAAATGCCAACTTCCCACAATTCATAGCTTCGCGGCGAGCTCCAGGCTGCAAGCCAAAGTAAATACACATAATTCCGATTGGCTAGTGTCGTGCACTCTTCCTGGCAGCGTTGTTTGTGGGGTGTGCTTCGGAAATACCGGACCACCAAGCGCAACGCAAGAATGAACCAGAGAAGTGGAGTGTGCGATGAATAGAAGTACTTTCACACTACTCACCCTGCTCAGTGTCGTGTTGCTACTGTCCGCCCTTTCCTTCGGACAGGCGATCAGTGGCGACTTGACGGGCGTGGTGAAGGACCCGTCGGGCGCGTATGTGTCCAACGCCGACGTCTCGGTGACAAACCTGGGCACCGGTTTTAAGCAGACCCTCAAAAGCAACCCACAGGGCGAGTATCGCTTTGTCAATCTGCCGGTTGGCCACTACTCCGTGGATGTGAGTGCCCCCGGCTTGAAGGGCGGCTATCGCGATGTCGAAGTGGTGCTCAACAGAGTTGCCACCGCGAACGTCACCACCGCGGTGGTGAGCGCCGGCACCACAGTCGAAGTCAACGAACAGGCAGTGGCGATCGACACCACGACACCAACAATTTCCACCACCTTCGGAGCCAAGCAGGCGGCGGACTCGCCAATTACTTCCACCGGAGGCACCGGCAGTGGTGTGCTGAACCTGTCGCTGCTGGATGCCGGGGTAGCCAGCTCCGGGGGCATCGGTGTCGGGATGGGACCATCCGTAGGAGGACAGCGGCCCCGCAACAACAACTTCACGGTAGACGGCGTGGACAACAACAACATCACCGTAACCGGTCCGCTCATCCAGATTCCGAACGATGCAGTGGATAGCTTTACCGTGTTACAAAACCAGTATTCGGCAGAATTCGGCCACTCTTCCGGCGGCCAGTTCAACGAGACTATCAAGAGCGGAACGAATCAGTTCCATGGCCGGGCCTACGAGTACTTCCAGAACCGCAACCTGAACGCGATCGACTCGCAGACCGCCTTATCGCAAGTGAGTAATGGCCTGACGCCGTCCAATCCGCGGTTCGATAACAATCGTTATGGCGGGCAGATCGGTGGCCCCATACTGAAGAACAAGCTGTTCTTCTTCAGCGATTGGGAGTACAACACCATCGGCCAAACCGCAACTCCGTCCACAGCTTGCGCTCCGACTTCTGCGGGCTATGCGGCATTGGCCAGCCTGTTCCCCAACAATACGAACCTGCAGCAGTTCCAGAAATATGTTCCCGCTGCAACCTCGGCCCCGACCGTTTGCGGGTTGAGTGGGGCTGACAACACGGTCTCGGTCGCTCCTGGATTGGCGACCACAGATCCGAATTTCAATAACTCGGCGGTTAACATCCCGGTTGGCGATGTAGGGTTCCTGGGCTCCAGCTATCAGAACTTCCTGAACACCGCCAACTCCATCGACTACAACCTCTCGGAGAAGGACCAGTTTCGCTGGCGTCTGGCCTACACCAAAAATCCCGCTTTTGACACGAGCGCTCAGATTCCGACGTTCTGGACGGTCAATCCCACCTATTTCTGGTTGATCACCATGAGCGAGTATCACAACTTTTCACCCAACGTGAACAACGAATTCCGTTTCGGCTTCAACCGCTTTAACACGGTCACGGCGTCCGGCGATGCAAGCTTTCCTGGATTAGGCGGGCCGGGCACATTCCCGAACCTGCAGGTCTTTGAGCTGAACGGCGTTCAGCTTGGTCCCAATCCCAACGCTCCGCAGTTTACGATTCAGAACCTGTATCAGTTCGTCGACAACGTGAGCTGGGTGAAGGGCAAACACAACCTGCGCTTCGGCGGTGAGTTCCGCTGGATCATCAGTCCGCAGTCGTTCACCCAGCGTGTGCGCGGCGATTACGAGTGGAGCTTCCTCTCCGATTACCTGAACAACGTCGCGCCGAATCCCAACCAGGGCGATTTTGCCGAGCGCTCCTCCGGCAACGTGCTTTACTACGGCAACCGGCGCGCCGTCTATCTTTATGGCAACGATGAGTGGCGCATCACTCCGACCATAACCATCAATGCCGGCTTGCGTTGGGAGTGGACAGGCAATCCTGCGGCTGCGTCGTTGCAGTCGCTGAATGCCATTTCCAACGTGCCCGGGCTGATCACATTCGGCACCCCGACCAGCCAAACCACGAACTTCATGCCACGCGTAGGTCTGGCATGGGCGCCGGATCCGAACACCTCAGTGAACGTCGGCTTCGCCATGGCCAACGACGTTCTCTATGACAACCTGGGCATCCTGTCACTGCCCCCGCAGGTGCAGCAGACCTGCGATACGACAGCCCCGGGTACACCGCAAATTTGTCCCTATTCGTTCACCAATTTCCTGGGTGCCGGCGGCCTGCCGAACACCCCAGCTCCCATCACTGATCCGGCAACGGCACGTGCGCTCACCGGCGCATATATACCCAACCAGACGATGCCCTATTCGGAAACCTGGACGGCGGGGGTGCAGCACATCTTCGCTAACAAGTACACCTTGGAGGTGCGCTATCTGGGGACCCGAGGCATTCACCTTCCAGTGCAGACCCGCCTGAATGTGACCAGCCCTGTAACTGCCAGCAACAATCTGCCGACGTATCTCTCGATGCCGAGTCAAGCAACGCTCGACTCGCTCGGTACTACGCTTGATGGCTTGACTGCGATCGGCAACCAGGTACCGTCCTATGCCAACGCTGGTTTCGTGAGTAACATCACAGCGTTCGAGCCATGGGGCTCGTCGAACTACAATGGCCTGCAAGCGTCGTTCAAGCGGAGCTTCACCAATGGCCTGCAGTTCGATGCGGCCTACACCTGGAGCCACACCTTCGACAACTCGACGGCCGACGTGTTCTCCACCGTGCTGACACCGCGCCGCCCGCAGGACTTCCAGTGCTTTGCGTGCGACTACAGCAGCTCGGCGCTGGATCGCCGCCAGCGCGCCACCCTGGCGCTCATTTACGACGTGCCATGGTTCAAGAACGGCAACTGGTTCATGAAGAACCTTGTCGGCAACTGGCAGGTATCACCCATTTATACCTACCAGTCGCCGGAGATGGTCACGGTGCAGAGTGGTGCCGACTCCAACCTGAACGGCGATTCGGCAACGGACCGTGCCGTCCTTAACCCCGCCGGCATTCCGGGGACGTCCTCGACCGTAACTCCCTTGATGAACTCGCAAGGGGCGACGGTAGCCTACCTTGCGACCAACCCGGCCGCCCAGTATATCCAGGCGGGAGCCGGCGCCTATGCGACGGCGGTCCGCAACACTCTGTTCTCGAACGTGATCAACAACTGGGACTTCTCACTGATGAAGCGGGTCAACATCACAGAGCGTCAGTCGGTGGAGTTCTCGTTCCAGGCAACCAACATCTTCAATCACGCGCAGTACGTGCCCGGGAACATCAGCGACGTCGCGCCGGTCAGCTTCACCAGCGGTGTCGTTCGCGGATCGCTGCTCACGGGCTCGCCGACTTTCGCGCAATGGAACCAGGTCTTCAGCAACCATCCACGCGATGTTGTGCTGGTGATGAAGTACAACTTCTAACTTCCGCTAACACAGCCCACCGAGGGGAGCCTGCGGCTCCCCTCGTGGCCGGTTCCTGCCCTCGTCCCTCGGGGGAGCTGGATCGAGACGTCGCTTCTGTCACCTACTCTGTCGCATACATGCTGATGATCCGTTCGATAGCGCGCCGGCATACCGCGCAAAATCTGTCGTAGCGGGTAAACATGATGCAGTTTTCCTGCGGCCGGTAGTATCCGCGCGCCTCGTAGTTGGCGCCCTCGAACGCGCCAACGCGATCGGAATACCGGTCCGTCCCCAGCAGTTCGTCCTCGTGTTTCTTCTCTTTCTCGAAAAGGGCATTCATCTCCGACTCAGGCCGGTTTTCGGCGCGGATCTTGCGCCGCTCTGCCTGGATGTCGTGCTCGTAGGCTTCGAATTCCGCCTTACGCCACGGTGTGGGGACCGGCGTTCCCTGCACCACCAGGTCTTTCCACTTGAGCGTCGCTGGGTCGAGCAGGGCAGTAACGTTCGGCTCCCAAGGCTCGATGCGCTTCGATTCTGACTCGTACGCCACGTCAGAGGTGTAGTATTCATCGGCCAAGCCGGCGATGTGGTGGCCGAATTCGTGGACGAACAGGTATGGCGCCCACTGATTGTCGATGGCGACCGTCGCATAAAGATTAAAGATGCCGCCTCCGCCATAGGTGTCGGCATTCGCCAGGATCTCGATGAATTCATAGGGCGCATACGACGCCACATCGCGCAGGGCGTGATTGTTTGTGGTCATGATGTAGCGCTCGCTGTCGAAGGTGTCATACGAGGTACCGAGCGGCGAGTCGCGATAGACGCCAGTCGACGGGCGCGAAATTCCCGGCTGCGCCGCCGGCGGACAAAGCCCCCACACATTGAAGTCCTTGCGATGCTCCTTGAACGGCGAGCGCGAAAACAGGATTTCCATCGCCCGCCTGGCGTCTTTCTCGAATTTGCCCCGCTCGCCCGCAGTGTAGCCATCCCCCAGAATCAACAGATCGACCTTGGTTTGCGGTTCGCCCATTTTCTGCAGGATCAGCAGCGGACCCGGTGACGGCGGCTTGGCACGGTCGACGAACTTGTCTTTGGGATCGACGGTCGTCGTCCAGACTTCATGGAACTCCACATCCTTGCCCTCGCGCCGCTCTTTCAACACGATCTTCACCGGCGCGCTTGGAGCGGGGAACCGCAGCGACTCGGAGAAGGTGCGATTCAGCTTCTTCGCCTCCTCCGTCTGCGACCATTCGCTGAATATGGAGCCAAATCCACGCGAGTACAGCAGTTTGCCGCTGGCGGCGTCATGTACCTCGAAGAAATAGTTGCCCAGGTTGGAATCGTCGATGGTCTTGGACATATCGCCCGGCCACGGCACCGGCTCGATCACCACCCGGTCAAAGCTGAACATCTCGGTCGTAGCATTGCCGGTGTGGTAATAGTCCAGGCGCATTGTGGACGGCTGGACCGCGTGAGCGGAAACAAGCATCGCGGCAATGAATAAGAGCGTGCCAAACAGTTTTGGAATTCTCATGAGCCCTTCCCGATGATCGATTCTCTGCCAGGACACGACTTCCAGTCGTCCCAGAACTTCCTCGTCTGTTCGGGTCTTGTCCCCAGTTCATTCGCAGTAGCTAAGCCCCGACAGGCCTTGCGCTTGAAAGCTTCAGTTCAGTTTTCCCGCAACTGTCTCAGCCGCTTCCAGGATCTCGCCTGCCTTGGCCGCTCACGTAATCGTTGAGATCACGGGCTAGATGGAATGAGTGGATCCGCGGCTCGGTGGGTTCGAATCCACCCACCCTGCAACCCTCGCCTTAGTGCTCGACCAGCTTGGCCTCGGGGTTGCCCAGCGGAACCGGCGCCGCAACATCCAGCCAGCGTTCCCCGTTGCCCTTCACGAAGGTAATGGCATCGATCCGGATCTTCCTTCCGTCTTTAAAGCGCTCCCACCTTTGCTGCGCAACTTTGGCTATCTTGTGCGCCTCCTCCATGGTGTCGGCTTTGACCACGGTCAGGTGCGGCATGTAGGGCCAGGGCTCGCAGAACTCCAGGCCGTCGCGGTTGAACCGGTCGTGCAGCTCCCGCATGCGGTAGGCGCCATAGGCCACGCGGATGAACACCGTCGGCGTCGCCGGGATAAAGCTCTCTACGTCCCCCATGGTGATCTCAAACGGCTCAGCAGTGGCGCAGACCTGGTGCAGGATCTCCATCGCCTGTTGTTCGGTTCCTATGAGCGGGCGAGGGGGCAAGATGGTGATGTGGGCGTCGGCGTGAGTATGCGAGGGGTGCAACTCGCGTCGCAGTTCTTCTACGAAGGTCCCGACCGGGTTGCGTACATACGCAACGGCCGCGTACAGAAGCCCAGCCATGCAGGAAGCATTATACCCGCTAATGAGAAATCTACGACCTGGGGTCGTCGCCCAACGGCTTTTCCAGCTCGTGATGTGATGAACAGGTAAATGCCGTCGGCGACCTTGGAGCTGGTTACCTTACCGAAGTCGGCGGCCTCGCCTGCATGAACCAGCGCGAGGAGTGCGGCCGCAACGTAAAACGGTTTCGGAAGATGGAAACTTTTGCGATGCGGCGGCTGGTCGCTCATTCAGCAGAGAAAGCCTAGCACTCCGCCCGCAACTTCGGTCACTCCAACGTTACGAACGCGCTGCTGTACGGGCCGAAATGCAGCTTCAGGATTGCTATAATGAAGGCTCAGTCGGGGCGTAGCGCAGCCTGGTAGCGCACCTGCCTTGGGCGCAGGGGGTCGGAGGTTCGAATCCTCTCGCCCCGACCAACTAACCCATCCATTCTCCATTTACCGAGAAGGAGTCGGCTTGGGGCAAATCACATGGGCGCAACCGGCAAATTGAGAACCTATATGGAGCACATCACCCGCAACCCGAAGGTTTGCGGCGGGGAGCCGGTGTTCAAGGGGACCCGTGTCACCCTGCGCACTGTGCTTGCCAGTCTGGCAGATGGCGACTCTACAGCGGAAATTCTTACTGACTTTCCTAGTCTGAAGCCCGAGGACGTTCAGGCTGCCATTGCGTTTGCCGCCGCGTCGGCTGAAGAAGACCTGCCCATTCCGGAAATTCCCCACGTTCGATGAAGGTCAAGTTGGACGAGAATCTTCCGCTCCAGCTTGCAAGTTTATTGCAAGGGCTTGGTCACGAAAGCGAGACTGTACATGATGAGGGTCTCGTCGGCCACGAAGACAGCGAACTTTGGGAAGCCACGCAGAGGGAATCACGGTTCCTTGTCACTCAGGACATTGACTTCTCGGAGCTGAGGAAGTTCGCTCCCGGCTCGCACCACGGCATCCTTCTAGTGCGGCTCCATTCTCCGAACCGTCGAAACTTGGTCGACCGAATTGTTGAAGTTTTTCAGGAAAGAAGCGCCAATGACTGGGCGGGGTGTTTTGTCGTGGTCACGGAACGCAAGATTCGTGTCTTGAGGCCCGAAGGCAAGTGAGATTCATAGCGCAGGAGGTCAGAGGTTCGAATCCTCTCGCCCCGACCAACGAGTTTTGCCGCAATAGCCCGTCCCCAGAAAAAGCGAGCGATTTGGCCCTAGTTTTTTCAGGGTCCCCGGCATCCCCATGAGTTTGTGCTGAATCAACGAGTTTATGGTCCCGTTCCTCTCACCTGGTTTCGCGGATAAAGATCGGGAAGAACCAGCAAGTACACGATAGATGCTGCTGAACGGCGCGGAAAGGAGCTTTTCCCCAACGAGCACTCCGTCTCGCAGGCAGTTGATAGACTTCGCCAAGGATTTATGGCGCGAAGTTCAGGACGACCACGTACTCGACGGTGCGGCCGTTCTTGCGTACTTCTTTTTGCTCGCGGTTTTCCCAGGGATGATCTTTGTCCTTTCACTGCTTCCTTCCCTTTCCATCCCCCACCTACAGCAGGCCATAACGGATCTTCTCCACCAGGTTCTGCCGCAGCAGTCCGCAAACCTGTTCGAGGTAACCATCCGGCACGTCGCTTTCGAAGGAACGAAAGGACTGCTGACATTCGGACTGGTCTTTGCGCTCTTCTCGGCATCCACCGGCGTCTATGCGATCATGACGCAACTGAATGTGATCTACGATGTCAAGGACCGGAGATCCTTCTGGAAAGCGCGCGGGACCGCGATTCTCCTGATGCTGATCTTTTTTCTGTTGGCGATCGGAGCCCTGTCGCTGGTGATCTTCGGAGGGGTGGTCCAGTCGTGGGTGGCGTCGATCATCGGATGGAGCCAGCCGTTACTCATCTTCTTTGCGACTGTACGCTGGATCATCATTGCCGTTGCGTTGCTACTGGCTCTTGCGGTGACTTACCGGTTTGGGCCCGACGCAAACCTTAAGTTCCGGTTCATTATGCCCGGCAATGCGGTTACCGCCACTCTGATCGCGCTGGCTTCGGTTGGATTTCGGTACTACGTCTCCAGGTTCGGCAACTACAGCGCCACCTACGGCAATCTTGCTGCCATGATCATCCTGATGCTGTGGATGTATATGGCTGGCATCGCGCTTCTGGTGGGTGGCGAAATTAACGCGATCTTGCACCCGCGCAAGTCTGGGCAATCCGAACTGAATGATTCCGGGCCTTAGCTTTCGAATCTGAAGGAGTGGCGGTTTACGCCACCACGTCCCTTGCCGCAGGATTGATAATCACATCCAGTCATATAATTGTTTGCCATCGGCATGCGGAGGTGTCCAATGTCCGCTCGGACAGTGCTGATTTACCTCAGCATTCTTGCGGTTGTTCCTTTCGCCGTGGCAAAGAAAAAACAGGTGTTGCCGAACTACGTTCTCCAGGCTGAGACCGTTGCGGTAGTGATTCAGCCCGATGCCGGCGAACCAGCAACAAATCCGGCAGCCAATCGAACGGCTCAGGAGAATGTGGAAAAAGCCCTCTCACAATGGGGTAGATTCAGGCTGGTCCCGGATGCCCAGACCGCAGATCTCGTAGTGGCGGTTCGAAAAGGCCACACCAGTGGACCGACAATCACCAATTCTCCCTCTGACAACCCGCCGGTCACCATTCAAACCGGTGGTGGAACGACTCGGGTGGGTGCTCAGCAAGGCCATCCCCCGGATCTTTCCAACCCTGGCCCTCTCGGACCACCAGGGCCGCGTGTCGGCGACGAGATTGGCGCCTCTGAGGATACCTTCGCGGTGTATCAGGGTAGAGTTGAATACCCCCTGGATGCAGCTCCAGTCTGGCGCTACACCGAAAAGAACGCACTGAACGGGCCTGAGGTCCAGGCGGTCGAGCAGTTCCGCAGAGCACTCACTGAAGCCGAAAAGCAACATCAACAAAAGCCTTGAGCGCTCACTGGTCGCGCGAGCGCTTCGTCACCAAGCTTCGTGATTCCAGTCACTGACCGCGTGGCAACCGCCTGATACAACCGGATACATGAAACGTGTGGGGCATATCTGTCAGACCCTATTAGCACCCGTGGAGCTGAGACAAGCGCTATCCGAGATCGGGAAGCGCGAATATTCTGAATCCCAGTCCGTTCTGTTCCAGGCGGGCGACCGGAATGCCGGCGTATTTCTGGTTTGCGCTGGAAGGGTGTGCCTGGAAGTTCCCGGTATGCCGCACCTCACCCGGGCTTTCTCCGCCGGCTCGATACTGGGCTTACCCTCGACGTTCTCGGAAAAGCCCTACAGTCTCACCGCGGCGGCGGCAATGGATTCCGAACTGGTGCACGTGAGCAAGAAGAAGTTCCTGGACTTGATGAAGTCCCAGCCTGATCTTTGCCGCCAGGCCACCGACATCCTCAGCCGCGAAATCGCATTTATCTTCTCTGCTCTTCGCGGGCACCCTGGGCAGGCGGCTCCTGATGCTGGGATGATCCGGCCTCGGCGCACCGCCCAACTGCCGGCTGCCAGAGAGTTATAAGGCGCACAAGAGATAGCGGGAAGCTGACATTTGCGGCCCCTCTTTTGTCACTTCAAGCAAACCCAGACACCCATTGCCCCCATGACCTGCTGCGGGATCCAACGTTCCTTCGGTGGAGCTCAATCACCTCGCGAAAGCCAAGCTTCTTGAGGCTCAGGCGGAGCAAGCCGGTCGAGATCGAATTGTTGTTATCGAAGCAGATGGGAAAATCGTCACACCGCGCTAGCCAAACCAATGTCCCCTCGCGGTAAGATTTCCGGCTGGAACTGGAGCATCAATCATGCAACAAGCCGTGCTCGATATCCTCTCCCGCTGGAGCAACTTCTATCTCATCGTTGGCACTTCGGCCGGGGCCTTGACCGGCCTGCAGTTCGTGGTGATTGCACTGAGCGCCGAGATGCGCGCCACCAGTAGCCGGCACGACGTCCGCGCCTTCGGATCGCCGACCGTCGTCCACTTCTGCGCGGTGCTGTTCATCTCTGCCACCGTCACTGCGCCGTGGCACCGTCTTGCCCTCGCCGGACAAACGCTGGCGCTCTGCGGAGCACTGGGAATCATCTACAGCTTCAACTCGATTCGCCATGCGCTGAAACCCACAGGCTACACCCCTGACACCGGGGATTGGGGCTGGTATGTAGGATTGCCGCTGGTCACCTACATGGCTCTATTGATGGCTGGAATCCTGCTGCCGCGAGAGCCAACCGGCGCTCTCGCTGGAGTGGCTGCCATTGCCCTGGTGCTACTGTTCACTGGCATTCGCAACGCCTGGGACACAGTTACCTATCTTGTCGTGACAAAAACCCAAAGCGGCGACAAAGATAAGGCCATGTGACAGGGAGACACCCGGGTCAGCCGGAAGTGCCGAGATCGACGCCGGAAGCGTGCTGGCCACCCGTCACCACAGACCATGCCATGCGCGGCGTGTTGTGCGCCAGGCCATAGCGGCCCTGGGTATCGACGACGATGATGCCGCCGTGGCCGTTGAGCCGCTTCTTGAGGTAAGCCAGTGCGCGTTCTGCCGCCTCTTGCGGAGTCAGGCCCTCTTCCACCCGGTCGGCTGTCCACTTGCTCAGGACCAGCTTCATCATGGGCTCGCCCCAGCCGGTGGTGGAGACGGCAGCGCTTTGGTTGTCGGCATAGCAGCCGCAGCCGATGAGTGAAGAATCTCCCACGCGCCCCGGAGCCTTGTTCAGCGTGCCGCCGGTTGAGGTGCCTGCGGCGATGTTGCCCTCCGCGTCAAGCGCCACCGCGCCTACCGTGTCGTGATACTGCGAAGCCGCGCCAAACTCCTCCGGCATTTGCAGGTAGCTTTGCTTCTTGGCTTCGCTCAGCCGCACGATCTCGCGCTCAATCACCAACTCTTCATTGGGCACCAGCTCCAGGCCGTGGGCCTGGGCAAAGCGCTCGGCGCCGGTCGAGACGAAATAGACGTGCGGGCTTTCGCTAAGGACTTTCTTGGCCGCGCGGATGGGATTGCTGATGTGCTCGACGCATCCCACGCCGCCTGCGCGTAGCGTCGCGCCCTCCATGAGGCAGGCATCGAGCTGTACCCGGCCATCCATGTTGAGAAACGAGCCCCGCCCCGCGTCGAAGATCTCGTCGTCTTCCATCACGACCACCGCCGCCTCCACTGCGTCAAGACAACTGCCGCCCGCGCTCAGCACCTTCCAGCCAGCATCGGCCGCGGCTTGCACTCCGCGCAGGTGCGCTTCAATGGCGTTGTCGGGAATGGCCCAGGCGCCGCCGTGGACCAGCATGATGGGTTTCGCGCTCAATCAAGACCTGCCGGGAAGAGTTTCGTTGGAGGCAAACTCGACAGGATAACATTACGCGCCGTCCGGCGGATCAGAGCAACTGGCCCATCGTATTCCGCTTGGCGCCAGCCCTCCCCCCCGGAACAATCCCTCCCCACTCAACGTATGCAACAGGTAAGGGCTGGACGCTAGTCTCATTTCTGCTGTCACGAGAAATTCCTATGTTCCTGCAGGACCTGCGCATTGCCATTCGCCGTTTGCTGAAGGCTCCCGGATTTTCTCTGGCTGCCATTCTGATGTTGACGCTGGGCATCGGCGCCACCACCGGCATCTTTTCCATTGTCGAGAGCGTGCTGCTGCGCCCGTTGCCCTTCCCGCAGCCGGACAGGCTGGTGGTGCTCTCCGACATCCTTCAGGGCGCAGAGATCGGTGGCAACAACGAGGCCGGGGTCACGCCGCCCGACATCCAGAACTACACCCGCGACACGCACAGCTTCGAAAGCCTGGGCGGCTACCGGCGGGACGGCTATGAGCTATCAGGCGTGGGCGAGCCGGCGCAGGTGAACGCCTCGCGCATGACCGGCGGCGTCTTCCCGGCTCTCGGCGTCGCGCCCATGATGGGCCGCTACTTCACCCAGCAGGAAGACGATCAAAAAGAGCAGGTAGTCGTCCTGAGCTACCCGCTCTGGCAAAAGCGCTTCAACGGTAATCCTCACGTGCTGGGCACCAAGATCCTGCTCGATCGCAAGCCTTATGTAGTGATCGGCGTGATGCCGCGCGGCTTTGAGTTCCCGTTGTCGCCCGGCCTGCTCAACCACACCGAGCTGTGGGTGCCCATGAGTTTCAGGCCACAGGAGCTGGGACCGAGCGGCGCAGCCTCATGGAGCTACCAGATGGTGGGGCGCCTCAAGCCGGGAGTGACGGCGCAGCAAGCCCAGGCCGACGCCGAGCACGTGGCGCAGGAGACCATGCGCAACTACCCCGCGTTTATGTCGAGCCTGCACATTACCGCGGTGGTGCACTCGCTGCATGACGAGACGGTGCAGGAGGCGCGTCAACTGCTGCGCATATTGTTCCTCGCGATTTCGGTGGTCATGCTGATCGCCTGCGCCAATCTGGCCGGGCTGCTGCTGGTGCGCGCCATCCGCCAGCGCCGTGAAATTGCGGTGCGGCTTGCTCTGGGTGCGGGCGCCCGCGCGCTGCTGCGTCAGGCCATTCTGGAAAGCCTGGTGCTTAGCCTGGTCGGTGGCGTGCTCGGGCTGATCCTGGCGGCGATTGGGCTGCTGGTCGGCAGGACCCTCTTGCCGGAAACCCTGCCGCGGGTTGGCGAGATCGGCCTCGACTGGAAGGTCGTCGCCTTCGCGTTCCTGCTTGCACTGTTCACTGGAATCCTGTGTGGTCTGGCGCCGGCATTTGCCGCCATCCGCACCAGTGTCAATGAGACATTGAAGCAGGGCGGACGCTCCGGCCCGGCAGGCGGGCATCAGCGGCTGCGCTCCGCGCTGGTGATTGGAGAAGTTGCCATCGCCTTGGTGCTGCTGGCAGCATCAGGCTTATTGTTGCGGAGTTTCGAAAAGATGCGGCAAGTGGAGTTGGGCTTCCGCCCTGATCATACCCTGACCGCCGCCTACTCTTTGCCGCGCAATCAGTACGGCACGCAGGCAAAGGTGGACGAATTCAATCACGAGCTGCTCCAGCGGCTGCAACAGCTTCCGGGCGTGCAATCCGCCGGGCTGACGTCGCTGCTGCCCGACGCCGGCTATGACAGCGCCACCACTTTCGTTGTCGATGGCTATGTCGCGCAAAAGGGCGCCGGCATGAATTTGGCCACGCCGATGCAAGTGGAAGGCACTTACTTCACGGCGATGGGCATTCCGCTGCTGCAAGGCCGCTTCTTTACCGATGCCGACACGGCGGACTCGCAACTGGTTGTCGTCGTCAACCACAAGTTTGCCCAGCATTACTGGCCTGGTGAAAATCCTCTGGGGAAGCGCATGCGCTTCGGCACCCCGGAAATGTCGACTCCATGGTTGACCGTCGTCGGGGAAGTAGCCGACGTGAAAGAGGGCTCGCCGGATGCTCCCGACAAACAGCAGTACTATCAGCCGGTCGCGCAAGTGGAAGCCTCTGCCGGATCGTTCGCCTCTCCCAGCGACCTGAATGGCAACGGGGGATTCATCGCCCTGCGCACCTCCACTCCTCCCGAGCAGATGGCAAACCTGCTGCAAACCACCGTGCGCTCTATCGATCCCCAACTGCCGCTGTCGCAGGTGCAGAGCATGGAGCACGCCGTGGCCGGCAGCGAGGCGCCACGCCGCTTCAATACCGCACTCATCTCGTCGTTCGCCGCCGCGGCGCTTCTACTGGCAGCGCTGGGCATCTACAGCGTGATCGCGTTCTCCGCCGCTCTTCGCGTGCAGGAGATGGCGGTTCGCGTCGCGCTCGGCTCGCAGCGCTCGGGCATCCTGAATCTGGTGTTTGCCTCGGCAATCAAGCTGGCAACTGTCGGGTGCGGCGTCGGGCTTGTCGCTACCCTGGCCGCCTCGCGCCTGCTGCACTCCTTCTTGTTCGGAGTGAGCGCCTACGATCCGCTGACCTTGTCGGTGGCGGTGCTGTTCGTGCTGGCGCTGGCCCTCGCAGCGTCGTGGCTGCCCGCCTACCGCGCGGCGTCGGTCGATCCCATGAAGGCCTTGCGCGCCGACTAACCATACAGTCGCCGCTCTGCCGGCCCAAATCGCGATAGAGTATCTTTATGGGCGACCTGGGCCGGATGCTGGTGTGGATCGGCGGACTGGTTCTGCTGTTCGGGGTCGTGCTGATTGTGGCCGGCAAGCTGAACTTGCCGGTTGGGCGTCTGCCGGGCGACTTCACCTGGCGCGGCAAAAATACCACAGTGTACTTTCCGCTCATGACGTCGATAGTCTTAAGTGTGATCCTGTCGCTGGTGCTGTATTTTGTGAACCGGATCGGAAGGTAGAACTTGGTTTCTCATCAAGAGCGAAGCGTGGAGCATGCAGCACTAGGAGCACGGACGAGAACGCCCTTTCTAATTCCTGCTTTGTGATTCTCTGTGCTCTCCGTGCCCTCTATGGTGAGATGTTTTGGGTTGGTGAAACGGGAAACTCCAAATGATCAAAAGGCGATTGGTTCCCACTCTGTTGCTGCTTATGACGCTCATTGCCAGCGCGCCGGCTCACGCACGGTGGGGCAGGGTCACGTACTCACAGAAGCAGGCGGAGAAGGCGGCCAGGAAGAGCAATAAGCAGTGGGCCAAGCAGCAGAAGAAGCAGCTGAAAGCTGAAAAGAAACA
Organism: uncultured Acidobacteriaceae bacterium; assembly: GCA_963815775.1. GTDB lineage: Bacteria > Acidobacteriota > Terriglobia > Terriglobales > Acidobacteriaceae > CAVVDY01. Next base: position 56,464 of record CAWFIB010000021.1, on the reverse strand, counting down.
GATGAAGGAACAGAACAAAGCTGCGAGGAAGTACAACAAGGAACACCCGACGCGCACGACCACGTAGCCGCGCGCGAAACCCTTATGATGGCGTCCCTGGACTAATTCTTTACCCTGCGAGCTGGTTTTGAGACTTTTTTCCCTGATGTTGATTTCGGTTCTTCGAGGCGGAGGAAGTGGACGTGGCCGCCGGCATCGCCGGCTACGATCAGCTTAAGCGCATCGGAAAATGCCGCAATACAGCGGCTCCCTCCTTCGGGAAGCTGATCTTCGATGGCCGATAGATCGACCTTGCGCAGCAGGTCAAGCGTGTCGCGCTAGCTAGCTTCTGATTATCTGGTTGCTTCAGCAAACCCCAATAGATTGCGGTTAAGATCTCTCGCTCCCCGAATCTGCTCGTACATAGTTGATCTGCGAGCGGTTCCGAAGCCAAGTAGTGTCTGAAATGCGGCCGCCGGTGTCTTTCGACGGTTGTGCCGAAAGACGAATTCATCGAGATAAACCTGGAGTTGCTCCTTGCTCACTCCGTGGTAGGTTCCGATCAGCCACTGTTGCAGGTTTCCAATCGCCCGATCGGCAAGCGGGACAGCAGACTTCGCGCCTTGGCGCAACTGCGACCGGAGAGGTTGGTTACGGGCGACATGTTTAAAACCAGCCTCTAACAGCCCTGAGAAACTTTTGAGGCCGTCCGTATAGATAGTGGCCCCAGATGCGATGTGCTCGCTGAGAAACGACATGATGGTGACGGCCTTGAAGTCGGGAATCACGCTCATGCGGACTCGACCCGAAGCTCGGCCACGCTTTTCGACAGCCACAAGGACAAGAGCTGCCCTTCGTTGCTTGAGCTGTCGGCTCCCCCGGAGACCAGCTTGTTCACCACCAATCCACGTCTCATCCACCTCCACCTCGCCGCGCAGAGGTTCCCTCGCCGCGTTCACCATCGCCCGGCGGAGTTTGTGCAGCATCATCCATGCGGTCTCGTAGCAGGTCAGGCCCAATTGACGCTGCAGAAGTAGGGCGGACACGCCGCGCTTGTCAGTGGTCATCAGATAGGCCGCCCAGAACCAGTAGGTCAGAGGAATCTTCGTCCGATGGAGGATGGTCCCAGATGTCAACGAGACCTGGTAGCGACACTTGCAGCATTGATGGCGCCGTTGGTTCGCCAACTCATAGGCTTTTGTATGCCCGCATCGCGGACACGTGAACCCATCCGGCCACCGACAAGCTGCCAGATATCGCTGGCAGGCTTCCTCCGTGGCAAAGTCGGACTGAAACTGGCGGAGGGTCTTTGGGAATGACGGCCGGGGCACGCCTCCACACTACCTATTGGGGCTTGCTGAAGCAACCAGATAATCAGAAGCTAGCTAAGCTAGTCGATACTTGGCTTATCACCCGTAGGCTGCTTGGCTCGATCTTAAGACCCATTTTCTCGGTGCCTCTGTGTCTCTGTGGTGATCCTCGCGCGCCATCTACCTAGTTAAGCTAGAGCCGCGGCTACTTCTTCTTTGCCAGCCGCGCCAGCGTAGCCAACTCTTTCAGGTACTCGCGCAGCGGCTTGGCGGGGGTGCCCCAGAAGACCTCGCCCTTCCCGCGAAACTTCTTGTGTGGCAAGATGCCTGCCTGCCCACCGAGGATCGATCCGGCTTCGATCTCGGCGTGATCGCCGATGCCGACCTGCCCACCGAAGAGGCAATCATCGCCCACGCTGACGCTGCCGGAAAGGCCCACCTGCGCTGCCATGATGACGTTCGCTCCGATCGCGCAGTTGTGGCCGATGTGCACCAGGTTGTCGAGCTTCGTGCCCGGACCGATGACCGTCTTGTCGAGGGCCCCGCGATCGATGGTGACATTGGCGCCGATCTCCACGTAGTCGCCAATCACAAGCTGTCCGATCTGGGGAAACTTCACATGATGCCCGTACTTCTCGTCGCGCACATAGCCAAAGCCGTCACAGCCGAGCACCGCTCCCGCGTGAACGATGACGCGGCGGCCGAGCACCGTACCGGGATAGATGACCACGCGGGGATAGATCTCGCAATCGTCGCCAATCACCACACCTGCGCCGATGTAGCATCCGGCGGAGATGTACGTGCGGTCGCCAACCACCGCATTGGCTTCGATGACCGAGTAGGCATCGACACTGGCGCTTGGGGAGACCTTCGCCGACGGATGAATGAGAGCCGTGGGATGGATGGAGGGCGGATACTCGGGCGGCGCATGCAAGATCGCCGCTGCGGTAGCGAATACCAGGCGCGGATTGGCGGCGATCAGCAGCGGCTTGGATCTTGGCGCGTTGGCTGCGAACTCGCCGGCGATGACGGCGGATGCTTCGCAGGCGAGGGCATCGGCCAGGTGATCCTCCGATTGAACAAAGACCAGGTCACCAGGTTGAGCGCCGGCAATGCTGGCGACGCGCGCGACTTCAATCAGGCCATCGCCAATGAGGCGCGCCGAGAGAACCTCGGCTAAGGACTCCAATGTTTGCGGCATGAAGAAAAGCTATCACTCCCGGAGGCGCGGAGGACACAGGGAAGGCAAAGCGGGCATCTTCGCGATCAGGTGCGAAAGGCTTTCACCACGGAGGCACAGAGGACACGGAGTCCGAAAGTAAATGTGAGATTATCTCCGTGCTCTCCGTGTCTCCGTGGTGATCGGTTACGCCGTCACGTACTTGCCGGTTTCCAGCACCCGGGCCGCGACCTGCTCCTGCAGGGCGATGACGTTCACCGGGTCGTGCTTCACCAGGCGGCGGACAATCGCCATCTGGGTGCGCAGCATGTCGCCTTCAGCTACGGCGGCGATGACCTTCTTCGCAGCCGCCTCCAGGCGATTCATGGCTCCGGCGATGTACACCTGCGTCATGGCCGTCACTAGCGCGCCTTTTGCTTCGCCGTTGGTTTCGACATACTTGCGCGCGCGGAGCAGGCAGCTATCCATGGTGAAGGTTTCGATCACCATATCGGCGATGGCGCCCATGACCTCCTGCTGATCGGCCAGCTTTTGCATGTACTTCTGCGAAGCCGCGCCAGCCACCAGCATGGAGAGCTTCTTGGCGTTGGAGACGATCTTCTGTTCCGCCGCCAGCACACCCTCGGCTTCGTCGCCCATTGAGGGGCCAGCCATGACCTCGTCCATGGTCTTCTTGATCGCGGGCAGCAGCGGAAGCTGTCCACTCATGGCGCGCTTCAGCAACCAGCCGGTGATGATCAGGCGGTTGATCTCGTTGGTGCCCTCGAAGATGCGGTTCACGCGCGAGTCGCGGTATGGGCGCTCGGCGGGATACTCCTCGACAAAGCCGTAGCCGCCATAGATCTGCACCGTCTCGTCGACCACGTGGTCGAGCATTTCGGAGCAGAACACCTTGATGATGGAGCACTCGACGGCGTATTCCTCGATGGCCTTGCGCACCTCCTGGGGATTCTTGTCGACCAGCCCGAGGGCGGTGTCCATCATGCCGACCGTGCGATAGACCATGGATTCGCCGGCGTAGGTGCCGATGGCCATCTGCGCCAGCTTCTCGCGGATGAGGCCGAAGTCGGCAATGGTCTTGGTAAACGCCTTGCGTTCTTTGGCATACGAAATGGCGCTGACCAGCGAGGTGCGAGCGCCGCCAACGCAACTTGCGCCCAGCTTGAAGCGGCCCACGTTCAGGATGTTGAAGGCGATGATGTGCCCCTTGCCGATCTCTCCGAGAACGTTTTCGACCGGCACCTTGCAGTCGTTAAGGATGAGTGGAGCGGTGGACGATCCGCGGATGCCCATCTTCTTCTCTTCCGCGCCGACGGAGAAGCCGGGGAAGGTCTTTTCGACCAAAAAGGCCGTGAACTTTTCGCCATCGACCTTGGCGAAGACGGTGAACAGATCGGCGAAGTGGGCATTGGTGATCCACATCTTCTCGCCGTTGAGGATGTAGTGCTTGCCGTCAGGCGAGAGCACGGCGCGGGTGCGGGTGTTGAGCGCGTCCGAGCCGCTGGTGCTCTCCGATAACGCATAGGCGCCCACGACCTCGGCAGTGGCCAGCTTTGGCAGGTACTTCGTCTTCTGCGCTTCGGTGCCGAAGAAGACGATGGGCAGCGTACCGATGCCGCTGTGCCCGCCCATGGTCACCATGAAGCTGCCATACTTCGACATGAAGTCGGAGATGATGGCGGAGGAGACCTTGTCCATGTCGGAGCCGCCATACTCGGCGGGGATGTCGGCATTGGTCAGGCCCTGTTCGGCGGCCTTGCGCAAGAGCTCGCGGCAGACGGCCCACTCCTTGTGCTCCATGCGCTCGGCTTCAGGGACGACTTCGTTGGTGGCGAATTCTTCCGCCAGCTTGACGACCATCTGATGGTCGTCGGTGAAGTCTTCAGGTGTGAAGACGTCGTCCAGATTGTGTTCTTCGAGCAGAAAGCTTCCGCCCGTGAGTTTGGTCTTGGGAGCTACGGTCGTTGTCGCCATGGTTCAACCTCGGTATTTGAACTTGGAAAAAGCCTGTTCACCACAGAGGCACGGAGGGCACGGAGAAGAATTTAGGCTTGGATCATCCGGAAGCTTGGCTATGCCAACGCGCTCGAACGAATCCCGCTTTCAAATCGGTTTCCTCGGTTTTCTCTGTGTCCCCGTGGTGCAATCCTCTACTGCAAATTCTCGAACACGCCTGCCGCGCCCATGCCGCCGCCGACGCACATGGTCACCATGCCATAGCGGGCTTTGCGGCGCTTCATCTCGCGGATGATGCTCGCCGTCAGTTTTGCTCCAGTGCAACCCAGCGGATGGCCCAGTGCAATCGCTCCGCCATTGGGATTGATGCGCGAGGGATCGAGCTCCCCCTGCTGAATCACCGCCAGGGATTGCGCGGCGAAGGCTTCGTTCAACTCGATCACGTCAATGTCGCTGAGCTTCAGGCCGGCACGCTTCAGAACTTTGGGAATGGCGAACACCGGCCCGAGTCCCATCTCTTCGGGCTTGTACCCCGCGGTGGCATATCCCACGTAGCGCACCAGTGGCTTGAGTCCCAGCGCTTTTGCGCGTTCAGCCGACATGACGACCGCCGCGGCTGCGCCATCGGACATCTGCGACGAGTTGCCGGCTGTGACTGTGCCCTTCGCATGGAACGCCGGCTTCAGCGCGGCGAGCGCTTCCATCGAAGTGTCGGCGCGCGGGCCTTCGTCCATCTTAAAGATGATCTCGGTGCGCTTGGGCTTGCTGCCGTTGGGCGTGGTGAAGCTGACCGGCACCGGCACGATCTCATCATCAAACTTGCCGGCCTCGATGGCAGCGATCGCCTTCTGGTGGCTGTCGACCGAAAACTGGTCGGACTGCTCGCGCGTGATGTTGTACAGCGCTGCCAGCCGTTCGGCGGTCAGACCCATCGATAGGTACGAGTCGGGATAGTTCGCGATGAGCCAGGGGTTGGCCGAGACTTTGTGGCCGCCCATGGGGATCATGGTCATCGACTCGACGCCGCCGGCGACGACCACGTCGGCACCGCCTGCCATGATGCGCTCGGCAGCCATGGCAATGGCCTGCAGCCCGGAGGAGCAGAAGCGGTTCACCGTGATGGCCGAAACCTCAACCGGCAGCCCGGCGCGCAGCGAGGCGATGCGGGCGACGTTCATGCCCTGCTCGGCCTCGGGCATGGCGCAGCCGAGCATCACGTCTTCGATCTCCTTGGGATCAAGCTGGGGCACGCGCTCCAGCGCGCCCTTGATGGCGACGGCGGCGAGATCGTCGGGACGGGTGGCCCGCAGGGTTCCTTTGGTGGCCTTGCCGACCGGAGTACGGACTGCGGATACGATTACAACGTCAGACATTTTGAGCTCCCAGCTGCCAGCTATCAGCCGCCAGCTACAGGGTGTAAATCGAATTTATTTGCAACAGCGAATCTTTAGAGTCAATGGTTTAGCCTATATTTGTAGTCTAAAATATTGATTCTAAAGGTAGTTACAGTTAAAATCCTGCAAACAAACAAGTTATGCCGCCGCTAAAGCGGCTCCGGTCTTTTCGCAACCTTGCCCGCGGGCGCACGCCCACGGCTAACACAAATGCCGCCGCTGACGCGGCTCGGATTGCTTTCCGGCACCCGTCCCACGGCTTCCGCCGTGGGCTCGAATTCTGCCGCCGTCCCGGGCTCTCTGATCATCCGCGACAATCCGCGACAATCCGTGGTTATCCGCTTTCCCCTGTGCCCTCCATAGTGAAAGCCCACTTGCTAATTCCTCAGCGTCTTGCCGGTCTTCAACGTGTACTGGATGCGCTCCTGGGTTTTACGCTCGCCGCAGAGCGACTTGAACGCCTCGCGCTCCAGGTCAAGCAGGTACTGCTCGCTCACCAGCGTGCCGGGGGTGACGTTACCACCGCACAGCACCTCCGCGACCTTGCCGGCGATCTTGACCTCGTGGTCGGTGATGAACTCGCCCTGGCGCATGATGTGCGCGCCCAGCTTCAGTGTGGCCAGAATGCTTTCGCCGGGCGCGGGGATGTCGTGGCGCGGCGCGAGCGGACGCCAGCCCTCGTGCATCAGCTCCAGCGCGCGTTCTTTGGCGTCGCTCAGCACTCGTTCGCGATTCATCGTGACGTAGTCGCCCGGCGAGAGGAAGCCCAGATTTCGGGCTTCGGCAGCCGAGGTCGAGACCTTGGCCATGGCAACGGTTTCGAACGCCTGTTTCATCGCCTCCATCAACTCGACACTTTCGCCGCGGCCCTGGGGTCGGATGTGCGTGGCCTTATGGATGGCGCGAATTGTCATCTCCTTACAGCCGCCGCCACCCGGCAGCAGCCCGACGCCAACCTCCACCAGACCGGAATACAGCTCGGCGTGCGGTTGGCGGGCCGCGCCATGCAGCATGATCTCGGTCCCTCCACCCAGTGTCATGCCGAATGGCGCGACCACGACCGGCTTGGTTGAGAACTTGATGGCCTGCGTCATGTTCTGGAACTGGCGGACGGCCATGTCGACTTCGTCCCACTCTTCTTCCTGAACGGCCATCAGCAGCATCATGATGTTGGCGCCGACAGAGAAGTTGGGAGCGTCGTTGGTGATGACGAAGGCGTCGAAGTTGTCGCCTGCGCCCCCCGGCTTAAGGGTCTGGGTGATCAGTTGCACGATGTCGCCGCCGAGCGAGTTCATCTTGGAATGGAACTCGATGCAGGCAACGCCATCGCCGAGATCGACCAGCGACGCGCCGGGATTTTTCTTCACCACGCCGTTCGACTTTTTCGCAACCGTTACCGACCAGACACCAGCAGGAACTTCTTCCGCTTTGTAGGTGCTAGCTGCAATATCGAAGTAGTCGCGGCCGCTGGCGGTTTTGACATCGTCGGCGTACCAGCTTGTTTTGCCGGAGGCGAGCAGCTTCTCAACCTGGGGAGCGACCGGCTTGCCTTCCTTCTTCATGCGCTCGACGGTCCTGGGTACGCCGGCAACATCCCACAGCTCGAACGGCCCAAGCTCCCAGTTGAAGCCCAGCTTCATAGCGCGGTCGATTTCAACGACAGAATCCGCAATCTCGCCAATGCGGTTGGCCGAGTACGTCCACAGGTCCGAGAGCACCGTCCAGAGAAACGCGTTGGCCTTGTCCTTGGATGGCGCCAGCAACATCGCAACGCGCTCAGAAAGGTCATCGACGTTCTTCGCCATCTCCAGCGCGGGGAATTTGGGCTTCTGCGAAGGGCGATATTCCAGCGTCTTCCAATCCAGGGCAAAGCGCTTGTCGCCGTCAGGGCCCTTCTGCTTCTTATAGAAGCCGCCCCTGGTCTTGTCGCCCAGCCACTTGCGACTAATCATCTCGGTGAAGAACGGCGGCAGCTTCAGGTCGCCGCGTTCGTCGTGGATGTTGGTCATGGCATTGCGAACCACATGTCCGAGAACATCGAGCCCGACCAGATCGGCCAGGCGGAAGGTCGCGGTTTTAGGCCAGCCGACGGCGGTGCCGGTCAGTGCGTCGACATCTTCGACGCTGAAGTCCATCTCCTGCATCACGCGCATGACGTTCAGGATGGAGAAGGTTCCGATGCGATTGGCGATGAAGTTGGGCGTGTCCTTGGCGTAGACCACGCCTTTGCCCAGGTGCAGATCGCAGAAGCCGGCGATGACCGACATCAACGCAGGATCGGCGTCGGGCGTGGGGATGAGCTCCAGCAGGCGCATATAGCGCGGCGGATTGAAAAAGTGGGTGCCAAACCACGAGCGGCGGAAGTCCTCGGGGAAGCCTTCAGCAATTTTGGCAACGGGCAGGCCGCTGGTGTTGGTGGTGATGATCGTTCCCGGCTTGCGGACGGCGTCGACGCGGCGCAGCAGCTCGCGCTTGATGTTCAGGTCCTCAATGACGGCTTCGATGATCCAGTCGACATCAGCCAGCTTCTGAAGGTCGTCCTCGAAGTTGCCGATGGTGACCAGGCAATCGAGCGAGGATTTGAAAAATGCGGCCGGCTTCGACTTCACCGCGGCTTCCAGGCCAGCGGCGGCAATGCGGTTGCGCGCCGGGCCATCGGCGTCGGGAGGGACGATGTCGAGCAGGTACGAAGGAACACCGGCGTTGGCCAGGTGGGCGGCAATGCGGGCTCCCATGGTGCCCGCTCCTAAGACGGCAACTTTATTGATCTGTCTGTGCATGGCTGCGATCTGCCTCAACTACTTGCCAGCCGAAATTCGGCCTGACTGATGCAATAGACGTCCAAAATGGCTTATCGAGTGTGCTGGTACTACGAACTTCGATTGTGGGAGACGATGCGCGGACGATGACTTTCCCAGAATGACAAATGATGGGGTGAAACGGGAACCTGGCTCTGCACAACGTTCTCCTCAAAAAACGGCCCAGAAAGAATGAGCGCGCGTCGCAAGATGTGGGGTGAGGATGGCAACGACGCGCGCCGTATTAAGTTGAGATAAGCGTACTGAATGAGTATTCATTCAGTCAAGAGAAATCTATAAAAAATGCTACGTCGGCGGGAAATTCCCTTCACCACCGAGGCACGGAGGACACGGAGAGGGATAGGCCTCTCGGGGGATTAGCCGACTTCGCCTCCTTCCGGTTTGAGGCGGGAAATCATTAGGGAAAGAACCACTTCACCACCGAGATCACGGAGGACACCGAGGAATCAGGGCTTCCAAAGGTGACGATCATAGTTCCGGAGTCGCCTTGCGGATAGAGGTCCAAAACGGGACTCGGCTTCTTATCCTCGTGGTCCTTCGTGTCCTCTGTTGCGCCTCCGTGGTGAAGCTTTTCTAGGAGAAGGCTTTTGCCAGCAGGAAGGCCGCGCCGGCGGCGATTCCGCCGATGACCACGGTTTGCAGGCCGGAGCGGAGCGGGCGGGTGCCGGTGAAGCGGCCTTTGATGAAGCCGAAGACGCCCAAAGCGAGCAGAGTGACCAACACCGACCATCCCAGAGCGGAGCGGGAGCTGTGCATCAGCATGTAGGGAGAGAGCGGGATAATGCCTCCGGCAACGTAGGAACCGGCGATGGTGGCGGCGCTTTGCACGGCACGTTTGGGATCGGGCTCTTCCAGTCCCAGCTCAAAGCGCATCATGAAGTCGACCCACTGCTGTGGGCGTTTGGTGAGTGACTGGACGACGACATCGCTCTCTTGCGGCGAGAGGCCGAAGCTGGTGAAGACGTTTTGCACTTCGCGCGCTTCTTCGTCGGGAATCTCTTCGACTTCGCGGACCTCGCGGCGGCGTTCGCTTTCGTAATGTTCGGCATCGCCACGCGCGGCAAGATAGCCGCCCAGGCCCATGGCGATCGATCCGGCCGCAATTTCGGCCAGACCGGCGACCACCACGATGTGGCTGTTGTCGACGGCGCCCGACAATCCGGCAGCCAACGCAAAGGGAACGGTCAAGCCGTCGGACATGCCGATGACGACGTCGCGTACAACCTCCCCTGCTGTGAAGTGACGCTCAACGTGCGGTGTTTGTGGCATTTTCGCCTAGCTCCGGATGGGCCTTGACATAGTCCAGGGCGAGTTCGACAACCTCGCGCTCGCCTTTGTAGCTTAAGCGCGCGGGGCCGTCATCCAGGGGAAGCCAGAAGGCGCGCTGCACTTCGACCCGCATTTCCTGCGAGATGTTTCCCATTCGTCCGGAGCGGTAGAGGAAGAGAAAAAAACTGACCACCTTGAAGACGCGGGCGTGATCTCCCCAATTGCGGACGTAGAAGTATTTGGTATCGGTTAGCTTGGTGACCAGATCAGCGCGGACACCGGTTTCCTCATGCACTTCGCGTTGCGCGGTCTGCTCGGGCTTTTCCCCGGGGTCGATCGTGCCTTTGGGCAAGGCCAGCAGGTCGGACGCTTTGCCGTTATTGCGGGAGCGCAGCGGATGCACCGACCGGCGTGGACGCTCGGCGAAGGGCTCGATCACGGCCAGATACCAGCGCTTGCGCATTTTGCGCAGCACCACGCCGCCTGCCGAAAATTCTCTTACGGTTGGCACAGGTTCGTCCGAGGGGAACTCATCTAGTTTCGCAAAGCCCGGAAGGAGTGACAACAGCAAGGGTAAGAGCAGTAAACAGAAATGGCGTGCCGCTTGTCGAATTCCAGCGGCACACCGTTGAAAAGGAGTCGCCCCGCTACTGCTGTGGCTGAGGCGGATTCTGTGGCTGAGGCGGATTCTGCGGCTGCTGTGCCGCAGGCGGTGTTGATGTGGGCTGGGACAATGTCAGGTTCGACGGATTGTTGGGCACGACACCGGGTACCTTGGGCTCCTTGGTGACCTTGCCCGCCTCGGCGTCGGCCATGTCGATACCCAGCTTGGTCAGCGTGTCGGCGGTGTAGAGATCGAGCTGTACGCGCGACTTCTCGTAGTTGGTCGCCGCCGCCAGCACGTTGGACTGTGCCTGGGTGAGTGCGCTTGAGGCTTGCAACACCAGCGTCGCGGTCGATGCGCCGAGGGAGTACTTTTTCTGCTCGGCATCCAGGTTCTGCTGCGCATAGTCACGGGCTGCGACCGACGACTGGAGGGCGGCGTAGTTCTGGGTAAGGGCGAACTGCGCGTTGCGGACTTGCAGCACGATGGTGTTTTCCTGTTGCTGCAGCGCCAGCTCGGACTGCCGGTACTCCAGTTGCGAGCGCACCTGATCGGCCTGTTGTTGGCGATTGCGCAGAGTTATGTTGAGGTTCACCCCCACGCCTTTATTGGGGCCGCTGCCATTCCACAGATTTTCGAAGGCGTTACCCCAGCCTCCGGGTGGAATGGTGGTGGTGCATTGCACCTCGCCAGGCGGACACAGTGGATTCTGCTGCCCTGAAAGGCCAGCGGCGCCGTAGAAGGCGTAAACATCAAGCTGCGGCTTCAACGAGCTATTGATCGATTGCACGCTGATTTTCTTGTTGGTGAGGTTGATGCGCGACTGAATGATTTCCGGCCGTGCCTGAAGCGCCTGGTTGATGAGGTCTTCGACCGGGCGGATTTCGAATGGAGCATTGATCTGCAGGGTGTCGGTCGGAATTACCGGTGCAATGGCCAGAATGGGGTCGGCTAAGTTACGGGTTATGGCATTCTTCATCAGCAACTGCTGCAACTGAAGATTGGTTTGTGCCACCGTAAGGTTCTGGTTAGCCGTGGCTACGGAGCTCTTCGATTGCACGACGGTGATCGGGGCCAGGGTGCCGATCTGCACCTGCTTTTCGGTGTCGGAAAGCGTCTTGTTGGCCAGTTCCAGGGCCCGCTGCTGCACCTTCACGTTCTCGTAGGCATTGACCAGGTCCCAGTAGATGTTCTCGATCTGCGAGACCGTCGTCATGACCTGCAGGCGGAAGGCGACGTCCATGATTTCGCGGTTGTTGCGGGCGATGCGGATCCAACGCAAGTTGGGGTCGAAGCCGAAGCCTGACAAAAGGTGCTGTGTGAGGCTCACCTGAAAGGTTGAGTTCAGAGCGGGCGAGAGAGTATTGAAGAGCGCGTTGGAAGTCGTGCGGCTGTTGTTAAAGGTAACGTTGAACAGCGTGCCGGTGGCGAAGCCCTGGTTGTAGGTAAAATTCGCATTCGAGGTGTTCTGCACCAGGGTCGCCGTACCAGTGAAGATGACGTTGGATTGAGGGGTGGTGGCACGCTGGCCCAGGATGCTGCTTCCGGCAACCACCGGGTCATAGTTAGGGATTGGCGGTCCGAAACCGTTGGTGGAGGAGACAATACCGGCAGCACCTGCGCCGGCTCCGCCAACTCCTACCGATCCACCTCCAGCGCCCCCACCGGTTGAACCGGTGGATGAGGTTCCAGTTCCTCCGGAAGCCACTGCGCCGGTAGCTCCGCCAGGAGTTCCCTGCACGATTCCGGCGTTGACACCGAGCGCTGCGGCGCCGGACGCGGTACGGAGAATGTCGGTGTCTGCGGTATCGAGGTTGTAGCGCTGAATTGCGATATCGAGATTGTTCTCCAGCGCGAGGGCCACGGCATCGTTCAAGGAGAGATATACTTTGCCGTCTTTGATGGTCGAATCGATCCCTGGGGAGTTCGCCAGGTTGGGCGCTGGAACGACGCGCGGCGTATAGGGCTGCCAGAACTTTGGAAACGAGGACTGGCCCTTGGTGTAGTCGAGCGCGGAATAGGGGTGTGCGTTGTGCTGCGGCGCCGGCGCCTGCGGCATCGGAGTGGCCGTTTGCGCCTCGACCACTGTGTTGCTTTGCGGCGCCGGGTTCTGAGCGAAACTGGCGGTTGCCACTAGCACTGCCAACGTCAGTGACATCACGTCCTTCGCCGCTGACACTATCGTTCTAGAAACAGACATTCCTCTTCTCCAATAAACGTATAACGCTTAGGACACGTATGCCTTATTCTGCAGTGAGTCTCCGTCGACTATCTCTGATACGGAGGAGAAATCACGAAGGTTCCAATCGGAAGCCGGCACCGAATCGCAGATGATGATTGAGTCCAACCTCGTAAGTTACAGGAAGTACAATAGTATAGCTGAGTCATGACTGCTGTTTCCGCCGCCCCGCAGAGCTGATGCGCGGCGGGCATTGCCTCCCCCTGCACGAATTCATGAGCCGCAATCTCAAACTGACGCTTTCCTACGACGGCAGCGATTTCAACGGCTGGCAGATTCAGCCCGAGCAACCGACCGTACAAGGCACGCTAGCGGATTGCGTTCGACGGATCACCGGCGAAGATGTTCTGCCGCAAGGCTCCGGACGCACCGATGCCGGAGTCCATGCCCTGGGGCAGGTCGCTTCGTTCGCTATTGGATCGCCGATCCCGGCGCGAGGGTTCATGATTGCCCTGAACGATATCCTGCCATCGTCCATTCGGGTCACGGGCTTAGAGGAGGTGGGGGTCGATTTTCATGCGCGGCATTCCGCCAAGGCCAAGACCTACCAGTACCGGATCTACCGCGGCGACGTGTGTCCGCCCTTCCTGGCGCGGTATGTGTTGCACGATCCCTATCCGATGAACGAAGAGACCGTCGTACAGGCGACGGCGAGCATCGTCGGCCAGCACGACTTCACTTCGTTTGCCGCCTCCGATCCGGACCGCAGCGCGCGCATTGCCGCCGCCGCTGACTGCAATGGCGACGATGATGGGCGGTTAGCGCCTTCGAATGTGAGAACGATCCATTCGGCAGGTTGGATACGAAGCGCTGACGAGTTCACCTTTACCGTCCGCGGAGATGGATTCCTGCACCACATGGTGCGAAATCTGGTGGGCACGCTCCTGCTGGTTGGCAAGGGAAGCCTGCGAGCGAGTGATCTCGGGCGTATCCTTGAAGCGCGCGAGCGCAGCGCAGCCGGACCTACCGCTGCTGCGCGCGGACTGTACCTGGTGAGCGTGGAATATTGATGGCCGGCGAAATGCAAGCTGTTCTGGGCAGGACGATTGTAGATAGCAATCCGGCGACGGGCGAGCCGCTGGCCGAGCTGGCGTGTGCGACAGCAGAAGAGGTGCAGGCAGCGGTGCTGCGGGCCCGCGCGGCGCAACCGGCTTGGCAGGCGACGCCGCTGTCCGCGCGCATAGCGGTCTTGCGCAGATTTCAGGAATTGCTGAACAATCGCGCCCGTGAAGTTGCGCAACTGATTTGCCGGGAAGCCGGCAAGCCGACCGCCGAAGCGATCACGACCGAAATTCTGGTGGTGCTCGACGCCGCGGAATTCTGCATCCGCACCGCCCACCGCTTTCTGCGCGACCAACCGGTGCCGCATGGCAACCTGGCGATGAAGGCCAAGCGTGGTGTGCTGGCGCGCGAACCTTACGGCGTCATCGGCATTATCTCGCCGTGGAATTACCCGTTCTCAACCCCGGCGGTCGAGACGCTGGCCGCGCTCGTCCTTGGTAATGCCGTCGTGATCAAGCCCTCGGAGTTCACGCCCCTCGCTGCTCTGGAGCTGCAGAAATTGCTGCATGCGGCCGGGCTTGGTCCTGACCTGCTGCAGGTTGTCATTGGCGAGGGACCAACCGGCGCGGCGCTGCTGGACTCTGGAGTCGACAAGGTCATCTTCACCGGAAGCGTTGCAACCGGCAAACGGGTGGCGGAGACGGCGGCGCGGCATTTGCTTCCGGTGGTGTTGGAGCTGGGCGGCAAAGACCCGATGATCGTGCTGCCGGACGTCGATCTCGACGTAGTCACCAGTGGCGCCCTGTGGGGTGCGTTCATGAATGCGGGGCAGACCTGCCTGTCGGTGGAGCGCTGCTACGTGCATCGCAGCATCTACGAACCGTTTCTGCGAAGAATGGTGGAAAAGATCGGCAGGCTGCGCGTCGGCAATGGGCTGGATTCGGAAGTCGAGATGGGTCCTCTCATCAATGAAAGGCAATTGCGCACGGTGGAAACGCATGTGAACGATGCGGTGGAGCGGGGAGCGCGTCTGCTGGCCGGTGGCAGGCGGCTGACCAAGCTTGGCCAGAACTTCTATGCGCCGACCCTGCTGGCTGACGTGACACCTGATATGCGCGTCATTCAGGAAGAAACTTTCGGGCCGGTACTGCCAGTTGCGCCGTTCGACACCGAGCAGCAGGCCATCGAACTTGCGAACGATAGCGAGTTCGGGTTGGCGGCCAGCGTGTGGACGCGCGATCGCAAGAAGGGCGAAGCGCTAGCACGGCAGATCAAGGCAGGAACGGTCATGGTCAATGACATGATTTCCTGCTTTGGTATTTCCGAAGCGCCGCATGGCGGATTTAAGCAAAGTGGCATCGGGCGCACCCATGGCGAGATGGGGCTGGCCGAGATGGTGCAGGTCAAGTACATCGACTCCGACCTGCTGCCTAATATGCGCAAGGTTTGGTGGTATGGCTACGGCAGCCGGTTCCAGCAGCAGATGGAGTCGCTGATGCGAATGCTGTTCGGCCGGGGATTGTTATCGAAATGCAAATCCGCCGCAAGCTCGCTTAGTACCCTACAGCGGAAGACGCGAATCTAGCTGCCGATTGTCCAGTTTTGGACGCAGCCTTTGTGTCTGCTCCCAGCATAGTTCGGTTCCGGGACGCTTGCTGAATTTACATCCCAAAGACAACTATTTCCTGTGCCTCGCTGCTATGCTTGTGATGTCCGGGAGGGGTTAAATGTGCGGCGCCGACTTTTCTTGCGCACGTAATCTACATTGTAGGTCAAAGCCGGCCATTCGGTTTTTTGCTGCGGTCCTATTAGGGTTGGTTTCCCTGGTAATTCCTTTGCGGTCTATTGCACAACCAACCCATGTCGGCGTAGGGACTCCCATGGGCAACAAGCCCTCGGGCCAGCCGGATTCCGGCCGTCGTACGATTGCCATTCGTGTCACCGTCCTGGATTCGAACAAGCAGCCTCTGAAGCAGCAGTCACTAGTGAGGGTGACAAGCCAGGAGACGGGAAGGGTCTACTTCACCATTACCCGTGGCACCGAGGCAATCTTCAGTGACGTTTTGCCGGGAAAATATTTGATTGAGGCTGGCTCGGCAGGGTACTTGGCGGTCCATCAGGAGATCGACATTCCTGACCTTGCGCATGATTTCACGGA
The DNA here is from genome assembly GCA_963815775.1 of uncultured Acidobacteriaceae bacterium. Classification (GTDB taxonomy): domain Bacteria; phylum Acidobacteriota; class Terriglobia; order Terriglobales; family Acidobacteriaceae; genus CAVVDY01. The sequence goes on along the minus strand of CAWFIB010000021.1, from coordinate 40,554 downwards.
GACGGTGTACCTGGGGCGTGATCCGGCGGCGGTGAGCCTGAGCCTTGATGACGAAAAGCAACTCCCATCGAAGGCCCGCAAGGACGCCTTGAAGGGAATCCAGGCGCTGGAGCTGGGCAACTTCGTTGAGGCCCGCAAATACCTGGAAGCCGCGGACCGCCAATACTCCTTAAGCGCGTCGATCAAGTTTCTGCTGGGATATCTGGCCCTTCAACAGAAGGAAGGGGACCGCGAGCTGGAGTACCTGCTGGCGGCAACCAAACTCGATCCTCATAGCCTGCGAGCGCAAAATCTGCTGGCGCAGCTCTACTACCAGCGTGGCGATTACGCTCACGCCGCCGAAGCAGCGCAGGTCGTAGTGACGCGCAGTGCGGATTCCGTAGTTGCGCGCAGGGTGTTGGCGGTTTCCTACCTGAAGCTGGGCGAGTACGAGAAAGCTCGCGAGAATTCGCAGTGGCTGGTGGAGCACGGCGGCAGCGAAGGCGCCTCGGCCCGGCTCATTCTCGGACAGGCACTGGCGGACCTGGGGCAGTTTAAAGAAGCCATTCCCGTGTTGCAGGCGTATCTGGAAGGAAATCCGTCGAGTTCGGTTGCGCCGCAGGTCAAGGACCTGATCTCTAAGCTGGAACAGAACGTCAATGCCAAGACCGGCATAGCCGACCCCGCTCTGGCTGCCGCGATGGCGGCCAACAGTCGCGTGGGAATGCCGTCGGATGTCGACAGCGAGAAGCCGACGGTGGCTGCCGGCGTTCAGTGTCCCGCGAACCTGCTACAGAAAACGGGGGACCCTTCGAAGCTGTTGGTGCAAAGCGTTGCTCAGTACTCGGCCGTCGAGCACATGGTGCACGAAAACATTTCTCCGCAGGGAACCCCGAGGAATCGCGAGACCCGGCAGTACAACTACGTAGTCTCTATTTCTGAGCCCTCCAAAGACATACTGCACGTTCAGGAATACCGCAATGCCGACAATCTGGAGATGCCCGGCGACATTACTACCAACGGTCTGGCCGTGCTGGCCATTGCGTTTCATCCGCTCTTCCGCAACGACTTCGATATGAAGTGTGAGGGGCTGGGCGAGTGGAATGGCAAGGCGACATGGCTTGTGTATTTTCGTCAGAGAGACGACAAACCGAGCCGCTTGCGGTCGTATGTAGTGAACAAGAACTATTATCCGGTGGCGCTGAAGGGACGGGCGTGGATTTCAGCCGATAACTTCCAGATCGTCCATCTGGAAACGGACCTGGTGCGAGGGATCCCGGAGATCAACCTGAGGACGGAACACACCAGCGTCGATTATGGTTCTGTGGAATTCAAGAAGAACGGGACCGACCTGTGGCTGCCCAAGAATGCAGACATGTACGTAAGTCTTGGCAGCAAGCGCTTTCACCGCAGCGAGTCGTTCGATCATTTCATGCTCTTCGCCACCGATACCAATCAGACAGACAAAGCGCCCAAGAGCGAGTCGGATGCCAGCCCGGTATCCAGCTCAGGGCCGCAGCAGAACGAGTAATGGAGGAGTTCCCGCGGTGTAGTCGCTGCCAGGCCGTTACCTCGTCGAACTGAGAGAAAAGGTATAATCTTTTTCGCGGGCGATGTCCGCAACCATCCTTAAGGAGGCGCCTAATGAAAGCCATTGCCGTGACCTCGGCGGACAGGTCTGCCTCCATCTTGCTGTAGAGCTCTCGCCAGCCTGTCCATTCGCTTACCTCCAACCGGCACACACGTGTGCGCATACGAGGAGCCAAAGTGACTTTATTGGAATTGGGCTGGAATGCCGGCCTGCAAGCTGACTTTGAAGCGCTGTCTCGCCCCGGCCTGGCGCCGGCGCGCATCAGCAGCGTGATGAAAGGGCACTTCCGCGTCTGGAACGAAGGCAGAGAAATGTTGGCCAAGCTCGCAGGCAAGCTGTTGTTTCAAGCGAGATCAGCCGCCGATCTGCCGGCGGTCGGCGATTGGGTGGCAGTTGGGACTGCCAGCACGGACCGGGTGGTGATCCATCATGTCCTGCCGCGGCGAACCATGATCTCGCGCAAAGCTGCGGGGCGCGCGGCCCAGGCGCAGGTCATCGCCGCCAACGTCGATGTCGTGTTCATCGTTTCGGCGCTGAATCAGGAATTCAACTTGCGGCGGCTGGAGCGCTATGCCGCTCTGGTGTGGGACAGTGGCGCACAGCCGGTGGTGCTGCTGAACAAGTCGGACCTGTGCGAAGACGTTCCCGCGAAAATTGCCGAAGCCGAACTCAGCGCGCCCGGTGTTTTCGTACACGCGATCAGCGCGGTCGACGGCGCGGGATTCGATGCGCTACTTCCTTATGTGAGGACAGGTAGAACCGCGGCGTTCATCGGCTCGTCGGGCGTGGGCAAGTCGACCATCATCAATCGTGTGCTAGGCAACACCGTTCAGTCGACGCTGCCGGTTCGCGAGCACGATGATCGCGGGCGGCACAGTACGACATCGCGGCAAATGTTCGTGCTGAGTGGCGGCGGACTGGTAATTGACACCCCGGGCATGAGGGAGCTGCAACTGTGGGATGTCGAGAGCGGTATCAGCGCTGCGTTCGAGGAGATCGATGAAATCGCAATGCTGTGTCGCTATCGCGATTGCACTCATCTGACAGAGCCGGGATGTGCAGTGCGTGCTGCGGTGGAAGATGGGCAGCTTGACGCTGATCGCCTGGCGAACTTTCAGAAGCTGCGCGCGGAGCAGGCGTTTCTCGACCGCAAGATTGACGTCCATGCGGCGCAGGAAGCAAAAGCGCGGGCCCGGCTTCTTTGCAAAGAGGTGCGCAGGGTTACCAACTTCAAGAATCGGACGTGATGGTGTGCGTGCACAAGCAAATCGGCCGCTCCGAAGAGCGGCCGATCCGTTGCCGGGGCTGAAGCCCCAAGTCACTTCTCGCGCGTTGACGCCGGCCTCAAGGCCGGCTCTACCGTCACCCGGCGACTTCTTCCAACTGCTTCTCGTCGAAGTCGAAGTTGGAGTAGACATGCTGCACGTCGTCGTGGTCTTCCAGAGCTTCGAGCAGGCGGATCATGGTGTTGGCCTGCTGGCCTTCGAGCTTGGTGTAGGTCTGCGGGATCATCCCGACTTCGGCGACGTCAGGCGTAATGCCGGCGTTCTTCACCGCTTCCAGCACTGTCTCGTACGAAGAAGGATCGCAGAGAATCTCCCAGGTATCGCCGTCGTCTTTCAGGTCGTCGGCGCCGGCCTCAAGAACGATGTTCATCAGGTCGTCTTCCTTTGCCGCAGACTTGGGAATGACAATGTCGCCCTTCTTGTGAAACATGTAGGCGACCGATCCGGCTGCGCCCAGGTTGCCACCGTTTTTGGAGAACGCGTGGCGGATTTCGCTGACTGTGCGGTTGCGATTGTCGGTGGAGACATCGACCAGCACGGCAACGCCGCCCGGGCCATAGCCTTCAAACATGATCTCTTCGTAGGTGACGCCGGGAAGCTCGCCGGTGCCGCGCTGGATGGCGCGCTTGATGTTGTCGGCAGGCATGTTCTCGGCCTTGGCAGCAGCTACGGCGGTGCGCAGGCGCGGGTTCTTTTCGGGATCACCGCCGCTCTTGGCCGCCATGCTGATTTCCTTGATCAGGCGAGTAAAAATCTTGCCGCGCTTGGCATCGAGCGCGCCCTTTTTGTGCTTAATTGTGGCCCATTTGGAATGGCCTGACATGGGAGACCTCGTCAGAAAGATGATTGCAAGACGCCCAAAAGCCGCTCGGGGACAGGTAGATACGTCCGCCCCGCGGAAGAGCGGAGTTGTTGGGCAAACCATGATTATAGCATCGGCAAGGAGGCTGGCAGTGCGCCGAAAGCTGCTTGGCTCGCGGTCAAGTCAGCCTATAATGCTTCGGATGGAGGGCCTATGCGAATCCTTACGACGGGTCTTCTTATAGTTATAGTGTTCGCCTGACGAAGTTGCGCGATGACGAGATGGCCTAAGCTCCGACCAAGTTCTACGACAATGCGGCAAAAGCCAGAGAGCAAGCCGGCTGATATCGAAGTGCCCTTGCCAGGGACGATTTCCGTAAACTAAATTTGCTCACCCCGCCATCTTCAACTTGGCCAGCAACTCCGAGGGATGCACCGGCTTGGCCAGAATGTCGAAGTCGTAACCTAGCAGGCGGGCCTGCTCCAGCAGGTCGGCGGTGGCGGCTTGTCCGGAGAACAGAAGGATCCTGCACGAGGGCAGGAATTCACGAATCCGGATGGCCGCCTGGATGCCGTCCATGTCATCCATAATGACATCGCTGATGACGAGGTCCGGGCGCAGGCGGCGCGCCTGTTCGATGGCGGTCAGGCCACTGTAGACCGCGGTCGCATCGTAGCCATTAATGTCGAGGATCTTGGCCAGTGTATCGGCGATGATCTGCTCGTCGTCGACTACCAGAACTTTGGGGCGCATGGGCGCATGCATTCCCGCACTACCTCCGAGTCTCACGGGTTAATCGCTGATTGTAGCGGAATGAACGGCAAGACCGGCTGTTCCCCTGTCTCCGGGCAACACTATACCGCCACCGCCGGACCCGTACCAAAATCTTGCAACAAACTCGTCGCTCGCGATTGATATTCACCATTTTAGCGATTGCCCCGCGATCCTGCTCGCAGCCGCTGGCAGGCCAGCCGCAATGTGCAGGACTCACAACAGCCAGTGACGTACATCACGGCCTATCGGGTAGGTGTTTTCCTACAGTGGAGATGGCGGTGAGGAACCGCTGCCACCGATGCCGCAACGGCCGGGGCACGCATTCCCAGATCGGAGATCGCACTCATGGCTTATACGATTGTTGATACCTGTACCAAAGATGAACTCTGCGTCGAAGCTTGCCCGGTCGACTGCATCCACCCCAAGAAGGACGAGGACGGATTCGAGGCGGCGACCCAGCTCTACGTCGACCCCAACGGCTGCATCGATTGCGGCGCCTGCGTCCCGGTCTGCCCGACGAATTCCGTTTTCCCGAACGAAGAAGTGCCGGCAGAGAAGGCCGAGTTCATCGAGAAGAACGCTGCGTATTACGCCTAGGTTTTCGCGGGTGGAGCACGCGTTCACGGGTGCATGACACGGTCGGTCTCGGAAGTGTTTGGCCGCGAAGGAAGCTCGCTCGCGAGTTTCCTTCGCGGTGCTGCAACGTAGTTCTAGACCTCTGGTTCTGTACGCCTGAAGGCGTACTCCGCCCCACTTCACGCGGTTGCTGTCAGCGACACCTGATTCAAGGCATCCCCGGAAAATCGCTGTTCTTATTGCTTCGAAATGTCTGTGAAGAGGCATCTGTTCCTCTGTGTTCTCTGCGCTTCTGTGGCAGATCTTTCGCCCTGTGTTCTAATTGAAACGATAACAGTGGCAGGAGGCCGACATGGAAGAGCGTGACTTCTACGAAGAACGTCAGGAGACGAAGAAGGTCACGCTGAACTGTCCTCACTGCCGCCAGCCCGCCGAGTACGATCTCGGGTGGTATGTGCGCATCAAGAAGCGCCAGCTTCCACCGCGCGCCGACGAGCGCGACCGCGCCAAGTTTGCTAAGGCACGGTCCTATATGGTGCGCCGCGACGACCTGGTCGCCTGCAAGAATCCCCGCTGCCGCAAACGCTTTGAAGTCTCCGGCGTGCAGTCGGTGGCGTTTATCGACTAGCTACTGCCCCCCAGGGCGACGCTCCGGATTATCGCGAATCGAGACTGGACTGCGGTGCCGGACTTGTGCCGCGGAATGCCAGGTTCACGAGCGGAGGAGTCAGCAAAGTCGCCGCCACTGCCATGAAGACCACCACATCGTAGGTCTGTTCGGAAATCGCCTTAAGGCCGAGTCCGATTTGGGCGACGACCATGCAAAACTCGCCGCGCGGGATCATTCCCATGCCGACACGAAGGGCGACGGGAAAGCCGTAGTTCAGCGCACCGGCTCCGCAGCCGACGATCTTGGCGACGACCGCCACCACCAGCACCACCACCGACAGCAACAAAACCGAAGGATGGGCAAATACCTGCCAATCGAAGCGCAGGCCGATGCCGGCGAGGAAAAACGGGACCAGCAACTCCGTGACCCCCTGTGTCAGGTCATGCACTCGAGGAGGCAGTGCGCGTCCCATGGCAAGCCCGGCGAGAAAGGCTCCGATGATGGGAGCGACCCCGGCGCGCTCGGAAAGCGCGGCCAAGCCAAAGAGCAGGATCATGGCAATGGCGAACTGCCCTTCACCGATCCTTACCTTTTCTCTCAGCTTGGGCAGAACCCTGCGGGCAGCGCGGCTGCCCCAAACCAGAGTCAGTAGAACAAACCCTAAGGCAAACCCAGTTGACAGGAGCAATTCGACCAGGTTCAGGGTTCCGCCGGCGACGCTGCTGATGACGCCCAGGACCAGCAAGGCGAGAATGTCATCCACCACGGCGGCAGCGAGAATGATCTTGCCGGCAGTCCGATTCAGCAGCCCCTTGGAGGCCAGCAGTTGGGCGGTGATCCCGACGCTGGTGGCGGTCAGCGCCGTTCCGAGGAACAGAGACTCGACTTGGGAAGCACCCCAGAGGCGCAGGGTCGCCCAACCCAGCAACATGGGAACCGCTACTCCCAGTGTTCCAACCACCAGAGCCGCGCGTCCCACGCGCATCAGATCGGCGGGATTGACCTCGAGACCGACGCGGAAGAGCAGGAAGATCACGCCAAGCTCGGCAAGAAACGACAGGTTTTCATTGGGGGCAACCCAGCCGAGAAGACTGGGGCCAATCAGGATTCCAGCCAGGATTTCGCCCACGATCCCCGGCTGCCCGAGGCGCTCGAAAATCTCGGCCAGGAGTTTCGCGGAGCCAAAGACCACGAACATCGAAACGGCGAGGCTGAGTTGTGGGACGTGAGGCAGTGCCATCATTACCAGCAGGAATCCGTTCATGGGAGTTAATGAAGGATTGCCAGAGATGGGCCGGTGGCAGCCGCAATCGCAGCCAGCCATGCCGTTGCAAGAGTGCGAAAGCGCTTTCGTCCCACGCTGACCGCCAGCAGTGCTTTCAGCACTGTGTTGGAAAGCACACCAATGGCGATCGCTCGCGCGGCAACCGCAACCGGGATTTGGCCCTCAGCACTTTTCGCCATCGATATGGTGAGCCCATCGACATCGGCAAATCCTAGAACGGCGCCTGACCACAGCATACCGATATCACCCCAAAACGAGCGCACCGCATAAACCGCAAACAGGACCACCTGAAACAGGACTGCCCTCTGCAATGACGTGAGCCCGGTAGGGACGGCACCTCCTGCCCGGGTAAAGATTCTATGTCTCTGTCGTCCCTGCCGGCACTCCCCACTGCAATGGGAACTCTGCCCAGCACCTCCCGCTGCGCTCCGTGCCGGACTATCATGCTGCTCGCCCTTCGGGCTCGGAATTACCGGCGGGATGACAAATCCGACGCCTCCTCTTCCCCAAACACTTCTGCGGTGAAGGCATGAAGCCCCGCCCCATGCTGCCAGGCGTCGGGTGCGAGTCCGGCCTTGATGCAGGTTTGTGCCAGGAAGGTCTCGCGGTCCCAATCCCACTCCGTCGGAACCTGGGGCAGCAGCAGCCCGCGGCGCGACCCTGCCGTCACGATAAGTCCATGCTTGCCTACCTCGACCTCCTCGGGCCTGACGGGACGCGGCAGGGAGAGCACGCTGATATCGGCCTTCAGGTCGGGCGCTTCGTCCTCAGTGACGGCCCGAAAACGGGGATCGTCGAAGGCCGCAGCGCGCGCGGTTTCCGCGACCGTTTGATACAGCGAACCGGCCGGCAACACGTAGCCGATGCAGCCGCGCAGCTCTCCGAACAGGTGAAGCGTGGTAAATGCACCCCGGGGCTGAGCGAGGTGTGGGCTGGGCGGCGTCAGATCCATCTGCTCTCCGCTGAGCACGCTTTCGATGGAACGATGAGCCAACGCCAGCAGTATCCGGCGTTCCTCGGGCGAGTATTCAGCGGCTCCGGCCGCAACCTGCGCCTTTTCAGACGACGGGAACATCGTTGCGCTTCCTGCGCCGGCTAAGGACAAACGATCGGCGGCGCCGGCGCTTGACCGCAATACGGTCGATCTTGCTCCAGAAGCCGATGAAGTAGTCAGCAGCGGAGATTAGAGAGAGCGCCACCATCACCCAGATGGACGCGATGGCGATCGGGTGGACCGGAAGGCTGAGGAAGTACCAGGGCAAATGGGCCCAATGATGATCGATAATGGCGGCCACTACGGAGATGATTTGCACCAGCATCTTGGCTTTGCCAAGGTCGCTGGCCTGGATGGTGAAGCCCTCGGACGCGGCGATGGAACGCAGGCCGCTGACCAGAAACTCGCGGCCGATGATGATGACAGCCATCCACGCCGGCACGATGCGGGGATTGAACTGCACCAGCGTGATGAACGCAGCGGCAATCAGCAGCTTGTCCGCCACTGGATCGAGCAACATGCCGATGGTCGTCACCTGCTCGCGCTTGCGCGCCAGATAGCCATCGATGGCGTCGGTGATGGAAGCGGCGATGAAGATGAAGGAGGCGATCAGCTCACGTTCGCCGTTGGTCGAGCTGAAGTAACTGGTGGTAAGCACCCATATCAGCACAGGAATGCTGAGGATGCGGGTTAACGTGATGTAGTTCGGAAGGTTCACAAGACCTGGGCGGCAGAGTGCCGACCCACGCCGCCTTGTCGATTATCGTTCAGCGGTAAGAGGCAAAGCAACCCAGGAATGTGACGGAAATGCAGGCCCTGTTCTCGCGGCCCAAGCCTGCTAGGAAGGGCTGTCTTCGTGATGCACCGCGATCTCGTCGAGCATGGCCGGCGCCTGATACCGCTCCCAGTAGCCGTAGCCGACAGGCAAGCCTTTCACCCAATCCGCCACGTTCATCGAAATGCGAAGCGGCCACTGCAGAGGACGGCGAAGGGTGTCTGCAGGATGAAGCAAGCTGGCAACCACCATGCAAAGCAGGATGACGGGACTCGCGACCAACACTGCGAGAAGCCGGAGAAGGTAGACTGCGCGGACCATTGCTCATCCTCGGGAACTGTTCCACACGCGCCAGAGCGCCTTTGCACCATTATGCTCCAGTTCCGTTCCCCGTTCGGCACCGTTCCTTAAAAATTATTGGATGCGGGAAAAGAGAAACGGCCCTCGCCAACGGGCCGTTTTTTATTGGGATTACCAGTCAGTAATCAGGCGTAGAACCCGCGTTGCCGGATGGTAAACGCGACCCGATCGATGGCCAGCATGTAGGCCGCGATGCGGTTGTTCACGTGGTGGGTGTCGGCATAGCGGACCACATCTTCGAAGGATGAAACCATAATGTCCTTGAGCTGCTCGTTGACCACCGATTCCTTCCAGAAGTAGCCCTGACGGTCCTGCACCCACTCGAAGTAGGAGGCGGTGACGCCGCCGGCATTGGCCAGAATGTCGGGCATGACGAAGACGTGCTTGTCGGCCAGGATGTCGTCGGCCGCGGCCGTCGTCGGACCGTTGGCGCCTTCGACCAGTATCTTGGCCTTAACCCGGTCGGCGTTGGCCGAGGTGATGACGTTCTCGGTTGCCGCGGGAATCAGAATGTCGCAGTCGGCCACCAGCAGATCTTCGGTCTTGGCCTTCTCCGCTCCCTTGAAGCCGTGGATGACCCCCTCCTTCTGGCGGTACTCCCACAGCGCGGCAATATCGATGCCCTTGGCGTTGTACAGTCCGCCGTCCCACTCGCCGATGCCGACGATCTTGTAACCCGCCTGGTGCATGAGCAGCGCGGCGTTGGAGCCTACGTTCCCGAATCCCTGAATGATCACGTGCGTCTTCTCGCGGGCCATGCCGAGATGCTTGATCGACTCATCGCAGATGATCATCACGCCACGGCCCGTGGCCTCGCGGCGTCCGCGCGATCCGCCCATGCTGAGCGGCTTGCCGGTGACAACCGCGGTCACCGTCTGGCGCATGTGCATGGAGTAGGTATCCATCATCCATGCCATGGTCTGCTCGTTGGTGTTGACATCGGGAGCGGGAACGTCTTTCTCCGGACCGATGAACTCGATCAGTTCGGCGGTGTAGCGGCGGGTCATACGCTCCAGCTCGCCGCGCGACATGTTCTTGGGATCGCAGATGATGCCGCCCTTGGCGCCGCCGAAAGGAATATTGACCACCGCGCACTTCCAGGTCATCCAGCTGGCCAGCGCCCGCACTTCGTCGAGCGTGACATCGGGAGAGTAGCGCACGCCGCCTTTGGCCGGACCGCGGGCAATCGAGTGCTGTACGCGGTAGCCGGTGAAAACTTCGATGCGGCCGCTGTCCATGGCCACGGGAATATGAACAATGATTTCGCGATTGGGCTGCTGCAAGACCCGCCACAAGCCTTCGTCAAGCTTCAGCCTTTCGGCGGCTTGATTGAAGCGGGCAGCTTGCTGCTCCCAGGGGTTCTTTTCCTGCTCCAACATTAGTGACGTATTCATACGTTCTCCAAGTCCGGGCGCTTGCGACGCGAGTGGCCGGCGGGCTTTGACGGCAGACGCCACTCGAACAGCAGGCAAACTTACAAAGTATATGCAGGGGGATGGAGGGGGCGCAAGTAAGAGCGCGCGGCGCGCGGAATGTCGCGCAGCAGGGCCGGTTTCCGGTTGTTCTTCAGTTGGCGCGATTGAGCGGGCGCACCAAACCGCCCGAGGAGGCCACTTCCACACGTAGCCGACTGAGCGGAACGCACCCGTCCGCTCCACCTGTTGATCCAAGTCACTTTTTCGAGACTGCCTTCGCCCTCGAGATCGGCTAGCTCGGAGTGGCACAGCAGCTCGATCGACGGATTCGCGGAAGTGCGTTGGATGAGATATCGTGACGTCGATTCCGACAAGCCAGCAGCTCGCACCAGCATATAGACTATGCGGGCGTCTCGATCCCCTTTTCTGTCAAAGATCCAGGGTGACACCTACGTTTGGCTGGGAACAGCATATGAGCACGTTCCCGGAGGCGGGCCTCTCCAGCGGCTCAGGATCATAAGTAATCGATCCACCAATCAGACCGGTCATGCAGGTATGACAGACTCCCGTCCGGCACGACCATCTGACCGGGACATCGCACGCTTCCGCCAGTTCGAGCAAGCTCCCGAATTTTGGGTCCCAAGCGGCGGTAATCCCGCTACGCGCGAATGAGACCGAGGGACCAGATCCGGGCGGCCCTTGTGGCAGGTGAGGAGTGTGATCAACCTGCGCCATACCAGGGGTAAGAGCCTCAAGAGAACCGAAGATTTCCGTGTGCACGTTCTCGGCGAGCACACCCCAGTTTCGCAGCCCATCGCGCATATTCTGCAAGAATGAAGCGGGGCCACACAGATAGAAGTCACTACCCTGCGACACGCCAATTCTCTCTAGCAAAGCTCTGTCAATGTGCCCGGCAGCGTCGAAGTCTGCCCCGACTTGGTCGATCGCCGCGGGCCTGCTATACACGATGTATCCTCGTCCGCGAGAGAGCTGTTTCAGTAACGAACGCGATTCTTGTGCGAATGGATGGTCCACCCGATTGCGCGCTCCATAGATCCACCAGATCTCGCGTTGCGATCTCTCAGCGGCGAGTGTGTGCAGCATCGACATCACCGGCGTTGCCCCCACTCCAGCACTCAGCAGAACCACAGGGCTCTGGCTCGGACGCAGAGTAAAGCTACCGCGCGGCGCACTAACATCCAATAGATCTCCTTCTCGCGCACGGTTACACAGAAATGAACTTCCAATCCCATTCAATTCGTTTTTGACGCTGATGCGGAAATGGTCGGCTGCGGGCAGATCAGACAGCGAATAGCTGCGCAGAACCGGCGGTTTGTCCGGGTCGGGAACTAAGCGCAAAACAACAAATTGACCCGGCTGGAAGACAGGGAGAGGTTGCCCATCGATTGACTTCAGAAGGAAGGAAGTTACGCTATCGCTTTCCTTATGAATATTCGCGACTCGCATCTGTCGAAAGCCGGGCCATGCTGGCGCTTGTTCCTCACCGGCGAGTGCCGGATTCCCCACCGTAGTTTTGGAGCTCAAGTCTTGTTGGAGCATTGCCTGGAATGAACCCTGCCAACCCTTGCTGAGTGCGGGAATTCGCAGCGCGCGTTGCAGTTGCTCGCTGGAATGCCCTGGCAAATACAGGAGGGCGTCAACCTCGGCCACACTGATTCGCTCTGGACCGTCAGTAATTTTTACAATGTCGTCGCCCGCCCCGACTTCTCCTTCCTGCAACACGCGAAAGTAGAATCCTGGTCTGTGATGTGCTACGAGCAGGGCCGCCATTTGAGGTTCGTTCATGCGAATGCCGACACGGTAGCACGTTACGCGGGGCTGTGTTACTTCAAACGTCGCATTACCAATGCGGTAGCGATCGCCAATGCAGACCTCGCTATCGGAAAGTCCCTCAACCGTGAAGTTTTCTCCGAACTGGCCAAAGATGAAGTCACTACGTGCGAGAATGCGCTCCCAGTAGTGATAGGAGTCCATCTGATATACAAAAACGGCACGCTGCTCCCCACCATGACCAACAAGATCGCCTTGTGCATCGCCAACAATATTGAGCTTGCGCACCATTTGTCGTCCCTCAACGGGATTTTTCCAGATCGCGGTATGGACAGTCTTACCCTTCCACGTCACGTCGCGTGGAATACCGACATTTACTGAAAGCAATCTGGGCATTCATACCTCGTCGCAGTCCAGCCTCTGGCTAGGACCCGTTTGTCTTCGTGCATGGGGCCAGCTTCTGCGTAGCCAACGTCAGGAGGCCGGCATCGATTTGCTTCAGTCGATCACCTCAGTAACTTGCCGCCAAGCCAGTAATCAACACTGAACTTTCCCGGACCAGAGCAGAGCAGCCAGACAAAGAAGAGCACGTACAGGACTTCCGGAAGGTAGAGGAAATCGTCGAGCCAGTTAAGAGGCGAAAGTCCTTTAGGCATGGCGGAAAGCGCGGTGGTCAGGGTGGCGACAATCATATCGATCAATAAAACCACGCAGGCCGGGCTCGAAAGAAACCCCACGGTCAGCAGGGATCCGCCAACGAACTCGACACCCGACACGAAATAAGCCATCTGGTGGGGAAACGGGACTTTGGCCTTAACCAGCGTTTCGTAAACAGGTTTCGTACCGCCGGCGACAAACAATTTGTTTGCCCCTGAGATGGCGAAGAACAACCCGAGCGAAACCCGTACCAGCAGGATGGCATATGGTTCCCAATCACTGCTGCCCAGCAGCGCAAACTGGACCAACCGCTTCCAATCCACCTCTTATCCCCCCATCGGTTTCGGCCTCGACATCATGTGTCCATCCGCTCGACCCATTGAGCCCGCCAGGCGGGGGCCACGAATGGATCCGCAAAGTACTGAGTTTCCCGCGCAACCTTGTCGCCCCTGAACTCCATTATGCTCACGGTGTAAGACGGCTTGCCGTCGTATGTCAGGATGAATTCGGTGACCCAAAGATCACCGCCGCCAATGATTCGTTGGACAGTAAACTGCTTTTTGCTCGGCTGACTAGCGCGTTGGTTCTGTATGTTGCTTCGACCTCGGGTTCGCTCGCCTGACTGCGGGTATTCCAGCACCGCGTCCTCGTGATAGATGCGGTGTTCCGTTTCAAAGTCGTTGGCATCGGACGCCGCCCAATGCTGATCCAGTGCCGCACGGATCTGTTGATCTCGCACTCCGGAATACTGCTCCTTCTTTTGTTGATCGTTCATCTTGAGCCTTCAATTCGACAAGAAGTTAACTGCTTTAGCGGAACCGGAGTGTACGACTCGTCAAATCGCGCAGACTCCTCCTTCGAGTTGTTGTTCCGCAGATCGTCTTTCGCGCTGAGGTATTCCAGTCCAAGCGGCCCCATCGCGGTTACTTGCGTGACGTACTCGCCGGATTTCGCCCAGTGGAAACGGGGCGGGTTGCCAGGGAGAATGATCACGGCGCCGGACGGATAGGCTTTCAACTTACTCTCGTGGAATTCATCACCCAGTCCGATATAAAAAGACGCCGGAAATCACTGGGACGACATCAAGAGCATTTGACGTGGGACGTGATTCAATGGCGACTTCTGTTTTGTTGCCTGACATACATTTTCCTCCTAAGGGTCAGGAGCTATTTTCAAAGACCTGTCCGCGATCCACGTGGTTCATTTGAGCGGCTGCGGCGGCGAGTATAGCACCGTGAATAACTTCATGGTTGTCACGAACGTGTTTGTGAATTGACCCGGATTTGGACGAAGAAACTTTCGGATTACGGGCAACCAGGGAATTGGGCTTAGGACAAATTGACGAGAAATGCCCTACCCGTAGAGTGACCTTTTTGGTGTCCCGATTCGAGCCGCCCTGCGAAGTAGCTCCCCGATTATCGGTTACTCTACTGACCCACTACCGCATGCGGTTCTTTCACTCCCGTATAATCGGAACACTTCCAACGCCCCTCGGCAATTTCATGCTTACGCCCGACTACAAGAACTTCCTGCAACTCAGCCGTGACGCCACCCTCATCCCCGTCTCCAAGACGCTGAGTGCTGACCTGCTTACGCCGGTGGGCGCGTTCCTGAGCGTCGCCGCCAAACAGAAATACGCGTTTCTGCTGGAGTCGGTTGAAGGTGGCGAGCGGATTGGCCGCTACACCTTCCTCGGCGCGCAGCCGCGGGTGGTAATTACGGCACGCGACCAGCAAATCAACATCGCACAGGGCAAGACGAGCGAGCGGTGTACCGGCAGCGTGATCGACGTGCTCCGGTCGGCTTTGCAGCAGCACCGTCCGGCCATTGTCCCGGGCCTGCCGCCGTTTACCTCAGGCGGCGTTGGCTATTTCGCCTACGACATGGTGCGGCAGTTCGAGCGCCTGCCCACGACCGCCAAAAACGATCTGAAGCTGCCCGACTGCGTCTTCACCTTCTACGACCGGGTACTGGCGTTCGATCACCTGCGCCATCAGCTGCACATCATTGCCGCTGCCGACGTGAAAGCCGAGTCACCGCGCAAGGCCTACGATCGCGCGCTCGCCGACATCGATGCCATCGAACGCAAGCTGGCCAGCGGCATGAAGAAGCAGGCGCTGGGCTGGTCGAGCGAGGAGAAGAAGCCGAAGCTCAAGGTACATGCCGGCACCTCGCGCGATGAATTCATCGCCAACGTGAAACGTGCCAAGGAATACATCGGGGCCGGCGACATCTTCCAGGTCGTGCTGTCGCT
The DNA here is from genome assembly GCA_963815775.1 of uncultured Acidobacteriaceae bacterium. Lineage (GTDB taxonomy): Bacteria > Acidobacteriota > Terriglobia > Terriglobales > Acidobacteriaceae > CAVVDY01. The sequence continues at coordinate 25,405 of CAWFIB010000021.1, read as the reverse complement.
GCGTCTGGATTTCAAGGCGCCATCCGATCCGTTTCAGATCTATCGCGCGCTGCGCACGGTGAATCCTTCGCCGTATCTGTTTTTCCTGAAGCTCGACGACTTGCATGTGCTGGGCGCTTCGCCCGAGATGCTGGTGCGCGCGACGGGACGTCAACTCGAGTATCGTCCCATAGCCGGAACGCGACGGCGCGGAGCCGATGGCCTTGACGACGAGAAGCTGATCGAGGAATTGAAGAACGACGAGAAGGAACGCGCCGAGCACGTGATGCTGGTCGATCTCGGGCGCAACGATCTGGGACGCGTCAGCGAATACGGCAGTGTCAAGGTCCGCGACCTGATGTTCGTCGAGAAGTACTCACATGTCATGCACCTGGTGTCGGCTTTGGAAGGGACGCTGCGCCAAGAGCTCGACCCGCTGGATGCGCTGGCAGCCTGTTTCCCCGCGGGCACACTGAGCGGCGCTCCCAAAGTTCGCGCCATGGAGATCATCGAAGAGCTCGAACCGGTGCGCCGCGGCGTCTATGGCGGCTCAATCCTATATGCCGATCAGGCAGGCAATCTGGATTCGTGCATCGCAATTCGTACCATGGTCGTGCATCGCGGCCGCGCTTACGTGCAGGCAGGAGCGGGCATCGTCGCCGACTCCGATCCCGCCAGCGAATATCAGGAGTGCATGAGTAAGGCTAGCGCGCTGCTGAGAGCGGCGGAGAAGGTCTGAGTTTCGAGTTTCAAGTTTCAGGTTTCAAGTGGTCACTTTGAAGCCATCGAACCCATCAAGCCGTTCAACATTCGAAGGAGTTCGTCTGCTCTCCCCAACAGGCCTTCGAGGTCTCCCTGCCTTACAAAGCCTAGATCCTTAGCGATGAACAACTGTGTCTCCAATTCCAGAAGCGAGCCTCGTGCTATTCCCAGAAACTGCTTGAATTCTCGTTTTGATAGCCTGCCCTGACCTTCCGCAATGTCGCTGGGAACCGAAACAGCAGCTCTGCGGATTTGAGATGTCAGTCCGAATAGTTCTTCCCTGGGGAAATTAGCTGTTTGCTGGTAAACGTCCCTGACGAACGCCATCGACTTTTGCCAAGCCGCCAGGTCCCTATATGAGTGCGACATGCTTTACTCGAAAGACTTGAAACTCGAAACTACCGCTCCCCCACGAAGTTGCGCACCATCTGCTTCCCATGCTCCGTCAACACGCTCTCCGGATGGAATTGTACCCCCTCGACCGCAAGCTCGCGATGACGCAGCCCCATGATCACGCGGCGCCCATCGCGATCGATACAGGTCGCTGATATCTCCAACTCCTTGGGCAGGCCTTCTTCTTCGACAATGAGGGAGTGGTAGCGCGTCGCCTGCAGTGGCGAAGGAATGCCCCGAAAGATGCTCCTGCCATCATGTTCCACCTGGCTGGTTTTGCCATGCATCAGGTGGTGCGCGCGCACGACTTTGCCGCCGAAGGCTGCGCCGATCGCCTGATGGCCAAGACACACGCCCAGCAGCGGAACCTTGCCTGCAAAATGACGGATCACGTCGATGCTGATCCCCGCCTCCTGCGGCGTGCATGGGCCCGGGGAAACCACGATGCGGTCTGGGTGCAGGCCGGCAATTTCGTCGACCGTGATCTGGTCATTGCGCCGCACCATGACCTCGTGCCCCAGTTCTCCGATGTACTGCACCAGGTTGTAGGTAAAAGAGTCGTAATTATCCAGAACAAAGATCATCGCGAAAACCTTGATTAACAACTATCTTATAGATTGGTTGTCCCGTGGCACGGCTGAGCGCGCTTCCCTCTCTGATTTGTCATCCTGAGCAGACGTGAGTCTGCGAAGGACCCGCTGTTCGCCGCCCAGCTCAAAGCAGGCCTTCGCTGCGCTCACGACGACAAATCGAATTGGTAACTTGAAACTTGAAACTTGAAACTTGAAACTATCCTCGTGGCGGATTCCGGCATCACCGTAGAAACCAGGAGCGCGGCGCGCAGCTACTCCTGGCCCCAACGCCTCTCGCTGACCCTCGCCTCCTGGATCGTCCCTGCCATTGTTGCACTGATCGGCTCCACCCTGCGCGTCACCTTCAGTTGGGAAGAAGGATCCATCGGCAGCCTCGACAACGTTCATCCCGGCATTTATCCGTTCTGGCATCGCTGCGTGCTTCCCGCCACATGGATCTTTCGCCAGCGCAAGCTGGCTGTCATGACCAGCCGCTCGCTCGATGGTGAATACATCGCCCGCGTGATTGAACGCTTCGGCTATGTCCCGATTCGCGGCTCGAGCTCGCGTGGCGGCCAGCGTGCTCTGCTTGAGATGCAGACTTACGTTGGCTCAGGCATGGGCGCAGCGTTTACCATCGACGGCCCTCGCGGCCCCCGCTACGTCGCCAAGCGCGGCCCTATCCAACTGGCCAAGGCGACCGGGGTCGCCATCACGCCCTTTTATGTTGCTGTCGAAAAGAAGTGGGTACTGAAGACTTGGGACCATTTCGTTATTCCCAAACCGTTTTCGCGAGCGCTGGTGCAGGTCGCGCCGAAAATCTACGTTCCCCGCGATGCCGACGAAGCGACGCTCGAAGCAAAATACAACGAGATGCAGGCGGCCCTGGAGCGCATCACCGAGTTCGCGGAGGAGTACTTCGCTCCGGAGTTGCCGCCCTTAGCCGATTGAAGCTTTCTCTTGTACAGGCCAAAAAACATCCACCACTGAGAACCCAGAGATCACCGAGAAATGCCATTCCTTATTTCGGTTTCTCCGTGTTCTCCGTGTCCTCGGTGGTGGATCTTTCATTCTTCATCCCCCGGACCCGAGACCGTGATTGACACCAGCCCCGCCCGCCGTTACAGTCAGTGTTTTCATCCTGAGGCAGGGTTTCGTTCAGGACGTTCCTTGGAAATCTTTGGTTCGCGCGTTCCGTCCGCTCGGGCGGAACTGGGAAGCCGGGTGCAATTCCCGCGCTGCCGCGCAACTGTAAGCGAGCTTACACGGATGGCCACTGTGCAAACGGGAAGGCCTCCGTTGCTGTCGCGATTTCGATCGCAACTCGCAAGCCAGGAGACCGGCGCGAACCGTTGACTAACCCCTTTCGCGTGCAAAGGAGGAAGCCTTGTTTCGCATTCGCGTTGTTCTCGCTTCGCTGCTGCTCTGCGCCGCCGTGCAGGCCGCCGATCTTAAAATCACCGTCCAGAGTCCCTTGGGCGACCGCGTCTCGGGCGTGCAGGTGAGCTTGTTCCGCGCCAGCGACAGCACCGGAGTCGCCGTACAAAACACCGCAGGCGACGGCAGCGTCACATTTCAACACCTGGCCAACGGCGACTATCGCGCCGTGGTCCTGGCTCCCGGCTTCGCCCAGCAGTCGGAACAGTTTACGGTTCCTGCAACTGAAGTTCTCGCCGTGAAGCTCAAGCTGGCCACCGCGCCGCAGACGGTGGTGGTCTCGGCAACGGCCACGCCTGCCACGGCCGAGCAATCTGCGACCTCGGTCGATTTCCTCAGCAGCGACCAGCTTACGCTGCTAAATCCGGTGTCGGCGGGCGATGCCCTCAGCTACATGCCGGGAGCGATCGTCAGCTCTGCCGGCCAGCGCGGAGGACTGTCATCGCTGTTCGTGCGCGGCGGCGAGTCGAGCTACAACAAGGTCATCATCGATGGCGTCCCGGTCAATGAACCCGGCGGCATCTTCGACTTCGGCGTGGTGCCGGTGAACAACATTGAGCGGCTGGAAATGGTGCGCGGGCCCGAGAGTACGATCTACGGCTCCGACGCCATGACCAGTACGGTGCAGTTGTGGACGGCCACCGGTGACACGCGCACGCCTGAGATCCAATTCGGCGCCGATGGCGGAAACTATTCGACCGCCAATGGCTATGCATCAATCTCCGGAGCACGCGGCATCTTCGACTACAACGTCTTCGGCGACCAGTTCACCACCCAGGGGCAGGGCATCAACGATGCCTATTCCAATGCGCTGCAGGGCGGCAACCTCGGAATTCGTCTGTCCGACAATGTGGCATTTCGTTTCCGCCTGCGCCACTCCAACACATTCACCGGCGTGCCCTCGGACTGGTGGTTCAACGGCAATCCTGTGCTGCCGCCTGATTCGGACCAGCAGGCGCACCAGAACAACTTTCTCGCCAGCGCCGCGCTGACCATCACCGGGCCCGGCTCGTGGCAGCACCAGATCACCGGCTTCGAGTACAACCATCTGCGGACGAACAGTGACACCGTCGACGATCCCAACCGTCCCTTCGATTCGCCGTTCTACAACGACGCGCGTTACAACCGCGCGGGGTTTTCGTATCAGGGAACGTGGTCGCCGCGCAGTTGGGCGGTGACCACCATCGGCAACACTTTCGAAGATGAGAACGGCAATATCCTCAGCACCACGCCGCCGCCCGATCCTACCTACAGCTTCACCCACGGTTTGCGGATCAACAACTATCTGTTCGCCCAGGAGAACATCGTCTGGAAGCGGATCACCGTGCTGGCGGGGTTGGCGTGGGTGCACAACGCCAGCTTCGGTAATCGCGCCGTGCCGCGCGTTTCGGGGTCGGTGCTGCTGTGGAACGGCAACCGCATCCTCAGCGGCACGCGGCTGCGCGCAGCCTACGCCCAGGGCATCAAGGAGCCCAGCTTCGAACAGTCGTTCGGTATTGCGGGGACCTTTCCCGTGCTGCCCAACCCCTATCTCAAGCCGGAAGAGAACTATGCGGTCGAAGCCGGATTCGATCAATCCTTGTTCGGCAATCGCATGTCGCTCACCGCCGTCTACTTCCACAACTCATTTCGCAACCAGATCGAGTATCAGTTCAACGACATCGACTTCACCAGCCAGTATGTGAACATCAATCGCTCGTTTGCCCAGGGGGCCGAAGTCGAGCTGCGCGGGCAGATCGTCAATCGCCTGCTGCTGACGGCCGCGTACACCTACACTTCCACCCAGATCACGCAAGCGCCGTCGTGCGATCCGCTCAATGGTTGCGATCCTTTGATCTATGGCGTGGGCGCTCCTTTGCTGCGCCGGCCTAAGCAGGCGGGAACCGTGCTGCTTACTTACACCAAGCCCAGGTGGGGAGCCAGTGCGGGAGTAGTGGCTGTGGGGCGGCGGCCCGATTCCGACTTCCTCTACGGTTACATCCCTCCTATTTATTACGCTGCCGGATATGCGCGCGTGGACCTTGGCGGCTGGTATAGCTTCACCAACCACATCACGGCGTACGCCAACCTCAACAATGCCTTTGATAACCACTACAACGAGGTCTTGGGATATCCGGCACTGGGGATAGCGGTGCGCGCCGGATTACGGTTCAGGTTTGGAGGAGAGTGATGGAAAGTGGCTAGTGGGCGGTGGCTAGTGGATAGAGATTGAAATCCCCTCGCTCGCTACCCACGATCCACTAATCACTATTCCTTCCCTCCGGCACGTGGTTGTGGTACTTCAGTCGGATCTCATGCAGCTTGTCGAGATGTTTGCCGCTCAGCGGCTCCTGCCGGCCGAGCATGTGCGTGACCAGCGCGATCTTGGCATAGTGCTCCACCGTCTCCATATTCATGAAAGCGGTGAGCAGGTCTTCGCCGTAGGTCACGACGCCGTGGTTGGCCATGAGGATGGCCTGATGATCGGGAATCAGCGGAGCCAGCGCTTCCGCCAACTCGATCGTCCCGGGAGTTCCATACCGCGCCAGCGGTACCGAGCCCAGCGTTACAACGATCTCTGAGCAAAGCGCGGTATCCAGCGGCATCCCTGCCGCGGCAAAGCCGGTCGCTGTGGGAGGATGCGCGTGCACCACGGCATTCACATCCGGCCGCATGCGGTAGATGAACAGGTGCATTGCGATCTCGCTGGAAACCTCCCGCCGGCCGCTAACTTTGCGGCCATGCTCATCGACGATCACCATGTCGTCGGCTTCCATCATGCCCTTACTCATCAGGGTGGGCGTACTGAGCACGGAGCCGTCTTCCATGCGCACGGAGAGGTTGCCGTCGGTGGCTGCCACCATGCCGTACTGGTGCAGCATTTTGCCGAAGCGCACGATATCGTCGCGATGTTGTTTGATGGTTGCCACGCCGTACGTCCGAATTGTCAGGCTTACTCAGCCCCAGTTTTGCTTATCGTATCGCATCTGCCAGCCGCCGAAAAGCTGCCGTCGCGGCACCCGCCGGAAGCCGGCTCGGGCATAATCGCTGTGTGCTGGTTTCCGAGTTTGACTACCACCTGCCCGAGGAGCTGATCGCCAAACAGCCGCTGCCGGATCGTGCCGACGCGCGCCTGCTGCACTGGCTGCGCGATGGCGGGGCAATGGAAGACCTCGGCTTTCGCCAGTTCCCCGAGCTTCTGCGGCCGGACGATCTGCTCGTGCTGAACAACAGCCGCGTACTGCCGGCTCGGCTATTCGGACATCGCAGCGGCTCGCGCGCCCAGCAGATCTCGACGGCCAATCCTGCGGCCCGCGAGTTTTTACGCGGGAGAGTGGAGGTGCTGCTGACGAAGCAAGTCTCGACCTCACCTCAGGAATGGGAAGCGCTGGTGCATCCCGGCCGCAAGCTTGGCGTCGGCGAGCGGGTGTACTTCGGAGGCGAGGCGACCGAGCATGCCCATGAGCTGGCCGCGGAGATCGTCGATCGCGGCAGCTTTGGCGAGCGGCGGCTGCGCTTTGATCCGGTGGATGATTTCTTTGGCGTGCTGAATCGCGTAGGGCACGTGCCATTACCGCCGTATATCGACCGCCCTGACACCGCAACCGATCGCGAACAGTATCAGACAGTGTATGCCAAGCCGCCAGGCTCGGTGGCCGCTCCCACGGCGGGGCTCCACTTCACCTCGGAGGTGCTGGACCGCATTCGCGCGCGCGGGATCGAGATCGCAGAAGTCACGCTGCATGTAGGCCTGGGGACCTTCCAGCCTGTCCGCGAGGAAGTGGTCGAAGCCAATAAGCTGCATCGCGAGTGGTATGAGATTTCTGCCGGAGCTGCGGCGAAGATTCAGCAAGCGCGGGAGGCCGGCCGGCGTATCGTCGCCGTCGGAACCACCAGCATGCGCACCCTCGAATATGCCGCCCGCCAAAGGGAAGACGGCCGTATGGTTACCCAGAGCGGCGCGGCTGACATCTTCATCTATCCCGGATTCGAGTTTCGGGTAGTCGGCGCGATGCTGACGAACTTCCACCTGCCAAAATCCACTTTAATAATGCTGGTTTCGGCTTTTGCGGGCCGCGAGCAGACCCTGGCAGCCTATGAGTACGCCGTACAGAAGAAATATAGGTTCTACTCGTACGGGGATTGCATGTTTATAGAGTGAAGGACATCGCCCTGGATAACGTGCCGAAGCTGCATGGTGTCAGGTAGCGGTCGTCAATGTGAACTTCACCTGGATGGTCGTATCCACATCTACCGCTTCCTTATTGAGAAGATAAGGACGGTAGCGCCACTGTCGCACGGCTCTTATGGCAGCTTCACTGAGCAGTGGGTGTCCGCTGAGCAAGCGTAGGTTCTGGATGGTCCCATCTTTGCCTATAGTTGCCAGCAGTACGACCGTACCTTGAATGCCGGCGCGGCGTGCCTGCGAAGGATATGCCGGGCGGACCTCATGAATCAACAAGCCTTCGGCTACTCCCGACGATAGGCGGACTGCATGGGGCGGCACGATCTCGCCAAATCCCGATAGGTTGTGAAACAGACTGGCAATCGTGCGAGTGCCTGCCAGGCTCGGAACCGAGCCTACAACTCCCATGACATCGCCGCCAAAAGTAGTGTTTTCCGCGACTTCTTCGTGAATTTCTTGAACATGGCGCGGGATCCGGCTCGGCGTGAGCAACTGTTCGTCATTCAGCTCGCTGTGAGTTGGCAGGTGCGTAACGATAGACGGTTCACCCAGCGACGCAGCCGCCAGCGGAGCGCTAAGCTCGACCACACCCACACCCCCGCCCCCAAAGTCTGGCAGCTCTTCGGTATGAAGCAATGGCGCGACAATCGCCAAGCTGATTAGCAGCGCCTCCGTAGTGAAGGACAATCCCTTGGGCCAGAGAGAAGTTCGATGTGGACTACCGCCCGACGATTCGATCAGGACAGTTTCGAACATTGTTGGCCTCCTCAATTAAGCTTGCGTAAATAGACACCGCGTCCCAGTAGTGTGCTCCAACAAAATCTGCCCTCTATTCTTGTGCTATATGCGCGAACTTCACTATTTACTCTATAAATCTGCGCGCGCATACCAGTAAAATCTATTCTCCATTTCCAAATGGCTACAGATCCGGAACAGCAGATAGCGCCAAACGGTGGGGAGCGACTTCCGGTAGTACAGCTGCTCCTGATGACAGCGGATTGAATTTTCCGGCTGTAGTTTCTATCATCTGAGTCTCCCGGCGAAGAGTACGTTACTCACGCCGCGGGTCATCCTTCTCGCCGTGGCCGGTCGGAGTAGCTTCAATAAAGTGGGGAGCAAGTCACCGCGATCATTGCTCCCCACCAGGGGCCACCCAAGTGGAGGAGGACTTGGGTAGACTTCCGTGTTTTAGAGCTTGAAGGGGCGGCATCTCGAGTCACCGCGGCCCGGCTAGGGCGTGACGCGGAGACGCCGCCCGGGAAGCCGCGGAGGATGGCGTCACCGGGTTCGGGCGCGAGGGTCCAGGTTCTCCTGAAGCCGGGCGAGTTGTCCCGGCTGGTGGCTCCGAGGGAGGCCTTGGATTCCTCATCTGCCATCCTCTGTTGCTTCTCGGGAAGAGCATCCTTCCCGGCGGGCTGTCGGGTTGCGGCCGATTTCCCGCTCCGTGACCCACACAGTGCCGCAGATCGGCCTGGAGTGCAATGCCCGCGCGATTACTTCTGGATACGCATCGGGTAACCGCCTAAGTTACGAAAGGACTTGAGGTTACTGCTCTCGATAACCGATCAAAGCGCTGGGAAAAGCGGCGAAGGGACTATAATTCCGCTCAATCTCAGACCCGATGTACATGTTTTTGCGATGAGCGCCACTCACAGACTTCTGAAGTTCGGGGTGTTCGAGCTCAATCTCGACACCGGAGAACTTCGCAAATTCGGCACCGTGATCAAGCTGCGGCCGCAGCCCTTTCGGCTATTGGCGTTGCTGGCTAGCTGCTCGGGGCAGATTGTCGCTCGAGAAGAGATCAAAGAGCAGCTTTGGGGCGAGGAGACCTACGTCGACTTTGAGCACGGCATGAACAAGTGCGTGAAGCAGATCCGCACCGCGCTCGGCGACGACGCCAACAAGCCCATCTACATTGAGACCATCCCTCGTCACGGGTACCGCTTCCTCGCGCCGGTCGTGGCCAAGACCGTGCTTGCGCCTCCGCCGCGCGTGAAGGAGTCGAGCTCCGGTATCCCTGCCGACTTGGCGGAGATGATTCGCGCACGCCTGGCCGCGAGAAAGAGTGGCGCTAACGCCACAGTGCGGTCACCGGCAGCCGCCGCACCGCCGGCCGAAGCTTTGTCGCCGACGGCTGGTTCACCTTCCGCTGATCTGCCCATCGCTGCTGCCCCGGTACCGGTTCCGAACTCACGCTGGATCATCTTGCTCACCGTGTTTGTCGTCGCGCTGCTGGCGGCGGCGCTCTACTGGTACTTCCGGTAAGCTCTCGCCGACGGCAATATTTCTACCTTTCCCGCCGGACCCTACAATATTCACACTCGCTCATTCGTCTTCACCAGTAGATGGCGCAAGCAGCAAGCCTGGAGCGCATGGCAGCCGAACAGGACCAGCGAATCACCGAAGTGGTCGAACGCGAGCGGTCGCGGCTCGGCAGCTTCATTCGCCGGCGCGTACCTGATCCGCGCGATGCGGAAGACATCCTGCAAGACGTCTTCTCCGCACTGGTCGAGGCCAACCGCCTGTTCATGCCCATCGAGCATGTAACCGGCTGGCTGTTTACGGTGGCACGCAATCGCATCACCGACCTCTTCCGCAAGCAGCAACCGGAGAGCCTCAGCGATCAGGCGACCGCAGACGATGAAGGCGAGCTGCTTCCGTTTGAGGAGCTGCTGCCTTCGCCCGACGCGGGACCGGAAGCGGTTTATGCGCGCAGCCTGCTGCTCGATGAGCTGGAGCTGGCGCTCGACGAGTTGCCGGCCGAGCAGCGCGCGGTGTTCATCGCGCACGAGCTGGAAGGGCGCAGCTTCAAGGAGCTCGCCGCCAAAACCGGCGTGAACCTCAACACGCTGCTGGCGCGCAAACGTTATGCGGTGCTGCATCTGCGCAAACGGCTGCAAAGCATCTACGACGAATTTTTGAAAGGGTGAGAAAGGAAGAAGGAAATGAATCGGCGAAAGAAATTGTTCTTCATCGCTCCGCTGGCAATTCTGGGAATTGCATTGTTCATCGTCATCGGCAGCGCACTGGTGATGTATCTATGGAACTGGCTGCTGCCGCCGCTGTTCGGCTGGCGCACCATCACCATGTGGCAGGCCCTCGGACTGCTCGTGCTCTGCCGCATTCTCTTCGGCGGCCATGGCTGGTGGAGATCGGGCCGCTCCAACGTGCGCGAGCGCATGCGCGAACGCATGGCCGGGCGCTGGCAGCACATGACGCCCGAACAGCGTGAGAAGATGCGGAAGCGCTGGGCCATGGCCTGCGGCTTCGAGCCCCCGGCGGAAAATCAGACCTCTCCGGGTGAATCATGAGGCTCGCGGCGATTAGCGACTAGCGACTAGTTACCAGTTACTTACTACTAGCTGCTAGTTGCTAATTGCCAGGTGCCGAGATACCCCCCTCCCCTCGGCATGGCTAAAATCTTGAAAACAGGCACCAAGTTCTGACGAATATCCCCTTGACACAGAATGAGGGTTGATGTACATTTGCTTTAGTCGAGGCAAGTGTATGAATCTCATAGATGTTACCCGAGAATTTAAGACCGATGACGATGCCCTTCAGTTCCTAGAAACTATGCGCTGGCCCGATGGCAAGGTGCGCTGTTCTACGTGTGGCTGTGACCGCGTGAGCCGCATCACCCGCAAGACCGCCAGCAAGAACAAGCGGACTCGATTCTATCAGTGCCTCGAAAAGACCTGTAAGCAGCAGTTCTCTGCGACTAGCGGAACGATCTTCAACGACTCCCATCTATCGCTGGTCACTTGGTTCCAGGCTATCGCTCTGCTGGTCGATGCGAAGAAAGGCATGAGCGCCAAGCAGCTTCAGCAGCACATGGGAATCGGAAGTTATAAGACCGCGTGGTATCTCTGCCATCGCATCCGGGAGTCGATGAAAGACCTTTTCCCTACGAAGCTGACCGGGAAGGTGCAGATGGATGAACTGTTCGTCGGCGGCAAGTCCAAGCGGAAAGGCCCGAAGCGTCCCCGGTCACGTTTCGATACAGTGCTTGGCATGATTGAGGAAGGTGGCCGTCTGCGCTACTTCCACACGCGAGACCTACGCGCAAAGACGCTGAAGCCCATCATCGACCGCCACATCGGGGTTAACGTGAAGCAGATCGTGACGGACGGGGCCACTGTGTATCCGTGGGCCTTCGATAAGAATTTCAACCGCGTACACCACACGGTGAATCACAGCATCATGGAATGGGTATCCCCCGAAGGCTTCACCACAAACCACATCGAAAGCGCATTTTCATTGTTTCGGCGCGGCATGATAGGCAGCTTCCATCGGGTTTCGATAAAGCATCTACACCGCTATTTGAATGAGTTTGAGTACAAGTTCAACGCCCGGAAAGAGCCGGAACGTTTCGCTAAGACCGTTGCGCGGATGGTTCAGACGAAGAAGATGCCGATGCGACTGCTTATTGACGGGGTTCTTCCGGCTGCTCCGGCTCCCGAGGCGGAACAACCTTCTGAGCCGTTTTAGGGCCGGACTTGTATTCCTTGCGTTTGGTAGGTGGTTGATGAAGTAGATTACCGACGACCGACTCAAACTCGCCACGGTCAACCGCCGGAATTTTCTTGACTCGGGCCAAAAATGTGCCCCTCCATCGACCTGTGCAAAACTCGGAAAATGTGGATAAATACTTCGCCTTTTCTTCGGGGTAGAAAAAGGCTAGCACTCCACACGCAAGTGTGCTTACATATTGGTAGCCGGAGCGCGTAGCTCAGAGGATAGAGCGCCGAGAGCGTGACTGTAACTTTAGCGAGCGTCAGCCATGCTGCCAGTTCTCGGAGGTCGCGGGTTCGAATCCCGCCGTTGCAATGGCCCCTTTTCTATTTCTGGAGAGTGTGGGGATGGTTCCCCTAGCGGCTTTATACCCCGCGAAAATGCTTCCCACGGCACAGCGGTTCGATTCCGCCACTCTCCGTTCAAACTCAAAAATTGTCGGTTTGATTTGTCCCACTATGAAGGACGAACGAGGGGACATTCGGCAGGCGCTATCTGCCCGTTGGTCGGCTCGGTCGGTCGGTTCACTGGGGAACAACAATCAAACAGCCAAGTACAGCAATGTGCGGGGACGAATGCGAGGAGGCGTATCCGGCTCCAGCGTCCGACACCGCTGGACTCCCGGTCTGGGGAGTCTGTTTTGTCTATGCCGCAATACAACGCTGTCTCATACAGCAAACAGTGATGTCACTTGTGGCACCATCCAATTGTGCGGTCTTAACTGAAACTTTTCAAGACAAAAAACCGCGAGCACAACTGCGAGCAAAAAACATTAACATGAAACTCGCATCACGCAGCGTATAAAGCGGGAATCCCGCGTAAAACGAGAGTCCTGCAAACGTCTGCACTTGACTCGACTTGTCAAAGAAAGTTTACTACTTAGGCATCCTCGGCATCAGCCGAAAGCCCACTGGAGGCATTATCTGTGTCAAGGGACTATTTGTCCAAGTTCTAAGATTTCTCCGCAAAATATTGAGCCCGTGATAGTTGCAGGCAAAATATTACCGAATAAGGACTTAGCTCGACAATTTGCACTTATATAGGTGCAATCTGCGGCCGCCTAGTAACTGATCCATTATCTTAGAGCCCACGGTCGGAACGCCGCTTCCCCAGTCTGTCAAAGAGCTACCTTGCCCGCCTCCGGTGAGCCGGAGCGGCTATGGACACACCACAACGCCGTGCCCACAGCCGACAAATAGCACGCCGGCGGATGGGCACGCAAGTTACGGAAGTTGTGGTTACGAAGATCGTAGGTAGTGTCTCGACCTGAAATCGCGGGGGTGCCCCATCCGGGCCGGTTTTGCCCGGGTGGGAGATCTGATTGTTGTTCCGTTCAGTGTTGTCGTGAATCTTCGAGCTCCCATGCCGGCGCGCGTCGGGAGTGATCATGCGATACTCGCGATCTAACTGCTCGCGCCCGGCATAGGCCCAGTCGGAGTGGCATCCCGTGCCTCCGTGAAGCAGCAGCAGCGACGTTCCCGCCCCGCGAAGTTCATAGAAGAAGGAGAGGCCGTTGAGGGAGACGGAGCTTCGGTGGAGTGGGCGGCATGGAGTGAGTGAGGAAGAATGCTACACGCAGGGAAGGGCATCGAGGGCCGAACGACCTTGAAAAGTCGCCTGGGACGTTTGTCCGTGTCAAGTCGGCTGATTTGAGGCAAACTTATAGCTTTGAATCCTCGCAACAGTTTGTGAAGCTAGCCGTGGCCACTTCTGCAACTCCAGTCTCGGATGCCAGGCGCGGCGTTGTCGACGCCGCTCGCCAGCAGTGGATTCGAAAGCTGATAGATCTGTCCCGCCGCAATAACCTCCTGTATTTCCGTCAGCTTAAGACTGGTACGCTCGACCTGTCGGCTGCTCCCGGAGACCCGCTCACCGCCTTCTTTGCCGGAGCATCGGTGCCGATTTCCAAGCTATTCGATGAAGAGCCTGATCGGCTCAATGAGGTGGTCAGGGCAATTGCACGTCGTGCCTTCAGCAATTTCGAAGAGAGGGGATTGCAGACTCTGTTCGTCGCGCTTGGAATCGCATCTTGGCCGGCGGACGACGGCGGCAGAGTCCCCGAATCTTCGATTTTGCTCCTCCCAGTTGGCCTTAATCCGCAGGGACGAGGCAGCAGATCTTTTACCTTGGCTCGAACCGGGCCACCGCAAATCAACCTTGTCCTTCTGCATTTCCTGGACACCCAATTCGGCGTGAGCATCTGCCAAGATGACTTACTTGCCCTATTGAACGGCGGAGATGAATCCGAAGCATTCGATCCGGGACCTCTATATAGCGAGCTAGCGAAGCGCTGCCGAGGCATCAAAGATTTCTCGATCCGGCCGGCCACATATCTTGGCAATTTCGCGTTTCAAAAGATGGCTATGGTGAGGGACCTGCAAGAACGAGGTACAGAGCTGGCAGCGCACGACTTAATCGCGGCGATCGCAGGAGACGATACGGCTCGGAGCGCGGCTGGAGCACGCGACTACGATATCAACCCTAGAGAACTGGACAAGACACCGCCCGACAACGAGTTTTTCGTGTTGGATGCTGACTCCAGCCAGCAGTGTGCTGTGGATGCTGTGCTCAAGGGAGAGAATGGCGTAATCCATGGTCCGCCGGGCACAGGCAAGAGCCAGACCATTGTTAACTTGATCGCCGGCATGACGGCTGCCGGCAAGCGCGTACTTTTTGTTGCGGAAAAGCGCGCCGCTCTGAATGTCGTGTTTGAGCGCCTCAAACAGGTTGGTCTGGACCATCTTGCGATGGATCTTCACGGTGCAGACATCTCGCCTAAGCGTGTTTTGGAGCAGGTCGGCCGCGCGCTCGACACTGTGCGCGCCTCGATGCCAGTAGACTGCGCGGAAGTGCATAGCCGCACGGTCGATCGCCGCAACCGATTAGACAGACACGTTGAGCGCTTGCATTGCAAACGCAGTCCTGCATCGATGAGCGTGTACCAGTTGCAGGGTCGATTGATGCACCTACAGCGGACAGCAACAGCCAAAACTCGATGGCGCGAAGCCGACCTCGCCCGCTTCGACCCCCAAACCGCAGATCGGGTTCGCGACCTTCTGAAAGAAGCCGGGGGTTACCCTTCCCTATTTCTGCGGACCGATTCCTCACCTTGGACAGGCGTACAGATGAGGGACGGCACGGCGGTTCATAATGCGCTTGATCTTGTCACCAAACTTGATGAGCAAACATTACCCCGCGTTGTCGACAGACTTGCGGCGCTTTTGGGTGAGATCGGTCTGAACGAGCCTCAATCGGTTGCAGACGCTAGAGCAATGATGCATCTGCTTACTGACATGCAGGAAACGCTCAACAACTATTCCGTCCAGTTGTTCGGGAAAGACCTGACTTCGCTTGCAAAGGCACTAAGGCCAGGTAGTGCGGGCTGGATCGCCTCGGCTTGGGCGTATCTCACTAGCGCCCGCTACCGCGGTGCTCGGCGAGCAGTCCTAGGGCTTCGGATCAATAAAACAAATACTCCAAGACTGTATTCCGAGGTGATGTCAGCAGACGACCAACTCCAACGCTGGCGAGCACGCAACCCGCATTCTGCCCCAATGATCCCAGCTGAGCTCGCTAAGCAACGGGCGGAATTTGATTCGTTGTGGATTCAGTTGGAAGCGCTCCAAAGTGCACTCGGTCGTAACCTTGAGGCGCTAAGCTTCGCAGGGGTGAAGGCGCTAGTGGCTTCCCTCGCATCCGATCGCACGACCCCTTACATTCTTCCCAAGCTTGGCTCCATTGAGCGTGAACTCGACGTTCTTGGAGCTTCTCCATTGGTTAGGGAATTGCGCGAGTTTCTGTCCGCTCCAGACACATGGGTCACAATGTTCGACTTCGCTTGGTTCGCCTCCACGCTCGATGCTGCGTGCGAGCAAGACCCTGAGATCCGCGGTTTTCGAGGTCGCATCCACAGTGGATTCGTCGAGGAGTTTGTTGACCTTGACGAGGCGCGGATTGAACTGGCGGCAGCACGCGTAAGAAGAGTGCATGGCGAACTCGCAGTTGCAGCAATGAACGCCCATCACGATCAGGAACTGTTAATACGCAGCGAGATCCAGCGAAGCAGGAAGCGCTTGCCGCTTCGCAAGCTCTTCGCGCAGGCCAGCGATGTTTTGACAGCCGTCTGTCCCTGCTGGATGGCTAGCCCTCTGTCAGTCAGCCAATTACTCGACGGGGGAAGACGCTACTTCGATGTTGTGGTCTTCGATGAGGCGAGCCAAGTTCTCCCCGAGGACGCCGTCTGCGCAGTTCTGAGGGGAGCGAAGCTGGTCGTCGCAGGCGATCGCAACCAATTGCCACCAACCACTTTTTTCGCAGCCGGTGATGATGATCTCGATTCAGAAGAAGAAGCAGGTGCCGCCGAGGGCTTCGAAAGTCTTCTCGACCTGGCGAATGCATTTCTACCCTCGAACTATCTCGACTGGCACTACCGCAGTCGCGATGAATCGTTGATCGCGTTCTCTAACCACCATATCTATCGTAACCGTCTCATCACTTTCCCAGGGCCAGGTGGTAACCCCGCCATTTCTCATGTATTAGTTACACAACAACTTGGTACAGATGGAGAGGAAGATAGCTGTGGCGCCGAGGTACAGAGAGCGGTGGAACTCGCTCTGGAACATGCTCGCAGGCATCCCCAGGAAACGCTTGGGATCATAACCATGGGGATCAAGCATCGCGACCGAGTACAACGAGCTCTGGACAAAGCGTTGCAGGATAACACCGAGCTCGATGAGTTTTTCGACGATGGCAAGCCCGAGCGGTGTTTCGTCAAGAACCTTGAATCGGTGCAAGGTGACGAGCGAGACGCCATCATCATCTCTGTCGGTTATGGCAAGGATCGAGCCGGGAATTTGCCCTTTCGGTTTGGGCCTCTGATTCCTGAGGGCGGTCGGCGACGGTTGAATGTTGCAGTCACTCGTGCACGGCAGCGACTAACGATCGTTTCATCCTTCAGTCACCTTGACATGGACCTCAAACGTGTCCGTCCGGGGAGCGGTGTTGAACTGTTGAGAAACTATCTTGAGTATGCGGCTAGCAGCGGCAAGCGCCTAGGGGATGCCATCCTTAGCGCCGTTGCGCCGAACGATTTCGAGCAGGACATTCAGGATGCATTGGAAGCTCGCGGGCTGAGGCTTATACCCCAGCTTGGCTCTTCGCAGTATCGGATCGACATCGTTGCCGAACACCCGCGCAAACCGGGTCGTTATGTGCTGGCCATTGAGTGCGATGGAGCCACCTACCACTCCAGTAATACCGCACGAGATCGAGACCGGCTGCGCCAACATCAACTAGAAGCGCTCGGTTGGCGCTTCCACCGCATCTGGTCTACCGACTGGTTTATGCACAAGAGTGAAGAGGTCGAGCGCGCCATGAAAGCATTCGATGAGGCCGTCGAATGGGCGGACAGAGTCGACGCCATCGGAACATCCCCCCCTGCCACAAGCGGCGACACTCGCCATAGTGGCAACGGAGCCGACCACAATGCCGAAGACAACACACTCAAAACAAATCGAGGTAACAATCGCCGGAGTCCACGTCCTCTGATTCCTCAGCGTAGCTCTATCACGGAGTACACCTCAAATGAATTGATCCGGCTCATCAGCTGGGTGACTTCAGACGGCCAACTTCGCACAGATGATGAAGTGCTAAAGGAAATGATAGAGGTGCTTGGCTTCAGGCGACGCGGCGCACGTATCGAATCTCGGCTCCGTCAAGCCATCGAGCAGTGGCGCAGACAAACTGCAGTCCAGGGTCAGCAGACTGCGGGCCGATAGATTTCTCTCTATGTAGGAAGTGCAGGCCCCCTCGACCATGCTTGGCTGTCTGCGATGAGGTAATAAAGCGCAGGAGGTCTGTGATCTCCACAGAGTTTGTCTTCCAGCCTTGTCCCCGATGTGGGGACAAGGCTGGGGTATGTGGCCGACAGGTCTGCGTGGGGCCGCGGTTGAGCTTGTGCCGCCCCTGAAGGGGCTCGGGATTTTAATGACAGCCTGGGTTCGGCGCGGCTGAAGCCGTGCCCCTTCCTCTCTGCCGCCCCTGAAGGGGCTCGGGATTTCTTTTGACAACCCGGGTTCGGCGCGGCTGAAGCCGTGCCCCTTCCTCTCTGCCGCCCCTGAAGGGGCTCGGGATTTTAATGACAGTGGCCTTGCCCCTAGAATCCGTATCCCATAACTGAATGTACTTCGTAGTCGTCGTGGCTGTGGGAAAGTTGGAAAGCGCGTTTTGCTTTCCTGCTTTTCCATAGCCTGCTTTGATTGCCCGTGCGTTCAGTTTGCGGAGACCCGCGCTCAACGCCGAGTCTTGTTCGAACTGCATCGGACTGACGTATTTCAGTGTCGAGTGCAGTCTGGTTTGGTTATACCAGTGCAGCCAGGCGAGCGCTTCATCCTGGCCCTGACGCCGCGTTTCAAAATGCTGACCATGCAACCGTTCCACCTTGAGTGATCCGAACAACGTCTCGCTGCAGGCGTTATCCCAGCAGTTGCCTTTGCGACTCATCGAGGGTGTAATCCCGCACTCTTGCAGCACCTTGGCGAACTCATAGCTGGCATACTGGCTGCCTCGATCGCTGTGAAAGATTAGTCCTGCCTCGCGGTCTGGGCCGCGTAGGAACCAAGCCATCCGAAGGGCATCGATGACGATCTCGCTGGTGATCTGCTCACCCAGCGACCAACCTACGATGCGGCGGCTGAACAGATCCATGACCACAGCCAGAAACAGCCAGCCTTCGTCGGTTGCGATGTAGGTTACGTCGCCGACCCAGACCTGATTCGGTACCGCCGCGGTGAAGTTGCGATCCAGCAGGTTGGGTGCAATCGGCAGGCTGTGCCGGCTGTCCGTGGTGGTGATCCGGAAACGGCGCTTGCCTCGTGCCCGGATACCGTTCCGCTGCATTACTCGTTGCACCCGCAGCTTGCCTACGCGGATCCCCCGGGCCCGCAACTCCCGCCAGAGGCGCGGCCAACCGTAGGCTCCCCGGCTCTCGGCAAACACGGCACGGATATGAACCAGCAGTGCCTCTTCACTCAAGTGGCGACGCTGAACCCTATCTCGCCGGCGGACAAAGTGTTCGTGGTAGCCAGCCACGCTCACGCGTAGAACCCGGCATTGCACGCTGATCGGCCATACCCGCTTGTTCCGGTAGATAAAGGCGTACTTCATTTCTGGCCTTTCGCGAAGTACGCCGTCGCTTTTTCCAGGATGTCGCGCTCCATCTTGACCCGCGCCAACTCTGCCCGCAAACGGCTGATCTCCATTTGCTCGGCGCTCACCTTGGAAGCGCTGTCGGCACCCTTGAGCTTGCCCTCCCGTGAGGCCTTGACCCAGTTGAACAACGTCTGATCTACCATCCCCAGGCTGCGTGCCGCCCCGGCTATGCTCTGGCCCGACTCCACCAGCCGCACCGCCTCCTGCTTGAACGCCAGAGTATATCGTGCCCGTTTCGCATTCATCATCCTCATCTCCCTTACTGATGTTAAGCACTCAGCTAAGGGATACGTTTTTCGCGGGCAAGGTCACAGCCCGGCTTCGGCGCGGCTGAAGCCGCGCCCCTTCCTCTCTGCCGCCCCTGAAGGGGCTCGGGGTTCAAATAACAGAGGGCGCGCTCGGCACGACTCAAAGTCGTGCCCTGACGCGGGGTGGTCGGCGCGGCTGAAAGCCGTGCCCCTTCAAGGCTGCCGCCCCTAAAGGGGCTTCGAGAGTTAAAAACAAGCGTACCCAGGACTCCGCCCCCTACGGCGGGCTGCGTCCTGGGCTGTCATCGCACGCCCTTCGGGCTCTTCGATCATCGACCTGCCGCCGAGTTCGCAGGATGACAGCTCAAGGGTAAAGGATCGGACTCCAATCCGCGTCTGTCCGCGGGAATCCATGGTTGAGCTTGTGCCGCCCCCTGGAGGGGGCTCGGGATTTCTATCGGCGGCGTGAGTTCGGCGCGGCTGAAGCCGCGTCCCTTCGAAGGCCGCCGCCCATAAAGGGGCTCGAGATCATTTGAGAGACGCTGTGATGGCCCGAC
This sequence comes from uncultured Acidobacteriaceae bacterium, assembly GCA_963815775.1. Lineage (GTDB taxonomy): Bacteria > Acidobacteriota > Terriglobia > Terriglobales > Acidobacteriaceae > CAVVDY01. Next base: position 5,571 of record CAWFIB010000021.1, on the reverse strand, counting down.
TAAACTCGGGCCCCGATACCTGGCTCTCTTTAGTCCTTTTTTGGGAAAGCTGACTCAACCAGAAAAATAGATTTGTCCAAGCGCGCGGCTACTCGCGTACAGTACACGTACATTACACAAGAAAGGAGCGCAGATGAGTAACCGCAGGCTACCTAGCTATTTTGCGATCAGCATTTTTACCCTGGCCGCATGCACCTTACTGGTCATGCCGGCTACGGGGCAGATAACTTCAGTGGGCATTGATTGCTCGCAGATCAACCAGTATCACCTGCTCATGCAGGACAACATGCGTGCCGGCGCCGTGCTGGTGGAGTGTGGCATTGTTCCCGGCGGCAGGCCGAGCGGGGGCAGCGACAATGAGCGTGAGGCTCTGGCTCCGCCGAACATCCTTGTCAGCAACCGTGACTGCACGGGCCCAACAGCGTGCACCAAAAGCGAGAGCATGGTCTGGGAAAACGGGCCAACCGTCGTGGTGAATTTCAACGATAATCTTGGCGACTCCAGCAATTATTCGGGGACTTCCTATTCCACCGATGGCGGCGCGAGCTTCACACAGATTCTGCCGCCGCCCTTCAGCACCGGCCACGGCTCCAACTTTGGCGATCCGATCGTCGTGTACAACCGGAAACTGGGCAAGTGGTTTGCCGGCGATCTGGTGACCGGGTGCGGCGGCTTTGGAATCGGGCTGTGGACATCGCCCGACGGCATCAATTGGACGGCCGGCGGCTGTGCGTTCAGCGGCAGCAACAACGACCGCCCGTCGATGTGGGTTGATAACGATCCCACCAGCGCCGGTTATGGCCGCATGTATGTCTCATTCAACAACTTTGTCCTGAGCGGATCGCTGGAAGTCAGCTACTCGGACGATGGCGATACCTGGAACACGGTGCGGCTTTCGACCAGCTTCATTCGCAACGTACAAATCACGGGCACGCAGATCAGCCCGACGGTGAATCGCACCGCCTTGCGGGGATACAACCCGGTCTTCATCGCCAGCATGGATGAAGGCGGTGGCGGCCCTGCCACGCGCCAGAATGTGATGTGGCGCTCCGACAACGGAGGCGTGAGCTGGACTCAGATCATCATGGGGCCACGTTTCAATCCGGTAGGCGACGGCACGTGCGGCTACTTTGAGCAGGTGAACCCCATCTGGCGGCATATGGGATGGGGCCAGCCCGCGGTCGGCCCGAACCGTGTTGTCCACTATGTTTTCGCAGGTGCGGGAAGCGCCGGTGACACCGGAGATATTTACTACACGCGCTCAACCGATAACGGTACGACGTGGAGCTCTCCCGTCAAACTCAACACCGACCCCGATGGGCAGTACAAGACACAATGGATGCCTTCCTTGTCGGCCAACGGCGTCGGCAAGCTTACGGCTTCGTGGTATGACCGGCGCAGCGCATCAACAGCCTGCAATCTGGTCACTGATCCGGGATGCAACTATGAGCGCTATGCCCGCCAGTCTGCAGACAACGGCGCGACTTGGGGAACGGACTTTGCGATCAGCAGCGGCATCATCAATCAACCAGACCAGCAGAATACCCACCAGGTAAGCTGCTATGCCGGTGACTACGACTACAGCACAGCACAGGGTTCAAGTGCCTACGTAACCTGGACTGATGGCCGGCGCAATGTCGGTGGCGTGCAGGTGCAGGACGTTAACCTGGCGGCGGTGCCAGAGCAGTAGCGTCCAGCCGAGATGAATAAGGGCGGCCGCAAGGTTGCCCTTATTTATTTCGCAATGCCTGGAAGGAAAGTTCTCGCCCTGGGAGGGCAGCGGTACGCACGTCCCATGGGAAGGAAGCGAGGCCGTTAGTTAGCCGTCACTGCGGTCGGGATGGAACTTCCAGTCGTCATCGTCAACTTCCTTCCAGCGGCGCGGGTTCAGGTTGGCTGCGGCCCGGCAGGCGACTTCGGCGGCTTCGCGCGCCTTCTCCAGGTTGTCGAATTCAAACTGGCCATCCACGTGGGCATTGCTGAGGACTACCTTGTTTCCGTTACCTTCTTCCATGATTACCCGTACGATGAAAGACATACTTTCTCCTGTATCTTGCGGCGCTCTAAGAAGAACGCTCACTCATACTCTTTCTAGCACCAGCGCCGGGAAAGTCGATGTGGCGGCGCTCACAACCCAAGGTGACAAGCGTGCTATCCCTAAGCAGAGTCTGATTAAGTCGGACCATCGAAGGCCCTCCCGAGTTAAAGCCCAGCTCTACTCGAGGCGCATACGGACGGCCTGAGGCCGCCCCCTAAAGGCAAACGAGCGCCAAACAGGCCGGCTGCTGCTGTTATTAAACAAATAGCAAAATTGAATCCGGTCATTGCCGCTTTTGTGAGAAACTCTCGGGACACGAACAGGGGAAGCGGATGGCAGCCACCAACGGACAATCCATTGCGGCAGAAGAACGCCTGAGCAAAGCGACCATACTTGGCATGATCGCCATAGGGGTCGCGGTGCTGGTTGTGGCCAACGACTTCACCGCGCTTTCGGTTGCGCTGCCCGCCATTGAGCGCGACCTTCACGTCGATGTCACCACGGTGCAATGGATCATCAACGGGTATGCCATGGTGTTTGGGGTGCTCATCGTCACTGGCGGACGCCTGGCCGATATGTTCGGCCGCCGCCGCGTCTTCACCGCAGGGGCGACGATCTTCGCCGTCTTTTCTCTTATCGGAGGACTGGCGCCGAGTATCTGGCTGTTGCTTGCCAGCCGCTTCCTGATGGGTGTCGGCGGCGCGATGATGTGGCCCGCCATCCTGGGCATGACGTATGGGTTGTTGCCGCCAAGCAAAGCCGGGCTGGCCGGCGGTGTGATCCTGGGAGCAGCCGGCTTCGGCAACGCGGTTGGCCCGCTATTGGGCGGAGTACTGACTGACAGCGTGGGATGGCGCTGGATCTTCTTCGTGAACCTTCCGGTGGCTGCCGCCGCTATCGTGATCACGCTGCTAGTGGTGCCGCGTGACGAGATCAGGAAAGACCGTGGGCAGATCGATTACCTGGGCACTCTCTTGCTGTCCGCCGGACTGCTGGCGATGTTGCTGGCGCTCGATTGGGGACTCGATGTCGGCTGGACCGCACCGCTGATCGTGGTTTTGTTCTCGGTCGCGGCGGTAGCGCTGCTGGTATTTTTGTTCGTCGAGCGCCGTGCGGGTGATAGTGCTCTGGTTCCCGACAAAGTTTTGCAGAACCGCACCTTTCTCGCCGCAGGCATCGCTACGCTGCTGGCTTCGGCCATCTTCTTCGCGACGCTGCTGTACCTTCCCCAGTTCATGTCGAAGAACCTCGGCTTCAGCGCAATGGGCTCGGGTGCAGGGCTGCTGCCTATGATGGGGACCTTCATGGTGACCTCATTCATAGCGGGGCGCCTCTACGAAACTCTGGGACCGAAGTACATCGTCACTCTCGGCGCCATACTGCTGGGAGCAGGCATGATTCTGCTGTCGGGAATCTCCGCCACCGCAGGTTATAACCAACTCCTCCTGGGAATGGTGGTCCTTGGCATGGGGGTCGGGCTGTTCTACTCGTCCGTCACCACGGCGGCGATCACCGCGCTCGATCCCTCGCAGGCCAGTCTCGCGGGAGCAATCGTCTATATGTTCCAGATTGCGGGCGGATCGATCGGTGTCGGCCTCAACACCGCGATCGTCGTCTCTGCCTCGTCGATGCCGGAGGGAATTCACACCGCATTCCTGGTCGACGGGATACTGGCGATGGGCAGCGCCGTGGTCGCCCTGCTATTCGTTGGCGGAGCGATCGACGTCGAACGCCTGCGATCCATCCAGCATCACCATCGGGCCCACGCGTAAAGCGTAAAGATAGAAACCCATGGGCCTTTGTGCCGCTCGTCGGCTTGTCATGCCGGCCTGATCTCCCGCACACTTTCTTGTGCAGTACAATCGGCCTGAGTGATGGCGGCTGTGGCCGGGAAGAAGGCGCATCTTCATTGCGAGAAAGGCCTAAGAAATGCGCGTGTTTGTGGGAGGATCGCTGAAAGAGATTCCGCGCGAGGAAGAGTTATGCGGGAAATTCGCGGCCGCGCTGGGAACTGAGATTGTCAGGCAAGGGCACGTCTTGCTCAATGGGTGCCGCGGCTCACTGGACGAGCAGATCGCCGGAGCGGCGCACGAGTGGCTGGCAAACAATGGCAAAGACCCTTACCAGTTGATCATCGGCTATTGCGCGAAGGACTGCGTACCGGCGCACGGCTACGGCAGAATCCGGCAGTCGGCGCTTTCCGACTGGCAGATGAACCATCGCGAATTGCGCGTCCCGGAACAGATCGATCTGGCGGATGTGACCATCTTTATTGCCGGCCATGATGGAACGTTCTGGGCCAAGAACTGGGCCTTTTATGCCCGCAAGCCCATCCTGGGCGTGCCCCGCTTCGGCGGCGCCGGCGAGGCCATCTATGAGCAGGAGTTGGAACGCCTGCGGGAGGGGTCGCCGAGCACGGCCGAGGATTACGAAACTCTCAACCAGCTGTCGACCGACATCGCGCGTTACGCAAAGGAAGCGGTGGCTCTGGCCGAGCGAATGGTGTCGCCGCGCAGCGTCTTCACCATCATGTCGTTCAAGAAAGAGTTTCGCGATGTCTACAACTCATTGAAAGAGGTATGCAAGGAATTTGATTTCGAGGCCGTGCGCACCGACGAATCCGGGTCGCTGGACCGGATTGTGCCGCGGGTGGAAAAAGGCATCAAGGAATCGGCCTTCGTGATCGCGGACGTAACCGAGTTGAGCCCCAATGTCTTCTACGAACTGGGATATGCCAGAGGTCAGGGCAAGAACGTGATCCTGTGCGCCCGCACCGGCACGACCCGCGCCTTTGATGTGGCGGACATTCCCACCATCGAATGGGAGAACCAGGAAGAGCTGAAAGACGGCCTGCGCAAGTGCATCGAGAACATCAAGCGGAAATACGGGCGGACGTAAGAGGCGCCGGCGTATGGCACAACTGGAGTCGATTCATTTGCAATACTCCTGATGCGTCAGGGAAATCGCAGGCCAGTTGCGGGTTGCCAAACGACGCGTGAAAATCCAGGAATTAGTGAAAGGTCAGCCCAGTATCTTGCGGATTTGCTCGATGTGATTGGCATCATGGCCCGCCATATGGATAACCAAATCCCTAACCGTAATACGACCACGCTCGGCATGGATGCCAAAGCATTCCCACTGTTCCGGCGTGATCCGCTGCAAGAATCGCAGGTTGGCATCGCGAAGCAATCGGAACAGCGTGAGCGACTCGTAGGGCACACGGGAGGCATAGTCCCCCACGCGCGCCCACAGGTCCTGATCAAATCCCGCTAATTCGATCCCAGCGTGTTCTACCATTTGACGATAGCGCCACGCCGTGGCAATCTCGTCTTCCGCCAAGTGCGCCAGGATCTCGCCGATCGACCACTTGTCCCTGCCGGGACGGGTTGTGAGCTGCTCAACCGACGCCTTGGCCACGAGTTCCGCGAGAATTGCTGGTGTCTCCTTTTGCAGCTCCAAGGGATCCTTGTCTCGAGCATAATTACGTATGCGAGCAAGATAATCGGTGGTGTCAGGCACAGCGTTCCTCCTGA
>CAWFIB010000020.1:110000-115212 GCA_963815775.1 uncultured Acidobacteriaceae bacterium | reverse complement strand
CTGGAGTCGATTCATTTGCAATACTCCTGATGCGTCAGGGAAATCGCAGGCCAGTTGCGGGTTGCCAAACGACGCGTGAAAATCCAGGAATTAGTGAAAGGTTAGCCCAGGATCTTGCGGATTTGCTCGACATGATTGGCATCATGGCCCGCCATATGCATGGCCAAATCCCTAACCGTAATACGGCCACGCTCGGCATGGATGCCGAAGCATTCCCACTGTTCCGGCGTCATCCGCTGCAAGAACTGCAGGTTCGCGTTGCGAAGCAATCGGAACAGCGTCAGCGACTCGTAGGGACACGGGAGGCATAGTCCCCCATGCGCGCCCAAAGCTCCTGATCAAATCCCGCTAATTCGATCCCGGCATGTTCCACCATCTGCCGGTAGCGCCACGCCGTGGCAATCTCGTCTTCCGCCAAGTGCGCCAGGATCTCGCCGATCGACCACTTATCCTTGCCGGGACGGGTTGTGAGCTGCTCATCCGACGCCTTGGCCACGAGTTCCGCGAGAATTGCCGGCGTCTGCTTTTGCAGCTCTAACGGGTCCGCGCCTTGAGCATAATCGCGTATGCGGGCGAGATAATCGGTGGTGTCCGGCACAACGTTCCTCCTGACCAACTATATCGAGAATTGCGGCGACCTACGGTGCTGATTCGTTCCGGAATTGGCGTGATCGCTGTACAGTGCTGCAAGTCCGTGGTCGAACTTGACTATATTGATCGTGCTCCGGAAAAAGGAAACGGCCACCAAGATTTCTCTTGATGGCCGTTATTTGTGTCGGCGACGACCTACTCTCCCACACACTTTCGCGTGAAAGTATTCTAATCCGGACTGCGTTCTGCGTGTTTCGATCTGGGAAGACGGGTCACTGTTTTCCGGTACCGGCTCTTTGACAGGCGCAGTATAGATACTTTGCAGGTTAAGCCAGAATTCGGGAGCGGTGCCGAGAAGTGCTTAAGCGCAACGCGGTGTCGGCCAGTGTTGGAGTGCTAGCCGTTGATGGAGGTTATGCGATCGGTCGGCACGTCCAAATGAAAAAGCGCGCAAGTCGGTCTGCTCTCAATGTCCAGTTCCTTGAACTCTTCGGCCAGCCTGCTCGAACCGATACCTGGATTTCCAGCAGATAGCCAAAGGCACTCGCCCATGCGAAAATCTTACCTTTTTCGACATTGCTGCCGTGTCCTTGAAGTCGGCGTCGCCACTCGACATTGCGGCATCGATCGCTTCTGCGTTTTCTGGATCGGCAGCGATCAGAATATCGATGTCCTCGGTGGAGCGCGGCCGGGCGTTGCAGCGAAACTGCGTATCGCCAACGACGAGGTATCTAACGTTTCTCGCGTTGAAGCTGGACAAGAGTTCTTTGAGATTCTTCGAACATCTCGGCTGGGCGCCTTCACGCCATAGAGGGCTGCCGTCAAAGCCGATACGGCGCGCAGGCGCTCGTAGTCCGGCAGGAGCTGCCACTCGTGCAGCTCAGCTGCCTTCATATCATCGAAACTCGCGAAAACGGTGATGCTCTTTTCCACGGTGTACTCTTTCTAACACGACTGCTCAGGAAAGGGAACTGGCCTAAAAGGAAACGGCCACCAAGATTTCGCTTGATGGCCGTTATTTATGTCGGCGACGACCTACTCTCCCACACACTTTCGCGTGCAGTACAATCGGCCCTGCGGGGCTTAACTTCCGTGTTCGGTATGGGAACGGGTGTTTCCCCCGCGGTAAAATCACCGGCTTCTTTGGCGTGGGCCTTGCGGCCGCTCGGTCCCAGGCGTGGGTTGCACGCAGGACCTGGTACGCCGATCTTGAAAGAACTGTGGCTCTTGGCCTTTGGCTCTTAGCTCTTGGCCAGAGGCTAAAAGCCAATAGCCAAAAGCGGATTCCTCACAACTGAACAGCATTGAGTATAAGGCGAGTCGGGTCTTCAGAAGAGGTCATTCTCGAGACGACATTCTTCTGAAGCCCAATGGCGCTTCCGGCAGTTTCTCCGGACCAAACCATTCCCTGCCAAGTTCTGCACGGAATAGGATGTTAATGCGCCGAGTAAATTTTATGGTCAAGCCGAACGGGCGATTAGTACTGGTAAGCTTCACGCATTGCTGCGCTTCCACACCCAGCCTATCAAACACGTAGTCTTCGTGTGCCCTTCTTTACCCTTTTGGGTTGGGAGATCTGATCTTGAGGTGTGCTTCACGCTTATATGCATTCAGCGTTTATCACAACCGAACTTCGCTACCCAGCCGTGCCACTGGCGTGACAGCTGGAACACAAGAGGTTCGTCCATCCCGGTCCTCTCGTACTAAGGACAGGTCCTCGCAAATCTCCTACGCCCACATCAGATAGGGACCGAACTGTCTCGCGACGTTCTGAACCCAGCTCACGTACCGCTTTAATAGGCGAACAGCCTAACCCTTGGAACCTTCTACAGCTCCAGGATGCGATGAGCCGACATCGAGGTGCCAAACCGCTGCGTCGATATGAACTCTTGGCAGCGATCAGCCTGTTATCCCCGGCGTACCTTTTATCCGTTGAGCGATGGCCCTTCCATACAGAACCACCGGATCACTAAGGCCTGCTTTCGCACCTGCTCGTCTTGTAGGACTCGCAGTCAACCACGTTTATGCCTTTGCACTCGACGGCTGATTTCCAAACAGCCTGAACGTAGCTTCGCGCGCCTCCGTTACAATTTAGGAGGCGACCGCCCCAGTCAAACTACCCGCCTCACTATGTCCCTCTCCCGGATTACGGGAGCAGGTTAGAACCACAGCACTCACAGGGTGGTATCTCACCGTTGGCTCCTCCAAGCCCAAAAGCCTGAAATCAAAGCCTCCCACCTATCCTGCGCAGTAAGTGCCATAGTTCATAGTGAAGGTATAGTAAAGGTGCACGGGGTCTTTCCGTCTAGATGCGGGAAACCGGCATCTTCACCGGTACTACAAGTTCGCCGAGTCGCTCGTTAAGACAGTCGCACGATCGTTACGCCATTCGTGCAGGTCGGAACTTACCCGACAAGGAATTTCGCTACCTTAGGACCGTTATAGTTACGGCCGCCGTTCACCGGGGCTTCAGTTCGAAGCTTCACCTTGCGGTTGACCTCTCCCTTTAACCTTCCGGCACCGGGCAGGCGTCAGCCCCTATACGTCGTTTTCGACTTTGCAGAGACCTGTGTTTTTGTTAAACAGTCGCCGTGCGCGTTTCACTGCGGCCCCCTCACGCTTTTGACACGTTACCGGGGCACCCCTTCTCCCGAAGTTACGGGGTTAATTTGCCGAGTTCCTGAACGAGCGTTCTCCCGAGCGCCTTTGGATATTCTCCTCGTCTACCTGTGTCGGTTTGTGGTACGGTTCCCTTGAATTCTCCTTAGAGGTTTTTCTTGGCAGCGTGAACTCAGTGCGTTTCAGCCATACGGCCTACTCCTTTGCGTCTCACCGTTAACGTCTCTCCGGATTTGCCTGGAGAAACCGGCTTACACGCATCGAACCTGATAGCCATAACAGGCTGCACCTATCCTTCTGCGTCACCCCATCGTGATAACGAACCCAAGAGAGTTCCGGAATATTAACCGGACATCCATCGGTTACGCCTTTCGGCCTCACCTTAGGGACCGACTAACCCTGAGCGGATTAACCTTCCTCAGGAAACCTTAGACTTTCGGCGCGGAGGGTTCTCACCTCCGTTATCGCTACTTATGCCGGCAGGGTCTCTTCTCAGCCGTCGACGAGTCCTCTCGGTCTCGCTTCAAGCTGCTGAGAATGCTCTCCTACCACGCATGCCTTGCGGCGTGCATTCGCTGCTTCGGTGTTCAGCTTGAGCCCCGTTGAATTATCGGCACCGGACCGCTTGACCAGTGAGCTATTACGCTTTCTTTAAAGGATGGCTGCTTCTAAGCCAACCTCCTGGCTGTCTGGGCGTTCCGACATCCTTTCCCACTTAGCTGAAACTTGGGGACCTTAGCAGGCGATCTGGGCTGTTTCCCTCTCGACAACGAAGCTTAGCCCCCGCTGTCTGACTCCCGTACTAGTTGTCCACGGCATTCGAAGTTTGGTTGGATTCAGTAAGCTGGAAAGCCCCCTAGTCCATTCAGATCTCTACCACCGCTGCAAATCATACGAGGCTAGCCCTAAAGCTATTTCGGAGAGAACGAGCTATCACGGAATTTGATTAGCCTTTCACCCCTACCCTCAGCTCATCCGAGCTTTTTTCAACAAACACCGGTTCGGTCCTCCAGTGGGTGTTACCCCACTTTCAACCTGGCCAAGGGTAGATCATCCCGCTTCACGTCTATTCCTGCCAACTGAACGCCCAGTTAGGACTCGCTTTCGCTACGGCTCGCTTACGCTTAACCTTGCTGACAAGAATAACTAGCCGGCTCATTATGCAATAGGCACGCGGTCAGGCATTCCTTGCGGCATAGCCCTCCCACTGCTTGTAGGCACACGGTTTCAGGTACTATTTCACTCCCCTCGCCGGGGTTCTTTTCACCTTTCCCTCACGGTACTGGTTCACTATCGGTCAGAAGCTAGTATTTAGCCTTACGGAATGGTCTCCGCAGATTCCCACAGGGTTTCACGTGCCCCGCGGTACTCAGGTACCCGCTTCGAGTCCAATCGTTTTCGCCTACGTGGCTATCACACTCTATGGCTTCCCTTTCCAGGGAGCTTCGACTAACGACTGGATTGGTAACTCTACTATTGCGGGCCCTACAACCCCTGTGCCACCCGAAGGTGAGACAGGTTTGGGCTGTTCCGATTTCGCTCGCCACTACTCTCGGAATCACTATTGTTTTCTTTTCCTCCAGGTACTGAGATGGTTCACTTCCCTGGGTTCGCTCGTGCGTGACTATGTATTCATCACGCCGTTGTACGGTTTTGCCGTACAGGGTTTCCCCATTCGGACATCCCCGGATCAATGCCTGCTTGCGGCTCCCCGAAGCTTATCGCAGCTTGCCACGTCCTTCATCGCCTGCTTCTGCCAAGGCATCCACCATGCGCCCTTAGTAGCTTGACCACAAAATTTACTCAGAGCATTGCCGTTTCTAGAACGGCTTCGCGCCGAGAAATTTCATGATGCTTTATGCTCTGCTCCTCGCCTCCAGAATGCGGTATTGCGGCCGCGGAGACCCCAGCAGAGTCTAAGGCACTCATAAAAATTACTCTTTCATACTCTCGCCTTGTAGTTATTTACCCAATGCTATTCAGTTGTCAAAAATCATCCGCC
>CAWFIB010000020.1:0-107500 GCA_963815775.1 uncultured Acidobacteriaceae bacterium | reverse complement strand
ACGAGTCCGCAGCCGTCTGTCCTCGAAACCTTTCAAACATACCACGCGAATTTCCCTCTTGTCAATCCGCAACCCTGATTCTTATCAGGACAGATACCGGTAAGAGGAAGGCAGCTACCACGCTGATTTTCAGCGGAGCGCACGCAGCATGTCGCTCACGGTGCTTAAATAGCGTTTTCAGGGCGCAAGGCACCGGAGCGTTTGAGTTGGTTAAAGATCTTGTTCTGGAGGTTCCGCGATTCCCGCTAACCTGCCGAGAAGCATTGTTCTCGGCTTCCAGCCCCGTGGCCGGGGCAGCCTATTCAGGCCACTAAACATTTGATGTCCATCTTCTTCCGCAGGACTCAGAAATCCTTCCCGCGTCCGCAGACGACACCAAGGCCTCTTGCTGACAGGAGTAGTTATAACAGGCCGGAGAGTGGGAGCGCAACCCCCTTTCATTTTCCCGAAAATCAGCTTCTCAAAAGGCAAGGGATACCCTTTTGTTTTCTGACGTTTGAGAGCCGGGAGATGTGGCACGAAACGGCCTCGAAGCCGGGAGGCCGCCCGCAGCCGGTTGGCATTCCACAGCATTTTCAAACGTTTGCGCGCCATCGCATCCGTACTTTTCAATTTTCGAAAACTGGCCCATCCCATTGCAATCGTCTATGGCAAACCTTGGAAAACTTGCAGGCCATCGATGAAACTTAGATAAGGCTCGCGCTCGGGCTGCTGACAGTGTTTCTCAGCCGCTCCAGCTTGCGGCGTACGCAGCCTGTTCAAGCAAAGACCCCACGCGGGATAATGCAAGCCGCGTGAAGCCTTCGAATGTCCGGTTGAGCGTGTAGCGCCGCGCGCTATGCCGCGCGGCGCGATCCCGCCTTTCTCGTGAAACAGCTCGATCATGCCGCGATTGAATGCCGGGATGTCATCCGGCTTGCGGCTGGTCACGAGATTGTCGTCCCGAACCATACCGTCGTCGATCCACTCGGCGCCGGCATTTTGCAGGTCTGTCCGTAGCGATGGCCAGGACGTCATCCGCATCCCTGACGCGTGGCCGGCCTCGGCGATCATCCAGGGAGCGTGACAGATCGCCGCCACCGGCTTGCCCGCGTCAAAGAATGCCTTCACGAACTGAACCGCCTTTGGCTCCATGCGCATGTGATCGGGATTCATAACGCCGCCGGGCAACAGCAGGGCGTCGAAGTCCTCCGGATTGGCGTGGTTCAGATCCAGATCGACCGCGAATGGACTCGCCCCAGTCGGTGTGATTCCATCCCTTGATCTTGCCCTGCTTGGGCGAGACGACCTTGGTTTCCGCGCCAGCCTCTTTCAGTGCCGAGCGCGGTTTCAGCAGTTCGACTTGCTCGACGCCGTCGGTTGCCAGAATAGCGACCTTAATTCCGTCAAGTTGTTTGCTTGCCATGTCTGTGGGTCCTCCCATAAAGCTCCCCAAACGATTGGCGTACGCCTTAATGGGCGCGAGCGCCCCGATATAGTTGGAATTGTGCCTAGTGGGGTTCGCGATGTCTGATGGGGAAAGAAAGTCCCAGATGCAGGAAGGCTCGTGGCTCATCACGGACACCGTTGAATCGTTTTCCACCCTGCTGAATCCAACCGTTTCGCAGAGGCAGCAAGTTCTCGCACCCGGTTCGTTGCCGCGATTGTGCCGATTCCGCTACAATCGAAGATTGCAACCAGCCAGTTAGGAGCACCATGAAAGCAGCCACTCATCCGGCCTACAACGAAGTTCGTGTGCATTGTGCATGCGGCAACACCTTTATGACCCGCTCGACCCACAAGAGCGATATCAGCGTGGAAATCTGCTCGGCATGCCACCCGTTCTTCACCGGAAAGCAGAAGCTTATGGACACCGCGGGCCGAGTTGAGCGCTTCCGCCGTAAGTACGCCAAGAGCGACGCCGCCAAAGCTGAAGCGGCCAAGGCGGAAGCGGCCAAGAAGTAAGTAACTTCGGGTTGCATGCAAGCCTCCGCTGCGGCGGAGGCTTCGCTGTGTGCGTCCGATAAAATATCCGCAGAGGCCCATGGACGACGCGCAACTGGCTGTTTATGAAGAACGCGGTTTGCAGCTTGGAAAGGCTATGAGACTGTGTCAGAGTAATGATCCGCCATACTACTCGGCGGCTGCCCTTCTGGCCGTGCATAGCGCTATTGCGTACAACGATGCTGTCCAGATCAAACTCACCGGCATGAGGTCAAAGTTCGAGGATCATCGGCGAGCTTTGCAACCAACTGTCAGCGCCTGTCGGAAGGCGCGAATAGAGACGAACGGTATCGAGCAACTGCGGGCACTTCTCCACGCGAAAACTGGCATCTCCTATGGAGACAGATCAGTCGAAGCTCAATTGGCCACTCGGTTATGCACAGCGGCGGAGCGGTTTGAGTCGTGGGCCCACAAGTATGTTTTTGGAAGGCAGTAAAGGAAAACGGCCATGGTGGTTAGCGTAGAAAAATACAGCACGAAGCTGACGCCTCGTCAGAGAGAGGGAAGGGCGGCAAACGCCATCGCAACACTGCTAGCCCGAACTTTATCGGTGCCGAACATCTATCTTGAGGCCGGGTTTGCACGCACAAGAATTGACGTGCTGGCCGTAGACCGCGCGGGGTCGGGCGATCTCCACGGAGTTGAGATCATGATGGGTGAACATCTATCCGGTATCGGGTCAAGAAATCCGTCTCCAGCAGACCTGAATCGAATTAAGGAAAACTGGCTAAGGAGGTTCAGAAGAGATGTAGCCGCGATCCGAAAGCACCTGATGTCTCTTCCCGTCCACTACAAATATTTTGCAGTTCCCGAAGCGGCACTGGATTTGGTCCTGGGAGAAATTGGCCCGCACTTGTATTCGCCTGACGGCTTGGGGCGAATTGGCATGATTGCCCTGGTTGAAGAAGGAAGCGAACCCCCAAAAGCAAAGATGATCAGCACTCCCGAGCGCTTCCGGGTTGATGGCACTGCCTTGGGCAGAATCGAGAAGAGTTTGATTTCCAACCCGAGAATACGGCCAGATATCGAGGTCCGCATTTAGGACTGTCGTGCAGGCCTCCGCTGCGGCGAAGGCTTTGCTTTTGCAGATGGCGTCAACGATTACACGTGGTGGACTGCACCTTCTCCACAGAGTCCCACTAGCTAGCAAGTAATCAACCAATACGCCTTGATCTCGCCTGGTGACCCCGTCGCGAGAACTGAAGCCCGTCACAGGCGGTACCCGGGCCCTGCCCCGACCGTGTACCATCTACCCGTTATGTCAGACTTGCCGGTTTTGGGCGCCCACAAGCCGCAGGGCCACGAAGAGCTGATGCTGATCGCCTTTCGCGCGACGCCGTATCATGAAGGCCCTCAGTTTTACACCCTGCTCGCGGTGGGGGGCGAGAACGAACGACCGCTGACCGCCGATGGCAGCATTCTGTTTTTCCGCACTCCGGATCAAGCGGCAGCCGCGCTTCGGCTCGACGCCTCCATGTCTCACCTGGGAGCACCGCCAAGAGAGGTGGAGTCCGTCTGCGATGTGGCCGAGTCGCTCTACCTCGTCAACTCCCAGGGCTCCGACGTGCACGGGACGCTGCTCGATTGTCTGCTGATCCTCGACGACCTGGTCCGTGCCACTCACCTGAACATGCCCGAGCGTTACCAGGCACTCCTGACCGAGCTGGCCGCCCGCCTGACCGAAGGCAAGCAGTTGAAAGATATCTTCGTGAACTCCTCCCTCCGCAGCCATGTGGAGGATGCATTGCTGTGGTGCGTGGGAGCGATCGTGGTCAAAGCGCGAATCGTGCCCTAGCCGGGGCCGCCATGGAAATCGCTTGGACGCTCCAAGGGGCTGTTGTTATAGTGGTTGCCCGAAATCTCAGTGCCAATCTCGTGCCCGGAATCTCATGATGAAAGTAAGCAGACTTTGCTGGTTTGTTCTTAGCGCCCTGGCCTTATCACCCACCTGGCTGCTGGCCCAGGGAACCATTCAGGCCAACGTCACCGGTGGAGGCGGAGGTGGCAAGTGCACCTTCGAGATCCGCACCGGCGGCGTGGCTGAGGTGGAGATTCGCGGCAACCAGGGACGCGTGCGTCCCATCAGCGGCGGACCGGCGACCTGGGTACGCTTGAAGTGCAATCAGCCGCTGCCCATGCGGCCCAACAACTTCCGCTTCAAAGGCATCGACGGACGCGGTCGCCAGACGCTGGTGCGTGATCCCAACTCCAACAATGGCATTGCAGTGGTGCGCATCGAGGACAACCGTGGCGGCATGCAAGGTTACACCGGCGACATCCTGTGGAACGGCGGCTCCGGCACGTGGAACGGTCCCGGCTGGGACAACCATGGCTGGAACAATGGCGGCAACTGGAGCAACAATGTCGTTTCCAATTGCCAGCGCAACATCCGCAACCAGATCTCCTCGCGTTACGGGGGCAGCGTGAATTTCAACGGCAAGCCCAGCCAGAACAAGGCCGGATCGTTCGTGATGGTCGATGGCAGCGCCCGCGTGCAAGCAAGAAACTCGTGGGGCAACATCAATTACCACTGCACCATGCATCCCAACGGTAACGTGGCCGATTCGAATTACAAGGTCGTCGGCGGAAACCTGCCGGGCACTCCGCAGCCGCGATAATTGGAATTGAAGATGGCAGACTATCTATTAAAGACCGAGCCGACGGAATACTCCTTTGCCGACCTGCAGAAGGAAGCTACCACAGTGTGGGATGGCGTCTCGAACCCCGTGGCGCTCAAGCATCTGCGCGGGATGAAGTCCGGCGACCGCCTCATTATCTACGAGACGGGCAGCCACAAGTCAGCCGTGGGCACAGCGTCAGTGGTGTCGGTGGAGCTCCCCGATCCGGCCAAGCCGCAGGTGAAGATCAAAGCCGGCAAAGCGCTGGCCAAGCCTGTCTCGCTAGCCGAGATCAAGGCCAACAAGCTTTTTGCTGATTCTCCGCTGGTGCGCCAGGGCCGGCTTTCCGTGGTGCCGCTCACTCCAGCACAATACAAACATCTCGCCGGCGACTAGCCCCCCGCGGGTTCGCCCCTGGCAAGGCAATCAGTCTCCATCCTTGGCAACGGCCTTGTCGCTTCGCGCTTCGGCTGCAAAATCATCGTTGCCGTTGGTGCCGGAGAGCGGCGCGCTACTGGGGTCTTGTAGAAGGCTGGCCTCGCCCGGCACGGTTCGCAGATGCAGGTCGCGTTGCGGGAAGGGAATTTCGATACCCGCATCATCGAGGCACTTCATCACCACCATCGCGATTTCGCTGCGCACGCGATACCAGTTGCTGTCCTGCATCACCCAGAAGTGCAGCTCGAAGTTGAGCGAGCTATCGCCGAAGCCCATGAAATATGCCATCGGCGAGGGATCGGTCAGGACGCTTTCATGCTTGTTCGCCACGTCCAGCAGGATCTGCAACACCACCTTGGGATCGGTGCCGTAGGCGACGCCGACCGCCAGCTCAGCCCGGCGTCGCGATTCGGTCAGCGTCCAGTTCACCACCTTGCCGGAGATGAAGTTGGCGTTGGGGATGATCACTTCTGCCCCCTGGAAGGTCTGCAGCGTGCTCGACCGCACCCCGATCCGCGTCACCCTGCCGGTGTAACCTTCGACCTCCAGCACGTCGTTGACGTGGATCGGCCGCTCATACTGCAGGATCAGCCCCGAGACGAAGTTGTTGATGATGTTCTGCATGCCAAAGCCGAAACCCACGCCGAGCGCTCCGGTCAGCAGGGTAAACTTGTTCAGCTCGATGCCGCCGGCATTGACTGCGGTAAAAAACACCAGCAACAGCAGCATGTAAAAGACCGTCGAAGCGATCAGGTCCGGCACGTCGCGCTTCAGGTGAAAGCGGCTGAATACCTCCTCGCGCAACAGGAAGCGAATGCTGCTGGCGATCATGTAGCCCAGCGCCAGCATCAGAAAGAAACCCAGTACGCCGCCCAGGGTGACTCCGCTGGCGCTTCCGGCGATGCGGAAGTTCTGCACTGCCTGCAACGCCCCAGTAACCTCGTCACGAATGCGCAGCAGATCGAGCGTAGCCGAAAGCCAGACCGCGACCGCCGTCCAGATAAGGATCCGCGGCACCCAGCGCAGCAGCTCCTGGCGATGCAATCTGGCCAGCGACAAGCGCTCAGCCTGCGGCAGGCTTAGTCCCGCCTTCAGCAGGGTGATATAGACCCGCGTCCCGGTGTACAGATTGACGCCGATGAAGCCGCTGAAAATGCAGGCCAAGCCCAGGTACTGCGCCAGCCGCACATAGCCCAGAAGATTGGCGGTGAGGGAGAGGCCCAGCACCGCAGTGGCCAGCCGCGCGCCGAACAGCAACACGGTGTGCCGGACTTCGCCAGCCTCCGCAGGACGCTGCCGCGACGGTCTCAAGTAATAGCCGAAAGCCAGAAACAAGACCAGGGTGCCGATGAAACTGACTTCACGCTTGACCACTGGCGACAGCGGAGTCCAACTGACGATGACGTTGAACGCATAGTAGCCGGCCAGGCAATACAGCATGATGCGGTAGCGCTGCCGTAGCAACGGGGCCAGCAGCCGCAGGATGGGAAAGAAGGAGAACAGGACAATCAGCCCGATCAGCGACAATGGCGCCGAGGGCGCCAACACATATCCGATCAGCAGCGGAGCCAGCACGCCCAGGGCCATCCAGCGCCGGACCAGCAGCAGGGCCTCGGCTTGCGTGGGGTCGGCGGGCTGAGCATTCCGCGTCGCGAGATCGATGCGGTAGGCGCACAGCAGCGAGCAGGCGCCCAGAATCAACAGAAAAACGACCACCCCGCTTTGCTCGCGGAGAAAGGCCCCGATGGTGATCCAGCGGCTCGCGGCAGTGGTGTAGAGGCTGGGATTTTCGCCGCTCTGCCGGCGAGCACCTAACTCCCAGAACGGCAGACTGTCGCGCCGCAGCAGGTTCTCGGTAAACAGCTGCTGGGCATTGCCCAGCCGCGTCAGGATCGCCGACGCTGTCTGGTCCTGCGCGCCGACCGCGATCTGCATCTTCACCAGAAGCTGCAACTCGTTGATCGCCTGCGTGCGAAGCTTCCGGATGGAGGCGAGGTTGGTGCGGATCAGCTCCAGCAACGGCGCAAGTTCTTCCTGGTCCTTGTAGGCGTCGAGGGTTGCCGACCATTGCGGCTCAAGCCGGTTGAGTTGGTCCACCGCTCCCTGCGACGCATTGGCCCATGTCAGCAACTGCTTGCGCCATCCGGTGCTGAAGCCCTGAAATCCGCGCCAGTAGTTTTCCTGCTCGCGCAACTCGATGGACGTGGGAGTGCCGGCCAGCACGGCTTCGATTTCCTTGCGCTTGGTCTCCAGGGTACGGCCGTGGTCGGCGATCGCCGCATCGACGTGCTTCAGGTCATCCAGGCTGGGCAGCGACCCGGAGATGTCGCTGATCGTCTGCGACAACTGCTCCGACTGCGTGGCGACCTCCGGCAGCGGAATGGGTTGTGGCGCGGCAGCCTCTTGCGAAGTTGGTGGAGCGGCAGCCGGTGCGGGCGCGGGCGTGGGATTCGCGGGCGCATTCTGCGTGGGCTTCGGCTTGCCCATCATGAGCTGGGTGAGCGGATTCTGCGCGGGTGCAGCCAGCGCCGATCCGAGCAGCAGGACAGCCACCGCCCAACGCCCGACCCGCCAACGGCCCATGCTATCGATCTTTCACCATGATTCTGGCTAATTATCGCTTATGCTCCGCCCCCGCTGAATACAATCTGCGTGGGGTGACATCCATATGGGCATGACAAGCGAGACGACCTATCTTGGCGGCGGATGCTTCTGGTGCGTCGAGGCCGCACTCAAGCAGATTGAAGGTGTGGAGTCGGTGCGCTCCGGCTACATGGGCGGACACGTCGCCAACCCTACCTATCAGCAGGTGTGCGGCGGCAACACCGGACACGCGGAAGTGGCCGAGATAACCTTCGATCCGAACAAGCTCAGCTTGCATGATCTGCTGGAAATCTTCTTCACCATGCACGACCCCACGACCTTGAACCGCCAGGGCAATGACGTGGGCGAGCAGTACCGCTCCGTCATCTTCTATACCAGTGAGCACCAGAAGCTGGTAGCAGAGAAGGTCCTCGCCGACCTCACGCGCGAGAAGGTCTACGCCGACCCGATCGTGACTACCATCGAACCCGCTTCAACCTTTTACGTGGCCGAGGACTATCACCAGAATTATCTGGAGAACAATCCTACCCAGCCCTATTGCATGTTCGTGGTCGCTCCCAAAGCGCAGAAGATCCGCAAAAAGTACGCCGATAGGCTGAAGGTGAACGCGTAAAGGAAATCGAGCTCGGGTAGGCGGCGCTCCAGCGCCGCGTCCTCCGCGACCTTACAAGATGATTCGGAGGGGTGATCTTGAACACGATCCCCCCTGCGACGAGACTAGGAGCGGCTTTAACTCCATTGTGAGATTTTTCGTATCAGGGTCTGACTTTACACGCTGCGGAAAAACTCGCTTGGGGGAATGAGCCGCTCAGGGCACGACTTTGTGCTCCTGAAGCTTCCCTTAGGAAGGAGTCGCGTCAGGGCACGACTTTCAGTCGTGCCGCTAAGCTACCTCTATTTTTTGTCATCCCGAGGCGACTTTAGTCGCCGAGGGACCTGCTTATGGGCCTGAGCATCCCGTCGTAGCCTGCGACCTTAACAATCTCGCCCGGTTGCTGAAGGCCACCAATCGACATCATCGAGAAATCGCTCGGCCACGATCATCCCAACACAGTCACTTTCCGCCAGAACCTCGAAGCCCTCCTTCGTGTCCGCGCCGCCGACTCCTGAGCCACGCTCCCTCGTACAATCAACTCGACAAGGCTCCCATGCTCAAAGGCTCCCTCCGCGCGATGCTGCTGCACGATGTATGCGAAGAGATTCGCCTGGAGGAGCTGCGCGCCATGCTGGGAGCGCGCCGCGCCGTGCGCAGCTTCAAGCACGCCACGCCCGAATACGTGCGCTTCGAGAAGCCTCCCGTCATCGAGAGCGCCGCGCCCATCGCGCTGGCTTCCGGCGAGACGCTGCACACGCAGATCAAGTATTACGACTACGGCGTGGTGAGTGTGGTCTTTGAGCTGCCCTTCGAAGGCGATTGGGAATCGCTGGTGACGCTGGCCGCGCGCTTCGTTCCCAGCGCCGAGCTGGAGCGACAGGCGCAGCAGGTGGCGCGCGAGCGCCTGGAGCGCGTCGCGTCGGCCATTACCAAGCCCTACCGCGAGTGGATCAGCGAAGACTACTACGTCTTCGTGCTTAGCGAAGTCGAGAGGCAATCCCAACGGCCTCGACCTGGTCGCCCAGCACGGAGACGAAATTGCTCGCATTCTGCGCGGCGAGAACAGCGAGCTGGCGCGCAGCGAGCGCGCCGATGCCTTGCAGGCCAGCCTATCGTACTATCCCAACGACCTGGTGGTGGTCGGCTGGAACGCCGCGCTGATCTACGACACCGCTGTTGGCGCCGAGGCGTCGCTCCAGATTCTGGAGTACGCCAACTCGCAGTTGCTGGAGTTCCGCCACTACGACGAGCTGCTGGACCACGAACTCGCCTCGGTGTACGGATCGCTGAAGCGGCGCGGAAACTTCGTGGCGCGCTGGCGCATGGGACGCGAGGCCTCGCGCTTGAACAGCGTGACCGTTGAAGTCACGGAGCTGGTGGAGCGCGCCGATACTGCCATCAAGTTTGTCAGCGACATGTTCACCGCGCGGCTCTACCGGCTGGCGGCCAACAAGGTCGGCGTACCCGAGTACAAGAACCTGGTCAACGAAAAGCTGACGACCGCCGGGAACCTCTACCGCTTCCTGATCGACGAGTTCCAGCAGAGCCGTAGCTTTGTGCTGGAGCTGATGGTGGTCATCATTCTGATCATCGAGCTTGTCTACGTGTTTCGCGGCAAAGGCTGAGCGCCGGACAACGCCCGGTTTACACTGAGCTGTGCGTATCGCGATCGACATCCGGCGGATCAGCGAGTTTGGCGTCGGCACCTACACGCGCAACGCCATTCGCACCCTGGCTCGACTCGACCATCACAACGAGTATTTCCTGCTGGGCATTCCCGGCAAGCTGAGCGGCATCGAGGACCTGCCGCCGAATTTCCAGACCATCCCCACTCATCCCAACGAGTTCTCCCTGGCCAGCTATCTGGAGCTGCACCGCATTCTGAAGAACAATGGTTGCGACCTGCTGCACGTTCCTCACCTGTTCTGGAAGCCGCAGGGCATCCCGTGCCCCTATGTGGTGACCGTGCACGACCTGCTCGACCATATGTACAAGGCAAGCAGCAACTCGTCGCTGAAGCGCACCGCGCACTTCGTGCTTACGAAACGCGTGTTGCACCGTGCTGCCCGCATTTTAGCTGTCAGCCACTTCTCCAAGAAAGATACCGAGAGCTACTTCAACGTCCCGGCCGACAAGATCGAGGTCATCTACAACGCGCCCGACGATCGCTTCCGGCAGGGGCACGCCAGCGAGGCCGACCGGCAGCTCATCGCCGAGCGCTATCAGGTGAACTATCCCTTCCTTCTCTATGCCGGGCGCATCAGTCCGCATAAGAATGTAGTACGCATCATCGAGGCGTTTTCGCTGCTGAAGAACCAGCTCGTCGAAGAAGGCCGCTTTGAAGACCTGCGGCTCATCATCATCGGCGACGAGGTCTCGCGCCATCCCGACCTGCGGCGCACCGTCATCCGGCTGCACCTCCAGAACGACGTGCGGTTCCTGGGATTCATACCCATTGAGACGCTGCGCATCTTTTACGACCAGGCGAAGATCTTCGTCTTTCCGTCGCTGTACGAGGGCTTCGGACTGCCGCCGCTGGAGGCGATGGCGCACGGCACGCCGGTGGTCACCAGCAACACATCGGCGATCCCGGAGGTGGTCGGCAACGCCGCAGTGATGGTCAACCCGGAGAACGTCTTCGACATCCAGCGCGCGCTCTATCGCGTGCTGCTCGACCAGAACCTGCGCGAGAAGCTGAAGTGCCGGGGCGTGGAGCAGGCCATGAAGTTCTCCTGGGAGGACAGCGTCGGCCGCATGCTGAAGGTCTATCAGGAAGTCGCGCGAGGCTGAGGTTTGCGTGAAGCCCCGGAAATGACTGGCCTGGGCAGCACCTGCCTGGAGACTTCTTTTCCCCGCCGCTGAAAGGTACACTGATCTCCCGAAAATTACCTCGGAATTTTCGCGCTCATGCGCGCGCAGCGTTCTTTCAATCCGAACGTCGAGGAGGACACATGCCGCACTACCTGGTCGCAATGGGTCTCTGGGGGTTGTTCAAGTTCGCTATCTTCGGCCTGATCATCGGCGCTCTGGCCAAACTCGTAATGCCGGGCAAGGACCCCGGCGGCTTCTGGATCACGATGCTGCTGGGAATGGCAGGAGCGCTGATCGCCACCTGGATCTTGCAGGCCGTCGGCCATTACCAGCAAGGGGAGACCGCCGGCTGGATCGCTTCGTTCGTCGGCGCCATTCTGCTATTGGTGATCTACCGAATGTTTCGAGGAAAGACAGCGTAGGGTTGTCAGAAGCACTCTTGCGAATCGCTCCTGAAAAGCGCGGCCGCAGCCATGCCGCTCGGGCCGCCAAAATGGTCCAAGCCTGGTCCGCGCCTGCCGTGGACAAGGTAGGACTCATGCTCAATTCGAGCTATCATCCTAAGGGGAGACGATTGTCCCTCAGGATGGCGTAACGGACCTGCAAACCACAAAGCCGAATAGCATATTGCTGGTGCGCTTCAGCGCGCTGGGCGACGTCATCCAGACGCTGCCTATTCTCAGCATGCTGCGCGAGGGCTTTCCCGACGCCAAGATCGGCTGGGCCATCGACACCGAGCTTGCGCCCGCCATCGAAGGCCACCCTGCGCTCGACTACATCCATCGCTGTTCGCGCCGGAGCTGGTCGCGCTCGCTGACCAATCCGGCCAAATGGGAATACCTGCGGGGCGAATTCGGGGCCTTCGTCAACGAGGTCCGGGCGGTCCACTACGACGTGGCCATCGACGCCCAGGGCCTGTTCAAGACGGCGCTGTTGCCGTATCTGGCGGGCATCAAGCGGCGCATCGGGTATCGCCATGGACGCGAATTCAGCAGCCTGTTTTATACCGAACGCTATCTGGAGCGTGACGAATATTTCGATCCTGCAGTGCCGCACCTGGAACACATGGCCAGGCTGGCGCAGAGCATCGGCGCCGGCAATGTGCGCCACACCATTGAGGCGCCGGCCATCAGCGATTCTGTTCGTCAACATGTTTCTGAACTATTGCACGGAGCCTTCGCGACGGATGCTCCTATCGTCGCCGTGGCTCCGGCAACCCAGTGGGTGAGCAAGCAGTGGCCGGAGGAACATTGGACGGCGTTGCTCGAGCGTCTGCTGAACGAAACCGATCTCAGCCTGGTCGTGCAGGGCTCGGCCGCCGATGCCGTGGTGGGCGAGCGCATTCTGCGCAGCTTCTCGCCCGCTCAGCTTGAGGGCAGGGTCTGCAACCTATTCGGCAAGCTTCCGATTCCCGAGATGTATGCGTTGTACGAAAGGGTGCACGCGGCGGTCGGGTCCGACAGCGCTCCTTTGCATGTCGCAGGAGCCATGCGCGTGCCGGTGCTTATTGGGATCTACGGACCGACCGGCTATCGCCGCACGCCGCCCATCGGCAGCCCGCACATCAAACTGTTTTCGACCGAGGGCGAGTTGCCCTGCCAGCCTTGCCACAAGCGCATTTGCCCGCTCGGCACCACGGAGTGCATGAAGCGCATTATGCCCGATGAAGTCTTCCGGGCGGTGGTGGAAGGATTGCAGGAGGCGGGGATTCCTTTTGCCCACAAGCTGCCCAATACGGTTCCTGTTGATAGGCTGGTCTCGCTACAATAACCGGGAGGCGCATATGCTGGACCTCGCCAAACTCGCCGCGGCGGAAGTACATCGCGAGCCCTTCGAGTACTTGCTGGTCGATGATGTTCTCGACGATGACTGCAAGCTGGGTATCGTGGCGGATTTTCCGCAGATCGACAAGAAGGGCAGCTTCCCGCTGTCGCGGCTGAGCTATGGTTCGTCATTTAAGCAACTGACGGACGAACTGCTCGGACCGGAGTTTGCCTCGGTGGTGGCGGAGAAGTTTGGCCTCGATCTCAGCCCCTACCCCACCATGATCACCGTGCGCGGCTGGTCGGATCAAGCCGACGGGCAGCTTCATACCGACTCTAAAGACAAGCTCATCACCGTGCTGCTGTACCTCAATCCCGAGTGGAACCTGAGCGGTGGCCGGCTGCGCTTGCTGCGCTCGAAGAATGTCGATGACTATCTTGCCGAAGTTCCGCCGACCATCGGCAGCCTCGTCATCTTCAAACGGTGCGACCGCTCATGGCATGGCTTCCGGCCCTATGAAGGCCGCCGCCTGAGCCTGCAGATGAACTGGGTAAAGAGCGACAGCTACCGCCGCAAGGAGCGGTTCCGGCACGAGATCAGCTCGTTCATGAAGAGTCTGGTCGGCCGCACAACCTGATCATGCAGCCTCCGGCCGCGAGCACCAACGTGGTTTTATCTACATCGACAAGAACCAAGACCGGTGGGCCTCCTCTTTCCGTGACCATCGTCGCGCGGGATGAAGAGCGGACCATCGCCAATGTCCTGGCCGCGGTCAACGAGATTGCCGACGAAATCGTCTTCCTCGACAGCGGCTCGCGCGACCGCACTCCGGAGATTGCCCGCAGCTTCGCCGTGCGCTTCTTCCATCAGAACTGGCTGGGTTATGCCGAACAGAAGAACAAGGCCATCGACCTGGCGACGGGCGAATGGATCCTGAGCCTTGATGCGGATGAGGTCCTGACTCCGGAGCTTGTAACGGAGATTCGCGAGCTGATGCGACGGGGTGTTCCTGACGATGTTGCCGGATTCAGGATTCCGCGGGTGCTGTATATCGGGGACCGGCCGATTCGCGGCGGCGGATTCTATCCTGATGCACAGCTAAGATTGATCCGCAAAGGCAGGGGACGTTTCCAGCCGCGCGTAGTGCACGAGTCCATCAAGGTAGATGGGAAGATTCAGCAACTGCAGCACGACATGCTGCACTATGCCTATACCGATGTAAAACAATTTGCCGAGACGATGGACCGCTATGCCCGGCTCAGCGCGCAACACTACTTTGAAACTGGCTATGGTTGGTGGCGCGTCAGCCGGCTGGCCGAAATCCTCAAGCCAGCCTGGACATTTTTCTACCGCCAGATCGTTCGTGGCGGAATCTTGCTGGGGCCGCTCTGCTGGAAGCTTAACGTTATTTATGCAGGGTATGTACGGAAGAAGGTAAAGTATCTGCGCGAACTAGCAGAGGCGCGATCTGGTTCCTAGTTGATTACAGCCAAGAGCGAAAAGCCAATAGCGGATTTCTTTAGCTGCTGGGCCTGTAAGCCGAATCCTGTCCCCGCCCTTGCGGACGGGAGACGGTCATTCCTCTAGGCGGCACATTACTGTACCGCTCCAGCGACCTACCCGGAAGTTGTGGCGCGCCGAGCCGGCACGCCCGCCCCGAAGGACGATCCTCCCCTATTTGGTCTTGCTCCGTGTGGGGTTTTCCCTGCCACCCCGGTTACCCGGGGCGCGGTGCGCTCTTACCGCACCTTTTCACCCTTACCCCGCCTGTTCTGCTCACAACGCGATTGGACTCCCACACATTCGAAAATCGCGAATGTGTGGGGCACCCTGCAACCGCAGGTGAACACAACAGGCGGGGCGGTATATTCTCTGTGGCACTTTCCGTCCACGGCGCTTGAACGCCGCTGCCCGGACGTTATCCGGCACACCGCTCTGTGGAGTTCGGACTTTCCTCTCCCGCTCTGCGCAGCCCAGCCTGAAGCTGTCGTTCGCAGACCGGCAGCGACCGTCCGGCCCAGCAGCTAACACTACTAATTATAGATGGCGTACGGCCGCTCATGGCTCTTCGCTTTTGGCTTTTGGCCAGAGGGCAGCCTGGAATGTCTCTGGCGAAAAGCGAATAAGCGAACTGATGGCCGCCGCTCCCCGGCACTCGGCTTGAGCTATGTAGTCCTGTCAGCTAAGCTGAGCGATGAGCCCACATGCCCGACGCTCTCGCCCAGTTCGCCTCTGCCAAGTACCTCAGCCTGGAAAGCTTTCGCAAGACGGGAGCCGGGGTGCGCACGCCGGTGTGGTTTGCGGCCGAGCCCGCCGCGCCGGATATTTTCTACGTCTACTCCGAAGTCGATGCCGGCAAAGTTAAGCGCATTCGCAACAACGCCCATGTGCGGGTTGCGCCCTGCGACATGCGGGGAAAACTGCGCGGCGCCTGGGTCGATGGCCAGGCGCGACTCTGTGACGGCGACCAAGCCGCGAAAGGGCAGGCCCTGCTGCGCCAGAAGTATGGCGTGATGAAAATCGTTGGCGACTTCTTCAGCCGCCTGATGCGACACCAACAGGCCGTGCTGCGGATCAGGGTGGGATAACCAGCCCCGCTTCGGAAAGAGTTCTACCGCGCCGCCAGCGCATTAAGAATAATGTTCAGCAGCTGCACATTCGCAGGCCGGAAATATCGGTCAACCAGAAAACGTTTGCCGTCGCGGGTAACGTCGTAAGTGAACAAGTCGCTTGAGGAAATGTAGGGCCGGGAGTTGGTCGCAAACAGAGTTCGTGGTGCGCCCGTCGACAGGCCGGGTTCGGTGGTAACCGGAACCGCCACCAGCATCCCGTGTGGGTCGACATAGTAGATCTCTTTACCGTCGCCACGCCAGCGTGGCTGCCTTCCTCCACTGCGCGATACCTGGAGCTTGCCGCCGGCAGTGGGATAGGTGGTAATGAAGACCTCCCAGTCGCCGGTTTCATTCGACTCGTAAGCCACCCACTTGCCGTCGGGTGAGATCTGTCCGTTTCTTTTGGCGCCGCCTTCCAGAAACGTTGTCATCTTGCCATCCGGCACCGAGACCAGGATCAGGGAAGAGCCGCCCTTTTCAAACTCCACAGTCGTCAGAAGTGAGCGATCGTCGAGACTCCAGGAATTGGGCATGAAGTCACTTCCATCCTCGGGAAGGATTGCCACGCCTTTATCTGCTTGAAGCCCGCTCGCTGCTTTCAACCGCAGCACCTCCGGCCTGCCGATGCCCCGAAACGCAATGGTCTTTCCGTCACGCGACCACACTCCGGTGGTTTCTTCCGACGGGTCAAAGGTGAAGCGCGCCGAAGTGGCATTCTGCAAGTTGTAGGTCCAGACGTCGATATTTTTCTCCCGACGGTTAGCCAGGTCGAACGATACCCGCGTCTGGTCGGGCGATATTGCGGGGTTGGCGATAATTCCAGGCTCGCCTATTTTCCCCAGCTCCTTCCCCGTGCGGTCCACCCACGTCAGCTGAGAAAGTGGGGCCCCCACTCCCAGGTGGTAGATCAGGGTCGTGTTTTCGGCCACACTGAACGCCGCCCAGTAGGTGGAGGCGTTAACTCCTACCTGCTCCGCGATAACTCGCGGCTTCCCGCTAACCGTGCTGCTTCCGGGCTTGTAACCCACTGCGATCAGCGAGCCCTTGTCGTCAACGTAAAAGAGATTTTCGTGAGCGTATCCCACGCTGGAACGGCAGGCGATGACCTGCTTCTTCTCCTTGCCCTCGAGATCGCTCACATAGATGCCGGTATGCGGGTCCTTCTTGCGCTCATCGAAATTCCCTGCCCAAAACAGAAAATGGTTCCCATCCGGAAGGAAGACTGGCCAGCGATGCGAGTCTTCTGGAGACTGGAAGATTTTGTCGGTCAAGGGACGCGCGTTTGAGCCGTCGGCGTCGACCCGCCACAGCACCCCGCTGGCATCGGGGGTATAGATAATCACGTTCTTGTTCCCCCAGCTTCCTCCGCGCGGACTGAGAACGCTGGCCAGGACGGTAGGACTTCCGCCGCCCACCGGTATTTTCTTCAACCGGCCGGCGGCAAAGAATGCGATGTATTGGTTGTCGGGAGAGAAAAACGGAGACGATGCTCCCTCGGTTCCTGTGAGCTTCAGCGCCTGCAGCGACCCCACTCGCTGGACGTAGATGGCATATTCCCCGTTGTCGCCCGGCGACACGTAAGCGAGCATTGTGCCGTCGGCCGAAATAGCCTGCTGACTCACTTCACCTTGAGTTGGCACCGCGAACTCCATGCGCTCGGCCCTGGTTGCAGCCGGGGAATACAGAAAGGCGAGACCGGCGAGCAGCGCCAGCAGCACCACGGCGCTCGCGATTATCCAGTACCGCAGCCTGTGATCGGGCACGGCACCCTGCATAGGGACGCCCAGAGAGGTCTCTGATCCTGAAAGCGCGGCCAGGGCAAACGTAAGATCGCGGGCCGACTGAAAGCGGTCTGCCGGATTCTTCTCCAGGCAGTGGCGAACGATTCTCTCCAGCCCGGGAGGAATTCGCGCCACTGTCATGTCGATCTCCGGCGGTTCGTTGTTCAGGATGGCGTGCATGGTTTCGACCGAGGAGCCACCGGTAAACGCCCGCTTGCCCGACAGTATCTCGTACAGTACCGTGCCAAAGCTGAAGATGTCCGAGCGATGATCGGCGGGCAGCCCGCGTACCTGCTCCGGAGACATGTATCCCACGGTCCCCATCACGGTGCCGGGAGTGGTCTGCGTCCCGGTGACGGTGGCGCTGACTGTGCCCAGGGCAGCTCCCATTGGCTGTTCTTTGGAGAGGCCGAAGTCCAGAAGCTTGGTGTGGCCGTCTTTGGTGAGGTAGATGTTCTCCGGCTTCAGATCGCGATGAACAATGCCGCGCTCGTGCGCTGCCGAGAGTGCCTGCGCGATCTGAGTGGCAATCTCGATCGCCTTACGCACCGGTATGGGCCCGCGATTCAGCCGCTCGCGTAGCGTCTCGCCTTCCAACAACTCGGTTACCAGGAAGGGCACGCCGCCATGCGTCCCGACATCATAGATCGCGATTATGTTGGGATGATTCAGCGCGGCGATGCTGCGCGCCTCCTGCTCGAAGCGGCGGACCCGATCGCCATCGGAGCCCGTGAGCCCGATCATCTTCAGGGCAACGGCGCGGTGCAGGCGGCTGTCGTTCGCCCGATACACTTCCCCCATACCGCCCTCGCCGAGCTGCGAGACGACTTCGTACGGGCCAACTTTTTCGCCAGGCGTTAGTCCCATGGTTTCGGCAATCGGATTATAAGCCGGATGGTTACGCCAGCCTACTTGCTCCTTCGGTGATGATCGAGTTACGAGATGTGCAACGGCGGATCAAAGCAACAGAAAAGGCGCGGAAGCATTGGCCTCCGCGCCTATCGCCTCGGATCAATGTTGCCGGTTGGGTAATGCGACCTCGGTCAGGATGAAAACCCAGGAGCAGCGACTAACCCTAAGACTCCGCCCAACTGACAACTGATATCTGACAACTTCTTCTTCTTACAACGCGTTCATCTTGGCCAGGAACTCGGAATTGCCGACTGTCTTGCCGAGGCGGTCAATCAACAACTCCATGGCCTCGACCGGGGACAGCGGGTTCAGCACCTTGCGCAACACCCAGATGCGCGCCAGGTCGTCTTTGGGGATGAGCAGCTCTTCCTTACGGGTGCCCGAGCGCTGAATGTCGATGGCGGGGAAGGTGCGCTTGTCGACCAGTTTACGGTCGAGAATGATTTCCATGTTGCCGGTGCCCTTGAACTCCTCGAAGATCACGTCGTCCATGCGTGATCCGGTTTCGATCAACGCAGTGGCGATGATGGTCAGCGAGCCGCCTTCTTCAATGTTGCGCGCCGCGCCAAAAAAGCGCTTCGGGCGCTGCAGGGCGTTGGAGTCGACGCCGCCGGAGAGCACCTTGCCCGAGGGCGGGACGATGGTGTTGTAGGCGCGCGCCAGTCGGGTAATCGAGTCCAGCAGGATGACCACATCGCGCTTGTGCTCGACCAGACGTTTCGCCTTCTCGATCACCATCTCGGCGACCTGTACGTGACGGGCGGCGGGTTCGTCGAAGGTCGAGGAGATGACCTCGCCCTTCACCGAGCGCTGCATGTCGGTGACTTCTTCCGGGCGCTCGTCGATGAGCAGCACGATCAGCACGATCTCCGGATGGTTCGTGGTGACGGAGTTAGCCAGGCTCTGCAAGAGCATGGTCTTGCCGGTGCGCGGCGGCGCGACGATGAGGCCGCGCTGGCCTTTGCCCACGGGCGTCAGCAGGTCCATGACGCGGGCGCTGATGTTCTCCTTCACCGTCTCCAGCTTGATTCGCTCCTGGGGATACAGCGGGGTCAGGTTGTCGAACAGGATCTTGTTGCGGGCTTCTTCCGGCGATTCGAAGTTGACCGCCTCGATCTTCACCAGCGCGAAGTACTTTTCGCCCTCATGCGGAGGACGTACCTGTCCGCTGATGGTGTCGCCGGTTTTCAGGTCGAACTTGCGGATCTGCGAGGGCGAGACGTAAATGTCGTCGGGGCCGGGCAGATAGTTGTAATCGGGCGAGCGGAGGAATCCGTAGCCGTCAGGCAGGATCTCCAGCACGCCTTCAGCGAAGATGTGACCTTCCTTCTCGCTTTGCGCTTGGAGGATTTTGAAGATGAGATCCTGCTTGCGCAGGCCGCTGGCGCCGGGCAGGTCGAGGGAGCGAGCTATACGGGTAAGCTCGGTGATGTTCTTTTCTTTCAGTTCAGAGATAGTCATGGTCACCTACGGGGGATCTAGCAGAAAGGCGGGCCGTGGAGGATCGGCGGAGGAAGACGCGCCGAAGCGCGACGCGCTTATGCAGCGCGCCGCTGGGCCTCGGAAGCCGTCTCCGGCTCTACAATCACGTTTTGCCGCTCTGCATCGGCAATGCGGTGAAGCACGTTGTTGGTCGTATCCTGGATACGAGTGTTGGGGCGATGGAACTTCCGCGTCGCCTTGGAAGCAAGCTGACAAAGCATGTAACGGTTGCGCAGCGTATGAACCGCGTCAAATACAAGATCGGACCGCATTCGTTCTTCTCCTAATTGCGTATGAAGG
The DNA here is from genome assembly GCA_963815775.1 of uncultured Acidobacteriaceae bacterium. Classification (GTDB taxonomy): domain Bacteria; phylum Acidobacteriota; class Terriglobia; order Terriglobales; family Acidobacteriaceae; genus CAVVDY01. The sequence continues at coordinate 87,600 of CAWFIB010000020.1, read as the reverse complement.
TATTACCAGGGGGCCCTGCCGACTTTGTAAGAGTGCTTATCGCAGCTCCTGGCGTAAAACTTGGCGGTAAGAACGTCTCGCGAGGCGCTCAGAGGAGTCACGTTCTTGGATGCCTGATCCCCGCGAAGGGTTCCAGTTTTCCGCAAAGCCGTTGCCCTGCCGGCTCTGTCCGGCACAGGCTTCCTAACCTTCTGGTATTCCTCTGGGAGCAGCGCAAAGATGCGCTTGCGCTCAGATATTGCCTTCCTGATTACCGGTTATTGGCGTTCAGTGTGTGGCCGATTAGGGCAGGACGCCTGGACTGGAGCTACAGGATAACGGCTAACTCAAAAGCGATAACTTAGCCGGGACTGCACGCTTAGTCAAGAAAAATCGTGCCTGTTGGGCCGCACTCTGGTAACCAACTAGAAAACCTGAACCTTAGACGCCGAAACCGGCCAAAAGGTATCTACAAAACGTAACCCACTTAAAAGCAATAGGTTGCTCTTCGATAAGGCGCTGATATTCACGAAATCTGGTGATTGGGTCATAACTGTTGACCGGGAACATCCGGCGACAATTCTCTTCGGTAGCCACCAGCACATACAGTCTTTCAGGCCCAGAAGGTACGGTCGAGGGTGCGGTACTGGATGGCCTCAGCGATATGGCCCGCCTCGATCTCGGCGCTACCCACCAGATCGGCAATGGTGCGTGCGACTTTGAGGATACGGTCGTGGGCGCGGGCGCTCAGGCCTTGCTTGACCATGGCGCGCTCCAGCAGGTGTTCGGCATCGGTGCCTAACTCGCAGTACTTGCGGATTTCGCGCGAGCCCATCTGGGCGTTGGCATAGATTCGCTCCTTGCCGGCAGCAAAACGGTTGAGCTGCCGCTCGCGCGCGGCGATCACGCGCTGGGAGATCTCGGCCGAGCTCTCAGGGGTTGAGCCGCTGCGCAGCTCGCGGTAGTTCACCGCCGGGACGTCGATGTGGATGTCGATGCGGTCGAGCAGCGGGCCGGAGATCTTCGCTACATAACGCTGGATCATCATCGCGGAGCAGCGGCATTCGCGGGTGCGGTCATTGAAGTAGCCGCAGGGGCAGGGGTTCATCGCCGCCACCAGCATGAAGCGTGACGGGAAGCTGAGCGACATGGCAGCGCGCGCGATGGTGACCGTGCCGTCTTCCAGCGGCTGGCGCATGACTTCGAGCACATTGCGAGGGAACTCGGGCAACTCGTCGAGAAAGAGCACGCCGTTGTGGGCCAGCGAGACTTCGCCGGGGCGGGGAATCATACCGCCGCCGATCAGCCCGGCATCGGAGATGGTATGGTGCGGCGAGCGGAAGGGCCGCGTTCCCACCAGGCCGCTGGAGGAATCGAGTACGCCGGCAACGCTGTGAATCTTGGTGGTCTCCAGGGCTTCTTCGAAGGTCAGCGGGGGAAGGATAGTCGCCATGCGCTTGGCCAGCATCGTCTTGCCCGAGCCGGGCGGCCCGATCATGAGCAGGTTGTGTCCCCCGGCAGCGGCGACTTCGATGGCGCGCTTTGCGGTCTGCTGCCCTCGAACATCTTTGAAGTCGACGCCGAACTGCTGCGCCACCTCGAGCAGGGAGCGGGTGTCGACCTTCAGCGGCTGGATGCCGTTGCCGGTGTTCAGCAACTGCACGACCTCCATCAGCGAGCGTACGGGATAGACCTCAACGCCGTCGACCACGGCCGCTTCGCGCGCGTTGACCTCGGGCACGATGAGCTTGCGAATCTTGTGGGCGCGAGCCATGACGGCAATGGGCAGAGCGCCGCGAATGCCGCGCACGCCGCCGTCCAGTGAGAGTTCGCCGACGAACAACGCATCCTCGGGCGGTTTGTTGTTGATGCCGCCGTAGGCGCCGAGAATGCCGAGCGCCATCGGCAGGTCGAAGCCGGAGCCTTCCTTGCGAATGTCGGCGGGAGCGAGGTTGATAGTCGTGATGGTAGGCGGAATGTCGTAGCCGCTGTTCTTCAAGGCGGAGCGCACACGCTCGCGGCTCTCGCGCACCGCGGCGTCGGGCAGGCCGACGGTGGAGAACTTGCCCTCCTCGCCGCTCTTGACTATGCCAACATCGACCTCGACCTGAATGAGGTTGGCATCGATGCCGTAGACCGCCGCGCTGAGCGTCTTGTAGAGCATGGGCAGACGGATGGGGCTGAACGCTTGTAGCCGAAGTTATATAGGTAACAGAACGAGGTTACCTGGGGATGTGACCCCTCTCACCCAAGCCGGTGACGAGGGCGAGGAGAGGCCTCCGCAGGTCTCGCCCGCCAAAACAAGCCAGGGAGCAAGATGGCAGGACGGGACGACGCCAAAGTGCTTCGTCACAAACGAATTTGTGCCGAAGGGTGGCCGAAATGTCGGCCGTCTCGACTTGTAAGCCATTGATAAATAGTGGTTTATTAGCGCGACCAGCTGATTAATTGTTAGCTTTTTAGCAAACTAATTTGATAATTTGATAACAACTTAGCACGACGCCGCGCACTGTCAGTCGCGCGGCCCTGCCATGCGGAGTGCAAGAACCCAAGCCCTGCCGCTATGATGGTTCTAAGCTGCCGCAAGGCCTCAGCAGCACTTACTCCCATGTCCAACGCCTTCATTTGTGACGCGATCCGTACTCCTTTCGGCCGCTATGGCGGTGTGCTTGCGCCGGTGCGCGCCGACGACCTGGCAGCCATTCCTATCAAAGCTCTGCTGGAGCGCAACCCCGGCCTCGATCCGGCGGCAGTCGATGACGTGATTCTCGGCTGCGCCAACCAGGCAGGGGAAGACAACCGCAACGTTGCGCGTATGGCGCTGCTGCTGGCGGGCTTGCCGCAGGAGGTTCCGGGCTCGACGGTGAACCGGCTTTGCGGATCGAGCATGGATGCCATCGCCATCGCGGCGCGGGCGATCAAGACGGGCGAGAACTCGCTCATTATTGCCGGCGGAGTCGAGAGCATGTCGCGCTCGCCGTTCGTGATGGCGAAGGCGGCCGCGGCGTTTTCGCGCGACCTGAGGATTGAAGACACCACGCTGGGCTGGCGCTTCATTAACCCAAAGATGAAGGCGCTGTACGGCGTGGACTCCATGGCGGAGACGGCAGAGAACGTCGCCGAGGAGTACCACATCACGCGCGAAGATCAGGACGCATTTGCCTATCGCAGCCAGCAGCGTGCGGCAGCGGCGATGAAAAATGGCGCGCTGGCGGAGGAGATTGTGCCGGTATATATCCCACAACGTAAGGGTGAGCCGGTGAGGGTCGATAAAGATGAGCACCCGCGCCCGGACAGCAGCCTCGAAGCACTTGCGAAACTGAAGCCCTATGTCAAAGCCGATGGGACAGTCACGGCGGGTAACGCATCGGGCATCAATGACGGCGCAGCGGCGGTGATTGTCGCGTCGGAAGAGGCGATGAAGAAGTTCGGGCTGACGCCGAAAGCACGCGTGATCGCCTCGGCAGTCGCCGGAGTGGCGCCGCGCGTGATGGGCATGGGCCCGGTGCCGGCGACGGGCAAGGTCCTGGCGCAGGCGAAGCTGACCATCGACGACATGGATGTGATCGAGTTGAACGAGGCGTTTGCGGCGCAGGCGCTGGCCGTGCTGCGGCAGCTATGGATCCAGGATGATGCAGCGCAGGTGAATCCCAACGGCGGGGCGATTGCGCTGGGACATCCGCTGGGCGCGAGCGGTGCAAGGCTGGTGATAACGGCGACGCGGCAGTTGGAGCGCACCAAGGGACGCTATGCGCTTTGCACGATGTGCATCGGGGTAGGACAGGGGATCGCGATGGTGCTGGAACGGGTGTGAAAAGCAGTTGTCGGTTGTCAGTTTCGAGTTTGCGGCCCGAACGGCCGAAGATTTTGCAGATTGGGCAGATTAGCCCGCCCTACGCGGCCTGGTGATCCCGTTTGGCTCGCGCGGTGGGCTAAAACCGTAGCCGCTGCTACGCAGCGCGAGCTACGTGCCCATTAGATTTCCTTCCAAACGAATGTCTGACCGCCAGCGTACAACTGCAGGCACCCCTTCCGTTACATCCGGGACGATAGTTACAGAAGCTTGAAACTGACAACTCGAAACTGACAACCGACAACTTCCATCACATCACACTCGCCACAACACGACTTCCTGCTGTCGGTGCTCGAGGAAATCAGCGGGGATGCCGTGGCGGACGTTGCGCTCGTAGGTGACCTCGACCTCGAGAATCCAGAGCGCAGGCAGGGCGATGAGAGCAACCAGCAGCCAGAGCATTTTCCTGCCGAGCCGAACGCGCAACATTTTCTCACCTGCTCTCTGCGGACTACTTCAGATACTTTGCCAGGAACGAGGTCGTAAGTTCCCAGGCCTGCTTAGCGTCCTCCGCCCGGTAGCCTTGCTTGTTGTTTGGATTCTCGAAGGCGTGTCCGGCGTCAGGAAATATTTTGATCTCGACCGGCTTGCCCAGGGCTTTCAGATCAGCCTCGAACTTCTTGACGTCCGCTGGGGGAATGCCCCGGTCCTGGCCGCCAAAGATGCCGAGTATGGCGGCATGGATCTTTTGCAGAGTGGCCTGGTCGGAAGCGAGGTGCCCGTAGTTGATCACAGCGGCCTTGAGCTGGGGATCGGCGATGGCAAGATCGAGGGCGTAGCCTCCGCCCATACACCATCCGATATCACCCACCTTCGCAGGATTGACGTTCTTGAGTGAGCGCAGGTAAGCAGCGGCGGCCAGCAGGTCGCGATTGGCGCGGTCTTCGGGAACGCCGCGCATGATCTCGTGCGCCTGTTCGGGCGTGGTTGCCACCTTGCCGCGATAGAGGTCGATCGCCAGCGCGACGTATCCCTGATCGGCCAGCTTCGACGCCTGTTCCTTCACCCAGTCGTTCAGTCCCCACCACTCGTGGATGACAACCAGCGCGGGAAATGGGCCCTTGCCGTGAGGCGTGTAGAGGATGGCATTGACGGTCTCGTCACCGCTCTTGTAGGTGACAGGTTTGCCATCGGCGGCAAAGGTGGAAACCGTCGACATCATGAGCAGCGCGAATAGCAATGCAAATTTCATGGGGCGCTCCCGGGGATTAGCAGTTGGCATTTAGCATTTAGCATTTAGCATTTAGCCGTTATGAGATATCACCAAGTGCTAAATGCTAATTGCTCGCAGCTAGTCGCTCGTTGCTAGCCGCTGCTTCCCGCCAATCCTTCCAGCAATTTTCGTCCCAGCTCCTGCAGTTCGCCGAAACGTTTCTGATACTCGACGAAGAGGCGATTGTATTCCAATGAGTGGCCGGCATCGAGATGTGCGCGCAACATCATATCGCGCAGCTTAACCGGATTGGGCAAGGTTGCGTCTTCCTTCAACTCTTCCAGGGCGGTTAGGGGATCGTAGTGATACATGTCCGTGTCCTCGGATAGGCCGCATACTATCAGTCTTTGGACGTTGTGTGGGGCAAGGCAGAAGCCTGGCGGGAGTTCGATCAGTGTTTTTGTGAGACTTGCAGGTCGTCGGCCGCCTGGGTGCAAAGGTTGAGATTGGAGCCTGGCGGCGGCGCCCCGATGTGGTAATCGCGATACTCGATGGTCAGCCTGGCGGTGCCGCCGAAACGTACGTGCGCGACGCTGGTGTTCAGGGCGGGCAGCCAGAATTCACCGATCTTCTTGTACTCGTGTTCAATGTCGGTGTGGCTTATCCAGAAAGAGACGCTCTTGGCGGGCTGGGCTGAGATCCGGGAGACGGCAAAGTCGTTGGCATCTACCCAAATCTTGCCGCGGTACAGAAACTTGCTCTTGAAGCGGGGCGTTACTTCGAGCACATATTGCGGCTTCCCGGCGATAGTGCCGGTGCCGATAAGCCGGAACTCATAATTATCGGGAGTGAGATCAGTCCGACCTAGGTTGGATTTTTCGAGAGCTTCCTTTTCGGTCTGAATGAGTTCGCCCAGAACGTGATCCAGCAGCAGGCGCGAGCCGTGTTGCTGGAGAATGCGAAATTCCTTCTGCGCCGGAGCATTGAAGTTCATCTCGACCAGCATCTCGGCCGACTTCTCCTCCGGGAAGCCTACATAGTCAACGGAGTAATAGCGGCAGCTTTCATAATGCTTAAGCTGGGCGGCGCGGTCCTGATTGCGCTGCACCAGTTGGGCGACGACTTGATTGGTGGTGAGGGGAGGCTTAGGGGGCTTGGGAGCTTGTGCAGACGCAACCATTTGCACCGCCAGAACAGCCAGCCAGCCGGCAAGCGGTCGATACCAGGAGGTTACTCGTCTCACAATGGACCCCAATAAGTGAAAGCTGATGGAGGCGGGGAAATCTGTCAAGCCAAAATCTGGTTACGGACTCGTCATGACAGAGACATCTTAGGCCACAGTTCGCATTCCCGTCTTGCCTTTCCGGTTGAAGATGACATTCCAGAGCCATAGCGGTCCAGCAATCAGGAACTGGACCAGAAGGACCGGAATGCGCATCAGGTCGCGCCATAGCGGCTGACTGTCTTCACCCACCACCATCGCTCCCCGGCGCATGATGAACAGATTGAACAGCGTCGATAGCACTGACAAACCTGTGGCAAAGGTCACCGCCGGGCGAACATTATGCATGCCCGTGTAAACATGCGCTAAGTAATCGAATCCATAAAGCGCGGAAGGGATGCCCAGGGCGACAATACAAGCCGCCAGCCATCCCGGTTGAGCGAAGCGCATGGCCTGAGTAAAGGCGGCGTAGATTCCGGAGGTCGCGCAACTGAAGATAATTTCCACCAGCACCGCGACCGAGATCTCCATGCGGCCGCGCTTCATGGTGGCAACAAAGAAGATCGTTCCCCGGTTGAAGGCGGCGAAGAGGGCTGACTTCCAGTTCCAATGGCGGATGAAGTAGTAGAAGGGATTTCGGAGCAGTTGGAGGAGCGCATGTCCGACCGTTGTGTGCGGATCTCCGACTGGGGAGTTGCCGTTTGGAATCATGTATTTGCAGTATAGGGGACGTGGACTTCGAAGGTCCGTTTAAATCTTAACCAAGAAATCTTCCGCGCCTCACATTTTTGTCATCTGGCTCAAGACATACTGCATGCATAGTGGTGCATTCCGATATATGGGCTGCACCCGACAGGATGCCAACCACAACGGGGATGAGATCACCTGGGCGGACCTCCGGCATTGATCGCAAACTTATTTCGTCTGGCCTTTTATCTGGAAAGCGGACTGGCCCCCGACCTTGTGGCGGAAGGTTGCCAGCCACAAGGACTTCCAACTCAACCTGATGGATGGACAATCCAATCTGTAACCGTCGCGCCATCGCGTTGGAATATACTTGTCGGGACAAGATGTGCCTGCACGCTGCAGGCGCCGATCCAAGGTCCACGGAAAGCAGACAATGACAGCCATCCTACGCCGCACTGCGAAACGCTGGAATCGCCTATATCGCGAGACTCGCATGGTCGCTCTGGCGTTGCGTTCACAGCGTCATCCCGTCCTGGCCCACATGGTGGTGACCCGCCGCTGCAACCTGGCGTGCACTTATTGCAACGAGTTCGACGACTTCTCCAAGCCGGTGCCGACGGAAGAGCTGTTCAAGCGCGTCGATAAGCTGGCCGCGCTGGGCACGACGGTGATCACCATGACCGGCGGCGAACCGCTGCTGCACCCCGATCTGGACAAGGTCATCGCGCGCATTCGCAGCCACGGCATCATCGCCATCCTGGTCACCAACGGGTATTTGCTGAACGTGGAACGCATCCAGCGGCTGAACCAGGCGGGTGTCGACCATATGCAGATCAGCGTCGACAACGTGAAGCCGGACGACGTTTCCAAGAAAAGCCTGAAAGTCCTGGACAAGCGGCTGCAATGGCTGGCGGAGCATGCCGAGTTTCGGGTGAGCATTCACTCCGTGCTGGGCGCTTGTACCGAGCGGCCGGAAGAAGCGTTCACCATCGCCAAGAGGGCGACCGAGCTGGGATTGATCAGCACGGCGGGCATCGTGCACGATTCCGCGGGACAGCTCAAACCGCTCAATCCGGAGCAGCGGGACGTGCTCACGCGCATCGATGCCTTGTCGAAGGGCAAGGGGTTTTCCGCAGCGTGGCACAATCCCTGGCGTGAGAACCTGATTCGCGGCTTGCCCAATGACTGGCATTGCGGAGCCGGCGGACGCCACCTCTACATCTGCGAAGACGGCCTGGTGCACTATTGCATGGCGCAGCGCGGATATCCGGCGATTCCGCTGGAGGCCTACACGCGCGAGGACATCGTGCGCGAGACCAAAGCGAAGAAAGACTGCGCGCCGTATTGCACCATCTTCTGCATTCAGCGGGTGGCGTTGATTGATCGTGTGCGGGACAATCCGCGCCAGGCGCTGGAAGAGTTCTTCCCCACGCGCGATGCCGACGGCAATGAGCGAAAGCTGCCGGTGCCGATTCGCGTGCTCAGCTCGCTGTTCGCGTCCTCGCGGGGCAAGAAAGAGAATCTGGCGCAGAAGACGGCGTTGAAGATTTTGAAGATTGATTAGTGTGTCGCTGCCTCTCCTGAGGTAATTGCAAGCGCGGCTCCATTTCGGAACACAGCTCGATCGCCGTGGCTCAGCACCGAGTTATGATTTGCGAACAGGCTTCAAATGACTACCGAGCGAATCGATATTGACCCAGCGATTATGATGGGAAAACCCGTGATTCGGGGAACTCGAATCACCGTTGAATTGATCCTGCATAAACTCGCCGAAGGCGCTAGGAGGAAGAACTGCTGGGCGACTACCCGCACCTAACGAGAGAAGACATACGCGCCGCAGTGGCTTACGGAGCGGCCAGCGTGGCGCACGAGGAAGTGCTGCTGCTCCCGGACCAGCCACCGGCAAGTAAACCCTGACAGATGAACTTCGTCGCGGACGAGAGCTGCGCCATGCCGGTAATAAGAGCATTGCGTGAAGCCGGTCACGATGTGCTTGCCATTGCTGAAGTCGCAAGCGGTGCTACCGATGACCAAGTGCTGGAACGTGCCGTGAAAGAGAGGCGCGTGCTCATCACAGAGGACCGCGATTTTGGCGAGTTGGTTTACGCGCGAGGGCGCTCGTCCCCCGGAGTAATCCTGGTCAGGTTTCCGAATCGGGCGCGTCAAGCCAAGGCCGCGACCGTAGTCGAGGCAATCTCCAAATTGGGCTCAAGTCTGGAAGGAAGGTTTATGGTGACGGAACCAGGACGAGTACGGATAAGCAGCAGGCCCTAAACTTGGCCCGCCGCAAGCTTCCAGATAACCCATGTTGCGACGTCGCGCTCTGATGTGGCGCTGATTTTCTTCGGCCGCGTTTCGCACAGACCAGTGCGCCCCCTAGGCATTCTGCCCGCTCAACTGGCGCGAGGCGCGCAGCCGCATCTGCCGGCGGAAGGTCGCTTTGGAGATGTCGAGCTCGCCGCAGATCTGCGCTTCCGACGCAGTCTCGCGGCTGAAGGCAGCAATGCGGTGGGACAATTCCTGCTCCCGGCTCATCACGTCGCGGTAGAAGCCCTCAAGCTGCCGCGTAGCCGCTGCCCAACTCCATTTCTCAGCATCGAGACGCGCTTCACGGGACATGTGTTCGCGGTGCACGTCATCGGTGATTAGGCGGCGAACGGCTGCGATTGCGCTCTCAATGTCGCCACCCTTAAAGAGGTGCCCGGTGACGCCGTCGCGCACGATGTCGGGAATGCCTCCCTCGTTAGCTGCGACCACGGCGCAGCCGGCGGCCATCGCCTCGATCACGACCAGCCCGAGGGTTTCGGTGCGCGAAGCCATGAAGAAGATGTCGGCCGAGGCATAGGCGGCGGCAAGTTCCGGGCCGCGGAGAAAGCCAGGGAAGCAGGTCGGCGTGCCGGCAAAATATTCCTTCAGCTTCTCGCGATGCGGGCCATCGCCCACCAGCGCCAGGCGCAGTCCCGGTATGGCTTGCAATACGGGACGGCAAGCTTCGATGCCTTTCTCCGCCGAGAGCCGACCGATGTAAACCATCAGCTTGTCTTCAGGATGGCCTTGGGTGAGGCGGTCGCGCATTTCGGGCGAAGCTTTATCGGGAGTGAAGGCCTCGGTATCCACGCCCTTTTGCCAGGTTCCGACACGCTTCAGACCCTGTTGCCGCAGCAGATCGGTCATGGCTTGCGAGGTGGCCAGCACCAGGTCCGATCCGTTGTAGGCAGAACGTGTTCCCTTCCAGAAGAGCGGCTCCAACTTGCCGAAGCCGTAATAGTGCAGATATTTGTCGAGCTGCGCGTGGTACGAGACCACCAGCGGCACGCTATGCACCTTGCTGTAGTGGAAGGCCGAGGCGCCCAGAACCACGGGATGTATAGCGTGAATGAGGTCGGGCTGGAAGTCGGCCAGCGCCTTCCCAATCGAGGGCCGCGGGATTGCCAGCTTAATATCCGGATACAGGGGAAAGGAAAAGCCGCGCACCCCATGAACGCGCGCGCCCTCATACTCTGTCAGACCGCCATCGGGAGCGATGACCAGCACCTCGTAACCAAACAGGACGAGGTGGCGAATGGTCTGGCAAAGCCGGGTGACAACGCCGTCGATCTTGGGAAGAAAGGTTTCGGTGAAGAGGGCGATGCGCAACGGCCTGTCATGGCTCTCGGGATTGCGCGCAGAGAAATCGTTCTGGTTCAAAGGATGACTCGAGTCGTATGAATTCAGGCTCGACGGCCTTGGGCTGCAACGAACCTGGCCTAATCTCCGTTCAGGCTGGTGGCCAGGCTGGCGAACTCGGGACGCAGCTCCGCGGTGTGGCGATCGTATTCACCCGGCGCCGAAAAAATCCTGCGCAATAAGGAACGGACCGGGTCGCCGGACAGGAAGATCACCGTCCCGACAATCGGGCGCAACCAGAGCGGCGTGCCCCGGCCACCATCCAGGTAGAACGACAGCGGATGCCAGCTATAGCCGTCCACGTCGGCCCAGATGCGATCGGTAAAACGGCGCCGGCCATAGGGGAAGTGCGGATAGCGTCGCAGCACATCTCCAGCAGTCGCCAGCTCGCGGAAGCGCACCGGCTCTTCGTAGGCAGGTGTGACCAGCACGGTAAACGGGCGTCCGTTGCGCACGTCATCCACGAACTCGCCCCAGGTCTCAGCCTGGGACAAATTCAGCATGGTGTTCGGGCGACAGCCGTGGCGATCACCGCCGCAAATGATGGGCAGGTCCCAGGCTTCGGCCAAGGGCGGAACCTTCTGGTTCTCGTTCCAGGGCCGCATGCCATTGACTTCCACGGCATGGATCCAGGGCCGGCACATCTCAAGGAACTGCTGCAAGGTGGCCCAGTGTTGCGTGGCACCCACTTTCACGAAGTTGCAGCAGGGATGGTTCAGGATGATCAGGGTGTCGTGATTGCTATCGAGCAACTTGAACAAGTCGCACAAGCGGTCTTCCTGTGGCTCGGCGGTGTAGCGCGCAAGGTCGTCCATGATCTCGACCGCACACGCGGGGTCGAGATGATGAATGCCGACATGAAAACAATTGCCGCGGAACGGAATGCTCCACTCCACCGAGATGGGAATCAGCTTGCCATTGGCTTTGGGCTGAAGTCCTAGGGGGCCGGCAATGGTGTCGTGGTCGGTGATCGAAACGAAGGACCTGAGCCCCAGCTTGTCCTCGATCTGCCGCGTCTCGGACTCAAGAACCATGGCGGGCGACATCGGGGGCGTCCAATAAGCTTTGCTGAAATCGATGGTCTTTCCCCCGGAGTTCTGCCGGTACTTTTGCATCTCCTTGTGGAAGAGCGGTCCCACCACAGGAATGCTGTGGTAGTCGATGTATTGGGGCAGAAAGGCCAGGTTCTCTTTGGAGTGCTGCGTGTGGCTATGCAGCGAGAAAGCTGTGCGGAATCCGGGTAGTGAGCGAAGTTCGCCTGTCTGTCGGTGAATCTGCGTCTGACTCAAATCAGCACCGTTGGGACTGCGTCGTATTCAAACCTGCACTGCATCGGGGGCAGGCACCGCTTTCCAATCGTGCTTCTGGTTCGAAGCTGCGCCTCACCCGCTACTCTATATGTACATTCTGCCGTGCGTGGATTATATCCAAAATCAAAGAGTTATTAATTTTGACGTGCCGAACCTTCATTTTCACGTTTGGGCCGGCGTCTTCAACAACTTTACAAACTGATGAACTGCAAGCGCGGCGGGCCTTCTGGTCAAACCCTGCTGTTTGCATCCAAGTGCGAAAGAAACGCCTCACAAATCTTGCGAGCAGGGTCCGCGGCGGCCCGGATGCGTCGCTCCGGCGATGCCACGCATCCATAGTGGTCGATAGCCTCCACTAAGGAGCGATATGAAAGTTGCATTTCTGGGACTGGGCAACATGGGCTTACACATGGCACGGCATCTGTTGAAGGCCGGCCATGAAGTCACGGCATGGAACCGCACAAGCTCGAAGGCAGAGCCGCTACGCGCCGATGGAGCGAGGGTGGCGGCGTCCCCCGCAGCAGCGGCGCGCGAGGCGGAGATCGCCATCACCATGCAGGCCGATGACCGCGCGGTGGAGTCTACCGTCTTCGGTGGGGACGGGCTGATTGAGGCGTTGCCGCAGAAGGCGGCACATATTTCTTCCAGCACGATCAGCGTGGCGCTCTCCGAGCGCCTGGCGAAAGAGCACTCGCAGCGCGGCCAAGGGTATGTGGCAGCGCCAGTGTTCGGGCGGCCGGAAGCGGCGGAAGCCGGTAAGCTGTTCGTGCTCGCGGCGGGAAAGCCTGAGGTCATTGAACAGTGCCGTCCGGTTCTGGAAGCATTGGGACAGCGGGTCTTTGTGATGGGCGACCAGGCGGAGATGGCCAACGTGGTCAAGCTCAGCGGCAATTTTCTGATTGCCTCGATCGTTGAGTCGTTGGGCGAGGCGGTCGCGCTGACGCGCAAGTACGGCATCGATCCGCATCAGTTCGTCGATTTTCTGACTAGCTCGTTGTTCGACGCTCCCATCTTCAAGACCTACGGCGGCCTCATTGCCGATGAGCGCTATTCGCCGCCGGGATTCAAGCTGCGCCTGGGATTAAAAGACGTAAAACTGGCCTTGGCAGCGGCCGAATCGGTCGACGTGCCGCTACCGTTTGCCAGCGTCATCCGCGATCATGTGCTGACAGCCATCAGCCGTGGTATGGAAGAGCTGGACTGGAGCGCCACGGCGAAGCTGGCGGCGGAAAATGCGGGGTTGAAGTAGTTTCGCCTGAACGAGGTTGTGCGCTCATCGTGGGACAGTTGACGCCGCGGGTTGATAAGGAAAAGCCCAGGCTAGGAGTACGCGAAGTCCCTGGACAATTCCAATCCAGCGCGGAAGCGCTGGGATAATGGCACGCTTCAGGATTCCCGGGCCCGTTCAGGGGCGACATAACAACTGTCGCCGGTTGAAACCGGCTCATCATTCTTTTATGGCCCTTCTCTCAGCGCTTCCGCGCTGGGCTTGAATTGTTCTTCAAGAGCAACTTCGTGTTGTGTCGAATGCTACATCTCGCGAACGACACTTCAACGTCGTAGTATCATCCGGCCTGATGGCTAGCGATTCTCCCAAAGCCCGGCGACGGCTGGCACTGCTGACGTATGGCCGCATCATGCGGGCGGCGAACACGCTGCGAGGACACGCGGCGCGCCAGCTCGACGGTACCGGTCTGACGCTGACACAATTCGCGGTGCTGGAGGCGCTGTATCACCTTGGCCCCATGTCGCTGAGCGAGATTGCCCAGAAGATCCTCACCACCGGCGGCAACCTGACGATGGTCGCGGGAAATTTGGAAAAACAGGGGCTAGTAGGCCGCAAGGTGAGCCCGGAAGATGCCCGCGTCTCGATCTTGTCGCTGACGGGCAAGGGGAAGAAGCTGATCAGTGAGATTTTTCCTGCGCACGCCACCGCGATCACGATTGCGCTGGAAGCGCTCAGTCCCGGTGAGCAGAAAAAGCTGGGAGCGCTGTGCCGGGAAATCTGTGAATAGTGGATAGAGATTAGTGGGTTCGTGGATTGTTTGCGGCTCGGAACCACATTGACTAGATCCGTTTGATTGTCGCGAACCAGGCTGGTGCGCCGCTGCTTTTCATGGGATTGAAGTCCCGCAGGGACGGAAGAGCTTAGCCCAGCGTTTTCAACGCTGGGTAAACGTTCCCGAATAGATCCCAAGTCCCGTAGGGATGACAGAAGCGCACATCGCGGCGTGCTGACGATCACAGCCCTAACGCCACGTGATTGGATATCGTCGCTTCATGTCGCACACTTACACGTGCAACCTCGTGCATTGCGTGTTCAGCACCAAGAACCGCGCCAATCTCATCGCCGATCCGAAGAGGCTCTGGCAGTACGTAGGCGGGATCGCGCGCCAGAAGGACATTCCTTTACTGGCTGCCGGCGGAACCGCCACAACCCCCTTTTTTCCTCTATTTCCACTTCTTATCATTCCACCTGTTGATCTCAGAGCCGCCTACACTGGCACTAGCCAAAGCCATGCAGGAAATCAAGGGAAATACTTCGAAATGGCTCAACGAGATGGGGGCGTGCTTTGCGTGGCAGGAAGGATATAGTGGGTTCAGCGTCAGCCCATCGCAACGACAGAAGGTGATCGATTACATCGACCGCCAAGAGGAGCATCACAAGAAGTGGAGCTTCGAACAAGAATTTCTGTCGCTCCTGAAGAAATCGGGCATTCCCTACGACGAGCGTTTGTGTTCGGATAAGGAAGCCTGTCGTCCCTACGGGACTCTGCCTCTATTGGGGACTTGTACCCAGCCTTGAAAGGCTGGGCTAAGCTCTTTCGTCCCGCAGAGCGGGACTGGGTTCGTCGCGAACACGCGGTCGAAGTGAACATCTTCGGACTGACCTATCAAACCGTAAATTTCCTCGGCCGCACTTAGCCGCTGAAAAAGTTCTAGCGCCAGCTCGGACATAACAAGCCACATTAGCCCTAGCTAGTCGAATTGCTTATGTCTGCAACGAGGCAGCTTACAGCGTACAAGTTATGGACTTCTCGCTCAGGACAACAACTATGGTTTTGCGAATGGCGAAGAGCGAATAGCGAACAGCGGCGTCTCTCTAAATCACCACTGTCTCCTGATACTCGCCGTACACGCGGCGCATGGCGTCGGAGATTTCGCCTACGGTGGCGTTGGCCTCGACAGCTTCGACGATCACCGGCATCAGGTTGGCTGTGCCACGGGCTGCGTCCTCAACCGCCTTCACCGCTGCGGCCCACTTCGCTTGGTTGCGCTTAGCGCGCACGGCGCACAGCCGCTCCACCTGCTTGCGCTCCAGCGATTCGTCGATGCGTTGTAGCGGAATCTTCTTCTCCTCGTCTATCCCGAAGGAGTTCACACCAACGACGATCGCCTCTTTGTGATCGACCTTGCGCTGATACTCGTAGGCTGCGTTCTGAATCTCCTGCTGCACGAAGCCACGCTCGATAGCTTTCAGCATTCCGCCCATGGCGTCGATCTTTTCCAGATAGCCGCGGGCATTGGCCTCGATCTGGTTGGTCAGCGACTCGACATAGTAGGAGCCGGCCAGGGGGTCGATGGTCTGGGGAGCACCCGACTCGTAAGCGATGATCTGCTGGGTGCGCAGTGCGATGCGAGCCGACTGTTCGGTGGGGAGCGCGAGCGCTTCATCAAAGGAATTGGTGTGCAGCGACTGGGTGCCGCCGAGCACGGCAGCCATGGCCTGAAGCGCAGTGCGAACGATGTTGCTTTCGGGCTGCTGCGCGGTCAGCGTGGAGCCCGCGGTCTGGGTATGGAAGCGCAGCATCTGCGAGCGCGGATTTTTGGCGTGGAAGTGATCGCGCATGATGCGCGCCCACATACGGCGGGCGGCGCGGAATTTAGCGACCTCTTCCAGAAAGTTGCTATGGGCGTTGAAGAAGAAGGACAGCCGCGGCGCGAACCTGTCGACGTCCAGCCCGGCATCGATGGCGGCCTGCACGTAGGTCACGCCATTGGCCAGGGTGAAAGCGACCTCCTGCACCGCGGTCGATCCCGCTTCGCGCATGTGGTAGCCGGAGATGGAGATGGTGTTCCACTCGGGCACCTGCTGGTTGGCGTAGGAAAAGATGTCGGTAATGATGCGCATCGCCTGGGCCGGGGGATAGATGTAGGTGCCGCGCGCGATGTATTCCTTCAGCACATCGTTCTGCACTGTGCCTGAGAGCTTGCGCACATCGCGCCCGGTGCGCCGGGCGGTCACGATGTACAGGGCGAGCAGAATCGACGCCGTGGCGTTAATGGTCATCGAGGTCGAGATCTGCTCCAGGTTGATGCCGTCGAAGAGGCGCATCATGTCTTCGATGGAATCGATGGCCACACCGACTTTGCCGACCTCGCCCATCGCCAGTGGGCTGTCGGAATCGAGCCCGATCTGCGTCGGCAGGTCAAACGCCACGCTCAGTCCGGTGGTGCCGTTGTTGAGCAGATATTTATAGCGGCGGTTCGACTCCTCGGCGTCACCCATGCCGGCGTACTGGCGCATGGTCCAGAGGCGGCCGCGATACATCGTGGTCTGTACGCCACGGGTGTAGGGAAACTGTCCGGGATAACCCAGGTCGTGGTCGTAATTGGCGCCTTCCAGGTCGGTCGGGGTATAGAGCGGGTTTACGACAATGTGGGACGAGGTTTCCTGGGTTTCGGTCGGCTTCGTCGAAGGAGCGAATTTCGTATTTGTCTCGGCCATGGCTGCGGCCCCAAGTGAAAGATGGTGAAGCTTAAGTGCTCATTATCGACTGTCGCGCCGCCATCGCCGTGTGAGGACGGTCACACATGGGAGGGGTGCTTGCGGCGCCCGCTACTTTCCTGCCGGCTTGCGCGCGCGCCAGAACGAATTCACCCCAAAGTAAAGGAACAACAGGGCGAAGAGGGCCGCGACAATGACTTTGCCGATCCCCGCCTGGCCTCGACTATAGCGAGCGTACTCGCGAAACGCGGCTCCCGCCCCCACCACCGCCAGGCAGAGAAAGAGGAACCCGGTCACTTCCAGCCACAAAACGCGCGCCACTCGGCCGGTGCTGCGCGCGGTGACTCCACCGGCGCGGTAGAAGGCCCGAAGCCAGCGATTTTCGCCGGCGCGGCGCCCGGTGATTCGCAACAGGGCGCGACCGCGAGTGCCAAAATCATGCGTGGTGATTGGATTTTTCTCGCTTTGCACGGCGTTTTGCGCTAAGCGTATTCTAGCAGCGGTAGGAGAGAGGCCTGTCGCGGCGCATAAGTCTGGTAGGCTGCGAAACCCCGGTCGGGATCATGGCATCGAACCAAAGAGCCGGGGCTTGAGATGGCTGTTCGTGCGTGCCGGCCGGCGGATTTGGGTGCAACGTGGACGCAAAACTAAAAAACATGATGAGAGATCTGGGCGAGGCGATCAATCAGTCGATCTCGGATTCGGAAGAAATCGCCGAGGTGATCTCGCGCATCAAGGCCGGCGGCTATGACGTGTTTCTGGTGCTGGAGGCGACGATCGGCTTCAATCAGCGGGACGAAGACGACGAGCCTGCTGCAGCCGGTTACAAGTCGCCACAATTCGAGCTTACCGGCCAGGATGCGAAATTCCTGAAGTCCCTGCGCATCAGCGTCGAAGATAATCATTAACGGCGCAGGCTGCACTCCGCCCGTGGCAGCTTCTGTTCAGACCGTGCTGCTTCCACCGGGATTTTGTGGTCCATGATTTTAGAATTTTTTCCAAGCCGATTAGGCTTGTAACTCGGACCGATCAATGAGAGATACTCTGGGAGTCCTGCTGGCCGGCGGCGCTGGAGAGCGCCTGTATCCCCTCACCCGTGACCGTGCCAAGCCCGCCGTAACCTTTGGCGGCATATACCGCATCATTGACATTACGCTCTCCAATTGCCTGAACTCCGACCTGCGCAAGGTCTACATCCTCACCCAGTACAAGGCGCTGTCGCTCAATCGCCACATCCGCGAAGGTTGGGGCAGCGTCTACGGGCGGGAGATCGGCGAGTTTATCGAGATACTGCCGCCGATGAAGCGGGTGAGTGAAAACTGGTACATGGGGACAGCGGACGCGGTATATCAGAATATCTATTCCATCGGGTCCGAGCAGCCCAAGTACGTGCTCATCCTGTCGGGCGACCACATCTACAAAATGAATTACGGCCTGATGGCGCGCCAGCATCGCGACTCCGGCGCCGACGTCACCATTGCCACGATTTTGATTGATCCTTCCGAGACCCGGCATTTTGGGGTGGTGGAAATTGATCGCGACGGCCGCGTGATCGGCTTTCAGGAGAAGCCTGTCGAGACGGAACTGCGCTCTCCGTACAACCCCAACATGGTTTCGGCGTCGATGGGGATTTACATGTTCAACACCGACGTGCTGATTCCTGTGCTGCTCAAAGACGCTGAAGATACCAGTTCGCAGCACGACTTCGGGCACAACATTCTGCCGGGGATGCTGGACGACTACAAGGTTTACTCCTTCAACTTCATCGATGAGAACAAGAAGGAGGCGCTGTACTGGCGAGACGTGGGAACCCTGGAGGCGTATTACGAAGCCAACATGGACCTGGTATCGGTAGCGCCGGTGTTCAATCTGTACGACGAAGCGTGGCCCATCCGCACCCACCAGCGCCAGTATCCGCCGGCAAAATTTGTCTTCAACGATCCGGGGCGCACGGGGCAGGCACACGACTCGGTAGTGTCGGCGGGATGCATCGTCTCGGGCGGCTCGGTGAGCAGCAGCGTGCTGTCGCCCGACGTTCGCGTGAACTCTTATAGCGAAGTGGACTCCAGCATTCTGTTCTCCCACGTCAATGTGGGCCGGCATTGCAAGGTCCGTCGCGCCATCATCGACCGCGACGTGCATATTCCGGAAGGGACGGTCATCGGCTTCGACACCGAGGCGGACCGGCAGAAGTATCACGTCACCGAAAGCGGTATCACCGTGGTGACCCGCGACTATTCGCTGTTCGAGAACCCGGTGATGGTGGATTATTTCGATCCGGAGTAGGGGATTTCGCTTGTCTAGTCCTGCCCGGACATACTAGTCGCAGCCGGGATAAATGGTGCAAATGGAGTTTCCTTCTACGGGTGCCAAAACAACTTGAACCCACTTTTCTGTGTTGAGCCGATCCATAATACGCCAATTGCGCGTGATGGCTCACGGATATGCCAAGAAGACCTCCTCTTGACATTCGTGACCGCTCACGTATAATGAGTTCATGGCGAGGAAGGGGAAAAACCCGTATGCTGTTGCGCTGGGTCGCAAGGGTGGGCGTAAGGGTGGCCCAGCGCGTGCTGCCAAGATGACTCCCGAACAACGTAGCGAGAGCGCTAGAAACGCCGTTACCGCACGTTGGGCGAAGGTCAAGCAGGTTGCGAACACAACCGAAACATGATGGAAGAGGAAGAATAAATGGCAGAGAAACGGGTAAAGGTTCCTTTCCCGACGCCGATTAGTCCGCCGATGGACGGGAGCGAAGTAGGAGTGTCCGAATCGACCGAAAGATGGTCAGAGGTCACCTTGGAAGACGGCACGATTCTGCGGGTAAAGCCGAGCGTGCTTTCTGCTGTGCGTGTTGACGGTCAGTATGATCCAGACGGCAACCCGGCCTATCTGATAAAGGCCCAGCAGGTGGTAATGGTCGTCAGCTCCCCTGAACATCTCCGCAAACCAGCCAAAGACGCAAAGGTTCAGTAACGTTATGGCTCGCAATTACACAACTCCCATGAGCATCGCCCTCATGGCTTGCACATCACTAACCGGAGCAGAAGCGATGAATCACGGTACGCCTACGATTCAGCAATCGTGTGTTGCTGCTTCCCCGTTGGTGCTTGACTATGTGGTCGAACAGAGCAGCGCTAACTGGATAGAATTTCAGATTCTAGCCCAGCGGTGGAAAATGCAACGCGGAGTCAGGTCCTCCATCACAGAAGCGGCAATGATGGAGGCATATCAAGGCATCATCGGGATGGGCGAGTCTGCAATCAAGCCCATAATCGCGCAGTTGAAGTCTGAAGGCGACGAACCCGACCAGTGGTTTTGGGCACTCACAGCAATCACCCACGCGGATCCGGTCAAACCGGAGGACCAAGGCAATTTTGCGAAGATGGCTCAGGCATGGATAGGGTGGGCAGAAGAACACGACTATGCCGGGTAGCTGGCCTCAACATGAATTACCGTACCTAACCGACGACAACTGCGAAGTAACCAGCCCTCGATCCCACCGCTATAACTGTATCGCTTGGGCTGCCGGTGATGATATGAACAACTGGTGGCCTGACCCGATGGGCGTTGGCGCATGGCCTGCCGGGGCTCCACGAGAGGTAACGATTGATGCGTTCATGCTTGCTTACGAAACTCGCGGATATGCGCTCTGTTTCGGTGAGGCATTGGAACCTGGAATTGAAAAGATAGCCATCTACGGAATAAGGGGAGTGGACGGTACTGTCGTTCCCACCCATGCCGCAATTCAGCTTGAATCGGGAGAATGGTCTAGCAAACTGGGTCCGTTCGAGGACGTTAAGCACAAGACGGTTAATGCGGTAAATGGGCCTGTATACGGTAAAGTTATCTGCTGCATGGCCCGACCACGACAGGGCTAGGTGTCTTTGTCTGCATCTCTGGCGAGCCAGGCCGCCGGAGCAAGCGACAACGGGCTTGGCCAATCAGGTATAATCGTTAAGTAAATTTCAAGAGATCTTGGGGCTGCTTGTTGACCGTTTCCCACGGCCAAGGGCCGTTCGGGAGCGCTCCCGCCAGACTCGTAATTTCGGAGCCCAATCCATGGCACAAGTTTGTGAAGTTTGCGGCAAGAAGCCGCGTTCGGGAAATAAAGTGAGCCACGCGCACAACATCACCAAGCGGCGCTGGAACATCAACCTGCGGCCAGTGCGCGCTAAGACGGCGCAGGGCAACAAGCGCATGCGCGTCTGTACCGGATGCCTGCGCAGCGGCAAAGTGGTCAAGGCATAAGCCACTTCTCCTGGTAGATCCGGAATGGCGTCTGCTGGTTGAGCATGATGCACTCGCATCCCGCTCTTCAGCCAGGCGCCATCTCCCATTTGTGTAGTAGTTGGTACTCCCGCCACCCAGCGATCAACCGATCACCTTTTCGTTGACAAAGCAGGCGTTTCCCATTCGTCAGTTAGATTTTAAGATAGGCGACGATGATATTGTGTTCGCTTCTGAGCGGAGGGACCCATGATCTCGCGCCGGACGTTCGTCGCCATGACCGGTGGCATTATGCTGATGCCGCGCCTGCTCTGGTCCGCCAATGTGGTACCTGAGGTCCCCACGATGCTTGACCACATCCTTCTCGGTTGCAGCGATCTCGATCAGGGTATCGCTTGGGTCGAGCAGCACACTGGCGTGCGGCCTGCAATCGGAGGCGTGCATCCGGGACGAGGCACGCGCAACGCGCTGCTATCGCTCGGCAAGCTGCACTATCTGGAAGTGATCGCACCTGACCCGGCACAGGCAAGCCTGGCCGCAGCGGCGCCATCGCTGCTGCATACGCTACGGCACATGGATGCCCCCGGCATCGTGACCTGGGCCGCGCACACCAACAATATCCAGGGTTTGGCGGCGAAGCTGCACAAGGCAGGCGTTGCATTTGAGGGACCGAATCCGGGTTCACGCAAGCGGCCTAACGGCCAAATGCTGCATTGGCAGACACTGAATCTCGACGATAACCGCGAGGGCCTCCTGCCCTTCTTCATCCATTGGGGCGCAGGGGCGGTTCATCCTTCGGCCGATGCGCCATCCGGTTGCCGGTTGCAGAGCTTCGGCGCAGCCAGTCCCGATCCGCATGAACTGTCAGGCGTCTTTCAGCAACTTGGAATTGAAGTGCAGGTCGAGCAGGGAGTGAAACCTGCATTGCACGCGCAGATCGCAGGGCCACGGGGCGAGCTGACATTAAGTTCGTGAGCCGTATCCGTTCGGCTTAGGCGGCTACCGACTCTGAGGACGCTTCCCGGGACGACAGTTGATTCACCCGAAGTTTGCCACCCACCCATGCCGCGGGCAGAGCCAGAACCACCAACGCTATCGGATACCAGTGCGGGCCGTACTCCGGTCCTTTGTTCCAGGTAAACACCACTCCGATCACGCTCACGATGAAGTCGAGGATGCCCAACAGCATGGCGTGCAGCATCGCGCGATCCGGCGCCAGGCGTGCCGCGATGTAGCTGGCGAGAATGCCATAGATGGTGCGGTACACCGTAGCCACAAGCAGGGGACCGCTCGCCGCCGGCTGGCCAGGCGGCGGAAGTATGCCGAGCGCGGTCATCGCCACATCGGTGCCGACGGAAAGAACGATTCCTATGACCAGGCCTGCGAAGATGGCAGCGATGCTGCGCAGTATGCGGCGTGGTGGGCGGGCTTCGCTCATGCTGTGTTGCTCCTGTGCCAGGTTTGCGGGGCCCAACAGCTAAGGAAAGTCTAATTAAGTCCGATCATCGAAGACCCTCAGGGGCCAAAGCCCAGCTTTATTCGAGGCACTTACGGACGGACTGAAGGCCGTCCCCTTCAAAGCTCGGACGTAATCAGACCTTCCCTAAGCATTTGTCTGAGGTGATCGAAAGCGGCGTCAAACCGCTAGCTCAGTCTGGCTGTGAAGCGCTTCCGTTGAAGCTGAATGTGCCGCCAGCTTCCCGGCCAGCAGTTGCTCGAAGAAGCGATCGACGGCGTCGAGGATCTCGCTTTCGCTCTTCGCCTCGTAGACCGATTTGCGGAGATGGGCTCCGTGGGCTACGCCGTGCGTGAACCACGAGGCGAACTGCTTCATCTTGCCGGCAGCTCCGGGCATGCGCTCCTCGACCAGCATGTGGAAGTAGGTGCGAATCATTTCGTAGCGGTCGGTTTCGGTGGGTAAATCGTATCGGCCGGTTTCCGTGTATTGCTCGATCTGGCGAAAGATCCAGGGATTCGAGGCGGCGCTGCGGCCGATCATGACGGCGTCGCATCCGGTCTGCGCGACCATGGCAGCAGCGTCTTCCGGTGAGCGCACGTCGCCATTTCCGATCACCGGGATGGCGACGGCGTCTTTCAAACCCGCAATCCAGTCCCAGCGCGCCTGCCCGCTGTAACCCTGCTCACGGGTGCGAGCGTGAAGAGCGACGGCGGCGAGCCCGCACTCCTGGGCCATCTTGGCGAGCTGCACGTGCACCACTTCCTTGTCGTTCCAGCCGGCGCGAAACTTCACCGTGAACGGAATCTTCACCGCCGAGCGTACCGACTCGAAGATCGCCTTGATCAGCGGCAGATCGCGCAACAGGCCCGAGCCTCCGTTGCACTTCACGACCTTCTTCGCCGGGCAGCCGAGGTTCAGGTCGATCAGGTCAAAGCCCAGGTCTTCGACCACACGGGCTGCGTCGGCCAGGGTCACGGGATCGCTGCCGAACAGTTGCGCCGAAATCGGATGCTCGTTGCCGTAAAACGTCAGGTACTGCTTGGCCTTCTTGTCCTTGTGGCGAACGATACCGTCGGCTGAGGTGAATTCGGTCATCATCAGGCCGCAGCCGCCCAGGTTGCGGATGAAGCGGCGAAAGACCGTGTCCGTGACGCCCGCCATGGGAGCAAGCACAGTGGCAGGACGGATTTCGACTCCGCCGAGCGACACGACCGCGGGCACACGGGCACCCGCAGGCGCAATGCGGTCGGCTGGGTTGTCGAAAAACTTATGCACGCTAAACCCGAACCTCTACATCGGCATGTTGGCGCTCGGTAAATTTGTCGAGCTGTTTGATATATTCGGGCGCAACACGAAATCTCTCAGCTGCCAGAATTTCCCGCGCAGATAACTTGCTTCCCCGATCTTCTTTCAGAAGCAGGATACCTATCCGTCCCATTCCGTCGGGCGCATACAGAGCGGCTTCTGGTGGCCGATAATTCCCAGCGCTGGATATGAGAGCCAAATACTTATAGTGGGCAGGTTGCACCTTGAGCCGTTCAATAACGTCATCCAACAACTCGCTGGTCGTCCTCACTTCCACCAGATAAATGTCGCCGGCTCCGGCTCTGTCCACTGCGAGGACATCAACCGCGGAGCTTCTGGACGGCCACCGAGCATCAAAGAATATCTTGGGTAAAAGGAGCTTACGTGCGAGCAGATCGGCAACCGCATTCTTGCCCCGGGATTCCATCTGCTCGAGGCTAAGTATCCGTTTGTACACGCAACACCTCTTTAAAATTATGGTACGCCCATGAGAGGAATCTCTCCGCGTGGAGCTGTGCCTCATCTGCTTTAGCGAACTTCTGGTCAGCGTATGAAATGGACGTTTTCTGCTGCAAAAGCCAGCTCAAATGCCTGATCCCCGCCTTATTGGCCACGCGAACTCTGATGCAGACTTGTTCCAACTTTGTTATGGCGTGTTCGTGAGCTTCCGATCTGGATCTTCTTTTGGTCAGCGCTGCCAAGATGGCATCATTGAGCGCGGTAGCGCTATGAACCGCCAGCAAAGCCACTGCGGCATGATAGGCTCGCATGTCATCAGCCAGCAGCTTCATGCCCTGAAAGCAGCAGTTCGCCCTTTCTATAAAAATTTCAGTTTGAATAGGATCCAGGTTTTCCAACTGACCAGACGCCTCGATGACGGTAAACTGCGTGCGATTTTTACCATATCATCCTTTGCCAGGGCGGCGGATCCTGCGCTGTTAAGCAGTTCGGCAATCGCCTGGTGACGACGCCGGCTGACTCTCGTCACTACCCGCGGGTTTAGGCAGCTTCTTTCGTCTTCCCTCCGGCGGAAGATTCGCTTTCTGGATTAGAGATGCATACGCCTCGTCCTCCGTGGCATTGACGGCCGTGACTCCCAGTCCCTACCATTTCGACGAGGCGTAATATTTAGAGCTGAATGATCGACACCACCATCTCGCACTACCGCATTGTGGAGTTGCTTGGCGGTGGAGGCATGGGCGTGGTCTACAAGGCTGAGGACCTTGAACTAGGCCGCTATGTCGCGCTCAAATTTCTGCCCGATGAGCTTCTGCAACAGGCGCGCTCGCTGGAGCGCTTTCGTCTGGAGGCGCGCGCGGCGTCGGCCCTGAATCACCCGAATATTTGCACCATTTACGAGATCGGCGAAGACAATGGCCGCCCCTTCATCGCGATGGAGTATCTCGAGGGGGCATCGCTGAAGCACCACATTGAAGGCCAGCCGATGCCGGTGGATCGCATCATCAGCATCGCGCTGGATGTCACCGAGGCGCTCGACGCAGCCCACAGCGCAGGCATCGTGCATCGCGACATCAAACCGGCGAACATCTTTATCACCAAGCGCGGACATGCGAAGATCCTCGACTTTGGCCTGGCAAAGGTCATGCCCGGCCATCCCATCTTCGCCGACCGGGCAACCCTCATCTCCGGCGAGGCGGTGAATCGACTGACGGACCCTGGCCGCCTGCTGGGCACGGTGGCCTATATGTCGCCGGAGCAGGCGCGGGGGCGGGACCTGGACGCTCGCACCGACCTGTTCTCGTTTGGCGTGGCGCTGTACGAAATGACAACCGGCATCCTGCCATTTCGTGGATCGTCGGCCGACATCTTCGAGGCGCTGCTGCGTCGCGCGCCCGTCTCTGTGCTGCGCCTGAATCCCGACGTGCCGGAAGCGCTGGAAGACATCATCAATAAGTGCCTGGAGAAAGAACCCGAACTGCGCTACCAGCATGCCTCCGATCTCTACGCCGATCTGAAGCGGCTGAAGCGCACCACCGAATCGCAGCACTCCATGGTGCTTCCGGCCGCAGCCGCGGAAGCCGAGCGCGCCACGGAAGAGCGGGCGCGCAAGTATTCCTTGCGGACGCAGCCGACGATCTCCATCGACAAGCCATTTCCCGCGCCTCGCCGGCACCTGCCGTGGAAGCTTCCGGCGGCTGTGCTGGTTCTGTTGGCTCTGGTCGGCGGCGGGGTGTGGTATTGGCAGGCCCGCCATGTGGCCAGTTTCAAAGGAAGCGACACAGTCGTATTGGCGGACTTCACCAACACCACCGGCGAGAGTGTGTTCGACTCCACGCTCAAACAGGCGTTGGCGATTCAGTTGGAGCAGTCGCCCTACCTCAAAGTGCTTTCGGAGCAAAAGGTACGTTCCACGTTGAAATTGATGGACCGCCCACTCGATACCCGCTTGACGAATGAGATCGCGCGCGAAGTGTGCCTGCGGACCAACAGCAAGGCGTTGATGACCGGCTCCATCCAAAGCGTGGGGAACCATTATCTGATCGGGCTTCGCGCCACCAACTGCCAGACAGGAGATACGCTGGCCAGCGCCAAGGCGGACGCCGACAATCGTGATGCCGTGCTTGGCCTTTTGGGCAAGGCCGGGGATGAAGTCCGCCAGAAACTGGGTGAGTCGCTGGCGTCGATCCAAGGGCACAGCAAGCCCATCGATCAGGCGACGACGTCGTCGCTCGAAGCCCTGCAGGCCTACACCCAGGGCCGCCAGATGCAGTGGAGCAAGGGAGATGCGGCATCTATCCCGTTTCACAAGCGGGCCATCGAGCTGGATCCCAACTTCGCGCGGGCTTACGCTGCCCTGGGCATGGCTGACTTCAATCTCGGCAACACCAGCGCAGCCATGGAAAACTTCTCCAAGGCATTTGAGCTGCGCGATCGAGTCAGCGAACGTGAACGCTTCTACATTGAAGCAAGCTACTACAGCTTCGCAACCGGCGAGTTGTTGAAGGCGGACCAAGTGTATGGTCAGTGGATTGCCGCCTATCCCGACGACTTCATGCCCTATGCCAATCTCCCCTTGAACCAGGTCTCGCTGGCGCAGTATGACAGCGCACTGGAGAGTGCCCGGCAGGCGGCCCGACTGGGCCCGGAGTCTGCCACTGGCGATCAACAGATGATGGCCGCGTATCTATCACTGGGCCGCTTCGATGAGGCGAAGGCCATCTACGATCAGGCAATCACCCAGTTTCCAGAGGTCGATTTTCTACACGAACAGCGCTATCTGGTGGCGTTCCTGCAGCGCGACCAGGCGGCTATGCAGCAGCAGGTCGATTGGGCCAAGGGACGGCGTGCTCCGATGTTCACGCTGTGGGCGGAGTTGGATACGACTGCTTACTTCGGGCATTTGGATGCGGCGCGCAAACTGGCCAGCAGCATCGAGCAGCAAGCTGCCTCGATCGACAACAACGACAAGGCAGCCCAGACCCGGGCGCTCATGGCGCTCTACGAGGCGGAGTTTGGCGACCTGGACGCCGCCAAGTTCCAGGCCGTACAGGCGCTACAGATGGCAGAGAGCCGGGACGTGATGATCCTGGCCGCGATGGCGCTGGCACGGGCAGGCGACATCGCTCAGGCACAGCACTATGCCGACAAGCTCAACCAGCAGTTTCCGCTCGACACCATCATTCAAACCTACTGGCTGCCGACGATCCGGGCCGCTATCGCCCTGGAGCGCAATAATGCTGAACAGGCCATTGCCGCCCTTGAACCCGCCATCCAGTACGAACTGGGCAATCAGGGATATGTGTTTCTGGCCCCGGTTTATCTACGCGGCATCGCTTACCTGAAAGCGCATCAGGGAGAGCAGGCGGCGGCGGAATTCAACAAGTTTGCCCAGTATCCGGGAATTGCCAAGAACTGCCCGCTGGGCGCTTTGGCGGTGTTGCAACTGGCGCGCGCCCAGGTGATGAGCGGTGAGACGAAGGCGGCTCGCAAGAGCTATCAGGACTTTCTCGCCTTGTGGAACAATGCCGACCCGGACGTCCCTATCCTGCAAGAGGCGCGCAAGGAATACCAGAAGGTGCCGTAGGGATTGGCCGAGAGACCGTTATGGGGCTGCAGAAACCGGGGCCAGGCTGCGGGCAGCAAACTCGAGTACCGCGTTGATTTGTTCCCTGGAGATGTCGAACTGCTGGATAATCCCCTCCACCGTAGCACCGGCTTCAAGGTTTTCGAATACTGCGGAGACGGGCATTCTCGTATTGCAAAAGACCCATGCACCACCGAGTCTCCCCGGCGCGCTTTCGACCGCTGAACACGCCGACCAAGCGAGAGCGGACATGAACTTCTCCTTCTTCATGGTTCTACCACGCTTCTGGCCGGCCGTTACGCTGCCCGGTAGATTGCGAACTGATGGGTGCGATGCAGCTCGCGCAGCCAGTGCTGCGCCCGAAAGATGTCTTCGTGTATCAAATTGTGGTTGATGACGTAGACCTCGCGCGGTTGCGCTTCGACACTCTTCCGCAGATTCTCCAGGACGGTCCTCAGCACATAATCCGGAAAGGGGTTGAACAGGTAGAGCACAAAGGACGCATAGGGAAACCTGAACTCCCTGGCATCACCGCAGACTGATTCAATGTTGAAGCATCTCTGGTTCGCCGAGCGATAGCCGGCGATGTTCTTCTCCGCAGCCTGGTTCAACTCTTCGAGCAACTCGACGCCGACGATCTGACGGAAGGGATAATCCGATGCCATCAGCAACGCCCGCCCTTTCCCGGAGCCGAGGTCAATGAAGACAGAGCCGTCAGCAGGAACGGGCAAGGCGCTGAGCATCTCGTGGAACAGGGCCGGCTCGGATGCATGGTACTGCGCTCCGGAGATCAGCTCGCGAAGGCGGGTGCGCAGTGACAGTGTCGCCCAGGAGGTATCCACGTTGTGATCGAAGTCGTAGTCGATGTCTCCGTAGCGCAAGCGGCGGCGCTGTGGGGTGAGGTCGCGCAGCAAATTGAGCGTGGCGCTGCAGTAATAGCGAAGAGCGCCGAGGATGCCGCGGTGGCGGACGACGTCCGCAATCCAGGAGAGCGGCTGGGTACGGGCCGAGGTTGGAGTGGATTGCGGCATGTGGAGCGGCGGCCGGCAGTGCCAGCACGCCGCATCCGTACAGCTTAATTCAGATCGAAGAACAGGAACTCAGCTTCGCCGTCGCCGGTGTTGGCGATCTTCACCGGGGACTCGTCGCTGACGGCAGCACCGTCGCCTTTGGCGACCTTGGTTCCATTCAGAACGAGCTCACCCTTGATGAGTTGCAGCCAGGCGTGCCTGCCGGGTGCAAGTTCGTGCTGCAGCGACTTGCCGGCTTCGAGCACGGAGGCATAGACGCTGGCGTCCTGATTGATCCGCGTCGAGTCGTCGCGCCCGTCATGCGAGGCGATGAGGCGAAGCTGGTTGAGCTTCTCCTCGCGCTTGAAGGTGCGGTCTTCGTAACTCGGCTGCAAGCCGCGCGCCGCGGGCATGATCCAGATCTGCAACAGGTGCACCGGTGCGTCCGAGTTGTTGTACTCGCTGTGCACCACGCCGGTCCCTGCCGACATGCGCTGAACATCGTTGGGCCGGATGGTGGCTTCACGGCCAGTGCTGTCGCGATGGCTCAAGGCGCCCTCGACGATGTAGGTGATGATCTCCATGTCGTTATGAGGATGCGAGCCAAAGCCTTGCCCGGCAGCGATCCAGTCTTCGTTGATCACGCGCAGGTCGCGAAACCCCATGTGTTTGCGATCGAAATAGTTGGCGAACGAGAAGCTGTAGCGGGTGTCGAGCCACCCATAACTGGCATGTCCGCGTTCCGCCGTGGGCCTTAGTGTGATCATTGCTTCCTTCCTCCAGTTCGTTAGTATAGATGCTTTAACGTTGAAGGAAGTTTCAAGCTGGTACATTAGCGGGGCGCAGCGCTCTCCAACTGCCGCAGCAGGTTGTCGATCTTGGCCTCCAGGATGTGGCGTATCGAGAGGATTCCCAGCACCTTGCCCTGCTCATCCACTACCGGCATATGACGGTAGTGCCGCTCCAGCATCACCTGCAGCGCCTCGGCGGGAGTGGTTTCCTCGGTCGCCATCTCGACCATGGGGCTCATCAGCTCGCGCACCGGTGTGTGGTGGGGATCGCGTCCGCTGAGGACAAATTTTTCCAGCACGTCGCGCTCGGTGAACATTCCGGCGACGATGCCGTCATCGTCGACCACGGCCACTGCTCCTACCTCATTGTCGATCATCAACCGGACGGCCTGCGCCACGGTGGCCAGGACCGGGACGGTCGAGACCCGCCGCCCACATATCTTCAATACGCTTGTCATTATTTTTTGCTTTCTCAAAGGAAATGGATGAACTGCGACTGTATGATTTGCCCGGCCCTGAGTCAAGCCGACCTTGCCGGGCGCGGGAAGGCTTTTCGGAACTGCAGTGCCCTCGCCTTGCGATTGTGCGGCAGCGGGTAAGGCCCGGCAATCCGACGCGCCACCATGATCGTATGTAACGCAGACAGCGAAACCACAAAAACGCGGTATGATTCCGCGGCTCTCCGGCCGTACCGAAAGAAGGAGACCATGACGCCACCACGGATCTTTCTCACCGGAGGCACCGGTTTTATCGGGAGCGCCATCGCCACAGAGTTGCTGCGGCGCGGACATCAGGTGCGCGCGTTAGCGAGGCCCGGGTCTGAGGGCCGACTCCCGGCCGGATGCGAGGTCGTGCATGGCGACGCTCTCGACAGCAGCAGCTACGCCTCACAGGTCAGGGCCGCCGACACCTTCGTGCATCTGGTTGGCGTGGCCCATCCCAGCCCGAGTAAAGGCGCTGAGTTCCGAGCGGTCGACCTGCAGTCCATCCGGCAGGCGGTCTCCGCGGCCGTGCAGGCGGGAGTCAGGCACTTTGTTTACTTGAGCGTCGCGCGGCCCGCGCCCATCATGCGCGAATATCAGGCGGTCCGGGCAGAAGGCGAGACGCTGATCATGGAGGCCGGCCTCAATGCGACGTTTGTGCGCCCCTGGTACGTGTTGGGGCCCGGCCGCCGCTGGCCGCTGTTGCTGGTCCCGATGTACGCCATCGCACGTCTGATTCCAGCGACGCGTGATGGGGCCGTGCGGCTGGCGCTGGTCACACTGGACCAGATCGTGCAAAGCCTCGCGTGGGCAGTTGAGAATCCTGCAGATGGCGTGTGCATCCTCGAGCCGCCGGACATCCGCCGGGGAGGTAACTCCAACCTCGTCATCGGCCGGCGCCAGGGTTGAGGGAAGTGTGCCGCCGCGAGCTCACACCAGGAATTCACACACGAACACAGATAGAAGGGTGATAAAGGCGAAAGGAATTCTGCTCGTCCCATCGAGACAGCGATTCCCTTCTATTCGAGAATCGCCGGGAAACGCAGTTGGCTGGCTTTACACGGTTGTTGTCCGGAGAGCCGCTCAGGCGGCATTATCGTGTCGGTAGGGGTTGCCCACATAGACAAAAGGATATTTTTTCAGTGCATCGAAATTCTTGGCTTCAGCTTCCTCTTCGACTTTCGACATCAGCCGGGCAACTTCGTCCTTGGGCATGCCCTTTGTGGCTTGCCAGAACTTGTGCGGGAAAAACCATACCCGATCGCGCTGAATCGTTTCGGGCCCGTCATTACTGTCACTGTCTGCCTGCATGTATCTCCTCCCACATTGTCAGACGGTACATTTTACTGCTGCCCCTACTTCAAATTGTGGAGTGAAGGTTAGGTCGTTCAATGTACCTATTATGAACGCTCGCTGAGACGAAGTAAACGGGAAAGCCACAACTGGTTTTCGAATCGTCCCCACAAATACGATGCACGACGCGTGCCAATCGGTTCAGCCTTGCAACTCCCACAAAATAGGGCGCGAGCCCCGACGGTCGATTTTGGTTTTTTGGGGCGGCGATGTGAGACATCATCTATTCATACCCGGGCTCGCGCCGGATTTCCACAAGGCGGTGTTCGGTGCAGCGGCGCCCCCGCCTGCCATCTATGGCGCGCCGTTGCATGTCCCACAAAGTGGGATATGGGAAGGAAGAGGGACGTTCTCCGGGACAAAAAACGAAACCCGCCCATTCAATAGCGGCGCCCCGGTATCAGTAGCAAAGTTTCTAAACTATATTCATTGACGCATGGCCTGCCGAGAACGCTACAGCCGCTGGCTTCTGCACAGCGTTTCCGTCCGCAGCCCTCGAGGGATGCCGCCAGGATGAGGAGGAGGATCGCCGGCGCACGAGCACCGGGGTCCTCCTGAAACAGCGGCGTTAGCAAACGTCGCAGATTCCGACTGTCCCCTCCACCTGGCGCTTGAGCTGTCCCCCAGGCTGATGTGTATCTGCGGAGCACCCGGTGGTGAGCTGATCCGCGGCGGCATCGGCCACCATGCTTCGCTCGACTTGATACCGAAACTTGATACCGACCTCATGTGCGAGTCGGTCGACGGTCCGGCTCAGCCTGAGCACCCTCCGACCTTGGGGCCCGCAAATCCCGGACTGCCTCGGGCCAAAGCATCGCAGAATTGCGAGCAAGGCGCTGCCCGCGAGATGCGCCTAAGGGGTGCGCCTTGAACCGGCGGTTGTTATCCTTCTGTAGGAGCGGTGCCGACCTGGGTTCAGGAATTTTGGAACATTTTCGTCACAATTTCGTCTATTTGACAGACGGGCAGGGGTTTCTCTGTCTCGCGGGCCTGCTACGGGCCCCGGGAAACTGACATGGCAAAGCGATGGGGACGCGTTTGGGCGGTAGGGTTTGTTCTCTGGACCCTGTTGGCCTTTCTCAGTGCTGCCGCGGCGCACGTGTATATGGCGTCGACGAACGAACCCATCTCCTGGGGGCAGCTGCTGGCGTGGAATCTCACAGTCGCCGTGGTGTGGTCGCTGCTTACACCGCTGGCCTACGAACTGGGCCGGCAGTTCACCTTCGATCGCAATAGCTGGAAGCGTTCGTTACCGGTCCACCTGCTGGCGGGTATCGTGCTGACCTGTCTTGGTGCGGCGGTTGTGGCGAAACTGGAGCCGGTAGTGACCTGGACGAAACAGCCGTATGTCCCCTTCCATGCTCACATGATTTCCCGCGCCCTTCTGGACTTGCAGCGCTACTGGTACATTGTGCTGATTACGCAGGGCATCGCGTATTACGGAAAGTACCGTGAGCGCGAGCTCTTGTCATCGCAACTGGAAGCGCAATTGGCCAATGCGCAGCTCGACGTGCTGAAAAGCCAGCTCGAGCCGCACTTCCTGTTCAACACCCTGAATTCGATCGCCGCGCTGGCACGCAATGACGGTCCGGCGGCCGAGCACATGACCTTACAACTGGCGGACCTGTTGCGCGCTTCCCTCGACGCTGCCGGTGTGCATGAAGTCACCTTGCAGCAGGAACTGCTCTTTCTGCAAAAGTACATCGACATTCAGCAGACGCGCTTTCAGGACCGGCTCACCGTCGAGAGCGATGTCGATCCCGTGGTTCTCTCGGCCCTGGTGCCTAACCTGCTTCTGCAGCCGCTGGTGGAGAACGCCATCCGCCACGGCATTGCGCCGCGCCGTACCCCAGGGCTGATCCGGCTTTCGGTATGGCGAGATCCGGATGATTTATGGATCGAGGTGCGCGACAACGGCGTAGGCCTGCCGCGCGGACGCGGCAACGCCGCCGTCGAAGGCGTGGGGCTGCGCAACACGCGCGCCCGCTTGACCCAACTTTATAACGACGATCACATGCTGATACTGGACGATGCGCCGGGAGGAGGGTGCTGCACCCGCATCCGGCTGCCGTATCGCGAGCACCCACGACAACAGGAGGTAATGGCAAATGTCGATCCGAGTCTTGTTGAGCGATGACGAAGCGCTGGCGCGGGAACGCCTGCGCAGTCTGTTGGAGGAGGAGCCGGACCTGGAGATCGTGGCGGAATGCGGCGACGGCAAGAGCGCCATCGCCACCATCCAGCGGGAGCGGCCCGACCTGGTTTTTCTCGACATTCAGATGCCGGAAGTTGATGGCTTCGGCGTGGTGCAGGAGCTGCGCGACGTCATGCCGCTTACCATCTTCGTCACCGCTTACGATCGCTACGCGATGAAGGCATTCGAGGTACATGCTCTCGACTACCTGCTGAAGCCGGTGGGCAAGGAGCGTCTGGCGGAAGCCGTGGCACGGGCCCGCCGGCAATTACAGCATCCGCCGGACGGCAGCTTCCAGCGCCGGGTGCTGGAGATGCTGGCCGACATGGAGGCCCGGCAACAGGCGCCGGAGCGCATCGTCATCAAAGCGGACGGTGAGATTGTCTGCCTGAAACCAAACGAGATCGACTGGGCGGAATCGGCCGGCAACTACGTGTGCCTGCACGTGGGAGGCGCGACCCACATCCTGCGTGAAACCATCACTGCATTGGAGTCGCGGCTTGGACCGCGTCAGTTCATGAGGGTGCATCGTTCCACGCTGGTGAACGTCGACCGCATCAAGACCCTGAAGCCTTCGCTGTACGGGGACTATTCGATCCTGCTGCGAGACGGCACCAAGCTGACGCTCAGCCGCGGCTTCCGCGAGAGCGTGCTCAAGCGGTTGGGAACCGCTTGAGCGGGAGATCAAACCGCTACCGGATAGCGCTGTAAGCCACCCCGTCGACCGTACTTTGTGCTTCAGTAAGGTCCGACGATCAATTGGCCTCCGGCCGGGGTTGGTCTCCCAGGCCACCCCAGCTCAGGGAGTTGCTTTGACGCCGCGTTCGCCAGTGATATGCTTATCCCCTCAGTCGGTTCAACCTACATTGATGAAAGGTAGATACCTATGCTACGCACCAAAATGGCGGTATGTGGTTTGCTCATGTCCCTTGTTCTGTCTGTTGCGAGCCTTCCCTTGTGGGCTGCGAGCAAGACGAAGGACGAAGAAACCATACGCAATGCTACAACAGTCTTGCAGGCCATGCTGTCCAGCGACAGTGTTCCGGCCAGTGTGCTGGCCAAGGCGGATTGTGTAATGATTCTCCCCAACGTTAAGAAATTCGCGGTCGGTATTGGCGGAACGGGTGGACGCGGCCCAATGTCGTGCCGCGAGGGTAGTGATTACTCCGGAAAGTGGTCGCCTCCTGCCATGTACAACATCGGCGGCGCCAGTGCCGGCTTTCAGGTCGGGGGCAAGTCCAGCGATATCGTGATTGCCATCATGGCGCCCACTGCGGTGGACAAGGTACTGAACAGCAAAGTAAAGGTGGGTAGCGATGTGAGTGCGGCGGCGGGCCCGGGTGCTTCAGCCGGCTCAATTAGCAACTCGGCCGACATGCTCACCTATTCCCGCTCCTCGGGACTTTTTGCCGGAGTTTCACTCGACGGCGCCTCGCTGGAGCCAGCCCCTGACGTCAACCAGCGTCTGTACGGAAAAGCGGTCAGCGCCAAGGAAATCGTGTCGGGCGGTGTGCAGGCTACGTCGGCTGGACAGTCCCTGGTTTCTCTGCTCGACAGCAAAGCCGGGAAACACATGAAGTAAGCGGTTGCTTACCCCCACGCCCAAGGCTGAAGCGTGGGTTCAGAAATTCGCGTCGGAGGGTCAGGCGCGCGACAGGTACGCCCCCTCCGATGTGTCCACCCGGATCACCTCGCCCTCGTTGATAAAGGGCGGAACCTGCACCACCAGTCCGGTCTCGGTGGTAGCTGGTTTGGTAACGCTGCTCGCCGTGGCCGATTTCAATCCCGGCTCGGTCTGGATGATCTTCAGCTCCACGGTCTGCGGCAGCTCCACCCCCACCGCCTTGCCGTCGAAGAATTCGACTTTGATCTGCAGATTGGCCGTCAGATAGTCGACGGCATCGCCTAGCACGTCCTTGCCCAGGTAGAGCTGCTCGTAGTTCTCGGTATTCATGAAAACGAAGGTTTCGCCATCCTGGTACAAGTACTCCATCTGGACTTCATCGACCGTAATCCGTTCGATGGCATCGCTGGATCTATAACGATGCTCAAACATGGCGCCGGTCCGCAGGTTGCGCAGCTTGGCCTGGATGAATGCGCGAAGATTGCCGGGGGTGCGGTGCTCCACGCTGAACACCGAGTGCAAATCGTTGTTGTGCTTGATCACCATGCCAGGACGCAGTTGTGTTGCGGAAATCGCCATTGATTGCTCCTTGTATGAAGGGGGAGCCGCACGGAACTACAGGGCAGCTCGAAGGGTCAAGACTTGATTTTACATGGCGAATCGAAAGTTTGGAAAACCTGGCCGTCGTGGTGCGCCATCACTTGCGGCAATT
Organism: uncultured Acidobacteriaceae bacterium; assembly: GCA_963815775.1. Taxonomy (GTDB): domain Bacteria; phylum Acidobacteriota; class Terriglobia; order Terriglobales; family Acidobacteriaceae; genus CAVVDY01. Next base: position 51,796 of record CAWFIB010000020.1, on the reverse strand, counting down.
CCGACATCTAAATTGGAAGAGGTTTATGATTTGTTTGTATTTTAGAGAGAGTCCACAGGAAGGAGTCCCATATGAGCGATCCTGCAACCTACGAAGAATATAGCTCCTCGGATCGCAGCGGCGTAACCTTGGGTTTAGCGCTGCTGTGCCTCGGCCTGGCGGCCGGAGCGATCACTGCGCTCCTGCTGGCGCCGAAAACCGGCAAGCAGTTGCGGCGGCAGATTCGCCGTAAATACGAAGATGCTCGCGATGTAATGGACGACTGGAGTGACCAGGCCGGCGACTTGGTGGAGCGCGGCTCTGACTGGGCCGAGAAGGCTTCTGATTGGGCCGGCAAAGCCAAGAGCCGGGTCGAAGAACCGGTGCGCAAGGCATTCCGGCGCTAGGTTCCATCTAAAAAAGAGCGCGACAGGCGTCATTCACCTGTCGCGTAGGTTTCATGCCCTCGGAAGCTGCCGGAGGGCCAGCAGGAGGAGACGAGCCACCGTGTCGCCGCTCACATCGGAAGTTGAGGAAACTCGTTAAGACAGCAATGATATTAACCAGCTGTTAAGTCCTCGTCAATTACACATAAGTTCCCGCCGCTACGACACGGATTGGCAGGCGCTCAAATTCCGCCCTCATTCTCCCGTCATTCTCTTCTTACCCTTACTTAGAACCGCGCATAGGGGTCAGATTGCGCCTACTGAAAACTTCGCCGCGACCTGAGCGCTCCCGCAACTCCACACAAAAACACAAAAGGCGAAGTGCTGAGCACCTCGCCTCTGGTGTAAAGGTTGTTGTCGTTACCGTAATTACAGGGACATGCGGCGGCGGATGACGCCGGCAAGGCCCAGAACGCCGGAGCCCAGCATGATCAGGCTGGACGGCTCGGGAACGCCACTGGTGTATACGCCGCTCGAGAACGTGTTGAACACGCCCTGGCTGTTGGCGTTGACGAAGTTCGCGCCGAAGAACGCGCTGTCGAAGAACTGCTGGCCGCTGATCTGGGTGCCTACGCTATTCAGACCATCGGTGTTGCTGTTGAACGAACGGTTGGCGTTGTTCGGATCGTTCGGAACAACCGCGAACCAGTAGGTGCCGGACGGCAGAGCAACGTTCAGGCCGCTCACCGCGTTGGTGTACTCGATGAAGCCGAAGTCACTGCGGCCAGTCGCAACGTTAGACGTCGCACCGGTACCCGAAGCGATCAGGGTGCCGCCGTTGCCGTCGGACACGCCAGAGCGGATTTCCCAATAGGCGGTGCTCGGGTTCAGGCCGCTCAGGTTGTTGGTGAACAGGCCGCTGACCGTGACGCCGTCGGTGACGAAGTTCTGAAAGGTCGCAGCGCCGTAGGGGCTGCCGCCGACGATGGCGTCGGTCTCGTTCGACAAGCCGTTCTGATTTGGATCATTCGTGTCGAGATCGCCGCCGTAGAAGTAAAGATTGTCGGCAAACGCGCTGACAGTGAAGAACAGCACCGTGAACAGGGACAGCAGAGCAAGTTTCCTCATGTAGTTTCCTCCTTGGAATTGTTGACTGCCCCCTTCTTGATCGGAAGCAGCCCTCCTGACAAAGTTCGCAACTTTCCCGGAACGCACCGGGGAGACAAGATTATCGCCGTCGCCTAAAGGGCGTCAATAGCCCATAGGTGTCGTAGACATCGTTGCAAACTTGAACGTCAGTCGAATTTTATCAGTCAGTTACCAGTTGGCACTTCTAACTGACTGTTATTCCAAGGAGGAAGGACGAAGTGCAAGCACTTCGTCCTTGCCCAGACTAACTACAGCAGACGGCGGCGGATGACGCCGGCAAGGCCCAGAACGCCGGAGCCCAGCATGATCAGGCTGGACGGCTCGGGAATGGCAGTGTACACGCCGCTGGAGAACGTGTTGAACACGCCCTGGCTGTTGGCGTTGACGAAGTTCGCGCCGAAGAACGCGCTGTCGAAGAACTGCTGGCCGCTGATCTGGGTGCCTACGCTATTCAGACCATCGGTGTTGCTGTTGAACGAACGGTTGGCGTTGTTCGGATCGTTCGGAACAACCGCGAACCAGTAGGTGCCGGACGGCAGAGCAACGTTCAGGCCGCTCACCGCGTTGGTGTACTCGATGAAGCCGAAGTCACTACGGCCAGTCGCAACGTTGGAGGTAGCACCGGTACCCGAAGCGATCAGGGTGCCGCCATTGCCTTGCGACACGCCAGAGCGGATTTCCCAATAGGCGGTGCTCGGGTTCAGGCCGCTCAGGTTGTTGGTGAACAGGCCGCTGACCGTGACGCCGCCGGTGACGAAGTTCTGAAAGGTTGCAGCGCCGTAGGGGCTGCCGCCGACGATGGCGTCGGTCTCATTCGCCAAACCGTTCTGATTCGGATCATTGAGATCGAGATCGCCGCCGTAGAAGTAAAGTTGGTCGGCAAACGCGCTGACTGTGAAGAACAGCAGCGTGAACAGGGACAGCAGAGCAAGTTTCTTCATTGAGTTTCCTCCTAAGTTTTGGTACCAAAACCACTCCGCCGGGAAGCGGAGCGTTCCCTAACTACGCACCACAAATCTCCCCAAACCCACCGGGGACTGCAAGATTAGAATGACTGAAAAGAGAAGTCAATAGCACAATAGTGACGCTACTGGTAAAAAATGTACTGTAAAGGACTAACATGCACGTCATAGCAATATATAATGGTGAAAATGTATGTAAATAGTAGTTAAATCACTATTTTACATTCGCCTCACTGCCACCGCTGGCGCCTCCCTTTCCTCTAGTCGCATTGGAATCCGGGGCCTTTGCGGGGTTTTTCGCTACTAGATGATAGACTCTGCCACTGAGCGGATTGCTCAATCGCTCCAAGCGCCGGAAAGGAAGCACACGAAAAGCTGCGAACTCTGTCGGCGGGACTACTTCCTGGCCGCGTTGACTTTTGGGAATGGAAAGACGCGCGAGCTCTTCGTTCAGCCCAGCGGGATGTTTCTGTGGTTGGCCGGATCCAGCGGGTCACTGCGTGGTTCGGTGCCTGGCTCCAGCCGCTTCCCGGTGCATTGCTCCGCCCTGCATGCACCCGTAGAAATGTCCAACCGCTCCGGAAAAGTTGCGAACTTTTGTCAACAGGACGCTTTCGCCCTGGGAACGGTCATCCGACTTCCAAGGAGCAATCTCCCGAATGCACCGGAATGGCAAGATTAGAACCACGGAAACTTGAAGTCAAATAAAAAATAGGGTTGCTACTACAAAATAACGGGAACGTATCCATTCACGTTAAGCAGTCGTTGATTTACCTGCCGGTTGGTTGCATCACGACTCTCGAGCGAAACCGTTAACTAAACCTGCTGCCGTCCCTCTTCCTGAAGTACCACCTTCACATCCATCTTTCGTTTGCCCCGGAAGACGGTCACCGTCACGGTATCGCCGGCGTGATGCTTATTCATGATGTTGGCCAAGTCCTGCTGCTCGGCCACAGTTTCGCCGTCGATGGCGACAATCAAGTCGCCGCCAACGATGATCGGAATATTTCCGATGTAGGCCCGCTGATTGCCGCCGCGCAGGCCGGCACGGTCAGCCGCGCCTCCGGGCTGAATCTGCATGATCAGGATTCCGTAGTCAGATGGCAGGCCCATCTCCGCTGCCAGTTCCGGACCGATGGCGAGAGGACTAATGCCCAGGGAAGGCCGCCGTACTCTTCCGTAAGTGACAAGATCGTTGATGACGGCTTTCGCGGTATTAATCGGAATAGCGAAGCCGATGCCCGCGCTCTGGTTCGAGCCGCCGGTGGCGATCATGCTGGTGATACCGATGACTTGCCCGCGCGAGTTCAGCAGCGGCCCGCCAGAGTTGCCGGGGTTGATGGCCGCATCGGTCTGAATCGCTTCGTCGATGAAAGCGCCTTCCGGACTGCGGATGGGACGTAGCGAGCTGATGATGCCGCGCGTCATCGTACCGTTGAGGCCAAATGGATTGCCGATGGCATAGACCTTTTGTCCCACCACCAGGCCGTTCGAGTCACCAAAGGTCGCAGGAACCAGCTCGGGAGCCTTGATCTGAATCACCGCCAGGTCGTGCGAGCGGTCGCGGCCGATGACCTGCGCAGGATACTTCTTCTTGTTATGCAGAGTGACCTGGACCTGCCGCGCGCCGGCGATCACGTGGTAGTTGGTAAGGATGTGGCCTTCCTTATCGATGACGAAGCCCGATCCCTGGCCCTCCTGCGGTATCGGCCCCCAGAAGAAGTCCATGCTCACCGCGGTTGACGTGATGTTCACCACCGACGGAATGCCCTTCTTGTACACATCGATGTTGATCTGTTCTTCGGGGTCAAAGGGAGGCGGGCTCGCCGCTTCGGTGAGCTCGACCTTGTCGGGCTTCGCGAGCCAGTCGGGAATGGAGGACGAAGAACTGTGGTGAGTGGTATAGAAGTAGAATCCTGCTGCCAGCAGCAGGCCAAGAATCACGGGGCGAGCGATTTTCATGATGATCTGGGACACCAGCACTACATTATGTAAGTTGGACGAAGGTCCTGCTTTAAGTTTAGCGGATACCTGCCGGGAGGGGCCGGATTCGACATTGCGGGGCCGTGTCTGAAATCTGCAGATTTCAAACGCTCGCCCTATCGTTGCTTGCCGAAGACCCCAACTCAGGAGCGTATACTTCTCGATTTGGCCTGCACGGCATCAGGGTGCGGTGCGTATATCTCGAAAAGGATGCTTCTGCCCGCAATGTTGCGCTTGAAATTCGCTCATCTCCCCATTCTGCTTCTGTCATTAGCTCTCCCCTCGGTTAGCGCAAACCCCAATCAACACCAGCGCCCTGGGTGAGATGCATTGGCGCGGCATCGGCCCGCTGCGCGCCGGCCGAACGCGTGCTGCGGTCGGCGTTCCCAGCGAGCCGAACATCTTCTATATTGGGGCCGTCAACGGCGGCGTGTGGAAGACTACCGACTTCGGACGCACCTGGCAGCCGATCTTCGATGGCGAGCCCACAGGGTCGATCGGCTACATCGTGGTCTCGCCGTCGGATCCCAACATCATCTATGTCGGCAGCGGCGAAGGACTGCATCGCCCCGACCTGTCGGTGGGCGACGGCATCTACAAATCCACGGATGCCGGCAAGAGCTGGACGCACCTCGGCCTGCGCGATGGGCAGCAGATTTCACAGATGGCCATCGATCCGCATGATCCCAACCGCCTCTTCGTCGCCGTGGCGGGCCATCCTTACGGTCCCAACAAGGAGCGCGGCGTCTATCGCTCCACCGATGGTGGCCAGACCTTCCAGGCGGTGTTGCAGAAGGGCGAGAACATCGGCGCTGCCGGCGTGGTGATCGATCCCAGGAACCCGAACACCGTCTATGCCACATTGTGGGAGGCGCGCGAAGGGCCATGGGAAAACGCCGAATGGAACGGCCCCCACGGGGGCATCTTCAAGTCGACCGATGGCGGCCAGAACTGGCAGCAACTCAGCGGCGGGTTGCCCAGCGGCATCGTGCAGGCCTATGTGGCCATTTCGGCAAGCAATCCGCAACGTCTGTTCGCCTCCGTCGCAACCGGCGAGAAAGTTGACCTCTATCGCTCCGACGACGGCGGCGCAACCTGGGTGATCGCGACCAACGATCCCCGGCCACGCGGCCGAATTGGCGGCGGCGACTTGCCCATGCCGGCCATCGATCCCAAGAACCCTGACGTCATGTACATGACTTCGACCGTGACCTGGAAGTCGACCGACGCCGGCAAGACGTGGACCGGATTTCGCGGCGCCCCCGGCGGCGACGACTACCAGAATATCTGGATCAATCCCAACGATCCCCGCATCATTCTGCTGGCCAGCGATCAGGGTGCGATCATCACCGTCAATGGCGGCGAGTCGTGGAGCTCCTGGTACAACCAGTCCACCGCGCAGATGTACCACGTCAGCGCCGACAACGCTTTCCCCTATCGCGTGTGCAGCGGCCAGCAGGAGAGCGGCTCGGCGTGCGTCCGCAGCCGGGGCAACGACGGCGAAATTACCTTCCGCGACTGGCATCCGGTGGCCGCAGAAGAGTACGGATATGTCGCTCCCGATCCCCTTGACCCCGACATTGTTTATGGCGGCAAGGTGACGCGATACAACCGTCATACTGCAACCGCGCAAAACGTGGCGCCGGTGGTAGGCCGCCCGCCGGGCTACCGCGTCGTGCGTACCGAGCCGGTAGTGTTCTCGCCGGTCGATCCACATCTTCTGTTCTTCGCCGCTAACACGCTTTGGAGCACGCGTGATGGCGGGCAAACCTGGAAGCAGATCAGCCCTGACCTGACGCGCAAGACGTGGGAGGTACCGGCATCGGTCGGTATCTTCAAGTCGGAGAAGTCGGCCGAGCCTTCGCAGCGTGGCGTGATTTACGCCGTGGCTCCGTCACCGAAGAACGTCAACATCATCTGGGCAGGAACCGACGACGGCCTCATCTGGCTCACCACCGATGGCGGCGCCAACTGGAACAACGTCACGCCGCCGGAGATGAGTGCATGGCAGAAGGTGTCCATCATCGACGCCAGCCATCACGATCCGCAGACCGCTTACGCCGCCATCAACACGCTGCGGCTCGACGATCTGCATCCTTATATCTATCGCACGCGCGATGGTGGCAAGACCTGGACGAAGATCACCAATGGCATCCCTGACGACGAAAACGTCAACGTGGTTCGCGAAGACACGCATCGCCAAGGCCTGCTCTTCGCCGGGACCGAGCGCGCCGTCTATGTTTCCTTCGACGATGGCGACCACTGGCAATCGCTGCGCTTGAACATGCCCGCGACTTCGGTCCGCGACCTTGCGATCAAGGATGACGACTTGCTCGCCGGCACCCACGGGCGCGGCTTCTGGATTCTCGACGACATCACGCCGCTGCGCCAGCTAGACGACAAAGCCACTTCGGCTAACGCCTACCTGTTCGCGCCGCAGACGGCAATGCGCATTCGCTGGGACACCAACACCGATACGCCGCTGCCGCCCGACGTTCCCTCGGAGAAGAATCCGCCCGACGGCGCCATCATCGACTACTACCTGAAGGCCGACGCCTCGGCTCCGGTGACGCTGGAGATTCTCGACAGCTCCGGCAAGCTGCTTCGCAAATATGCCAGCAACGATCCGGTTCCCCCTGCCAATCCCGAGCTGCCAATTCCCGCATATTGGCTGCGACCGCCGCAGGTGCTGTCCGGCAAAGCCGGCTTCCATCGCTTCCTGTGGGATGTGCATCTGCCGCCGGTACCGGGCGCGGCGCCGATGTACCCCATCGCAGCCGTCTACAAAAACACTGCTCCCATGCCGACTTCGCCGTGGGTGATGCCCGGCAAGTACACCGTCGTCCTCACCGTCAATGGCAAGCGCTACACCCGCGACCTGACGCTGGTGATGGATCCGCGCGTCAAAACCTCGACCGCCGACCTGCAGAGACAGTTCGATCTTTCCCATCAGCTTTATGAGCAACTGCTGCAATTGCAGCCCGCGGTCGACCAAGCAACCAAGCTGCGTGAGCAACTGAAGGCGCAGGCCGAGAAAGTCAAAGGCACGCCCGAGGAAGCGAAGATTGAAGCTCTGAGCCAGAAGTTGAACGCGTTGCTGGGAAGCGGGGGATTCTTCCGCCGTGGTCCGCAGACGGAAACCCTCAACGGGGTTCACGGCTCGATCTTCTTCCTTCTGCTGACTGTGCAGGAGACTGACGCCGCGCCCACTCCGATGCAGATGAACGCTGCCCCGGCGCTCGAGAAGTCGGCAGCGGCCGTGCTGCAGCGCTGGAAAGAAATGCAAGAGAACGAGGTTCCCAAGCTGAAGTCGCAACTGGGAATCCGCGAGTTTCCCGCGGTTACGCCGGGGTTGCCTCAGGCCAGCGGAATGAACAAAGACGAGGAATGAGGAACGAGACGGCAACGCTTGTCGGGCTGTCATGCTGAGCGAGGCCGCCATCTTTTGGCCGGCCGAGTCGAAGCACCCCTATGGCTATAGAGGTCCTTCGGCTCGTCGCTCCGCTCCTCGCTCAGGATGACGGAAACTGATCATCGCTCCAGCAATGCCTCTGCGATGCCATTCCACTCATCCTCCAGCGTTCCCCTGCAAATCGGCTTTCCCGCCCGGCGATACCAGTAACCGGCGTTGTCCAGATCGCCTTCTTTGCGATGCAGGTAGGCGTGGACCCAGGCGTGATCGGGCGCCTCCTGCTGCTGCGCGCACTCGTGTGCCTTCGTCCAGTCGCCCTTGGCGTCCCACCACAATGCGGCCAGCACCAGCGGCAGATCAGACGGCGGCTGGTCTGCTTTCAGCGAGGTTTGAAACTGCTTGAAGTTCATGGCAAAAGTCAGCGCGTCAGACTGACGTTCTTCTCTCCCGTTGCTGTATTCTAGGTTTTTTGCCGAGCCATGCATATTGCCCACGCCGGCCTGCTTTTCTGCGCTGCGGTGGTCGCCGGAGCCATCAACGCCGTAGCCGGCGGTGGCAGCTTCATCTCGTTCCCTTCGCTGTTGTTCATCGGAATCCCGCCGGTGAACGCCAACGCCACTAACACCGTCGCGCTTTGGCCGGGACAAGTAGCCAGCATCGGGGCCTATCGCGCCGAGCTGGAGAAGCTGCCCTGGCGCAGCGTGACGCCACTGCTGATCACCGGCGTCCTGGGCGGCATTCTGGGCGCATGGGTACTGCTCAAGACCCCTCAGAAAACCTTCATGAACCTTGTGCCGTGGCTGCTGCTGATCGCCACGCTCATCTTCATGTTCAGCGGCCGGATCACCAGTTGGATCCGCAGGCGTACGGCCGAGCACCACACCACCGAATTCGCCACCGGCCGCGGCATCTTCATTCAGATTTTCATCGCTTTCTACATTGGATATTTCGGCGCCGGCGCCGGCATTCTGATCCTGGCCATGCTGGCATTGCTGGGCATGGACCAGATCCACACCATGAACGCGCTGAAGGCGCTGCTCACCACCGTGTCGAACGGTGTTGCGCTACTGTTGTTCATCGTTTCGCACGCGGTGTACTGGCCGGAAGCGATCCTGATGATCGTCGGCTCGATCCTGGGTGGCTACTTCGGGGCCCACTTTGCGCAGAAGACCAAGCCGGAGAACGTGCGGCGGGTTGTCATCGTGATTGGCTTTGTTCTGGCGGCTTACTTTTTCGCAAAGCAGCTACGGGGGTAACGTCCGATTCAGCCGCCAAATTCCAAAGTTTAGATACATTGCATAGGTCACCCACAGCAGGTAGGGCACCAGCAGCCAGGCCGCCCACAGTGTCAGCCTGGAAAAGACAAAGATGGTGAAGGCGATCGCCAGCCACAGCAGCACGATCTCCAGCAACGCCGGACCGGGCAGCCGCGCGCCGAAGAAAATCCCCGACCACGCCAAATTCAGCGCAAGCTGGCCAAAGAAAATCAGCAGCGCCGCCCGCGCGCCCCAGCCATACTCGCGCCACACCAGCCAGACGGAAACGGCCATCAGTACATAAAGAGTGGTCCACACCGGACCGAAGACCCAACTCGGAGGCGTGCCCGGCGGCTTGCGCAAGGTGGGATACCAGGTGCCCACGCTCTTCCCGGTGACAATGGCCCCCAGCCCGCCGACACCAAGGCAGATGGCGAGGGAGAGGATGAGCGCGAGGCCGGATTTGGTTTGCATGGCAGCAGCTATCAATTAGCAACTAGCCGTTAGCACTTAGCATTTGGCCGTTAGTGATCGTTTCTGACTGCAGTAGATGCGGTACTGGCAAGCTAAGCTCTAAGTACTACGCGCCAAACGCTAAGTGCCAAGTGCTAACAGCTAACTGCTAACTGCTACGTTACTTGCAACACAATCTTCCCGTAATTGGCGCGCTGCAATAGCAGGCGGTGCGCTTCGCCGGCCTGTTCCATCGGGAGCACATGTCCCACCTCGGGATGCAACGCTCCCTGCTCGATCCACGGCTGCATAGCGCGCAGCGAGTCGCTGATGAGCTGATGGTCGCGCGCCAGATATGTCAGCCACAGCCCATGCGCGCTGAGCCCCCGCGCCATCATTGTGCCGACATCGAACTTCTGGCGCTCGCCGGTCGCCGAGCCATAGATGATCACGCGTCCAAACGGCCGGCAACAGCGCAGGCTCTTCGCGGTATGCTCGCCACCGAGCATCTCGAAGACCGCATCGACGCCCTCGCCTTTGGTTAGCTCGTGAATGCGCGGCTCGTAGTCCACCTGCTTGTAGTTGATGCCGTGATCGAGCCCCAGCTTTTGCGCGCGTGCCAGCTTGTCGTCAGACGACGATGTGCCATACATCTCGATGCCAAGCTGCTTTCCGATCTCGACTGCCGCCGTGCCTACGCCTCCGGCCACCGCATGAATCAGCACACGTGGCCGGTATCCGTCCGGACGGTGAACCGGTTCTCGGGCGTCGGGCGTCAGCCCGGCCTTCCAATACGCGAGGTATGCGGTGAAGAAGTTCACCGGAAACGCTGCCGACTGGACGGAGTTCCAGCCCGTAGGCTGCGGCCAGATCATGTTCCTGGGGACGGCGATTTTCTCCGCCGCAGCGCCGTATTGCGTGTAGCCCATCACGCGCTCGCCCGAGTCCTCCACCACGCCGGCGAATTCGCGTCCCGAGATAAACGGCGGATCAGGAGTGCCCGGATAAGAGCCACGCGTCGCGTGCGTGTCGGCAAAGTTGATGCCCACGGCCTCGACGCGAACCAGCACTTCGCCGGCCTTGGGCTGCGGCTCGGGTACGTTGCGAACTTCCAGAACTTCTGGCCCGCCAACGCGGGTGACCTTGACAGCTTTCATGCCTGCGAGTTTAGCAGCCGTTTGCCGCAATCATGGCTTGCACCTGTGTTGCCCAAGATATCGGATGTCAGACCGACTCGCGACCGGCGGCCTAGCCGACTTCCGAACCACATGACTAACCACTAGCCACTAACCACTTTCTTTACGGCGCGGCAATCTGGAAGCGCAGCACCGCCTGCTGGATCTGGTACTGATACTTCGCTGCCGCGAATTGAATTTGCGCCTGCGTTTGCTGGAGCTGCGCCTGGCTCAGCTCGACGATGGACGCCAGCCCCAGCTTGTAGCGCGTCTGCGAGAGATCGACAGCCAGGTTTGTCTGATCGACAAATTGCTTGGTCACCGAGATGCGCCGATATGCCGTCTGGGTATTGAGCCAGGTGGTGCGAACGTCGTTGGCAATGCGGTTTTTCAGGTCGCGGAGGCGTTCCTCATCCGCCTGCGAGAGCAGCGCCGCCTGCTTCGCTCGTGCCGGATAAAGAAATCCGTTGAAGATCGGGATGTTGACATTGACTCCAATGCCACCGTACCAGCTCTCGAGCTGGGGCTGGCCTGTCGGCACTTGTCCCACAACCCCTACGGCGCGAATGTCCGGAAGCAGCGAATCGCGCTCGGCCTTCTGAAAGTGCTGCGCAGCTTGAACGGTGTAGTCCTGGGCAGCAATCTCCGGCCGGTTGCTAAACGCCTGGTCCACCAGCGGGACCACGGCATCCGGAGGCGGAGTGAGTTCGCCCGCGGTGTCGACCAACTCGAAGTTCTGTTGCGTCGGATAGCCCAGCACTTCGGAAAGGGTCGACAGCGCTGCCTGATAAAGGTTCTGCGCATCCAGCAGCAGCAGCTTGGCCTGCGCCAGGTTGGCGTTGGCGAAGCTTAGGTCGAGCTCTGATTTGAGCTTGTTATTGAACAGGGTTGTGACCTGGTCGCTCACCACCTGCCGGTCATCGATCGTTTGCTGCGCAACCTTCAGCTCGGCGTTGGCTTGCAGCGCGTTGTAAAACGCCTGATCGACAGCAAGTTTGATCTGCGCTGCCGTTGCCTGGGCGTTCATGTCGGCCGCTTTGGCCCGTAGGGTAGCGGTGGCGACCAGATTGTTGGTGCGCCCGAAATCGGTGATGAGCTGCTCCAGCGTCACACCGTAGGCAAAGCGCTGATACAGGATCGGATTGTTGAGAGCGCCCGCGGCAATGCGGCTGCCTTCACGCGGCTCGACCCCGGTCAGGCTGCCATACGTTGTGGGATAGTAGCTCGACTTCGCCTCGCGTGTCGTCTGCTGCGATGCCAGTGCCAGCAAACGGTACACCGAGATCTGGGGATTGTTCTTGAGCGCCAGCGTCTCCGCGTCCTGCACTGTCAGGCGAACCGCAGGTGTCGTTGTAGGAAGCTTGGGTACGGGCGCCGTCTTCTGCTGCGGCGGAGTTGGTTGCGCCGGTTGCGCCGCCCCCGTCGCCGGGCTCTGAACCGTCTCCTGCTGTGCCGGCGCAGAAGGCGGTTGCGTTGCATTTTGGCTGGAAGGCGCTGCTTGCTGCGCCACCAGTGCCGTCGGAATGATTGTTGACATCAGTACAAGCAGGAGCGTCTTGCCTCTCACGCTTGCACCCCCGCTTGCGGTTCCTCTTCCTTGCGATGCACCAGCAGGTAAGCCGCCGGCACCAGGAACACGGTTACGATCACCGATACCGTTAGCCCGCCGATGATGGCTCGGGCCAGCGGGGCATACTGTTCGCTGCCCGCCTCCAGCGCCAGCGCCATGGGAATCAGTCCCAAAATTGTGGCCAGCGATGTCATGAGGATTGGGCGCAAACGCACCCGGCAGGACAACGCGACCGCTTCCGCAATCGGCATCCCCTGCCGGCGGTAGATCCTGGCCACGTCAACGATGAGAATGCTGTTCGACACCACGATGCCCGTCATCATGATGACGCCCATCAGCGACATCACATTCAGCGTGGTACCGGTCAGCAGCAGGAAGAGCAGCACGCCCGGAATGCCCGGAGCGATCGCCAGTAGAATAATGAGCGGGTCAATAAAGGACGCGAATTGCGCCATCAGAATGAGATACACCAGCAGGATCGACAGCAATAAGCCCAAGCCAAAGCTCTTGAACGACTGCCGCATGCCTTCCACCGAACCGCGCACCTGAATGCGCACATTTTCAGGCAGCTTGGTCTGCGCAATGATCTTGTCCACCTGCGCGGCCACTCCGCCCAAGTTCTCACTGGACGGCGCAACATAAACATCAATCACCCGTTGCAGTTGATAGTGGTCAACCTCGGTGGGCGAATTGATTCTTGTTATCTTGGTGACCGCGCCGAGGTCCGTCGTGTCGTCTCCATTCGGCGAGCGCAACGGGATGCTGTCCAGGTCTGACAACGACTTCACCTGCGCATCCGGGTACTGCACGGTGAGCATGTAATCGTTGCCCGTCTTGGGATCGACCCAGTAACTGGGGGCAATCATCTGGTTCGAGGTAAGCGCGGTAATCACGTTGGAGACGACTTCCTTGGACGACAGTCCGAGTCGCGACGCCATCTCGCGGTCGATGTCGAGACGAAGAGCAGGGTAGTCCAGGTCCTGCGGAATCAGCACATCGCTGACGCCGGGCAAACGCTGGATCTTTCGCTGTAGCTCCTGGGCAACGGCGTAGGCTTTGTCCTGATCGCTGCCCCCTACCTGGATGTCAATGGGCGCCGGCAAACCGAGATTCACCACCGCGTCCACCAGTCCCCCGGACTGGAAATAGCTGCTCAGCTCGGGCAGGTCTTCCGAGATCTTCCTGCGGACGCGATCCATGTACGCATAGCTGCCGATCCGATGCCCCTCCTTCAGGCTCACTTGCACCGTTGCTGTGTGCTGGCCTGAGTTGCTGGTGTACATCGAAGAGAAGCCCGGCGTGACGCCGATGTTCGACAGGATCAATCCCAGGTCGTGGGGCGAGACCACGTCCCGGATATCGGCTTCGACCCGTCGCACGTACTGGTCGGTCAATTCCAGCCGGGTGCCGGCAGGCGCCTTCAGGTTGATCATGAATTGCCCAGGATCGGTGCGCGGGAAGAAGGAGACGCCAAGTAAGGGATAGAGAGCGAGGCTGAATACGCAAATGCCGAGGATGCCCAACACGGTCGCCGCCGGGCGCAGCAGCGTCTTGCCAACCGCCATGTCGTAGTGCACCAGCATCTGGTCGTACTTGCGGTTGAACCAGGTGACAAAGCGCCCGAATCTTGAGTGGGTGCCGTGATGTGCCACCGAGCCATGCCCCTTGAGAAAGCGCGCGCAGAACAATGGCACAACCGTCATCGCCACCAGGTAGGACGCAAACAGCGAAAACACCACGGAGAGGGCAAGTGCGGTGAACAGGAAGCGGCTCACGCCATAAAGGAAGACCACGGGAAAGAACACGATCGCCGTGGTAAAGGTGGCGGCCAGGACCGGCAGCCCCATTTCGCGGCCGCCTTTCTCGGCTGCTTCCCCTGGCGATTCGCCTTCCTCCAGGTGGCGGAATATGTTCTCCAGCACCACTACCGAGTTATCGATCAGTCGGGAAAAGACCAGCGCCAGACCACCCAACACCATGGTGTTGATGGTGCCCCCGGTCATGCTGATGAGGATGAACGCGGCCAGAGCCGAGAGCGGTATGGAAAGCAGCACGGCGACGGTCGAACGAACGCTGCCCAGAAAGATGAGGATCATCAGCGCCGTGAGGACAAGTCCGATCAGGCCTTCGTTGCCCAGGTTCCGGATGGCGGTCTTCACGTAGATCGACTGATCGAAAACCACTCGCGGCACCAGCGATTTGGGCACATCCACCAAATTGCCCAGGGCACTCTTGATCCCGCTGACGATGGAGATGGTGTTGCTATCGCCACCTTGTTTCAAAACCGGCAGATAGACCGACTTCTGCCCGTCCACGCGCACAATGCTGGTCTGAATCTGTTGCGCATCCATGGCGTGGCCTACGTCACCGACCAACACCGATGCGTTGCCAACCGTTTTCAGCGGCACGCGATTGATGTCCGCCGTCGTGTCGAGCTGGCTGTTGGTGTAGAGGTTGTAATCTTTGGGGCCAATCTTTACATCGCCGGCCGGCAAGATCAGGTTCGACGAGTTGACCGCCCGCACCACATCCATCACGCTCAGTTGATTGGCTTGCAACTTGACCGGGTCAACGTAGACCTGAATCTGGCGATACTTGCCGCCGAACGGCTGCGGCACCGACGCGCCGGGAACATTCGCCACCTGGTTGCGCACGTTGTACTGCCCCAGGTCGCGCAACTGGGTCTCGTTCAGCCCCTGGCCCTTGAGCGTGATCAAGCACACCGGCAGACTGGACGCATCGAACTTCAGCACCACGGGTGGCAAGGTCCCCGGAGGCAGCTTGCGCAGGTCCGCCATCGCCAGATTCGAGATTTCGCTGACCGCCGCATCCGGGTCCATGCCGGGCTGGAAATAAATCTTGATCAGGCTGACGCCGGGCAGAGAACGCGACTCGATGTGATCAATACCGCTGCCTAAGGTGAAGAAACGCTCGAAGCGGCCGGTAATGTCGGTTTCAATCTCCTCCGGCGGCATGCCGTTGTAAAACGTGGCCACCACCACGACGGGGATATTGATATTGGGAAAAAGGTCCACCGGCATGCGTGCCACCGTCACCACGCCCACCACGGCGATGATCAGGCACAGCATGATGATGAAGTAGGGGTAGCGAAGCGCGAAACCCGACATTTACTCGCTGCCTCCGGCTTCACTGGAATCGGTCAGCTTTGTCAGCTTGGGCTCGACAATCTGGCCGGCCTGGAAAGAACCGAAGTTGCCGACAATCACGCGGTCGCCCGCTTGCAGACCGGCCAGCACCTCCACCCGCTGCGGGTCTTGTAGCCCGATCTTGATTTGCCGCGGCTGCACCCGGTTGTGCTGGTCGAGAACCAGCACCGAGGATTGCCCGTTTGCTTGCTGTACCGCCTGGACCGGGACAGTCAGAGCATCGGGATGGTTCTGCTCCTGCAGGCGAACGTCGGCGTACATGCCGGGTTGAAGTTTGTACTTCTCATTCGGCACGTCGATTTCGACCTGCATGGTGCGTGTCGTGCGGTCGAGGGAATCGGTAAAGCGTGTGACTTTGCCGGTGAAGTGCTCGCCTGTCGCATGTACCACAACGTCGGCCTCCTGCCCGACGTGTACTGACGACACCAGGGACTCGGGCACCGGAATGCGCAGCCGCAGAATGTCGATCTCCGCCAGCTTCACAACCGGTTGCGAATTGCTGGCCGAAGTCCCTGCCTGAACCAGCGACCCGGTATCCGCATAGCGCCACGTCACTACGCCATCGAAGGGAGCAGTAATGCGTGTGTAGTCGGACATGGCCGAGACCTGGCTGTTGGTCGCCTGCGATATTTCAAGTTGCTGCTGCGCTGCCGCCAGCGCTGACTTGGCTGAGTCCACTTGCGCTTCTGACGCCTGGTCCTTCGATTGTGCGTCATCCAATTCCTGTTGCGCGATCAGGCCGGGACGGGCCTTGGAGGCCTGCTCCAGACGCTGCCAATTGGCGTGCAGGGCCACGTGTTGGGCCTCATCGCGCGCCACTTCGTTCCTCGCGCGAATCACTTCCTGCTGACTGTGTCGAACCCCTGCGCCGGCGCCTTGCAACTGCGCCACCAGCTCCGGGACTTCGAGCACCGCCAGCACCTCGCCGGTCTTGACATGGTCACCGATGTCGACGTTGATCCTGCGAATGTAGCCGGCAACTTTGGCGTGGACTTCGATCTCCTGGTAGGGATCAAACTCCCCGGCGACGGTGTAGGTATTTTGAATGGGTGCGCGCGTGACCACCGCAAAGGCCGCGGGGATGACGTCCCGTCCGTTATGCGTATGGGAAGGCGCGCCGGCACGCACGCGCTTGACCACGATGAACGCAATTACCAGACAAAACAGGACAGCGCCGAACACAAGAAGCTTGTGGTTGCGACGTACTTGCATGAATTTTCTTCCTTGCAGAAGGCCAGCCCGCTCGCGGGATTGGCCGGAGGCTGAGGGCCCTACACAACAGACCGTTGATTAAGACAACAGAATCTTGGTTTTGCGGAAGCGAAATGCTTAGCTGCGGGGAGGAGGGCGCAAATGATGGCGCACGTTGAACAGGTTGAGCGGGGTTGGTACCGGCCGGCGACGGCCTTCCTGGTAACGACGTGACAACAATGACGAGGAGCCCACCAGCAGCGCAGCCCAGGCCACAAACCACAATGCTCCGCCGTCTGACAATGGGGTACCCAACTCCGCCTGGTCGAAGTTCAGCCAGAGTTTTGAGGCAGTCGTGGTATCGAGATGCCCGGGAGGATAGTACGCTGCAATCTTCGCATGAAACGCAAAGCTGAATACCAGCACACAGCTAAACATCAGCAGACATCGCCAGGTGGGCAAGTCTAGATGCTCGCGTGCGGCTCTCAAAAGCGTCCTCAAGATTCTCATTATATCCGGGAATCGCAGAACAACTGAAGTTTAGACGTGACATCGCTCGCCGGGTTAGGTATTCGCCGAGATATTGACCGCGACAGCCGTTCACAGAAATGTAATATCGAAAGGTACAGCCTCGTCATGGCAAAACCAGTCAAAGCAACTCGCCCAATTTCGGACAAGTCCAGTCGCAGCGCAAGCCAATCGCGTACGCTCGCAGCGCAGCAGTCTTCGTCGCCCGTGGTAGACATTCTGCGCTCAGCAGCGCTCTCTGATCTGCCGTGGTTACGGCACGGTTTCAGCACCCGGCCGGGCGGCGTCTCCCGCTGCTATGGCGGCCAATCTCTCAACCTGGGGATGACTAAGGACGATAGCGAAAGCTATGTGCTACGGAATCGGGCGCGGTTTGTCGAATCTTTGGGAGCCGCGGACGCCGACGGCAAGCCATGGCCGCTGGTTCAGGTACGGCAGATCCATTCTGGCATTGTCCGGCTCATCGATGCCGTACCGTCCGCGCCTCTGACTGGCGATGGCCTGATCACTGGCACCCCTGGCCTGCTGCTGGCGATGAAGACCGCCGACTGCGTTCCTGTTCTCGTGGTGGATAGTAAGCGCAGGGCCGTCGGGGCCTTCCATGCCGGTTGGCGCGGAACCGTGGCGCGCGTCGTCGAGAAGGGTATCGGAGAGATGCGCCGCCATTTCGGCAGCGCTGCCGGCGAGCTGCGTGCCGTCATCGGGCCATGCATTCGCCGTTGCTGCTACATTGTGGGACATGAGGTGCGTGCCGAATTCGAATCCCAGTTTGCCTATGCGGGCGAACTGTTTCACGAAGGCTTCGACTCCAATTCCCTGCATGTCCGATATCCGCTGCTCTTCCTGAACCAGCGCGCGCCGGGACATGGTGATGCGGCCTCAGAACTCCACCTCGATCTGGTGGAAGCCAACCGCCGTCAGTTGCAGGATTCTGGCCTGGCAGCAAAACACATCGAAGTAGTCGAGGGTTGTACCGCCTGCGATACCGCGCGATTTTTCTCGCATCGCGCCGAGTTCGGCAAGACCGGCCGCATGATGGCGGCGATCGGAATTTCTGCGCCTCGTGCGTAGTAGTACCCGCGGCGCTCCCGCCAGGGCCTGCTTCAAGTCTTGCAAACAAGAAAGCTTGCATTCCGAAGCTGCCCGTCAGCATGGCTTTGTCAAAATCCTGGTAGACCACTTCAACGGGAGTTTGCGATTGCGAAATATGGGCGACGGTTTAACGATATCGGCTTTGCTCTCCGTTAGACTGGCTTGCCGGCGACCCTGCCTCAGCTCGGTTGGTCATCTGGGACGGGTGACGACTGGCCAGGCCCACCAGCACGTCCATAGTCCCCCCTGGTCAGATCAAAGCCCAGTTTAGCCTTTACGCGATAACCGGAAGTGTATACTGGCAGCGCTCCTGAATACCGCTAACCGGTTGGTTCTGAGGCAGGTTACTGAATTCGCCCCCATCGCGGGCGGCCTGCATGACGACTCCTATGCAGTCTGGTAGCGCTCGCTTCGTTCGAACCTTGCTTCGAACTTTGCGACCTGTGCCGGGTCGAAATGTTTGGAACGAGCGGGCTGTCTTTTGTGATCGCCAGGCGGGCAGTAACTTCGTAGAAGTGACTTTGCTTGAGGAGACGCTGTGATGCCGAATCTTCATCGTGTACTTTCTATTTTTCTCAGCATCAGCGTGACGTTCAGTGTCGTCGGTCTCGACGCCTGCAAGAAAAAAGAGCAGGCGAAAGCGCCGGAGGCCCAGGCTGAGTCCGCGCCGACCGCTACCTACGCGGTCCCGACCGCGGAGCAGCTCTATCAGCTCGTCGCTCCGATTGCGCTGTTTCCCGACAACCTGGTGGCGCAGGTGCTGGCCGCCTCAACCTATCCCGACCAGGTATCGGCGGCCTACAACTGGCTGCAACAGAATTCGAGCCTGAAGGGAGAGCAACTCCTCCAGGCGGTTAACCAGCAGCCTTGGGATGCCAGCGTCAAGGGACTCACTCAGTTTTCGGACGTGCTGAGTCAGATGGCAACCAATCTTTCCTGGACCTCTGCCCTGGGTGACGCGTACTTCAACGAACCGCAGAGCGTGATGAACGCTGTGCAGGTCATGCGGCAACGTGCCTACCAGGCGGGCAACCTGAAGAGCAATCAGCAGCAGAACGTGACCGTGGAGAACAAGGCTCCAGGCGCGGCCGCGCCGGCTCCTGCGTCCTCAGGCGAGTCGCAGACGACCATCGTGCAGCCGCCGGCACAAACCATCATTATCCAGCCCGCGCAACCGGAAGTTGTCTATGTGCCCACCTACAATCCGACGGTTGTGTATGGCGCGCCGCTTCCACCGCCCCCCGGCTATTCGACAGGAGCGATGGTCGCGACCAGCCTGATCTCGTTCGGCGTCGGCGTTGCCGTCGGTGCTGCCATTAGCGGTGGAGGTGGCTGTTGCGGATGGGGATGGAACTCCTGGGGTTGCGGCTGGAACAATTCCAGCGTGACCTACAACCGCAACGTCTATGTCTCCAACTCGAATACGTTCGTCAATCGCAACAACTACTACAACCGCAACGTGAACAACGCGAATATCAACCGCGCCAACATCAATAACGCGAATATCAACCGCGCGAATGTAAACAACTACCGTGCCAACAATTTCGACACTAACGCGCGCAACGCCAACTTCAGCGAGCCCAAGTTCAATCAGAAGTACGACCAGCCGCAGTTCAGGAATCAGGCGAGCCAGGGGCAGATCAATCGCGCGGAGCAGGGCGGCAACCAGTCTCGATTCAATCAGCAGGCTGGCGCCAATCAGCAGCCGCAAGCGCAGAATCGCGCAGCCAACATGAACCAGCCGCAGCGTGATCAGGCGCGTGGATATGGACAGCAGCCCAGTCGCGGGACCAACACTGGCGCCTTCAGTGGTTATAGCCCGGGAGGCAATGCCCGCACCAACAGCGCACGCGGCCAGCAAAGTCTCGAAGGCCGGCAAGACAGTGGCGGCGCACGGGCTGGCGGCGGTGGTGCTCCGCGGGCAGAAAGTCGCGCCGGCGGACGGCGTCGCTAGAGCTTCGATCGGGATTTCATGCAGATGGATAGAACGGATTCAGAGCGGGAGATAACGCACATGGAATTGCCAACGCACTCATTTGGTCCGCTTCCTACTCGCGCGCTGCGCTGCATCGCAGCCGGGCTGGCGCTCGGTTTTTCTGTGCTCGGCTACGCGCAGCAGAGCAACGAGAAGACGTTTGCCTCGCCCGGCGCTGCGGTGCTTGCGCTTTACAACGCCGCCAAGTCGAACGACCCGCAGACGATGGATACCATCTTCGGCTCCAATGCCAAGGCCATCCTCAACACCGGCGACCCGGTGGCCGACAAGAACATGGTGGCCAACTTCGTCCGCCGCTACGATCAGATGCATCGGGTGGTGATCGAGCCCGACGGCACGGCGACCCTCTACGTTGGCGCCGACAATTGGCCCGCTCCCATTCCGATTGTGAAGAACAACAGCGGCGCCTGGTACTTCGATACCGAGGCCGGCACCAAGGAGATCCTCTATCGCCGCGTCGGCACCAACGAGAACGACGCCATCAACACTCTGCAAACCCTGGTCGAAGCGCAACGCGAGTACGCATCAGGCTCGCACGATGGCGACAAGACCAACCATTACGCGCTGAAGTTCATCAGCACCGCGGGCAAGCAGGATGGCCTCTACTGGAAGACCGACGAGAGCCAGCCTCCCAGCCCCATTGGTCCACAGATCGCCGACGCCGCCAGCCAGGGATACGAGATGCAGCAGGGTAAGGCGACGCCCTTCCATGGCTACTACTTCCGCATACTCACTAAGCAAGGCCCTGCGGCCAAGGGTGGCGCGCGCGACTACATGGTCAATGGCCAGCTCATCCACGGCTTCGCCTTCGTCGCCTACCCTGCCGAATACCGCAACTCGGGCGTGATGAGCTTCATCGTCAACCAGGATGGGGTGGTCTACGAGAAGGACCTCGGACCTGACACGGAGAAACTCGGCGCTGACATGGCCGAGTACAACCCCGACAAGAGCTGGGCGCGCGTGGAGTAGCGAAATCCAAGCCGGTTCACCCCGAAGGACACGCGTGGGAGTTCTCTCAGCGTGATCGCGATTTGCCGGCGGACCGCTGGCAACTGCCGCCCGGCGTCAATCGCGGCGTGCCCTAATCAGATCGCCTGCAGTGCGGCTGCGGCACCGCGACCGAGCGCTCCTTACCCACACTTGCGTATCCTGCCACCCCGCCATGAGGCCCGAGCAAACCGATGTCGCCGCTCTTCCCGAATCGCCTCCCAAAAGTGGAATCGAGAAACAAAAAGGTGCCTCAATACCGCCTTTGTGCCTTGAAGTAGAAGTAACCTTTTTCATGCTGCTGTAACACAGTTTCAGATCGCTCCCATGCAGCGAGAGGCATGGGGCAGGACGAACGCAGCAGCTCTCGGGGCCAATTCATACTACGCAGCATTGCGAGGAAAGGAATCGAAGATGAGATTGCATTACCTTCTTCTAATACTGTTGGTGTTCTCCCTCATCACAACAGTTGCAGCGGGCGACAAGCAGATCCAGGGTACGTATTCCACTTGGGATGCGGACATGATCAACAGCGAAGCTCTCCCGCAGACTGGAGCCGGTGTGTACGTAGCCGTACTCGACACCGGCCTGGTTCCCAACTGGAAGGATTATTTCCCAATCGACAGAATCCGGGCTGATCTTGGCACGGGCTTTTTCCAGCAGGTTACCTTCAAGGCCCACCATGACGATTGCGGCGCCGGAATCACCATCGGGCAGCTCCACCAGACTGGATTCATCGGTTCGAACAGCTCCAGTCATGGCACCCACGTCACCAGCACGATCATCGGCTACAACTACCGCAGCAACGTGGATGCCGCCCAGGGCTATCCTCTACCGGCGATTTATGTGCAGGGCATCGCCCCCAACGTAACCATCATCCCGGTGAAGGTCCTGGGAGACTATCAGGTCCCTGCCCTGCCCAAGTGCGGAGACGGCATTCCAGCCCAGGTAGCGAATTTCGGCACCGATGAGATGGTAGCCGCGGGCATCAACTACGTGACCGGGCTTGCCAAAGCCGGCTATCGCCCGATGGTCATCAACATGAGTCTGGGCGGAGACTCGCTGGCCCAGATCGAGAAAGATGCCATCGACAACGCGATCGCCAACGGGGTCATCGTTGTCGCCGCCGCGGGCAATGCGGGAGAGAACGGAATGGACTATCCAGGAGCCTATCCACCAGTAATCTCCGCCGGTGCAGCGGGATGGATTGGCGAATGGCTCGACCCGATCACGCAGCTACCTCGCTATCGCATGTGGTGGCTGAAGTACCCCTATGCACCGCTGGTCCCTGGCAGCGGGGATGTACCCGATCCCACCTCGATCGATGATGTCTACGTCACCGACTTCAGCAGCCGTGCCTTTGCCGGCCAGCAGCTTGATGTGTTGGCGCCCGGCTCCTGGGTGAGAGGCCCCTTCGAATCCGGAAATGGCTACTCCCACTTGCCCTGGTGGTCGAAGAGTCTGGCCGACCTTCGCAACGCAAAGCTGGGCAACTTCTATTATGTGGGCGGCACATCAATGGCGACACCCCACGTCGCCTCGATCGCGGCACTCATGCTGGAGAAGGATCCGGCCCTGGATGCGCCCGGCGTCGAGAACATTTTGAAAACCTCAACCTTGATCATGCCCGACACGGGTATGCGATTGATCTACAACGGCAGCTCCTGGGAAACCGTATCGTGGGATACCGATTGCAACGGGACTCCTTGCGACCCGGTTGGAGCCGGCTTGATGCAGGCCGATAAGGCGCTCGCGATCACGCCGTAAAACAGCCCACATCCACCGGAAAAAGGCACCGCGAACGCTTGCGGTGCCTTTCTTATACGCCCGCCTCCCGCCCTGCAAGACCTGGATCCCGCTGCAATTGCGCTGCAGCTGTCATTCACCAGAGCCAAGCGTGAAGTGGATACCCAGAGCGGCCTCGCTTACGCCGTTCCCCAAATCTCTCCCACAACGCGCTGGAAGTTGGCTCCCAGAACTTTTTCGATCACCGCCGAAGGTTGGCCGCGTCGCGAAAGTCCATCGGCGATCAGTAACATGTGGTCGGGCCCGCTCAGGCCGGGCACATACGGCAAGCGGTCTTCGCCGGGCGCGCCAATGCCAAGTTGCTTGCGCTTCGCGATGTCGGCTTTGAAAGCCGCTTTCTGCGCAGACGTGAGCACAATCTTCGATCGGATCGTCAGCTCCCACACCCACATGGTCCGCGCCGCACAGGTTGATCACCTTCAGGGGCGGCACGATTGTCCGAAAATTCCAAAAGCCCCATCCAAGCCGGCATCAGGCTTGGATGGGGCATCCGTGGTGCCTTCTCTTGAGGAGAGATTTAGTTCAGCACATGGATATTCTTCTTCTCGCACATCTCCTTCAGCACCCTGGGCCACACGGTGACGCTGACTTCGCCAAGGTGCGCCTTGCGCAGCAGCATCATCAGCGTGCGTGACTGTCCGATGCCTCCGCCAACGCTCAGCGGAATCTCGTGATTGATGATTGCCTTGTGATACGGATACTTCAGGAAGTCCAGCTGGTGCGTCAGCTCAAGCTGCTTCTTCAACGACTCCGCATTCACGCGGATGCCCATCGATGACAGCTCATGCCGCCGCTTGGTCACCGGGTTCCATACCAGGATGTCGCCATTGAGCCCATGGAGCTGGTGGCCGTTCTTGGTGATGGTAGGTGTGACCCAGTCGTCGTAGTCGGCCGCGCGCAGCTCGTGCGGATAGCCGTCCTTCAGCATCCAGCCGATACCAATGATGAACACCGCCGGATACTTTTGCAGGATCGCCGTCTCCCGCTGCTTGCGTGGCAGGTCGGGATACATGTCGAGAATCTCTTCCGCGTGCAGGAAGGTAAGCTGCTCCGGCAGGTTCGGGTATTTCGGGTCCTTGAGCTGCGGGAAGAGTTCCTGCGCGTAGCGCTCGGCGCCGACCATCACCTTCCAGATCTTGGAGACGATCGCCTTCAGGAAATCAAGGTTGCGCTGTTCGGGCGTGATCACGCGCTCCCAGTCCCACTGATCGACATAGGCGCTGTGGTCGTGGTCGAGGAAGTAGTCTTTGCGCACGGCGCGCATGTCGGTGCACAGGCCCTCGCCGGGCTGCATGCCGAACTGCTTCAGCGCTATCCTCTTCCACTTGGTGGCAGCCTGCACCACCTGGGCGTTGATGGGGTGCTTGTCACGATCGTTCGAGATGTGGAACTGAATAGGCGTGCGCGAGCCGTCGCGGTCGAGCAGGTCGTTGACACCGCTCTCTTCATCGACGATCAGCGGCACTTCCACCATCATCAGGTTAAGTTCTTTGCAGAGGTTGTCTTCGATATAGCGCTTCACCTCGAAGATCGCCTTCTGCGTCTCCTTGGGTGACAGCAGCGAGCTGTAATCCTCGGGTAATACCTTCTCGAGTTCCAGATAATCGCCAATGCCCGGGCCAGCCAGGTCCGCTTTCTTGTCAGCCATGCTGTTCTCCTTACGTAAGACTTTTGCGTGCGACGTGCGCGGCCGGCCAGGTAAGGCTGTCTGCCGCATGTCCTGTTGGTGCGTTTCAAAAGCTTGTTCGGTGCTTCTGCGCCACGCGGGACAATGCCACGTCGCCAGACTCAGGAGAACACCCGCGCCGGCCGCACCGCTGTGCCCGCCATCACGTGAGGGTGTGAAGTAAGGACCAGGAGCGACGGATCAAACCGATGGCGAAACGCGACTCGATGTGGATTGAAATATTCGAATTGAAAACACGAACAAACAATTCCAGCCCAGCGCGGGAGCGCTGGGACAGTAGCCTCCTTTATAACTCCCGAGCCCCTTCAGGCGGCGGCACACGCCTCGATGCCCGCAGCTTTCGAAATCGGGCGGTGTCCGTGAGGGTGCAGGGTCATCACAATTTCAGCCTCATTCCAAACCTTACAAACAATTCGAGCCCAGCGCGGAAGCGCTGAGATAGCGGCCTCCTTTATGACTCCCGAGCCCCTTCAGGGGCGGCACTATCAAGCCCAATCGGCAAGCCAATCCCCGCCGCCTTCAGAATCTCCCGAAGCTCCTCCTCGAACGAATACCGAGCATGATGCTCCGCCTGACGCGCAATGTATCGCACCACTCTGCCGGCCTGCGACGGACTGACGCTGAAGGCCGAATATCCTTCCTGCCAGCTGAATAGTCGCACTGACTCGCGCAGCCAGCGGCTGGAGTTGCATTTCAGTGCGCGGACCGCATCAGCCAAGGCCACTTCCGGAGGAAGCTCAAAGAGTGTGGACGTGATTCTGTATTCCGCCCACCGCAAACACAAGCATCCCATGATTGCGCGCAATACCGGCGATGTATGCCCAGGTCGTGTCTAAAGACGCTCTCGGAATAAAATTCCGGCGCTCCTTGGTGCTGAAGACGATGTGAAAGATCGACCGGCAGAGACTGTGAGACGTGGCACGAGCCTAACAATGCGGCATCAACGGTTCTGTGATTCGGAGCACCATTGGTTGTGTCGCCCCTGAAGGGGCTTTCGGCTCACAAAAGCAAATCCGTAACCCAGCCCTTCCGGGCTGGGCTCGAATTGTCCACCTTGCGCTTGCCACGAAACAACGTTCCAAACCTTACAGACAATTCCAACCCGGCCACTTCGTGGTCCTACGATGCGAGGCTTGCAGCAATCCGTCACGCCGCCCGGATGCTATATTGTCTCTTCCCCGAATACTCGCCGCCCTTGCGTGCGCGCGGCGTGAAATTCAAGGAGACCCAATGTCGCTTCGCAATCCCAGGCAGAATTTCAGACTGGCGCTGGCCGCCGCACTGGCCGTGCTGGCCCTCCTTATGGTTCGCACCCCGCAGATCAGCGCCGCCCAGGAGGCGAAGGGAGCCTCGGCGCAACCGGCAGGCAAGGCCGGAGACATTGCCCGCGGCGCATACATCGTTAACGATGTGGCCATGTGCCCCACCTGCCATACGCCGCGCACTCCCGATGGCAAGCTCGATCCGAGCCGCTGGCTGCAGGGAGGCCCCGTGATCTATTGGCCGGCTCAGCCCGACCCGAACTGGCCGCAACTTGAGCCCCGCATCGGAGGCACGCTGCCCGCCAGCCCTGAGCAAATCGTCACCTTGCTGACCACGGCGGTCTGGATCGATGGCACCGAGCTGCGCGATCCCATGCCCAAGTTCCACATGAACCGCGCCGACGCTGAGGCTGTCGTCGCCTATTTGCAGTCACTCCCACCTGGACGATAAGCGACCGCCGAGTCACGGTGGAAGCACCTGGCTTTAGCCAGGTGAATAGCGCGTGATATTTGATGTGGCTTTAGCCACGGGCAAGGCTGAAGCCCGGTTCTCAATTGCGGCGACATTCGCTGAACTAACGCCCAGCGCTCCACCGGCTTGGACGCTGAAGCGGGCACCTTCGCCCCGCCCAACGGCTACTTGGTCGGAGACAACTCGCATTCAATCATGAAGGCTCGATGAAAATCCGGCCTGCCTGATTTTCTCCTTGATCCGTCGCTTCTTCAGCAGCAGAGTAGGGCAAATAGAAAATGGCTACCGCCTCGTACTTATTCTTCCCCCAGCCGGGATGCACAAAAAGTGGGGCCCAGGAGGAAATTATGAAGATCAAGGTTATCTGCTGTTTGAGTCTGCTGCTGACGATCGGCTCATTGGCCGCGGCCCAGCAAGTCGGCCCATGCGGCCAGCCCACAGGAACCGCGTCCGCGAATTGGCTGCAGTATCATTTCGATCCGTGCCACACCGGATACAACCCGAATGAAGTCATCCTGAGCCCGTCAACCGTCGGGAACCTCGTTCTCGATTGGCAGCGCCCGCTTGCTGCCAGTGATCCGGCGGTGACCACCGGCGTGCTTTACGCCATTTCGATCATCGGGTCTACCTACAACGTATACGCCCTGAACGCCGGCACCGGTGCGCTTCTGTGGCAATACGTCACCGGGGGAGGGGACGGTTCTTCGCCAGCGGTGGCGAAGGGCGTGGTTTACGTCGGCTCCGGCGACCACAACGTATACGCCCTGAACGCCAGCACCGGTGCGGTCATCTGGAAGTACACCACCGGGAAGCAGGTCGACTCTGCGCCGGCAGTCGCCAACGGCGTCGTGTACATCGCGTCCTGGGACTTTAACCTGTATGCCCTGAACGCCAGTACCGGAGCGCTGATTTGGAAGTACCCGATTGGAACTTACGAGGGTTATCCACCCGCAATAGCCAACGGGATGGTCTACATCGGAGCGGATGACGATAGCGTGCACGCTCTGGATGCTGCTACGGGAGCGCTGGTGTGGAAGTACACGACGCATGGAGCCTTCGAGGGTTCGCCGGCAGTGGTTAACGGCGTGGTCTACGCTGGCTGTGATGACCGTCATGTGTACGCCCTGAACGCCACGACCGGAGCGCTCCTGTGGAGCTACACAGCCGGGGGGCTGGTCTCTCGTTCGCCAGCGGTCGCCAATGGCGTGGTCTATGTCGGTTCTAGCCCCGACGGTACCCTCTCCGCCCTGAACGCCATGACGGGAGCGCTCCTGTGGAGCTACACGACCGGGGGCGGCATCCATACTGCACCAGCGGTGGCCAACGGCGTGGTGTACGTCGGCTCTGACGATAACTACTTGTACGCGTTGAACGCCACGACCGGCGCACTCCTGTGGAATTACATGACCGGGGCCCTAGTGGCTGCTTCACCGGCGGTAGTTAACGGCAGGGTCTACGTCGGGTCTGGTAACGGGGATCTTTACGCTTTCCATCTGCCGAATCAGTGAGTCGGGGGACAAGCGGGCAAGCCGTGCGAACTCGCAGGCATTCGCATTTACCGGTTTCGCATTAGGCGTTCAGGGCGCTAGCGAGAGCAGGTCCCTCGCGTCGCTCGTGATGACAAGCTCAAAACGGGCGGCAATAGCAGCTCCCTGTCCAATTTCCCTCCCGCTTCTCCATCCTCTACACTGGTTGCGCTTCGCCGAAATCGCATCCTAGTAATAGAACGACGGAAACCAATATCGATTACGGAGCGAACTTATCTCTATGCAAAATGCGCCGGCTGCCACCGTCGAGGACTTCGGCCTGATCACCAGCTATGACTTGCACCTGTTCAACGAAGGCAACCACACCCGCCTGTACGAGAAGTTCGGCTCCCACCTTACCGAAATCAACGGCCAGCAGGGCACGTATTTCGCGGTGTGGGCGCCCGATGCTCTGCGCATTTCCGTGGTGGGCGACTTCAATGGCTGGAATCCCGATGCTACGCCGCTGCACCCCAAAGGCGGCTCCGGGGTATGGGACGGCTTTGTTCCCGGGCTGGGCAAAGGCGCGATCTACAAGTACTTCATCCGTTCGCGCTATCACGGCTATTCGGTCGCCAAGGCCGATCCCTACGCGTTCTACTGCGAGGTCCCGCCCAAAACTGCATCCATCGTCTGGGACACCTGGTACGAATGGCACGACTCCGACTGGATGAATACCCGCCAGCAGAAGAATGCCTTCGACGCACCCATCTCCATCTACGAAGTCCATCTCGGCTCATGGATGCGCGTGCCGGAAGAGGGCAACCGTTCGCTCAACTATCGCGAACTCGCGCACAAGCTGACCGAATATGTGAAGCAGCTCGGCTTCACCCACGTCGAGTTCATGCCCGTCATGGAACATCCCTTCTTCGGCTCCTGGGGATACCAGGTCACCGGCTATTACGCTCCCAGCAGCCGCTTCGGGACGCCACAGGACTTCATGCATCTGGTCGACCACCTGCACCAGAACGGCATCGGCGTCATTCTCGACTGGGTTCCCTCGCACTTTCCCAACGACGAGCACGGACTGGCATACTTCGACGGCACTCATTTGTACGAGCACGCTGACCCGCGTCGTGGCTTTCATCCCGACTGGAAGTCATCTATCTTCAACTATGGCCGCAGTGAGGTCCGCGCCTTCCTCATCAGCAACGCCGTGTACTGGCTCGACCGCTATCACGTCGACGGCTTGCGCATGGATGCCATCGCCTCCATGCTCTATCTCGACTATTCGCGCAAGCAGGGAGAGTGGATTCCTAACCAGTTTGGGGGACGCGAGAACCTCGAGGCCGTCGCCTTCCTGAAGCAGGTCAATCAGGAGGCATACACCGAGTTCCCCGCCATTCAGACCATTGCGGAAGAATCAACCGCGTGGCCCATGGTGTCGCGGCCTCCTTACATTGGCGGGCTGGGCTTCGGCATGAAGTGGGACATGGGCTGGATGCACGACAGCCTGCAGTATTTCAGCAAGGATCCCATCCACCGCAGATATCACCACAACAAGCTGACGTTTCGCGGGCTGTACATGTTCAACGAGAACTTCGTGCTCCCGCTGTCGCACGATGAGGTGGTGCATGGCAAGAATTCGCTCATCTACAAAATGGCCGGCGACGAATGGCAGCGCTTCGCCAACCTGCGGCTGCTCTACGGCTACATGTTTACCCAGGCGGGAAAGAAGCTGCTCTTCATGGGCGACGAGTTCGCACAGACCAGCGAGTGGAACCACGACAGCAGCCTGCAATGGGACCTGTTGCAATGGGCGCCGCATCAGGGCATGCAGCGTTGGGTCAGCGACCTCAATCGCTTTTATCGCAGCGAGCCCGCGCTTTACGAGCTCGACTTCAGTCCCGACGGCTGGCAATGGATCGATGCTGACGACACCGACAACAGCGTGCTGACCTACATGCGCTATGGCCTCGACCGCGAAGCTCCGGTGCTGATCGCTTGCAACTTTACCCCTGTGCCGCGACCCGGCTATCGCGTGGGCGTGCCCCTGGCAGGACACTGGCGCGAGATGCTTAACAGCAACGCGGCCGTTTATGGCGGCACCGATGATGGCAATTACGGCGGCGTGACCTCTGAACCTGTCAAATACCACGGCCATCCCCAGTCGCTGCTGCTGAATCTGCCGCCCCTGGCCGCGGTGATTCTGAAGCGGTGAAAGTATTACAAAAGAACAGACCGCGGGCCGAGATGTACCTGAAACCTGTTTGCTGATGGTGCGCCCCACGACGCGATTCTCTCAGTCAAGATTGCCGAAGCGGGTGTGGAGGGCTACGCTAGAATTACCGGCGGAAATGGGCACCTTCCACCCATTCGGAAGCAGTTTGCGAGGTGTCGTCGTGGCAACCAAGGCGTTGATCAAACCGAGTCTGCTCATCTGGGCGCGAACGCGTGCCGGGGTCCGACTAGAGGATGCGGCACAAGCGGTCAATGTCGATGCAGAAGAGTTGCAGACTTGGGAAAGTGGCGCGGAAGCGCCAACGGTAAACCAACTTCGCAAATTAGCCGCAAAGTACCACTTCCCCCTGGCAGTCTTCTATCTCCAGCAACCGCCGGAGGATTTTGCTCCTCTGCGGGATTTCCGTCGCCTTCCGGAGGCGGAGGATCGCACGATATCGCCGAACCTTGCGTATCGCATTCGTCAGGCTTACGACCGGCGAGAACTTGCGGTCGAACTCTACAGTGATCTACTGGAACGCCCCCGTGCATTTCCGCTCACGGCCAAGACAGGTGACGACCCGGAGGCGGTCGGTGCGGCAATTCGAGAATTCCTAGCGATCGACTCCCAAGCACAAGTGCAAGCAGCCAGGCGAGGCAGAGCTTTCGATTTTTGGCGCCGTAGGCTGGAAGAACGCGACGTTCTTGTATTTGTTATCAGCGGTCCGCACTACAGCGTTGATATTGAAGAGATGCGCGGCTTCGCCATAGCTAAGGAGGAATTGCCAGTTGTAGTTGTTAATGGCAAAGACTACAGCCAAGGTGGTAAGTC
The DNA here is from genome assembly GCA_963815775.1 of uncultured Acidobacteriaceae bacterium. Classification (GTDB taxonomy): domain Bacteria; phylum Acidobacteriota; class Terriglobia; order Terriglobales; family Acidobacteriaceae; genus CAVVDY01. The sequence goes on along the minus strand of CAWFIB010000020.1, from coordinate 20,765 downwards.
ATACACGCTCTTGCATGAGTTGACGCACGTCATTCTTGGGGAAAGTGCCATCTCGAATGGCAGTTTTGGGAAATACGGGTCAACTGCTGAAGAGCAGGCAACGGAGCGTTTTTGCGACGCCGTAGCCGCAGCAGCGCTGATGCCTGCTGAATTGGTGCTCTCATTCCCTGAAACTAAGGCGGCCGGAAGGCGAGACTGGAGCGACGATGAACTGCGAACAATTTCAAGAGCGATTGGTGTTAGTCGCGAAGCACTGCTGTTGCGCTTAGTAACGCTTCACCAGGCAACGTGGAAATTCTATAACGAACAGCGTGCACGATTTCAGGAAGAATATCGTCAGGCTGCGGTTGAAAGGGCGGAAGGCGAGAAGAAATCTGTGCCGATCAAGCGGCCGATTCTGCTTCTGAGTTGGAATGGGCGCGGTTTCACACGCCTTGTTCTACGGAGCTATTACGACCAGCGGATCACACTCAACGATGTGTCGAGTTATCTCGGAGCTAAGGTTAAGCACATCCCCGCGCTGGAACGCGCTGCATTTCAGTCGGCAGATTGATGGCCTACTGCATTGATACCAGCTCGCTTATCGCTGCCTGGCAGGAACGATATCCTATCGAAAACTTTCCATCGTTTTGGGCAAAAATCGACGGCCTAATTCACCAACAACGGCTGTTCTCGCCGCTCGAGGTGCTTAACGAAATTGCTAAGCGCTCTGATGAGTTGCATGCGTGGCTGAAGGAGCGTCGCGCTATGTTCCATGAATTGGACGAGGCGGTACAGATCGAAGCAGCTAATATTCTCCGCCAGTTTCCGCGCCTCGTGGGCCAAAAGAAAATTCGCACATCGGCGGATCCTTTCGTGATCGCGCTGGCTCGCGTAAAAGGTTTGCTGATCGTTACGGATGAGAAACCGACCGGTAAGATGGCCCGGCCAAACATCCCTGATATTTGCGCCGAGTTACAGTTGCCTACTATGGGTCTCCTCCAACTCATCCAGGCCGAGAAGTGGGTTGTAGGATAACGGCTCTTCCCCGTGGACTCCCCCCGCATCGCCGAACTGCTGAAGTCCTACACTGTGGGACTCGATCTTCGGTCCGGCATCTATGACCAGCTCGGAGCCTACCTGGCCCTCCTTTTGCGCTGGAACGCTAGAACCAACCTCACCGCTATCCGCGATCCCGAGCAGATCGTGGCCCGCCACTTCGGCGAGTCGCTGTTTGCCGCCGGCGTCTTGTTCGGGGATGCCCCACCCAAGCCTGGTTTTGGCTTGGGTGAGAACCAGGGATCATCTGCTGCCCCGGTTTTGTCCTCTCGGGCGGCCCCCGAGCGTAGTCGAGGGGAAGTCGAAGGACCAGCCACTTCTGACAACCGCCAGCTGACAACTGACAACTCTCCGACGACGCTGGCGGATCTCGGCTCGGGAGCTGGCTTCCCCGGCATTCCGATCAAGTTGGCGTTTCCTCAGCTGCACGTCACGCTGATCGAGTCGCAAAACAAGAAGGCGACGTTTCTCAAAGAAGTGCTTCGGGCCCTTCGCCTCGACGACATCGAGGTCTACAACAGACGCGCTGAGCAATGGAACCGGACGGCAGACGTTGTCACCATGCGTGCGGCGGAGCGCTTCGAGACGGTATTGCCGGTGGCAGCGGGATTGGTAGCGCCGGGAGGAAGGCTGTGCCTGCTGATCGGCGAACCTCAAAGTGGGAAGGCGCGCGATGCTGTGCCAGAGTTTGAGTGGCAAGTGGGAAAACGCATTCCTCAGACGGCAAATACAGTCGCGGTGGTGGGAAGGAGGCCACGCTAAGCGCCCTCAGGCGTCTGAGGGAGAAGGCAGTGTTCCACGTGGAACAGGACCGGCGGAAAACACTCGCCCCGTAGGCACAGCATATTCTTAGCCCAGACCTTCAGCGGGGATAGTGCGGAAGAGGCCGAGTCCAGGGACGGCAGATGTTGCTTTGGCCGACGTTCGCACCCCGGGCGCAACAGCGCTCAACTTGTCGTTTTAGCGCCGGGATGACTTGCGCCGATCACAGAGGCGCAGAACTAGGGCTTCCCTTTCGCCTCTCCCATCCAGGCGTTTTCTCTCTCTGATCCGCGCCCCCGCGTCAGTCCGCGGTTGCTGCTTTCGTCGCTGTTCCACGTGGAACACAGCCTCCCCAAAAATATTACCCACAGCCAGGTTACCTCGCAGACATTGCCGATTCAGCCTCTTCCAGCCCCAGCCACCGGAATTACACAGCTTTTCCTCCGAAATGTTAGTTCCCTGATTCCGTCGCCATTGCTGGCTGGCTCTCCCGGTTCTAAGCTGCTAAGGGAGCCTTGAAGCAGTGTCACGAGCCATCGCGGTCGCCAATCAGAAGGGCGGGGTCGGCAAAACCACTACTGCCATCAATCTAGCTGCCTCGTTTGCCCAACACGGCGCCGCGACTTTGCTGGTTGACTGCGATCCCCAGTCGAATGCCTCAAGCGGCGTCGGCTTCGGCCGTGATCCGGAGCGGCTCAGCACCTATCAGGTCATTATGGGCGACGCGACCGCCGAAGAGGCCCTCAAGCCCACCGAGCTGCCCAATCTGAGCGTGCTTCCGGCGCACAAAAACCTGATTGGCGCCAACATTGAGCTCGTCACCCTGGAACATCGCGAGCACCGCCTGCGCCAGGCGATCGAGCCCATGCGCCAGCGCTTTCAGTTCATCGTCCTCGACTGCCCGCCCGCGCTGGATCTGCTGACACTCAACGCGCTGGTCGCCGCCGATACCGTCCTGATTCCTATGCAGGCCGAGTATTTTGCTCTCGAGGGCGTCACCGAGCTTCTTGACACGATAGACCGTATCCGCATCGAGCTGAATCCCAGCCTTTCGGTGGAGGGCGTGGTCCTCACCATGTTCGATGAGCGCACCAACCTCGCCCAGTCAGTTGCCGGCGAGTTGCGCGGCTTCTTCGGCGAGCTGATGTGCCAGACGGCGATTCCTCGCAATGTCCGTCTGGCAGAGGCGCCCAGTCATGGTCAGCCGGCACTGGTCTACGATGCGCGCTCCCGCGGCGCCGAGGCCTATCTCCAACTCGCAGAAGAGATTATGCACCGGGTGAGCAAGGCGCAAGCCCAGGCTGCAGCGGTTCCATCGGAGGCGGCATCGTGATGCATACCCTGCGCCTTTGGCCTTTCGACCTTCGCCTTTCGCCAGAAGGGGAGCGATAGGAATGCTGAAAAGGCGAAGAGCGAATGGCGAAAGGCGGCTTTTCTATGACTGAGAAACGCAAAGTATTAGGACGCGGATTGGACACGCTGCTGCCTTCCCGCAGCGCTACCCAGCCTCCGTCGGCCCACGCGCCCGCTCCGACCGCTGTGCCGGCGCACGGGCAAGGTGAAACCGTCCACCAGATCCCGGTTGAGCTGATCGATCGCAATCCTTATCAGACTCGCCGCCACCTCGATAAAGTCGCGCTTGCCGAGCTGGCCGCCTCGATCAAGGTCTCGGGCGTAGTGCAACCCATCACGGTGCGTCCCGAGGCCAATGGCCGCTTTCAACTGATTGCCGGCGAACGCCGTTGGATAGCCTCGCAAGTTGCTGAAAATAAAACAGTTCCAGCCATCGTCCGGCATGTTTCCAACGAGCAGGCGATGGAGATGACCATCATCGAGAACCTGCAGCGCGAGGACCTGAACCCGATGGAGCAGGCGCGGGCCTTCGAGCGGCTTGGCCGCGACTTTGGCCTGACCCAGGAGCAAATCGCCCAGCGCACGGGAAAAGAACGCTCGTCTGTCGCTAACTTTTTGAGGCTGCTTAAGTTACCCGCTGATGTACAGGCCATGGTTGAGCAGGGACAGCTCAGCTTAGGTCATGCCAAGGCACTCATGGCGTTAGATTCGCCTGGGATGATCCAGCTGATGGCGCTGCGCACGGTGCATCTTTCGCTCTCCGTCCGCCAGACCGAGAAGCTAGTTACTGATATGATGCGCCCTCCTGAAAAGGCCCCAAAAGAGCGCCAAATCGACCCAAATGTCAAGGAATTGGAGCGTCAGATACGGGCAGTGCTCGGTTTGGACGTCACCATCCAGGACCGCGGCGGCAAGGGCAAGGTGGTTATCGAGTACGCCAGCCTGGAAGACTTCGACCGCATCACCGACTGGTTCGTGGACTCGGGACGGTAGGCGGCGCCTTACCACAGAGATGCAGAGGCACCGAGAAAATTAAGTCACTATTCGAGTTTTCCGGCCCTCTTTGCGGAGTTTATAAAAGCTCTGCGTCTCTGTGGGTTGATTGGGTTTTGCCAACTGAGCCCTCCGTGTCCTCCGTGCCCTCCGGGGTGTGGCTTAACTAGCGTTTCAGCCGTTTCAGCGCATTCGCCACAATTGCGTCTTGCCATCATACCGACTGCTGCGCTTCGCTGCCGATGAGGGGAGAAACGGAGGGAAGAAAGACGGAGAAGGCGGTCCAAGTTTCTCCGACGTCGGTCGAGCTCCTGGTTTGAATTTTGCCGCCGTGCTTCTCCACGATGCTTTTGCAGACCCAAAGGCCGAGGCCGGTGCCGACGTCCTTCTTGGTGGTGACGAAAGGTTCGAACACCTGGGAGCGGATGCCGGCGGGAATGCCGGGACCATTGTCGGCAATGGTAAGCCGCACGCCGGCGGCGCGCATCGGCCCGATTGCCGACGAGACGCGAATGCGAATGCAGCCTCCGCTGTCGACCGCATCGATGCTGTTGCTGAGAAGGTTCGCAACCAGTTGTCGAACTTCTCCCGGGATGGCTTCGATTTCGGGATCGGTGGTGATTTCGGGCTGGGTAATGATGTTCTTGTTGCGCAGCCGTGAAGCGAACACGGAGAGCAGCGAAGTAACGATCGAGCCCACGCGGACCTGGCTGACTCCCCTGGTCTCGCGATAAAAGCCGAGTGTCTGCTTGGTCAGATGGGAGACGCGTTCGAGCTCTTCGTCGGCGGCAGTCAGATATTTGCGGATGTCGTCAGCACGGGCTGCGTTGCGGGCGAGATAGATGAGGTTGGTCACAGCTTCCAGCGGATTGTTGATTTCGTGCGCTATGGTTGCGGCGAGCCGGCCAGTTGCCGCCAGCTTCTCCGAGCGGCGCAAAGCTTCTTCCGCTTGCTTGCGCTCGGTGATGTCGGCTGCCGCACCAAACCACTCCAAAATTTCACCGTCGGGTCCCAGCACTGGGATGGCGCGAGACGAGGTCCATCCCAGGGAACCGTCCACGCCGAGCACCCGATGCTCCAGCTCGAAGACGGCGCGGCTGCTAATCGCTTCGGCAATCGCAGCGGTCACGCGGGCCCGGTCCTCGGGATGAATATAGGCGTCTATCCAGTCACGGCGTGGCTCGGCGGTATCCACGATAAAGTTCTTGCCCTGGAGCAGGCGCATCTCGCTCCAGTCAGCGCTCATGCGGTAGGCGAGATTGGAGGTGGCATTGACGAAGGCGCGCAGGCGCTCCTCGCTGTGGCGGAGCGCGTCCTCCGCGCTACTGCGGTCGGTAATGTCGCGGGTGGTGCCGGCGATGGCCTCGACCTCGCCGCCGGGACCAACCACCGGAACAAAGATGTAATCATAAATGCGGCGTCCGTTGGTGCCGGTGAACGGCACCTCGCCGCGGACCGGCTTCCTGGTAGCGATAACCTGATCGATTTCGCGGTCGTGCATCGCCGCATGCCATGGCTCATATCCCAGCTCAAGGCAGTTTTTGCCGATGGAGTCTTCTAAGGTGCGGCCCCACATGGCGAGCAAGGCGTTGTTCGCATAAATGAACCTGTGATTGCGATCGAAGACGTAGGCGAGGTCCGGCGTGTTCGACAGAATCGTGTCATAAAGCCGCCGCGCTTTTTCGGCCTCACGGCGGAAGCCGGCGACTTTCACGTGGGTTGCTACGCGCGCTGCCAGCTCGCGGGCGGTAAACGGCTTGACCAGGTAGTCGTCGGCGCCGGCCTGCAAACCTTCAATGCGCGATTCTTCTCCGGCCCGGGCGGAGAGAAGAATGACAGGAGTGTGGCTGACGGCAGGGTCGCTGCGGATAGCTTGCAGAATGCCAAAGCCGTCTACACCCGGCATCATGACGTCGGTGAGCAACAGCGCGGGGCGCAGTTGCTGCGTCAGCCGGATAGCGCGCTCGCCATTTTCGACGGCAACCACGTGATACTGCGTCTGCAGAAGGCGGCGCAGGTAGTCGCGCATGTCGGCATTGTCGTCGGCCACCACGATGCATGGGCCGGGCTCCTCAGGGGTGTGGGCCGGCAAGGGCGTTGTCACGGTGGCGGGAGAGGAAATTTGCGGGTCGCTGGGCAAGGCGATGGTATCGGGCAGCCATCGCTCAGCCTCGCCGACATACGCTTCCGCGGCAACTGCAGTTGAGCTCCTGGCGGGTTGCGCCGGGATGCGAGCAGCAGGCAGATGCTCCGTGCCGAGAGGAATCGAAATCACGAAGCGGCTTCCCTGGCCGAGTTGGCTGTCGACCCGCACCGTGCCGGCGTGCAGCTTGACCAACTCCAGCACCAGCGCGAGCCCGATGCCGCTGCCCTCGAAGGAACGTCCGCGCGCGCCTTTGATGCGATGAAAGCGTTCGAACAATCGGGGGATCTCGTCTGCCGGAATTCCGGTGCCGGTATCGCGCACCGCCAACTCCACCGCCGGGCCAACCGGGTACAACGAAATCTCGATCTCGCCTTGAAAGGTGAACTTGAACGCGTTCGAGAGAAGATTAAGGACGATCTTCTCCCACATATCATGGTCGACGTAGACCATCTCAGAAAGCGGATGGCAATCGATAATCAGGCGCATGCCGGCGCGTTCGATGGCGGAGCGGAAGACGCTGGCAAGCTCAATTGTGAGGGCGCAGAGATCGGTGGGCTGGTAGGAGGCCTCCATGCGGCAGGCCTCAATGCGTGAGAAGTCGAGCAGGGTATTGACCAGTTTGAGTTGACGCTCGGAGTTGCGGCGCGCCAGTTCCAGCCGCTGGCGGTTGGCTGCCGATAGTCCTTCCGGGCTGGCCAGCGCATCCTCGAGCGGACCGATCATAAGGGTCAGCGGGGTACGGAACTCGTGGCTGATGTTGGCGAAGAACTGAGTTTTCAGTTTGTCGAGTTGCGCCAGTTCCTCGCGCTGCCGGGCAATCTCGCGCTCGTGAGCTTTCTTCTCGGTGATGTCGCGGCCTTCGGCGGTGATGAAAGCGACGTGACCGTGCTCATCCTTCACCGGCATGAGCGAGGCGTCGATGATGATGGTCTGCTTGCCACCGGCACGTCCGTAAATCTCGGTATCCCAGCGGACAAACTCGCCGTTGGCGGCACGCTGGATCATCTGCCGCAACTCGGCATTGATCTCGTCGGAGACTTGCCACCAGAAGGTCGTCCAGAATGGTTTGCCTTCGACGTCGGAGAGCTTGATACCGACGGCGTCGAGGGCCACCCGGTTGATCTCAAGTACGGTGCCGTTGACGTCGAGCAGGCCGACAAACTGGACCATGGAGTCCAGGGTGATGCGCGCCAGCTTGAGGCGATATTGTTCGCGTGCGTCATCGGCTATAGGGCGGTGGTCGCGAACGCCGGACTCGGGTGCCTGGGCGGTCAATGCGAACGGCTCCCGTGGTTCAGGGTGCAAGGAGCATAGGCCAATCGGCCTGCGCGCGAGTGATGAGAGCGTCCGGGCGGAAGGTTCGAGATCATGTCTCAGCAGTTAGTGAAAAAACAGCGCAGACAAACCCGTTTGGATGCACCGGCCGAAAGATCTGCTGCCTGGCATACAACACAATAGGAAGTCGGGCCAGAAACCGGCTGGGGGAAGATTTATCCCCGCGAAGCCTTAGTGCAAGTGGGCTTCTCGCTAGCCATGCAACCGTCGCTGGAAGCGCGTCTAGCGCTATCTAACGTCCACTCGCTCGAAATACCGTCCTGCCAACTTCCTGCCAATGATGCTGCTCGGAAACGGCTTTCGTTGGGGCTGCATTAAAAGTTGAGGAGCAAAGCTGGGGTGGATGAAAGCCGCCGGAAATTGGTCCCTGCCCCTCATTCCAGCGGCAGGAATGAGAGGGACACATCGCCTGCGCTGGAACGCGGCCCGAAGGTTCCATCTTTGCTTGCTGGGCTCAGAAGCCATTGCGATCCGGCGGCTGCGGAAATAGTTCATCAGTAGATGGTTCCTTTTTGTTGTCCTGGTTTTTCCCCCAAGTCCAGTACATGCCTACGTAAGCGTAGTTTTCAGTTTGTCCGGCGACGGAGTGACCATAGCAAAACAGGAACTGCTCGCCGGAATGGTGCTTGAAGTGGTAGTAGCCGCCCACATCCAGCATGGTGGAAGAGCCGGTTTGAGCAGCGGCAGCTCCCTCCGGTCCATGGGCGAAGAGCTCGGCGCCCAACTCAAGCCTTTCGCTGAGCTTTTTTTTCACCAGCCAGCCGGTAAACGGGAAGTTGCGGTAACCGGTCTGGGGCACTACCGCATAGCCCGCTCCGCCGTCGAAGGTCCACTTACCCACGTTCTTTTGCAGCCAGATGGGGAACTTGTACCAGACCTTGCCCACGCCCAGTCCTTTCTCCGCGTTACCAGTGGGGATTTCAAACATGATGAAAGTGCCAATCTGTGGGACGCGTGGGCTTTCCTTGATGAATGCGATCTTCGTACCCAACTCCATATCCGTTAGCCCGAATTCAGTCGGGCCCGCTCCGCTGGGCAGATACACGGGATTGTTGGAAGGCGCCGCCACACCCCAGGGCAAGATCGCGTGCAGTTGCAGACGAGGCAGTGCACCCCAGTTGAACTCGAAGGCTGGACCAACAGAGTCCATTTCGACCGGGGTTCCGTCGGCCGATCCAAAGATATAGAACTCATAGTGGTGGAGGTCGACGGGCACGGGATCATCGGTCTGATAGGGCGGTCCCTGGGCAAACAGCTTCGATCCAGCCAGGAGCACAAGAAGGAGTACTGCGGCGGTGGCGCAAGTGGAGCCGGTCTTCATCAATCGAAAGCATCCAGCCATGGGATCGAATGACGCGTTTGTCGCAAGATGACGGCCATCGGTTAGCTGTGGATGACAGGCGCTATCATAAGCGATTCCAAAACGCTCTGCCGTTCCTACGGAACTCCTGTCGATCAGGGATCGCCTACCCGGCACTCCGCTCTGTCGTGGGGCTAGATTGTTTGCTGCGCTTGGCGGAGTGGCGCATTTCCCGGCATGCACTCCTCTTTCTCATGCTCTGGACGCCGCGTCTTCTATCTGGTCTCTCTGATCCGTGTTCATCGGGGTCAATCCGCGGCCCAGGCTTTTTGCATCAGGTTTGACAGGCGATGCAGCCGCCTCCTACCCTGTGAATTCTGCGGAGCGCAGAGTGCGCTCGATATGGCTCTCCTATGAAAGTTCTGGTACTTGGTGGCGGTGGTCGCGAACACGCGCTGGTGTGGAAGCTGCGACAGTCGCCGCGCATCGGCAAGATTTACTGCGCGCCCGGCAACGGCGGCATCGCCGAAGATGCCGAATGCATGGCCGCCGACCTGAAGAGCCTCGATTCGCTGGTGCAGTTGGCCACCAACCTGACGCCCGATCTCACGGTGGTTGGCCCGGAGCTTCCTCTGACGCTTGGCGTGGTCGATGAGTTTCAGCGGCGGGGGTGGCCGATCTTCGGGCCGACCAAGGCGGCGGCGCAACTGGAGTCGAGCAAGAGCTTCGCCAAGGAATTTATGCAGCGGTATCGCATCCCCACGGCGCACTATGCGATCTGTAGCAGCAAAGAAGAGGTGCACCGGGCGCTGGTGCTATTCCACGTGCCGGTCGTAGTGAAGGCCGACGGGCTGGCCGCGGGTAAGGGCGTGGTGATCGCGCCGACAAAGGAAGAAGCACAGCGCGTGGCGGAAGAGATGCTGAGCGGCAAGATGCTGGGGGAGGCCGGCTCGCGGGTGGTGCTGGAAGAGTGCCTGCAAGGCGAGGAGCTGTCGTTCCTGGTGATGAGCGACGGGGAGCGGGTGGTGCCGCTGGTTGCCTGCCAGGACCATAAGCGCATCTTCGACAACGATCAGGGGGCGAATACCGGTGGCATGGGAGCGTACTCCACCGAGCAGATCGTCGACGCGCAGATGAGCGACTGGCTGCTGACGCATGTTGCACGCCCGGTGATTGCGGGCATGAAAGCTGAGGGCGCGGAGTACAAAGGCGTGCTCTACTGCGGGCTGATGATGACGGCGCGCGGGCCCATGGTGCTGGAGTTCAATTGCCGCTTCGGCGATCCGGAGACGCAGCCCATCATGATGCGCATGGAGAGCGACCTGCTCGATGCGCTGCAGGCGTCGGTGGAAGGGCGCGTCAGCGATGGCGATTTCAAGTGGTCGCCGGAGCCGGCGGTGTGCGTGGTGATGGCGTCAGGTGGATATCCCGGCGGGTTCGAGGCGGGCAAGATGATCACAGGTATCGACGAGGCTGAGCGCATCTATGGCGTGAAGGTCTTTCATGCCGGAACGACGAGGCATGAGGGCGCGTACTACACCGCGGGCGGACGCGTGCTGGGGGTGACGGCACGAGGTATCGATCTTCCCGAAGCGGTGGAGCGGGCGTATGACGCAGTGATGAAGATTCGCTTCGAGGGCATGCATTACCGGAAGGACATTGCGGCACGGGGGCTGAAGCGGTTGCGGGAAAGAAGCAATTAGCAGCCAGCGATTAGCAGCTAGCTTATTCATCCTGAGAAGAATGGGCCTGGTTTAGCATCCCAGGCCGATGTGGCGGATGTAGAAACAGCAGGTCCTTCGTCCGCCAGTACGGACTCAGGATGACAAGGCCTGAGATGGTCGCAGAATGAAAGTTTATATGGGATATAGGTCGCTAAAGATATGAATAAAACTCCTCTTGTCTCTATCGTTATGGGCAGCGACTCGGACCTCGAGATCATGAACGAGGCTGCGAAGGCGCTGGCTGAGTTTGGTATTCCATATGAAATCGACATCACGTCGGCGCACCGCTCGCCGGCGCGCACCAGCGAATATTCGCGCGGGCTGAAGGCGCGGGGCGTTGAGGTAGTGATTGCAGGCGCGGGCGGAGCCGCACATCTGGCGGGGGTGATCGCGGCTGAGACGACGCTGCCGGTCATCGCTGTGCCGATTCCTTCGACCGCGCTGCTGGGGCTCGATTCACTGCTGGCCATGGTGCAGATGCCGGCGGGAATTCCGGTGGCGACGGTTGCGATTGGAAAGCCGGGCGCGACCAATGCCGGGATTCTGGCGGCCCAGATCATCGGGCTGCACGATGGCGAGGTGGCAAAGAAGCTGGACGCACACAAAGAAAAGCTGGCCAAAGGCGTCGAGGCGAAATCCAAGAAGTTGAAGGAGAGCCTGAAGCCGTGAGTGTTTCTCTGGCACAAATCTCGTTTAGCGAACTGCTCGCGTGGAATGAAAGTGAAGCCGGGAAGTGGCGCGAGTGGTTTGCGTCGCAGCCGGCGTCGGTGCTCGACGTGCCAATCAGGGTGGCGCAGGCGAAGAACGTACGCGAATTCCTGCTGCACATCCTGGCGGTTGAGCTGCGCTACGCCCAGCGGCTGAACAAGCAAGAGATCTCGTCCTACGAATCGCTGCCGCAGGGGAGCGTGGCGGAGCTGTTTTCCATCGGCGAGCGAGCGCGGGAGGGGTATCGAAAATATCTGGCTGCGGTGACGGATGAAGCGTTGAGCACCGTGATGGAATTTCCCACTCGCAGCGCAGGCACGCTACGCGCCAGCGAGCGGAAGATTTTTCTCCACGCGATGCTGCACAGCGTGCGGCATTGGGCGCAGCTGGCGACCGCCTTACGCGAGGCCGGGCATGAAGCGAAGTGGGGCAAGGATTTTTTGTTCAGCGAGGTGATGGAGTAGGTTGCGCCGCCGACTAAAGTCGGCTCACGATTCACTATTCCGGCTAACTAACCGAGCACTCACGAGGCCGTTACGAAACTCTCGATGGAGCGAGCTTCGTGGGTCAAGACACGCGCCAGGCGCCTCGCGACGAAAGCCCGGCGCACTGACGGCCCTTACGAAACATTTGTCGTCGGCTGAAGCCGACTCATGATTTCCTACTTCCGGCTTCCCAGCGTTGAAACGCTGGGCTTAGATATGCTGTCCCTGCGGGACGGACGCATGGGCTGATCCCACTTGTGTTGCTCGGTCCTGATTTCGTAACAGCCTCTTGAGGTGCTGGGCTGCAAGCGAACAGCAGGTCCTTCGGCCGCCAGGGCGGCCTCAGGATGACAAGTTTAAGGTTTGGCTGGTGGCTGATGGCTGAAGGCTGAGAGCTGAGAGCTTTACACTAGCCACCGATCACTATATTCATGCCTACTGCTATCCGATCGTTTGCGAAGATTAATCTTGGCCTGAAGATTGGGCCAGCGCGGCTTGACGGGTTTCATGAGCTGCGCACCATCTATCAGACGATCGCACTACATGACGTGGTGCGGGTCGAGGTGCAGCCAGGCAACGGCATCGAGATTCGCTGCGCTGACGAACGCGTTCCCACCGACGAAGCCAACACATGCTATCAGGTTGCAGAGCGCGTCATGCGCACGCGGCACGGCGGCGGCAAGGTCGTGATCGAGATTGAGAAGCGGTTGCCGGTGCAGGGCGGGCTGGGAGCGGCATCGTCGAATGCGGTTGCGACCATGATTGGACTGGAGCGCGAGTTGGGCGAGCAGCTTCGGCCGCAAGACCGGCTGCGCATTGCGGCGGAGGTGGGAAGCGATCTGCCACTGTTTCTGATTGGGGGCACGGTGCTGGGCGTCGATCGCGGGCAGGAGGTTTACCCGCTCCAGGACCTGCCGCAAATGCATCTGGTGGTGGTGACGCCGGCGGTGGGGGTATCGACGCCGAAGGCCTTCGCCGCTTGGGACGCGCTGGCTGTAGGACCGGCTGAATTGACCGGCGTTGAGGCGGCAGGTACAATAAAAACGTTCAGCGGCGCAGCGTATGCGTGGCTGAGCGAGGGTTTCCTGTCGCAGGCTGGGCCTGCATCCGGTGTTCCCGCTGTGGGCGGGGACCGGGCCGAGACACCACTACTCGACCTTGTCCGAGCCGGGATCGAAAACGACTTCGAACGAGTCGTCTTTCCTGAGCATCCCGAATTGCACGAGGCGAAACGTAGGTTAGAACGCGAAGGCGCGAGGTATGCGTCTTTGTCGGGGTCAGGTTCGAGCCTGTACGGATTGTTTGCGTCGGCGGAGGCAGCGAAGACTGCGGCTGAGCGGATCAGCGCAAGCGGTCTCGCGGCAGTCGCGACAACGACGTTGCCACGAGAAGAGTATTGGAAGCGGCTAGTCTCGAGCAATTAGGGAAAGTCTGATTAAGTCCGATCATCGAAGACCCTCAGGGGCTAAAGCCCAGCTTTATTCGGGGCATTTACGGACGGCCTGAAGGCCGTCCCCTTCAAAGGCCGGACGTAATCAGACCTTGCTTGGCAACTGGTCAAGCCCAGGTACTGCATGGGCTAGAGGCCGCGCTCTTGGCGCCCTATGCGGCAGGGCCAAAGCGGTGCCCTTGCAAAACAGGTGTACGAGATAGCTGATAGCTGGCGGCCGAGAGCGGACAGTTTCTTCACTGGGCGGTCGACTAATGGTAGGTCAAGTGCCTTTGGAGCACTTTGTCTAGGTTCGAATCCTAGCCGCCCAGCCAGGTTTAGTAGTCAGTGGATAGTGGGTAGAAGTTGTTAGTTTCGAGTTTCAAGTTTCAAGTTTCCAGAAGTTGGAATCACAAGCTGATAGCTGGCGGCTGATAGCTGACAGCTCAACAAACACCCGGCGGTTACTTAACCAGGTATTGCGGGGTATTTGAACGATGGAAGCAGCGGCGAAGACAGACATGCTTTCTGCGGCAGCACCTTCCGAAGCGGCAACTTCGGTAGTGATAGCAGCAGAGAAAAAATCACCAGCGCACGGGCCGGAAACGAAGAGCGAGAAGAAACCGGCACGGGCGCCACGGCTCGACGATAAATGGAAGATCTTCTCGGGCACAGCGAACGACACGCTGGCGAAAGAGATCTGCGAGTATCTCGGGCTGCCATTGGGGCAGGCGCACATCGACAAGTTCTCCGATGGCGAAACGTATGTCCAGATTCTGGAGAACGTTCGCGGCGGGGATGTCTTTCTGGTGCAGCCGACCTGCGACCCGGTGAACGAGCACCTGATGCAGTTGCTGCTGCTGATCGATGCGCTGAAGCGCGCGTCGGCGCGGCGTATCACGGTGGTGATTCCGTACTTCGGCTATGCGCGGCAGGACCGCAAGGACAAGCCGCGGGTACCGATATCGTCGAAGCTGGTGGCGGACCTGCTGACCACGGCGGGCGCGGACCGCGCCCTGGTGGTGGACATGCATGCGCCGCAGATCCAGGGATTTTTCAACATCCCGGTCGACCATCTGTTCGCGTCGCCGGTGCTGGTGGGATATTTCAAGGACCTGCAACTTCCGGAGCTGACGGTAGTATCTCCGGACGCCGGGGGCGTGGAGCGGGCGCGCTTCTTCGCCAAGAAAATGGATTCGGCGCTGGCTATCGTGGACAAGCGCCGGGTGGAAATGGATGTGACTGAGGTCATGCACGTCATCGGTGATGTGCGCGATCGCACATGTCTCATCCTGGACGACATCATCGACACCGCCGGCACGCTGGTGAAAACCAGCCAGGCGCTGCTCGATGCCGGGGCGCGGCAGGTATACGCTTGCGCCACACACGCCGTGCTCTCTGGGCCGGCGATTGAGAGGATTGCGAAATCGGGACTGGTGGAATGCGTAGTGACCAACACCATCCCACTAACGGAGGCGGCCAAGGTCGAGCCCAAGATCAAGCAGTTGAAGATCGGCGGGCTGATTGGCCGGGCAATCCAGTCGATACATGAGGAGACCTCCGTCAGCAAACTGTTCTTATAGAGGAATAAAGCATGGCTACAGCAACCGCAGAAAAGAACGTAGAGTGTAAGCCGCGGCAAACCGGCGGCAAGAATGATGCGCGCCGTTTGCGCAAGAGCGGCCTGATTCCCGCCGTGTTGTATGGCGCGGGCCTGGAACCCCTGAACCTGGCGGTCGATCCCAAGCAGATCAACCGCATCCTGCACTCCGAGCAGGGGCACAACACCATCTTCGACATGACCGCGGGCGGCGACTCGGGCAAGGTCATGATTGTGGACTGGCAGTACGAGCCGATCAAAGGCGCGCTGCTGCACGTCGACCTGAAGCGCATTGCCATGGACAAGCTGCTGACGGTGAAGGTGCCGGTGCTGCTGAAGGGTGAGGCGCCGGGAGTGAAGATCCAGGGCGGCATTCTGGAGCAGATGCTGCGCGAGGTGGAGATCGAGTGCCTGCCGGCGGACATTCCGGGACACATCGATGGCGATGTGAGCCAGATGATGTTCGGGCAGACGCTGCGGGTCGCCGACCTGCCGCGCAACGAGAAGATGAGGTTCATAACCGACGAAAATCAGGCGGTCGCTCACGTCACCGCGGTGAAAGAAGTGGTTGCTCCGGCTCCGGCCGAGGGCGCCGAAGTGGTGGCTGCCGCTGCTGAGCCCGAAGTCATCAAGAAGGGCAAGGCGGAAGGCGAAGGCGAAGCTGCCGAAGGCGGCGAAAAGGCCGAGAAGAAGAAGTAACCGTCGTGAAGCTGATCGTCGGGCTCGGCAATCCGGGCATCGAGTACCAGTTCACGCCGCACAACATGGGCTTTCTGGCGGTGGACCGCATTGCCGAGCAAGCGGGCGTGCGGGTGAACAACCGCAACTGCCGCGCGCAAACCGCGCGGGCGGTGCTGGACGGGCAGGAAGTACTGCTCGCCAAGCCGGAGACGTACATGAATCTGAGCGGCGGCTCGGTGCGCGAGCTGGTCCGCGAGTACGAGGTGCAGCCGGAGCAGGAGCTGATCGTCATCTACGACGAGCTGGATCTGCCCTTCGGCAGCATCCGGATTCGGCCGCGAGGCAGCTCGGCGGGGCACAACGGGATTGCATCGGTGATTGGGGCTCTGGGTACGCAGGAAATCATGCGCATCCGGTTGGGAGTTGGTCCCGATCATCCGGTGGGCGACGGCGCGCGGTATGTGCTGTCGCAGTTCAAGAAGGCGCAGTATCCGGTGCTGGATGAAGTGCTGGATGCTGCGGCAGAGGCCGTGCGAGTCATCCTGAAGGACGGGATCGGGGCGGCGATGAATCGGTTTAACAGGAAAGAAAAAGAAGCAACTAGCGACTAGCAATTAGCAATTTGCTGGAGCTTCTTGCTGCAGGCAACGCAGAAAACGAGTTTAGATCGAGCCGGCAGCGGCGATGGTTTGGCCAAGTGCTAATTGCTAGCTGCTCGTTGCTGGTTCTGGAGAAAACAATGCGTACTTATGAGTTGATGTTTATTTTGCGGCCCGACATGCCGGAGGAAGACCAGGACAAGCTGATCTCGAATCTGGAAAGCCAGGTGCAAACGGCGGGTGGCGCGGTGAAGAGCGTGGAGCGGATGGGAAAGCGCCGCCTGGCGTACATGGTCCGCAACTTCCAGGATGGCATTTATGTGTTGCTGACGCTGGAAGGTGAGGGCGGCATGGTGAAGGAAATCGAGCGCCGCCTGCGGGTGAATGAGCCGGTGATCAAGTTCCTCACGGTGCGGGTGGACGAAGAGCAGAAGCGCCTGGCGAAGGTCAAGGCGATTCGCGATACCAAGGTGCGGGGCAGGGGAACCCGCGCAGCCGAGGCTGCAGCAGCCGCAGCAGCGGCGGCGGCCGAGGAGCCTGAGCCCGCGGCCGTTCCGGAGTCGACGGAAGCTCCGGCAGGAGCATCGATCAGCGACTAGCTAAAGCTGCTTCAGCGAGATTGCTAAACGTAATGCCCAATGCATGACATTGGGAGATGGGCTTTGGGCCCTGAAGGAGAAATATGGCAGACGAAACGAAGACCACCGCGGCGCCGCAATCGGCGGATGGGGAAACCCCTGCACGGACGGAAGGATCGCCAGGGACGGAAGGAGCACCGCGGACGGAAGGATCGCCGCGGACGGAAGGATCGCCGCGTACGGAAGGAGCACCGCGGACGGAAGGATCGCCGCGTACAGAAGGAGCACCGCGGACGGAAGGATCGCCGCGTACAGAAGGATCGCCGCGTTCGCAAGGATCGCCGCGTCCGGACGGCCCTCGCGGCCCTCGCCGTGCGGGTGGACCCGGAGGACCGCGTGAAGGCGGGCGGAAATTCTTCCGGCGCAAGAAGGTATGCAAGTTCTGTGTAGAGAAGATCGATAGCATCAACTACAAGGATGTGCGGCTGCTGTCGCAGTTTGTGGCCGAAGCCGGCAAGATTGTGCCGCGCCGCCTGACTGGCGTTTGCACACCGCACCAGCGCCGCCTGGCCGATGCGATCAAGCAGGCGCGCAACATCGCGCTGCTGCCGTTTTCGAGTAGATAGCTGTCAGAAATCAGCCATCAGCTCTCAGCTAAGGCACGCAGAGGAAGCTGTGCGGGTGAGAGACTGGCAGGCCGTGCAGGATGCGGCAAGGATTGCGGCCCAGCGCGGAAGCGCTGGGAGTCGGCTCGGGTAACCCGATTCGAGTCCCTTCGGGGACGGCAGAAATTAGCAGCGGAGTTCAGTCCGCGAAAATTCAGAGGTTCTTAAACTATGGAAGTCATTCTGAAAGAAGATGTAGCCAAGCTGGGCTCGCGCGGAGACGTGGTCAAAGTTGCCGAGGGCTACGGCCGCAATTATCTCCTTCCCAAGAAGCTGGCAATTGAAGCGACCGCGGCGAACCGCGCGGTGATTGAGCAGATGAAGGCTGCCGCGGTGCGGCGCGTGGCGCGCGAGAAAGGCGATGCTGAGGCGCTCGGGCAGCAGTTTGCCGGAGTCGAGCTGACGTTCACCCGCAAGTCGGGCGAGCACGATCACCTGTTCGGATCGGTCACCTCATCCGACATCGCCCACGAACTGGAGAGCAAGGGCTTCAGCATCGATCGCCGCAAGATCCAGTTGGACGAGCCGTTGAAGGCGTTGGGCGAGTTCAGCGTGCCGATCAAGCTGCACCGTGACGTCACGGTGGCGGTGAAGGTCAAGATCCAGAAGGAAGCGGGCGAAGAGGCAGCTCCGGTAGCGGAAGAGGCCGGGGCCGAGGCATAGCAGCCGGGGTTCTCCGTGCGTCGCCATGTCCCGCGAGCAATTCTGTGCCATGGTCCATTGGCCGCTGCAGGTGGTTGCCACCGTAGCTTGGCGGTCGCCGCACCCGGCAGGTGGCCAACGCCCGGGGGGATCGTTCAATGAATCGGTTTAGCAAGTTATTGACTTTGTTGTTCGTGATCTTCACAGGGCTGGCGGTGCTGCAGGCCCAGCAGAGCTCACAGCCGAAGATCGGGCCTGCGGCGGTATGGAAGATGCCGGACGCACTGCGCACCACGATCCTGAAGAAGTGCGGCGATGCCACCCAACCGCCGTCATTTGCGGAGTGCTTCATCAACCAGATGCAGGCAGGCGGAGCTCCCGCCGCGGCCGTCGAATTTACGCGCGAGCTGTACAAGGTCAGCGGAGGCGATGTGGGCCTGATGTATGGCTTCCACAAGGTGGGTCCGGTCGACATCGCCTGGGTCAACTACCCGCTTCGCGCCAACACCAATGACGGCCTATTGTTTTTGAACGGGCAGCCGCGAATCATCAACGTCGAAGATCTTAAACTTCTCGATCAGGCGGACATGCAGCAGGATCCGCAGTTCCAGGACACGAAAGCGCAATTCCCCAACGTAGGAGTATGGCCGGGCGATCGCGACGGAACCACCTGGCCCAATTCCCAGCCGACGGCCAATGGTGGAGTGCAGTTCACAGTGGGCTACCCATTGATCAATGGATGTCACGCCTGCGCGCGAGCCGGCTTCGTGCTCTTCAACTGGAACTTTGGCCCTCAGGGAAAATTTCTTGGCACCAAGTTCATCGGAATAACGCCGGCGCCGATAAAGTAGATTCGCAGGTAGCGAATTTCTGGCTTAGTTCGAGCGCGTAAGTAACTATCGGCCAATTATTGGCCGGCAGATTTCCATTCCTGGCACGGGTTGTTCCCGATTCCTCTAACCAGTACAAATCACTATATATATCTCGTAGTTACGAGAAACCACCGCTGTCGCAGGATCAGCAATCGTGTGGTCATATTGTTCCTAAAACGTAGTAATTTACCAAAAAAAGTCTTGACCCGGCGATCAGTTCGTGACTAGACTCCCCTCAGTCACTTTTTTTCCCTCCGAGGCGCCCAGCCGAGGTTAACAAGGTGATCTTCCGGCCCCCGCAGCTTGCCGTAGTTAGATAGACCTTTTTTTTAACGAAGCAACCACCGGGAGAAAAAAATGCAGATACATATGCTGCGCTTTGTTGCAAGCGTCCTTCT
This sequence comes from uncultured Acidobacteriaceae bacterium, assembly GCA_963815775.1. GTDB lineage: Bacteria > Acidobacteriota > Terriglobia > Terriglobales > Acidobacteriaceae > CAVVDY01. The sequence goes on along the minus strand of CAWFIB010000020.1, from coordinate 1,457 downwards.
TGCATCCGGGCTCGGAACCTCCATGGCTAGCGGCCAGACATGGCAGCAAACGGAGAACCGTCCCGACATTACCGTTTCTACTGCGCTGCTGCTGCGTGACGGCCGAGTGCTTGCGAATGAAGGCGGCACGGGCAACTGGACCATTTTGACGCCGGATGCAACGGGCAGCTACGTCAATGGAACGTGGAAACGGGCGGCCCGCCTGCCGGATGGCTACCAGCCTTACTACTTCAGCAGTGCCGTGCTGCCGGACGGCCGTGTGGTCGTCGAAGGCGGGGAGATCAACCAAGGTCAGCAGGACTGGACAAACCTCGGGGCAATCTATGATCCGCAGGCCGACGCATGGACGCCAGTTAGCCCGCCCGCGGGCTGGAACACAATCGGCGACGCAGCGAGTGTCATATTGGCCAACGGGGCTTATATGCAAGCCAACTGTTGTACCAAGCAGACGGCACTGTTTGATGCGCAGCATTTGACGTGGACAGCGAGCGGGAATACGAAGGCCATCAACAACAACGAAGAAGGTTGGGTCCTGCTCCCCGACGGACGGGTGCTGATGGTGGATGACCAGCCCGCCTGTGGCTCGGACATGAGTTCGGAGCTATACGACCCGAATACGGGCACCTGGTCATGCGGCCCTCAACTACCGTTGCAACTGTGGGCAGGAGATAAGGAATTGGGTACTAGTATCCTGATGTACAACGGCAATGTGCTACAGCTTCCAGGCCAGATCCTGCTGCAATCGCCACTTCAGCCGAGCACGGCGCTGTTCGGAACGGCACCGGATACCTGGACACTTGGGCCATCGACCCTCGGACTCTACCAGGATGACGGGCCATCGGTAGTGTTGCCGAATGGGCATGTGCTGAGTGTCTTGCAAGTTTCGAGGGCTTCCCACACTTGCCAGTTCATGGACTACGACCCAGTGGCGAATACCTTTTCGTATGCCCCTAACCCTCCCGAGTGTCCGTACCAGGACAACCCTGTCAGTTCACGCCTACTGCTGCTGCCAACCGGACAGGTGCTTTTGACCGACTTTGAGAAGAGAGTGGAGGTCTACACGCCGGCTTCCGGAACGTTAAATACTGCGGCTCCGGTAATTTCCGAGGCAGCGTTAGTACTGTATACGGGCTCAGCAAACAATGTCCTCTTTGGCAAACAGCTCAATGGGCTCAGCCAAGCCTGCATGTATGGCGACGATGCTCAGCAGGCTACGAACTATCCGTTGCTGCAACTGGTGGACGTGAACTCAGGCAACGTCTGGTATGCGAGGACACATGATGGCAGCTCCAGTTCGATCACGCCGAACCTGTTGGAGTACACGAAATTTGACCTAAATGCGAAGACGCCACCCGGGACCTACAACATGACCGTGATAACGAATGGTATCCCTTCCAACACGGTCCGAGTTAGCGTTCGGAGCCATTGAAGCGAGGTTGACTCCTAGAACCGGGCTG
>CAWFIB010000019.1:0-43777 GCA_963815775.1 uncultured Acidobacteriaceae bacterium | reverse complement strand
AGCAGCCCCCCAAGCGTCAACAGCACGATTCCTCCGATGCCGAGTGCGCCATGGGTGGCGAACTTAGCTTCCAGCACAAACAACACGAATGCGCCAAGGATAAGCGTCAGCGCGGCATAGCGCGTGGGCAGCAGGTTGAGCGCAAACAGCGCCAGCAGAATGAAGACCACGCCCACCACGCCCGGCACCACCGCTCCGGGATGATTGAATTCGGCATACAGCGCCAGGGCGCCGATAGCGAGCACGAGGAAAGCGATGTTGGGATCCATCAAAAAGTCCAGAATGCGCTGGCGCAGCGTCATCGGCATCTCCTCGACCCGCTGGTCTGCGAGATGAAGCGTCACTTCCTTGCCGTCGAAGCGCTTGATGGTGCGGCCATCCAGCTGGTGCACCAGATCAGCCTGGTCCTTGGCGACAATGTCGATCAGGTGATTTTGCAGGGCCTCTTGATCGGTCCACGACTTCGACTGCCGAACCGCGCTTTCCGCCAGCTCCACATTGCGTCCGCGCGGACCGACGAAGGAACGCATGAAGGCCGCGGCATCATTCTCCACCTTGGTCTTCATGGTCTCTTCCATCTTTTCCCCGGTGATGGCAACCGGGTGCGCTGCGCCCGTGTTAGTGCCCGGAGCCATGGCCGCAACGTCAGCCGACTCCAGAATGAAGAACCCGGCGGAAGCCGCACGTGCGCCCTCGGGCGCCACATACACGATCACCGGCACCGGAGAAGCCAGAATCTTCTGGATGATCTCGCGGGTGGAGTCGACCAGCCCACCGGGAGTGTTGAGCTCGATGAGCACGGCGTCGGCATTCGTCGCCTTGGCAAGCGCGATGGCGCGGTCGATGTATTCGGCGCTGATGGGCTGAACCGTATCGTCGACCTTCACCTTCACGATGACCGCGAGGGCTGAGCCGCAGCAGCCGAACAACAGCAGGGCGACGAGTAGAGATCGAAGTCGAGACATTGCAAACCTCCTGTTGGAGGAACAATGCAATTCTAGTGCGGCGCGCTCTGCTTTGCAGTGAGATCGCTTTGCAGCGCCTGGGCCGTCCGATTGCCGGGGTCGAGTTTCAAGACATTCTTCAGGGCGGCCGACGCCGCATCCAACTGATTCTGCTTGAGGTTGATGCGGGCCAGTACCAGGTAGGCATCGGCATTCGGCTGCAACCGCACCGAAGTTTGCGCTTCCGAACGGGCAGTAGCAGTATCTCCCTTGTGCTCCAGCGCGCGCGCCAGGCCGGCATGGGCAGCCGCGTTGCTGTAATCCAGGGTAATGGCTTCTTGAAATTCGGCCTCAGCGTCGGCAACGGCGCCGCGGGCTAACAGATCCTTGCCGCGATCGGAGTGATAGGCCGACTGAGTCTTGGGGTCTTTCGAGGCCAGCCGTTCTTCGGCGAGATTGTGGATTTCGACTTGAAGCTGACGATACGAAGCCTCGTTGTAGTTGCGCTTGATCCGCTCCAGGGGCACGCGCACCCCGGTCGGAGGCAGACCCAGGACTTGCGTTCCCGAACCGGGCGCGGTGGGCGCGCTCACGCCGCGGTTGATGTTCTCCAGCAGGGCCTTGGCTTCGGAATCGTTGGGACGGCGCTGTAACTCCTCGCGCAACTGCTGCGCCGCGCCGGCATTGTTGCCATTCTTGTAGAGCTCAACCGCCAGGTTGAAACGATAATCCGGATCGCTGGGATCGGTGTTGACGGCTTTTGTGAAGTGCTCAATGGCCGTAGCGCGATGCCCCCGACGCCCCTCGACCACGCCCATGTTGTTGTACACCTCAGTCAGCGGCAGACGGCCGGCAAGAAAACTGAAAGCCGCGTAGGCCTTCTCATAGTTGCCACGGTAGAACTCGGCCATGCCCAGCAGGAAGTTCGCCTCTCCCGCGAGTTCGTCGTCCTTGGGAATGCGTCCCAGCCAGGATGCGGCTGACTCGTATTCGTGGCCGTCATAGTAAAGCTTGCCCAACTGCAGGATGGCCACCGTGTAGCTGGGATTCAGGCGAATCGCCTCGCGAATGTAGCGCATCTCCTGCTGCCGATTCGTGGCCAGGATGCCACGCGTGTATTTCTCCAGTGCGTCCAGCCGGATCGGCTTGGCGGCCTGGACAAACTGCGCGCTTGTCATGGCCGGGGGCGCCGGCAACTGCTTCAGCAACTGCCAGGCGAGGTCGGTCTGGATCTCGATGAGGCTGGTGAGCGGGCCACTGCTCTGCACTGCCGGAGCCAGATGCAGTTTCTTCATGTCCAGCAGTTGCGCTTTGGCGGTGAAGGTCTTCCCGTCATAGTCGTAATCGCCGAAGACCACGTAGTCGGCGCCCATCTGCTCCGCCACCGAGTAGGTCGTTGCCCGGGAGGGATGCGCCGCCCCGGCCACTCCCGCCTGGTCGAAAGCAAACAGCCGGTCCTCGCGACCGATGATATAGACATGCTCCGATGCCATGCGCTGCCCCAGCACCTCGGGAAACGCTTCGCTGATCCATTCCAGCCCGGCAGTTGTGGAGTGGTCCTCGAATGGCATGATGAGCAGCGTGTGGGTTTCCGGCTCCTGGGCCATCGCGGGAGAGGCAAAGAGGCACGCCACCAACAAGAGGAAGACGAGCTGGGAAAGAGGCCTGGGAAGAAAATTCGGCACGCACGCCCAGTATAGCGGCTTCGCTGGATCACGATTCACTCGCAGGAGGTCGTATCAAACTGATCAAGACGTTCGACCGCCTTGTTCGCTTTTTGATCCGTGAACATCCGTGTCAGTCCGTGGTTCGGCTTCTTGCGGTTGGCGCGAAGCTGACCGCTTGCTCGGAAGCGAGATAAGATTGGATCTTGCCTTCAGTACGCAAAACTTCGAAATCCGCGACCGTTTCCAGCGCCGCCAGGCCGGTGAGCGCTGCCGTCTCCCCTGCGAAAACGAATGTCGTCGTTCCGCCTGAGCCGCAAGGTTCCAAGGGGCGCATCTACCTGATCGACGCGATGTCATTCATCTTCCGCGCCTATCACGCGATGCAGGCGCAGCGGCCCATGTCGACCAAGACCGGCATCCCGACCAGCGCAACGTTTGTCTTCGTCAACATGTTGCGCAAGCTGCGCGCTGACTTCGGGCCGCAATATCTGGCCGCGGTGTTCGATGTGGCGGCGCCGACCTTTCGCGATACCCAGGCCGCGGCAATGCCTCCGCTGCGCAAGTACGACAGCAAGACGAAGAGCTATATAGATGTCCCCTACGGCGGCTACAAGGCGAACCGCGCCGCCATGCCCGACGATCTGGCGCAGCAAATCCCCTACATCCGGCGCGCGCTGGAGGCCTATCGCATTCCCATCCTGGAAGCGCCCGGCTTCGAGGCCGACGACGTCATCGGCACATTGGCGCACAAAGCCTCCGACGAAGGCTACTCGGTGTTCGTCGTCTCCAGCGACAAGGACATGATGCAGCTGGTGAGCGAGCGCATCTGCGTGCTCAACCCGCCCAAAGACAACCTGATCTGTGACGCGGTCAAGGTGGAAGAGATCCTGGGCGTACCGCCCCAGCGCGTGGTGGACGTGATGGCGCTGCGCGGCGATGCCATCGACAACATTCCCGGCGCGCCCGGAATCGGTGAGAAGGGCTCGGTCGAGCTGATCCAGCGCTACGGCACGCTGGAGAGCCTGCTTGACCACGCTGCCGAGGTCGAGCGCAAAACCTATCGCGAATCGCTGGAGAACAATCGTGAGGCCATCCTGCTGAGCAAGCAACTGGTGACCATCGATACCAACGTAGCCGTCGGCTTCGCCCCGGAAGCGATGCGGGCGCAGGAGCCAGACCCGAACGCCGCGCGTACGCTGTTCACCGAACTGGAATTCACCACTCTGGTGCAGGACTTCCTGAGGGAAAGCGTCGAGCTGGGCGAGACGGATTATCGCGAGGCGAAGAGCGCGAAGGATGTCGAAGCCGTGCTGCGTGCGCTGAAAAAGAAGCCGGGAGCCGGATTGGCTGTGGCGATCGAGTCAGGAGCAGCAGAGCAGGCGCAGCCTTCCGATGAAGCGGAGGAAGAAGCCGGGCCTTCCAGTGCGCAGCTTTCTTTTGGCGACGAACCGCGAGCGGCAAGCGCGCCGGCGAAGCTGAGGGTCGCGATTTCTGCGGAGCCGAGTACCGCGTTGTCTCTTACGCTCGATGATTCCGAGGCAGGCCAGGCATTGCGGCGAGCGTTGGAAGATGAATCGCTTTCCAAGACCGTGCACGATGCTAAGTCGGCCATGCACGCTCTGGCTGAGCACGGCGTCACGCTGGCCGGTGTGCAGCACGATCCATTGTTGTACAGCTACCTGCTCGATCCCACATATTCCACCTACGGCCTGCGCGAGATTGCGCTGCGCCGCTTCAACTTGAAGCTCGCGGGCTCCGTCGCCGAAGCCGCCGACATCACGCTTGCGGCTGACCGACAAGTTGCGCGAGCAAGTCGAATCGGCTGGGCTGATGAAGGTCTACGACGAAATCGATCTTCCGCTCGTGGCCGTGCTGGCGCGCATGGAAGAGGCGGGCATCAAGATCGATTGCGACGTGCTGGCGGAGATGTCGAAGCGGCTCGACCGCGAATGCGCCACCGTGGCGCGCGACATCTATGAGAAGGCGGGCACCGAATTCAATATCAACTCGCCCAAGCAGCTTGCCGACGTGCTGTTCAACAAGCTGAACCTGCCCAAGCCCATCAAGTACGGCAAGGGGAAAGTCATGTCTACGGACGCGAAAGTCCTAGAGAGCCTTGCTGAACAGCATGACGTCCCGCGCCTGGTGCTTGAGTACCGTCAGCATTCGAAGCTGAAGTCAACGTACGTGGATTCGTTACCCGCACTCCTCAACTCCGTGCACGCGGCGCCTGCATACCACCTTCAACATGGCAGGATCGGCGACGGGACGGCTCTCCTCTGTGAATCCCAATTTGCAGAACATTCCCATTCGCAAGGAGCTGGGCCGCGAAATTCGCGCCGCCTTCATCGCCGAGCCGGGACACGTACTGCTGAAAGCCGACTATTCGCAGATTGAGATGCGTTTGCTTGCGCATTATTCGGAGGACAAGCTCCTAACCGAGGCATATCGAAACACTGAGGTTGGACATTCACCGGCTGACGGCTGCCCAGGTTTTCGGGGTCGCGCCAGGCCAAGTGACCCCAGAGCAGCGAAGCCGAGCCAAGGCAGTAAATTTCGGGATCGTATACGGTCAGACGGCGTTTGGGTTATCCGAACAAACCGGAATGGAAAAGAAAGAGGCGCAGAAGTTCATTGACGATTACAACCGAACCTACACTGGTGTCCGGGATTACGTCGAAACGATAACCGGGTATGCGCGGAAGACAGGTAGTGTAGCAACACTTTTCGGGCGCGTGCGGCCCATTCCCGACATCCACAGCAAGAACTACAACGCCCGGGCCGCAGCCGAGCGCACGGCGATCAACACTCCGCTACAGGGCACCGCCGCTGACCTGATCAAGCTGGCCATGATCCGCATCGACGCCGAGCTGCACGAACGTAAGTTAAAGTCGAGGATGCTGCTTCAGGTGCATGATGAGCTGGTGTTCGAGGTTCCGGAAAACGAGATCGAGACGATGAAGAAGCTCGTCGTCCGACCAGATGGAAAATGTCCACGCGCTCAAAGTGCCGCTGAAAGTGGATGTGGGAGTGGGGAAGAATTGGCGAGATTTGGAATAGCAAGATTGGGTAAGTCTCAATGTTCAGAGGTGGCAGCAATTAGCCGGACGTAAAATCGGATCGTGACTAAGATGAAGAATGATCGTGATCCAGTCGCCGAAGATGTGCTGCAACAGCTGACAGCGTCGCTCAACGGTTCACTGTTCTACGAAACTCGAATGCTCAATGCGAGTGCCGACGCGTGTCTGAAACTCGAAAGCAGGACTTAGCGTGGTAAGAATCGATCCGCGATTGAGAGCTCTCTATCCACTCCGAATTGCGACCCCAATACGCCCGACTGAATGGCCTCTGCAATCGCGTCTGTATGCTGTCGCATTGCCTCTTGCCAGATTCATGGCTTCGATCATGCACGCGCGACCAGCTTCGGACTGGCGACATCGATCAATAATCACGACGATGACGCTCAGCGATAGCTCTTCCAGCGACGATGGCTTACGGTCATTGACGCGAACAATGTCGCCGTGCATATGGAAACGCACGACGGTAGTCAGCGACAACTCGGCGCCGGAACTTCAGGTGGCTCGATTGTTCTGAACCAGCGCCTTCACGATCGCCATGCCCGGTTTGCCAGGTAGTAGGTGACCAGCACCTTGGAGAATATGCAGAGCATGTTGGCATTGATCGATCGCTCGAAGCATGCCCTCGCTCGCCTCGGTCGCTCCGTAGATCACTGCGCCCTCCCCGATTGCCTCAACCGCGTGGCTTGTCCGGGTCGAGTACGGAAAGTGCGGCCCATGCGTGCGAAGTCTTCGAGTGAGAGCCCGAAGTCGCCCAGGACTTCTTCGTGAGGAATGCCGTTGCCACGGTCGAGCGCGGCGCGGGCGGCAGCAATCTCACGAACTTCTTCATCGCTGAGCGGTTCATCGTCCATTGGGGCGTTAGCGAGACTGTGGGCCACGGGATCGACCATTACTTCCAGCAGATGAACGAGGGCGGAGATCTGGCTAGGGGCCAAACGCTCGACCAGTTCATGGACCTGCTGCTTTTCGCTCGCGTGTGCCATCAGGAGTAGTGTATCAATGTGCGGCGGCAGTTGAGCACGCGGGGTGAGTCCTTACACCCCAATCGCCCGCTGAATGGCCTCTGCAATCGCGTCTGTATGCTGTCGCAGCGCCTCCTCCGATTCGGCTTCGATCATCACGCGCGCCAGCTTCTCTGTGCCTGAGTAGCGGACCACCACGCGGCCGTTGCCGTCGAGTTCCGATTCCGCGGCCTTGATCGCCTGCTGCACCGTGGGCAACTGGTCGAGCGGTGTCTTCTCACGCACATGCACGTTCTTGATCTCCTGCGGGAAGACCTTCATGTCAGCCACCAGCTCGGCCAATGACTTGCCCGTGCGCGCCATGATTTCGAGCACCCGCAGGCCGGTAAGGATGCCATCGCCCGTAGTGGTGTCCATGTCGCGGAAGAGAATGTGCCCCGACTGCTCGCCTCCCAGCGTCGCCCCGGTCTTGAGCATCTCTTCCAGCACATACTTGTCGCCCACCGGCGCGCGCAGCATCAGGATGCCACTGCGCTTGAGCGCGGCTTCCAGTCCCATGTTCGACATGGTGGTGGCCACAACAGTGTTGTTGTGCAGGCGGACATGCGCCTGCATGTCGCGCGCGGCCAGCAGCATCACGCCATCACCGTTCACCACGCGTCCCTGCGCGTCGGAGAACATGGCGCGGTCCGAGTCGCCATCGAAGGTAATGCCGACGTCGTACTTGCCGTTCGATGCGGCTATGGCTTCCGCGACGTGGTCGGGATACAGCGCGCCGCAGCCGGCGTTGATGTTGCGGCCCGTGGGCTCGACGTGCAGGAGGTCAGCGGTGATCCCGCAGTCTTCAAACACCAGGGGAGCGATGGCCGTAGCCGCGCCATTGGCGCAGTCCACCAGCACCCGCAGCTTGCTGAAATCCGTAGCGCCCAACATCTCGGCCAACCAGTCGGCGTACTGGCGGCAAAGCGAGGCATCGCCGGGAAGCATCTCGAAGCTCTCGCCCGCGTGCTCAGCTCCGGCGGCAAGCTGCTCCAGGTGGGCGAAAATGTCGGCTTCGATGGCGTGTTCCAGTTCGTCCGAAAGCTTGTAGCCGTCGGCGCCGAAGACCTTGATGCCGTTGTCCTTCCAGGGATTATGCGAAGCGGAAATGACGATCCCCGCAGCCATGCTATTGGCCCGCGCCAGGTAGGCGATGCCCGGCGTCGTGATCACGCCGGCGCTGACCACGGTTACCTTCGAGCTGCTCAGCCCCGCCGCCAACACGGCGCTGATCCACGCACTGGACTCGCGCGTGTCCTGGCCGACGACCACGCCCGCTCCCGCGCTGCGCTCCGCCAGACGCTGGCCCAGCGCTTTCCCAATCGCGTAGACGGTTCGCCGATCCAGCGGGTACTCGCCGGCAACGCCTCTGATTCCGTCAGTTCCGAATAGCTGTCGCATAGGAATTGTGCGGGGCTTAGCGGGAGTTCTCTCCTTGGGAACTTTTCGCAGTAGTTACGGTGACGCGGATGGGCTCTGGCTTTTGCACTCGCACCAGGGGATCGGTCACGTAGGCATGGGTGGTGAAGGTAGCCGATCCAACCACCCCGGTGGCGTCCACCGGATCGGTGATCGCGTCGGTGACTTCATTCACGCGGTGCTCGGGGCCGACGATGTTGATGTCCGACGGACTGGCCTTCACGTCCACGATGTGATAGCCGGTGACCAGCGAGCCAATCACGCGCGGCCGAACTACGACGGTGCGCGTCGCACTCTGGTCGAAATTGATTCGTACCTGTGATGGCTCGATCTGGACCACCTCGACTCCGTTGGGAAGGTGCACCTGTTTGGCCGTTAGATCGAAGGTGCGCTCGCCCGCGCTGGCGCCGGAAAGATCGACCGTAGCCTGCACGTCCGCCTGACTTAAGCGGCGCACCGTCGTTTCCGGCCCGCGCACCCGTACTTGTACCTGGGCGGCGCCTTCTACGGTCATGTCCAGGTTCTCCGGAGCCTGATGAAATTCCAACGGCGCGGTAATGACCGCCTCCACGGTGGGATCGTGGCTGACACCCCACCACAGCAGAAAGGCCAGGAACAGCGCGACCATCTTGAGCCACAGGTTGTTGAAAACGTAGTTGCGGAAGAAGTCGCGCATGGCTAGCGTTCCGTCCCCTTCCGAAGCTCCTTGTCAGAAACGAACGGCCCAAAATCCTGGTCTTCGTTCCCTACAGAGGCGTCGGCGATGGGGGTGGGCAACGCCACCTGCGGCACGTAGCGGCTCAAAAGCTGGCTGAGGCGCTCCCGCAGTTGTTCGGAGTCGATGTTCCGCTCGATGGCGCCTCCCACCGCGAGGCTGATGGAACCGGTTTCTTCCGAGACCACGACGGAGATGGCGTCGGACTCCTCAGTGATGCCGATGGCGGCGCGGTGCCGGGTACCCAACTGCGTGGAGAGCACCGGATTCATCGAAAGCGGTAGGAAGCAGGCCGCGGCCGCGATGCGGTCCTTCTGCACGATCACTGCGCCGTCATGCAATGGCGCGCTGGGACGAAAGATGGTAATCAGCAGGTCGAAGCTGAGATTGGCATCCAGCGCTACGCCGCTTTCAATGTAGGTGCGCAACCCAATCTCGCGCTCAATCACGATCAGCGCGCCGGTCTGGTTCTCTGAAAACTGTTTCGCTGCCAGAACGATGTCGTCATAGCTGTCATCCCCCGAGCCGGCGCCCAGCCGCCCGGCCGACATCCGGCGTCCCAGCCGGGCCAGCACGTGACGGATCTCCGAACCGAAGACAACGATCAGGGCAAAAATGGCGTAGGGAAGCAGCGTGCTCAGCAGCCAGTCAACCGTCCGCAGCGGCTCGATGTGGGCAATGTAGAAGGCGATGGCCAGGATGACGACGCCGCTCAGCATGGGAACCGCGCGAGTGCCTTTGATGAGCTTCAGGAACTCATAGATCAGAAACGCCACAATGAGGATGTCGATGACGGAGAGCACCGAAACCCGGGGAATGTGGCCTAATTTCTGCAGCAATCCAGTTCCTTTCAAGTGCGCGCACAAGCACCATGTGCACTCATTCTAATGCAGGGGTAGTAACGAATTCTTGCCGAATATGGCCGGCGACGGCCATGCGCAGCCAAGGGAGCCACGCGGCGGCTGGCTATCAGCCCGCCCGCGGGCTTGCGGCATTCGTTCCCTCCAAACCCAGCTCCGGCGCCACCCTCTTCATCGCCTCGACACAGAACGTAATGTGCTCGTCCAGATCGACGCCCAGGGCCGCCGCGCCGTTGATGATGTCGTCGCGGCTGACCGAGCGGGCGAAGGCTTTGTCCTTCATCCGTTTCCGTACCGACCTGGCGTCCACCTCAGCCAGCGACTTGTTGGGTTTCACCAGCGCGGTGGCGGTGATGAAGCCGGCCAGTTCATCGCAGGCGAAGAGCGTCTTCTCCAGCCGCGACTCTCGGCTTATACCCGTGTAGTCGGCGTGCGACATGACAGCGCGCCGGATATCCTCCGGCCAGCCGCGCTCCGCCAGGATCGCATTGCCCTTGTAGGGGTGCTCCTCGGCGCTAGGGTATTTCTCGTAATCAAAGTCGTGGATCAAGCCCACGACTCCCCACATCTCTTCGTCCTCGCCGAATTTGCGGGCATAAGCGCGCAGGCACGCTTCCACAGAAAGCGCATGTTTGCGAAGACTTTCTGAGAGAGTAAACTCCGTTAGTAAGCACCAGGCATCATTTCGCGTCATTGTTTTCAATTATTTATACCGCTTGGGAGCTGAAATGTCCTATAGCGTGGCTGAAGTTGTCGCGTTGACCGGCCTATTCGGGCCCGCAGGGTCGTGAGGTTGTTCGAGTCAGAACCGGGGACGATTGTCTACCAAGTCCCGAATCCCCGGCGCAAGCGTGCGAGCTATCGAGCCATCCGCATCCACCGGCACGTATATGAGCGGGTCATGCGGCGTTATACCATGATGGCGGCGAAGCTGAGGCGATAGGTTACGATAACGCCTGGTTTTAACAATTGACGCCCGAATAACCGCCATACGTCAAGTGCTGGGTGGCATAATCTGCCGGTAGAATCTGTTGGATAAAAAGGGGAGACTCGCATGCTTGCAGCCGTCCTGCACACGATTGGAACCGTGCCTCGATATGAAGAATTCCCCGAGCCGGTCATTGGTGACAAAGACGGCGACGTGATCGTACATGTTCACGCCGCATCGCTGAAGCCGATTGACAAGCAACTGGCCAGCGGATCGCATTATGCAAGCCGCAGCGAATTACCTCGCGTCTGCGGCTCAGATGGTGTCGGGCATCTAGACGATGGGCAACGCGTCTTCTTCGGTGGGCCTCGACCGCCGCACGGTGCGATGGCACAGCGTACGGTTGTGCCGCGCGCATTCACCTTTCCAATCCCGGAAAACGTGAATGATGAAACTGCCGCCGCTTTGCCCAACCCAGGTGTCTCAGCCTGGCTTTCACTGGCCTACCGTGCAAAGTTGGTACCTGGTGAAAATGTCCTCATCCTTGGGGCGACGGGCGTGACCGGCAAGTTAGCGGTAAGGATCGCGCGGCTTCTTGGGGCCGCTCGGGTGGTTGCTGCCGGGCGGAATCAACAGGCACTGCACGCGCTCAACGATCTGGGCGCCGACGCGACCATTTCCCTCGCTCTACCTGCGACTGAACTGAGCGAGGCATTTCTGCGCGAAGCTGGCCACTCCGGCTTCCAAGTCGTGATCGATTACGTTTGGGGAGGCCCTGCGGAGGCGTTTCTGGCCGCGATAACACGAAGGGAATTTGCGGCTATCCAATCCGAGACCCGCTTTGTTCAGGTTGGGGAGAGCGCTGCGCCGACCATCACGCTTCCCGCCGCCGTGCTGCGTAGTACGGCACTAACAATTCTGGGTACTGCGGGGATTCCAGCTCGCGACGTTTTGGTCGAAGCCTTTCAGCAAGTGATGGCGTACGCCGCAAAAGGCGACCTTCATATAGACGCCGAAAGGGTACCGCTTGCGGATATCGAGAACGCTTGGCAGCGCGACCAACCAGGGCGTCGCTTGGTGATCATGCCCTGACAGCCGGCTGATCCAGCCATCACGTCTGGTTGGCCGGCAGTCCGGGGAGTTGTGCTCCTTTGGCCTGACATCACCATCACACAGGTAATCCGACCGGGAAAGTCTGAAGGGTCGCCGGACCCGCCATGCCCACATTGTCGTACAGAGGCAATTTTAGTAATCTCCATTGCCGGGTTTGGCTCGGCTCGTTTGAGCGCAATTTCTTCCGGACATGGGCAGGGATGCTTTTGTGCTGACTTGTGTTACCAAACGTGGGATGCCTCGTTTCTGGCACATCTAGCCGACTGAAAAACAAGCAAGTCCTTCAGACAAAACGGCGTCCCGAATACAGTTAGTAAACACCACGCATGGTCGCGCGTCATTCGTGTTTTCTCCAGTAAAATTCGCGCTCTTCCGCGGGTGGCGTGTAAAAACACCAGCTTTTACACAGCTTTTCTCGATTTTTGCCGCCTAATGCTCTTGACTCCAGCACCGCAATAGCGCAAAGTACGCCTAAGTTCTAACCGTGAAACTGTCAAGTATGTTTTGTGGTTCGAACCGGTGCCCGCTCTGGCACTCCCAAACCTGAATGGCCACGACTCTCGCACCCGTCGAAAACCGGGAAGTGGTGAGATGCGACCATTGCCATCTCGTCCAGTTCAAAACCATCAACAATCTTTGCCGTCGTTGCCGGACATCATTGGACGAAGACGATCCCGAACCGATCTTCGCTCCTCCCATCGAGACGGCTGAAGCCGAACCCAGGGGCCGCTCCGAAGTACAGGTAGCCACGGCAATCCGAATGCTCCGCCAGCGCCACGGCATGAGCCAGCGGCAACTCGCACTACGCATGGGCGTGCCTCGCACCTACGTCTCCAAGATCGAAAACCAAAAGGCCACGCCCACGCTGTCTTCGCTGGAACGGCTGGCCCTGGCGCTGGAGGTCAGCGTGTACGACTTGCTGCGCCTGTGTGGACCGTCGCGCGAGGACGAGATCCGCGACCTGCTCTCCGACACCTTCCTGTCCGAGCTGGCCGAATTCACTTCGCAACTCAACGCGATGCAGCTCTCCAGCGTTGTCGCGCAGGTGCGGGACATAGTCTCCCACCCCCGGCGCGTCGCCTAGAAACGCAAGAAATGCCGAGGTCACCTACCTCGGCATTTCTGTTTCTGCGCTGAACCGTCGGCTACTGCGCCGCTTGCTCGCAGTTGACCATCCACGGAATCCCAAAGCGATCGATGAACATGCCGAAGGCCGCCGACCAGAACGTCTTGCCCAGCGGCATGCGCACTTTCCCACCCTCGGAGAGCGCGTTGAAAATACGCTCTGCCTCCGCCGGGTCTTTGACGGTGAGGGCAACCGAAAATCCTTCGTTGCCGCTGAACATGTTGGGAGGAGCGTCGGCACCCATCAGCACCTGATCGCCAACCTGAATCTTGGCGTGCATGATCCGGTCGCGCGCTTCGGGCGCGGTCTGCCCCGTCATCGGCGAGTCGCCGTACTTCATCATCTCAGCCTTGCCGCCAAGACACTTCTCGTAAAACTTGAAAGCTTCCCCACAGTTTCCATTGAATGCCAGGTAGGTGTTGATATTCATTTGATCTCCACGAAACAGGAATGGGTAGTGATGGAGAGACGTTTGAGGGTCCAAACCAGTCAACCCATTCTAAGCTTGGGATGTGAATAACTGGTTGCGTGTCCGGCCTCTTTGCAGGACTTCGCATTGACTCCCTGCATCGGACTGCTGGACGCTGCTCAGCCGCTGTCCTTCAGAATGTCAAGGTACTTGCGGTAAGCCAGCCGGGCGGTGATGAAGTCGGTGTGGGTTAGCTGCAACTCATCTGCGATCAGGCGAATTTCGCGATCTTCCACTCCCGAGATCGATTCGTCGGCAGCCGCGACGGCAAACAGGCAATTCAACAGCGCAAGCTTTTCCTCGTAGGTTGCCAGCTTGTTGAATTCCTCGGTGACCAGAAAGTTTTCGGTGCCGCCGAACAGGGTCGCCTGGCTCTTGGCGATCTGCACCACCAGAATCGCCTCCTCCTCCGGAAGCCCGCTGAGGCCGACAACCAGTTGCTCCATCTTTCTGGTCTCCACCTCGCTGATATTCATGTCGGCGCGCGCCACCCGGCTCAGGACGTAGGCATAGGCGGCAATGTACTTGGCGCGATGGGGCTCAATCGCGTCCAGATGGGCCACAATCTTGCGGACCGTCTCCGTCCGGGCGGGGTCGGCGGTCGCATGGCTACGAAACTTATCGAGTAGAGCCGCGATGGACATCCTTTCCATAGTATCGTCGAGGCCGCGAATGCGGTGTTTAATTCCGGCTGCAACCGTGCCTTTGACCGAGTATCCCGCTTTCATTGCGGTGTAGCTGTGGCCTATGCTAGCTTCAGTAGTTTAGAGGTAAGCCTTGCGCGCTCTAGTGCCGGCCGGGCTGAACCGCAAAGAGGCCGAGATCTTCTCCCGCCTCGATCCGGAGCGGTTGCCCCACCACGTAGCCATCATCATGGACGGAAACGGCCGCTGGGCCAAGCGCCGTCATCTGCCGCGGGTTGCGGGACACCGCTCGGGTGTGGCGGCCGTGCGCTCCACCATTGAGACCGCCGCGCGCATTGACATCCCCGCCCTCACGCTCTACTCCTTTTCGGCCGAGAACTGGAAGCGGCCGAAGTCGGAAGTGACCTACCTGATGAACCTGCTGCGACGCTACCTGAAAATGGAGCTGCCGACCATGATGGAGAACAACATCAGGCTGCAATACATCGGCCGCCAGCAAGAGCTGCCGCAGGAAGTGCAGGAGCGCATGTCCTGGGCCCGCGAAGCTACCGAAAAGAACACCGGCATGGTGCTGACCCTGGCGCTGAACTACAGCTCCCGCATGGAGCTGGTCGATTCGTTCAACTCCCTGTTGCGTGAGGCCTCGCGCAACGGCGGCATCGATCATCTGCGGGTGGACGAGCGGAACATTTCCCGCCACCTCTACACACACGGGTTGCCGGAGCTCGACCTTCTCATCCGCACCAGCGGGGAAATGCGGCTCAGCAACTTCCTGCTGTGGCAGGCCGCATATGCGGAAATCTACGTCACCGAGACCCTCTGGCCTGACTTCCGTGGCCATCACCTGCTGGAAGCGATCGAGGCCTTCCAAAAACGAGAGCGGCGCTTCGGCGGGCTGGTCGACGACCACGGACAGCTCCCGTGAAGCGGGTCATCACCGCAGTCATCCTGATTCCCATTGTTATCGTGGCGCTGTTCAAGGCGCCGCTGTGGCTGTTCACGCTGCTGGTGTTCGGTGTGGCGGTGCTGGCGGCGCACGAGTATCTGGGAATTGCCCAGGCGCAGGGCTTTCGACCGATGGTAGTGGCCAGCTACTTCTTCCTGCTGCTGTCGTTCGCGGTCTTCTACGTGATGGCGCAATTGCTATCGACAATAAAGTTCGATGCCGCATTGGGCGGCTTCGTAGCCATGCTCCTCTTCGCGGGGCTGCCCGTCATCACCCTGCTGTCACCTCTCGTCTATCTGCTCCTGGGCTTGAGCCGCGACCCTCTTTCGCAGGCGCTGCCTAGCGCCGCAATCTCGTACCTGCTGCTGCCGTACGTGGCATTCACGCTGGGCGTGCTCGTGATCCTGCAACCGATGGTTAACGGACCGCTGTACCTGCTGTTTCTCATGCTGCTGGTGTGGTGCGGGGACATTGCGGCTTACTACGTGGGCCGGGCCGTGGGCAAACACAAGCTGGCTCCGCGTGTCAGCCCAGGGAAAACTTGGGAAGGTTCCGCCGGGTCGGTACTTGGCGCCGTCGTGCTGGGACTGTTGCTGTTTCATTTCATTGATTCCATCGCTGGCGCGCTGCAAGGCGTCCATCTCCTACGTCTCGGAAATGACACGCCGTCAGGTCCGCATCTTGGACATCCACCCGTTTGGTTCGTTGTGCTGTTCGCTGTGTGCGTGAACGTAGCGGCGCAACTTGGCGACCTGGTCGAGTCTGCCCTGAAACGCGGCGCCGGTGTGAAAGACTCCGGCAGCCTGCTGCCCGGTCACGGAGGCATTCTCGACCGCATCGACGCCCTTTTGTTCGCGCTGCCCGTTGGGTTGATCTTCTACATCGCAGGAATGGGACGCCACTTCAGCCTTCAACCCTAACGTGCCATCCTGGACGAGGATACCGAGCACTGCGAAGGGGACGAGTCGAAGGCCCTCCTGTCCCGGTAGGGTTACGCCTGCGTACCACCGCTTCGCGGCTCACGTTTCGCCTGACCAGCCACAACCTAATTAGATCCCTCGATCTGCCCCTGGACGAACGTCGCATCTATCCCGGGTGCGCATACTGGATCGCCAGCTTGTTGTCCTTCGTCGTCACAAAGCCAAAGTCACTTCCGGAATAGCAGGCGAAGGCGCTGCCTAGGTCGCTCGGCACCGAATACTGCTGCACTATGTCCCCATTTGAAGTGTCAACTATAGTCATGACCTTCTTCACTATTTGACCATCAGATTTGACCTGCCCGAATAGTGCCGCTAGCCTGCCACTGCTGACGTGGGCTGCAAGCAGCCGCATGCCCGGATAGGGAGCTTTAATCTCCAGCTTGCGGACAAACTTGCCCGAAGGGTTCAGCACAAAGACGACCGGCGGCTCCGAAGCGCGAATCAGGTAAAAGTTGCCGTTCGAATCGGCCTCGGCGGTACCCAGTTGCAGCGGAACCGAAGACTTGTCCTCATAGTAGTTCTTGCTGCTCCCTGCCTTCTGCTTTTCGGCTTTGATCTGACCCGGGTCACCGGGAAAGTTCACTTCACGAATCAGCTTGCCGTTAGCGTCGAACAGGCCGGTAAACAGTTTCGGCGGCTCGCCCGGGACTGGGTTCTCCGTTCCCGAGACCAGGAAAAGGGCGCCCGTGGCCTCCCCAATCGCCAACTTTGCAGGCCAAAACTCCTTATCAAGCTTGGCGGCGCCGCTTAAGGACCCATCCCGCTTGAAGTTGACGAGATAGGCACCGCGCCCGACCTGCACGAGTTCATAAAGGTCGCCGCCCGGACCTATTCCGAAGTCCTGCAGTTTGCCCTTCTTGAGGGTTGGATCGGAATCGAGCGATGTATCGGTTACCTTATCTCCTTCGGAACCGATGATGGTCACGACATCATTCGTTGTTCCGGGCACATATTCTCGAATATAGACGTTCCCATCATCGTCGCAACGAACGGGCGAGATGATGGGGTGCCGCCATTGACTTTGAACAACGGACGGCTCGCTCGGAACGAGTCGAGCAAAAGTTTGTGAAGCCATATTAGTTGAGCAAACCGAAGCAATGAAGAGTACGCAGACTAAACACTGCAGGTACTTCATTTTCTTCCGCCTTCTGTAGCTCCGAGGGGCACAGGTTCAAAGCCGCTACCGTTGCATGTCGGGACAAGAATACGCTCGCGGAAAGAGATCGACTTGCCGGCAAAATCCGCTGGTCTGAGACCACCGTTACTGCATTCCGCGCTGCCACAACTGTAAAGTGCCTCCGCATTTTGGACATCAAAACCGCAGCAATCCTCCTTTATTCCAGTTACAGTGCAGCACTGAGGGGACCCCAACGGGCCGTCACACTGATTGAGCGCAATATTCTTGTCGCAATGCGTTTGAGAGTCTGAGCAATGGAGGTTGTCAATGTGTGTATAGGGACACTGGGTCGCAGCCGCCGCAGCAATCGCCACTACAATGGCAAAAAATACGAACCCGCCTACGAGCGCAGTCGTACGTCTTGCAACCTGTCTCATCATCTCCTCCTTTATAGGAAATCGACCGAAAGTGACCTACGAAAACAAGGTTACACCCGCCTGAGTCTGGGTCAATGGCACAGGAGTGGCGATTCACCAAAACAGTCGCCGATTCTCGTAAACTCACCCCCTGGCTTGTCTGCAGCAAAATCTGTCAGCCCCGCCATTGCCGACAGGAGTGCCAGAGTTGACAGGCGCACACTCTCACCGCAACCGGGCCGGGATGATAGGAGAACCTTTTGATGAAAGCGAAGAGCCGATGCAGCGATGTTGCTCAAGCCAGGTAACTGCACTCTATACCCGGTTTGTGGGATTCCGCGTCCAACTGTGACCTCCGCCTGCCGTAGTAATCTATGTGTAAGCAATGCCTTCTGAAAAAGTCCTGATCGTCGACGACGAAAAACTGGTTCGTTGGTCTCTCCGGCAAAAGTGCGAAGAGTGGGGCTATCACGTGCTGGAGGCCGACAACGGCTCGGCTGCGCTGCGCGTGGCCCACAATGAGTCGCCTGACCTGGTGCTGCTCGATGTCCGCCTGCCCGATGCCAGTGGTATCGAAATTCTTGAACAGTTGAAGAAGTCCAACGATGCGCGGGCCATCATCATGATCACCGCCGACCCGCAGCTTGAGGACGTCAAGACCGCGCTCAAGCTGGGCGCTTATGACTTCGTGGGCAAGCCGCTGGATTTCGACGAGCTGTCCGTCGCGGTCAAGAATGCGCTGGAAACGACGCGCTTGCGCAGCGAGGTGGAATCGCTGCGCGGAGAGGTCCGGCGCCGCACCGGATATCACAACGTCGTCGGCGTCTCGCAGAAGATGACGGAGCTGATGAGTTTCGTCAATAAGGTTGCCACCAGCGAAGCGACCACCATTCTTATCCAGGGCGAAAGCGGAACCGGCAAAGATCTCATCGCCAAGGCCATTCACTACGAGAGCCGCCGCCAGGAGAAACCTTTCGTTGCCATCAACTGTTCCGCGATTCCCGAGACCCTGATGGAAGCCGAGTTGTTCGGCCACGAGCGCGGCGCCTTCACTGACGCCAAGGCCATGAAGAAGGGCCTGTTCGAGGTGGCGGACGGAGGCACGCTGTTCCTGGACGAGATCGGCGAGCTCTCACCACTGTTACAGGCCAAAATGTTGCGTGTGCTGGAAGACCAGGTCATCCGCCGCGTCGGCGGCGTGCGCGACATGCAGGTCGATGTCCGGGTGATTGCGGCGTCCAACCGCGACCTCGAGCGCGCCGTTCGCGACAACCAGTTCCGCCAGGACCTCTACTATCGCCTGGCCATCATTTCGATCTTCCTGCCCCCGCTGCGCGAGCGCAAAGAAGACGTGCTGCCGCTGGTCGAATTCTTCATCGGCCGCTACAGCCGCAAGTTCCGCAAGTCGGTAACGGGCATTAGCGACGAGACCAGGAAGCTGCTGCTCAACTACGACTGGCCAGGCAATGTGCGCGAGCTGAAGAATGCGGTCGAGCGCGCCATGATTCTGGAAGAAGGCGAAGTCCTCAGCCCGGAATACCTGCCGTTTCCCGTCGCCCAGCAGAACGGTTCGCAAACCGCCTTCGAACGCACTTCCGGCATCTTCGCGCCGGCAGTGGAAACGCCACTGGCCAATGGCCGCAGTCTGCCCAAGCTGTCCATCCCGGATGGCGGCACCTCGCTGGAAGAGGTGGAGCGGGCACTGGTTGAGATGGCTATGACCCGGGCCAATGGCAACCAGACGCACGCTGCTCGCTTGCTCGACATCAGTCGCGATGCCTTGCGCTACAAGCTGAAAAAGTTCGGCCTCATTCACGCGGAAGAGGAAGAGAATTCCACCGCATCCACCTGACAATTAAGCGAGCTTGGGCCTTCCCAATCACCGCTGAACGTGTAACCATTTCACCGTAGGGTCGCGTGCCCCCGCCGCGCTGAACGGTGCGCGCGCTGGTTCCTTTTCCTTCTCTTAACCATCCGCCTCAGCTGCGGCCAGATCTGGCTGAAGTGCAACGAAAGGGCGGCATACTGGTTCCTTACTTAGGGCCAGACAAATCCTCAACGAGCCTGTCCATGTGGCGAAAGGAGTGGCTATGCGTAAGCTTCTGATCGCGGCGGTAATCGTCATTCTGGTGGTGGTCGGTATTGCCCTGGTTGTGCCCATGCTCGTCGACGTGAATCAGTACCGCGGGCAGATCCAGGCGGAGTTGCAGAAGCAGCTCAACCGCCCGGTGCAACTGGGCAGCATGAGTCTGAGCGTCATTCCGCTGGCCGTGAAGGTTGACAACGTTACCATCGGCGAGGACCCCAGCTTCCACAGTAACGTTCCCTTTGCTCAGGTTCAGCAACTAGATGTCCACGTAAAGCTCTTTCCGCTGCTGTCCAAGAAGATTGAAATCAGCAGTCTTACTCTCCAGCAGCCGAAGATTGAACTGATCCGCAACGCCGCGGGTATCTGGAACTTCGGCAGTCTGGGCCAGAAAGCCGCGGCTCCGGCAAAACCCTCGGCTCCGGCGGCCCAAGCTCCCGCGGCTCCGGCGGCGCCTGCGGCCCAACCCGGTGGGGTTGAGCTCTCCAAGCTGTCAATCAAAGACGGTCAAATCGCGGTAACCGACTATCAGAAGCATGAACCGCGAGCGGTCTACGATCATATTGATCTCACCCTGAAAGACTTCGCGCCAAATCAGCCGTTCTCCCTGGATGTAGCTGCGCATCTGCCCGGCAAAGGTAGTCAGACCCTGGAGCTCTCCGGCAAGGGCGGCCCCTTCAATAGCGCACAGTTGGTGAATACTCCCTTCACCGGGACAGTGGTCTTCAAGGAGGTATCACTGTCAGGAGCGCAGAAGTTCCTGAACGCGCAGGCGCTGGCGAATTCCGACGCCGTGATCACGGGCTCGACCGACTTCTCCACCAGCAGCGGCAAAGCCAGTGCGAAGGGCTCGTTGAAGCTCACCGACGCCGTGATCCACGGTGTGCAGGTGGGTTATCCCATCGAAGCCCAGTTCAACATCGCCGACGATCTGAACGCCGACCTGATTCAGATCAGCCAGCTTGCTCTGAAGCTGGGATCAACCCCGGTCTCCATCAGCGGCACGCTGAACACAAAACCGACGCCGGCGGTCGTCGATGTCAACGTCAACGTATCCGATGCTTCAATTCAGGAAATGGCCCGCCTGGCGTCGGCGTTTGGAGTTGCCTTCAACCCTGACACGAAAATTGCGGGACAGATCACGGCCAAGGTTCATGCACAAGGACCGACCGACCGTCTGGCCCTGAACGGCAACGTGAATGGACGCAACCTTGAAGTCACCGGCAAAGGGCTGCCGCAGCCCGTCAAGGTAGCGGCGATTGACCTGGCGATGACGCCGCAGGACATTCGCTCCAACGGCTTCACGGTATCTTCCGGCGCTACGACATTGAATGCGCAGATGGCCCTGTCGCAGTACACCACGCCCTCGCCGAACATTGACGCGACCTTAAAGACGGTTAACGCGAAGGTCGACGAACTTCTAGGCATGGCCAAGGCTTACGGCTTTGCAGCCGCGGAAGGAATGAGCGGCAGTGGCAATGTGAACCTTGACGTTCATGCCGTTGGCCCCATCAAGAACACCAATGCGATGAATTTCAGCGGCAATGGCGCTTTGCAGAATGTTTCCCTCAAAATGCCGTCGCTTACTCAGCCGGTCAATGTCAAGAACGCGAATCTCCAGTTCACCCAGAACTCGGTCAATCTTTACAACTTTGCCGCCTCGCTCGGCTCAACCAATGCCAGCGGCAACGTCAGCATCACTAATTTTGAAACTCCCAATCTGCAGTTTTCCCTGAACATCGACAAGCTCAATGTTGAGGAGTTGCAGAAGATCACCGGCGGCAATCAGGCTGCGTCAGCCAAAAAGACTGCCGAGAACTGGAGCTTCGTGCCGCAGGCAGAAGCGGCGCCGGCGCCTGCGCCCAAGCCTGGCTTCCTCGAAACCGCCACCGGTGGCGGCGCTGTCAGCATCGGGACGATCATCTACGACCGCACAGAACTCACCAACGTTCGTTCCAATGTCACCCTGAACCACGGCATCATCGACCTGACCGCGCTTACGGCGCAGGTTTATGGAGGCCAACTCAACGGCGTGGTTGGAATCGATGAGCGCCACCCTACGGCAAGCTTCAACATCAATGCCCGATTGACCAACGCGGACGCCAACAAGCTGATGAGCGCCGTAGCCAACGCGAACGACACCCTCTATGGCTCCATATCCGCCACCATCAACCAGACCTTTGCAACTCCGCCGTCGGGAGAGGTGTCGCAAACCCTGAATGGACCTTTCAGCTTCACTCTCACCAACGGGAAACTTACCAAGGTCGACCTGATCCACGAGCTCTCGAAGATCGGAAAGTTCGGGGGTGGAGCGGCCAAGGGCTACACCGGAATCTCGCAAATGAGCGGCACATTTCAGGTGCAAAACGGAGTCGCCCAGACCAACGATCTGAAAGCCGCCCTGGATGTGGGCACAATGTCGGCTGAGGGATTACTGAACCTTGTCAATCAGACGCTCAACATGCACCTGACGGCCGTGTTAAGCAAAAGCTATAGCCAATCAGTCGGTGGTACAGGAGTCGGCGGCTATTTAAATACCGCACTGGCGAACAAGCAGGGCGAGCTGGTTGTGCCGGTCATTGTCACCGGCTCGATGAACCACCCGGTGGTTGCTCCTGACCTGGCGAAGATCGCGCAGATGAAGCTGAACAACATTCTGCCTACCGCCGCGGGAGTTCTCGGCGGCAAGAACGCGAATCTTGGAGGCATCGTCGGGGGCCTGCTGGGAGGCCAGCCGCAGGCACAGCAGCCCGCAGCGCAGAAGGGTCAACATCCCAACCAGCAGCAGAACCTGAACGACACCATCAACAACGCATTGGGCGGGCTATTGGGCGGCGGCAAGAAGCCCAAGAAGCAATAGCCTGCAATGCACTGACAACTACAAAAGCCGCCGGTTCTCCCGGCGGCTTTTTTGGTTGAACTCGACTCCGGCTACACGCCGGTGTGCTCCAGCAGTCCTTTTTCCTGCTTCTCCTGGCATTCGATGCAGTGGCGCGTCCAGGGCACAGCCTCCAGGCGCTTGGGATTGATCTCGCTGCCGCAGGAAATGCACAGTCCGAAGCTCCCGTCGTGAATGCGGCTCAGCGCTCCCTCCACCATTTGCAGGAGCTGCCGCTCGTTATTGCTCTGATGGAAAAGGAATTCTTTGGTGTAGGACTGGGCCGCACGATCGGCAATGTCCTGGGCGGTTTCCACGTCCGCTTCGCGGCCATCCTGCGTCGTACGATTCACCGTCTGGCGCAGTTCCAGCTGGCGTTCTTCCAGCCGCTTCTTGAACATTTCCAGCTTTTTTTTGTCCATACCTTGGCCCCTTAACCTGCCGAAGCCACCCTTGGGCCCCGGAACCCAAAACTTGCTACAGCAAAACCGGAATGATATGCGCCTCCAGAACCACAGTCAAATTCAGTGCCCAGGTCTGGGACCCTAAAAATACCTGTCGGCCGATCATCGTTTGACTTCAGACCACCCAAACAAAAAAGCGGTCAGATGACCGCTCTTCCGAAAGAGGCGTGGAGGGGAGGGAACGTCATGGGAGGCTATGCTGGGCGCTGCCTCGATTCTCGAAGCAGACGCAGAAACGACCTTCTGGGAAAGAGTTACATAACACAGTGGACACCTCTTTTGTGTGCAGGAATGGAAGCACTTCAGCTTCCGTGGGTTGCCTGGAGTTGTTTGGCCTTCTTAAAGGGAAGGGAAAAGTGTCATCGCCTACAGAATTAGGCTGCCGGGGGCCATCGCCTGACGATGGGGTTCTGGTCACCGCCGGCCATTGTCTCTCGCAATCGAGCTGCCAACTCTAAGCCGACAGGTTCTTGTTCTTGGCATCCTGCTCTTCGAAGGTCTTCAACTTGTTGAGCAGTGCTTTATAGCTGACCTTTAGAAGCTTGGCGGCCTGGCGCCGGTTCCAGCGTGTCTGCAGCAACGTCCGTTCGATGGCTTCCCGCTCCGCGCGCATCGCGGCTTGGCGACCGATCTCCAGCAACGACGGCGTGTCTTCCTCGGGGCCCTTCGGCTTGCCTGCGGTGATCGGGATGGCAGCCGGCATCGGCTGCGAGCTGCGAACTGGGGCGTCTGGGTCTGCCCCGGCTTCCGGGGACCCCTGCCCCACCACCCCCATAATCGGCTTGAGGGTGGACAGTTCGCGAATAATCTGTGCCTCGTTGCCGACAATCACATAGCGCTTCACCAGGTTTTCAAGTTCGCGAATATTGCCCGGCCAGTTGTATTCCATCATTCGGCCAACAGCCAGGTCGCTAAAGGCAGAGGGCTGTTTGCCGTAGAACTCGCTGTATTTTCGCAGGAAGTAATCCAGGAATACCGGCACTTCCTCGCGGCGTTCGCGCAGCGGAGGAATATGAATCTTGATGACATTCAGCCGGTAAAACAGATCTTCGCGAAAAGCGCCCTCCGCCACCGCATTTTCCAGATGCTTGTTGGTAGCGGCCAGGATCCTCACGTCCACCGAGATATCGTGCTTCCCTCCGAGGCGAGAGAAATCTCCGTCCTGCAGCACGTGCAGGAGCTTGGCCTGCAAGGCCGGGTGCATCTCGCTGACTTCGTCGAGAAACAGCGTCCCGGCGTTGGCCAACTCGAACTTGCCCAGCTTCTGCCGGTTGGCTCCGGTGAAGGCTCCCTGCTCGTAGCCGAACAGCTCGCTCTCCAACAGTTCATGAGGAATGGCGGCGCAATTGACCTTGACGAAGGGCTTGGCGCGACGCGACGACTGAGCATAGATCATGCGCGCTACGACGCCTTTACCGGTGCCGCTTTCACCGCGGATGAGGACCGTCGCATTTGTTTCCGCCACCTGCTCGATGGTGTTCTTGACCTCTTCCATCCTCGGGCTGGTGCCGAACAGCATGGCGAAATCGCTGTGTCCTCGGACCCGGGCCGGGAGTGGGGTCACCTCCGACATCAGCCGTTGCCGCTCCAATATGCGGTTCAACCGCGTATCGAACTCCTTCAGGTCCACTGGCTTCACCAGGTAGTCGTCGGCCCCGGCTTTGGAGACACGAAAAACAAACTCCGGATCGTTACGCTCACCGATGACGATGACACTGACGTCGGGCTTCATCTGCTTGAGCCGCTCAAGCAATTCGAAGGCATCTGGTCCCCGCGTGAAGGGAGCGAGCAACACCAGCACCGGATCGACCGCACGCAATGCGCGCACTGCCTCGTCGGCGCTGGAAGCCGTGATTACCTCCACTGCTCCCCTGCGTTGCATGTCTGAACTTAGAGGCTGAATGGCGTTCGCATCTTCAGCAACGATAAGTACGCGCGCCTTTGGGGCTGTGGTCATAAATCATTGGCCACCGGCGAACCGGTACTCGGTGTTCCGGCGGTGAAGGTAATAAGACTCTCCATTGTGAGAACCCCCATGCCAATTGCAAGTGCGCCCGGTCCCACATTTATCGAAAGCGGTGTGAGAGGCATTCTAACTCCAAATCCGCATGCCGTGCGCAACGTCCGTCACCATGGCCCACAAGCCACTGTCATGGGCCCCGGCGGAAGTGTCAGCATCCGGCAAATCTCATGTCCGAAATCTGCTTCCAGGCATATAATCTGGGAAAACTAGGGTGCCTCCCGATCGCGGCCCGGCACGGTGTTTATTTTTTCTGGCAGAGAACTTTCCGCGGTGCTGGGGGTTGGCATCCGATAGAGTGGCCCGGCGCTCAGGGTGGGAGTACCTCCATGAAGTCACGTGCGTTCGTCGTCTCCGTTGCCATGCTAATGAATGTGAGCCTTGCCATGTCGACCATGGCGCAGGACACGGCTTCGCAACAACCAGCGTCCCAAGCGAGCAGCAGTACCGCACCTTCCACTGCGACGAGCACGCCAGCTTCTCCCCCCGACCAGCAGGACAACGCCACTTCTGCGCCCAAAGACACTCACAACAAAAACAAGAACGATATCGACGACATCGGCAACCGCAACATCGGAAAGCGCGGGCTCGGCGATTGGTACTCCCTGGACACGGATATCAAGATTGGCAAGCAGTACGCCATGATGGTTGAGCAGAATGCCAAGTTGATCCATGACCCGGTCATCACTGAGTACGTGAATCGCATTGGGCAGAATCTGGTTCGCAATTCTGACGCCAAAGTTCCTTTCACCATTAAGGTCATCGATTCCGATCAAATCAACGCGTTTGCTCTGCCGGGAGGCTTTTTCTACGTCAACAGCGGATTGATTCTCGCCGCCGATGGAGAGGCCGAGCTTGCCGGAGTCATGGCACACGAGATCGCCCATGTTTGCGCCCGCCACGCGACCCGTGAAATGACGCGCGCCAATTACGCGCAAATCGCCACTACGCCGCTCATGTTCGTGATCAACAGTTGGGGCGTGTATGAGGCCACCAACATCGCTCTGGGCTTGGCTATGCCGATGGCGTTCATGAAGTTCTCCCGCAGCTTTGAATCTGAAGCCGACTACCTCGGTCTGGAGTATATGTACAAGGCGGGATACGACCCGCAGTCTTTCATCTCGTTTTTCGAGAAGGTTGAGGCCAAAGAAAAGAAACAGCCCGGCATCCTGTCCAAGGCTTTTGCCTCTCACCCGCCGACGCCCGATCGCATCGCCAAGAGCCAGGCCGAGATCAAAGATCTGCTGCCGGAGCGGTCGCAGTACATCGTGGACACCTCGGAATTTGACGCGGTCAAAGCGCGGCTCGCGGCCTATGAGAATCGTAAGAAGGTGTTAGCGCCCGCCGACCAGCAGAAGCCCTCGTTGCGGCAGACCAACACTGCGGATTCCGGCAGCGGCACGCAGAACCCGAACGACGACCGTCCAACCCTGTCGCGTCGCGACGACTAGGGGAATTCTTTCCTTCACAATCGGAGCCCCGAACGAATTGTGTCTACCGGGCTCGTCGCCTCAAAACCGCGATAACGAACTGTCGGGAGACGGCGGTAAGCTTATGAAAAAGCAAGGATTATGACAGTTACGATAGTAACTTGACTTAGAATTCAAAAAGAATTAACATTCTTTCCAGTAAATGACAATTAGTTCATAATTGTTTCCTCCTCCTCCTAAAGAGGCCGTCCGCACGCGGCCTCTTTTTCTTATGCTCTTTGTGCTTTTTCATCCCTTCAGGCAGTTGGCGTTCGCCGCATCAAAACAGAAACGCGAAATACGGGGCGACAAACCATCGATTGACCTTCACGCCGATTTTCCTTGACTTGCAGTCGCGATCGCTAAGACAGCGTGCCTCTGTGGGACACCTCCAGGAAACACCATCGCTTGGTCACTTGCTCTAGGCGTCGCTTCGGCATCCTTGGTGCGGTCCTTGATGGCGGCCAGAGCCATCCCGGCAGAGGTCACCATCATTGCTGCTGCTACGCCTCGCGCTCAAAAAAAAACATCAGGGCGAGTGGCTCGACGACCAGTGACTTTGATTACAATCATTGAGACATTAGAAGAAGACACGTATAAACTTGGCTTTGGCCCAGGTGGCGGTAAAACCCAGCTACAAATCACGAAAGGTGAAACCATGAGGAAAGCTTGCCTGATTTCAGTTGTCTGTCTCCTTCTTGCTTCACTGGCCTTGGCGCAGACCAAGCCGGGCCGAACCAAGCCCAGTGGAATTAGGATCGCCACCACTTGCGGCGCCGACCCGGTCCTACCCTCGGACGGAACGGTGAATCTTGAGGACTTCATATTTAACGCTACCACCGCCTATTACAACCTGAATGTAAAAGGCGGCCATTCGTACAGCATTGAGGTCTGGGACCCCGTTGATCCGACGGCTGCGGTTGCCCCCACCCTCCAGTTGCTGCAAGCCAACTGCTCGACCCAGATACCTTCAACCGATGTGACCACCGTGGATCCCGACCTGAGTGGCGGATTCGCTGCACGAATCAGCTGGATTCAGGCATCGAGCGCGAGCATCCATATTGCCCTCGCCAACCCTGATCAGACTAACGGCTATACGTTCGTCATCCGGGTCACGGACACGACTTTATTCAACCCCCGTTGGAGCACGTACAGCGGCTACTCTACGAGCTGGGGTCTTACCAACACGACGCCGACTGACCTGAACGGGACCATGACAGTCTATGATTCTACCGGCTCAATCTTGGCCACTAAGCAGGCAACATTGAAGGCGGCCGAGCCTAACTTTCTCGATACCACCGGTATCAACGTTCCGCCCGGCCATGCCGGATACGCGACCTTCGCCTATGTCGGGCCTGCGGGCGCAATTGTGGGAGACGGCTTCATGATCGCTCCCAGTGGGAACCCGATCATCCCTGTACTCTTTGTGTCTAAACACTCATACCACTAATCCCAAGGCGTGAATTTAGCGCAGCTTTCCGGGCTCCGCCCTCGGCTAAGGGATGGTTGAAATGGCCGGCAGACTCGTCCTCTGCCGGCCATGCCGCTCGGTGCTCATTTGGCGCTCTTCCAGTGCCTTTCGCTCTGCGACTCTGCGCAGAAGCCGTCATCTAATGTGGTAGGCTTTCTAGTAGGCGGAGTGTCTCTGCATTACGCATTACTTCTGTTTTGGCAGCCCTGGTCGCGAACCAAGGAACGACAGCATTGATTAACATTCTAATTGCCAAGGTTTTCGGCACCAGCAACGAGCGCGAGATCAAACGCCTGGGTCCCATGGTGGAGCGCATCAACGCGCTCGAGCCTGAGATCCAGCAGCTCTCCGACGAACAGCTCCGGGCGAAGACAGACGAATTCCGCGCCAGGATTCGCCAGCGTGTAGACGCGGTCGAAGACCCGGACGAGAAAGACGAGACGCTGAAGCAGTCCCTCGAGGATCTGCTTCCTGAAGCTTTTGCCGTGGCCCGCGAGGCCAGCTGGCGTGTGCTTAAAATGCGCCACTTCGATGTGCAGCTCATCGGTGGCCGGGTGCTGCACCAGGGCAAGATCGCCGAGATGAAGACTGGCGAGGGCAAGACGCTGGTCGCCACCCTGCCGGTGTACCTCAACGCGCTCGCCGGACGCGGCGTTCACGTAGTGACCGTGAACGACTACCTGGCCAAACGCGACTCTGAGTGGATGGGCAAGCTGTATACCTTCTTAGGGCTCACTGTCGGCGTCAT
The DNA here is from genome assembly GCA_963815775.1 of uncultured Acidobacteriaceae bacterium. GTDB lineage: Bacteria > Acidobacteriota > Terriglobia > Terriglobales > Acidobacteriaceae > CAVVDY01. The sequence continues at coordinate 15,216 of CAWFIB010000019.1, read as the reverse complement.
TGTGCATGACCTGGACGATAGCCAGCGCCGCGAGGCCTACGGTGCAGATGTCACCTACGGAACCAACAACGAGTTTGGCTTCGACTACTTGCGCGACAACATGAAGTTCGACCTGCGCGATTGCGTACAGCGCGGCCACAACTTCGCCATCGTCGACGAGGTTGACTCCATCCTGATTGACGAAGCCCGCACCCCGCTCATCATCAGCGGCGCCAGCGAGGAATCGACCGACAAGTACTACCGCGTCAATCGCATTATCCCCCAGCTTGAGATGGGCGAAGAGATCGAGCGGTCGATGGAGGACAAGATCCTCACCGGCGACTTCGTCATCGACGAGAAACATCGCACGGTCTCGGTCACCGATGATGGCTGGGACAAAGTTGAGCGCCTGCTGGGTATCGGCAATATCGCCGATCCGGAGAACTGGGACCTCAAACATCACGTCGAGACCGCCATCAAGGCGCACCACCTCTACCGTCGCGACGTGGAATATGTCGTCAAGGACGGCGAGGTCCTCATCGTCGACGAATTCACTGGCCGCCTCATGCCCGGCCGCCGCTGGTCCGACGGTCTGCATCAGGCCGTGGAAGCCAAGGAAAGCGTCAAGATCGAGCGCGAAAACCAGACACTCGCCACCGTGACCTTCCAGAACTACTTCCGCATGTACAAGAAGCTGGCAGGCATGACTGGTACGGCGGAGACGGAAGCCGCCGAGTTTGACAACATTTACAAGTTGGAAGTGGTCGTTATCCCGACCAACCGGCCGTTGCTGCGCATCGAGAACTCTGATGTCGTCTATCGCACCGAGAAGGAAAAATATTTCGCGGCCGCCGATGAGATACAAAAGCTTGCCGAGAGAGAGCAGCCGGTACTGGTCGGCACCACGTCCGTTGAAAAGTCCGAGAGACTTTCTGAACTGCTCAAGAAGAAGGGCGTCCGCCATGTGGTGCTGAACGCCAAATATCACGAGCGCGAAGCCGAAATCGTTGCCCAGGCCGGCCGCAAAGGCGCCATCACCATCGCCACCAACATGGCAGGTCGCGGCACCGATATTCTGCTGGGCGGCAATCCTGAGTTCATGGCCAAGCAGGAGTGCCTGAAGCGCGGCATTGCGCAAAAGCTCAAGGCGGTTGCTGGCGAGGTCAACGCCAAGCCCGACGATCCTGCTCTGTCGTACTTCTATTACGGTGGCGATGAGTACCAGGTGGGCACCGAGCAGTGGAATGAAATCTTCGCCCGCCACAAGGTTGAAACCGATCAGGAGCACGACACCGTCATTGATCTTGGTGGTCTCTTCATCCTCGGCACCGAGCGCCACGAGTCACGCCGCATCGACAATCAGCTCCGCGGACGCGCCGGCCGCCAGGGCGACCCCGGAGCCTCACGCTTCTATCTGTCGCTGGAAGACGATCTGATGCGCATCTTCGCCAAGGAGTGGGTCTCGAACCTGCTTCAGCGGCTGGGCATGGAAGAGGGCGTGCCCATCGAATCGCGCATGATCAGCAAACGCATCGAAGCCGCCCAGAAGGCGGTCGAAGGCCAGAACTTTGAAGCCCGCAAACACCTGCTTGAGTATGACGACGTGATGAACAAGCAGCGCGAGGCGGTCTACGGCTTGCGACGCCAGCTGCTGGAAGGTCTCGACCAGAAAGATCTCATCCTCGAGGACTATGTCCGCGACATCCTCGGCGACGTGCTGAACAAATATGCCGGCAAGGATGTTCATGCTGAAGACTGGGACATCAAGGGGCTGAAGAACGAGGTCTTCACCAAGTTCGGTGTGGACATCGAAAAGGAAGGCATCGACCCCGCCAATCTGAACCGGCAGGAGCTGGGCGATGCCATCTTCGACAAGCTCAAGGAGCGCTACGACGCCAAAGAGCGGCTGATTGGTCCCGATGCCATGCGTCATCACGAGCGCATCATCATGTTGAGCGTTCTTGACCAGCATTGGAAGGACCACCTGCTCAGCATGGACCACCTGCGCGAGGGCATCGGACTGCGCGGCTACGGCCAGCACGATCCTCTGGTGGAATACAAGCGCGAGTCCTTCGACATGTTCGAAGCCATGATGGCGCGCTTCCAGGAAGAAACCGTCCGCTACTTGTACCTCATGCAAGTGATCGAAGCGCCTCAGCCGGCGCCCCAGCGCGTCCTGCCCGACGACGGCGACGGAAACGCTCTGGCGGCCGTCGGTATCGGAGCACGCCGCGCGCACCAGGCAGCCACGACCATCGACGATATGGAGGCAGCTTTCCAGCGCCGCAAGAAGCGCGAGTTGGAACAAGCCCGCATGGCAGGATCAGGCGACATGGGCACAGTGCAGCAGGTCATTCGCGGCGACAAAGTCGGTCGCAACGATCCCTGCCCCTGCGGCAGTGGTAAGAAGTACAAGAAGTGTTGCGGCGCCTGATCCCGACCCAGAAGACCCCTCCGTACACCCACATATCGCCCGGGAATCGCGATACAGTGTTGGCATGGCAAACCGCACCTCAGCCCTTCGCGCCCTCGGCATCGGACTGGTAGCCGGACTCCGCTCCATGACCGCTCCTGCGGCCGTTAGTTGGGCGGCCGGCACTGGACGCATAGACTTGGGCAATTCGCCGCTTTCCCTGCTCGATACGGGTCTGGCAGAACGCACCACACGAAAGCTGGCGCTGGGCGAGCTCATCAGCGACAAGACCCCTCTCTCCTCCAGCCGGCTCCGGCCGGCCTCCTTGACGTGGCGGCTGATCTCTGGCGGTGTCTGCGGAGCGGCATTTTCTATCTCGGACGGCGACGATCCTCGCACCGGAGCGGCGCTGGGAGCTACCGGAGCTCTGGTAGGATCGCTGCTCGGCTATGCCTGGAGGACACGCATGCGGCGCCGGCTTAACGCCCCGGACTTCCCCTTGGCGCTCGTGGAAGACATTGTCGCGGTGGGATCGGCAGTGGCCCTGGTTTCCTGTCCTACCCGCAGCAGCACGCGCGATGTCTGGGCTGACGCGGATAGTCCCGCCTGGGTGCCGTAAGGAAGGTCTGCTTAAGTCCGGACTTTGAAGGGGACGGCCTTCAGGCCGTGAAGGGGACGGCCTTCAGGCTGTGAAGGGGACGGCCTTCAGGCCGTGAAGGGGACGGCCTTCAGGCCGTGAAGGGGACGGCCTTCAGGCCGTGAAGGGGATGACCTTCAGGCCGTGAAGGGGACGGCCTTCAGGCCGTGAAGGGGACGGCCTTCAGGCCGTGAAGGGGACGGCCTTCAGGCCGTCCGTAAGTGCCTGCAATAAACCTGGGCTTTAGCCTCGGAGGTTCTTCGATGGATCGGACTTAATCAGACTTTCCATAGAGAACGCCTCATTCCCCGGCAGTCAACTCTTGTTTCCACAACCGCTGCGCAGAAGCCCATAGCAGCGTCGGTATGATCATGCTGGCGCCGACCGCGCTCGCCACCAGACGAGGCGATACCCCGCCGTCGATTGCCTTCCCGGATAGCCATGCCGACAACGCGATGACCGCCATGGCAAGGCCGAAATCGGCGGCAAAGATCCTGCCGCGAAAACGGTCGTCCGAATTGAGTTGCAGCAAGGTTGTGGAAAATACCCACACTACCGAGTTCCCCGCATGGGCCAGCAATACAACCGCCGCCGCAACCCAGATTGTCGGAGAAATGCCCAGCAATACATAGCCGACGCCGGCGATGACAAATCCCACCAGCACGCCGTGACGCAGCCGCGGCTGGTTGATGCCCGCCCATTGCGCGGCGATCAGTGGTCCTATTAGCGACCCTATGCCGCGGGCGGTCAGCAGCACGCTCATACCCACCAGGGCGTAGTCCTGCCGCCCCAGGTTCGGCATCGGCAGTACTCGTTGTCCGAACACCGGGAACAGCACCCACGCTGCGCCCAGGATGCCGGTGCCTCCTCGCAGAGCAACCATGGCGAGCATGCGCAGATCGTGTCCGATGTAACGGAAGCCCTCGATCATGGGCGAGTAGTCGAAGACCTGCCGCAGCGTGAGCCGCTGATGGGTTATGTGCGGCTCATCAAACTTCATCCTGCGGATGAACATCGCCGACACCAGGAAGGACAGCGCGTTGATCACGAAAACCGCTTGCCTGCCCAGCGTGGCGGCGACGATTCCGCCGATGAGGGAGCCTATCGCCAGGTTGAACGACCACGTAGTCGACGCCAGCGTGTTGGCGACGATCACGTCCTCCTCCGGCGTGATGTTCGGAATCACCGCGTTGCGCGCCGGCTCGAAGAAGCCCGCCATCACCGTTTCCAGCAGAATCAGCGGATAGATCAGCCAAGCCATGCTTGCCGATCGCACCAGCAGCATGCAGCCGACAATCACCACCCGCGCCAGATCAGCCGTGATCATCACCTTGCGCCGGCTGATGCGATCATTCACCGCGCCCGCAATCGGCCCCACAAAGGTCTGCGGCAACACCCACAGCACCAGGCCGATGGCGACGGACTGCGCCTTGCCCGTCAGATCGAGCAACAGGCTGAAGATGGCAATGGTGTAGAACCAATCTCCGATCTCGCTGACAATCTGCGCCATCCACAACTTGCGAAAATTGCGGTTCTCGCGCGTCAGACGCAGGTATTCGGAGAAGGAAATGGTGGGTGACGCCATCGGAGCAATAGCCTAGCAGAGTGTAAACAACCGCGGTGTGGGTGCGCCCCTCAACAAAAGGGCGCCGCTGAAGGCGGCCTCAGCGGCGCAGGAGGAGAGTACATCGCAAGCGATACCCGGGCCGGAAGGCCCGCTTCACCCTAGAACAGGTTCCACAAGTACTGGTTGTAGACGTCGTGGTGGTATTGCACCTCTGGGGCCTTGACGAACGTTCCCAGCAGGCGTGGGCAGCGGTCGGCTGACGCCTGTTTCAAGTCCGCGTAACGCGCCTTCACATCGGCTCCCAACAACTTGGTCGTCCACTCCGCCTTGCGGAAGTCTTCAATCGCGGTGTAGATGTTGTCGGGCAAATAGCGCTCGGCCTGCCGCAGGTTCTTGATCTTCGCCGTCTGCCCCTGCAGACCCGTCTTGAAGATCGAATACATCACCAGATAGGGGTTCGTGTCCGGCGATACGGAACGCACTTCCACGCGCATGCTGCGCTCGTTGCCGATGGGAACGCGGATCATTGAGCCGCGGTCGGTGGCTGAGGCCTTGATCTGGTTCGGCGCCTCAAAGTGAGGATCAAGCCGGCGATACGCATTCACGCTGGCATTCAGCAGCAGGCAGAGATCGTTGCCGTGCGTCAGAATGCGATCGATGAACTCCCATCCCGTCTTGCTGAGCTGCTCTTCGCCCTTGGCATCCCAGAACAGATTCTTGCCACCTTTGCTGATTGAAACATTCGTGTGCATGCCGCTGCCATTCACGCCCACGACCGGCTTAGGCAGGAACGACGCCGTGCACCCCATATGAGTTGCGACCTGGCGGCAGATGAGTTTGTAGAGCTGTATGTGGTCGGCCGCAGCCACCACTTCAGCGTAGGAGTAGTTGATCTCAAACTGCGAGGGCGCCACCTCGGGGTGGTCCTTCTCATTCTGGAAGCCCATAGCGCGCTGCACTTCGGCCGTGGTGTCGATGAAGGTGCGTAGCGTGTCTCCAGGAAGGGAATGATAATAGCCGCCGGTATTTACGTATTCGAACTGGACGGTCTCGTGATAGCGCCGCTCGGCATCGGGACCCTTGAACAGAAAACCCTCAATCTCGTTGGCCGCATTCAGGGTGAGGCCTTCCTTCTTGTAGAGTTCGTCGGCGAACCCCTTGAGCACGCCTCGGATGTCGGCACTATAGGGCCGGCCGTCTTTGTCGATGACGTGGCCGAAGACCAGCACTTTGCCCGGGCCAAACACGTCGGCCGGGCCCCAGAAGAAGGCGCTCCAGTCGATGCCCAGGCGCAAATCGCTCTCCCGCTGCGCGGTAAAGCCACGGATCGACGAGCCGTCAAAGGTCAAGTTGTCCCAGCTTTTGAGCAGGAACTTCTTGTCGTAATCGAGCATGTGCAGGCGGCCTTCCAGGTCGCTGAACAGCACCGTTACCGCCTTGATGCCCTTCTGGTCGGTCAGGTATTTGAGCCGCTCCTCCTGGATTTTGCCGATGTCGACTCGCTTCAGCCGCTCGGTCTTGGCACGCAGGTTTAGCTCTTCCAATTCGTCGTATGAAAGCGCCAGGAAATTACGCAGTTCGGTAGACAATGCAGCTCCTTATCAGGCAGATTTCTGCACCTCGCAGGCGGCTAGGTGCCGTCGGTAGCAAGACCTCTTCTCGCTGTTGCAGATGTTCTGAGGCTATAGGCCGCCGGGCTGGGCAATCCAACAAAAAATCTTGATGGTGGCGATTCAAGAAATTTATCGCCCCCCCGAACCGGCCCCCTCTCCAAAAGCAAATGAAATAGGCTTGACCTGTCTATAACTGTAGGGTGGAAGGTGGTCTTGTGATGCTGAGCGTTTCGCAAATCGCACGCCAGGTCGGCCTCAGCCGGACGGCAATCCTGTACTACGAATCAATGGGACTGCTGCGGCCGGCTCATCGCACCTCGGCCCAATATCGCCTCTATGGCGAGAAGGAGGTCGAGACCCTGCGCCAGATACGGCTGTACCGCTCGGTCGGGCTTAGCGTCCGCGATGTCCGGCAGATGCTTTCCGGCTCAGAAGGCGCGGCGGCGGCAGTGCTCAACCGCAGGCTGATCGAGCTGGAAGAGGAGATAGGCGAGTTGCGCCGGCATCAGCAGGCAATCGTGAGATTGCTGCAGGCCAAAAAATCACTGTTGAGGAGAACGAAAGACATGACCAAAGAGAAATGGGTTTCCATCATGAAAGCAGCAGGACTCAGTGAGGACGACATGACCCGCTGGCATCGCGAGTTCGAGCGCACTGCACCCGAGGACCACCAGGAGTTCCTCCAGTACCTGCACATCGCACCGGACGAGATCCGCTCCATTCGTGAGTGGAGCCGGACCGGCGAAGGTCATCACTGATCGCCCAACTGGCAGCGGGTGCCCCATTCCGGCTTCTTTTGCCGGGGTGGGGATTTTCCTTCCAACCCTCAACCAGACGCCACCGGAACTCGCAGCCAACTCTTCAACTGCTCGGCATCCACCACGCCAGCCTGCTGCCGCACCAGCTCACCGTTGCTGAATACGGCGAAGTTGGGAATGCCGCGCACGTTGTAGCGTGCCGCCAGTTCCGGCACGCGTTCGGTATCCACCTTCAGCACCACGGCCTTGCCGGCCATCTCCTTCGCGGCGCGCGCCACCTCGGGAGCAGCCATGCGGCACGGTCCACACCAGGCCGCCCAAAAGTCGATCAGTACCGGCACCCGCGCCTCGCGCACGATCTCGTCGAAGAGCGCCGCATCGGCCGCAATCGGCTCGTCTACGGCGGGCAGCGGAGACTTGCACGCGCCGCAGCGCCCGGTATCGGCAAGATGCGCCGCTGGAATGCGATTGCTGCGGCCACAGTGCGGACATTGGCGAATGACGGGCATGGGTGCCTCCAAAACTCCTTCACCTAATGGATGCTCGACCGCGTCCAATCGCCGCCCAATTCGGCATGCAGACGCGCCCAAGCCAGTCTGCATCCTACTCCCGTATGACAAGGTGCTATCTCTTTGGGGCCGCCTTTGCCTTAGGCGGCAACTTGCTTCTCGCCGGTTGCTCGGCCTGCTCTACTCAGCCGCAAAGTCCGGAGCAGGTGCGTCGACAGACAGCCAATGCCACCTCGGAAATCAAGAACGACGCGAAAGCTGTAGCCGAGGGAGTACGTGATGGGTTGCGGCGTCCTTCGACCGAATCTTTGGACCTGAACTCCGCGACTGCGGAGCAGCTCACCAGCTTGCCAGGCATTAACGGCCAGACGGCAGACCGGATTGTCGCCAATCGCCCTTACCGCAGTACGCATGACCTGGTAGACCGGCGCCTGGTAACCTCGAGCCAGTATGACCAGATTGCTTCCCATATCACGGTGAAATAGCGCGCCGGCGCCATCACCGTCGACCGCGGTGCGGGCTGGTCGTTAATTGCCCCGAGCTGCCGCTAGAACGTGGTCGCCACGGTGAAGCGGAAGGTCTTACGCGGCTCACGCAGGAAGTATTGTGGCTGATAGAGCGCGACCGTGTTCGCGTACGTATAGTCACCCGCCGCTCCTGCCGGGAACATTGAGCGGGTAATCGGATTGGGCGGCTGCACCGTCTCATACAACCGCAGCGGATTGTAGGCATAGTAGAAGCGGAATGGCGCGTTCACGATCGGCATGATGACCTGTAGCTCCAGCCCGGTCGACATCCGCGGCTGGTAATTCGTGCCTGGGATGGGAATGAGGTTATGGTTAATTGGGACCGTGGTGGTCCCGCCGCAGCTGAAATCCGCATTCAAGAACGGACAGCCATACGGCGTGTTGGTCAGGACGTCATACTGCTGCGGTGCGATCTGCAGTTGCGACTCGCGCGAGATAAAGTCCAGCCCGGTGTCGATGAATGGCGCTATCGTGACCGGTCCTGCGATCGGAACGCGATACTCCAGATTGCCCACGATACTGGTATCGCCGCCGGGGAAGATGATCTGCTGCACCGGAACATTGATCAGATAGGCCCCGCGGCGTGGATTGGTGGGATCAAGCGGTACGTTGGTTCCGTCCGGGTTCTGCAAAGGTATCGTCACCACGGTCGGGAAGAACGCAACCGGTGACACCGCGCGGATATCAAAACCGCGCACATCCGTATCGCCGCCCAGATAGTAGCGGTCAAAGGGAGGCGCCACCTGTCCGGCATACCCCGAAATCCACGAGCCCTGCACCCGGAAGCCCAGCGTGTTCCGGCCCTTGTTCATCGGAATGAACTGCTTGTACTCCGCCGTGGGCTGGAAGTAGTACACGTTGCCGCCAAGACCGGATATCGACGACGCGACGAAGAAGCTCTTTCCTTTGTGCGGGCGCTGCGGATTGTCGATCGTGCTGAAGGAGAAGTTGGGGACCACCTTGCTGGTCTTGATGCCGTTCAGCGAGTTAGGCCCGTAGATACCGCGGAAGTTGATGCTCTCGAAGTACAAAGTCGACGCCGTGCTGAAGGTTTGCACGCTGGTGTCGTCGTATGAGTACGTGATGCCCACGCGCTTGAAGCTGTGCTTGATCGGGTAGCTGAACGAAGTTGTGAACCCGGTACTCGTCTGCGTGAAGTTCTGCAGCAGGTTCTGATATGCCGAGGGAATCTGCAGCACCTGGTTTTGTTGCTGTTGGGTCAGCGCCGCCTGATTATAGTTGTAGCTGCGGTGATACACCGACCAACTGAACTGCAGCGGCCGGTCAAACAGATAGGGCTGGGTAAATGCCAGGGTGTAGTTGCGCTCGTATTGGCCGACCTGGAACTCCAGCGTCAGAGATTCGCCTTTGCCGAACAGGTTGTTCGTGGTGTAGTTCAATCCGATGAATCCGCCCGCCAATCCGCTGACGCCGCCCGTCAGTCCAATGCTGTTCTTGCCCTTTTCTCTGACCTTCAGCGTAATGTCGACCGTCGAATCCGCAACGTTTTGGTGGATCTCGGAATCCTGATCAGGCTTCAGCGGCTCGAAGTACTGTAGCTGGTTCAGGCGCAGCAGGCTGATCTCCCACAGGTTCCCGTTGTAGACCTGGCCTTCCTGCAACAGCAATTCGCGGCGTATGACCTTGTCGCGCGTGGTGGTGTTGCCCTGGAACTCGATCCGCCGAACATAGAACTGCTTGCCTTCATCCAGGTCGATGTTCATGCTGATCAGTTTTTTCTCGTCGTCGGCACGGGTATCCGGAACCGGCGTGAAGTTGATGTATCCCAACTGCGCATAGGCTTTGCGCAGGTTTTCGATGCCCTTGCGGATGGCTTCCGTGTCGAAGATGTCGCCATCTTTGATCTTGAATTGCGCTCGCAGGGCCGCAAGGTTGGTAATCGCCTTGTTGCCGGTAAAGGTGATCTCCTTCAGCCGGTATTGCGCGCCCTCCTCGACCGGCATCGTGATGTCAACTGCTTTGCCCGGCGTGTGCTTCCAGGGCATGTACCAGGTGAAACCGTTGGTGTCGTGAATCTGCGTCTTCGGGTCCGAGACCAGTGCCTTGAAATAGCCTTTGGTCTGGTAGTAATAGCGGACACGTTCCGCGTCTTCGTTCAGCTTGGTGGAGTCGTAGGTCCGTGGAAAGAGATTTTCCAGGAAGATGGAGTGCGGAATTCCAATCGGCTTCAGGTTCTTCATCGCGCTGCGCAGCTCGCGCGACTTTAGGTGTTGGTTCCCGACGAATGTAATCTTGCCGACCTTGACCTTAGGCCCTTCCTTGATCACGAAGGTTAGGGTCACCGAAGCCGGCGGGATGGGATGTACTTCCGAGCGCACCGTCGCGAACTGGCGGCCGTGCGCCGCCAACAGGTCCTTGATTACGACTTCCGCCCGTTTCACCTTGGTCGGATCGTACTGGCTCTCCTGGGTCAGGCCGACTTTTCGCTCCTTGAACTTGTCCAGCACGTCGCTCTGCGACACCGAACTCAGGCCGACGTATTTGATCTCCCGAATCGTCGGCTTTTCTTTCACGTAGACGTGAATGATCCAGCCCTTGGGCGAGGCCTCGCGCTCGATGCGCAGGTCGTCGAAATAGCCTGTATTCCACAGCGAATTAAAGTCCCGCTCCAGCGCCTGCTGGTCGTAGATTTCGCCTGGGCGGGTAAACATACGGGCGCGAATTGTGTCCGCCGGAATGCGGCGGTTGCCGTGAATCTCGATCCCCTCAATGACGTTGGACTGCTGGCCCCACGCGCTGACTGCGCACAGAGCAAGCAGGACGGAAAGGAGAACTGCGGCCGTGACACAGCGCCGCGTCCCGCGGGCGACCCGGGCCGCAGGTCTCACCTGACAATGGCAAAGAATATCGACAACCTCAAGGACAAGGTGAATGAAAGCGCAATTATACGGTACCTGCGCGCTCGGTTAAAATCGTGTGAGCCTCTCTCGCAGAGCCACGCGTGCTGAGCTAACCCTTGCCGGCCAGCGAAGTTGCGCCCTCCAGGGTCCGCCCAGCGAGGACACAAGGAGGAGCCAGGTGCATTACGATTTCGTCGCGATTCCGCCGCCTGAGGTGCCGCGCGCTGCTGATCCTCTCTTTCAGCACCTTCTGGACACCTACGCCGGCGAAACCGACAGAAAGTAGCCCTCATGGAGAGCCTGCGCCCCTTGATTTCCAGCCGGCAGATTGCCTTGAAGGTCAGCGAGATCGGAGGCCGCATTACCCAGGACTTCGCCGGCCAGCCGGTGATTCTGATCGGCGTGCTCAAGGGGGCCGCCATCTTTCTTGCCGACCTCGCGCGCCAAATCAAGCTCGATGCCACTTTCGATTTCATCGCTGTCTCCAGTTACAACGACCAGAAGCACCCCAGCGGCGAGGTGAGGCTGGTCAAGGACGTCGATGAATCGCTTGAGGACAGAAACATTATTTTGGTCGAAGACATCCTTGACACCGGGCTCACGCTCACATATCTCAGGAACTTGCTCCTGGCGCGCCGCCCCAGACAATTGAAGGTGGCCGTTCTGCTGGACAAGGTTTCGCACCGCATTCAGCCGGTGCAGGTGGATTATGTGGGGTTTGAGATTCCGAGCTGTTTCGTCGTCGGCTACGGCCTGGACTTCGCCGGACACTATCGAAACTCACCAGAAATCTGCGCTTTGGAACCAACCCCTGGTGCCGTGTAGAATCGGTGGCGAAGCCATGTCAGTCGGCACTCTCGTTTCCTCCGGAATTCGGGCAGCAGTTGTCAGCGACTGGCGCAACGCTGCTGAAATCATCGATCACACGATGCTCAGGCCCCAGTCCACTCGCGCCGACGTCGTGCGCCTGTGCGCCGAGGCCGTGAACTTCGGCTTCCACTGCGTGCTGGTGAATCCCGCCTACGTTACGCTGGCTGCTGCCCAGGTCCATGCGACCGCCATTACAGTCGGTACTGTGGTTGGCTTTCCCCTGGGCGCAAACCTCACTGTGACCAAGCTTGCTGAGGCCGAAGCGGCCCTGCACAACGGCGCCAGCGAACTGGAGATGGTGATCAACGTGGGGGCACTGAAATCGGGAGACCGCGTCCTGGTGCGCAGCGAAATACATTCCCTGGCCGCACTGGCTCACGCCGGCAAGGCGCTGCTGAAAGTTATTCTCGAAAACGCTCTTCTGACGCAGGAGGAGAAGATTCTGGCCTGCGCTCTCGCTATGGACGCCGGAGCAGACTTTGTGAAAACGTCGACTGGCTTCTCCACTTCTGGGGCCACGGCTGGCGACGTTGCACTTATGCGCGGCGTGGTGGGCCACTCCGTTGGGGTCAAGGCTGCCGGCGGTGTTCGCACTGCCGCCGAGATGATAAGCCTGGTTGACGCCGGGGCAAACCGCATTGGCACCAGCGCCAGCGTCCATATCGTGCGCGAACTCGGGGCACCCTGAGCTTTTCAAACTTCCCTTCGGCGCCCAGCCCGCTACTCTCTCGTAAGTGGGAAATCCCGAGTCCGCTTCAGCGGACGGCACCAGTTTCGTTATAGCCTCGTCAGGCTGGCCTCGCCTGCCGCGCCAATTCCCCCACGCTTGCCACTTCCAGCTCCGGCCGGACGTCAACCAGCTTACTGGCCGCTGCCGGCTTGCCCTGCCTGCGATTCACCCAGACCGTGGCAATGCCTAGCTCTCGTGCCGGCGCTACATCGTGGTATAGGCTCTCGGCCGCGTGCACAAGCCTCTCGCGCGGCACACCAATGCCTTCCAGCAATGCTTTGAAGTTTCTATGCGAGGGTTTATAGGACCGTACTTGTTGCGCCGTTACCACCAGATCGAACCGAACCTGGAGGTGATTTGCCGTAAGCCCAAACAGGTCGTCGTCGATATTCGACAGAATGGCCAGCCGATAGCGCGATTTCAAATCTTGCAGGCCCGCGACGGTATCGGGAAACGGCTTCCCCTCTCCAATGGAATCGGCCAGGCCGTTGGCCTCTCCCGCATTCAGTTCCATCTTGAATTCCGCGGCAAATTCCCCCATGACTGCGGCCAGCACCTCGCGATAGCTGCGATATCCGCCGGACTGCTGCCGTGGCTCGAATTCCGAGTACAGGTTCAGGATCTGCGAATCCTGAACCTCGCAGCCCTTGCTTCGCAACAGCGGTCGCAGATAGCTCAGGATGCCTGTCTCCCAGTCGATCAGGGTGCCGTAGCAGTCAAACGACACCCACTCCGTACGCGTCCACTCTATGGCAGACAACCCAAACCTTCCACCTGGCTCGCAAGCCACAAAAAAGAGTGCCACATCCGCAAGGACGTGGCACCCGAAGGGATCGAACTATTGTTCCTGACGCGCCTTCTTAACGCGACAGCTTTGCCAAGTGCGCCGAAACCACGCCAACACGGATGGCATTCGACTTGATGCCATTAGTGATAACCACCATGTTGTACGTGCCCACCGGCATCGAGGGATTCAGATCGAACTTCGTGGAACTGATGTTCCCCGGAGCGATGGAGTGGTTGCTGTCGTCGTGCGTCCAGGCAAAATACACGTTGCCGTTGTTGACGTCGGTGAACTGCACCAGCGGATAGTTGGTGGCAGCCTGGTAGTCGTCACCGTAGGCGTTGTTCTCAGTCAAGCCATTGAGCTGCTTGCCGTACAGAACGTTGTTCTTGGAACCCACTGCCAAGTAGTTGGCGTTGGCGAGGATCGTCGGAGCAACGCCGCTCACTACGCCGGCCTTACCCTGATACAGATGGATCTGGGTTTCGAAGCCGATCGAGCCAATCTGGCCGGTCGGGAAGATCATCATGTGGCCTTCATACGAGGAGTCGCTCGGACACTGCGACGAGTTCGCCGTGGTGGCCAGAGTGTTGGCGACCGGATCGTACTCCAGGAACTGGCAGCCGGAGTTGAACAGGCCGGGGCTGAGCTGTGCCAGCACTAAGCCGTTCGGCTCCAAGGCGGCCGGGCCGTCAGCCTGATCCAGGTTGTTCGGCGGAGTCGGGCCATTCATCCAGGTGTTGGAAGCGATGTCCAGCACGTTGGTGGCGTTCACAAAACCACCGAACTGGATCACGCTACCCTGGGAATGGTTGGCATTGGGATAGGTCAGAACGGCGGCGCCCAACTCCTGGTCGCTCTGCTGCCAGAGCTGCACAGTCGTCTGCGGTCCGCAGTGCCAGGTGTTGTCGTTGATGTCCAGGTATTCCGTGCTCTTGCTGCTACTGCCGCAATTTAGGTTGGCCTGAACGTCGACCATCAAGGTGTTGCCGTTGGGCAGGGAGGTGTAGCCGGACTCGTCATTGCGCTTCGCCAGAACGCTCGGGCCAGCCGACCAGGAGTTCGGGCCGCCGTAGTAGGCAGTCTGCGTGGTGCAGCAGTTGGCCTGTAGGTACTTTCCATTCTCTATCAGAACGTTCTGCGCGTCACCGATGGTGCCCCAGCCCGATGGCGGAGCGTTGGAAACCCAGCTCACCGGACCCCACGGCGTGACCGTGCCCAGGTTACCCTTAGTCGTCCAGTCCGCCGAACCGAAATTGTACTCGCCGCCCTCTGACAGGACCGTCTTGCCATCCAGCATCACAACGCTGCTGAAGAAGAACGGGCTGTAATCCGCTGTCATGGCATAGGGGCCAGCCCAAGTACCGCTCTCGTAGCTGCCGTTGGCGGCAGGCGACAGGATATACCAGAGGTTGGCGTTGCCACCTTGGTCCGAGTGGGCCAGAATTCGCCCGTCACGGAGCTGAAGCATTGGGCCGATTGCCTGGGGCGCGGCCGTTACATTCGTCCATGTCTGGGCACTGGCCATGCTCACCGCCAGTACCGACGCAAGCACGGCTATTCCGATAATTCGAAATACTTTCATTGTGTTCCTCTCCTCAAGAAAATTGCTTCTTTTCGAAGGTGTTGACGCTAGCAGGTAACGTCCTTTTGCCATCGCAGACGGGTGCATCTGGGAAGAAGCAGTTGGCCCGAGGAATGTACTCCGAACGGTTCGCTAAAGTCAATATGATTTCGCCTCCCGCCTGTAAAATCTTGCGACAATTAGACCGCGTTTCTGGTACTACCGGCTACGTATTTCTCGCCTGTCTTAATGCGGTCTCCCGCTGTTTTGAAGGTGAGCATACAAATCGCGTGCACTGTTTACTCTTCAGTAAAACTCTGAGCATGCTCCAGATACCCCATTCCTAAGCAGGCGAACCAGGAACCTTGAGGTCAGAATGCCTGAGACAGGCATCGGCTCCGCGC
>CAWFIB010000018.1:0-31190 GCA_963815775.1 uncultured Acidobacteriaceae bacterium | reverse complement strand
GTGCGGCGCAGCCGAAGGGATAAGTTGGCGACCGCTTGTTCCGGGGCGGATGGCGCGCCGGAAGCAATTGCTCTAGAGCTGCTCAATTTCGGCGTAAGCCTCCAACATGATCACAATATCGTCGCGGATCGGGTACACGCGCTTGCAGTCATTGCACTTCAGGCTGTCGGCACTCCGCACCACCAGCGACTTGCGGCACACGGGGCAGATAAGGACTTCGAGCAATTCCGCCAGTTCCTGACTGTTCACACGCGACATTGTACCTGTCGGCGTCGCGATTCCTGCTTCCACAGCGCCGCCGTACTGATTCGGTAATATAGAGCTTCAGTTGCAATCTGGAGAAAACCATGCCCGCCAGGATTCTCGATGGAGCGAAATTGGCAGCGGAGATCAAGGCCGAGGTTGCCGACGCCGTGCGGCAACTGGCTTCGGCCGGTCTGCGCCCCGGATTAGCGGCGGTGCTGGTTGGGAATAATCCGGCCTCGGAGGTTTACGTTCGCAACAAGGTTAAGACCTGCGAGCAGCTCGGCATCTACAGCGAGAAGATCACGCCCGAGGAGAGCGTGAGCACCGAAGATCTGCTTGCCCTGGTCGAGGAGCTGAACCGCCGCGACGAGATCGACGGCATTCTGGTGCAGTTGCCCTTGCCGCGCCAGGTTGACGCCAAGAAGGTGCTGCTGGCCGTGTCGCCGGAAAAGGATGTGGACGGATTTCATCCCATGAACGTCGGCTATCTCTCAACCCAGCGCCCGGGGCTTGTCCCGTGTACGCCGGCCGGTGTTCTGGAAATTCTGAAGCGCAGCGGCATTCCCGTCGCCGGGGCGGAAGCGGTCGTCGTCGGTCGCAGCGATATCGTCGGTAAGCCGGTCGCCATGCTCCTGCTTAACGACAACGCGACCGTCACGGTTTGTCACTCCAAGACGCGAGACTTGCCCGGAGTGTGCCGCCGCGCCGACATTCTAATTGCTGCCATCGGCCGCGCGGGAATGATCACCCCTGAGTTCGTGAAGCCGGGAGCGACAGTCATCGACGTGGGCATCAATCGCGTGACCGATCCGGCGGAGTTCCGTGAATTCTTCGCCGGCAACGCCAAGCGCGAGCAGGATTTTGCCGCAAAGGGATCAACGCTGGTGGGCGATGTGCATCCCAAGGTGGCAGAGGTCGCAGGGGCCATCACGCCTGTGCCCGGCGGAGTCGGCCCGCTGACCATCGCCATGCTGATGAGTAATACGGTGAAGGCGGCCAAGCTGAGGCGGGGGAGCAAGCAATTAGCAATTAGCAGTTAGCAACTAGCATTTGGCGATTAGCATTTGGCACTTAGCAATCGGCATGTAGTAATCCGTTTTGACGTGCGGTACCGGCCAGGCATCGGGTCGCAAGTTGCTAACTGCTAAGGAAAGCCTGATTAAGTCCGATAATTGAAGACCCTCAGGGGCTAAAGCCCAGCTTTATTCGAGGCACTTACGAACGGCCTGAAGGCCGTCCCCTTCAAGCCCGGACTTAATCAGGCCTTCCCTAGTCGCTAGTTGAATTCTAATTGCTAATTGCTAGCTGCTAACTGCTAGTTGCTAATTACTTCTTCATGAACCTTGCTCTTTTTGGCGGAACCTTCGATCCTATCCACCGCGGCCACCTCAAGGTTGCCCGCGCGGCGACCGCGCACTTCGGCCTGAAACAGGTCTGGTTCGTCGCGGCTGACGTTCCTCCCCACAAGCTGAAGGAGCCGATTACGCCCTTCTGTCACCGGTATGCCATGACAAGTCTGGCCGTTGCGGGAGAGCAGGACTTTATCCCTTCTCTGCTCGAGGCCCCGGATCTCGACTGCACCCGGAAGGACCGCCGGCCCAGCTACTCCATTGAGACCGTGCGCCGGGTGAAAAAGATGCTGGGCAAGAGCGATCACTTGTTCTTTCTCATCGGGATGGATGCCTTCCAGGACATAGCCAAGTGGTACGAGGCTGAGGCGCTCTTGAAGGAGTGTGATTTTATCGTTGCGGCACGGCCGGGCTATTCGCTGGCGGACGTGGCATCGTCGCTGCCGCCCGCGCTGCGGCCCAGCCCTGCGGTGACCAAGCTGTTTCGCAAACAGAAAATCGAGGGGCCGCTGGTGCTGCCCGGGGCAACCCTGCACCTGCTTCCGGAAACTCATGAGAATGTTTCCGCCACGCAAATTCGGGCGGCTGCCGGCCGGGGCGGCGCATTAAAGAAGTTGGTGCCCGACGCGGTTGCCGAGTACATTCATAAGCAGCATCTGTACCGCACGAACAGCAAAGCCAAAGCGAGGTAAGCCGACCGAACGCATGAATAAAAAAGAGCTGAGGGCCCAGGTCGCCACCGCCGTTCACGCTTGTGAAGCCAAGAAAGCCACCGACATCGCCATCCTGCAACTCGACGCCCAAGCCAGCGGCTTCACCGACTATTTCGTCATCTGTTCGGCGGCGAACCCGCGGCAGATCCAGGCCATCGCCGACGATGTCGACGATCGGCTGAGCGCGCAAGGGCTGAATCCCACCCATCGCGAGGGCTACAACCAGGCCGAGTGGGTGCTGCTGGATTACATCGACTTCGTCGTGCACATCTTCTCTGAGTCGGCGCGCAAGTTCTACGATCTGGAGCGGCTGTGGAAGACGGCGAAACACGTCGAGCTTTCTGACCTGGAAAAACCCGTGCGCAAGGCGCTGGCGAAGAAAACGGCTGCGACGAAGGCTGCCAAAACTTCATCCCGAGCTGCCGGCAAAAAGTCCGCAGCGAAAAAATCCGCCAAGAAGTCAGCGCGGGCGCGCAAGAGATCCTGACAGGTGAAGCTTCACATCGCATGGATCGGCAAGACCCGCGGCTCAGCCATCCAGTCGCTGACGGCCGAGTACATGAAGCGCCTCTCGCGCTACGCTGCCTGCGACGCGCACGAGCTCTCGTCGGAAGCGTCGCTGCTCAAGCTGATGGAGAAGAGCGAGAAGCGCACCCGGCCCGAGCTGATATTGCTCGACTCGCGCGGTAAGCAGCTCACTTCGGAAGAGATCGCCAACTTCCTCGAATATCACCGGGCGCACGGCACCCAGGAGCTGCTGTTCGCCGTGGGTCCCGCCGATGGCTGGAGCGATGCCACCCGCGCGCGGGCCACAACCATTCTGTCGTTCGGCAAGATCACGCTTCCGCATGAACTGGCGCGCGTCGTCCTGCTGGAGCAGCTCTATCGCGGCTTCACCATTCTGCAGGGCCATCCCTATCACGGTGGGCATTAGGCTGCCCCCACGATATAATCTCGCTCGCGCCCCAATAATTTCACCTCTGAGGAAGCCTTGAAAATCCGACTTCTCGGTGTAGCCTTGCTCGCCGTCCTGTTCTTTTCCATTTCCGTGCGCGCCCGCGCTGCGGAAAGTCGTCCCAACATTCTTCTGATCGTCGCCGATGACATGGGCTGGTCCGACGCGGGAGTCTACGGCGGCGAGATCTATACCCCCAACATCGACCGGCTGGCCAGCCAGGGATATCAGTTCCTTGACTTTCACGTCGGATCCATGTGCGCGCCGACGCGCAGCATGCTGATGACGGGCATGGACAACCACGTTGTGGGACTCGGCAACATGGCCGAACTGGTTTCAGACAATCAGCGCGGCAAGCCGGGTTACGAAGGACGGCTGAACGGCCGCGCGGTGACCATTGCTACCATGCTGCGCGCTGCCGGCTATCACACTTACATCGCGGGCAAGTGGCACCTTGGCTACACCAAGGAGAGCCTTCCGGCCTCCCAGGGCTTTGACGACTCCTTCATCCTCGCCGAGGGCGGCGCCGACAACTACGAGAAGAAGTCCTACACCCCGAAGTATCCCACCGTGCACTTCTTCGATGGGCTGAAGGAAGCGCAACTTCCGCCGAACTTCTATTCGACCCAGTTCTACACCGACAAAATGATCGGCTGGATCGACGCCAACCTGAGAGATGGCAAGCCTTTCTTCGGCTATCTGGCATACCAGGCCGTGCACATGCCCTTGCAGGTCCCGGCCGAATATACGGACCGCTATCTTTCGACCTACCAGGCGGGCTGGGACAAGACAAAAGAGATTCGCTACCAGCGGCAGGTGGAGTTGGGCATCATGCCCGCCGGGCTGAAGCTGACAACCGCTCCGGGTATTCCCCACTGGGATTCGTTATCGGCCGACCAGCGCCGCTCCGACGCCAAGCGCATGGCGGTGTACGGCGGAATGCTCGAATACATGGACATGAGCATCGGACGCGTTCTGGAGCACTTGAAGCAGAAAGGCGTGCTCGATAACACGATCGTGATCTTTCTGAGCGATAACGGCGGCGAGGCCCACGAGCTCATGGACCACTTTCCCGAGTACTACGCCAAGAACTTCAATGCCGGCTATGAGCACCTGGGAGAGAAGGGCAGCTTCGTCGAGTATGGACCGGAGTGGGCACAGGTCTCGATGGCGCCCTTTTCCAGCTTCAAATCCTCGGCCTCGGAGGGCGGAGTTCGAGCGCCCTTGATCATTTCCTATCCCAAGGCGCTGCCCATTGGGCAGCGTACGGACGCCTTCGCCAGCGTCATCGATCTTGTCCCCACCATGCTGCAGTTTGCCAACGTAAAGCCTCCTTCGTCAGAGGAGTTGGCCGGGAGAAGCATGGTTTCGCTGCTCTCCGGTGCTTCCCAGCAGCTCTATCCCGACGATGTCTCGATTTCGCAGGAGCTCTCGGGCGGAGCGGCTGTGTACCAGGGCGACTACAAGCTGGTGCGGAACATCCCACCCTATGGCGATCGCAAGTGGCATCTCTACAACCTGCGGACCGATCCCACGGAGTCGAAGAACCTCGCGAGCGCCGATCCGGAGCGGGTCAGCGCGATGGAGAAAGCTTATGCGGAGTACGTCAAGAAAAACGGGGTGATCGAGGTTCCTGACGACTACGACATGACGGCGCAAGCCATCAAGAACTCCAAGATGAAGCACTGAGGGCTGTAACTCTTAGGGATACGCGTCACTCGACTCCCCGGTGCAGTTGGGTTACAACCCATGCCGCTTGAACCTGCTCCGCCAAGGGCGCATCATTGCAAGCGTCCGCAGCGAGGTTTTGGCATGGGTCAT
Organism: uncultured Acidobacteriaceae bacterium; assembly: GCA_963815775.1. GTDB lineage: Bacteria > Acidobacteriota > Terriglobia > Terriglobales > Acidobacteriaceae > CAVVDY01. Next base: position 26,106 of record CAWFIB010000018.1, on the reverse strand, counting down.
ACTACGAGCGCTCCCTTACATACATACGGCTATTTCGCCAACGGAAACTTTCATAGCAGCGGCAACGATGTAGTCATCAACAGCGTGTGGGACCACACTCCCATTGCCATTGTGGAGCAGGCTAGTGAGGATGCAGCTCTCACCGCGGTGCGCGACGCGGTGCTGGCGTTTGTCGAGACGCGCAAGCTGACGTCATTCCAGCGCGCCAGCATTTTGCGCAAGATTGCCCGCGGCATCGCCAATCGCAAGGAGGACTTCGCGCGCACCCTCTGCCGCGAAGCGGGCAAGCCGATCAAGACGGCGCGCTTTGAGGTCGAACGCGGCATCTACACTTTCGACGTCGCCGCCGAAGAAGCCACGCGCATTTATGGCGAATACATTCCCCTCGACACGCTGGAGACAACGGCAGGCCGCTGGGGCCTGATGCGGCGCTTCCCCCTTGGCCCGGTTTTCGCCATTACACCGTTCAACTTCCCGCTGAATCTCGTTGCGCACAAGATCGCCCCGGCCATCGCCGCGGGGTGCCCGATCATTCTCAAGCCCGCCCCGCAGACGCCAGTGACGGCACTGATGCTGGCCGGGGTCGTGCACGAGGCGGGATGGCCCGAAGGCGCGCTGGCGGTCATGCCCATGTCGAACGACGTCGCCGGCAAGCTGGTTGCAGATGACCGCATCAAGCTGCTGACCTTCACTGGCAGCGCGGCCGTGGGCTGGCAATTGAAGAGCAAAGCGGGGAAGAAGCGCGTCACGCTCGAACTCGGCGGCAACGCCGGCGTAATCGTCCATAGCGACACCGATATTGCATACGCCGCGCATCGCTGCGTGGTGGGAGGCTTCTCCTATGGTGGCCAGACCTGCATTTCCGTGCAGCGCATTCTGGTGCATCGCCCGGCGTTTGATGACTTCACCCACCGCCTGGTGCAAGGGGTAAAAGAGCTCAAGACCGGCGATCCCATGGACGAAGCCACCGACGTTCCGCCGCTCATTCGCGAGCAGGACGCCATCCGCGCCATCGAGTGGATTGAAGAGGCCCGTGAGGGTGGGGCGAAGATCCTGTGCGGCGGCAAGCGCAACGGATCCATCGTCGAGCCCACGGTGCTCACCGGCACCGCGCCCGAGATGCGCGTCAACTGCGCCGAGGTCTTCGCGCCGGTGGTTACAGTCGAGCCCTATGAGACCTTCCACGAAGCCGTGCGCCAGGTGAATGAATCTGTTTTCGGACTCCAGGCCGGCATCTTTACGCGTGATGCCGTACACATCCACTCGGCGTTCAACGAGCTGGAGGTGGGCAGCGTCATTGTCGGCGATGTGCCTACATTCCGTATCGATCAGATGCCCTACGGTGGAGTGAAAGACTCAGGCATGGGCCGCGAAGGCCTGCGCTACTCGATTGAGGACATGACCGAGCCGAAGCTTATGGTGATGGCGCTGAAGTAAGAGAAGAGCAACCGCGGATTTGCGCGGAGCACGCGGCAGAAACAGCAGCCACGGATTACACGGATAGCCCGGATCAGAATGAGATTACGAGGTGCGACTTCCAGAGATGGTTGTGATAACGGCGGGTGCCCCACACATTCCATCGTTTGGAATGTGTGGGACTCATACAGTTCGAACTACAACCGTCACTGACTCAAGAGACGAAATTGGATTCGTGTGTTGGGTGAGAGTCGGGCCTATTCTGCTCGGGCACAGACTGTCGGCGTCCACGTCCGTCGATCCCACTCATTCCAACCAAAGGAATGAGTGGGGCACCCGCCAATCCATGGTTAATGCTTCTTCTTCCGCGCTCTCCGCAAAATCCGCGGTTGCTTTGAAGTCTTTGCTACTATCGCCACATGCCGCTTCTGGAGGCGCGAAACCTCCGCAAGACATTTCGCTCCGAGCAGCCGGGCTTCGGCTCTCGCGCGAACAGCGAAGTCCGCGCTGTCGACGACGTATCGCTCTCCATCGAAGCGGGCGAGACCCTGGGGCTGGTCGGCGAATCCGGTTCAGGCAAGAGCACGCTGGGCCGCCTGCTGGTGCGTCTGGTCGAGCCCGATTCCGGTTCGCTCCAATTCGACGGCCAGGACGTTCTCGAATCCCATGGCTCCACTCTGCGCGAGCTTCGCCGCAACATGCAGATCATCTTCCAGGACCCGTTCGGTTCGCTCGACCCGCGCATGACGGTGGAGCAGATCGTTTGCGAGCCGCTGGTGATTCACGGCGAGGGTAACCGTAAAGCACGCCTCGCGCGGGCGGCCGATATGATGCGCGCTGTGGGCATGGAGGCGTCGGCTCTGCCCCGCTATCCGCACGAATTCAGCGGCGGGCAGCGCCAGCGCATTGGCATCGCGCGAGCTCTCATAGTGCGCCCGCAATTTATCGTTGCCGACGAGCCGGTCTCGGCGCTCGACGTCAGTGTTGGGGGGCAGATCGTGAACCTGATGCGCAAACTGCAACGGGAATTTAACCTGACCTACCTGTTCATCTCGCACTCCCTGCCGGTGGTGCGTTATTTATCGACGCGAATCGCCGTGATGTATCGGGGAAAACTGGTGGAAATGGGCACAGCGGAAGAAGTTACGAACTCGCCACGGCACGAGTACACGCGCACGTTACTGGCCGCAACTCCGGAGCTCGAGATCGGTGGGAGCGCCTAGCCCATTCCCTCAGATCGCCAGGTAATAGCGGTAGAACTCCTCGTCGCGCTTCCAGCCGAGCGATTCATACAGCCGCTGTGCTGCGACGTTGGTAACCGCGGTTTCCAGCACCAACCCGTTGGCCTGCGTTTCATGAGCCAGTTGATGAGCGCGCTCCACCAGCGCCCGGCCATAACCCAGTTTGCGCTCCTCAGGCATCACGAAGAGATCGTTCAAAATCCATTGCCGCGCCAGGTGCACCGACGAGTAAGCGGGATAGAGCTGAAGAAAGGCCACGGCCCGTTGCTCATGACGGGCGTAGAAGACGACCGACTCGCCCTTGCTGAGGCGCGCAAACAGGAAACGCCGCGCGGCTTCCTCATTTGGCGATTTGCCGTAAAACTGCCGGTAGAGATCAAACAAAGGCGCAATCTCCCCCACGTCGGCCGGAGACGCCTGCAACACTTCGTGAACCGTGGCTGCTGCTGTCATAGCAGGCAGGGAAACATATCCCAAACCGAATCGTCAAACCGGTTAAGGGTGTAACAAAATTCAGCACCCGGGGAGAGCGGCAATTTCGCACTCAAATTATGCCGATCTGGGTAGTGTGAGCGCGAGAGCAAAAAGCTCCGCACCCGTGTATTTGTCTAGCAATCGGGCGAATCTGTGGTTTATGATTGCGCAACACCGAAAGTCTGAGAATACGGTCTTCGTGCCCTCCACGGAACCGGAACTCTATGCACAACGTGCGTGCAAACCTGGAAATAGGGAACATAGAATCAAAATGAAAGCGCTGCAAGCAGATACAAGCTCGTACACCATACCTCCGGCACTTACCAAGAGGTCTCAGCAAAAGCGGGCCCTCATTCTGGCAGCAGCGATGCGCTACTTCGCGGAACACGGATATGAGGCGTCTCGCGTGGGAGACATCGCGGCTGAACTGGGTATTGCCAAGGGTTCTGTTTTCCAACACTTCGGCAGCAAGGATGGCCTCTTCCTCGAAGCCTACAAAGAGTCAGTCAACAATCTTCCCGGCTATCTGGAATGTCCTGAGGAAGTGAAGGCGAGAGGCTTCTTCGCTGTGCTTCGTCACCGTCTGGAGAATGCCGGCCGCCTTCGTGAATACCATGACGTGCACTATCAGGTCATGCTTCTGGGCAATTACGGCTCGGACATGAGCATCAAGAAACGGATCGGCCGCTTCCTGGCGCAGGAAGATCCCCTCGATCTCAGGGCCTTCGTAAAGATGGGCCTCGATCGGGGAGAGCTGCGCAAGGACGTCGATGCGGAATTGATCGCCACCGTCATTCAGTCGATGGTGGAGCGCTTCCAGGACTCGCTGGCCATGGCGGATACCCATCCCGACCTGTTCCACGTCTCAGGCAATGGGCACGGGAAGGGACACAAGCAGCGGATCGACGAGTTCATCATGGTGGTGCAGGGAGCGATTGGGGCGGCCCCACTCGCCAAGGCGGGCTAGATTAGCGAATCAACGGGCCGCGACGTCACGTTGACTGCGAAGCGTCCTGATGACGTGTCGCCCTGCGTTGGCGCCGGAGAGTCCGTTGATTCCATTGCCCGGATGCGTGCCTGAGCCGCAGAGGTACAGGCTGCGAACCGGTGTCTCGTATTGCGCCCAGCCGAGCAGCGGACGCATGGTGAACATTTGGTCGAGCGCCAGCTCGCCGTGGAAGATGTGTCCGCCCGTTAGCCCGTACGCCCGCTCCATGTCCTTTGGGGTAATCAGCTCTCCCGCCTCGATGAGCCCGGGCAAATCCGGTGCATATTGCGCCAGGGTCTGGATAATGGTGTTGCCCAGCTTATCCCGCTTTTCATTTCCCTCACCATCCCGTGTCTTGTAGGGCGCATATTGCATGTAGAGGGACATGACATGCTTGCCCTCAGGAGCCAGCGAGTTGTCCCACAACGTGGGAATCACGGCCTCGATGTAGGGCTGCTGTGAGAATTCGCCGTACTTGGCGGCATCGAAGGCGCGTTCCAGGTAATCGATCTCAGGCGAAATCTGAATGCGCCCGGCGAGCAGGGATGGCGCGTTGCCGTCGATGCCCTTGAAGCTGGGCAGTCCGCTTAGCGCAAGGTTCATCTTCGCCACCGTGCCATTCATTCGATAGTGCAGCAATTTTTGCTGGAAGCTGGGCGCAAGGTGCTGCGGATCCAGCAATCCAAGCAACGTCCGCCTCGGATCGGCATTAGAAATCACCGCTTTGGCTGCGATCTCTTCGCCGCTGCTGAGAATCGCGGCCGTGACTGCCCCGTCGTTGACTTGCAAGCGAGCAACCTCGCAACCCGTCCGGATTTCTCCTCCGGCGGCCTGCACCGCGCTAGCCATTGCCGCGGTCAGGGCCCCCATCCCTCCATAGACATAGGAAGCGGCGCCGACGGGATTACCATCGGGAACCGCGCGAAAGATGAGATTGGTGCTCGAGCCCGCCGACCACGGACCGAGAAACGTACCAAAGATTCCTTGCGCGGCGATCGTAGCCCGTAGCAGTTCGTTCTCGAAGAACTCGCTGACCAAGTCAGCCACCGCCATCGGCCCCCAGCGCAACAGCCGATAAAGGTCCTTCTCGCCCAGGCCGCGCAGCTTGCGGCCTGCCTGCAAAAGCTCCCAAAGGTTTCCTGATGCCGGATCGTCCAGATCGGGCGGCGTCATGCCGAGCAGATATTCGATTACGCTGCCGATGTCCCTCAACGCTCGTTGTAGCTCGGCGTAGCCGGCGGCGTCCTTACCGGAGAACTTTGCAATCTCCTGCTGCGATTGCTTTGGATCGCCGTAGAGCGCGAGGTTCTTTCCATCGCCGGCGAGCGACAGCACCCGGACCGCAGGCGTGTAAGTCCTGAGGCCGTGCCGCACGAGGTCCATGTCGTCGACCACGCTGGGATGTAACGGCCAGGTGGCGTGTGCCAGCCGCGAGCATCGGAAGCCGGGATGAAATTCTTCGGTGATGGCGCACCCGCCGACCACCTCGCGGCGCTCCAGCAGCAGCGGCTTGAATCCCGCCTGAGCAAGGTAGAACGCAGTCACCAGGCCGTTGTGTCCCGCACCGATAATGACCACGCGCGGCTCGGTCACTGGCTGCTTCCCCTGGAATGCTTCAGGATTTCGAGTGCCGCCAGCCGTCCCGGCGCGCCCATGATGCCGCCTCCGGGATGCGTGGCCGAGCCGCACATCCAGAGGTTCCTGATCGGTGTCTTATACTGCGCCCAACCCGGTACCGGACGCAGGAAGAACAACTGCTCGAGCGAAAGCTCGCCCTGGAAGATGTTGCCTTCGGTCAGCCCCCATTCGCGCTCCAGGTCGAGGGGCGTCACCACCTGGCGGCCAACGATGATGTTCTTCAGGTTCGGAGCGTACTGGGCAATGGTGTCAATTACGGTGTCGCCGAAGGCTTCGCGCTTCTCGTCCCAGGTGCCCTCCTTCAGCTTGTAGGGCGCGTATTGCACGAAGCACGACATCACGTGCTTGCCCGGTGGCGCCACGGAAGGATCGGTCAGGCTGGGGATCACCATATCGATGTACGGGCGCTTGGAATAATCGCCATATTTGGCTTCATCGTAGGCGCGCTCCATGTAGTCAACGCTGGGCGAGATCGACACGGCGCCGCGCAGATGATGGCCTACGCCCGGCAGACAGGTGAAATCCGGCAGCGCATCCAGAGCCAGGTTTACCTTTCCGGATGAGCCGCGGTACTTGTAGCGCTTCACCTCGTCACGAAAATCTTCGCTCAGGTGCTTCGGCTCGATGAACTTCAAGAACGTCAGATTCGGATCGACACTCGACGAAACGACGTCGGCGTAGTATTCGTCGCCCGAAGTCGTCGCCACGCCCACAGCCCGTCCATCGCGGACCAGAATCTGGGCTACGCCAGTCTGCGTTCTGATCTCCACCCCTAGCTCGCGCGCCGAATCGGCAATCGCATTCGAGATGGCGCCGGTTCCACCTCGCGCGAATCCCCAGGCCCGGAAGGCGCCATCGATCTCTCCCATGTAGTGGTGCAGCAGCACATAGGCAGTGCCGGGCGAGCGTACCCCGAGGAACGTGCCGATGATTCCCGAGGCCGACATCGTCGCCTTGAGCACATCGGTCTCGAACCACTGATCGAGGAAGTCGACAGCGCTCATGGTCATGAGCTGTACCTGGTTGTATTTGTCCTCGCCGCTGAGGCCCTGGAATCGGCGGCCCAGGAACATCAGCTTCAGCAGTTCGCGCGGTTGCAGCGTTGTCGGATCGGGGGGAACCATGCTGAGGATCGGCTTCACGAAGCGGCACATCTGCAGCATGGCTTTGCCGAATTCCTCGTAGGCTTCGGCGTCGTATTTCGAGTGGCGCGCAATCTCGCGGCGGGTCTTGGCGTGGTCGTTGACCCGCCACAGGTAATCGCCGTTCGGCATCGGCGTGAACGTGCCGTCCAGCGGCAGGATCTCCAACCCATGCCTGGGCAAGTTCAGGTCGCGAATAATTTCCGGCCGCAGCAGCGAGACGACGTAAGAACAGACGGAAAACTTGAAGCCGGGGAAGATCTCTTCCGTAACCGCCGCGCCGCCCAGCACGTGCCGGCGCTCCAGCACCAGGACCTTTCGGCCGGCGCGGGCCAGGTAGGCCGCGTTGACCAGGCCGTTGTGGCCGCCTCCGATGACAATGGCGTCGTATTTACCGGTTGCGTTTGCGGACATGGTTCGTCGATGAGGATACTGTGCGAAGGGCACATTCTAAATGAAAGACATCACCACAGAGGTCACGAGAACACGGAGGACGGAAAAGTCAAGAAATTTGCCGTGAATCCCCACTGGCGGAACTTGTTTCCTGGGTTTACCGCTTTACCTGTTTCTTTCTCCGCTTGCCCCTCCGTGCGCTCCGTGTCGTCCGTGGTAAAGGGCCTTTTCCCGCCCGGGTCGTGAAAAGCGCTTCCGCCGCTGCTACCATAGGACGCTGTGCCGGACCTGCTCTCGGTGGAAAACCTTCGCGTTGAATTCGCCTCTCCGCAAGGAAGGGTGTACGCGGTGCGCGAGGTCAGCTTCCGAATTGCGCCCCGCGAGGTGCTGGGACTGGTGGGAGAATCAGGTTCAGGAAAGTCGGTGACCTCACTTGCCGTTCTGCGGCTGCTTCCGCCGCAAGCCCGCGTCGAAGGCAGCATCGTCTTCCAAGGCGAGGAGCTGCTCTCCCTCCCGGAAGCGAAGATGCGCGCCATTCGCGGCTTGGGAATCAGTATGATCTTCCAGGAGCCCATGAGCGCGTTGAATCCGGTGATGCGCGTGGGTGACCAGGTGGCCGAAGCCGTGATGGCGCATGAAGAAACGCCGTACAATCACGAAAGTGAACGTGCTCCGCGCCGGCGCTTCCGGGCCGGCAAACATGAGGCCTGGAAGCGAGCCGTCGACGCGTTGCGCACAGTCGCGATTCCTGATCCCGAACGCCGCGCCCGTGACTATCCACATCAACTGTCGGGCGGCCAGCGGCAACGTGTGATGATTGCCATGGCCGTCGTAAATCGTCCTCGCCTTTTGATCGCCGATGAGCCCACCACCGCACTTGATGTCACTATTCAGGCGCAAGTGCTGGACCTGCTGAACGACCTGCGCGAGAAGTTTGCCCTCGCCATGCTGTTCGTCTCGCACGATCTGGCGGTGGTAGCGCAGGTTTCGCATCGCGTTGCGGTAATGTACGCGGGCACTCTGGTGGAAACGGGAGAGGCCAGGGAGGTTTTTCGCAACCCGATCCATCCCTATACGCGTGGCCTGCTGAATTGCGCGCCAACCCTGCGCAGCGACCGCTCCCAGCCGTTGCGGACCATTGAGGGCAATGTGCCCACGCCAGGCGCGCTGCCTCCCGGTTGCTCCTTCGAACCGCGCTGCGGCTCCCGCATCGCGCGTTGTTCGGAGGCTGTGCCCCCCATGATCGAGGTCAGTCCCGGTCACCTGGCACGCTGTCCGGTTGAGGCGGAGCGCCACTGAGATGCGCCTGCTGCTGATTAGCGACCTCCACGCCAACCTCGAGGCCTTCGAAGCCGTTATGGCGGCTGCGCCAGAGTACGACGCGGTGGCCAATCTGGGAGATCTCGTCGGATACAACGCCTCGCCCAATGAAGTGTGCGAGCGTGCCCTCGCATTGGGCGGCCTTGTGGTGCGGGGCAATCACGACCGGGCCTGCTCCGGCCTTACTGACCTGAGCGATTTCAACCCGGTTGCCGCCATCTCAGCCCGGTGGACGCAGACAAATCTGAAAGCCGACTATCTGCAATGGCTGCGCAACTTACCGCAAGGGCCGGTCCGTCAGGAAGGGTTGCCGGGAGTGGAATTTGTACATGGCGCGCCCGAAGATGAGGACGAATACCTGCTGAACGCTTTCAGCGCCGAGGAGAGCTTCCATACTCCCGGGCAGGCCGATGTCATCTTCTTCGGCCATACTCATCTGCAGGGTGGATTCGTCGATGAGCGCGACAAGGTTCGCCAGTTTGCGCCGGCATATGAGAGCGCGGAAGGCGCAGTACAGGCTGAGATGAGCTTGCTGCCAAACACGCGCTACCTGATCAATCCCGGTTCGGTTGGACAGCCGCGCGACGGCGATTGGCGGGCCGCGTTCGCCCTCTATGAGAAGCAGGAAGACTCTCCAGGGCGAGTCCACTTTTATCGCGTGCCCTATGATATCGACCGGGCACAGGAACACGTTCTGGCGGCGAATCTGCCCCCCCGCCTTGCTATGCGGCTCCGCCTCGGTCGCTGACGCAACCGGCCTGGAGCGACCTTTGCCAACCTCAGCGCATCTGATGTAATTGGATTAAACTACGCCCTATGCCAATCCGCCCGTTTCCAAAAACATCGTCATTTCGCTCGCAGGAGTTCATGGGGGGAGCCATCTACAGCGCCGACCAGGGCTATCTGGTCGCGTCGATTGACGGCGGAGCACGCGGCAACCCCGGCCACGCCGGCTACGGCGTAGTTATTGAAGACGAGGTTGGCCGGCCGGTTGCCGAACTCAGCGAGTACCTTGGACGCCAAACCAACAACTACGCTGAATATTCCGGCCTGTTGGCCGCCCTCTCCTACGCCATCAAGCACGGCTTCAAAGCGCTGAAAGTAGTCAGCGACTCTGAACTGCTGGTGAAACAGATTAATGGGGAATACAGGGTGAGCAGCCCGGCGCTGAAGGAGCTGTACGCCCAGGCGATGAAGAGTATTGATCAGCTTGACTACTTTGAGGTCAAGCACGTGCCGCGCGAGAAGAATCGCGAGGCCGACCGCCTGGCCAATCTGGCGATGGACCGCGGCATCGCCAAAAAGGTTCCTGCGATGGTTGAGATGTCCGATCCTTCCGGACGTGAGGTAGACGGCGTCGTGCGTAACGGAACGGTTACGTTTGTGGGCGCTCCCCTGCCCGAAGGCACCATAGTAAAGATCAGAGCTGTGAAATAAGCGGTCCTTTCAGTTGAAACTGTACCTGCCGGCTCCGGCCTAAGACTTTGACCCGCTCAGATACGGGCACTACACTGGGCGGTAATGCTCGGAGGCCCTCCCATGATCCGTGAAGACGTTCTCCAGCAGTTCCCCCAATTATTCGGACTCAAACAAGCCAACGGCAGGGACATCGATGTCGAAGAGACCATTGCTTCCCTGACTCGCGAATTGCGTCCCTCCATTGCCGAAGCCCTGACCGCTCGCCGCACTCTGCTCGCCAGCCAGGAGCCGGTCCCAAAGAAATATGCCTGGCCGAGTTGGGACGAAAGCTTCAACGACCCGGTCACCGGGCACCAGTGGACATTTCGCCAAATCGTACAGGGCCTGATCGACAATTTTCTCGGCCACAACAGCGAATGGCGATGGCGGCTCAATGACGAAGTTCCAGTTCCTGCCGACGTTCATCCCCTGCAAAATCCCGGGCTGGAACTCACCGGCCCCTGGCATCCTCTGGACATGGCGTTCAACGCCTTGAATAGTGCTGCGCCCATGAATATGCCGGATTTCGAGGATGCGTCGCCGGCACACTTTCAACCGCTTGGCTCTGGGAACAAACAGGTCGCGACATTTGCGGCCCTGCAGAATGCCCAGGAAGTCTTCCAGGGTGTCTGGAGCAACAAGTCCCACCACGTGGTAAAGAAAACCAAGACTCGCTCCTACAAGATCGACCGGCCTCCAGACAAATGGCCCACTCGCCTGGTCCGTCCACCCAGCATTCACATCGTGTATGAGCACATCACCGTGGACGGTGAACCCGTTCCCGGTCTGATCGCGCTGGTGACCCTTTGGGTGCTCAACAACTACGACGCGCTGAAGCGCCTCGGGACCGGGATCTACTTCTACATCCCGAAGATGCAGACACCGTGCGAAGCACTCATCGTGGAAAGGCTCCTCGCCAGCGTGGAAAGCATCATCGGCGTTCCCGCCGGGACGTTCAAGATCAAGATCCTCTACGAAGAGGGCAATGGCGGCCGTTATCTGCCTGCAATCGCATGGACGTTCCGCCGGCGATTGCTGGGGACCAATGTCGGCCGCTGGGACTATCTCGGCAGCCTCATCGAGATGTGGAAGAACGATCCGCAGGGTATCTTCCCGGATCCGCAAACGATTGGGATGGCAGCTCCAAATATGATCGCCTACCAGCGCTACAACGCGCTGACCATCCTGATGGCGGGCATGAAGAACGGCGAGCTCACCCAGGGAGGACCCATCGGCGGAATGGCCGCGGTCATGATGTATCAGCCGGGCGATGTCTACGGCCGTTCCCGCTACAACCCCGTCGCCATGCGCGCCGTGGTCATCGACAAGCTGAGGGAGCGGCTACTGGGTCTGATGTTCGTGCCGCAAGGCCTTGTCGCAGAGCAGGTCACACTTGCCGACATTCTCGCCGGTCGCGTGAAGGGCAAGCTTTACGACACTTATCGCCAGAGTTGGGTGGCCAGTCCGGAGGCCGCGTACGTCGCGGCCGGCAATGGCCCGTTGCGGGTTCCTCTGGCGGAGCTGCAAGCCATGCTCGACGCTCCTCGCGAGACAGAAGACGCGAACGGCCAAGCTGTGCCGAGTGTTGCGAGCGGGCTCGTGGAATCCGAGCGCGCCCTGCTGCAATCGCGCGGCTTGCTGAATGCCGCAGGACAAATCACGCCGGCCGTGATTCGCAAGGAATCGCTGGATGCGCCGGAGAAGCTCCTCAGCCAGGAGCTGTGGGACGCCATCTACAGCGTGCCTAAAGGTGACGTCACCATTGAGCACATACAGCACGCCTTCTACATGGCGGCCAATTACGGCTTCCAGATCCTGAACGGAAACTTTGCCGCAGCCATCGACGACTACGAGTTGAAGCAGCGCTTCATGAACGATCTCGCCACTTACCGCATCGACGTGTCGTGGCTGTGGACGCTGGCCTATCACCAGGCCGTCATCACCAGGGACGGCTACTTGCAGCGAGCCAAGCTCACCGAAGATGGCATGGTGCTGGCGCCAGGCACGGAAGCGATAAAGGCGGGGACCCGCTTCACCCGCGACCTCTTCCAGAAGGTCTGGGACTATCACAACGAGTGGACAGCGCAATTCTTCGCCGAACTTGACCGCACCGGTGATCCCGGCCGCTTCGACCGCTCTAAGGCCCCGGTCATCATGGAGCTTCTGCGGCGCCAACTGCTATCGCCTAACTACATCCAGCACAGCGCTCGCGTGCTGTTTGTGCTGGCTGAGGCGAGCGAAGAGGAGCGCAAACAAGTGCTCGATGCCATCTTCGGTCTCTCACGTGAGGAAGTCGTAAAGCGGGTTCAGGCCGGAACCATGAAGCCCGCCGCCCTGGCTGCTCACGATTATGTCTACGACATTTTCCCGGCATAGAGGAATGAGATTCCTGTAGACGGGTGGAGCACGACGCAACCAAGGTTGTGCCCGACGTGGCGGCTTTGAAAGCAAAGCGTTGAGAGCGTCACGAGAGTATCCGATCCATTCTTGCTCTGTGTCTCTGTGCCCCTGTGGTTAGCTCCGCAGGTGGTGAATCCACAAAACCCGTTGCGCAATTATCGAACGCGCGGTATCGTCCAAGCGAAACCCATGGAGGGCAATCCATGCGCGTGAACTGGGCCGCAGTCGGCGTCTCGGGAGTGGTGTATTGGCTGTTCCAGGCAGGGTGGTTCACCATGTTTTCCCAGCAGTGGCAGACAGGCTTGGGCCTGAGCGCGGAAGAGATTGCCGTCTATAAAGCTCATCCCAACTTCGTTCCCTACGTCATCGCGCTGGTCTGCAATTTGCTCCTCGCCTTCATCATTGCCCGCGTTCTGACCCTAGGCGGAGCATGGGGCCTGGTCCGCGGCTTCCGCGTCGGCTCGCTGGTGGGACTGGTGGCTGCGCTGGCCATGCTGACCGAGTTGCACTTCGAGCTTCGTCCCTGGCAGTTCATCGCCATCTCCAGCGGCGCCCCTTTGGCAGGTTGTGCTCTGATGGGGCTAATCCTGGGGATATGGCGGCCCAAGGGCGCGTAGCTGGATTGGGGCTGCACGACGAGCCAGGGCCATTTTCGAGGGAATCTCATGGAAGGCCACTTCACGATTGCCGACGGCCTGAAACTGTTGCCCACGCCCGATGGCAAGCGCTTCGTCGAGCTTTTCAAGCACGGTACGCTGACCGTCGAGCTATACGCCCCGCAGGGGCGCGATGCGCAAACCCCTCATGCTCGCGACGAGGTGTATGTAATTGCGAGCGGGACGGGCACCTTCCGCCACGAGCACGTTGCAGAGCAAAAGGTCAGCCCCGGTGATGTGCTGTTCGTGTCCGCCGGAGTCGAGCACCGCTTTGTCGATTTCAGCGACGATTTCGCAACTTGGGTCTTCTTCTACGGCCCCGAGGGTGGGGAGAAGGCTTAGAAAAACAGCTCGATTTCACCACAGAGGCGCCGAGGCACGGAGAAACAGGGAAGTAACATCTCAAATCGCTTCCGAACGAAAACTTATCAGGTCGTAAGAGTCTTGGGACTTTGGAAGGATGCAAGCAGACTCCCCTATCCTCCGTGTCTCCGGTCTCGGTGGTGAGATTCTCTTTGGCCTCCGTGGCAAGCCTCCCACTCGCCAACTTGCCTCGATCCGCGCAAAGCAATTATTGTTGCCTCTGCAGCTATGGCCCACAAGAAGAGCGCCCCGACCAGTGCTTCCAAAAAGAAGCAGTCCAAGGTCCCCATGGCGAAGGCCCGGACCACTCCTAACACGACGGCTCAGCTACAGAAGTCGGATGGCTCACGCGCCGCGGCGTCGCGCACCTACGAAATTCCCGACTACCGCCTGGAACGCCCGGAGTTCCGTATCTACATGAGCGGCGAGGGCGCCAACATTGAGTATCGCGTTGAAGGCGACCTGAGCGCTGCGCCGCCACCGATCCGCGAGTCGAAATACCTCTCACGCGAGCAGTCGATCGCCATCTACCGCTGGATGCTGCTCAACCGCCGCATGGAGACGGCGCTGGAGAACCTCTACAAGCAGGGCAAAGTGGTCGGCGGCGTCTACTTTGGGCTGGGACAGGAGGGCTGCTCATGCGCCTCGGCATATGCGCTCGGGCCCGACGACTGGTTGGGGCCGATGATCCGCAACCAGGGTGCGATGCTGGTGCGCGGCTTCAGTGCGCGCGACATCATGCGGCAGTACATGGCCAAGGCCGATTCGCCGACGTTTGGGCGCGATGCCTCTTCGCACTTCGGTGACTGGCAGCGGCGCAATGTGTGCGCGCCCATTTCCATGCTGGGCGAGCTGATCGGCATAATGGCCGGTGTCTGTCTTGGCGCGCGGCTGCAGGGCAAGAACGTGGTCGGGCTAACGTATGTCGGCGATGGCGGACAGTCCACCGGCGTGACCTACGAGAGCCTGAACTTTGCCGCCGTCCAGAAGCTGGGCCTGGTACTGATCGTCGAGAACAACCTTTGGGGATACTCGACCCCCAGCGACATGCAGTTTTGCGTGCGCGATTTGGCGGAGCGGGCGATTGCCTACGGCATCCCCGGCGTGATCGTCGACGGGACCGATCCCTGCCAGGTCTATGACGCGACGCATGAGGCCTGCGAGCGCGCGCGGCGTGGCCAAGGTCCAACGCTGATCGAGGCCAAGATGATGCGCATGAAGGGCCACGCCATCCACGATGCGGCGCAGTACGTTCCGCAGAAGCTCTTCGAGTATTGGCGCGCGCGCGATCCCATTGCGCGATTCGAAAACTATCTCATCCATGAGAAGAAGTGGCTGAGCAACGCGGATAACGACAAGCTGATCGAGGACGTGGAGCGGGAACTCGAGGCCGATCGCGATGCTGCCGTCGCTTCAGCGATGCCCGATCCCGAGACGGACAAGGGGCATCAAGGCGTGTATTGCGATGATGGGTGCCACCACATCCATCCCAAATACGGGCCGGTCACAGCGAAATTGCGGGACACGAGTGCCGCGACCAGGAAGGAAGACGCGGCGGTGCATTTGAAGTGAGAGGGCTGTGTATCAGGGCATGGCGCGGGTTTATGAGCCTTCTTACTTGATCTTGGGCGAGCAACGAAGCTCCTCGGCGGCTAAAGCCCGCATTATTAGGCTTTCTGCGGCACGGCTGAAGCCGTGCCCCTTCAAAGCCGAATCCGGAGTATGCAGCTAACTTTAGTTTCGCGTTGTGAATTCTATGCCACCTGTCACCTATCTGGAAGCCATTCGCCAGGGAATCTGGGAAGAGATGGAGCGCGACCCGGCCGTGTTCTGCATTGGCGAGGACATCGGCGTGTACGGCGGCGCCTTCAAAGTTACCGAAGGGCTGATCAACCGTTTTGGCCCCGAGCGCGTGGTCGATACACCCATCTCCGAGATGGCCATCGTGAACGCCAGCTTTGGCGCCGCGCTCACTGGAATGCGGCCGGTCGCCGAGTTCCAGTTCATGGACTTCATCAGTTGCGCCTTTAACCAGATCAATAATCTGCTGGCCAAGGCGCATTTTCGCTGGGGCGCGCCGGTACCTGTGGTGTTGCGCGGCCCTTCCGGCGGAGGCGTGCATGGCGGGCCGTTTCACTCGCAGAATCCTGAAACGTATTTCGCACACACGCCGGGGCTCAAAGTCATCTGTCCGGCAAGCGCCTACGATGCCAAGGGATTGATCAAGTCGGCGATCCGCGACAACAATCCTGTGCTCTTCTTCGAGCACAAATTTCTTTACCGGCGAATCAAGGAGGAGCTGCCCGCGGAGGATTACACCGTTCCCATCGGCAAGGCGCGGGTGGTGCGGCAAGGCGGAGACGTGAGCGTTATCACCTATGCGGCCATGGTCTACGTCGCACTTGAAGCCGCGGAAATACTCGCGAAAGAGGGCATCGAGCTGGAGGTCGTCGACTTGCGCACGGTACTGCCGCTCGACCGCGAAGCCATCCGCAACGCGGTCGAGAAGACGAATCGCGTAATCGTGCTGCACGAAGACACCAAGACAGGCGGCATCGCCGGCGAAGTCGCGGCCATCATCAACGAGGAGTGCTTCGACGCGCTTGACGCTCCCATCGTGCGTATCGCATCCGCCGACTCGCCGGTACCGTTCTCGCCGCCACTGGAAGAGGCGTTTCTGCCCAAGGTTGCCGACATAGTGCGCGAGGCACGGCGCCTGAAGAATTACTGAGCGGCCAGCCGCCGTCAGCTTGTTTCAGTCACGCTAGCGCATCTTTCGGCTAAATCGGCGCCCGCACCGAGACAGCGCCCCTTGCAATGTGTTCATACCTTAAACTCCGGAGCGGTCTGTTTGCGGCAGCATGGTTTATTCTTACTGGCTGAAGCAAAGCAACTTCAGCCTATCCAAGGAGACACATGCGCGGATTCATCCTGGGAGTCGTCATCACGCTGCTGGTACTTTTTGGCGGCGCATACTTTTACGCCACTACCGGCCATTTCGACATGCGGGCTGCGGGGAACCATCCCACCACGCTGGAACGCAGGGTCGCCAATCAGTCGGTCGATGCGTGGGTGGAAGGGCATGCGCCCAAACAGGACAATCCCTTCCAGCCGACGATGGAAAACCTTATGGCCGGCCAGAAGGTCTACGACGACAACTGCTCGTTCTGCCACGGCAGCCTCAAGCAGACCATCTCGCCGATGCGCACCAGGTTCTATCCGCCAGTGCCGCAATTGATGACGCGCACCCCGGACGACCCTGACGCGAACTTCTTCTACGTGGCGAAATATGGCATCCGCTTTACTGGAATGCCGGGATGGGATGGCCAGCTGACCGACGACGACATCTGGAAGGCGGTGCTGTTCATCAAGAACTCCGACAAGGTGAAGAACAACCCGCAGCCTCAGGGCTCGCCCGCGACGGGGGCTTCGCAGCTGCCGGAGGCGCAGCCGAAGTAGCTGCCAGCCCTACTCGTACGCCAGCGCGTCGATGGGGTCTTTCTGCGCTGCCTTCAGCGCCGGGTACAGCGCCCCCAGCAGCGCGCCCACAATCGCGATGATGGTTGCGCGCACCAGCCACGCCTCGGTGATCATCAAGGGCAGGGTGCGGAAGTTTGCCCGCAATCCGGCCTTCGCCGCGTAGCTCATCACAATCCCCAGAATGATTCCGCCGACCGCAATCATCAACGTCTCGCGAAGGATCGCATTCACGATGTAGAGCTTGCCCGCGCCTAGCGATTTCAGAATGCCGATTTCGCGCGTCCGCTCCATCACCGCCGCATACATTGCCTGGAAGATGACGATAAAGCCGATGGTCATCGCGATCCCGATCACCACGCGAATCACCGTGGTCAGGCCGGGAATGCTGTTGGAACTCATCAGGGTGAGATATTCCCTCAGCGAGTGGACGACGTATTGCTCCATGCCGGGAACGCTCTTGATCTCCTTCACCACCAGATCGGCATTGTTGGGATTGTCCAGCTTGACGTAGAAGATTGAAGCCTTGCCTTTGGCGCCAATGAGGTCCTGCAGGGTCGCAATCGGGATGAACTGGCGTGCGCCGCGGCCGTGCTCCACAATACCCGACACGCGGAATTCGTGGTTCAGGAGCTCGACCTTGCCGCCCACTTTGAGGTGCTTTGCCCCGGCCTCGAGATCATCGACGATGATGTCGTATGGACCCTGGAAGGGGCCTCCCGCAAGGTAATCCAGCGGTCCACCCACAGCTTCAAAGGATTTCAGGTCGATGCCGTCGATGACCGAAACGTAGCCTGTAGTGGTCAGCTGTGCCGCCACCGGCGCCACCGCGGCAACATGGGGGAGCTCGCGAAGCTTGTCCGCAACTTTCTCCGACACCGGCGCTCCGCTGACGCCCACGAACAGGGATGCGCCCGGAGGCTGCACCAGGATGTCGGCTCCGATGCCGGCCTGGCGGTTGCTGGTATCCGTCAGCATCCCCAGCATGATGCCGACGATCAGCAGAATCAGCGTAACTTCTACCGCCACGGCAAACACACCGATCAGCGCGCGGAACGGACGGTGCGCCAGGTTGGCTAGAATCATCTTGTTCATAAGGCGAATCTCTAATTCTACAGGGATGCCAGTCCTGATGGGACTGAACCGCACGCCTCGAAGGAGTTCATGAGGAGCTCGGCTCAACAGCAGTGGAATCCCGATCTGTATCAGGCGAGCCATTCCTGGGCATGGGAGTACGGCCGCGATCTGGTGCAGCTTCTGGCGCCGAAGCCGGGCGAGCGCATTCTGGACGTGGGCTGCGGCACCGCACAGCTCACCCAAGAGATTGCCGAGGCACGGGCGGACGTCGTAGGAATCGACGCCTCGCCGGAGATGATTGCAGCAGCCCGCAACAACTTCCCCCAGCTACGGTTTGAACTGTGTGACGCCGCGGCCCTGCCCTTCGTGAATGAATTCGACGCAGTGTTTTCCAATGCAGCGTTGCACTGGGTAACCGATCAGGAGCGGGCAATTGCTTCGATCGCGCGGTCGCTGAAGCAAGGCGGGCGGTTCGTGTTCGAGATGGGCGGACACGGAAATCTCCAGGTGGTTTTGGAAGCCACCCAGCAAGCGCTGAATGAGTTGGGGATCGAAGATCCGGGCAAGCTTCTACCATGGCATTTTCCGAAACTTGGCTACTCTGCTCATCTTCTGGAGTCGAATGGCTTGCGGGTGGACTTCGCCGTGCGCTATGACAGGCCAACACCGCTGGACGGGGCCGGGGGCGGCCTAGCCAACTGGCTGCAGATGTTCGGCGGCTTCGCCCTGGATCCCCTCCCACACGAGCAGCGTATTCGGGCTATTCGGCGAGTGGAAGAACTGGCCAGGCCCAGGCTCTTCTCTGATGGTCGCTGGGTGCTCGACTACAAACGCCTGCGCATGGTATCCGTCAAAGAGTGAGCGGCAAACGTTATCCCTTCCCTTCCGCAACGGACAGCGAAGAATCCCGCGCGAGACTGTCGCAAGTCCGCCAGCTTCGCGATGCAGTTATCCTTCCCCGCTCGTTCTATGACCGCGATCCGGTAACGGTTGCCCGCGAGTTGTTAGGCAAGCTGCTGGTTCGCCGCGAGGGCCGAAACTTGCTGGCGGGCCGCATCGTGGAAGACGAAGCGTACCTGGGGGCCGCCGATCCGGCAGCCCACGCCTACGCCGGCCGCACGCCGCGCAATGCCGTGCTGTTCGGGCCGCCGGGACACGCCTACGTGTACTTCATCTACGGAAATCACTACTGCCTCAACGTCTCGTGTATGGCGGAAGGACATGCGGAAGGCGTGCTGCTACGAGCGATGGAGCCGGTTGCAGGAATCGACGCGATGGCCGAGGCGCGTGGGCTGGCGCTGTCTTCGCCACCTCGGCCGTCGCAACTCCGCCTGATCGCCACCGGTCCGGGAAGGATGTCGCAGGCGCTGGGCATCACCCGCGAGCGCGATAACGCGAAGGATATGGCCTCCCGGCGGTCGGATTTGTGGTTTGCCGACGATGGCTATCGGCCGGAAAAGATCATTGCCACGCCACGAATTGGCATCACGAAAGCGGTTCGCGAGCCGCTACGGTTCGTTGTCGCGGGTAACGCGTACGTGTCGCCCACACGTCCGAATCATTAGGTTGTTTCAGATCTCGTGCGGCTTCTCTTGCGTTCAATCAACTTGGCGACCGCGCGTAACGTTTCGTTCACCTCGTCCGCTGTGGGAAATTGCCTGGCGACGTCGGGTGCCAGGACAACAACATTGCTGCCGGATGAATACCGGAGCGCATGTTTACCGCGGACGCCTCTGCTGAAATCGTATTCCGGACGCATACGGCTGGGCCGCCGCGCGTTTGTTTTAGTCTGCTTCTTCATATTGTTTGCGCTCGTTCCGAGTCGCGGGTCGCGCACTGCTGAGGCGGATACGATCACTCCGGGTCGTGCCAGCCGCCTATGTCTGCCGCCAGCTCGCGAGCGTCCGGCGGCCCCCAGCTTCCCGGCTCGTACGTCTCCACCGGGCAGCAATCGCCCAGGATGGGATCGACGATGGCCCACGCGGTCTCCACCGCGTCCTGCCGCACGAACAGCTCGGGATCGCCTTTCATCGCGTCGGTGAGCAAGCGCTCGTAAGCTTCCATCTCGTCGGTGGAACTGTATTTCACGGCTGAGAGCTCGACCGGCATAGGCACCATCAGCGGCCCCGGGCGCTTCACGCGGCTGCCGATGTTGATCTCGATGTCGGGCCCCAGGCGGAAGCGGAAGTAGTTCCGCCCCTCCGGACCGCCTTTGGCCAGCGGCGGCTTGCGCAGCTTGATGTAAACCTCGGTTGCGGTTGTAGGCAGCCGCTTGCCCGCCCGGATGAGGAATGGCACGCCCGACCAGCGCCAGGAGTCGACCTCCAGGCGCAGGGCAGCGAAGGTTTCGACGTCAGAATGCGGCGAGACACCCGGCTCGTCACGATATCCGCGAAATTGCCCGCGAATGATATTGGCCGGGCTCAGCGGCGGAATGCTGCGGAAGATCTTCACCTGCTCGTCGCGCACCGAGTCGACATACATGCTGGTGGGCGGCTCTATGGCGAGAAACGCCACAACTTGCAGCATGTGGTTCTGCACCACGTCGCGGATGGCGCCTGCCTCCTCGTAAAATTTGCCGCGGCCCTCGACCCCAAACGACTCCGCCATGGTGATCTGCACGCTGTGAACGTAGTTGCGGTTCCAGATCGGCTCGAGGAAGCTGTTGGCAAAGCGGAAGATCAGCAGGTTTTCCACCGCCTCTTTTCCCAGATAGTGATCGATGCGGTAGATGCAGTCTTCAGGAAAGACCTGGTGCAGCGTCTCGTTGAGCTTGCGTGCTGAGAGCAGGTCGCGCCCAAACGGCTTTTCGACAATGACCCGGGCATTCTTGGCGGCGCCCGACTTTCCCAGCCCCTGCACCACCACGGGAAACATACTGGGCGGGATCGCCAGATAGTGGGTGGGTAGTTGTGCATCACCCAACTTGGTGCGGATCGCCTGGTAGGTCTTTTCGTCCTTGTAGTCGCCGTCGATGTATTGCAACAACTCGCACAGCTTCTTGAAGGCGTCGTCGTCCACCGCACCGCCGGCTTTCATAATGCTGTCTCTGGCGCGCTCGTGGAGCTGCTCGACCGTCCAGCCTGACTTCGCCACGCCGATGACGGGCACGTCCAGCGCGTTGCGCCTCACCATGTTGTGCAGCGACGGGAAGATCTTCTTGTAGGCGAGGTCTCCTGTGGCGCCAAAGAAGACCAATGCGTCGGACAATTGATGAGACATGCGCTCCCCTGTATGACGATGACGAGATGTAGTGTTTGCTCGGGGAACAGTGTATCCGCACAGCCAGCCCCGTGGGTAGTCTGCACCCCGGGCGTGAAAGCAGGGTTACAACAAGAACAGGCTGCTGAAAAACTCTGTGGAGCGGCGTTTTGAAGGGGCGCAGCTTCAGCTGCGCCGTCTGCAACCCCTTTATTTTAGACATCGCGTGGGGGCTTCAGCCCGCGAGCGCTTTAATATCCTGAGTTTTTCAGCAGGCTGAAGAAGCCGCCAGCTATCAGCCGTCAGCTATCAGTCGAGGGCGGAAGGCGTCGCCGATTCGCCTCTCTTTCTTGAAGCCCGACTCCAATCCGTGCGATCCGTGGCTCTCGTTTCTGCCTTTCCGCGTTTGTCCGCGTCAATCCGCCGTTGATGGACTGGCGGCCGAAAGCTGATCGCTGGTGGCTGGCAGCTTTCTTCTCGATTACGATGACTATGTCCATGCCCTCACCTTCACCTCTGCCGCACACCAGCGAACGCGTGCTGGAATTCGATGAGTTTCGCCAGATGCTCGCGGGCTACACCGCATCGCCGCTGGGACGCGAGTGGGTATTGGCGCTCGCCCCGGCACAGGATCGCGGTTGGATCGAGCGGCAGCAGCGGCTCACCCAAGAGCTGCGCGGATACCTGCGCACCGGCGGCCGCTTCGACTTTCACGGGCTGCTCGACCCGGGTCTGCTGATCGACAAGTCACGCATCGGTGGCGCGGTGCTGGAATTGTCCGAGGTCCGCGAGGTCCTTTTGCTCGCCGATCGCGCAGCCGAGTGGCGCGAGATCGCCTTGCATCCCACGGTGCACATCAAAGACAACTGGCACGAGGTGACCGCGCTCTCGCAGGAGCTGGCCGACTTCGCTCCGCTGCTGCGTTACTTTGGCAACAAGATTCTGCCCGACGGCACACTCGACGACCGCGCTTCTCCTGAACTTGCCCGCATCCGGCGCGAAATCGAAAAACAGAAGCGCTCCATTCAGGAGTCGCTGCGCTCTTATCTACGCCGCCTTTCCGAAGGCGGTGCGGTACAGGATGAGCTGGTCACCATCCGCGGCGACCGCTTCGTCATCCCGGTAAAGACCGAGCAGCGCCGGCGCGTGCAGGGGGTGGCGCACGGGGCCTCCTCCAGCGGGCAGACCGTCTTCATGGAGCCGCTGGAGACCATTGAGCAGAACAACGAGCTGGTGCGGCTCAACGATGAAGAGCTGGCCGAGATCCACCGCATCCTGCTGGAGATGACCCGCCGCATCGGCGAGTATGCTGCCTCGCTCGCGGCCGCGGTGGACATCATGAGCGAGCTGGAACTCCAGTTCGCCAAGGCGCGGTTCGCGCAGGAGTATGACTGCGTTGCCGTGAGCTTTCCGGAAGCGCACGACCAGGCTGAAGCAGCCGACGAGCGCGATTCGCTCATCCTCCTCAAGGCCCGGCATCCGCTGCTGGAGCGCACCCTCAAGCCGAAGGGCGGCGCCGTGGTTCCCATCACCGTCGAGATCGACGGCCGGCACCGCCAGGTGGTCATCAGCGGCCCGAACACCGGCGGCAAGACCGTCGCCCTGAAGACCATTGGGTTGCTGGCCTTAATGGCCCAGGCCGGCGTGCCTGTACCCGCCGAGCGCGCGGAGTTGCCGGTCCTCGACGGTGTCTTCGCCGACATCGGCGATTACCAGTCGATTGAGCAGAACCTGTCGACGTTTTCCGCGCATGTCACCAAAATCAATCGCATCTCGCAGGCCGCCACCGAAGCTCGCTGGTGCTGCTCGATGAGCTGGGCTCAGCCACCGATCCGGAAGAAGGCGCAGCTTTGGCGGTCGCCATTGCCGATTACTTCCGCGGCCGCGGATGCCTGAGCATCGTCTCGACTCACCACACTGCGCTGAAGGTCTACGCCGCAAACACTCCGGGCGTGCTGAATGCTGCCGTCGGCTTTGACGAGCGCACGCTGGCCCCAACCTACGAGCTGCGTATGGGCGTGCCTGGGGCGTCGGCGGGCATCAACATCGCGCAGCAGATCGGCCTGAATGACCAAATCGTCGCCGGTGCTCGCCAGCGGCTCACCTCGCAGGCGCAGGATGTGGCGCGCTTTCTCGACCAGCTGCACTCCGACCTGCGCGAGATCGACCATGAACGCGTCGAGCTTCGCAGCCGCGAGCAGGAGCTGGCCCGCGAGCGCAATCACCTTACCGCCGAAGGCAAGAAGGAGCAGCGTGAGAAGGTCCGCGAGCTGGAGAAAAAGCTGGAGAGCGTCTTGCGGGACTTCGAATATCGTGCGCGGGAGACGGTGAACGCCGTGCAGGACCGCGCCCAGGCGTTGAAGCTGTCGAAGGACGCCGAGCGCCGCATCGCCAAAATGCGGCGTGAGTTCCGCGAGCAGTTCGATTCGACGGTCGTCGCCCATACCACCGGCTCCGATGCCGGTGACCGTCATGCCGCTCCGCATGTGGTGCAACAGGTCTCGGTCGGCGACACCGTGCGGCTCAAGTCGCTGGGCCGTGACGGCAAGGTGACGCGCCATTTCGACGACGATTCCTTCGAGGTGGCGGTCGGCCCGATGAAGATGAAAGTTGCGCGCGATGACATAGCCGACGTCATAGTGCGTGTCGGCGCCGATCCGGTTTCGGCAGCCCGGGCGCGCGGTATCAACGTGGCGCTGGCGCACGAGGACGAGGGTGTGCCGACCGAAATCAACGTCATTGGGCAAAACGTGGACGATGCCACCAGCGCAGTGGAAAAGTTCGTCGATCGTGCATTTCTCGCCGGGGCCATCCGCGTGCGCATCGTGCACGGCAGCGGCATGGGCATCCTGCGCAAGGCGATCCGCCAGTTCCTGCAACAGCATCCGCACGTTGCCGCGGTCTCCGAGCCCCCGCAAAACGAAGGAGGCGCCGGGGCCACCGTGGTGGAGTTGCGGGTGTGAGAAAAGCCGCTTTTCGCTCTTCGCCTTTCGCTTTCGCCAGACGGCGATGCTTAGCGTTGAAGGGCGGTCTGGCGAACCGCGAAGAGCCAATCGCGAATAGCGGTTCCCGTTTTCTTGCGCTGCTAACCGCCGCTCTCTACACTTGATGCAAACATGAGCAAGCTCTCTCAAACCCTGGGCAGCTACCTGTGGTGGACCTCTCCCCGCGGCAGCGTGCGCTACGACATCATGGTCACGCTGATCCTGGCCTTCATATTTCTGGCCCCGCTGGCGGTCAATTTCGGCGACAAGCCGGCCGTGCGCTCGCCGCATCAAACCGAAGTGGTTGTCAGGCCGGAAGGCAGCGGGTTCGTGTACAAGGTGGACGCTGACGCGGTGCAGACAGGAAGCGACCAGGAGATCCGGCAGTCGCTGTTGCGCGTGCTGGAACCCATCTCCGGTGAGCTCACCATCGACCGCTATCAGGCAGTGCGCGACGGCAAAAAGAAAATCGTCGCTTATCAGGTTTGGGCCCATCGCTGATCGCCGCCATTTGCGCCTGAGTGCAACCTGGGCTGCGCCGCCGTGTTAACTTCTCAAGTAATGCGAATGAACCACAAACTCGCTATCGCCATTGTTGGATTGCTGCTGGCCTCGGCCGCGCACGCTCAAAATCTGGAAGCCATTCTCGGCTCCATGGATCGCGCCGCCGCCGACTTCCACAGCGCCCAAACCGAATTCGTCTGGGACCAGTATCAGAAGGTCGTCGACGAGCATGATCTGCAGAAGGGCATGATGTACTTCCGCCGCCAGGGCGACGACGTGCAGATGGCCGCCGACATCACTTCACCCGACCGGAAGTACGTGCTCTTCACTGAGGGCATCGTGAAGGTCTATGTCCCCAGGGTCGAGCAGGTGACCGAGTATGACGCGGGCAAGAACAAGGCCGACTTCGAGACCTTTCTCGTGCTCGGCTTCGGTGGCAGCGGCAAGGACCTGGAGAAGTCCTTCGATGTGAAGTTCGACGGCATGGAAGAAGTCCAGGGCGTAAGCACCGGCAAGCTGGAGCTGACGCCCAAATCGCAGAAGGTCCGCAACATGTTCTCCACCATCACGCTGTGGATCGATCCCACGCGCGGCGTGAGCTTACAGCAGAGGTTCCAGGAGCCCTCTGGCGATTACCGCCTGGCCACCTATAGCGACATCCAGCTCAACAAGAAGATCAACGGCGAGTACTTCAAGCTCAAGACCAACAGCAAGACGAAGTACGTGAGGCCGAACGGGTGAAGGAGCTATCAGCTCTCGGCTATCAGCCGTCAGTTAGATCACTTCTACGTGTCATCCTGAGCGAAGCGAAGAACCTGCTTCATGGGCCTTGACTTTAGCTGGTAGCTAGGAGCGGGGGACTCGATCCTCCTTTTCAGATCCTCATCGGCATCACGACGTAGCGGTATTTGAAGCCGTCGTCGCCCTCCTCGGGGCGCATCTGGCCGGCCGACTGGGCATCCTTGAACTCCAGCCGCACATCGCCCGCGCTTGAGGCCTTCAGGAAGTCGATCAGGTACTCCGAGTTGAAGCCGATGGTCATGGGATCGGCGGTGTAGGCGGTTTCGATCGAGTCTTCCGACTCGCCGGCGTCGGTCGAGGACGACGAAATCTTGATCTCGTTCTTGTCCAGCTTCAGGCGGATGGCCCGCGAACGCTCATCGGCGAACTGCGCCACGCGTTGCAGCGCCGTGTTCAACTCATCCCCGTGTACGATGACCGACTTAGTGTTCTCGCGCGGCAGCACGGCTTCATAGTTGGGGAACTGCCCGGTCAACTGCCGTGAGGTCAGCAGCCGATCGCCGATGCGGAAGAACAGTGTCGATTCATCCTTGGCAAAGTCGATGAAGTCCACTTCGCTGTTCTGCAGCAATG